>NZ_SNYB01000002.1:495595-1777226 GCF_004362795.1 Leifsonia sp. 115AMFTsu3.1
CGTCCGCGTCGCGATTTCGGTGACCGTGCCGAGCGTCCGCGTCGCGAGTACGACGACCGTCCGCGTCGGGACTTCAGCGACCGCAACGAGCGTCCGCGTCGTCAGTTCGACGACCGCACCGAGCGCCCGCGCCGCGACTCGGACTTCTACCCGTCGCGCGACGAGAAGCCGGCCTTCACACCGACCGACGACGTCGTGCTCGAGCGTCTCGAGGCGGAGGCCATCCAGGCCGAGGACGTCGACGGCGTGACCTTCGCCGACCTGGGCCTCGGCGGCAACATCGTCCGCGCCCTCGCCGAGCTGGGAGCCGACAAGCCGTTCCCCATCCAGGCTGCGACCCTGCCCGACGTCCTCGCCGGCAAGGACGTGCTGGGCCGAGGCCGCACCGGCTCCGGCAAGACCATCGCCTTCGGCGCACCGCTCGCCGAGCGCCTCATGCAGCTGTGGGCCGACTCCGGCAAGGCCGGCGGCAAGCGTCAGCTCGGCCGCGCCCCGCGCGCCCTCATCCTGGCGCCTACGCGTGAGCTGGCGCTGCAGATCGACCGCACCGTGCAGCCCATCGCGCGCAGCGTCGGCCTCTTCACCACCCAGATCTACGGCGGCGTGCCGCAGGGTCGTCAGGTGGGCGCGCTCCAGCGCGGTGTCGACATCGTCATCGGCACACCGGGCCGCATCGAGGACCTTGTCGAGCAGGGCCGTCTGGACCTCAGCGAGGTGCAGATCACCGTCCTCGACGAGGCCGACCACATGTGCGACCTCGGCTTCCTCGAGCCGGTCCAGCGCATCCTGCGTCACACGGCCGAGGGCGGCCAGAAGCTGCTCTTCTCCGCAACGCTCGACTCGGGTGTGGCGCAGCTCGTGGACGAGTTCCTCGTGAACCCGGCCGTGCACGAGGTGGCGGGCGAGGACCAGGCGTCCTCGACCATCGATCACCGCGTGCTCGTGATCGAGCACCGCGACAAGGGCGCCATCATCGAGCAGCTCGCGGACCGCGACGGCAAGACCCTCGTCTTCGCCCGGACACGTGCGTTCGCCGAGATGCTGGCCGAGCAGCTGGAGGACGCCGGCATCCCCGCCGTCAGCCTCCACGGCGACCTGAACCAGTCCCGCCGCACCCGCAACCTCGCGCAGCTCACCAGCGGCCGCGTGAACGTGCTGGTGGCGACGGATGTGGCCGCCCGCGGCATCCACGTCGACGACATCGACCTGGTCATCCAGGCCGACGCTCCGGACGAGTACAAGACGTACCTGCACCGTTCGGGCCGCACCGGCCGCGCCGGCAAGCAGGGCACGGTCGTCACCCTCATCCCGAAGCACCGCCAGCGCCGCATGAACGACCTCCTCGGCCGCGCCGAGATCGAGGCCGACTTCGTGCCTGCCGCCCCCGGCGACGACGTGCTCCTCACCCTCGCGCAGTAACCCGCGCGGGCCTTCCTCCGCCCACCGCTGGCTTCACGGATTCGTGGAGCCGGCGGTGGGCGGAGTCCGTTAACGACCCGGACGGCCATTGCGGACAGGCGCGGGCATCGATCCGGGCTACCTTCATCCCGCGTGTGATATGTTGCGTTGGAACGTGTATTTCAATGAAAGGTGGTCCTCGTGGCCGTTATCAGTGTCACCCCCGAAGAGCTCAAGACTCAGGCGCAGGTCTACTTGACCGCGAAGAGCGAGATCGAGGCTGCGGTTCAGAAGGTCAACAGCATGAACGGCACCATCGCCGAAGAGTGGAAGGGTGCTGCGTTCGAGGCGTACCTGAACCAGTACGACCAGCTCGCCAAGAGCGTGCAGCAGTTCGAGCTGCTCCTCGAGGACATCAACAAGCAGCTGGTCAAGTACGCGGACACCGTTGCCGAGCGCGATGCTCAGGATGCGCAGAGCTTCGGCTTCTGACGCCGGGGGCGCCCGTCGCGCCGGGCTGGCCGGGCTGGCCCTCGTGATGGGTCTCAGCCTGGCTTCCCCTGCGGGCGCGGCGGCCTGGGCCGACACGGGATCCGACCCCGGCGTCGGCCCGGGTGGCGACGGCAGCCTGCAGTTGCTTCCCGAGGTCATCACCAACGACGGCGTGAGTGCCGGGGGATCGATCGACTTCCCGGTGCGCGCTGAGCTCTTCCTGGCGCCGATGAACGAGCGCGCCGCCTCCCGAGAACTCACAGAGGCGTCCATCCCGCACGTGATCGAGTCGACGGACTTCGCCCCGCACGCGAACCCGCTCTTCCTGCGGGACTACTCGGGCGCTCGGGCGCAGCTGTTCGAGAGCTACGCCCCACACGACCTCCCCGCGACGACGATCGACGGTTCCTCTCAGAGCGCCGACCTCTGGTACACGCTGATGATCGTCGCGGCCCTTCCCCTGACCCTGCTGGTGGCGTTCATCGGCTGGAAGACCGCGTCGAGACGACGGAGGACTCATGGCCGATCGGCACATTGACGTCAGCATCGACTTCAATTCTCAACAGCTCGACCTCCGGGTGCCTGCCGCCGTCACGTTGGCGCGACTGACGCAGCTGATCAGCACCGTGCTCGACGAGCACGGCATCGTCATGCCGAGCGATTGGCATCTCGCGGTGAAGGACAAACCGCTGCGCCTCGGCCCCTACGACGTCGTCGGCGACTTCCCGATCGGCGACGGGGACGTTCTGGCGGTGGTCACGCGTTCGCCGGCGACCTCCCCGAACTCGTAGCGCGAATCCCGGTAGCGGAGCACGCGGACATCGTCAGGGCTCACCCTCAGCAGAAGATCCGCAGCGCCTCTGTGTAGCGCTCGGGATCGGCACGAGTTCCGACGGTCACGAGGATCGCGTGCGGGCCGATGCGCCGGGTGAACGCGCCCCGACAGGGAATCTGCACCACCGTGGTCAAGCCGCACTTCCAGGCTTCGATCAGCGCCTCGAGCGAGAGGCGTTCCGGCTGTGCCTCCAGCCCCGCCGACGACGGACGTACTCGCTGCTCGAACTGAGCCTGCATCCACTGCTCCGCTCCCTCCGTGAACGCGTCGTCGCCGATCTCCTCGCGCCACGAGGGGCCGACGAGTTCGCGCAACAGGCGCGCTCGATCGGGCGAGCCGTTCGGAGCCGCTTGCAGACGCTCGAAGATGTCGGGGCTGGGAGTGGTCCCCGCGTGCTGCAGCGCCTCCTCCCAGACGTGCGTCCAGGCAGCCTCCCATTCCGAGGTCGGTGCAGACCTCCTCACGGCGGGAGCCACGGCGATGGGTGTGTCGATGAGCGCGGGCGGGAGATCGTCACCGAGCGGATGAAGCTGCCACGCCTCGCGTAGCCACAGCAGTTCCAGCAGTGACTGCAGATCGTCATCGACCCTGATCATCATGTCGTGCGGCCACGGATTGCCAGGAATCGGCTCAATGGAGAACAACGGACTCCCCTCGACTCGTTGCTCCCATCCTGCCTTCGGGCACGAGAACCGACAATCGGTGGGAGTGCAGGCCGACGATCAGCCGCGCGCTCGCTTGCGGCGCCACGAATTCAGCACCGTCAGCAGGCCCCCGATCAACGAGCCCGCGAGGAAGACGGGGATCCACGTGTAATCGAATGCCGGGGCGGATGTCGCCGCCTTGGGGGTGCTGTTCGTGGTTGTGATGGGATTCGCGAACGAGTCGTAGATCTTCGCGGGATCGGCGCCGTTTGCGCGCGTGTTGGCGAGCACGGTCGAGAACCGCTCGCTGTAGTCGCTGCTCGTCGCCAGGGTGGAGCTACCGGTGGAGATGGTTCCGCTCATCGCATCGAGGACCGCCTGAGTCTCGGTCTGCGTTTTCTGAACGCTGGAGACGAGCTCATCGAAATCCGCGGAGTTGTCTGTGATGATCCGCGCGCTGGCCGCGACGTTCTTGGCGTTCGCACTCGTCGTGGCCACCAGTTGCGAGAGGGTCTCGTAGAGCGCCGGCCCCATGTTCTCGTCGAGATACAGCTCGGAGAGGCCCGGATCCTGGTCGTTCCAGGCGGTCGTCTTCAGCTGGATCACGGTGTTGGACTTCGCTTCCCACAGAGCCGGAGCAGCGTTGACGCTGGTGATCGCTGCGGCGAACCACTGCTCGAGCGCCTGCACAGATCCTGAGAAGTAGCCCTCGGGCACGCTGAGATCGTCCAGAACTGCATAGTTCGCGGAGATGGACGCCAGCTCCGTCGTGACTGCTTCGATCTGCTTGATGATCGCAGCGATGTTGTCCTGGCCGAGTGCCTGGAAGTTGTCCACGTCCACGTCGCTGAGGTACTTCTCGATGTCGACGGCGTCGATGGTGCCGTACCGCTTGGAGACGGATTCCTCGCTGTGAGCGGCAACGACTCCGGTGGCTCCCACCGCGCTCGTGAAGCTCTCGAGGGTGTCGTCAGGGGCACCGTAGAGGAACTGGAGGAGGTTCGCCGCGGTCCGGATGTTGCCCAGGTAGTCGGTGATGGCGACGAAATCGTCGCCCGCGATCCGGGTCCCGGCGGCATCGGCGGGGACGAGGACGTAGACATCCGTCCCGAGGCTGATGGGCGGCACGGGCTCTGCTGCCGTGGTGTCCTGCGCCGTGTACGACAGGGTGGCGCTGCCGACGACATCCTCCAGGTCGATCATGTAGGTCAGACTCGCGGTGAGCGGGGCAGTTCCCTCGCTGTTGTCGAGGGTCGCCGTGCCGGTGGCCTGATTGACCGTCACGCAGTTCGGCGTCGCGTCCGCGCAGGCGGGGGCGACGGTTCCGAGGCCGACCGTCATGCGGGAGGCCTCGAGCGGCTCGGGGAGGTCGACCATCACCGCGTAACGCGATCCGGCGGGAACCGTGACGGGCAGCGTCTTGGTGACCGACTGCTCCGCGGGCTCCGTCGACGTGGAGACCACATTCAGCTGCGGCGCGGCCGTACCGGTCGGATTCTCCCTCGCGTAATGCTGGATGAGGCCCAGCTGGCTGATGTACGGCTGGGGCTCGAACTCGTTGTGTGCGGCCTTGAGTGCGCTGAACAGCTCGGTGTACTGGGCGGGATCCGTCGGAATGAGTGCGACGAGCTGGTCGATCTTCTCCTTGTAGCGTTCCACGGTCGCTGCAGCGGCGCCACTTCCGCTGAACGTGTTGGACAGCTTCCGCGCGAGCGCACTTCTCGCCATCTCAGACGTCAAGGTCTCGGGGCTGACGTCGTAGTTGCTGTCTGTGATCGGCATCGTGATGCCGAAGTACTCGGAAAGGAGGCGGGTCTCCAAGCTCATGAGGTCGGCGCGGGACCTGGCGAGTGCGTCCTCCTGATGCTTGAGCGACTCTTTGACTACTTCTACGCGCCCGTTGACAGAGTTGGCCATCCCGTCGTACTCCTGCACCTTCGCCCTGAGCGACGCAAGCACGCCCGTGTTGTTACCCGACGCGTCCGTCGACGAGAAGCCGTCCAGTCCGCTCCAGCCGTCCGCGCCGGAGAGCAACCCGTCGATGTGGTCCGCGAACGCCTGGTCGTAGTAGCTCTTGTCGGATGCGCTCTGATCGCTGAGGGCGGTGTTGCCGTTCGCCACGTTCGTCGTCGCGATCTGTTCCTGCTGGCGGAAGTATGCGGAGAGCGACGGCTGCTGCCGACCCAGGGAGTCGCTGACGGACGTCAGCGTGTTCGTCGTGTTCGTGGTGAAGCCGTTCTGCGCCGACACCCACGCGCTGTTGAGTCCGCGCAGCACCGTCGCCATGTCGATGCTGCCGTCGTAGCTCTTCGCGGCCTTCTCGAGGTCGGGGCGCAGCGTGTTGGAGACACTGTCCAGGAGCGCAGTCTGGCTGGAGACGACCGACTCCATGTTGACCTGGGCCCCGGAGATGTTCGAGGCGACGCTCGCGAAGTACATCTGCACGATCCGGGAGTTGAAGTCGCGGATGATGGTGAACATCCGGCTTTCGAGCCGCTCCCGGGAGAGCTCGTCGTCGCCGACGACGCGGTAGTCGATGGTCGCCTTGACCGGATTCAGGTCCTGCAGGGTCAGCAGATCATGCGAGAAGGTCCTCGGAAGCACGACGACAGCGCTCACCGTCTCATCGGTGAATGCTCTCTCCGCGACGCTTCGTGAGACGACCTGCCAGTTGTTCTGATCGGCGTTCGAGACGAGGCTGACGAACTCTTTGCCGAACAGGTAAGTGGCGCCGTTGAAGGTCGCGGGTTCGTCCTCGTTCACCAGGGCGATCGTTTGCCTGTCCGCGGGGGCGGCCGCCGTGGCTGCGCTGAGCACGTTCGTCGACGCGGCGAGGAGGAGCGCCAAGGCCACGGTGCCGATGCTGATCAGAACCTTCTTGAGCATGTCGATCCCCCATGAATTCGGTCTCGAAGACGAGCAGGATGTGACCTTATCAGGTTATGACCTGTTATATGTCTGTACTGTTACTTCTGAGCGTACGGCAGATCAGGTGCACAAGCACCGCGACGAAGTGGGTAGGTATGAGGGTTTTCGATGGGCGCGAGACGTTGGAGTTCGAACGCACCGGAGAGACGGTCCGGGTACTGCTGGCCGGTGCGCAGATACGCATGGATTCCATCGACATCGTTCGTCACCATGTCACGCTCGCGGAGGACGTTCCCGAACAGTTCCAAGCCGTCTTGACCTATCGCGTTCCGGCGGCCGCGCGCACAATCCGCCAAGCGGCTTCGGGGGCTCGCACCCGGCTCGAGAAGCTGCAGACCGCTCAGAAGCTGGCCGCTTTGCGGCCACTGGCCGGCAAGTTCCGAATTCCCTTCCTCCACCCGGAGAACATCGTGATCACGGGGGCAGGCGTCTCCGTGACGCACAGCGGCCTCGTCGGGATCCTCGCGCCGATGGCCTTCGACGACGCGCTGTTCCTGAAGGGATACAAGGCGCTCGTGCTGAGCATCCTGCATCCGCGTCTGCCGTTCGAGAAGCTCATCGATGGCACGGCGACTCTGAAGGACGACTTCAGCAAGCGGATCGCCTCCTTCCCGACCGTGGACGACATCGCTGCGTTCGTTGACCGGGAAGTGGCGGAGGAGGCCTCGAGAGCGGCGCGCGAGACCGTGTCGGTTCGGAAGCTCCGCTACCGGCTCACGACGGTGCTCGCAGCAGTCGCCGTCGTGGCCGCCTCGGTGTCGGGATGGTGGGCGTACCAATCCGTCGTGGTGGCTCAGCCGCGGCAGGAAGCGATCATCACGGCCCAGTCCGACTTCCTGACCAGCGACTATGCGCAGACGCTGAAGGACCTTCAGGAGTACGGCCCGAGCGATCTGCCGAAGTCGGCGCGCTACGTCCTGGCCGTGAGCTCGATCAAGCTGACGAAACTGACGGCCGTTCAGAAGCAGACCGTGCTCAACAACATCTCCACGAAGACGGACGACAACACGCTCGACTACTGGATCCACCTCGCACGGGGAGACTTGGATACGGCGCTCAACCTCGCCCAGAACCTCGGTGACGACCAGCTGACCCTGCTCGCGTACACCGACCTCTACGAGGCGACCAAGCTCGACACGTCGATGGAGGGTGCGCGCAAGCAGAAGCTGCTCGACGAGTACGCCAAGAAGATCGAAGAGCTGACCGCACGGCTCGGAGCGAGCCGATGAGCGCGGGTCCCGGCACCGACTTCTTCGCGGTCTCGGCGACTGGACCCTCCGGCGGAGGGCTCCGCGACGACCGGTTGATCGCCGGATCCGTGTTGTTCTCCGTGTATGTGCTCGACGCGGAACTCGTGACGATCCCCCTCACCGAGGAGCGACCGTCCGCCGTCTTCGACGATCTCACCCTCGGGGTCGTCAACGATCGCCTGTTCATCAATGGCGCCGCCGTGCCCGCGGGCCTCACTGAGTGCAACGACCACGTGCTCCTCGTCGTGGATGCTCGTCGAGCGGAATCGACACACCTGGTGTTCGATCCCGACGACCATTTCCTCATCGGCGGCTCCGACAGCGCGAGCATCAGGACCCCGGGTGACGCCCTGGTCGCCATCCACGGCGATACCGTCATCGCTCGCACGGGCGGTGACTTCCTCTACGTGAACGAGCGGCGGGCGGACGAGCGTGAGATCATCCACGCGGCCGCCGTGGGCGACCGCGTCCTGACTGCGGACTACCTCGTCGAGAGGCGTGCGGCGCAGTGGAGGGTGACCACCTTCGCCGACGGCACGGAGCTGGACCGGAGCACGTTCCTCGAACAGGAGCAGCACGACGAGTTCCCGCCCGACTTCCCCGACTATCGTCGGAGCCCCAGGATCACCTTGGAGGTCCCGAGCGACAAAGTGCAGGTGCACAAGATCGCGCCGGCTCAGAAGCCCGACAAGAACAGCATCCTGAAGGCCCTTCTCCCGCCGCTGGGAATGGTCGCCGTCGGCGTGGCCACCACCGTGCTCTCCGGGCGCAATCCGCTGATGATGCTCGGCATGGCCATTCTGAGCCTGCTGACCGCCGCGTTCACCGTCTCCCAGTTCGTGGCAGATCGGCGTGAGCGCCGGAAGGAGGACGACGCACGCCGGGACGACTACGAGCGTTACCTCGTCAACGTCACGGCGTCGCTGACGCGTCTCTGCGAGCAGGAGAAGAGCGTCCGTGACTACAACGCGCCCGGTCCCGAGGCGCTGGTGCGCATGGTGACCGCCTACGGCCCGCGGATCTATGAACGGCTTCCCAACAACAAGGACTTCCTGGACGTCTCGCTGGGGACAGGAGACGCTCCGTCGTCCTTGACGGTCACCTCGGACGCCAACGAGAGAGATGACGACACGGACACTCGACGGGTGGCCGAGCTGGTCGACCGGTTCTCGACGCAGCAGAACGTCCCGATCACGCTGAGCCTCCGAACGCAGACGCTCGGGCTGGTCGGCACGGATGACGCCGTGCGTACCGCCGCGGCGAACCTTCTGCTCCAGCTCGCCGTCTTCCAGTCCTATCGCGACGTCAACTTCATCGCCCTGGTTCCGGGCAAGTCGTATCGCGAGAACTGGCACCCGTGGCGCTTTCTTCCGCACTTCACGATGCAGGGCCTCAATGTCCGCGGGCTCGTCCACAACGCGAAGACACGGGACATGATCCTGAACAGCTTCACGCAGATCCTCAGCAAGCGACGGCAGGCGCTGACACAGGCGGGCCGGGAGAAGCCGGTCTTCTCCCCGCATTACGTGCTGTCGATCCTCGACGACTCCTACCTCGCCGGGCATGGCATCAACGAGTTCCTCGCCGAGGACATGACGGAGCTGGGCGTCACGGTCATCTGGTGCCGGGAGGACCGCAAGCAGCTTCCCGAGACGGTGTCCGCGCTCGTCGAGTACCGCAACCGGAGCGCCGGCGTACTCGTGAACGACGACCGCGTCTACGTCGCCCGCGATTTCGTGCCGTATCCGACTCCGCCCGACCGCGACCTGGCGCTGCGCAGGCTCGCGAACCTCACTCACGTGGAGGTCGAGAAGAACGCCATCCCGAAGGCCGTCACCTTCTTGGAGATGTACGACGTCAAGCACGTAGACGACCTGGGCGTCGCCCAGCGGTGGGCCGGTGCGGACACCTCCAAGACGCTCGCCGTCCCGCTCGGTCTGCGCGGGAAGGACGACCTCGTTGAACTGAATCTCCACGAGCGCGCGCACGGACCGCATGGACTCGTGGCGGGTACGACCGGCTCCGGCAAGTCCGAGATCGTGCAGTCGTACATCCTGTCTCTCGCCGTGAACTTCGCACCGGAGGACGTCGGCTTCCTCCCCATCGACTTCAAGGGCGGCGGGATGGCCAACCTTTTCGCGCGGCTGCCCCACCTTCTCGGGTCGATCACCAACCTCGATGGCGCGGCCTCCGCTCGCGCGCTCGCCTCCATCCGCGCCGAGCTCCAGAAGCGTCAGCGCCTGTTCGCGCAGTACGACGTGAACCACATCAACGGCTACACCCGGCTCTACAAGCTCGGAAAGAACTCCGACGGCCGTGAGATCGGGGCGAAGTATCCGGCTCTGCCGATGCCGCATCTCTTCCTGATCTCCGATGAGTTCGCTGAGCTCAAGGCCAACCAGCCGGAGTTCATGGAAGAGTTGGTGTCGACGGCCCGTATCGGCCGATCCCTCGGCGTCCACCTGATTCTCGCGACTCAGAAGCCCAGCGGAGTTGTGAACGACCAGATCTGGTCGAACAGCCGCTTCAAGCTCGCGCTCAAGGTGGCCGACGTCTCCGACTCGCAGGAGATCATCAAGACCCCCGACGCGGCCGGCATCGTCGAGCCGGGACGCGCCTATCTCCAGGTCGGCAACAACGAGATCTACGAGCTGTTCCAGTCGGCCTGGTCGGGGGCCGACTACGACCCGGGCAAGACCGAGAAGAAGACGGTCGATGAGCGCATCTACCTGATCAACGACTTCGGGCAGTACGAGCTCTGGACCCGTGACCTGTCCGGCGACGAGGCGGCACAGGAGGCCCGGAAGGAGAAGGTGAGCGAGCTCGACGCGGTCGTCGAGCATCTGGCGGCGCTCGCCGCGGAGTCGGGGGCGGTCCTCCCGGAGAAGCCGTGGCTGCCGCCCCTGGGGAGCCGGATCCCGTCGCCTCCCGTCGACGCGGAGCCGGGCGTCCCGCTCGGTCTGCTCGACATCCCCAGCAAGCAGGCGCAGGAGGTGTACCGCTTCAGCCTCGCTGAGGCCGGCCACACGGCCGTCTTCGGCAGCCCGGGCTACGGCGCCTCGACGCTGCTCCAGACGCTCGTGATGAACCTGGCCCGGCAGAACACTCCCGAGCAGATGCAGTTCATGCTGCTGGACCTCGGAAACAACGGACTGCTCCCGTTGGCGCCCCTTCCGCATGTCGCAGACATCGTGACGTTGGAGGAAGACGAGAAGTTCCAGAAGGCCATGGAGCGCATCGCCGGCGTGCTGGCCGACCGGAAGAGCCTCCTCCGCAGCGTCGGCGTGGCAACCCTCGCTCAGTACACGGTCAAGACCGGCCAGTCGCTCCCGACCCTGCTGAACGTCCTCGACGGCTACGACGGCCTCGCACAGGACAAGCGGAAGGAGGCGATCGACGCCCAGCTCATCCAGGTCCTGCGAGAGGGTGCGGCACTCGGCGTGTACCTGGTGCTCACGGCGAACCGCGCGAACTCGATGCGCATGAATATGACCAGCAACATCCCGACCTCGATCGCCCTCTATCTGAACGATGAGGCGGACGTCGCGGCCCTCTTCGGCCGTGATCGGGTCATGCAGGCCGAGATCCTCGGCCGCGGCCAGCTCCAGCTCGAGTCTCCGACCGCGATCCAGATCTTCCTGCCCTGCGACGGAGCGGACGATGCGGCCGTTCTGGACACCCTGGAGAAGGAGGTCGCCGCCATCGGCGAAGCGTGGACGGGCGCGCGCCCGGAGCGGATCCCGATGGTGCCGCAGGAGCTGACGGTGGAGGCGTTCGGAAGCCGGGTATCCCGCGGGGCGTCCCAGAACAAGCTCTTCCTCGGGTTGAACAAGGGCAGTGCCCTGCCGGAGAGCTTCGACCTGTTTGTCGGTAAGGCGTTGGCCATTTTCCCTGCGACAGGGAAGCAAGCGGCGTCAACGTATCCGTTCGTGATCGAAGGTCTGCTGGATGCGATCGCCGGCGAACACCTTGTCGTCATCGACGCTCATGACACGCTCAGGCCGCTTCTCGGAGCTACCGAATGCCTCTACATCGGAAAGGCGGCGCTGAAGAGTCATGCCGAGGCGGTCAAAAAGGCGCTGACGGATCTGACCGAGTTCGGAACACAGACGCCGAGCTGCATCCTGATCAACGGCATGACCGATGTGTTGGAGAAGCTCATGCTGCCGACCGATCAGCTAGCCGAGCTTCTCGGCGCCAGCGGCGATCACGTCCAGGTGATCCTGTTCGACCACGTTTCCAAGGTGAACAGTAATTTCGGCTTGATCGCGACACTCAAAGAGAACGTGGACCAGCTCCTCTTCGGTGGCGACCTGGGAACGCAGCGGTTCGTCGACAACCTGCCCCTCGCGGCCCGGAGGCAGGCGGCCAGCAAGAACGTCCTCCATTCGCTAAAGGATGACGAACTCTCCGAGATCGTCATCCCCACCATCCAGCAGAACGAAGGATGACGATGACCCTCGAAATGACAGGCGACCTCCTGGGCTTGGGGTCCATCGTTCGGCTGGAGACCGAGAGCGCTTCCGGCTTGTTCGTCGTTCTTGCGAGAGGAGCGTTCCGACCGGATAACACGCGGAACGAGGTCATCGCGCGCTACCTGGTAGGTCCCCATCCCTATGGGGAGGCGCCGGATAGGGAGACGTTCCCTATTGTGGCCACTGAAATCCATACTGTTGTTCATCATGGCTACACTGATGTTGCTGATACGGAATTTCTCGCGGATCTTCTCGACCGGATGGAGAACGGGCGTCGCAAGACGACGCAGGCAAAGCAGTTCGCGGGTGCCCTCACGGACATCCCCGATGCCCTTTCCTCGGGGCAGGAGAGCGAGAAGGCGGCGCGGGTCCGCGTGGACCCGTTCTTTGAACTTCGGGGGTTGGTCCAGCAGCAAGACAGGAAGGGTGAGTCGTGAAGGTTGCATCAAACGTCGGTGCCGCACAGGACGCCGTCTCGGAGTTCGCGGAGCTTGACACGAGCGGGGGAGGCCAGCAGGTGACCCTGAGCGAGAGCAACGTTTCGAGCATGCAAGACGGATCAAGCGTCGCGAACAGACTTCTTGACTGCATCTCTGAACTCGCGTCCGGCGTGAAAGGTCAGGCGAGCAACGTAACCGCCCTTGCGGCCGAGATCCAGGATCGGGACAAGCAGGACGCGAGCGGCTGGTGCGAAGCGCGATGAAACATCTGAGTGCACAGCAGGTCGAGATCGAGCAGAGGATTCGGGCTCACGAGGACAACACGGCCGAACAGTTGGCGACGATTCGTGTACTTGAGGAGCAGTGGGACGACTACCGGCGAGTGATGCGGGAGAACACGGCCCTGTTCGAACAAGCCGGCATCGCCATGGGCGCGGATAACTACTTCGTGAAGAAGGGCCTAGTGGCGAGACGAGAGGTCGACAGTTACGTCGGCCAACTGGCGAATGAACAGGCCGAGCTCTTCGAGGAGACAGCGAGCAGCATCCGCTCGTCATCCGAAGAAGAGCTGGAACGCATGCGGCGAGAGAAAGCAGGCATGTCATGGGCTTGATTTACGACTCCGGCGACTCGGGAAACCTCAAAGCCGCACTGTCGGCGAACCTCACAGCCGCGTCCGCCGTGCTGACGAAGCTGAGTAGCGCGTCCGCCCGTCTGACCACCGCTCTGGGCACCGGGGAGCTGTCCGGGAAGGGCTATACGGCAGTCGATTCGTTGTTCGCGCAGATCATCGCGCCGTGCGTCAAAGAGGCGAAGGACGAGATCGACTCGATCTCTGGCGAGCTCGAAACCTACACGAGCGAAAACGCCAAGGTGAGCAAGTTCGGGGTGCTCAAAGAGGATGAGCTGAATACGCAACTCACGGCGACCAAGAAGCAGCGCGACGCGACCGAACACCAGATCGAAGTCCACGAACGTGCCGCGAACTCGTCGACAGCAGTGCCTGGGCTCAGTGAAGCGTTGCAGGCCAAGAACGCTCAATTGGAGTTGGTGCTGAACCAGCTCGAGAAGGACATCCACGAGCTGGAAGACAAGATCAAAGCGCTGCGCGACTTCGCTGCGGCAACCAAGGGTCTCTTCATGGGGCGGCTCGAGAACCTGGCAGCCGCCACAGGCGACGTCATCGCCCTGCTGAAGAGCCTGAGCGAGCCGGCCGTGATGCCCGGCGTGAAGCTTGACCTGCTCGGGGGTACGGGGGATGGATTAGGGGCCGCTGCGACGAGGGCGGACATCCTCGACTACCTCAAGGGCGGGAAGATCAAGGCGGACGACAAGGGCCGCCTGAAGGTCGGCGGGAAGTTCCTCTACAACCAGAGCGGACAGTTCCTTTATGGCGGGGGCAAGGGCTTCAACGAGGCCACCGGGCTCAAGATCGACCACTACAAGCAGCCTGTCAAAGCAGGCGCAATGGGGGCGCTCAAATCTCCGGTTGACGATTTTACTGGCTGGAAGGGTGCCTCGAAGCTTGCCAAATACGGCAAGGGCCTCGGCGCCGCGGGCAGCGTTCTCACGGTCGGCAGCAATATCGATAAATACTTCGGCGACGGCGAGGCCACCGGCCATGACTACGCAGATTTTGCAGTCGATACCACCGTCGATCTCGCTAGCGCGGCCGTATCGGCGGGCGCAGGCGCTGCAATCGGCTCACTGATTCTGCCACCTGCCGGCACGATCGTTGGCGCGATCGCCGGGTTTGTCATCGGCTTCGCCCTCGACAACAACTTGTTCGGTCCCTCAGCGACAGATCTGGCCAAAGAGGAAATCAAGAAAGCGTATCGCTGAGGTTATGACGAACACGAAGAAGCTAACCGCCGCCGAGGCGAACCGCGCATACTTCATAGCCCTAGCGAACAGTCGCGGATCCGTGAGTATGCTTTCCGCCCTAGCGCTGCCGACAATCCTGATCCTTTTCATCTCGAACGTCGGTCCTTTGAACCCCTCGTACCTCGGCGGCTACGAGATTTTCAGGTCGATTTCTGTCGCGAACCAGGCGCTCATCGGGGCGTGTTCGGCGGTCTACCTCATCTTGACCGTGTTGAAGAGGTTGACCTACAGGTTTCAGGTTCTGACGTCGTGGGTTATGGCGACCATGGCCGCGATCATGATTTACGGCCTGTGTTTGCTCACACTTCCCATGGCGGCATATGTGCGCGACAAGCACCTGTTTGTCACGCTGTTTGGCACCTTCGCTCTAGTCGCTGTATTGCTGCTTGCCAGTGCAACGGCGGTGCATGCAGTGCTGCTGCGGCGCAGGCTCAAGGTGGGGCACTCGGAAAAACGCACGGCAGGCAACTATTTGGCAGTGTCCGCGTCTAACAGATCGAAGATGTTCTGGATCATCTTCGGAGTCATCGCCGTAGTGCCGAACGTGGTGACACAAGGCCGATACGTCCCGAACCTCATCGGGATTTGTGGTCTGATCCTTTTCGGGTGTCTCACCACTAGCCTTCCGGTCGAGTTTGCTTATCTCGCCTATCTGAAGTCGAAAGATCGTGACTACTGGGAGCGTCCGCCCCGTCCGGTTGCGAAGGACGTGCGCCGGAGGCTTGCCAGGAAGATCATCCTCTGGGTGCTGGGGGTATCGGTGGCTCTCGCTGCGTTCTGGGTCCTGGCCAAGTACGTCTTGTGAATGGCGCTTCCACGACGGACGTGGCCAAAGATGCGATCAAGAAGACCTATCGGTGATTTGCGGTGAATAAGAACAAGACGCCAAGCGCTGCGGAGGCGAATCGTGCCTATTTCACAGCGTTAGCCAATACCCGAGCGTCGCTGGCGAGCCTTCCAGGTGTAACGATCCTGGTCATTTTGCTCCTCAGCCTCGATACGTTCGCCGGCATTCAAGCGCTCGTGTTCCATGAAGGCGCTGGTTTGTTCTTGCCACTCTTTACGGTTCACTTGATCGTTCTGGGCATGTGCGGCTTCGTGCTGATTCTTACAGTCTCCAAGCGCGCGGTCTTCCGGTTCCAGACACTCTTTTCGGTTGTGATGGCGAGCATGTCGGCGCTATTGGTGTACAGCATCAGCATTATGGCGGTCGTCATTTCATCATTCGACAGTGCCACCAGCCGTCTGTCTCCCGCGATGTTCTACGTAATCGGCGCGGCGGCGTTGGTTCTGACGGGCGGTGCATCCGGGTTCCACGCTTTGTTGTTGCGGCGCCGTCTGAGGCTCGGCCACTCGGAAAACCGCACCGTCGGAAATTACCTGGCTGTTTCACGGTCCAATACGTCGAAAATCTACTGGGCCACCTTCGGGCTGGTGATGATCATTCCCAGCGTATTGACACAAGGCCAATATCTCGTGAACTGCATAGGGATCATCATGCTGATCGTCTTCGCTTGCTTCACGACCAGTCTTCCGGTCGAGTTTGCGTACCTCGCCTATCTGAAGTCGAAGGATCGTGACTACTGGGAGCGTCCTCCTCGCCCCGTGGCGAAGGAAGTACGTCTAAGGCTTGCCAGGAAGATCGTCCTCTGGGTCGTGGGGGTGGCGGAGGCTCTCGCTCTGTTCTGGGTACTGGCCAAGTACGTCCTGTGACCGCGGTTGCCGGCTTATCCGCCGCACATCCTGAACGGTTCTGAACGAAACAACGAGAAAGAGGACTCACCGTGAAACTCCAACCGCGCACGCTGAGCATGAACAACGTCGTGAGCTACACACTCGACCTTCACGAGGGCGACGAGCTCCTGGGAATCGTCGACGGCACTGCCGACTACTTCCGCCAGGTGCTGGTGCACAACGGTTACTACACCACGGGCCCGATGGTCTTTCGGGGACTTCCTGGATCGGAGACCTTCACCCTCATGACCACTCTGGGTAATCGTGTGAATATGGTCGGTGATCGCCACTCCGGATTCGAATTCCATGAGCGCGTAGAGCTGGAGACTGACTACTTCTATCGTCACTGGGATGTCGAGGAGCCACTGCCGTACGACGCGATCGAGGAGGCGGTGGCAGAAGAAGGATTGAGTCTTCAGAGCGTCTATCACGTGATCCTCGACTTCTACGGCGAGTCCGTGCTCGACCTATACGCGCAGGTGGAGAAGCGGTGATGGCCACGCCGTTTCATGACGTGACGTTCGGTGAAAGACTCTCCTTTCAGAACGTGGTGAGCCACCGCACAAAGTGTCACTACACGGCGATGGCGGCGCAATTCGACGAGTTCGTGTCCCGGGTCGAGGCGACCGGCTGCGAACCCGTGGGGCCGCTCTTCTACAGTCTCAACAACGTGCCAATGGACGAGATGGTCGATATCGAGACGTTCCTCCCGATTCGGCAAGGCACCTTCCCGCGTCACGAGGATTTTCTGTTTCATTCGTACGTCGACGTCTCCCCTCTCCTGAGAGGGATCGTCAAGGGTGAATTCGAGGAGCAGACTGAAGCGGTTTACACGCAGCTTCTGGCGACGTTGGAAGCGAACGATCTGGAGATCAATTCGCCCTTCTACCACGTGTTCCAAAAGGATCCGTCGCCATTCGTCCTGGTCTACGTCGGGTACGTCGACCCGGACCAGAGCGCCCCATGATGAGCTTGCGCACCCAAGGCAGTACGGAACAAGCACACCCTCGTCCACACCCCGATGCAGTAGGTCGGGCTCGGGCGGGCGGCCGCTTCACCCCTCGTCGTCGCCGCGGTCCCGGTGCAGCACCCCCTTCACGCGCTCCACGCCCTCGGTGACCAGCGAGGTGGCCGAGTCCTTGATGGCGCCGAGCCCGTCCGGGTCGCCCTTCAGCAGCGCGAACGCCGTGTTCTTGGCGAACTCGGCCGTGATGTGCGGGGGGAGGGGCGGGACGTTCTTGCTGGTGTGCGCGTCGATCAGCGTGACGCCGCGGTGGGCGAATGCGGCATCCCACGCGGCGGCGACATCGTCGTCGTCGGTCACGGTGATGCCGTTGAAGCCGAGGAGGCGCGCCCACCCGGCGTAGTCGACGGACTCGACGGTCTGTGCGGTCTCCCAGACGGGGTTCGCGTCCTCGGTGCGCATCTCCCACGAGACCTGCGTGAGGTCGTCGTTGTGCAGCACCAGGACGATGAAGGTCGGGTCGGACCAGCGTGACAGGTACTTCTTGATGGTGATGAGCTCGTTCATCCCGAGCATCTGGAACGCGCCGTCGCCGATGGTGCAGACGACCGTCCGGTCGGGATACGCGAACTTCGCCGCCTCCGCGTAGGGCATCGCGGCGATCATCGTGGCGAGGCGGCCCGAGAGGTCGCCGAGCATCCCGTCGTGAAGCCGGATGTAGTGGCCGTACCAGTCGGCGGTGGTGCCCGCGTCGGCGGTGACGATCGCGCCGGCGGGCAGCCGCGTGTTCAACTCCGCGTACACCCGGCGCGGGTTCACTCCGTCGTCGTAGGTCTGATCGGCCTGGGCGGCGAGCTCGTCGTCCCACGTCCGCATGTCGTCGGCGACCTTCTCCTGCCAGGAGAGGTCCTCCTTCTGGGTGAGCAGGGGGAGGAGTCCGGCGAGGGCGGTCTTCACGTCCGCCCAGATGCTCACCTCGGTCGGGTACCGCAGGCCGAGCTGCTCGGGTCGCAGGTCGATCTGTACGGCCCGCGCCTGCCCGGTCGCCGGGAGGAACTGCCCGTACGGATAGTTCGTGCCGAGCAGCACGAGCGTGTCGCACTCCTTCATCTGGTGGTAGCTCGGCCGGGAGCCGAGGAGCCCCAGCTGCTGGGTGTGGAACGGCACGTCCGACGGCACGACCTGCTTCCCGCGGAGGGAGGTGATGACCCCGGCGCCGGCGAGCTTCGCCGCGTCAAGCACCTCCGCGGTCGCACCGTTCGCCCCGGCGCCCACCAGGAAGGTGACGCGCTCGCCGGCGTTGATCAGATCGGCGGCGGCCTGCAGTTGCTCCAGCGGGGGAGCGATGGCGGTGGATGGCGCCACAGCACTCGAACGCGACTGCCACATCTCGGGCCCCGGCTCCACCATCTTCTGCCCCTGCACGTCGTGCGGAAGGATGATCACGCACGGCTGCAGCCGGGTGATCGCGGTCCGGAACGCGGTGTCGACGACGGCCTGCGCCTGCGCGGGCGATACGATCGTCTGCACGTACGCGGCGACATCCGAGAAGGTCCGCTCGAGGTGGCTCTCCTGCTGGTTGAACGTCCCCAGCGAGTCGAGGCCCTGCTGGCCGACGATCGCGACGACGGGCTGGTTGTCCATCTTCGCGTCGTACAGGCCGTTGATCAGGTGGAACCCGCCCGGGCTCGACGTGGCGACGCACACGCCGACCTCGCCGGTGAACTTCGCGTGCGCCGTCGCCATCAACGCGGCGATCTCCTCGTGCGTCGGACGGATGTACTCCACGCCCTCCCCGGCCCGTTCCGCCTTGCCGAGGGCGCCGTCGAACTCCCCGATGCCGTCGCCGGGGAATCCGAACACGCGCCGCACGCCCCACTCCCGGATCCGCTCGATCACGAACTCGCTCACCGTCGTCATGCTGTCTCTCCTTTTCGCGCGTCCTGTCGTTCGCGCGCACATGGCCATCCAACGCCCCGAGACTCCCGGGTCAACGGGGTCGGACGGCGTCGATCAGTTCTTCTCCTGCGCGGCGGCCGCCTCACGGAACCGTTCCCGCGGCTCCTGCACCGTCCCGACCGGCGCCGCATCGCGTGGGGTGAGTCCATTGCCGACCCACCCGAGCACGAGGCGGAACCGACGCGAGAGGCTGGGCAGGGCGATCGCGTGGTAGACCTTGTCGACGGCCCACGCCGCGACGCCGCGCAGGGGGATGCCGCGCACCACGGCGGCCCCGCGCATGCCGCTGTAGCTGGCGAGCGTCCCCAGCGAACGGTGACGGTACTCGGTCAGGCTCTCGCCGGCGATCGACCGCCGCAGGTTGTCGGCGAGCACCCGTGCCTGCCGGATCGCGTTCTGCGCGTTCGGCGGGTAGTAGGCGGGCTGCTTCTCGGCCAGCAGATCGGGCACCTGGGCGTCGTCCCCGAGAGCCCACACGCCGTCGAGGGGCGTGCCGTCGTCGCGGACCGCCTGCAGGCTGGCGTTGCACTGCACGTGCCCCTTCGGGCCGCGCGGCACATCCGCTCGGTCGAGCACCGGGTTGGGAGTGACCCCGGCCACCCATACGAGCGTGTCGGTGGGATGCGTCTCACCGTTGCTGAGCACGACGTCGCCGTGCTCGCAGCTCTTCACCTCGGTGTGGAGGAACACCTGGATGCCGCGCTTGCGCAACAGCCTCAGGGTCCAGCCGGAGAGCTGCTCGGGGAGCTCGGCAGCGATCCGGCCGGCGACCTCGATCAGCAGCCAGCTCATCCGTTCGCCGTCGAGCTCCCTGTAGCGGTCGAGTTCGGCAGCCGCGACACGCTGCAGCTCCGCGATCGCCTCGACGCCGGTGTACCCGCCGCCGACGAACACGAACGTCAGCGCCCGCCTCCGCTCGGCGGCGTCGCCGGTGGCGGCGGCGAAGCGGATGCGCTCCAGCACGTGGTCGCGCAGATATGCCGCCTCTTCGACGCTGGAGAAGCCGATCGCGGTCTCGGCGAGCCCGGGGATGGGCAGCGTCTTGGTGACGGCGCCCAGGGCGAACACGACGTGGTCGTAGGCGATCGCCCGCTCGGTGCCGTCGAGGGTCCGCACGACGGCGACCCGGGCGCCGGTGTCCACCGACTGGAGCGCCCCGGCGACGATGTCGGCGTTCTTGAGCGGGCGGCGCAGGGGCACGACCGAGTCGCGCGGCTGGGTCTCGCCGCCCGCCACCTCCGGCAGCAGCGGCTTGTAGGTCAGGTACGGCTCGGGCTCCACGACGGTCATGCGCAGGCGGTGGGCCGCGGCGTCGCGACGCAAGTCCCGCGCGAGCGTGAACCCGGCGAACCCTGCGCCGAGGATGAGGATGTGCGGTTCGGTCATCGCTCTCGCTCCTTCCTTCTCCGGTGGCGTGCCCTCGCGCTCCGTCAGAGCCCCACGCTGCCGTGCATGATGCCGCCGTCGACGAAGACCGTCGTCGCGGTCATGTACTTCGCGGCATCCGAGACCACGAACGCGACGACATCCCCGATCTCGGAGGGTTCGGCGACCGTGCGGAGGGGGATGGAGTTCTCCAGCTTCTGGCGCAGCGCGTCATCCTTCATCGTGGCCGCGTTGATGGGCGTGTCGACCGCGCCGGGCGCGACGCTGACCACACGGACGCCCTGAGGTCCGAGCTCGACACCGGCGGTGCGCGTGAGCATCCGCATCCCGCCCTTCGACACGCAGTAGCTGAGGTTTCCGGGCATCGGCCAGTCCTCGTGGACCGAGGACACGTTCACGACCACCCCGCCGGTTCCCTGCTGGATGAAACGCTTCGCCGCGCGCTGCGTCCCGAACACCGCGCTCGTGAGGTTCACGGCCATCACCTTCGCGAAGGTCTCCTCGTCCACCTCGAGCAGGCTGTGCCGCAGCTCCATGCCCGCGTTGTTGACGAACGCGTCCAACCGCCCGAACTCGTCCACCGCCGTTCCGATCAGCTTGTCGATGCCCGCGGTCGTGGTGACGTCCGCCTCCACTCCGATGGCGCGACCGCCCGCCGCGACGATGTCCTTGACCAGGTCGGCGGCGTCCTCCGGCCGCGAGACGTAGTCGATGACGACCGCCGCTCCCGCGGCGGCCAGCGAACGGACGATCGCCGCCCCGATCCCGCTGTTTCCGCCGGTGACGACGACGCTCTTCCCGTGCAGGTCCACGAGCACCTCCCTCGATCAGCCACCATTGAACGCTCCGGTCGCCCGATTGCAACGGTTCCTGCGAGGGTCCGCAGGGGAGATGGCCGATGATGCCTACGCGCTGTACGTCATGTCGAGGCATGCCCGCACTCGTGGACGATGTGGCGGGTCACAGGTGCTTCGGAAGCCGTATTGTCATGATGGGCCACACCCGTTTCAGCGAAGAAGAGACCCGTTTCAGCGAAGAAGAGGAGCGCCATGAGCTACGCCGTGACCAATCCCGCCACCGGCGAGACGGTCAAGACCTTCGACACCATCAGCGATGCCGACCTGGAGGCGGCGATCGCGTCCGCAGACCACGCCTTCCGTACCTGGTCGCGGTCGACGACCACGCAGGAGCGGGCCGCACTGATCCGGCGTGTCGGCGAACTCCACGTGGAGCGCCGGCAGCAGCTCGCCGAGATCATCGTGCAGGAGATGGGCAAGCCCGTCGAGCAGGCGCTCGCCGAGGTCGACTTCGCCGGTGCGATCTACGAGTACTACGCCGACCACGCGGACGAGTTCCTGAAGGATGAGCCCATCCAGCTGCTCGACGGTGACGGGTCGGCCGTCGTCCGCCGATCGGCGCTCGGTGTGCTCCTCGGGATCATGCCGTGGAACTTCCCGTACTACCAGGTGGCCCGGTTCGCCGGACCGAACCTCGTGATCGGCAACACCATCCTGCTGAAGCACGCGGAGCAGTGCCCCGAGTCGGCCGCCGCCATCCAGCAGATCTTCCTCGACGCCGGCTTCCCCGAGGGCGCCTACGTCAACATCTACGCCAGCCACCCGCAGATCGAGACCGTCATCGCCGACCCGCGCGTCCAGGGCGTCTCGCTCACCGGCTCCGAGCGGGCCGGCGCGAAGGTCGCCGAGATCGCCGGCCGCAACCTGAAGAAGGTCGTGCTGGAGCTGGGCGGGTCCGACCCGTTCATCCTGCTCTCGACCGACGACCTGGATGCCGCTGTGCAGAACGCGGTGGATGCGCGCCTCGACAACAGCGGTCAGTCCTGTAACGCCGCCAAGCGGTTCGTCGTCATCGACGAGCTCTACGAGCCGTTCCTCGACAAGTTCACCGCGAAGCTCTCCGAGGTCGAGGCGAGCGACCCGACGAGCGAGGACTCGGCCCTCGGCCCGCTCTCGTCGCTGAAGGCGGCGGAGAACCTCGACGAGCAGGTCAAGCGCGCTGTCGACAACGGCGCGAAGCTGGTGCGCGGCGGAGGCCGCAACGGCGCCTTCTTCGAGACGACGGTGCTCACCGACGTGACGCCCGACAACCCCGCCTCCAAGGAGGAGTTCTTCGGCCCGGTCGCGCAGGTGTACCGCGCGAAGGACGAGGACGACGCCGTGCGCATCGCCAACGACACGCCGTTCGGGCTCGGCTCCTACCTGTACACGACGGACAAGGAGCAGGCGTCGCGCGTCGCCGACCGCATCGAGGCCGGAATGGTGTTCGTCAACGTGGTCCTGGCCGACGGCGCCGAGCTGCCCTTCGGCGGCGTCAAGCGTTCCGGTTCGGGTCGCGAGCTGGGCCGGTTCGGTGCGGACGAGTTCGTCAACAAGAAGCTGATCCGCGTGGGGAACGACTGGTAGTCACCAACAAGAAAGGGCCGGGCGTCTGAGACGCCCGGCCCTTCGTCGTTTCGCGGTCAGTTGAAGGTGACCACGACCTTGTCGTCGTCGATCTTGATGTCGGCACTGATGTAGCCGGCCTCGCCCGTGAGGTTCTCGCTCGCCGGGTTGCCGCTGAAGTCCGAGCCGGTCATCACGGCCGAGAACTTCCCCGGGCCGATCTTGAACTGGTAGTAGGAGTCGGAGTCGTCGCTGATCTCGACCTTCGGCGACTCGTCGACCTTCACGGCGACCGTCGACTTCGAGACGGCCATGTTGCTCGGGTAGCTGAGGTCGATGCCGCAGTCCTCCACGTCGTAGTACGACGTCTTGGTGGCGCACTCCGCGTAGTGGGCGTCGACCTGCTTCTGCACCTCGTCGAGGTAGGCCTGCGACGGGGTCAGCTTGAGGTCCTTCACCTGGTACGAGTCGGCGGCCACCGTCAGCTTCGGGGAGCCGGCCAGCTCGTAGTACTTGTTCGGCGCCTCGATGCTGTAGACGCCCGGGTAGGCGACGACCTCGGAGTCCTTCGACGTCAGCGAGTGGTCCGCGCCGGGCACCGAGTAACCCGGGATGCTCGACGACACGAACGGGAGCTGATAGGTCAGCCCACGGCTGACGTACCAGCCCTTGTCGTCCTTATCCAGCTCGATGGTCCCGCGGTAGGTCTTGCCCGCGAGCTTGTACGTGACGCTCACCTGGGTGAGGTCGGAACTCCGGCTGGTCAGTGTCCGGCTCACGACCGGCGCCGTGATGTGCTGCGCCTTGCCGAGGACGGCGTTGGTGAGCAGGAAGTTCTCGTCCTCCGAGGAGTCGACCCGCGCCAGCTTGTTGGCGGCCGAGGCGTTGCCCTTGGCGATGTCGTTCAGGTAGTCCTGCGCGACCGACTTGGCGCCGCTCCCGCCCAGCAGGTTCGCGATGAGAACGATCGCCACGATCACGACGGCGGCGAACGCGACGGCCCCGCCGATGACCCACCAGACCCACCGCGGGACGGCCGGCTTCTTCTTCTCGCCGACCGGCGGCGCGTACGGGTTCGGCTGGGCGCCCGGGTAGGGCTGCTGGCCGGGCGCGGTCGCGTAGGCGGCCTGCTGCTCGGGAGCGACCGGCTGGGTCGGCGGCGCCGGCTGCTCGGGTGCGGCGGGCTGCTCGGGTGCGGCGGGCTGCTCGGGTGCGGCCGGCTGTTCGGGTGCTGCGGGCTGCTCGGGTGCGGCCGGCTGCTCGGGCGTGGTCGGCTCGGATGCGGCCGGTGTGCCCTCCGGAGCCTTGTCGTGGTCGTCTGCGGGCACGGTCGGGTCGCTCAATATTCCCCCTTGATGATGTGATGACGATCGGATACCGCCCGAGACATGGGCGTCGATCAGAAACTTTTCAAGAATATCAGTCCTCGGTCCACAATCCAGTCCTCTGGAGGGTGAAAACGAGGGATTCGCGCGCTGGAGGCCGATGTCCTGTAGTCTTGCGGGAACCCGGTCAGCCGACGACGTCTCGCACCGGGTCGATTGAGCGCACCTTCCTCGTGACGTGTGCGCATGTGTACCCGCGGCCACGGCCGCGAAAAAGGAAAAGTATCTCACCCTCCGTCCGGCTCCATCAGCCGTTCAGCTCTCCGGCGAGGGCCACTCCCTCCCCGACGAATCGTCACGACCGCTCCATTCCGTCGTGGCGCTCAGCCGTCCGCGCTCTCTGCGCGGCGAACGGGACCGTCATGGTCCCCAACACCAAATAAGAAGGAAGAAACGATGGCCACAGGTACCGTCAAATGGTTCAGCACGGAGAAGGGCTACGGGTTCATCGCCCCGGATGACGGCACGGCCGACGTCTTCGCCCACTTCAGCGAGATCGCGTCGCAGGGCGAGTTCCGCAACCTGGCCGAGAATCAGAAGGTCGAGTACGAGGTGACCCGCGGCCCCAAGGGCCTCCAGGCATCCAACATCCGACCGGTCTGACCGGTCCTCGATGCGGGGCCGGTTCGCCGGTCCCGCATCGATCCCAAGCCCCTTCGGGCATATCTCGGTGCTGGCGCCCAGGAACGGCGCATATGCTTCGAGAATCTAGGGCGAAACGTCCAACACCTCGGCTGGGAAGTCGTCTGACACAGCGGAGGTCAAGAGTGACCGCTACCCTTCTCGGTCCGATCCGGACCACCAAGCCCCGCTCCGGCCGGCCGTCCGTCACGAGCACGTACAGCGAACTCCTCTCGGAGGTTCGCAGCGAGGGTCTCCTCGAGCGCCGCCGGGGCTTCTACATCACCACGTTCGCGGTCCTCATCCTCGCGCTCGTCGGCGCCTTCGCCGGGATCGTCCTCTTGGGCGACTCGTGGTTCGTCCTCCTGATCGCCGGAGCGCTCGGCATCATCTTCACCCAGCTCGCCTTCGTGGCGCACGAGGCCTCGCACCGCCAGGTGTTCGATTCCGGCCCCGCCAACGACCGCGCCGGGCGCTTCCTCGCCACCTGGATGGTCGGCATGAGCTACCACTGGTGGATGACGAAGCACACCCGTCACCACGCCAACCCGAACACCATCGGGAAAGACCCCGACATCGCCCGCGACACGATCTCGTTCACCGAGGCGGACGCCGCCCGGTCCACGGGTATCCTGCGCGCACTGACGCGCCGCCAGGGCTACCTCTTCTTCCCGCTGCTGCTGCTCGAGGGCGTCAACCTCCACTTCACGTCGCTGCGGACCCTCTTCGGCAAGGCGCCGGTCCCCGGCCGCGGCCGTGAGCTCTCCGCCATCTTCATCCGATTCGGCATCTACCTCAGCGCCGTCTTCCTGCTGATGCCGGTCGGGGTCGCCTTCGCGTTCCTCGGAGTGCAGCTCGCCGTGTTCGGCCTGTACATGGGGGCGTCCTTCGCCCCCAACCACAAGGGCATGCCGCAACTGCCCGAGGGCTCGCGCGTCAGCTTCCTGGACAAGCAGGTGCGCACCTCCCGCAACATCCGCGGCGGATGGTGGATGAACATCCTCATGGGCGGTCTCAACCACCAGGTCGAGCACCACCTTTTCCCGAGCATGCCGCGGCCGCACCTGGCACGCGCTCGTGAACTGACCATCGCGCACTGTGCGGCGAACGAGGTGCCGTACACCGAGACGTCGCTCGTCCGGTCGTACACCATCGTCATCCAGTACCTGAACCGCGTCGGCCTCGCGGCCCGCGACCCGTTCGACTGCCCGGCCGCCGGGGCCTACCGCCGGGCCTGACCTTCCCTCCGCACATCCCGCCGGACATCGTCGAGCCAACGAACGTGCGTCTTGGCGTACGGTGTTGGCTGGAGGTGCCCGATGGGATACATGGTCTACGACAGCAGCACGATGATCACGTTCGAGGATCGCGTCCTCGCGCACCTCGAAGTGGTGATCGTGTCGAAGCTGCGCCGCAAGGAGTCGTTCGCTCTGAGCTGGCGCGAGACCGCGGAGAACGGCGACGGTCGCTCGACCGTCTGGATCGACCCCTCCATCCCCCTGCGTTTCCGGTTCAGCGGCTCACGACCGCCGACACTCGACCGCGACTGGATCGAGCGCCTCGCGGCAGCGGCGGCCAGCTCCTCCGGCCTGATCGCCGTGGATGAGGACGGCCAGCCGGTCGTCGGGTCCACCCACGAGCGGGGTATCTAGGGCGCGGTCGGGATCGCGGACGGCGCTGTCTCTCGCTCGCCGCCCTGCCTCGTTAGCGTGGGTCTGCGGCGGCACTTCGTCGCGGGCAGGGGACTTTCGATGCATCCGACCGAGCTCACCTTCGGCACGTGGTCGCTCTCCGGTGGCGGCACCCTCATCGACCTGATCGCGGCGACGACGAACGCTCTGAACGGTGCGCTGCTCGCGCGGCGGCCGGACCACTACCGCAACTACACCTTCGTCGGCATCATCCTGATGGCCGTCATCGGCGGAATCGCTGGCGGGGTCATCCGGGACGTGATCTTGCAGGAGACACCGTCCGCCTTCGTCAACCCGGCCTACCTGGTCTTCAGCGTCGCGGCCGGTGTCGTCGGCTACCTCATCGCCTATGCGCACGGCCAGCTGTTCCGCGAGGGCCTCTTCCAGTTCATGACGTCGTTCTCGCTACCCTGGTACGCCATCATCGGAGCGCAGAGGGCGACGGAAGCCGGCTATCCCATCGTGGGCGCACTCGCGATCGCCGTGATCGCACCGACCGCGGGCCGCTATCTGATCGACGTAACCAGCGGTGTCACACCCAAGCAGTTCGTGCGCGGCGAGTGGTTCGTCGCGACGGCCGTCGGCACCGGATTCGTCTGGATCGTGCTCTCGGAGGCGGGCGTGCCGTACTGGCTGAGCGTCGGGGCCGCCTTCCTGCTCGGGTTCACCTTCCGCGTCCTTGCGCTGTACCGCGGATGGGAGGAGCCGCTCGCCCGCGGGCCGAAGGGCCTCAAGGTGCATGCCGACCGGCGCCCGCTGCTCGGTCGCAAGCTCTCCGGGCGCTCACAGGAGGAGTTGCGGATGCTGGGTCTCGCCGTCGACGAGGAGCCCGCCGCCTGAGCCGGCGTTGCTGGCCGGAACTCGGGCGTTACTCCGGGATCTGCGCGAGTGCGTGCCGGGCCAGCGCCGCCATCCGAGGGTTGTCGTCCGACGCCATGGCCAGGGCGGACGCCATCGTCACCGCCCAGCCGCGCGCTCGCGCCCACGTCGCCGCGTCGGGCGTGAGGGGAAGTGCACGGCGGAACCGCTCCCGCGCGTCCCGGTCGAAGGTGAGCCACGCGGTGGCGAGATCCGTGGCCGGGTCGCCGGATGTGACGTCGCCGAAGTCGACGACCCCCGTCAGATCGCCGTCCGGGCCGAGCAGCAGGTTGCCGGGATGCAGGTCGCCGTGGAGCAGCAGGGGAGGCCCGTCCCAGGCGGGAGCGTCGAGGGCCTCGCGCCAGGCCTGTTCGAGGTCGGCGACCTCCATGCGGCCGGACAGCGAGCGAAGCCGGGTGGCGACCGCATCTCGGCGTGCCGCGAGCGGGATCCCGCGGACCGGGTTGTGCGGCGCTTCGGGGGCGGGCACGGCGAGCTCGCCGAGGAAGAGCGCCAGCGGCTCGGCCAGACCGACACGGCCCGCGGCGCCGACGGATGCGCCGTCGATGCCGTCGAACCACTCCACGACACTCCACGGCCAGGGGAAGGTCGCAGACGGGACACCGACGCGAACGGGGACGGGCACGCGGACGCTCACGCGCTCCGCGATCCCGGGGAGCATGCGCTGCTCGTGCTCGATGAGGTGCGCGGCGGCCTCCCGGCGCGGGACGCGGACGGCGAGACGGTCGCCGAGCCGGTACAGCTGGTTGTCCCAGCCGTCGCTCACCAGCCGGAGTTCTCCGTCGAGGTCGGGATGCTGGTCCGCGAGCAGCCGGGCGACCAGCGCGGCGTCGGTGGTGATGTCGGCGGCGGGAGTGTCACTCACCCGCTCGACCGTAGCAGGCCGCCCGAGCGGCTGTTGCTGGGCGCTCGAAATATCCGAATGCTGCGGTGAACGAGCAAGAGAGTTGCGTTCAGCGCCAAACTCATGCGGGTTCTTTGTGAAAGCATGGCGATCGGAGGTTCCATGACTCAGCAGCCCGCTCAGCCGCACGACCGCATGCACGCGGTGACGCCGGAGACCCGTGAACTCGTCGACCTGGTGCTCGACTACTCGCGCCGGCGCATCCTCAGTGAGGACACCCCGCTTGACAAGCCGTTGCCGGAGTACGAGCTGCGCCGGCTGGCCGGACAGACCGTCTCCGAGAACGGCATCGGCGCCGAGCGCGCGCTCGCCCTCTTCGAGCACGTCCTCGCGCCCGCGTGCATCACCACCGACCACCCGAGCTACCTGTCGTTCATCCCGACGGCCCCGACGAAAGCGGCCACCGCGTTCGACCTCGTCGTCTCGGCCAGCGCCGTCTACGGCGGGTCGTGGCTGGAGGGGTCCGGCGCCGTGTACGCCGAGAACCAGGTGCTGGCGTGGCTGGCGGCCGAATTCGGGCTGCCCGCGACGGCCGGCGGCGTCTTCGTGCAGGGCGGGACGCTCGGCAACCTCTCCGCCCTGGTGGCGGCGCGGGATGCGGCCCGGACCGAGCGCGGCAACCCGGCCGGTCGCTGGGTGATCGTCTGCAGCTCCGAGGCGCATTCGTCGGTCTCGTCCGCCGCACGGGTGATGGATGTCGACGTCGTCGCCGTCTCACCGGGGGAGAGCGGTGTGCTGAGCGGAGATGCGGTTCGTCCGGCGCTGGAGGAGTACGGCGACGCAGTGTTCGCGGTCGTCGCCACAGGCGGATCCACGAACTTCGGCATCGTCGACGACATCGCGTCGATCGCCGCCCTGAAGTCGGACTTCTCGTTCTGGCTGCACGTCGACGGCGCGTATGGACTCGCGGGGATGCTCTCGCCGCTGGCCCGCCACCGTTTCGCCGGGGTGGAGAGCGCGGACTCGGTGATCGTCGACCCGCACAAGTGGCTGTTCGCGCCGTTCGACGCCTGCGCCCTGATCTATCGAGACCCGGAGGCCGGGCGACGCGCGCACACCCAGCACGCCGAGTACCTCGACACGCTGACCGAGACGACGGAGTGGAGCCCCTCCGACTACGCGGCGCACCTCACCCGCCGGGCCCGCGGACTGCCGTTCTGGTTCTCGCTGGCTTCTCATGGAGCCGCGGCCTACCGCGATGCGGTGACCGCATCCATCCGGCTGGCCGAGCGAGTGGCCGAGGAGATCGAGCAGCGGGACGGCTTCCGCCTCGTGCGACGGCCCCAGCTCTCGGTCGTGGTCTTCGAGCGCGACGGCTGGACCAAGGAGGACTACGCCGTGTGGTCCGCCCGGCTGCTGGAGGAGCAGCGCGCGTTCGTCACGCCGAGTTCGCACGCGGGCCGGC
This sequence comes from Leifsonia sp. 115AMFTsu3.1, assembly GCF_004362795.1. Taxonomy (NCBI): domain Bacteria; kingdom Bacillati; phylum Actinomycetota; class Actinomycetes; order Micrococcales; family Microbacteriaceae; genus Leifsonia; species Leifsonia sp. 115AMFTsu3.1. The sequence continues at coordinate 525,272 of NZ_SNYB01000002.1, forward strand.
CGAACACGCGTTTCGCCATCCTGAACCCGCTGACCACGTTCGACAACCTGGTGGGGATCCTCGACTCGATGGAGTGAGCGTCCACCGCGCAAGAAGAAGACCCCGTGCCGGGAGGCACGGGGTCTTCCACGTTTCCAGAAGGGAGGGTGTCAGACGATGTCGTCCGACTCGCCCGTCCGGCGCGTCACGCGCTCGCCCGTCGCAGGATCGACGGCCGTGCGGGTGGTGGCGACGGAGGTGCGACGCCGAGTGAGCAGCACGATCCCGATGATGATGCCGATGACGCCGGCGAACATCAGGATGTAGCCCACCAGGTGGAGATCGATCCAGGCCACCTGGACGTTGATGGCGAACGCGAGGATCGCGCCCACCACGACCAGGAAGATGCCAGCGCCGAGGCTCATCCGGTGACCTCCGGGCCTAGACCCGTCGGCTCCCGGTGAGCAGTCGCACCAGCCAGACGATCACGGCCAGGACGAGCAGGATGATTCCCACCCAGAGGAGGAAGTTCAGCGACTGCACGAACCCTCCGGTGAGCAGCAGGATGATCGCGATGATGGCGATGACGATGAGCAGGATGTTCATGGAGAAGTGTCCTTTCCTTGACGCGCTCCACACAACAACTGCTTCAATTGCCTAGCAATCCCCTTGACTTCAGGTTCGTTTCGGCCTAGCAGCGGCTCGTTCCGCGGCGATGCGGTCGACGGTCTGGCGCATCTTGGTGAGGAAACGCGTGACGGTCTCCGCTTCGTCCGGGCTGAGCTCGGCGGTCGCGGCGGCGATCTGCTCCTGCGCCGCGGCCAGCAGCGGGCCGGTGTCGCCCTGCGCGGCCAGCGTCGGGACGAGCTCGACGGAGCGCTTGTCGACGGTGCTCTGCCGTCGTTCGACGAATCCGTCGCGCACGAGCCGGTCGATGAGCAGGGTGGTGGATGCGCTCGAGACGCCGAGGTAGGCGCTGATGTCCTTGGCGAAGGTCGGTCGGCCGGCCGACGTGTTGTCGAGGATGAGCCGGAGGGCGAGCAGATCGTTCTCGCCGATCCCCATGGCCGCCCCCGTGCGGCGACGCATCGCCGCTTCGGCCGCACGGTAGACCTGCAACGCCTCGAGCACGGCCGTGTCCGGCCGCGGCGTCTCCGGTTCGTGCTTCACCTTCTCCAGTCATGCCCGCAACGCCGATCCGCGCAACGGGGGTGGACCCGACTGTCGGCGGATTCACGGCCACGGATCCTGCGCGTATGCTCGCGCAGTGGACGACAGAGTGCTTCTCGACCGCTACGAGCTGAAGGACCGACTGGGCCGTGGCGGCATGGCGACGGTCTTCCGCGCCCACGACAGGCGCCTGGATCGCGAGGTCGCCGTGAAGGTCTTCACCTCCGGCGCCGCCGTCGACGATGCGCGGCGGCGCACAGAGGCGACGATGCTCGCGCGGCTGAGTCACCCGCACCTGGTGGCGCTCCACGACGCGCACCTGGCAGCGGACGGGGATACGACGCCGAGCTTCTTGGTGATGGAGCTGGTCGACGGGGAGGACCTCCGCTCCCGGCTCGAACGGGGACCGCTTCCTCCGGAGGATGCGGTCGAGATCGCCGTCGGGATCGCGGAGGCGCTCGTGGTGGTCCACGAGGCGGGAATGGTCCACCGCGACCTCAAGCCCGGCAATATCCTGCTGGCCGACGCGAGCGTGCCCGGCGGCCGGCCGGTCGTGAAGCTCGCGGACTTCGGCATCGCGCACCTGATCGGCTCGGAGCGGATCACGACCGTCGGAACGGTCATCGGTACCGCGGGCTACCTGAGCCCGGAGCAGATCTTCGGCGGCGAGCCGGGGCCGTCTGCGGACATCTACTCGCTCGGCCTCGTCGTGCTGGAGGCGCTGACCGGCGTCCGGGAGTTCCCCGGCACGCCCGTGGAGGCGGTGGCCGCCCGCTCGGCGCGCGACCCGCGCATCCCGTCGTCGCTGCCGGAGGACTGGCGCGGCTTCCTCGGCGCCATGACGGCCCGCGAACCGTCGATCCGGCCGACCGCCTGGGAGGTGGCGGTGATGGCGCGCGAGCTGGCGCCGCAGCTGGCCGGGTGGCGGCCGGATGAGCCGGCGGATGCGGCGACCGTGGCGGCCGCGATCGGCGGCGGGGCTGCCGGGGGCGCGGCGGCGGCAGCGGTCGGCGAGTCGGCGGGAGACGACGCCGCGCCGACGCGCGTCCTCCCGACTTCGGCGCGCACGGATCCGGATCGCAGCGGCGAGACGCCGTCGCGTACTCGTCGCCGCGGGCTGCTGGTCGGCGGTGTGGCGGCGGCCGCTGTCCTCGTGACCGCATCCGCACTGGCGCTCGGTTCGATGATGGCTCCCGCCGCCCAGCCCGAAACGGTCACGACGCCGCGCCCGACTCCCAGTGTGACGGCCCCGCCCACCACGGTCGCTCCGGCTACGACGACGGAGACGACCCAGCCGGAGACCACGACACCCAGTGAGGATCCAGGGCCGGCGACGAGCCCCTCGGACGACAAGAAAGGTCCCGGGAAGGACAAGGGACCGGGCAAGGACGCCCCCGGCGGCGGCCCGGGCAAGAACGGCGGCAAGGGCAAAGGCTGAGGGCTCGGGCCGCTTCCGCCATCGACCATCCGCCGGTACTGTCGGGGAATGCCCGAGCAAACGAGGACCGCCGCGATCGTCGTGAACCCGGTGAAGGTGGATGCGCCCGCCCTGCGCGAGGCGCTCCGAGCCGCCGAAGAACGGCACGGCTGGGCGGAGACGCTCTGGATCGAGACCACCGAGGACGACCCGGGCTCCGGGCAGACCGAGCAGGCGCTCGAGCGCAACGTGGATGTCGTCATCGCTGCCGGCGGTGACGGCACCGTCCGCACTGTCGCCGAGAAGCTTCAGGGCACCGGTGTGCCGCTGGCGCTGCTGCCTTCCGGCACGGGCAACCTCCTCGCGCGGAACCTGAACCTCACGCTCGACGACGTGGGCCATGCCCTCGACTCGGCGTTCGACGGAGAGAACCGGTCCATCGATGTCGGCGTGATCGAGCTGCGCGACGGGAGCGGCCCGACGCGCAAGCACTCCTACCTGGTGATGGCCGGCGTCGGGATCGACGCCCAGATGATCGCCGCCACCGACGACGACCTCAAGGCCCGGCACGGCTGGCTCGCCTATGTGAAGGCGATCGGGAAGGTGCTGCGCGACAAGAACGAGCTCCGCCTGCGCTACCAGCTCGACGACAAGGGCGTGCGCTCCGTGCGGGCCCACACGGTGCTGATCGGCAACTGCGGGTCGCTGCCCGCGAACATCCTGCTGCTCCCCGAGGCGGCCGTGGACGACGGGGAGTTCGACATCGTCGTGCTGCGCCCGGAGGGGTTCGTCGGCTGGGTGCAGATCGCCGTCAAGATCTTCTGGGAGAACGGCGTCCTCCGGCGCACCACCGTCGGCCGACGGCTGATGGGTGCCGACAAGGAGGTGCGCGCGATGAACTACCTCAAGGGCCGCGAGTTCGTGATGCGGCTCAGCCGTCCCCAGGAGGTGGATCTCGACGGCGACCTGTTCGGCCGCGCGTCCGCTCTCCGCACCTGGGTCGACCCGTCGAGCCTGATGGTGAAGGTGCCGCGCGGTGGAGCTGAGGGCAGCGCGTAGCGATGCCGCGACCCCAGCGCCGAGGGAGCCTGCGACCGAGGTAACAGGCTCCCCGTGAACTAGCGGGCGAGCAGCTCCAGCGTGTCCACCACGCGGTTGGAGAAGCCCCACTCGTTGTCGTACCAGGCGACGACCTTGACGTGTCGTCCGTCGACGCGGGTCAGCGCCGCGTCGAAGATCGACGACGCCGGCTGGCCGGTGATGTCGCTGGAGACGAGGGGCTCGTCGGCGTAGTCGAGGATGCCGCGCAGCGGTCCGTCGGCAGCCGCACGGTAGGCGGCCAGCACCTCGTCGCGCGTGACGTCGCGCTCGACGGTCGTGTTCAGCTCGACGATGGAGCCGACGGGAACGGGGACGCGGATGGAGTCGCCCGACAGCTTGCCGTCGAGCTGCGGGAGCACCAGGCCGATCGCCTTCGCGGCGCCGGTCGTGGTCGGCACGATGTTGACCGCGGCGGCACGGGCGCGGCGGAGGTCGCGGTGCGGGCCGTCCTGCAGGTTCTGCTCCTGCGTGTACGCGTGGACGGTGGTCATGAAGCCGTGCTCGATTCCGGCGAGGTCGTCCAGGACGGCCGCGAGCGGGGCGAGCGCGTTCGTGGTGCAGGAGGCGTTGGACACGATGACATGCTGGGCGGGGTCGAAGGCGTCGGTGTTGACGCCGTAGGCCAGCGTCACGTCGGCGCCGTCGGACGGCGCGCTGACCAGCACGCGCTTCGCGCCGGCAGTGAGGTGTGCCCGGGCGGCCTCGGCGGAGGTGAAGCGTCCGGTGGACTCGAGCACGACATCCACGCCGAGCTCGCCCCACGGCAGGTCGGCGGGCTCGCGCTCGGCCAGCACGCGGATGCGGCGGCCGTCGACGACGAGCGCGTCCCCGTCGACCTCGACGGTGCGGCCCAGGCGGCCGAGGGAGCTGTCGTACTTCAGGAGGTGGGCGAGGGTGTCGGGCGCCGTCAGATCGTTGATGGCGACGACCTCGAGGTCGGAGTCGCGCTCGAGGAGCGCGCGGAGGGTGTTACGGCCGATGCGGCCGAAACCGTTGATGGCGATGCGGGTCATGCTGTTCCTTTCGTGGGACCGCATCCATGCTCCGGTGTCGGCGATCCCGTCGAAAGTGGCTGGGACGACAGTACGCGCAAGCATTCCGCCAGAGTGATCGCCATCATGCGCAAGGATCCCGCCACCCCGGGGGCGAGCGGCGCGAGCTCAGGCCGAGAACGTGCGGCGGTACTCCGTCGGCGAGGTCCCGAGGATGCGGTGGAAATGCATCCGGAGGTTCGCCGCCGTGCCGAGCCCGACCTGCGCGGCGATCTGGTCGACGCCCAGGTCGGAGCGCTCCAGCAACTCCCGCGCCAGGTCGACGCGGGCCCGGAGGACCCACTGCATCGGCGTGTAGCCGGTGTCTTCCACGAACCGCCGCGAGAAGGTGCGGGCTGAGACACGGGCGTTGCGCGCCAGGCTCTCGAGCGTCAGCGGCTCGGCGAGGTGCGCGAGCGCCCACTCCCGGGTCTCGGCGAACAGGTCGCCGAGCGGCTCGGGAACGCTGCGCGGGACGAACTGCGCCTGACCGCCGCTGCGGTACGGCGCGGCGACGAGGCGGCGGGCGACCCGGTTGGAGAGACCGACGCCATGGTCGCGCCGCACCAGATGGAGACACAGATCGATGCCGGAGGCCGCGCCGGCGGAGGTGAGGATGTCGCCCTCGTCCACGAAGAGCACGTTCTCATCCACCCGCACCAGCGGATACCGCTTCGCCAGCTGGCGGGTGTAGTGCCAGTGGGTCGTCGCGCGCTTGCCGTCGAGCAGGCCGGTGGCCGCGAGGGCGAAGGCGCCCGTGGAGATCGCCGCGAGGCGCGCGCCGCGCTGGTTGGCGGCGAGCAGCGCATCCACCACGGCGGCCGGCGGATCGGTCGTCGCCGGGGTCCGGTAGCCGGGCACGAACACGGTGTCGGCCTGCTCCAGCGCCTCGAGGCCCTCCGCCACGTGATACGAGAGTCCGTCGCCGCCGGTGATGAGGCCAGGGGACGGGCCGCACACGCGCACCTCGTACGGCATGCTGGGCCGGTTCGAGAACACCTGCGCCGGGATTCCGACGTCGAGCGGCTTCGCGCCCTCCAGCACGAGCACCGCGACGACATGGTTGCCGCTCACGGGCGGGCGGTGACGATCTGCAGCAGGGCCGCGCGGAACGCCGCCGGGTCGTCCACCGCCGGGAACACCTCGTCTTCGAGCCCGCGAACGCCCGCGAACGCCGATCGCCCGGCCTCGGTGATGGCGAGGACGTGGCGGCGCCGGTCGCCCGGGTCTGGGGCGCGGGTGACGAGGCCCTCGCGCTCCAGGCGGTCGACCGTGCGCGACATGGTCTGCGGCTCGACGTGCGCCATCCGGGCGAGATCCGACTGGGAGTCGAAGCCGAGCTCGAGCAGATGCAGCACGATCAGTCCCGCGTGGGTGAGGCCGCGCTCCTCCAGGGCATCGGCCCAGGCGCGCTCCACGGCTCGGGAGGCGGCGCCGAGCAGCCGGCCGAGCGGCCAGTTCTCGGGGCGGTGCTCCTCCGCTTCCGCCGCGTGCGCATCCATACCCTCATCGTACGGATGTCTCGGGCCGGTCAGGCAAGCGCGGCCCGGCCCGATGCGCGCGGGTGTTCGCCTCAGTCGGTGCCGGAGTCGAACGCCGCGCCCTCGGAGCTGAGGTCGATCTCGCGCGAGAGCTCCTCATCCACGGGCTCGACGCCCTCGAGGATCGAGCGCGCGCGGCCCTCCTCCAGCTCGCCGACCAGAGCGCCGGTCGGACCGCCGATGAGCCCGGCTGCGGCGTACTGCTCGAGCCGCGAACGGGAATCGGCGATGTCGAGGTTGCGCATGGTCAGCTGGCCGATGCGGTCGCCCGGGCCGAACGCCGAGTTGCCGACGCGCTCCATCGACAGCTTCTCCGGGTGGTAGCTGAGGTTGGGGCCGGTCGTGTCGAGGATCGTGTAGTCGTCGCCGCGACGCAGGCGCACGGTGACCTCGCCGGTGATGGCGGAGCCGACCCAGCGCTGCAGCGACTCGCGCAGCATCAGCGACTGCGGGTCGAGCCAGCGGCCCTCGTACATCAGGCGGCCGAGGCGGCGCCCCTCGTTATGGTAGTTCGCCACCGTGTCCTCGTTGTGGATGGCGTTGAGCAGCCGCTCGTAGGCGATGTGGAGCAGGGCCATGCCCGGCGCCTCGTAGATTCCGCGGCTCTTGGCCTCGATGATGCGGTTCTCGATCTGGTCGGATGCGCCGAGGCCGTGGCGGCCGCCGATCGCGTTCGCCTCGAGCACCAGGGCCACCGGGTCGTCGAACTCGACGCCGTTGATGGCGACAGGGCGACCGGCCTCGAAACGGACGGACACCGTCTCGGGGGTGACATCGACGTCGTCGCGCCAGGCGGCGACGCCCATGATCGGGTCGACGATGTCGAGCCCGGCATCCAGCTCCTCCAGGCGCTTCGCCTCGTGGGTGGCGCCCCAGATGTTCGCGTCGGTCGAGTAGGCCTTCTCGCTCGGGTCGCGGTACGGGAACCCGCGGGCGACGAGCCACTCGCTCATCTCGGTGCGGCCGCCGAGCTCCTCCACGAAGGCGGAGTCGAGCCACGGCTTGTAGATGCGCAGGCGCGGGTTGGCGATGAGGCCGTAGCGGTAGAACCGCTCGATGTCGTTGCCCTTGTAGGTGGAGCCGTCGCCCCAGATCTCGACCCCGTCGTCCATCATCGCGCGCACCAGCATGACGCCGGTCACCGCGCGACCGAGGGGGGTGGTGTTGAAGTAGGTCTTGCCCGCAGAGCGGATGTGGAAGGCGCCGCACTGGAGGGCGATCAGGCCCTCCTCGACGAGCGCACGCTTGGCGTCGACGAGCCGGGCGATCTCGGCGCCGTACTCCTTCGCGCGGCCGGGGACCGCGTCGATGTCGGGCTCGTCGTACTGGCCGATGTCGGCGGTGTACGTGCAGGGCACGGCGCCTTTCTCGCGCATCCAGGCGACCGCGCAGGAGGTGTCGAGACCTCCCGAGAACGCGATGCCGACTCGTTCACCGACGGGCAGACTGCTCAGAACCTTGGACACGCACCCAGCTTATCGGCCGCCTCACCCGGCCCCGGGACCGAGATTTGCGCCAAATCTCGGTAATGCGGCTCCTATAACCGCGATTTGGCGCAAATCGTGGGGCGGGGAACATCAGTGGCGGGCGTCGAGACCGGGGTGCACACCGGCCCGGTAGCCGGCTGCGGCGACGAGGCGGGTGAGAGTCGCGACGAGCGCAGCGCGTTCTCCCGCGTCGAGGGGCGCGAGCATCGCCTCCTCCTGCTCGTCGGCCAGGCGATCGCCGGCCTCGAGCACGGCGTGCGCCGCGGGAGTGAGGTGGATGGCGTAGGCGCGACGGTCGTCCGGGTGGCGGCGACGCTCGACCAGGCCGCGCTCCTCCAGGTCGTCGATCATCCCGACCATGGAATTGCGGTGCAGGCCGAGGGCCGTCGCGAGCTCCTGCTGCGTGCGGCCCTCCTGACGGGCGAGATGCACGAGCACCCCGAACCGGTTCGGGGTGATGCCGAGCGGGGCGAGAGCCGCCGTGAAGCGCTGGGCGCTCTGCAGGCCGAGTTGCGACACGAGGAAGCTGGCCCGGGTCTCGAGCGCGGGCACAGCCTCGGGCCGCGGGGTCTCGGAGGACGACATCCCTCGATCGTACCAACGGGTGATTGCACGGCAGTGTGATTATCATCTAGCATGCCTACATGAAGCTCACCGTCTTCGGCGCCAGCGGGCGCACCGGCAGCCAGCTCGTCCGGCAAGCGCTAGATCGAGGCGACGAGGTCGCGGTCGTCCTCCGCCGCCCGGCCGAGATCGACCCGCGAGTCACCCCGGTCATCGTCCCCGACCTCGCCGATACGGCCGCCGTCCGGGACGCGATCGCCGGGTCGGACGCCGTGCTCTCCGCGATCGGCCCGCGATCCCGCGCGGATGCACCCGTCGCAGCGCCCGCCACGCGGGCGATCCTCGCCGCCCACCCCGGCCGCATCGTCGTCATCAGCGCAGCGCCGGTCGCACCTCCGCCCGCGGACGACAGCTTCATCAGCCGACGCGTTGCCCTGCCCCTTATCGGTCGCGTGCTGCGGCCGGTGTACGACGACCTGCGCGAGATGGAGGCCGAGCTCGCTGCCTCGGACAGCGTGTGGACGGCATTCCGGCCGCCGATGCTCACGAACGGGCTCGCGACGGGTCGGTATCGAACGCGCATCGGCGGTTCCGTCCCTCGCGGCATGACGGTGTCCCGGGCGGATCTCGCGGCGGCGATGCTGGCGAGCCTGGGCCGGGCGGACACCGAGCGCGCCGCCGTCGGCATCGCCCGCTGAGGCACCGCGCTCAGCCGCGGCCGGGGCCCTCAGCCGCGACCGTCGGGCGACTGCGGCGGGCAGGTGCCGCCGGGCGCCGTGCGCAGCTCGAAGTGCCAGGCCTCGTTCGCGTAGACCTGGCAGAGCCCCCACTCGGCGCCGAAGCGGTTGAGGTAGTCCATCGCGCCGGCGTCGGCGATGTCGACCGCCTCGCCGCGGACGTGGGCGGAGTCGCTGCCGCGCTTCACCCACTTCTCGGCCTCCTCCTCGCTGCCGTACTGCTTCACCGCCTGCGCGAACAGGTGCTCCTGGTACCGCTCGGAACGCCAGCCGTCGGCGATGGTGATGGCGGACCCGCTGCCCTCGGCCTCCATCGCGGACTGCGCGTCCTCCAGTGCGGAGCGGAGGTCCGGGTCGAGCCGGGTGACCGCGGGGAGGTCGCTGTCGAGGGGGAGGGACGTGCCGTCCGCGATGTATCCGTCGTCATCGGTGAGGCCGCCGCTTTCGACCACTGACCCGCCCGCACTCGCCGGCTGCGCGAGGGAACCGGTGGGCGCGGAGGTGCAGCCGGCGAGGACGGCGCTGAGGGCGATGGATGCGGCGGCCACCGACAGGGCGGCGCCGAACAGTCGGGACTTCGAGGAATGCATGCCTTCAGCCTCGCCGGGCGGCGCGGGCGGCCGCGTCCCCCGCGAGGCCCATCCGCATCCACCGCGCGACGGACCCCGAGGAGGCTCGCGGGTGCTACCCGAGGCGCGGTGTGCGCGACGGCTCGGTGCGCCGCTCGCCGGTCGCCTCGAACGCCGCGGCGAGGGCGAGCAGCCGGGCATCGTCGTAGGCGCGGCCGGCTAAGGTGAGTCCGACCGGCATCCCGATGTCGTCCATCGTGCCCATCGGCACGGTCACGGTCGGGATGCCGAGGTGCCGCGGCACGAGGTTGCCGTTCGCGACCCAGACGCCGTTGCGCCAGCCGAGGTCGGCCGAGTCCGGGTTCACGTCCATGTCGGCCGGCCCCACGTCGGCGACGGCGGGGAAGACGACGGCGTCGAGACCGAGCCCGTCCATCCACTCCTCCAGGTCGACGCGCCGAGTCTCCTCGAGGCCGCGCAGGCCGTCGGCCAGCTCGGGGATGTCGGCGAGGGCCGTGCCGGGATGCGCGCGCACCCAGGCGGGGTAGTCGGCGATGTCGTCCTCGAAGCCGTCGTAGCGGTCCGGCAGGGCGCCCCCCGGGTGGGGGAAGATGCGCTCGCCGTCGACGTCGGCGAGCGTCCGCAGCGCCGGGTCGCCGTTGGCGGCGAGGAAGTCGTCCCACGCCCACGCCGACAGGTCGACGATCTCTCGCCGCAGGAACTCGGGGCTGACTAGGCCGCGCGTCGCGATGGAGGGTGCGCCGGCCCGGTCGCCCTCGTAGTTGCTGACCGCCGGGAAGTCGACCTCGACGACCGTCGCGCCGGCCGCCTCCAGGTCGCCCCGGGCGCGCTCCCAGAGCGCGATCACGGACGGCCGCGTCTCGATCCGCTGACCGGTCGCGCCCCCGATGCCACCGCGGCCGTTCGGTCCGCCGTCGCCCGTGCCCGCCTCCGGGTCGGCGTTGATGTACATCCGCGGCACGCCGAACCGCCGTCCGGCGAGCGAGGCGCTCCCGGCGAGGGCGGGATACGACGCGGGCCGCAGCTCCGACGCCCGCGGGATCGGCACCCACGGCTGCGCGCGCCAGAAGTCCCCGCGGGTCTCCGGGTCGTCGGCCACGATCACGTCGAGCACCTCGAGCAGGTCCGCCACAGTGCGGGTGTGCGGCACCACCACATCCATCGTCGGCACCAGGGGCCAGTTGCCGCGCACCGAGATGATGCCGCGCGACGGCGTGTAGGCGCACAGTGCGTTGTTGGATGCGGGGGCGCGGCCCGACGACCACGTCTCCTCGCCGAGGCCGAACGCCGCGAAGCTGGCTGCGGTGGCCGTGCCGGAGCCGTTCGACGAACCGGAACCGAACGCGGCGGTGAGGTAGTCGCCGTTGTAGGGGGACTCGGCGCGCCCGTAGACGCCGCGCTGCATCCCGCCGTTCGCCATCGGCGGCATGTTGGTGAGGCCGAGGAGGATGGCGCCCCCGGCACGCAGGCGCTCGATCGTGAACGCGTCGCGCTGGGCGATCAGGTGCTCGAACGCCGGGGAACCCGCCGCCGCGGTGAGCCCGCGCGCCAGGTAGCTGTCCTTCGCGGTGTATGGGATGCCGTCGAGCGGCCCGAGGGTCTGGCCGCGCGACCGCCGGGCGTCGGAGGCACGCGCCTCCGTGAGCGCGTCCGGGTTGCGGACCACGACCGCGTTGAGGCGCGGGCCGGCTGTGTCGTACGCGTCGATCCGGGCGAGGTAGGCGGTCACCAGCTCCTCGCTCGTGGTCTCGCCGGCCTCCAGCGCTCGCCGCAGCTCGGCGATGGGCGTCTCGACGACGTCGAAGGTCATCGGGCGTCCTGCGCTGCCGGGGCCACGGCGGGCTGCTGCTGGGTGATGCAGTGGATGCCGCCGCCGCGCTGGAAGATCGGGCGCGAGTCGACCATCGTCACCCGCCGGCCGGGGTACGCGGCCTCGAGGATCTCGGTGGCTTCCGCGTCCGCGCGCTCCTCGCCGAAACCGCACGCCACGATGCCGTCGTTGACGACGAGGTGGTTGACGTAGCTCCAGTCGACGAAGCCCTCCTCGTCCCGGAGGGTGGCGGGGGCGGGCAGGTCGATGATGTCCCAGCTGCGTCCGGCCGCGTCCGTCGTGCCGGAGAGGAGGGCGCGCAGCTCGCGTGAGACCAGGTGGTCGGGGTGCTCGGGGTCGCGCTGCGTGTGCAGAAGCAGTCGGCCCGGGGAGGGGATGGTGGCGACGATGTCGACGTGGCCGTTCGTCCCGAAGTCGTCGTAGTCGCGGGTGAGGCCGCGCGGAAGCCAGACGGCGTGCGTCGCGCCGATCGTGCGGGCGAGCTCGGCCTCCACCCGCTCCTTGTCGGCGTACCGATTGCGCCGCGGGTCGAGCTGGACGGTCTCGGTCAACAGCACGGTGCCTTCGCCGTCGACGTGGATGCCGCCGCCCTCGTTGACCAGGAGCGAGCTGATCAGCTCGGCGCCGGTGCGCTCGGCGACGAAGCGGGCGATCTCGGCCGACTTGTGCCACTCGGCCCACTCGGGGTCGCCCCAGCCGTTGAACGTCCAGTCGACGGCCCCGAGCACACCCGGCCGCTCGTCGTCGACCACGAAGGTGGGGCCGAAGTCGCGCATCCAGAACTCGTCGAGCGGGGCTTCGACCTGTTCGACGTGGCTGCCGAGCATGCGGCGGGCGCGGTCGCGCTCGGTGGGGTCGACGACCATCGTGATCGGCTCGTACTCGGCGACCGCGTGGGCGACGGCGGTCCACGACGCGTAGGCCTCCTCGGCTGATGCGGCGTCGTCGCCGAGGGTCAGGCCGGCGCGCGGGAACGCCATCCACGTGCGCTCGTGCGGTGCGGTCTCTGCGGGCATGCGCCAGGTCATCGGTGTCCTCCGCGGTCGGCGACGATTGTTGATCGAATGATCAATATCTGAGGCGAACGTACCTATACTGGGCGGACCATGTCAAGAGCACCCCGCCGCCCGCCCGCGGAACGTCGTGCCGAACTCTCGGCCGCCGCCCGCGACCTCGCGCTCACGGACGGGCTCACCGCGGTGACCATGCGCGGTGTCGCCGGTCGCGCCGGGGTCGCTCCCGCCCTGGTCGCGCACTACCACCCGGTGATGGATGAGCTGGTCGCCTCCGCCTTCACCGCGGTCGTCGCCGCCGAATTGGATGAGGTGCGTGCCCTCCTCGATCGGGAAGTCGACCCGACGGCGCGCCTCGCCGCGCTGCTGCGGACGCTGCTCGACGGCACCCGCGACGATGTCACGCTCGTCTGGGTTGAGGCCTGGGCGCTCGGCCGGCGGAACGAGGCGCTCGCCGCCGCCGTGCGCGACCAGATGGACGCCTGGCAGGCGCTCATCCTCGACGTCGTCGAGCGCGGTGTCGCAGCCGGGGTCTTCCGTGCCGACGACCCGGCGCAGGCCGCGTGGCAGCTGCTCGGCATGATCGACGGCCTCAACGCGCAGGCCCTGGTCCGCTGGGGCGCGGGCGGCGACCGCGGGCCCGTCCTCGCCCACGCGGTCGAGGGGCTCCTCGGACTCCGCCGTGGCACGCTCGACGCCGCGTCGGCCCCCGGTACCGCCGTCGAGCCGTGAGATCTCAGCCGATCCAGGCGAGCAGCTCGGCGCGGAACTCGTCCGGCTTCTCGATGTGCGCGGAGTGCCCGCAGTCCTCGAACACGACCTCGCGCGTGGTGCCTCCGGCCGCGGCGTAGCGGTCGAGCACGGCCCGCGTCTGGACCAGCATCGGCTGGGGTGGAGCGACCTGGTCGCCGGGCCACCCCGGGATGATGCCTGCGGCGCCCAGCTGGTTGAGGTCGAAGAAGGAGGCGTCGCCGACGATCGCGTCGACCGCGCCGTGGATCCACAGGATGGGCGGCTTGGCCGGCGCATCCACGATGCCCGAGGTGTCGAAGTACGTCGGAGCCAGGGTGTTGAGGATGCCGCGCGTGCCCGGCGCGAATCCCGGCCAGTGCTCCGACGCGCTCGCATCGCCGGGGTAGTTGTCGGGGCCGGTCGCCGTGGAGAGCATCGACTCCACCCAGAGGTCCTCGTACTCGGAGACGAACCCGGGTGCGACGTAGGAGGAGCGGTACACGGCGCGCGGCGACGTCGGCGATTCCTCGCCGGTGTCCCCGGCCGCCAAGCGCGCCACGAAGTCCGGGTTGGCGCCGCCGCCTCCCGTGCCCGACGCGTCCGGGTTGAGCAGGCTGCCGTCGGCGGCCGTCCCGCCGAAACCGTACGGCGAGACGGGGGAGACCAGGGTGAGGCTCGCGACGAGGTCCGGCCGATCGAGCAGCAGCTGCATGACCACGCCGCCGCCGAGGCTCCAGCCGACCACGTGCACCGCGCCGAGATCGAGCTCGTCCGCCACCGCCGCGACATCGTCGGAGAAGTCGCGGACGCCGCGGGTCGCATCCACCGGGAGGGTCTCGCTGTCGCCGAACCCGCGGAGGTCGACCGCGAGCGCGCGCACGCCCTCCGGCAGCGACAGCATGAGCGGCTGCCAGAACAGCGACGACGAGACGTTGCCGTGCACGAACAACACGGTACGGAGCGGGTCGCCCGCGGCCGGGCGCTCCAGCACGTTGGCGGTGTATCGGGAGGTGCGGACAGCGCGGGCGTCGATGCCGGGCAGCAGCGTTCCACTCATCGGGGTGTCTCCTTCGGGTCGAGGACGGGGAGGACCTGCCGCAGGCCGGCATCGGTCATGAGGATCGTGTAGTGGTTCACGTCGTCGGCCTCGTGGATGCGCATCCCGGGCAGGCGCTCCCGCCACTCGGCGATGACGGCGGGGTCGTAGAGGGGCGGTCCGTCGAGGAGGCCGCGCGGTGCGCGCACGAAGTCGATCGGGAGGCGAAGGGCGGCCAGGGCCTCGGCGTACCCGGCCGACCCGTCGAGCTCGAGCGCGTTCACGGACACGGCGTCGGGGTCGGCGCTCGACCGCAGCTCCGGCGCGTCGCCGACGAGGTCGTACGCGACGTAGTCGGCGATCGCGGCGTTCCACCACGGACCGATCGCGGGATGCCGCCGCCAGAACGCCTCGTACGCCTCCGGCGACGCGAACCGCATCCGCAGACGCTCGAGCGCCGGGCCGAGGATCACGGCCGGGAGGTCCTCGGGTGGAACGCCCTCGGGTGCGGGGACGGGCAGGCCGCTGTCGATCAGCACCAACCGCTCGACCCGGCCCGGGTGGCGTTCGGCGAAGCGGACCGCGACGAAGCCGCCCATGGAATGACCGGCGGCCACCACCCGGTCGACCGCGAGCGCATCCAGCGCCCTGGCCAGATCGTCGGCGTGCTGCGTGAGCCCGAACGGGGCCGGGAGCCCGGAGCTGCGGCCGCGCCCGCGCAGGTCCGGCGCGATCAACCGGTGGTGCGGCAGCGCGTCGGCGGCGAGCAGCCAGGCGCGGTGACTGGCCGTGATGCCGTGGATGGCGAGGATCGGCATCCCCTCGGCGTCCGGATGCCAGACACCGCCGGCGAGGTCGCCGCCGTCGACCGGGACCGCGAACGGCGTGTACTCCGTCGCGGTCGTCACCGGGCGCTCCACCCGCCGTCCATCGTGTAGCTCGCACCGGTGACCATGCCCGCGTCGTCACCGGCGAGCCAGAGCGCCAGACTCGCCACCTCGGTCGGCTCCACCAGGCGTTTGATCGACGCCTCGGTCAGCATCACCTTCTCGACCACCTCGTCCTCCGGGATGCCGTGCAGCCGCGCCTGGTCGGCGATCTGCTTCTCGACGAGCGGGGTGCGGACGTAGCCGGGATTGATGCAGTTGGAGGTGACGCCGTGCGCTCCACCCTCGAGCGCGGTCGTCTTCGAGAGCCCCTCCAGGGCGTGCTTGGCGGTGACGTACGCCGACTTGAACTCGGACGCCCGCAGGCCGTGGACGCTGGAGATGTTGACGATCCGGCCGAAGCCGCGTTCGTACATCCCGGGCAGCGCCGCGCGGATGAGGAGGAACGGAGCCTCCACCATGATCCGCAGCATCAGGGCGAACGTCTCCGGCTCGAACTCGGGGATCGGGCGGACGTGCTGGATGCCGGCGTTGTTCACGAGGATGTCGACGTCCGCTGACGCGTCGGCAGCCGCGTCGGCCAGCTCGCCGGTCTTCGACAGGTCCACCTCCCAGGCGTCGCCGCCGAGCCGCGCCGCGACCTCGCGCGCCGCGTCGCCGTTCAGGTCGGCGATCGTCACCCGTGCGCCCGCGGCCGCGAACGCCTCGGCGCAGGCGAGCCCGATGCCGCTGGCGCCGCCGGTGACCAGCGCGCGCCTCCCCGTGAGATCGGTCATCGATGACGCTCCTTCCCGCCGGGCCAGCGGCCCGTGGGCCGCGGATCGCCGTGCGCTCCACGCGCACTCTAACGCCGGGCGACGGGAACGGGGAAGAGCGGTGGGCGGCCGGGTCGCGCCTCAGCCGTAGACGAGGCCGATGCGCTCCCGGATGGTGTCGAGCGTGCCCATGATGGCGACCGACTGCGAGAGAGGCAGGCGAACATCCTCTCCGCCGCCTGCCGCGATCAGCCGCTCGATCGCGCGCGCCTGGTACTGCATCCCGCGCCCGTCGATGCGCGACTCGTACGTCTCGATGACGTGGCCCTTCGGGTCGACGACCCGGAAGGAGGTCGGCGCGTAGAAGGTCGCGGCGAGCTCGACCCGCGCGTCCGTCCCGATGACGGTGGCGCTGTTGTCGCCCGCGGCGTCCAGCTCGGTGGTGAGCGCCGCCTGAGCGCCGCTCTCGTAGCCGAGCAGGATGGAGGTCTGGCGGTCGACGCCGGTCGCGGTCGGTGTCGACAGGGCGAGCACCTGGTTCGGTGCGCCCAGCACATCCCACGCGAACGACACCGGGTAGATGCCGAGATCGAGCAGCGCGCCGCCGCCGAGCGCCGGGTTCAGCATCCGGGCGGCCGGGTCGGGGTTCGTGAGCTGGACGTGGTGGGCGACGACCGAGCGCAGCTCGCCGAGGGTGCCGTCGCTGATGATCTCCTGCAGGCGCTCCATGTGGGGCAGCCACCGCGTCCACATCGCCTCGAGCGCGACCAGTCCGCCCGCGCGGGCGGCATCGGCGATCTGCTGCGCCTCGGCCTCGTTCATCGTGAACGGCTTCTCGACGAGGACGTGCTTCCCGGCCGCGAGCGCGAGCAGGGCGTTGGGGGCGTGCTGCGGATGCGGCGTCGCGACGTAGACGATGTCGACATCCGGATCGGCGACGAGCTCCTCATAGCTGCCGTGCGACCGGGGCACGGCGTGCGCGGCGGCGAACTGCGCGGCCGCCTCCGGGGTGCGGGAGCCGACCGCGGCGACGGTGTGGCCGTCGAGCTGCAGGTCGCGCGTCATGGCGGCCGCGATGCCGCCCGTTCCGAGGATGCCCCACGCGGGGGAGGAGGTCGTCATGCGGTCATCGTACCGACGGCGGGCGGCTGGACGTTCGGCGGTCGGTCGTCCGGAACGGAGGTGAATCGGGCCGCCGGCGTCGAAACGTCCTCCGTTTCCGGTGATTCATCGGCGCGGCGGAGGGAACCTCCTCCCTTTCCGAGCAGCCGAGCGGGTGGGCGGAAAGGGAGGAGAAACGACGCGGCGCGCCGTGACGGAGGCGGAATCGGAGGAGTCTCTGGCCGCGGCGGGCGTGGGATCCTCCGTTTTGCGCGGGTTGGTGAGGGGCACGGGACGGACGCGGGAGGCGGGGACGGAGGCGGTGCGCCCGCGACCGCCGTCAGGCGACCGGGAGGCCGACGGCCTCCTCGGCGTGGTGGCAGGCCACCTCGCGCAGCGGAATGCCGGGTCCGTCGAGCGGGCGGAGCGGCGGGATTACCGTGCGGCACTCGTCGGTCACCATCCAGCAGCGCGGGTTGAAGCGGCAGCCCGACGGCGGGTCCACCGGCGACGGCGGCTCCCCGGCGAGGATGCGCCGCTGCGCCAGGCGGCCCCGGCCCTCGCGGGTGGCGGTCGGCGTCGCCGACAGCAGCGCCTGGGTGTAGGGATGCGACGGGCTCTCGTAGAGCACGTCGGTGTCGCCGAGCTCTGCGATCCGGCCCAGGTACATGACGGCCACGCGGTCGGCGATGTGCCGGACCACGGAGAGATCGTGAGCGATGAACACGATCGACACCCCGAGGCGGCGACGGATGTCGCCCAGCAGGTTGATCACCTGCGCCTGCACCGACACGTCGAGCGCGGAGACCGGTTCGTCGCAGACCAGGACGTCCGGGTCGAGCGCCAGAGCGCGGGCGATGCCGATTCGCTGTCGCTGCCCGCCGGAGAACTGGTGCGGGAAGCGCGTGAGCATGTCCTCGCCGAGTCCGACCAGCTCCAGCAGCTCGACGGCCCGTGCGCGCCGAGCGGAGCGGTTCATCGCGTGGGCCGCGGCGATCGGCTCGGTGACGATGTCGAGCACCGTCATGCGCGGGTCGAGGGAGGCGTACGGGTCCTGGAAGATCATCTGCACCCCCTCGCGGAGGTGCTTGCGGTCGCGCCGGCGGCCGCGGCCCACGTCGGTGCCGCGGTACGCGAGCGTGCCCTCATCGGGACGTTCGAGGCCGACGAGCATGCGCGCGAGAGTCGACTTGCCACATCCCGACTCCCCGACGATGCCGAGAATTTCGCCGGCGTGCAGGTCGAGCGAGATGCCGTCGACCGCCGACACGGTCGCCGATCGCAACGCGGAGCCGGTCGCGAAACGGCGGACGAGGCCGTGCGCGCTGAGGACGACCTCGGTTTCCGGGGCTGTCGGGTCGCCGGCGCGGGAGTCGACGACGGTGCGGGGGTCAGGGGACGAGTTCACCGATGAGCTCCTCGGATCGGATGCAGGCCGCCCGCCGACCGGGGGCGACCTCTTCGAGCGGGGGACGGATGCTGCGGCAGGCCTCAACGGCCAGGTGGCAGCGGGGATGGAACGAGCAGCCGGACGGGACGCGCGACGGACTCGGGGGCGACCCGGGGATGGTGAGCAGATCCGACCCGCGCTGCGCCGCCTGCGGAACCGACCGCAGGAGAGCCTCCGTGTACGGGTGGGCCGGGCGGGCGAACACCGTGTCGGCGTCCCCGGACTCCACGATCCGCCCGGCGTACATGACGGCCACCCGGTCGGCGACCTCCATGACCACGCCCAGGTCGTGTGTGATCAGGAGCACGCCCATCCCGAGCCGGTCGCGCAGCGAGCCCAGCAGGTCGAGGATCTGCGCCTGCACGGTGACGTCGAGCGCGGTCGTCGGCTCGTCCGCGATGAGGAGTTCCGGCTCCAGGGCGATGGCCATGGCGATCAGGATGCGCTGACGCATGCCACCGGAGAACTGGTGCGGGTAGTCGTCGACCCGGCGCTCCGGGGCGGGGATGCCGACGAGCGCGAGCAGTTCCGCGGCCCGGGCGCGCGCCTCCTTCCGGCCGGCGCCGCGGTGCACGCGGAAGAGCTCGCCGATCTGGTCGCCGATGGTCATCACCGGGTTGAGTGCCGAGAGGGCGTCCTGCAGGACGAGCGAGATGCGCTCGCCGCGGAGCCGCCTGCGCGCCTCCTCGCTCACCGACAGCAGGTCGACGTCGCCCAGGCGCAGCACGTCGGCCGTGACCCGGGTGTTCTCCTCGCCCAGGCCCATGATGGCCCGCGCGGTGACGGACTTGCCCGAGCCGGACTCGCCCAGGAGCGCCACGAACTCGCCCCGGCCGACGCGGAGGTCGACCTCGCGAACCGCGGGGATGTCCGGGCCGCCGCCGGTGAAGGCCACGGAGAGATTGCGTACCTGCAGCACGTCGGTGCTGTGCGCGTTCGATGTGTCCACGTCGACATCCTCGCATGTGAGTCGTTTCCGGAATGTTTCAATCAGGAAACATCCGTGCCGAATTTTCAAATCAATGTTGACACAGCCGCCGGATATCCGCGAGATTGGCTGCTGTTGCGCCTGATTGCGCAGCGGCCTCAACCTCACCAGGACGAAGGAGACAGCGTGCTCGACCCCGCCCCGCGCTACACGGGCTACACCGCATACGACTACCTGGAGGCCGGCAAGGACTACCGCGAGTTCCGCTACGCCAAGCAGATCAACCGGGTGCCCGAGTACGCCGGCCTCGACCTCAGCGACGACCAGGCGGAGCGCACGACGCGCCTCCTCTCCGAGTCGACGGTCATCTCCCTGCACGACCACGTGCAGGTCTTCCCCGAAGACATGACCCAGCTCCGCGACCACATCCGCCAGGGCCGCGAACCAACCGGCTACCAGGGCCTCTCGCGTTCCGGGATCACAGCGGTCTTCGACAACGGGATGGACGGCACCTGCTGCATCTCGAGCGACGCCGGCTGGAAGTACCAGGACGTGCTCTTCGACCTCGGCGTCCGCATGGCCGACCTGGCCCACCAGGACTTCGTCATCAAGGGCGAGACGATCAAGGACATCGAGTACGCCGCCGAGACCGGGCGCATCGCCCACATCTTCGCCCTCGAGGCGGCGACCCCGATCGAGAACGAGGTCGACCGGCTCGACGTGCTGTACGGCTTCGGCGTGCGCCAGATGGGCATCGCGTACTCGGAGGCGAACTACCTGGGCTCCGGGCTGAAGGAGCGCGGCGACGGCGGGCTGACGTACTTCGGCGAACGCGCCGTCGAGCGGATGAACAAGCTGGGCATCGCGATCGACGTCTCGCACTCGGGCGACCGGACGGCGGTGGATGCGATCAAGGCCTCCACCAAGCCGGTCTTCATCACCCACGCGGGAGCCCGCGGCCTGTGGCCGACGAACCGCATGAAGACGGACGAGACGATCATCGAGTGCGCCAAGCGCGGCGGTGTCATCGGCATCGAGGCCGCACCGCACACGACGCTGTCGCCCCAGCACCCGCGTCACTCGCTGGAATCGGTCATGGACCACTTCCAGTACTGCGTCGACCTGGTCGGCCTGGAGCACGTCAGCTTCGGACCGGACACCCTCTTCGGCGACCACGTCGGACTGCACGACGCGTTCGCGTCCAACCTGTCCCTCGGGCAGGCGCACGGGAAGGTCGACTACGAGAAGGTCGAGTACGTCGACGGCCTCGAGAACCCGGCCGAGGAGTTCTACAACATCATCGGCTGGCTGGTGAAGCACGACTACTCCGACGACGAGATCCGCGCCGTCGTGGG
This sequence comes from Leifsonia sp. 115AMFTsu3.1, assembly GCF_004362795.1. Taxonomy (NCBI): domain Bacteria; kingdom Bacillati; phylum Actinomycetota; class Actinomycetes; order Micrococcales; family Microbacteriaceae; genus Leifsonia; species Leifsonia sp. 115AMFTsu3.1. Next base: position 545,977 of record NZ_SNYB01000002.1, read on the forward strand.
TGGAAACACTCTTCGGGTCCTGAAGGAGGTGTGGGTCTGATGCGCCCACGGAAGATCGCGGTCGCGGCGGCCACTCTCGCCGTCGCGGCCCTGGCGCTCAGCGCGTGCGCGCCGAGCGCACCGCCCGCGGCGAGCTCCGCCACGGCCGGCTCGGCGACGCTCACGATCGCCACGACGACCGATGTCGTCAACTACAACCCGCTCGTCGGCAACAGCCGCAGCGACTACTGGATCACCAACCTGATGTATCCGCACCTGCTGGAGATCGCGAACGACGGTTCGAAGAAGCCGCAGCTCGCCACCAAGTGGGGTTACGTGAACGACACCACCGGGTACTACGAGATCCGCGACGACATGAAGTGGAGCGACGGCCAGCCGCTCACCGCGGAGGACGTCGCGTGGACGATGAACGCGGTGAAGAAGGACAAGCCCTCCGGCACCTTCTACGGCCAGCTCGCCAACCTCGACACGGCGAAGGCGGTGTCGAAGACGCGGGTCGAGTTCACCCTGACCAAGCCGGATTCGTCGATCGTCGACGAGATCGGCTTCTGGGGCAACATCGTCCCGAAGCACGTGTTCGAGAAGGCCGACTCGGTCGCCACGTTCCCGAACGACGGCAAGGACGGCGGCTGGGTCAGCGCCGGACCGTACAAGCTGTCGGCGGTGCAGGTGGGGCAGAGCTACACGCTCGACCGCGTCGACGACTACCCGCTGGTCGAGGGCGGCACGCCGCTCTCCGCCAAGGTCGTGTACCGGGTCTTCCCGGACGTCAACACGGAGATCCTCGCGCTGCAGAGCGGTGAAGTGGATGCGATCGCCAACGCGCTGCCCCCGGCGCAGGTCGCGAAGCTGAAGTCGACGAGCGGCATCACGGTCACCGAGGCGGTCGGGCTGGGCTACGCCCACATGACCTACAACATGAAGAACCCGGTTCTCGCGAAGCTCGAGGTGCGTCAGGCGCTCGCCCACGCGGTCGACTACGACGCGATCCGCAAGGTCGTGCTGCAGGGTCAGGCCGTGTCGACCGGGTCGAGCCCGCTGATGCCGGTGCTGAAGGACTACTACGACAAGTCCATCAAGGAGTACTCGTTCGACACGGACGAGGCGCGGTCGCTGATGGAGGAGGCGGGATACACGGCCGGCTCCGACGGGATGTTCCCGGTCAAGTTCCGGCTGATCTACTCGCTCCAGGACAGCGTCACCTCGCAGTGGGCGACCCTCGTCAAGGACAGCGCGGCGAAGGCGGGCATCCCGATCGAGCTCCAGGGCACCGAGCGGAACACCTACCTCGCGATGACCAACAAGGGCGACTTCGACATCTACGCCGGCAACTTCGCCATCATGGACGACCCGGTGACGAACATGACGCTCGCCTACCTCCCCGGAGGCGCCATCAACTACAGCTACGTCGACGACGCGAAGCTCAACGACCTGATCGCCCAGGGCGCCGCGACCACCGACAAGAAGGAGAAGGTGAAGCTGATGCGGGAGGCCGCGAAGATCGTGCGGGACAACGTGTACGACAACATCATGTACACGCAGAACCTGTACTTCGCGTCCAGCTCGAAGTGGACCGGGTTCGTCTCGAAGCCCAGCGAGCTGCTGTCCATCGTCAACCCGATCTCGGTCGCCAGCGCGCACCCGACCGGCAAGTAACCGAAAGCGAGGCCGACCCGCGTGTCCCGGTTCCTGTTCCTGCTCCCGAGGCTCGGGAGGGGTGTGCTCACGATCTGGTTCGCCGTGACCGTGACGTTCCTCCTGCTGCGCCTGCTGCCCGGAGACCCGGCGCTGGCGGTCGCCAGCCCGAACATGACCGAGGACACGCGGGCGGCCCTGCTCCAGCAGTACGGGCTCGATCAGCCGCTGATCGTGCAGTACGGCATCTATCTGTGGCAGCTCGTCCAGGGAAACCTGGGGGTCTCGTTCACGCAGTCGATTCCTGTGCTCGACGTGCTGATGCAGCGACTCCCGTGGACACTGCTGCTCACCGGCACCGCTCTGGTGCTCACGGTGGCCGTCGGCATCCCGCTCGGGGTGCTGGCGGCCTCCCACCGCGGCCGCTTCCTCGACAAGGTCGTGCAGATCGTCGGCGTCACCGGCCAGTCCATCTTCGTCCCGAGCATCGGCGTGCTGCTGCTGTTCGTGTTCGGGCTGATGCTGCACTGGCTGCCGATCGGCGGAGCGTACGACCAGGACGCCTACGGCATGGCCTGGTACGGCTCGGTGGCCAGCCATCTCATCCTGCCGGCGGTGTCGCTCATGCTGGTGCAGCTCGGCTCGTACGTGCTCACCATGCGCTCGACGTTGATCGACGCGCTGGGGGAGGACTACACGACCCTGGCCCGGGCCAACGGCCTCCCGTACCGCCGTGTGCTGTGGAAGCACGCCCTGCGGAACGCGCTGCTCCCGACCACGACGCTGATCGGGCTTCAGCTGGGCTTCCTCGTCGGCGGCGCCGTCCTCACCGAGACCGTGTTCGCCTACCCGGGCATCGGCCGCGGGATCTACGAGGCGGTCACGCAGCTCGACTTCCCGGTGCTGCAGGGCGCGTTCCTGATGCTCGCCATCACGGTCGTGGTGGCGAACATGATCACCGACACCGTCTACGGATTCCTCGACCCGAGAGTGAAGAAGGCATGACCCAGGCAGCAGTCACCGAGGCCGCGGTCGGCATCGAGCCGGTCGCCCTGGAGAACGGCCGCGCGGCCGCGCAGACCTGGCGGGCGTTCCGCCGGGAGCCGCTCGGGATGCTGGCGCTCGCCGTCCTCATCCTGCTCACCATCGTCGCGATCGCGGCCCCGCTGATCGCGCCCTATCCGCCGAGCTACGGCGACCCCGTCCTCGCGCCGCCGAGCGGCGCCCATTGGTTCGGCACCGACAGCCTCGGCCGGGATGTGTTCGGCGAGGTGGTCTGGGGGTCGCAGCAGAGCATCCTGGTCGCGGTGGCGGCCTCCGCCATCGCCATCGTCGTCGGGACCATCGTCGCCGTCGCCGGCGCGTACTTCCGCCGGCTCGACGGCTTCATCAGCGTCGTCGTCGACCTGACCCTGTCGCTCCCGGTGCTGCCGCTGATGATCCTCATCGCCGCGCTGGTCGGACCGAGCACCACCACGATCATCCTCGTCGTCGCCGCCTTCTCCTGGCCGGAGGTCACGCGTCTGGTGCGGTCGCAGGCGCTGACCGTCGTGCGCCTCCCGTACGTCGACGCCGCCCGGCTGATGACCTCCTCCCCGCTGTGGATCATCGTGCGGCACGTGGTCCCGGCGGTCACTCCCGTGATCGTCGTCTCGGTCGTCGTCACCGCCTCGCGCGCCGTGCTCTCCGCCGCCGGCCTGGCCTTCCTCGGGCTGGGCGATCCGAATGTCTGGTCGTGGGGGCGCATCCTCTACGAGGCGCAGCAGTCGGGCGCGATGTCGAGCGCCTGGTGGCTGACCCTGTTCCCGTCCATCGCGATCCTGCTGCTCGTGCTCTCGGCGACACTGCTGTCCATCGCCTACAACGACGCGCGCAACCCCAAGTCGCGTCGCCGCTGATCCGAAGGAGACCCGTGTTCCGCACCCGGCTGACCGCCGACGCGCTCGACCGCATCCAGAACCGCGTCCGCTCCCGGCTCGCCACCGAGGGGCTCGACGCCCTGCTGACCGACGCGCCGGAGGACGTCGCCTACCTGACCGGCTTCTTCCATCATCCGAGCGAACGGCCGGTGGCGGTGTGGATGGATGCGGACGGCCGAACGGTCCTCCTCGTCCCCGAGCTCGAGCGGGAGAACGCGGAACGCCAGTCCGCCCGGGCAGAGCTGGTGTCCTATCCCGAGTTCCCCGGGGTCCTCCCGCCGTTCCGCGCGCTCGCAGACCGGGTGGGGCGGGCCGGCCGCGTGGGGTTCTCGACCGGGATGACGTGGGAGCGGCAGGCGGCTGCATTCGCGGAACTCGAGGCAGGCGAGGCCGTTGCGACGCCGCTGGTCACCGTGGCGCGCTACGTGAAGCTGCCCGAGGAGGTCGCCCTGCACGCCGAGGCGGCGCGCATCACCGACCTGATGCTCGAATCCGGCGTCGCCCTGATCCGCGAGCGCGTGTCGGCCGGCGGCGAGCTGCCGAGCGAGGCGGAGCTCGCCTCGCACGTCGGCGGCGTCGGCGTCTCGACGATGTACGCCGAGCACGACGATGTCGTCGTCGTGTCGCCGCTCGCGGGCGGTCTCGTTTACGCGGGCGCGAACTCCGCCTACCCGCACGGGCTGCCGTCCGGGTACCGACTGCGGCCCGGCGACACCTTCATGCTCTCGCTCGGCTGCGCCGTCGGCGGCCGCTTCGTCGAGGGGGAGCGCACCTTCGTGCTCGGCACGCCGACCGCCGACCAGCGGCGCTACCACGACGCCGTCCGGCTCGCGCAGGCCACAGGCGCCTCCGCCATCCGGCCCGGCCGCGAGTGCCGCCAGGCGAACGCCGACTGCCTCGACGTCATCCGGGAGGCGGGCCTCGGCGAGTACCTCCGCCATCGGCAGGGGCACGGCATCGGGCTCGGGATGCACGAGCCGCCGTGGCTGGAGGACGGCGACCCGACTCTGCTCGAAGCGGGGATGATCGTCTCCAACGAGCCGGGCGTCTACATTCCCGGGCATGCCGGTTACCGCATCTCCGACTCCATGCTGGTCACGGAGGACGGCGCGAAGCCGCTGACCGCGTGCCCCCGCGACCTGGAACACTGCACCATCGACCTCTGAACCACCGAACTCCGAACCACCGCACCACAGCACCGCCATCGAAAGGAACACCGTGACAACAGACGTCTCCCCCGAGTTCGCCGCCGCGACCACCACCGCGCAGTTCGTCGAGATCAACGGCAATCGCCTCGCCGTCGAGGTGCTCGGACCGGAGGGGGCGCCGGTGATCATCACCCACCACGGCGCACCCGGTCTTGGTTCGCGTGCCGAGCCGCGCGCCAGCTTCGGGCGCCTGGCGGACGAGTACCGCGTCGTCGTGTTCGATGCGCGCGGCTCGGGCGAGAGCGAGGGCAACGGCGAGTTCAGCCACGAGCAGTGGGCGGCCGACATCGACGCGTTGCGGGAGTGGATCGGCGCCGAGCGGATCGTCATGGCCGGCGGCTCGTACGGCGGCTTCATGTCGCTGGAGTACGCGACGCGGTACCCGGACCGGGTGCTCGCCCTGGTGCTGCGCGACACGGCCGCCGACAACTCCCACTCGGAGCTGTCCCGGAAGAACGCGCTCGCCTCCGACCGGGTGACCGTCGACATGGACAAGTTCGACCGCATCGACGAGGGCCGCGTGCGCGACAACGACGACCTGCGTGACTGCTGGCGCGAGATCCTCCCGCTGTACGACTACGTCTACGACCCGGAGACGGTCGAACGGAAGGTCGAGGCCACCCCGTACCGCTACGAAGCGCACAACTACGCCTTCTCGAAGAACCTTCCGACCTATGATCTGAAGGGGGCGCTCCCGGGGATCACCGCACCCACGCTGGTGACCGTCGGGCGGACCGACTGGATCACGCCGGTCTCGTGCTCGGAGACGATCGTGTCGCTCATCCCGGATGCGCGGCTGGCGATCTTCGAGAAATCGGGTCACTCCCCCCAGATCGAGGAGGCGGAGGCATGGACGGACACGGTGCGGGGATTCCTGCACGAAGTGGTGCCGCCGGTGCGGAGCGCGGCGTCCGAGTGAAGGCGCTCGACACCCTCGACGACCTCGACCGCCGCATCATCGTCGCGCTCCAGCACGACGGACGAGCGAGCTGGACCGCGATCGCGGACATGGTCGGCAGCTCCTCCGCCACCGTCGCCCGCCGCGGCCAGCAGCTGGTGCAGGACGGCGTCGTGCGGATCGCCGTCGTGCCGGCGCTCGGCAGCTCCGGGCAGGTCGACACCTTCCTGGTGCGGCTGAACTGCCGTCCGGGCACACAGCTCGAGGTCGCGGCAGCGCTCGTGGAGCACGCCGACGTCCGCTTCCTCACGCTGGTGACCGGGCAGTACGACATCATGGCGGAGGTCGTGGTGACGGGAGGAGCGGCGCACTACCCGCAACTCATCCAGCAGCTGCAGTCCATCGCCGGCATCAAGCGCTGGCGCAGCGACCTCATCATGCACGTGCACAAGGTGCGGCACGACTGGAGCCGACAGCTGTTCGCCGAGACGATGAAGCTCCCGCAGGAGGACGAGAAGGCGTCGCTGGTCGACGCCGAGATGTGCGAACCGGACCACCTCGACGAGGCCGACCGCCGCATCCTCGCCGCCCTCCGCGACGACGGCCGCGTCACCTTCCAGGCCATCGGCGACCGGACGGGCATGAACGAGTCCAGCGTGCGGCGCCGCTTCGACCGGATGCGCGCGAACCACTGCCTCGACATCCTCACGCTCGTCCCCGCGGCGGCGCTCGGGATGGGTGCGGAGACGCTGCTGCTGGTCAAGGTCGCGCCGTCCCGGCTGGAGGCGGTCGCGCAGGAGCTCTCCGGGTATCCGGCTGTGCGCTACCTCGCTTCGCTGCTGGATGACAATTCCCTGTTCTGCGAGCTGATCACGCCGTCCGTGGGGGAACTGAACCAGTTCATCTCGCACACCCTCTCGGTGCTCGAGGGCGTCGAGGGCTGGACCGGCGCGATGGAGCTGCTGTACCTCAAGCGCGGCTTCATCGAGACGCCGTGGTGGCGGGCGCAGGTCGGCTACGCCGACGAGGCGGAGCGGCGGGAGGCGGCGCGCCTGCGGGCGTGACACTCGCCTCCGCGCCCAGGGCGGTCGGCTCCGTCGGTGCTGCGGAAACGGAGGACATCCCGCACGTCCGGCTCCGCGCATCCTCCGTTCGTGGCGAAACGCCGCGCGTCGCCGTGGGAATTCCTCCCTTTCCACGGCCGCCGGGGCACCTTTCCCGCGTCCGCGAGGCGGCGGGAAACGGAGGAGTTTCGGTCCGACACTCCGGCGGAATGCGCGGAACGGAGGATGCGGGGAGCCGGGCGTCCGGGTTCTCCTCCGTTTCGGTGCGAGGGCGAGGCGGGTGTGGGCGGTCACTCCCGGAGGAGGCCGCGCAGCGTTTCGATCGTGTCGGCCTCGCCGGCGTCCTTGTCGTCGCGGTAGCGCTTGACGCGGGCGAAGCGCAGGGCGATGCCGCCGGGGTAGCGGCTGGATCGCTGCACGCCGTCGATCGCGATCTCCACCACCGTCGTCGGCGCGACCCAGACCGTCCCGGCGGTTCGCCGCACCTCGATCTCCTGGAAGTGCTCCGTCTGCCAGGCGAGGAGCTTGTCGGTGAGGCCCTTGAAGGTCTTGCCGACCATCACGAACCCGCCCGGCTCGCCGAACGCGCCCTCCGGATCGCGGGCGCCGAGGTGGATGTTCGACAGCAGCCCCTGCCGCCGCCCCGACCCCCACTCCACGGCGAGGACGACCAGGTCGTAGGTGTGCACCGGCTTCACCTTCACCCAGCTGGAGCCCCGCCGACCCGCAGCGTAGGGCGAGTCGATCGCCTTGACGACCACGCCCTCCTGCCCGGCGGAAAGGGCGTCGCGCGCGACGCGCTCGGCAACCTCGGGGTCGGCCGTGACCTCGCCGGGGATGCGATGGTCGCCGGCCACGCGCTCCAGCTCCGCCAGCCGGGTGGACAGCGGCTCGTCGAGCAGATCGCGGCCGTCGACGTGCAGGATGTCGAAGAACCAGGGATGCAACACCGTCTCGCGCACGGCATCCGCGCCGAATCTCGACATTGTCTCCTGGAAGGGCCGGGGAGCGCCGTCCTCATCCAGCGACAGGGTCTCTCCGTCGAGGATCACGTCGCGCACCGGCAGTCGCCGCGCCACCTCGACCACCTCCGGCACGCGGTGGGTGATGTCCGCGAGGTTGCGGGTGAAGACGCGCACCTCGTCGCCGTGGCGATGCACCTGGATGCGCGCGCCGTCGAGCTTGTACTCGACCGACGCCTCGCCGGTCGTTGCCAGGGCCTCCGCCGCGCTCGGGGCGGACGCCGCCAGCATCGGCAGAACCGGTCGGCCCACGACCAGGCCGACCGCATCGAGCTCCTCCGCGGTGCCGGTCAGCGCGAGGCGTGCCGTCTCGCCGAGGTTTCCGGACAGCATCGCCGCGCGGCGCACGCTGTCGCCGGGGCGGTCCGCGGCCCGGGCGATCGCATCCATCAGCACACCCTCGAGTGCCCCGGTGCGCATCTCGCCGAGGAGCACGCGCGCGATGAAGTCCTGCTCGCGTGCGGTGGCCCGCGCCGTGAAGTCGCGGAGGGCGCGGTTGCGCTCGCCGGCCGAGCCGGATCCCGACAGCGCCGCGAGGCGGTCGAGCAGCGCATCCAGATCGTCGACGGTCAGAGAGGCCTCCGACGCGGGCTCGCCCATCGCGCCGTTGAGCCCGCGCCAGCCGACGCCGACGCGACCCTGCCGCGCCTTGCCGACGAGGAAACCGACGGCCGGAGCGATCTCCTCCGGGTCGAGGTCGGCGAGGAGCGTCGCGAGCGCATCCACCTTCGCCAGCCGGGAGCGAGTGGATGCGACGGTCTCGGCCGTCGTCACGAGCGTGTCGAGGAGCACGTCCCCATACAACCACCGGCCTCCGACGTCGCACGGCCGGGCCGGTTCTAGGCTGGCCACATGAACACGGTCCACAACCTCGACGCCGCCTTCGCCCTCATCCCGGAGCCCTGGCAGCCGCACCGGCTCGCGAGCGTCAACGACTACGACGTGAAGGTGGCGCGCCTGCGCGGCGAGTTCGTCTGGCACGCGCATCCCGAGACCGACGAGCTCTTCCTCGTCATCGAGGGGCGGCTCACCATCCAGCTGAGCGACGGGGATGTGGAGCTCGGTCCGCACGACGTGTTCGTCGTCCCGCGCGGCGTCGAGCACTGCCCGAAGGCCGACGAGGACGCGCTCGTCGTGATGGTGGAGCCGAAGGGGACCGTCAACACCGGCGACCGTCCGGGCGAGCGAACCGCCGAGCTGCGCGAACTCGCCGACGAGGTCTGACCGGCCGCGGGCGGCATCGAAACACTCGCAACACCACCGAAACGCGGGCGAAACGCGTCGCCGATAGCGTCTGGCCATGGGCGAGCTGTTCGGTGGATACGCGACCGCGGCGTCCGGCAGGCGTCAGGGCGGCAGCACCCCCTTCGATGAGATGTTCGCGGACGTGACAGCAGCGGAGGGCGGCATCCGCCCGGCCTATCGCGAGCTGTTCGCGGCCCTCGCCTCGCTCACCCAGGAGGAGCTGCGGGGGCGGACGGAGGCGCTGGCCAGGTCGTACCTCGCGCAGGGCGTGACCTTCGACTTCGCCGGCGAGGAGCGCCCGTTCCCGCTGGATGCCGTCCCGCGGGTGATCGAGCAGGACGAGTGGGCCCACGTCGAGGCGGGGGTCAGGCAACGCGTCAGGGCGCTCGAAGCGTTCCTCAGCGACGTGTACGGCGACCAGAACGCTGTCCGCGACGGTGTCATCCCGGCGGGGCTGATCACCTCGTCGGCGCATTTCCACCGGGCGGCGGCCGGGATCGCGACGGCCAACGGCGTCCGGATCCAGGTGTCGGGCATCGACCTGATCCGTGACGAGGTCGGAGCGTGGCGCGTTCTCGAGGACAACGTCCGCGTCCCGAGCGGCGTCAGCTACGTCATCTCGAACCGGCGCGTGATGGCCCAGACGCTTCCCGAGCTGTTCACGTCGATGCGGGTGCGCCCGGTCGGCGACTATCCGTATCGCCTGCTCCAGGCGCTCCGGGCGAGCGCCCCGGACGGCATGGAGAACCCGAACGTCGTCGTGCTGACCCCCGGGGTCTACAACTCCGCCTACTTCGAGCACACCCTCCTCGCCCGGCTGATGGGGGTCGAGCTGGTCGAGGGGCGCGACCTGTTCTGCTCGGGGGGTCACGTGTGGATGCGCACCACGTCGGGACCGCAGAAGGTCGACGTGATCTACCGGAGGATCGACGACGACTTCATCGATCCGCTTCAGTTCCGCGTCGACTCCGTCCTCGGCACGCCGGGCCTGATGCTGGCCGCGCGGCTCGGGAATGTGACGATCGCCAACGCCGTCGGCAACGGCGTCGCCGACGACAAGCTCGTCTACACGTACCTTCCCGACCTCATCCGCTATTACCTGGCCGAGGAGCCGGTGCTCCCCAACGTCGACACCTGGCGCTTGGAGGAACCGGAGTCGCTCGCCGAGGTGCTCGACCGGCTCGACGAGCTCGTCGTCAAGCCGGTCGACGGCTCCGGCGGCAAGGGTCTCGTGATCGGGCCGGACGCCTCCCGCGCGGAGCTCGCCGACCTTCGCGCACGTCTCGCCGCCGACCCGCGCGGGTGGATCGCTCAGCCGGTCGTGCAGTTGTCGACCATCCCCACACTGGTCGACGACGGGATGCGCCCGCGGCATGTCGACCTCCGCCCGTTCGCCGTCAACGACGGCCGAGACATCTGGGTCCTCCCCGGAGGTCTCACCCGGGTCGCCCTCGCCGAGGGCCAGCTGGTCGTCAACAGCAGCCAGGGCGGCGGATCGAAGGACACCTGGGTGGTCGGCGCCCCGGCGACCGACGTGCCGGCCGACCGTTCGGGTCAGCGGCGCCCCGGCGATGCAGCGGAGGGCGCCTCTCGGGTGGCGGGAATCGTCGCCGAGCAGGCGGCGGGGCCGGGTGTCTCCGCCCACCACGTGCCCGACCACTCTGCGGAGGATGCGCCGCGCTCCGATCAGCAGCAGCAACAGCAACAGCAGCAGCAGGGCGTCCCGGCGGAGGTCACCTCATGCTGAGTCGCATCGCCTCCTCGCTCTTCTGGATCGGCCGCTACATCGAGCGGAGCGACGGCACCGCCCGCATCCTCGACGTTCACCTGCAACTCCTCCTCGAAGACCCGTGGATCGACGAGGACACCGCGTGCCGATCGCTCCTCAGCGTGATGGGCAGCCCGGCACCGGAGTCCGCGATCGTTCGGGAGGACGTGCTCCGCATCCTGGCGGTCGACCGCGCGGCGCCCGCATCCATCGTCTATTCGCTGGCGTCTGCGCGGGAGAACGCCCGGCGCGCCCGCGAGATCATCTCGACCGAACTCTGGGAGTGCCTCAACACCACGACCGCGCGGATGCCGCGACGGGTGACCAGCGACAAGGTGCACGAGTTCTTCAGCTGGGTGCGCGAGCGGGCGGCGCTCGCCGTCGGGCTGATGGAGTCCGGGGCGAGCCGCGACGAGGCCTGGCACTTCTTCACCCTCGGCCGCAGCCTGGAGCGGGCCGACATGACGGCACGCCTGCTCGCGACGCGGTCGCTGACCGAGGCGAGCGGGCCGAGCTGGACGACCCTCCTGCGCTCCTGCGGTGCCTACGAGGCCTACCTGCGGACGTACCGCGGAGTGCCGTCCGCGAGGAACGCTGCGGAGTTCCTCCTCCACGACAGGCTTTTCCCGCGATCGATCCTCTACTCGGTGGCGCGCGCGGTGGACAGTCTGCGCGAGATCGAGCCGAGACTGGAGCGGGTCGGGGTCTCCGATCAGGCGGCACGGATGCTCGGGCAGGTGCGCAGCGAACTCGAGTTCCGGCCGGTGGCCGACGTGCTCGACGACCTCCCGGCCTTCATGTCCGCCATCCAGGACGCGACGAGTGCGGCGACGACGGCGGTCGCCATGCGGTACTTCCCCGAGAGCGTCGCGCCGAGCTGGACGGGGGACAGGGCGTGAAACGGCTCAGGATCGTGCATTCGACGGGCTACCGCTATGACGGCGACGTGACCGCCTCGTACAACGAGGCGCGCATGCTTCCCGTCTCCGGCTCTCGGCAACTCGTGCTCCACTCGTCTCTCGATGTGCAGCCGGTCTCCTCCCACCACCAGTACACGGACTACTGGGGCACCAGGGTCCTGGCGTTCGACGTGCTGGCCCCGCACAGCGAACTGACGATCACGGCGAGCAGTCTCGTGGAGGTGCTCGAGGCGGAGCACCCCACCTCGACTGTCGGCTGGGAGGAGCTCGCCGCCGTCGTCCCGAGGTCCGCCGCGTGCGTCGAGCAGCTCCGTCAGACGGCGCTCACCGCTCCGCCGCCCTCGCTGGCCGAGCTCGCCGGATCCGTCGTGACCGACCTCGGACCCGACGTCGACGGACCCTGCGCCGCCGCCCAGGCGATCGTCGCCGCCGTGTCGTCCGAGATGGAGTACGTGAGCGGAGTGACCGGCGTTCGAACCGCTGCCGCCGAAGCGTGGGATGCGCGGAGCGGGGTCTGCCAGGACATCGCCCACGTCGCGGTCGGGGCACTCCGGTCCGTGGGGATTCCCGCGCGCTACGTCTCCGGCTATCTGCATCCCCAAGCGGACGCCGCCGTCGGGGAGACCGTCGTGGGGGAGTCGCACGCGTGGGTGGAGTGGTTCTGCGGCGGGTGGCACGGTTACGATCCGACGAACAGCATCCCCATCGGCGATCGTCACGTGCGCGTCGGCCACGGCCGGGACTACACCGACGTCACACCCCTCCGAGGCGTCTACGCGGGCGGCAGCGGGTCAGAACTGTTCGTCTCGGTCTCCATCACCCGGGAGGCGTGAGTCGGCGCCCAGGATCCCTTCGCGCCGTGTTCGTTTCCCCACCCTCCCGTGACCGCTTTTCCTCTGGTGGAGGGGCGCCCACGATATCGTCGTCTCACACGCCACTTCGGGAGACGGGCCTTCGCATGCCGAGACAGGAGCGCGCGGAGAGAACGCGCCTCGCCATCCTCGACGCCGCCGCCGCGGAGTTCGACGAGCACGGGTACGAGGGCGCTCGCCTGGAGCGGATCGTCGAGCGGACGGGCGCGACAAAGGGCGCGGTGTACTTCCACTTCCGTTCGAAGCTCGATATCGCCCGGGCCCTGGTCGCCGAGAAGTACGCGAATTGGCCGGTCATCATCGGGGAGGTCGAGGAGTCCGGGTTGCGGGGACTCCCTGCCGCGCGGGAGCTGACGCGCCGCGTCGGTGCGCTGCTGGCCTCGGACGTGCGCGTCCGTGCCGCCATGAAGCTGTCGCAGACCGTGCTGCCGCCGTCCGCCGACGAGAACCCCTACGCGCGCTGGGTCGCCGTTCTCTCACAGCTTCTGGAGCAGGAGACCGAGGACCGCGGCGGCCCGGAGGTGGATGCGCGAGCCGTCGCGACGGTCGCGGTGCACGGCATCTTCGGGGCGTACATGATCGCGGACGAGCGCGGGACGCTCGATGCGCTCGCGTCGGACATCGAGAGGATCTGGGACGTCCTCGCCGTGCCCTTCGGCCGCTGAACCCGATTTGCACTCAAACCGGTGAGTCCGTATGTTTTGGCGCGGGGACACCGACGACACTCGGCGTCGTCACCGGGGGAGTACGCCCCGTCTCTTCGCGAGTCGGGGCGTACCCTCGACCCGAGCGCACCCGCGCGCCTCGGTCATGACGACGGGTCCGCATCCCGTCGCGTTGCGCGATGACGCAGGATGCGGCGGAGCACGAGCCATCCGAGCACGAGACCGACGGCCGCGTAGACGACGATGTCGATGTACTCGGTGTACCGCTCGACGAGGTGGTACTGCGTGCCGAGGGCGAACCCGGCACCCACGAGGATCGCGTTCCAGAGCAGTGTCCCGGCCAGGGTGAACGCCGCGAACCGGCCGAACGGCATCCGTGTCGCGCCCGCGGGGAGCGAGATCAGGCTCCGCACCAGGGGCACGAGCCTCCCGAAGAAGACGGCGCCGCGGCCGTGGCGCTTCAGCCAGTCCGCGGCCTTGGTGAAGTCGTCCTCCTCGACCAGGGGCAGCCGTGACAGCAGCCGGACGGCACGCTCCTCGCCCAGCGTGCGGCCGAGGACGTACAGGATGGCCGCCCCGGCGAAGCTGCCGAGCGTCGCCGCGAGCAGCACGAGCACCACGTTGAGCGACCCCTGGTACGCGAGGAATCCGGCGAACGGCAGGATCACCTCGCTCGGGATCGGCGGGAACACCACCTCCGCCAACGAGCACAGTCCCACCCCGATCTCGCCGAGGGCGGTCATGACGCGCGCGGCGAGACCGGCGATGCCGCCGAGCTCGGACGGGTCGGCCTGCGTCCGCAGCGGGGACGCGGCCAGGGGCAGGGCGAGAAGCTGTCCTGTCATGGCGACGACGGTACCCGCGACTCGATGGGAAACGCGTGGATGTGCGGGGGCCTCCCAGCACCCGAAGCGTTACATCCCTGGTCGCCGGCCGGGCGGCCGTTCCACGCGCGCGAGCGCCAGAAGGCTGTCGAGGCCGTCCGCCGTCCCCGGCCAGTTGCGTTCGAGCGCGTCGTAGCCCGCGTGCTTCACGGCGAAGCGCACCGCGACGATCGTGAGGATCGCATCGTCGGCGTAGCCGATACCGGGAAGGAAGTCGGGGATGAGGTCGATCGGGAGGATCAGGTACACGAGCAGTCCGTAGAGCCACCAGCGGGTGGCGCGCGGTACGGCCGGATCGGTGGCGAGCCGCCGGATCAGGCGGACGACGTCGGGCACCAGGCGCAGGATCGCCCGCCAGTCCACATCGCGTCCGGCCCGGCGCTGCTGCACGACGAGGACCACCACGAGGGCGATCCACATCACGACCAGGGCGACGAGCACACCGATGACGGTCCAGATCCATCCCGGCATCGTCACTCCCGGAAGATGTGGACGGCCTCGCGCGCGGCGTAGGCGACGATGACCAGGGCGGCCACCGGGTCCGCCCACCACCAGCCGAGGAGCCCGTCGAGGCCGATCCCGAGCAGCACGCTCGTCGCGAGGATGCCGTCCACCAGGGTGACGCGCCCCTCGGCGGCCAGCACCGGGTTGGCGAGGAGGCGGCCGACGCATGCCTTCCCGAAGGCCAGCAGGAACATGACGGCGGCGGTAGCGCCCGTCCATCCCGCCCCCAACGGGCTCGGCGCCGCGCGGTGGCCGGTCGCCAGCGTGACGACCCCTTGGACGAGCAGGTAGCCGCCGAGGAGGACGAACGCGATGCCGATCAACCGGAGGGCGAGTCGCTGCCGCCTTTCGTCCGATCCGGTGAGTTCCCAGATCACCACCGTGCTGGCGCCGATCTCGATCAGGCTGTCGAGTCCGAACCCGAGCAGGGCGACCGAGGCACTGGCGGAGACCGCGATCGCGAGGACGACGACGCCGACGACGTTCCAGCCGAGGGTGATCGCTTCCAGGCCGATGCCGGCCCGGACGAGCCTGGTCCCGCGTGCGAGCTCCGCGGATGTGCTCATCGGCTCGGCGGATTCGCCGCTTCATGATGGTCGGGCACGGTGACCGTGTCCGGCGGAGTCACTTCGAGATGCAGTTCGTCGAGCGTGCGCAGGTGCTCCTGCGCGTGCGCGCGGGCGGCGGCCGCTATCCGGTGGGCGTCGCCGAGGACGACCGCGTCGACGGCGAGCTCGGCACTCCCGTGCAGCCGGTGGCCCACCCAGCGCAGTTGCACGCGCGGTGCCGCGACGACTCCGGGCGTCTCGATCAGGGCGTGCTCGAGCTGCTCCACCAGATCCGGCTCGATGCCGTCGAGCAGCCGGCGGCCGATGCTCCGGACGGTGCCCCAGAGCAGCACGACGATCGCGGCCGAGATGAGCACACCCACGATGGGATCGGCGAGAGGGAACCCCAGCATCACGCCCAGGGCGCCGAGGACCACCGCGAGGGAGGTGAAGCCGTCGATGCGGGCGTGGACGCCGTCGGCGACCAGCGCGGCCGAGCCGATGCGCCGGCCGACCCGGATGCGGTAGATCGCGACCGCCTCGTTGCCGGCGAACCCGATCAGGCCGGCCACGATCACCCAGCCCAGGTTCTCCAGCGGGTGCGGGTGGAACAGTCGGTCGATCGACTGCCAGGCCGCCACGATCGCCGACAGCGCGACGACGGCGATGATGAACAAGCCGGCCAGATCCTCGGCGCGCCCGTACCCGTAGGTGTAGCGGCGGGTGGCGACCCGGCGTCCGAGCACGAAGGCGACCCAGAGGGGGACGGCCGTGAGGGCGTCCGAGAAGTTGTGGACCGTGTCCGCCAGCAGGGCGACGGAGCCGCTGAACGCGACGATCACCGCCTGCAGCAGTGTGGTCGCGAGCAGGACGAACAGACTGATCTTCAGGGCACGGACGCCCTCGGTGCTCGCCTCCATCGCGTCGTCGATCGAGTCGGCCGCGTCGTGCGAGTGCGGGACGAACATCCCGTACAGGAAGCCGCGGAACCCGGTCGGGTGGTGGTGCCCGTGGTCGTGTGGATGCTCGTGGTCGTGCGGGTGCCCGTGGTCGTGCGGGTGCCCGTGGTCGTGCGTGTGCGTCTCGTGGGTCACGGGGTCGCCTCGTCCTCTGCCGTCGGCGCCTGGTGGTGGTGGCGCGGCGTGCCGCCGAGCGAGTGCTCGGCCTGGAAGATCGCGTCGCTCACGAGCCGGCTCGCGTGCTCGTTCTCCAGCCGGTAGAACACCCGCTGGCCGTCCTGCCGGGTCGCGACGATCCGCGCCAGCCGGAGTTTCGCCAGGTGCTGCGACACCGCTGCGGGCTGCTTGTCGAGGATGTCCGCGAGATGATTCACCGACAGCTCGCCCGCATCCCGGAGCGCCAGGACGATGCGCACGCGGGTGGCATCCGCCAGCATCGCGAAGACCTCGACGGCGAGTTCCACGTACTGGCTGTCGGGAAGACGCCCGCATATCGGCTTATCTGCATGCATACGCAGATTAAATCGCGTCGCATCCGATCGAGCAACCCGGGGGCGGCCGATAGGGTGCGTGAATGGCCGTCTCTCTCCATCCGCTCGATCCGTATGGGGCGGATCGGGACGCCCTCATCGACTTCCTGACGGGCAACGAGTTCCCGTTCCATGTCGTGCCAAGGCTTGATCGCGCTGCAGCACTCGCCGCGATCGACGCGGGTGCGTATGGCGACGACGACCACGCTGCGTTCTGGCTCCAGGTGCCGAGCGGAGAGCGGATCGGCACGGTTCGGTTGGACGATCTGGGCGACCCCACGCCGTTGATCGACCTGAGGCTCGACGGTGGCATGCGTGGTCGCGGGCTGGGCACGAAGGCCCTGCGCGCGGCGACGGATTTCGTGTTCGACAGCATGGCCGCCGTCAACCGCTTCGAGGGGCAGACGCGCGAGGACAACACCGCGATGCGGCGGGTGTTCGCGCGCTGCGGGTGGGTCAAGGAGGCCCATTACCGCGAGGCCTGGCCCGTGCCGGGGCGGGAGCCCGTCGCGTCCGTCGCGTATGCGATACTCCGGCGCGACTGGAGAGACGGCACGACGACGCCCGTGCCCTGGGAGGACGAACCGCGTCCTCGGTAGGGCGTCAGACCGAGCCTCCCCGCCCGGGCGGGGGCTGGACCGATATCCCGGCCCTCTGTGCGATGTCCGCCGCGGCGGCCCGCGAGTTGACGCCGAGCTTGCGGTAGAGCCGGGAGGCGGTGGCCTTCAGCGTGTTCGGGCTGATGAAGAGCTCCGTCGCGATCTCGCTCATGGAACGGGTGGTTGTGAGCTGCTGCAGCACGTCGCGTTCCCGCTTGGTCAGCGATCCGACCTCCGTTGCCGCCTCCCGTCGTCGCGGCGCGAGGAGGCTGTGGGCACCGGGGGCCAGGGTCTGCAGGTGCGCGTCACTGATGAGGTGGTAGCTGGCGCGCATGTCCTCCTGCTCGATGATGGAGTGCGCGAGCCGGAAGTTGT
Organism: Leifsonia sp. 115AMFTsu3.1; assembly: GCF_004362795.1. Taxonomy (NCBI): domain Bacteria; kingdom Bacillati; phylum Actinomycetota; class Actinomycetes; order Micrococcales; family Microbacteriaceae; genus Leifsonia; species Leifsonia sp. 115AMFTsu3.1. The sequence goes on from NZ_SNYB01000002.1 coordinate 563,592, forward strand.
GGGCGGCGGAGCGGGAGCGTTGCAGCGCGAGGGACGATGCGGCCGTGATGAGGAAGGCCCCGGCGCGCACGCGGGGCGGGCTGAGGGGTTCGGCGGCCTGCGCGGCGTCGTCGATCGCCTCGATGAAGCGGCCGCGCCGGTACTCGCCGATCGCCCGGAGCAGGTGGTCGTCGGGCGTCACGGGGCGGTGCCCGGCTACGGAGCGCCCCAGCCGCATCCACGTGGCGCGCACGTACTGCCCGTTCATCCCGCGATTGGAGACCGCCGGCGGGTGCCTCCCGAGCTCGCGGGCGAGCTCCTCCTCGAGGAGCACCTGCTCGGCCTTCGTGTGAGCGAGGAAGGACCGCACCCAGCTGGCGGCCGCCCAGTACTCGCCGACCGGGTGGGCCGCGACGAGCGCGAGTTCGTGCGCGGACGCATCCTCCTGCAGGCGGTCGGCGTGGACGAGGGCGGCGGCGAGATGGTGGGCGGCGTCGTAGCGCGGGTTCGATTCGCCGGTGTTCCTGGCGCGGTGCGCCCAGTCGAGTGCCGCGCTCAGCCGGCCTCGGGCCGCGAGATGCCAGGCGAGGTGGCCGGCGGCGCGGCGGGCGACCTGGGGCTGCTCGGTCATCACGGCGACGCGGTGCGCTTCTTCGTACTCGTAGGCGACGGGGAGGGTGTGGTCCCCGGAGAGCTCGAGCGCCCGGCCCCACTGCACGAACAGATGCGGGAGGTTGGCGAGACGGTGCCCGACCTCGCCCGGCTCCGCTGCCGTCAGCGCCCGGCGTGCCTCGGTCGCGGCCTCGACCGCCGCCGCGTGCTGTCCCTTGGTGCGTGCCGTGGCCGATGTGCCGGTGAGCCCGATCAGGTACTCCACGAGATCGCCTGAGCGTCGACCGGGGACCGTCGTCGCAGCGGGATGCTGCTCGAAGCGGTCGGGACCGCCTCCCGAGACGACGTGCTTGAGGTAGTTCACTGCGGACACCAGGGCGACATTGTCGACGAATGCCTCTCCGGGGAGCGCCCGGAGGGCGGCGAGCAGGGCTGCGGGGTCGGTGTGCGCGTACCGGTCCCAGTGTTCCGCGATCACCGCGGCCGCGGCGGCCGAACCGGCCCGGCGCGCCGTCTCGGCGACGACCGCGGCAAGGCTGTCTGCGGGTACGCCCTCCTCGGTCCCACGGTGGTCGCCATCGGCGGGGAGCGAGTCTGACGGGGAGGGCACGGACGGAGTTCCTACAGGGTCGGGGGAGGGGCGGAGCGGATGCCGAGGCGCGTCGGCGGGGACGATCACCTCGATTCGATTGAACACGTCCCCGGAGCCGATTGTGGTCCTTCACCTGGGGGACATTCGGTATTCGTGAGGGTTAAATCCGGGGTGAATTTTTGTTCGTCGTGTGGAAATCCTTCACGCCCCCTCAGAAGACTGAGCCTGATTCACAGGATCGTCAGCCGTCTGTCTCACTGACCGGCGGACGGGGGAGGACACCAATGCACCTGGCAGCTCGGCACCGGAGACGGCGCAACGCTCAGCACTCAACGGACTCGTCGTCGGGAAGACGGCTGGTCTTCTCGCTGAGCAACCGCCGCAGCAGATTCGCGGCAGCCGTTCTCAGCGTCGGACTGCTCGCGAGCGGGCTGAGCACGTGGGCGCTGCTGGGCACGTCGGCCGCTCCGGCCGCGGCTGCTCCCGGCAACCCGGGCACCCCGTCGGCGCCGACCGTGGCGTTCCAGGAGAACTTCGAGAACGGGGTTGGGAACACGCCCGTCGGTTTGACGGCGTATACCGGCGCGTCCGGGCAGAAGTACACCGCAGACGCTGCGTGGCTGAGCAACTGCAACGGGCAGGTTCGTAACTTCAACACGCCGTCAACGACGATCGGCAACTGTCAGATCGAGAGTGACGCGGCGCACCTGAACCAGTTGGCCTATGCCCTCGGTGCGCACGCGGGTTCCGCGACCCCCGGCGCCAACCACGCGGTGACGGCTTACACGGAGAACAACCCGGGCGTGAATGCGACGGAGTTCCAGACGGCGACCAACATCCCGCTCGCCTCGTCCTCGGGTCGGTTCCTGACCTTCAGCGTCGACACCGCGGCCGTCAACTGCAACGCCTCGGCACCGCTTTACCAGTTCGCCTTCCTGAACCAGGCTGGCACCGCCACCAACGTCGGAGGGCAGCTCAACGCGTGCTCCTCCGGCCAGACCGTGAACGTCCCGGCTAACGGCTCTCTCGGCGCGGCGGCGGTGAACGTCGGCACGTATACCTCCAACGGTTCGGTGCTCTTCACCGGTTCGACCCTCGGCATCCGGATGCAGAACGCGAACGGGTCCGGCGCCGGCAACGACGCCGCCTTCGACAACATCCGCATCCTGGATGTGACCCCGCAGCTCGATAAGGCGTTTACTCCCACGGCAGTCCAGACCGGTGGAACCTCGACCCTCACCTTCACCGTCACGAACACCAGCGAGCTCGCCTCGAAGGCGGGCTGGGGCTTCACCGACACCCTCCCGGCCGGCCTGACACTGGCGAACGGCACTGTGGGCGGCACCTGTAACGCGACGACCACGGCTGTCGCGGGCGGCACGACCGTCGCCGTGACCAACGGCACCCTCGCCGCCGGCCAGGCCTCGTGCACCATCACGGTGCAGGTCACCTCCTCGGTCGCGGGCAGCTTCACCAACGGACCGGGCAACGTGACGGAGACCGGCCTGAACCCGCCGGGTGACAGCACGGTCACCTTCACCGACCTGACGATCCCCACGGTCGGCTGCACCACCGACCCGGCGATCTTCAACACCGGTTACAACGCAGCCAGTGGTGGACAGGCCGCCGACGGATCTAACGATGCGGGCTGGACGGTTGCCGGTGGGGTAGACGGTTTCTACCACAACCCGAGTACCACGGCGCCATCGACGAATGCGACTCCTGCTCTTCCGCCCGCCGGCACGACCTATGCGCCAGCGCAGGTTGGCAAGATCGCCAACGTCTGGGCGGACAGTCCGGCGGGGAACGCGCAGTGGATCTCGGCGAACTACGCGGGTCCGAACGTTCAGAACCAGTCCGACGGTAGTGGTGACTGGTACTACCGCTACCAGTTCAACCTCGATCCGGCTGTCGATCCGGGGAGCTTCGCGCTGGATATGAAGTGGCTGGCCGATAACTCGGTCGCCGGGGTGTGGGTGAACGACATCGCGCAGTCGGGAACGAACCTCCCGCAGGACACCGCTGCTCCGTACGTCTACCAGGGCTTCACCCTGGCGAATGCCGCCCAGACGTCGTTGACGACCGGGTGGAAGACGGGGTTGAACACGATCCTGGTGCAGGTCAAGAGCTTCTACACCGCCGAGGGCTTCGACGCGCAAGTCCAGTCCACTGTGCTCTGCCCGAACCCCGCCTACGCGGTCACCAAGACGGCGTCGGCAGCGACCGTCCAGCCGGGCGGCAACCTGACCTACACGGTCACGGTGAAGAACACCGGCAACGTCGCCTACACGGCGGCGAACCCGGCGACCATCTCCGACAACCTGTCGGGTGTGCTGGATGACGCCGTGTACAACGGCGATGCCGCGGTGTCGTACTCCGGCGGCTCCACCTCGGCCGCTCCGACGGTTACGGGATCCACGTTGTCCTGGTCGGGACCGCTGGCGGTCGGTGAGACGGCAACCATCACCTACTCGGTGAAGGTCGACTCCCCGGACGGCGGCGACCACAAGCTGACCAACGCGGTCACGCCGGGCACGAACGGCGGAGGCTGTGCGACCGCGGCGGACTGCACCACGACCACGCCGGTGCAGTCGTTCTCCGTGACGAAGACAGCCGACCGGACCGATGTGGTCCCCGGCCAGAAGATCACATACACGATCACCGTGAAGAACACGGGCACCGTGGACTACACCGTCACGGCACCGGCGTCGTTCAGCGACGACCTGACGGCCGTGCTGGATGACGCCACCTACAACAACGACGCCACCGGCGGCGCGACCTATGCCGCTCCGACTCTCTCCTGGTCGGGCGCCGTGGCCGCCGGTGACACCGTGACGATCACCTACTCGGTGACCGTGAACGACCCGGACACCGGCGACCAGCACCTCAATAACACCGTCGTCACCCCGCCGGGCATCGGCGGAGACTGCGATCCGACCGCGGGCAACCCCGCCTGTACGGTCAACATCCCCTCCGGCTCGTACACGGTGGCCAAGTCCGCCTCGACCACCTCGGTGACCGCCGGTGACACGGTGACGTACACGATCACGGTCACGAACACCGGCGCGATCGACTACACGGCCACCGCACCGGCGACTCTGACGGACGACCTGGCCCGTGTGCTCGATGACGCGACGATCGTCAGCGGCCCGGACAACGGAGCCACGGTCACCGGCACCTCTCTGAAGTGGTCTGGCGCCCTAGCGGTCGGGCAGACGGTCGTGATCACCTATGCGGTCAAGGTCAACAGCCCGGACACCGGCGACAACGTCATCACCAACACGGTGCGACCGAACTCGCCCGGCGGATCGTGCGACCCCGCAGGCAGCTGCACCACCACAACCGATGTGCGGGCCTTCACCGTGTCGAAGTCCTCGTCTCCTGCGGGCGCAGTGAACCCGGGTGACAAGGTCACTTACACGGTCACCGTGACGAACACCGGAACGGCCGACTTCACCGCGGGCACCCCTGCCTCCTTCACCGACGACCTGACGGCGGTGCTGGATGATGCCATCTACAACAACGACGCCACCAACGGCGCGACATATGCCGCTCCGACACTGTCCTGGTCCGGCGCCGTTGCTGCAGGCACGAGCGTGACCGTCACCTACACGGTGACCGTGAACTCGCCGGACACCGGCGACCACACCCTGACCAACGCGGTCGTACCGAGCGGTGGCGGCACCTGCGTGCCCGGTCAGTGCGCCACGACCAACCCGGTCCAGTCGTACACGGTCGCGAAGACCGCCTCGGCCGGCCCGGCGCACCCGGGCGACACCGTCACCTACACGGTGACCGTGACGAACACGGGTGCGGCCGACTACACGGCAGCGGACCCGGCGTCGATCACCGATGACCTGTCCAAGGTTCTGGACGACGCCACCTATGTGGCCGGGTCTGCTACCAACGGCGCGCAGGTCACCGGGAACACGCTGACCTGGTCCGGTCCGCTCGCTGTCGGTGCGGTCCAGACGATCACCTACCAGGTACTCGTCGGCCCCGCCGGGACCGGGGACGGCACCCTGACCAACACGGTCACGGGCGACCCGGACAAGGGCGGCTCGTGCGTCACCCCCGGCGGTTGCACGACGGACACGCCGGTGCAGGCATTCAGCGTGACCAAGACGGCGGACCAGACCGAGGTCACCCCCGGTCAGAAGATCACCTACACGGTGACGGTGACCAACACCGGCACAGTCGACTACACCGCTACCGCTCCGGCCTCCTTCACCGACGACCTGTCCGGGCTGCTGGATGACGCCACCTACAACAACGACGCCACCAACGGTGCCACCTACGCGGCGCCGACCCTGTCGTGGTCCGGCGCACTGGCGGTCGGTGCGACGGTGACGGTGACCTACTCGGTGACGGTGAACGATCCGGACACCGGTGACAAGGTGATGCCGAACACGGTGGTCACCCCCACCGGTGGCGGCGGGGACTGCCCGGCCGGCACGGACAACGCCGAGTGCACAGTGACGATCCCGTCGGGTTCGTACACGGTGACCAAGACTGCAGACAAGTCCGAGGTCGCCCCTGGCGCCACCATCACCTACACGGTGACGGTGACCAACACGGGCAAGGTGGACTACACCGCGGCCGAGCCGGCGTCGTTCAGCGACGACCTGACCAACGTCCTCGACGACGCCGCCTACAACGGTGACGCCAGCAACGGTGCGACCGTGGCCGGGAACACGCTCAGCTGGGCCGGTCCGCTCGCGGTCGGCCAGACGGTGAAGGTCACGTACTCGGTGACGGTGAACAGTCCGGATGCGGGCAACCACCACCTGGTCAACGCGGTCATGCCCACCGGGCCGGGCGGGTCGTGCGACCCGGCGGGCAGCTGCCTGACCAACACCCCGGTCGCCTCGTACACGGTGCACAAGACGGTCTCCACGACCAACACGGTGAAGCCGGGAGCCGTGGTCAGCTACACCGTCACCGTCACGAACACGGGTGAGTTCGCCTACACCGCGAGCACTCCCGCGAAGTTCACCGACAACATGAGCGACGTGCTCGACGACGCCCACTACAACGGCGACGCGACGCACGGAGCGACCCTCAGCGGCGCCGTGCTCTCCTGGGCCGGCCCGCTGGCTGTCGGCGAGACGATCGACGTCACGTACTCGGTGACGGTCAACAACCCGGCGGCGGGCAACCACCGCCTGGTCAACACCGTCGACCCGGCCGTGGACGGCGGGTCGTGCGACCCGTCGGGCGCCTGCGACACCCGCACGCCGATCGACCCGGGCCCCGGCCTGGCGTTCACCGGTAGCGATCTGGTCGCACCCGGAATCATCGCCCTGCTCCTGCTGGGCGCCGGAGCAGCGTTCATGCTGATCCGCCGACGCCGCGCGACCGAGTAAGACCCCGTGACAGTGGGCCGGCATTTCCCCAAGGTGCCGGCCCACTGTTGCGGGTTCCCGCTGACGTGTCCGGGGGGAGCGTCAGCCCACCGAGGTGCCGGCTCGGGCGCCGGCACCTCGGGTCACGGAGTGCCCATCCGACGACCTCGACGTCGTCAGCCCACCCGCACCAGCGTCTGCTGCCATCCGGTCGATCCGTTCGGCGCGATCGGCGTGCGCTTCTGCTCCTGCACGCGGCCCGCGCGATCGGTGGCGCGCACCGCGAGGGTGTGGCTGCCCGCTGTGGCGTCCCAGTCGAGCGACCACTGCACCCAGGTGTCGGCGTTGATCGGAGTGGAGAGCTTCGCCTGCTGCCACTGGCCGCCGTCGATCCGCACCTCGACGGTGCGGATGCCGACCGTCTGCGCCCACGCGACACCGGCGATCTTCGTCGGGCCGGCGGAGAGCGGCTTGTCCACGCGCGGGGTGTCGATGCGGCTGGAGAGCTTGATCGGGGCTTTCGCGCTGTAGCCGCGGGGAGTCCAGTACGCCTGATCGGCGGCGAAGGTCGTCACCTTCAGCTCGGTCAGCCATTTCGTCGCCGAAACGTAGCCGTAGAGGCCCGGCACCACCATCCGCACCGGGAAGCCGTGCTCGAGGGGGAGCGGTTCGCCGTTCATCCCGATCGCGAGGATGGCGTCGCGGCCGTCGTCGGTGAGCGCATCCAGCGGGGTGCCGGCGGTGAAGCCGTCGACGCTGCGCGACAGCACCATATCGGCGCCCCGGCGCGGACGGGCGAGGGCGAGGATGTCGCGGACCGGCACGCCGAGCCACCGCGCGTTCCCGACCAGGTTGCCGCCGACCTCGTTCGACACGCACGTCAGGGTGACGCCGTACTCGGCTGGGCGCATGTCGACGAGGTCCTGGAAGCTGAGCTCGACGCGCTTCTCGACCATCCCGTCGATGGTGAGGCGCCAGTTCGCCGGGTCGACCGACGGCACGGTGAGGGCCGTATCCACCCGGTAGAAGTCCGTGTTCGGCGTGAAGAGCGGGCTGATGCCGGGAACGTCGAGTTCGGCGCCGGCAGGCACTTTCAGGCGGGAGGCCGGCGTCGGGAGCTTGAGCGCCGAGCGGACCGCGGCGATGGATGACGTGGCAGCGGACCCCAGGCGCGACCCGACCCCGGCGACCAGGGCTCCCGCCGCTGCGACCGACGTGAGCACCAGGAACCGGCGGCGGTCGACGCCGACCCTTTCCGCTCCAGCGGTCCCGTCGCGCCAGGCGTGAAGCCGCCCGATCAGCAGTCGCAGCACCAGCGCGCCGAGCAGGGCGCCGACCGCGGCCGGAAGGAAGCCGAACGGGCTGGCCCCCGTGCGGGTCAGCGTCGCCACCACGGCCGCGACACCCGCGAGAACGAACAGCGCGACGCCGACCCACCGACGCCACCACTCCAGCACCCCCGCGACGGCGGCGGCGACGAAGACCGCAAGGCCGAGGCTCGCCAGCAGGAAGAGCTTGTCGTTCGACCCGAAGAGGTCGATCGCCAGTTCCTTCGCCCAGCGGGGGACGATGTCGATCACGAACGAGCCGACCGCGACGATCGGACTCGCGTCGCGCACGGTCAGCAGGGCCACCAGTTCGGCCGCTCCGAGGAACACGCCACCGCTCACCGCCCCGGCGAGTGCGGCCAGGGCGATGGTGCCGATTCTCTTCTTCGCTGACATGCCTGGAGTTCGTGGCGGAGAGGCCCCGCGGATTGGTTCCAATCCGATTCGCCGCCGGGGCCGAACCCCTGATGACCGCCCCGCAGCGGCCGCAACGATCGTCACCATCCCTCGAAGGAGAAGAACCATGCGATCCACAGCTCGTCTCGCAGCGGCAGCCATCCTGGCCGCAGCCGCCCTCACCCTCACCGCCTGTTCGTCCGGTGCGGGCAGCGCCACCTCCAGCGACTCCGGCTCCTCGATGAGCAAGTCCACCCCGTCCGCCTCGAAGATGGACCCGGCCGCCGACCTCGTCGGTCCCGGCTGCGCGGCATACGCCAAGCAGGTCCCGTCGGGTGCGGGCTCCGTCTCCGGCATGGCCGAGGACCCGGTGGCCACCGCGGCCAGCAACAACCCGCTGCTGACGACGCTCGTCGCGGCCGTCTCGGGCAAGCTGAACCCGCAGGTGAACCTGGTCGACACCCTGAACGGCGGCGACTTCACCGTCTTCGCCCCGGTCGACGACGCCTTCAAGAAGATCGACCCGGCGACCATCGAGTCGCTGAAGACCGAGGCGGGCACGGCCACGCTGACCTCGATCCTCACCTACCACGTGGTGCCCGGACAGCTTGCGCCGTCTGACATCGACGGCACCCACAAGACCGTCGAGGGCGGCGACGTCACCGTCACCGGCTCCGGCGACTCCATGAAGGTCAACGACGCCAACGTCATCTGCGGCGGCGTCAAGACGGCCAACGCGACCGTGTACCTGATCGACTCGGTCCTGATGCCCCCGGCCAAGTAACTCCCGGCGTCAGCCCGCCCCCGGCGCGGCCGTGCAGCCTCCCCGCTGCACGGCCGCGCCGTCTGTGTGTGCGGAAGTCGTCGCACTCACTCCGAGAGGAAGCCGCTGAGCGCCTGGGTCAGCTCTTCGCGGGCCGTCTCGTCGTCGATGGTGGCCGGTCGGTCGCCCGGCTGGGCGCCGTAGTCGCCGAACTGCGCGTGGTCCATGCCGTCGATCTGCACCATCCGCGCGTCCTCCGGCAGCAGGTGCCGGTTCGCCGCGAGCTTGGCGGGCGTGCTCAGGCCGTCGCGGCTGCCGCCGATCGACAGCACGCGCAGATCGGCACCGCTGAGGTCGTTTGCGCAATACGAGCCGAACAGGATGAGTCCGGTCACCTTCGGATCCTCGGCCAGCTGGCAGGCGCGGACGCCGCCGAGGGAGTGGCCGCCGACGTACCAGTCCGTCACCTCCGGAGCGTGGGCGGTGAACGTGGACAGCGGCCGCTGGTCGAAGAACGCCAGGTTGAGCGTCGGCTTCGTGATCACCACGGTGAGGCCCGTCTCGGCGACGACGCCCGAGAGCTTGTTCAGGTAGGCGTACGGGTCGACCAGCGCGCCTGGGACGAACACCAGGCCGTCGCCGGAGGGCGTTCCGGTCGGCTCCATGACGACGGAGTCGCCGGCGTCGTGGATCTGGACGGCCGGGTCGCGCCAGGCCTCGAGCGCCGCGGACCGGTCGCCCATCATCGGGGTGGACGCCCAGGCCAGGAATCCGACCACGGTCAGGACGAGGACGCCGAGGACAGCGCCACCCGCGATGAGGATGCGGCGTCGGGTTCTGCTGGACCGGCTCACGAATCCAGCGTAGCCTGACCATAAGCTTGCTGACTAATCTCCTAGCAAGGGAGTTTCGATGTCTTCACGTTCCCGCTGGGCCGGCCTGGTCTTCATCAGCATCGGTGTCGCGCTCATCATCGTCGACTCGACGATCGTCAACGTCGCGATCCCGTCCATCGTCGACGAACTCCATATCGGGTCCACCGGAGTCCAGTGGGTGCAGGAGTCGTACACTCTCGTGTTCGCAGCCCTCCTGCTCGTGTTCGGGACGTTGGCCGACCGGTTCGGACGACGCCGGATGCTCCTGATCGGCGTGGCGATCTTCACGCTCGCCTCCGTCGCCGCGGCCCTGTCGCCGACCGGCGCCTTCCTGATCGGGGCGCGACTCCTGCAGGGTGTCGGCGGCGCCATGGTCCTGCCGACCACGCTCTCCCTGATCAACGCGAACTTCCGCGGGAAGGAGCGCGCGATCGCGTTCGCCGTCTGGGGCTCGACCATCGGTGGGATGACCGCGCTGGGTCCACTGCTCGGCGGGTGGCTGACGACCGCGTTCTCGTGGCGCTGGGCATTCGGCATCAACATTCCCCTCGGCATCCTCATCATCGTCGGCGTGCTCGCGACGGTGCCCGAGTCGCGCGACACCCGAGCCGCACGGAGCGTGGACTGGGTGGGCGCCCTGCTCTCGGTCGTCACCTCCGCGAGCCTCGTCTTCGGGCTGATCGAGGGCCGCACCTACGGCTGGTGGCTCGTCGACACCCGACCGTCGATCGGCGAATGGACGTGGCCGTTCGACCTCTCACCCGTGCCGATCGCCTTCGCGGTCGCGGTGCTCGGAGGAGTGCTGTTCGTGCTGCGGGGCCGCGCGCGCACCCGGGCAGGCCGGAGCACCATGCTCGCGCTCGACCTCTTCCGCATCCCGTCGTTCCGCAACGGCAACGTCGCCGCGACCATCGTGTCGCTTGGAGAGTTCGGCATCATCCTGGCGCTGCCGATCTGGCTGCAGAACGTCCTGGGCTACAGCGCTCTCGACACCGGCCTCATCCTTCTCGCCCTGGCGATCGGGTCGTTCCTCGCGAGCGGCTTCGCCGGCGCCTTCGGCAACCGCATAGCGCCCGTCACGATCGTCCGCGTGGGGCTGGTCGCGGAGATCGTCGGTGTGGCCGGGCTGGGCCTCGTGATCTCCTCCACCACGCCGTGGGGAGCGCTGATCCCGTTCCTCTTCGTCTACGGCTTCGGTGTCGGGCTCGCGACCGCGCAGCTCACCGGGGTGGTGTTGCGGGATGTGCCGGTCGAGCAGAGCGGGCAGGGCTCCGGCACCACGAGCACGGCGCGCCAGATCGGCTCCGCTCTGGGCATCGCCGTGCTCGGCACGGTCCTGTTCGCCTCTGCCACCGCGGTGTTCGACGCCAAGCTCGACGACCGGGGCGTGCCGGCTCCTCAGCGCGACCAGCTGGTGTCCGCGGTGGTCGACAGCTCCGGAGCGGCGATCGCCGGGCTGGAGAAGAACCCGCAGACGGCTCCCGTCGCCGCCGACGCGAAGGAGGCGTTCAGCGACGGGACGCGATGGGCGGCGTTCGCCGCGGCCGGTTTCCTGGTCGTCGGCCTGCTGGCGACGGTGTCGCTCGGCAGTGGAGGCCGTCGGCCGAACGCGGCGGAGGAGACGGCCGAGTCCGACGGGTCCGGCCCGGAAGCCGAGTACACCGCCGACGACATCGCCCGCATGGTGCAGCACCTCGCCGACGCGCTCGAGGCCGACCCGGATCTCGACCGCGCCCGCGCCGCCGCATCCCGGCTCGACCACCGGTCGCGTGCGCTGCTGACCCGGTTCTTCCGCGACCTCGCGCAGGGGTGAACCCCGTTCAGGCGGAGGCGCTCCACTGCTCGCCGGGCCGATAGGAGCCGAAGCTCCACTCCCGGCCGCCCGGGTCGAGCACACGTGCCCGGCGGCTGCCCCACTCCGTCTCCTCCGGCGGGAAGACCACCGTCGCGCCGGCGTCCACGGCGCGTGCGAACATCCCGTCGACGTCCTGGGTCACCAGGTACAGGCCGACTCCGGTGGAGGCGCCGACCAGGGGCGGGACGTCGTAGGCCGCGTCGTTCGAGGCCAGCATCACGACGGTGTCGGCCCAGCGCAGTTCGCTGTGCAGCACCGAGCCGTCCTGCCCGGACTGCAGCTGGAGCACGTCGAACCCGAGCGCTTCGAGCCAGGCGATCGCGGCCGGGGCGTCGCGATAGCTGAGGGTGACCGCTGACGAGATCATGGTTCCTCCCGGCCCGTCGGGGTGCTCAGTCGTCCAGGACGGACGATGGCGGTCGTGCCTGCAGGTCGGCGCGGATGCCTTCGAGAACGGCGTGCACCGAGACGCGCTTGGCCTCGGTGTCGACGACGTTGGCGGGCACGGTGACGACCAGGCCGGAGCGGTAGAACGCCCGCACGCGGAAGCCGCCCTGCCACGACGACTCGCTGCTGTTGTCGCTCTCCGTGCCGCCGGAGAGTTCGAAGCGCAGCAGACCCGCGCGGCTCTCCACACGCGTCACCACCTGTGCTCCCGGCGTGCTGTCGTCGATGACCTCGGCGGCGACGACCGTGTGCTCCGTGAAGATGCCGATGCGCAGCGTGACGGTGGAGAGCCCGGAAGCGATGGCGGCGCCCAGGTAGATGATGCGGGCGTCGCCGACGGCGAGCTCCAGCTGGCGGATCAGCACGGGGTACCACTCCGGGTTGGCACCGAGCAGCTCCTTCAGCCCGCGCTCTCCGTCGAGGAGCTCGCGCAGCTGGTCCTGGATCGCCGCCGTGTCCGTCATGGCCTGCCCTTCGGTCGCCACAGAGGCGCGGCGGGAGCCGCGTCTCCCGCTCAGCCTATCGCTAGCCAGGCTAGAGGAGCGATGGTCTACGGATTCTCAGACGGCCCGGGATGCCGTCACCTTGTACCGGGCTCCGCGGTGCGTCTCCGGCAGCCGGTCGCCCGCGCCGTGCAGCTTGTTCCGCAGGGTCCCCGGCGCGTACTCCTCGGGGTATGCGCCACGCTTGCGCAGCTCCGGGATGACGTACTCGACGATGTCCTCGAACGTCCCGGGCGTGATGGCGTAGGCCAGGTTGAACCCGTCGACGTCGGTCTCCTCGACCCACTCCTGCAGCTGGTCCGCGATCTCGGAGGCCGAGCCGACGATGAACGGCCCGAGCCCGCCGATGGCGCCGTTGCGGCCGATGTCGCGCACCGTCCACTCGCCACCGTCCTCGTTCGGCCGCTGGAAGTTCGCGACCGCCGACTGGATGGCGTTGCTGTCGACGTTGCCGATCGGCTCGTCCAGGTCGTACTGCGAGAGGTCCACGCCCATCCACCCGGACATGAAGACGAGCGCGCCCTCGTCGCTGGTGTACTGCAGGAAGTCCTGGAACTTGGCCTGCGCCTTCTCGCTGGTCTCGTCGGTGATGATCGTCAGCAGCGTGTAGATGCGTGCCGAGTACCGGTCGCGTCCCGCCGCCTCGAGGGCGTCGCGGAGCTTGCCGACGGTCGCCTTCAGACCCTCCTTGGTGGAGGCGGCGACGAAGATCGCCTCCGCGTTCTCTGCCGCGAACGCGATGCCGCGCTTGGATGCGCCGGCCTGGTAGATGACCGGCGTGCGCTGCGGGCTCGGCTCGGAGAGGTGGATGCCCGGCACCGTGAAGTGCTTGCCGCGGTGGCCGATCTCGTGCACCTTCGACGGGTCGGTGAAGACGCCGGACTCGCGGTCGCGGATGACGGCGTCGTCCTCCCACGACCCCTCCCACAGCTTGTAGAGCACCTCGAGGTACTCGTCGGCGTGGTCGTAGCGGTCGTCGTGCTGCAGCTGGTCGTCGTGGCCCATGTTGCGGGCGGCGGAGGGCAGGTACCCGGTGACGACGTTCCAGCCGACACGGCCGTTGGTCAGGTGGTCGAGCGTCGACATGCGGCGTGCGAACGGATACGGGTGCTCGTAAGCGGTGCCCGCGGTGATGCCGAAGCCCAGGTTCTCGGTCACCAGCGCCATCGCCGAGACGAGAAGGATGGGGTCGTTCACCGGCACCTGGGCGCCGTGACGGATGGCGGCCTCGTTGCTGCCGCCGTACACGTCGTACGTGCCGAGCACGTCGGCGATGAAGATGCCGTCGAAGTTCCCGCGCTCCAGCAGCTTCGCCAGCTCGGTCCAGTAGGTGAGGTCCTTGTAGCGCCACGCCTGGTCCTCGGGGTGCCGCCACATGCCGGACGACTGGTGGGCGACGCAGTTCATGTCGAACGCGTTGAAGCGGATCTGCCTGGTCATTGGTCCAGGATGAGCGAACCCGGCCCGGGCCGCACGCGCACCGTCATGGTGCGTAACGCGCGCGCCTCAGCTGCGCTGGCGGAGATGCTGCCGCGTCAGTTCGGCCAGTTCCTCGTCGCTCAGGTCGTCGTAACGCTTGCCCTCGGTGCGCTCCAGGCGCATCCATCGGACGAACAGCAGGACGAGCACGGGCACGTCGGCGACCTCGGCGATGAACCACAACAGGTCGCCGGAGAGGTGCTGGTCGTGGAGGGGAGTGGGGAACCAGAACGGCATCCGCCCGACGATCGCCGGGGCGTGGTCGAGGATGCCGTCGTTGAGGCGCAGCAGGAGGCCGGGGATCGCATCCAGCACCAGTTCGACGAACGCGAGCAGGAACTCCACCGTGATGAAGAACCCGGTGCGGACGACGGAGTGCGCGACGATCGGCAGCACCAGCAGGAGGCCGACGAGCGGGGTGAGGACGGAGATGGTCCACTCGGACCACACCGAGTCGCGCAGCACGGCGGCGAGCGGCGTGAGGAAGACGAGGAATACCGCGCACGCGAAGGCGGGGGCGGCGATCGCGTTGCCGAACGCGCGCACCGGACGGGAGCGCATCACCCGGTCGGTGCGGCGGCGGCCCGTGGGTCCGAGGGCCACGCGGGCGAGGGCGACGGGCCGCCCGAGGGCGAGGAACGCGGGGACGACGAAGAGCAGGAGCGCGATCCGGGTCGTGAACGCCCAGCGGAGGTCGGTGCTCTCGGCGCCGAGGAACCCGAACGAGATGACGGCGTACGACCCGAGGCCGAGAAGCAGGAACGAGGCCGTCAGCCGGAGCGGCCAGCGGCGGCCCCGGCGGCGGAGCCGGAGGACGCCGCCCACGTACAGCAGGGCCGCGACGGCGAGCAGCGCGGCGGCGGCCGGGTCGAACGACCAGGTGATGAGGAAGACGGCGACGGGGGGCGTGGGCGGCTCCGATCGGTGGCGGGCCTCCCCATTCTCTTCCCCGGCCGGGCGCTTGATCCGGCCGGCGGCCTCCGTCTGAGAGGAACATCAGCCCGACTCAGAGGACTCCCGGTGGAGCAGGGATGCGGCCCCTTAGGCTCGATCCCGGTCGCGCGGACTTCGGGCGATGGGGTGCGGGTCGTGAGACGGACGAGGTCTGGATGACGGGCGGCGAACGACGGCGGGCTCTGGAGCAGGAACGGGCTGAGCGCGGCGGCGGCACCTCACGGAGGCGTGGCACACGACGAGGGTCCGCGCCCCGAGCCTCCCGTCGCGGGATCGCACTGGGCTCCTCCGGCGCCACCATCGCTCTCCTCGCCGGCATCGCCATGGCGCCGCCGGCCGTCGCGGAGCCCATCGACATCGTGATGGCCGCCGCGAGCGGGCACGCGGGCCACCAGGCCATAACCGTCTCGGCCATCGTCGCCTCCGCCCGTATCGACCGCGACGACCCCGTCGCCTCCGCGGTTGCGGGCATCATCGCCGGCCAGGGCGGCGCTGCGGGCGAGCGGGCCGCCGGGGCGATCGTCTCCGCCCTCGCCCTCGGCGGCGCGCGCGAACAGATCGTCGCCACCGCGCTCAGCTACCTCGGCGACCCGTACGTGCTCGACGGCTCGGATCACTCGGGCATCGACTGCTCCGGACTGGTCATGGTCTCGTACGCCGCCGTCGGCATCCCTCTCGGGCACCTCGTCCACCTGCAGGACGACGCCGGGCGACAGATCAGCGAGAGCGACGCCCAGCCCGGCGACCTGGTGGTGTTCGACGACGAGGAGCACATCGCGATCTACCTGGGCGACGGGATGCTCATCCAGGCGCCCGAGGAGGGCCGCCCGGTCGAGATCACCACCGTCTGGCAGGGCGTTCCCCACCACTTCACGCGCCTGCTGCCCTGAGCGGCCTGCATACTGGTCGCATGACCGTCGCCAGCCTGCTCGCCTTCGCCGGCCTCTGCCTCGTGCTCGCGCTCACGCCGGGGCCGGACACGTTCCTCGTCCTCCGTTTCAGCCTGGCGCGGCAGGGCGCGGGCATCGCGGCCGCCGCGGGCACCGCGCTCGGGTCGCTGGTGTGGGCGGTGGCGGTGGCCCTGGGGCTCGCCGCCGTGCTCGAGCAGTCGGCCGAGGTTTTCCGCATCCTCAAGATCGTCGGCGGTCTGTACCTGATCTACCTCGGCGTGGCCGCGTTCATCGCGAGCCGGAAGGGCAAGGCGCACGGCGTCGAGCCGACCTCCCGTCGCACCGGACTGCGGTCGGGATTCACCGCGGGGATGCTGTCCACGATGATGAACCCGAAGGTCGGCCTGTTCTTCCTGGCCATCGCGCCGCAGTTCGTCCCCCACGACGGCTCGACCATCGCCAGCACGCTGCTGCTCGGAGCGATCGTCGCCGTGGTCGGCTCGCTCTACCTCGTGGTGGTCGCGCTGCTGGCCGGCCGCGCGGTCGCCTGGCTGAAGCGTCCGTCTGTCACGACCTGGCTCGAACGCATCTCGGCCGGGATCCTGGCGGCGCTCGGGATCGGGACGATCGCGCTCAGCGCGGAGTCGTAAGCCCGAGACACACCCCGTGGGTTTATCTACTCGTCGCCCCTCGGGTGAGGAGTAGGCGACCAGGTGTTTGGTGCCGGGACCCAGCTCCCGGCCAAGAGAGCCAGCATTGTGACTACGGACATCACCCACGTCGGCAGACCGCTCCCGGGCGCGAACACGACCATAATCAGCGTGGAGAGCAAGACGACCACCACGATGGCAAGATATACGCGAACGGCGGCGGTCAGCGGTGGCGGGAAGACGGGACCCCTGACGCGACTCCACACTCGATCAAAGGTCGCGCACAGAAGCGCTCCCACCGTCAGCGCCATCCCGCCCCACGGCTGTGGGAGGAGCGAGGCACCCAGCAATACGGCTTCCACGATGAGAGCCATGGTGGCGAAGTACGCCAGGCGTCGGGGCCGCGCTGCCATCAGAATCCTTTACAACTTCCGGCGATTCCCGCCGCCGCGCTGACACCAGTACACGAGACTTCTTCACACCCGGCAAGCCGGAACGGTCCTTGTCCACCACTCGCAAGGGCAAAGCGCCCTTCTACCTACTCAGACGCAGCAACCACGGGGTCGTGACGCCTTCCTTCAGAACACTTCGGTCTTTGCGGACGTATTGCGATCCGATGGATCGCGCAGACGTGGAAGGGGGAGGAGTCCGGGTGGACTCCTCCCCCTCTTGATGTGCTGCCGGTCAGACCTGCGGGGCACCGCCCGGGCGGCGACGGCCGCGGGTGACGAACAGGTAGCCCGCGATCAGCAGGGCCAGCGCGATCACCACGATGAGCGGCGCGACGATCGAGCCGGTCGAGGCGAGCGAGCCCGCGGAGGTGGATCCGGCGGTCACCGCGCCGTTGCCGCCACCGGTCGATCCGCCGGCCGATCCGCCGGGCAGGGCGCCGGACGGCTGGCCGTCGGCGGTGACCTCGAAGTTCACCGTCACCGCCTTGCCGCTCTGCGCTCCCGTGACGGTGATGGTGTGGGCGCCGAGGTCGGTCGGCGCGGTCGCCGTGATGGCCGCCGATCCGCCGAGCACGTCGGTGCGCGGCAGGGCGACCGGGTCGGACTGCATGACCCCGGTGACCTGACGGTCGCCGCGGAAGCCCGCCAGCGTCGCCGTGATCGGGTCGCCCGGCTTAACCGTCGTGGCGTTCAGCGTCACCGACGCGCCGGCGCTGAGGGCCGCGTAGTCCCGGTTCAGCTCCAGAGCGCGGGCGATGGTGAAGAACGTGTCGGACTGGTCGGTCAGGCCGACGACGTCGGCCGCGCCGGGGCCGTACCCGGCGATGCGCAGCTGGGCGCCGGTGTGCTGCTGCGAGCCCCCGGCGGCCGCCGTGCCGTAGGCGACCTTCATCACGGTGCCGTCGGCGGTCGTCAGCGCGGTCGACAGGGTCGCCGGCGGGGTGCTGTCGACGATCTGGCTGGTGTGGGCGTGGTCGGCGGTCACGATGACCAGGGTGTTGCCGTCCTTCTTCGCGAACGCGAGCGCTGCCTGTACGGCCTCGTCGAGGTCGACGGTCTCGCCGATCTGGCCGCACGCGTCGGCCGAGTGGTCGCGCTTGTCGATGCTGGCGCCCTCGACCTGGAGGAAGAAGCCGTCACCGCCCGGCTTGTCCAGGAGGGAGATCGCCTTGTTCGTCAGCGACGAGAGGGAGAGGTCGGTCGCCAGCCGGGCCGGATTCGGCGTGCAGGTGACCGGCGCCTGGTCCGCGCCGCCGACGGTCGCCGTCGTCGAGGCGTAGCGCGTCGGGAAGTTGCCGGGGGTGAACAGGCCGAGCAGTGGCTTCTGCTGGTTCGCCTCCGTCACACCCGCCAGGCCCGCGGCGTCGCCGACGACCTGGTATCCGCGCTCGGCGGCCTGGTCGAACAGCGTCTCGTCCTTCCACTGGCCGGCCTTCGCGGTCTGCGTGAAGGAGGTCGACCCTCCGCCCAGGGTCACGTCGGCACGGGCGTCGAGCAGCTGCTCGCTGATGGAGCCGAGTCCACCGTTCTCGAGGGCGTCGGAACCGCACGATGCGCTGTCCGGCCCGTAGCAGGAGCGGGCGCCCACGTGCGCGACCTCGACAGCCGGGGTCGCGTCCTGGATCTCGGCGGTGCTGACATTGCCGGTGCGGAGGCCGTTGGCGCGTGCCAGCTCCAGCAGGGTCGCCTGCGGCTTGCCGTCGATGTCGACGGAGATCGCGTTGTCGTAGGTCTTGGTGCCGGTCGCCCACGCGGAGCCGGTGGCGGCGGAGTCCGGCACGTAGTCCGGCTTGCCCTTGTTCGCGCCGTCCTTGTACACGGAGTAGGTCGTGTACTGGCCGGTGAGCGGCAGTGCGTCGATGCCGGGGAGCATGCCGCCCGCGCCGTACTGGTAGTTGCGGGCGACCGTGATCTCGCTGTCGCCCATCCCGTCGCCGATGAGCAGGATGACGTTCTTGGCGGGACCGTTGACGATCGACTGGCGGAGCGCCGTCGTGGAGTCGTCGGGGTTGCGGGCGGCGCCGCCGTTGTCGGAGGTGGTGGCCAGCGCGGGCGCGGGGAGCAACGCGGCGGCGAGCACGCCGGAGGCGGCGACGAGCACGGCGCCGCCCTTCCAGCGCGAAGCGGAACGGAACATGCGGACGGGTCCTTTCGGTCGAGTGACCGGACCATCCGAGCGGGTTGCGGTGACGCGCGGATTAACCTGAGAGAGCGTACATGTGAACTCTCACAGGGATGAGGCGGGTCAGTCCAAGCGCGTGCCCGCGATCGGTGCCAGATCCAGTTGGTTCCGTGCGCGGTGGCTGAGGGCGTCGAGAGCTCGCGTCAGCCGTTCGTCCGGTGTCCCATCGCCGGGCCGGGGGTCCTCGCCCCCTCGAGCGACCTCGACGACCGCGTACACCTGTCGTTGAACGGTGAGCGCTGCCTCGGCGAGGGGTGAATCCGCGAGGATCAGGAGGGCACTGCAGCGCGTGCGGACCTCACGGTGCATGTCGTCCAGCCGGGCGAGCACATCGGCGCTGTCCGAACCGCCCCGTCGGACCGTGGACGCCAGGTGCCCGACCTGACGAGCCGCCATAAGCAACTCGATCGTCGAACTGTAGACATCTCTGTCCCAGCGGCGTCGGAAGGCTCGCCGTTCCCGTAGGAGATCATTCGAGACCGAAAATACGAATGCGACCAGAGCGGCGACCGCGGCCGTAAGGATCGTCTGCAGCACGGGCCAACGTTATCGACGGCTGCCTCTCGAAGCGTCACGCCGCACCGCCTGTTCAGGCGCCGAGTTCGCGCCGCATCAGCCAGCGCACCTGGCCGCCCGAGTGGGCGTCGGTGGCCAGCACGCGCGAGAAGCCGTGCTTCTCGAAGAGCTCGACCGTTCCGACGTAGCCGCTGATCACATCCACGCGCTCGCCGCCGGTGTCGACCGGGTAGCCCTCGACCAGCGCGGCACCGGAGGCGCGGGCGTGCTCGACCGCGCCGTCGAGCAGGTCGTGCATCAGGCCGCGCTTGCGGAAACCGCCGCGGACGACGAAGCAGACGATCGACCACGGGTCGCGCTCCTCGTCGAGGTGGGGGATGGTGCGGGAGTTCATCAAGCGGCGGTACGTCGACTTCGGGGCGACCGAGCACCATCCCGCCACCTCGCCGTCGAGGTACGCGAGAACGCCGGGGCCGGGCTCCGAGGAGCACTCGGCGCGCATGTGGTCGACCCGGCCCGCCGTGTTGAGCCGGGCATCCCGATAGGACATGCAGACGCAGCCGCCCGCGCCGGGCTTCCGGGGCACCATGAAGGTCGCGAAGTCGTCGAAGCGGCCCGTGGCGGGGAGGACGTCGATGGCCATGCCGGAAGTGTATTCCGGGCCACCGACGACGCCAGGGCCACCGACTACGCCAGGCTGGACTCCGTGCTCGCGATACCCGCGAGCGCTTCGCCGCGGAGACCCAGCTCGGGGAAGGCGAGCAGAACCATGTCGACGAGCTCCTCCAGCGGACGGGTGAGCGGGTCGGTGACGGGGAGGCCGAGCCCGGCTTCGTGCTCGGCGATCGTGTCATCGATCCCGGCCGCCGTCAGACCCTCGTGGTTGATGGTGACGCCGATGACGCTGGTGTCGCTGAACGCCTGGATCAGGGCGATCTCGCTCGCGGCCGTCGGCATCGGCATCATCGGGAAGTCGCCCAGCATCACGCGCCCCGGGGCGTGCTGGAGGATGACGCCCTCCGGTCGGCTGCCGCGCAGGATGGCGCCCGAGCTGAGGTAGGCGGGGTGGCTCAGCGCACCCTGGCCTTCGACGATGATGACGTCCGGGTCCTCCTCCTCGAACGCGGCGACGACCTGCGCCTCCACCTCGCCGGAGCAGAACTGGGGGATGGTCGCGTCGAGCGCCACCGCGTACCGGGCTCCCTGGATCAGCGACGTCTGCCCGGTCCCGACCATCACCGCGCGGATGCCCTGCGCGTTCAGCGCCTGGGTGAGCAGCGTGGCCGTCGTGCGCTTGCCGACCGATCCGTCCGTGCCGAGCACCGCGATGCGCGGGCACGTGACGTCGAAGATCCGGCCGCTGAACAGCGTCAGCTCAGCGATCTCCTTCGGCCGCCGGACGTCCTCGATCGTCACACCGGCCACGAGGGCTGCTGCGACGAACTCGGCGTCGTCGTTCAGGTACTCGTGCAGTCCGTTGACCAGGTTCATCCCGCGGTCGATGCCGTCGAGGAGCACGGCGCGGTGGTCGGCGGTCAGCAGGCCGTCGGTGGGCGCCATCCCGAAGATGAGGGTGTCGGGGATGAAGCCCGCGCGCTCGAGGGATGCGTCCAGGCTCGCGAGCACCGGGATCCCGTTCGGTGCGCCGTCCAGGACCTCGCCTGCGTCGCCGCCCGCACGGGTGCTGTCGATCACGCTGAGGATCTCGTACTTCTCGGAATGGCGGACGAGACCGTTGGCGGTCTTGCCGTCGAGCCTCCCGAACAGTCCTTCGCAGTAGACGACGGCTTTCACGGACGCGGGCATGGCGCTCCTCTTATTTGCACAGAGGAGGCGACGAGTCGTGGCCGGATCCGGAGGATCCATCTGTCAACGAGGCGTCTTCCCTGAAGCCGGCGCACTGCCGGCTCGGGAACCATAGCAGCGCAACCTGGGCGCGGTGCTCGTCGTGACAGCCGCCGGGGGAGAGCGCGGCCGGGCCGGCCCTCCCCCGGGGCTATCTCTCCCCGCTCACTCCCCGGTCGTGTGCGTCCGAGCGCGTCGGCGGAGCAGGACCAGCAGACCGCCGCCGATCAGCAGCGCCAGGGCGATCAGCCCGGCTGCCGAGCTCACATTGGACCCGGTCGAGGCGAGGGCGGCCGGATCGCCGCCCGACACCGTGGCGCCGGCGGCCGTCACATTGAAGGCCGCCGAGGCGACGACCGTCCCGCCGATCGACGCGGTCACGGTGTGCGCACCCGCGGGAACCGTCGGCACCGAGAAGGTGAAGGTCAGCGTCCCGTCAGATGCCGCGGTCGCCGTGCCGAGGGTGACCGGTGTGGAGTTGAACACGAACGTGACCTGCGTGCCCGGCGCGAAGTGCGTGCCGGTGACCGTGATGCGGTCGCCGACGGCGCCCGAACCGGCGGACAGGCTGACCGCCGCCACCGGGTCCGTCGCCGGGCCGGAGACGCCCTGGCCGCCGAGCTGCAGGTCGCACGCGATGCGTCCGCTGTAGAGGGCGTGGCCCTCCGTCGGGCTGCCCGGGCCGGTGCCGTACACGCCGTCGTCCGACCACAGGGCCTCGCGCGTCCCTCCGGTGCAGGTCGACGCCGGGGCGAGAGCGAAGCCCTCCAGGTTGTCGTTCGGCAGACCGGCGGGGCGGCTGTAGACGACCTGCGGGACGATCGTTCCCGTCCCGTCGACCTTCAGCACGGTGGAGGAGACGCCGCAGGTGTTGTCGCAGAGCGCCCAGATGCGCTGGGTGGCAGCGTCGAACTGCACGTCCATCACGTGGCCCATCTTCGTGTCCACGACCGCGACCCGGTGGAAAGTGTGGTCGCTGTTGAGCGCGTAGGCGTACAGCTTTCCGTCGTTCTCCAATGCGGCGAAGTAGAGGCCGGTGCCGTGCAGCGGGTAGTCGGCGGGCTTGTACGTCGTGCCGGTCGACTGGTCGACGAAGCCGTTGCCGGTCAGGTAGTTGTCCGGCACGAAGGTCACGCCCTCGAAGCCCAGGTTCGCCTCCGTCTTGTTCCCGGCGTGCAGCTCCGGGAACTCCGCGGTCAGGTTCCACTGGTCGGTGGCGACCAGAGACGTGGCCGACGAGGTCGGGTCGATGCGGAGGATGGAGTTGAGCGGGATGGTGTTGGCGGCGTTGTTGCGCTCGGTCGTCACGTAGAGCGCGCCGTCCGGTCCGACCGTGAGCCCCTCGGAGTCCGGCTGGTTCGTCGCGGTGTCGCTGTTGCCCGGGAAGAAGATCTGCTTGCCCGCGCCCCAGCCGTTGGCGGTGTCGGCCACCCAGAGGCCGTTCTCCTTCACCATGCGGAACACCCAGCCCTTGT
Organism: Leifsonia sp. 115AMFTsu3.1; assembly: GCF_004362795.1. Lineage (NCBI taxonomy): Bacteria > Bacillati > Actinomycetota > Actinomycetes > Micrococcales > Microbacteriaceae > Leifsonia > Leifsonia sp. 115AMFTsu3.1. The sequence continues at coordinate 586,730 of NZ_SNYB01000002.1, forward strand.
TCTTGACGCTGTAAAGCACGTTCGCGTTGGTCGGGTCGAAGACCAGGCCGCTGACGTCACGGCCCTCCGGACCGGTCGTGGTCTCCCACGCGCACAGCGAGTCGGCGACTGAGACGGTGGCGCTTCCCGGCCAGGCGACCGGAGTGCCCGCGCCGGCGGGGAGGGTGCCCGTGCCGGACGGCGCCTCCGGCTGGCAGGTCAGCGAGTTGCCGCCGCCGTTGCCGCCGTCGGCGGGGTTGGTGAGCACGTTCTGGCACGCGGTGGCGTTGGAAGCGCCGAAGCTCTTGGTCGCCACCGAAGCGAAGGATCCCGTGCCGTCGGGGCAGCGCGCGTAGGCGCCCGCTCCGAACTCGTTGCCCTCGTCGGTGCCGGCTTCGCCTGCCGTGTAGTCGACGGAGTCGACCAGGGTGCCGGCGGTGCCTCCGGCGCCGTCCGGCAGGTAGAGCTTGACGCCGTCCCCGCCGCTGCTCAGGCCCTTGGTGGAGGAGAAGTACGCGTAGCCGTGGGCGGGCACGACCGTCGTCGGGGTCCCGTCGGCGAGGCTGGCCGAGAAGGTCGTTGCAGCCGTCGCTGCCCCGCTGTCGATCTGAAGCCAGCCGGTGATGTCCACATCCACCGACCCGCTATTGAAGAGCTCGATCGCGTCCCCGACCGGGGTGGCGGTGTTGTCGGACGACACCTCGTTGATGTGGATGCTCTTCCACGCGGGCTGCGCCGGGGCGAACCGGCTCTTTCCCGGTGAACCGATGTCACCGCTGGCCGACGCCCACGAGCCCTCCGCGTCGCCGACGGCGGAGAGCTGCCACTGCGAGGCGTCGTTGGCCCCAAGCGCCGCGGCCGTAGTGGGCACGCCCGACTTCCCCTGCGTGCGCGGGCCCTTCACCGTGCCGGTGCCCTGGTCGTTGTAGGTGAGCCGGTCGACGAGGTTCGCGACCGCATCCGGGCCGTCGAAGAGGTTGATCTCGTCGGCGCGGCCGAGGCCGGTCGTGTTGCCGGCGAGTACTTTCACGTCGGCGCCGAGCGACCATTCGGTCCGGAAGGCGGCATCCGTCGACTCGGTGATGATGGCGGATTCGCCGGACGCCAGCGTCCCGAGCCCGTCCAGCGGGACCGTGCCGGGCGTCTGGCTGTCGTCGTCGAAGGACCAGCCGGTGAGGCTGACCGGCGTCGTGCCGAGGTTGGTGAGCTCGATGAACTCGCCGCCGGTGGTGCCGGGGCTGTACATCCACTCGGTGATCCGCACGTCGGGCGTTGCCGCGGCCTGCGCCGCGGTGGGAAGGGCGAGCGCCAGTGTGCCGGCGGTCGCGGTGGCGGCGAGGACCGCCACGGTTCGGGTTCTGAGAAGTCGCACAGGGACGGAAGCTACCCACGTCGGCGGTATACGGAGGAAAGGGGAGGTGAACGGAGGACTCGTCGTCGTTGAACGGACCGTGTCCGCCCGGCTAAGGTATGCCCACCTCGAACGGCGACGACCAGGAGGCAGCGATGACCAAGGTGCGACTGGAAGCGTTCACCGACGGGGTCCTCGCGGTGGCCATCACCCTCCTGGTCCTGGACCTTCACCTCGAGCCGGGCAACGGCGAGAGTCTCCTGGATCAGGTCCTCGCGTCCGGGCCGTCATTCGCCGCCTACGTCGTGAGCTTCTTCGTCATCGGCGTGATCTGGGTCAACCACCATTCGATCTTCCGTCTCGCGACCACGGTCGACCGCGTGCTGCTGTTCTGGAACCTCATCCTCCTGATGTTCGTGTCGGCCGTCCCCTTCACCACCGCGACGCTCGCGGGCGCCATCGCCGAGGGCAGCGCCGCGGACACCCGGGTCGCCGCCGTGCTGTACGGCGGGGTCGCGACCGGCTTCGCGATCGCCTTCACCCTGGTCTACGGGCGTATCACGCTCGTCCTCGTCCGGACGGGATCGATGGATGCGGGGACGCGGCGGAGCGCACTCCTCCGGTTCGGCGCGGGGACGCTGTTCTACCCGCTGCTGACCGTGATCGGCATCGTCTACGCGCCGGCCATGCTCGTCGGATTCGCTGCGCTGAGCGTGTACTACCTGTTCAACCAGACGGGCGCGAAGGAGTGACGGCGCTGGTGCTCCCGCCCGCGTGACGCGGACATTGCGCGTATCGACGCGCTGGCGGAGGACTTGGTCGCCGGACACCGGAAGTTGCACGCAAACTCCACCCCCGACTTCAGCCGTCGTGGTTCGGCGCATATATGCACTCCGTCGTCATTCTGCTCGTGAGCTGACGTCGTAGTCAGTGACGAGTGCATGTGCTCGTCGCGGTCGTCGACGGTCTCTTCCGGTGCTGCCGGGTGAGAGACGTGGTTGACGCGTTCATGGGCGAACGAGGGACGTGGTTGTGGTGCGAGGGTGGAAATGGCGCCGGTTGATCGGCGTGTTGACGGCGGCGGTGGCTGCGGCGGCGGTGCTCGTACCTCTCGGAGGAGACGTGGAACCGGCTGCGGCGTGGGCTCGCTCCGGGTATGCGTGCCGCACGTACCCCACGACGGCGACGTTGTACATCAAGTATCCGCCCACGGTGCCGGCTACCTACCGGGCGTCGCTGAGGAAGGCTGCGGAGGCGTGGTCCGCCTGGCGGTACGTCACGGGGGTGACCATCACGTTCGGCGATCTGGCGGACCCCACCCCGGCGGGGGCGCGGGTGGTCGGTGTGGCCTCGATGCCGAACATTCCGGGTCAACCCCGGGCGCAAGCGGTCGCAGCGACGTACTGCGACTTCCACTCCGGTCAGCCTGCTGGTGGGAATATCAGCATCGCCACGAACTACATGGGTTCGTATTCGGAGACGCTGCGGCAGCACATCTTCACCCATGAGATCGGGCACATCCTCGGCCTGAACCACAACACCGATCAGCTTGCGTGTGGAACGGTGATGGAGCCGACGTCCAGTGAGGGCTCGATCTGTGGAGACAACAAAGCGCCCTACATAGACGACGTGGCTGGTGTGCTGGCGCTGTGGCGGCCCAACGCGACGCCCGGCTTTCCGGCCGGGTCGCGGATCACCTTCAACAGGGACCCCAGCTGGCATCTTGAGTCGTCCACTGCCCGGTGGTCCGGATGGGCCAACGGGGTGACCTTCACCACCGGGTTGTCTGACGGCTACTGGGATTGGACCTACGTGAAGGACAATGCGAACGACGGGTGGGGCTGGCTGGTCAACTCCGCGTCGGGGTTATGCCTCACCAGGAACGCGGGCGCCGACCAGCCGCACATGGGGTGGTGCTCCGGCGACGGGGCCCGCTGGGCCGTGTGGCAGGGTGCGAACGGCATGAAGCTGCTCGGCAAGGGGACGAGAACCTGCCTGGGGATCATGCTCGGACAGAACCTGTTCCGTCGCAACTGGGGCGATTCGATGCCCTGTTCGGACTACCGCTCGGATCTCCAGATCGTGAAGATGACGACAGCACGGACAAAGCGGTCACTCCCGGATGCCGAAACCACGGGCGGCGCGGTCATCGGCGCAGGCTCGGGTCGATGCCTGACAGCTCAGGGCGGACCGTACACACCTGGGACGGACGTGACGATCTCCAGCTGTGCTGGTGCTGCCGCGCAGAAGTGGCGGTTCGACCCTGTGGAGAACGGGTATCGGATCAGTGTCTTCAACACGACGGCGGACTTCGAGGACGAGGAGCAGGCGCAATCCGATGGGGAGGACCCGGCGATGTGCCTGTCCGGGTCGGGGGAGTCGGTCGGTACCGCCGCGTGCCAGCGAACGTCGGCCATGACCTGGACGGTCGCCGCTGACGGCACGCTGCGCAATCAGGGTTCGGGAACCTGCCTGAACGTTCGAGGCGCAGCAACCGGTGACGGCTCCCGGCTGATGCTCTATCCCTGCTCGACGGCGTCCAACATGGTCTGGAGCTCCCCCGAGTCGCTGACCAGCGGGCCGGTATCGCTGGCGCCGGTGTCCTCCGCCGGCGGCGTGCTCTCGACAACGCCGGCTGCGACCGGCGATGCCGACCAGCGGATCCGGACGGTGCTGAAGAAGGATGCCGGATCGAACACCGCACGATTCCAGTACGAGCAGGTCGGAAACACCGGGGGAGGCCTCATCCGAAACGCGGACACGGGCACGTGTCTGCGGTGGAAGGGCAACGGAGCGCAGGCCGTCCTGGATCACGCATGCGACGGGAGCGACTCGTCATATCGGTGGGGACCGACGACGGTGGGGGCGGGAGTCTGGAAGCTGCAGAGCCAATACACCGGCGAATGTCTGGACCTGTTCGGGGCGACCGACGCCGAGAACAACACGATCGGAACCTACGCGTGCAATGGCGCGTCCAACCAGACCTGGAGGGCGATACCGAACAACCCCGTCTGGCCCGCCGGAACCGACACGACCGATCCCCCCAACATCGCCGTCTTCGGCACCGCCACCCAGTCCTCCACTCGCGACGCGATCGACTCGCCGGCCGACAAGGCCAACGACGGTGACATGGGGAACACCTCTGTCGCCCGCACCATCAACGATGCCTATCCGTGGTGGCAACTGGATTTCGGGCAGACCACACAGATCGATACCGTCACGGTCCACCTGCCGACAGACGGCTCCCACTGGCTCAGATCGACCGACTTCTGGGTGATAGCGTCCAACGACCCGATCCCCGACGGCAACCCATCAAGCCTCAGCGGGGGGGAGCATCAAGACCGTGCACATCTTCCGCCCCTGGGAACCCGTGACCGCCGTCCAGCTGAACGGCAACTACCGCTACGTCAGAATCGCAAACGACTGGGCATACCCGCTCTCTCTCGCGGAGGTCACGATCACCCCGCATCGCGAAACGTGAATCGGGCCCGCGGACGCAGTAATTTGCAGCCGTGGCCGCCCTGAATGGTGTGAGGCGTGCCTACGACCAGCGCCGGGCACTCAGCTTCGTCGATTCTCGGAGAAGCGAGACGGTGAGCGTCATAAGCTGCGCGGAAGAACGGCCATTGGAGCTATGAAGGATGTCAGAGCACCGCTGAGCGCCGATGAAGCCCACCTAGACTAGCTCTAACTGAAATAAGATATATTGATTGTGGTCAAACTTGGCAGGGCAAGTTAGGTCGAGATTGGAAGCTCGGTGCGAATGCTCCGGACCGTGACTTCGAAGACCGACCGCAGTAGCCCGCGAGGTGCCGCCTGGACGGTGTGGGCCGCGCTTGCGTGTCTCGCCGTCGCCGGGATCGCGTATCTCATCAATAGCGTCATCGCGGATGTGCTTCCCTCGGACCAGAAAATAGGCGCCGATGTGGTTGCCGTAGTGCTCACAATTATCTTCGCCCTCGGCCCGCTTGCTTTCGGAGTGCCGACGCTTGCCGGACACGTGTGGCCGAGGTGGGTGGTTCTCGGCTACGCGCTCTTCGCGGTAGCCCTTGTGGTGACCGCGTTTTCGCTCACTGGCCACACTGTGCCACTGATAGACATTTACGCAGCAGGCCTGATCGCGGCCTTTGTGCTGATGTGCATTCGGCCGAGGCGCACCCGACTTTCCCCGAGCTAGCCTCGCAGCAAACCTCTACGGAGCTTGCGGAGATCCACGGCCCGCAGCGGATCGGCTACTGCGCGTGGCTACGCACGCCGCTCTGCAAGACCGCGCCGCCGGCCGCTACCGCGTGCGTCCCGGACGAACTCGGTACGCCGCTTCCCCACCTCAGCGCCCAAGCCCACGCCGCGGCCGAGGATGCGCTCGTGCACTAGATCACGCGGGCCGCTTGGACGCCACGAAGCCTTCACATTCGATATCGCGGTTCAAGACGTCCAGGCCAACCAAAACGTGAAGATGCCGACGCAGACCGACGCCGCGGAGATGATCGCGCCTGCAACGGCGAACCGCCGCGCTCCGCGATTCCGTTCGGCGATTCCGAAGAGGGAGACAACCACGCCGACGAGGCCGAAGAGCACGCCGAGCGCTCCGAGGAGAAGGGCTGCGGCAAACGCGACACACGCGAGGACGAACCCGGTCAGACCGACGCTGTTGCTCGGTGCCTGCGGGATGGTGTGCGCCAACGGCGCGCGTTTATTCGTCCATGACGTGCCGTCGCACCAACGAACGCGACCCCTGCCGTCGGCATGCCAGCCGGACGGGATCGGCGGTGCCGAAGGTGGCTTGTCGCTCATAGCTGAATACTAGGAGACTGTGTCGGGGACGCCAGGAAATCCGGTTCGGTGCCGTCTGTCTCACTTTAGGGACATGGCGCACAGCGCACGGCGACAGCACGAGGAAACCGCACAGTCATCGCACCATCCAAGCAGACCGCTTCATGTTTCGGATAACGCCCGTAAGCCGATCCCGAATCGAACTAATCGCTTCAGTCGAAACCATCGCGGCGTCCTTCCGCGGCCCTTCGGAGTTCGCCTATCGATCCGGTCGGAGTTGGCTCACCCGGTTGCCTTAGTACAAGACCAGTCGCGTGGTCGCGCCACTCGGCCTGGGGTGCCATTGTGGGCACCGTCGTGTAGCCGGCTCGCACCTCTCGGCGCCTAGTGGCCGGAAGGAGCACAATACTTACGCAGAATGAGGCGATAGAGGCGAAGAGGACAAGCCAGAACGCGATCGACCAGCCGCCACTTGTTGGGCTCAGATCCGCTCCTGCGAAGGACACCAGAGCACCCAACATTGCCAGACCGACGGTTGCAACAATTGATGTGAGCGCGAGCACCCACCAAAACCAGGCGGTTGGTCTGATCGGCACGCTGGCTCGTGTCACCTGATGGGCCACTCGCACAGCCTAGTGACCCTCCAGGTAAAGGTCGCAGACGACGAGAGCCTGCCCTCGTGTCGCCGTAACGGATACTCTTCCGCACGTATCGGCGGTGTTGCGGTCGGCGTACTCTCTGTCTCGTGGTCGACCTTTTCGCTGACCGGGTGACCGTACCGGATGTCGTTGGGCTGCCGTTCCACGTCGGTCGCGATGTGGCTTCTGCTGCAGGCGTGACGCTCGCGAACACGGACCCGGACGGACCGCCCATCGGCGCGCTGGCGTGGCCTGGGCTCTTCTACATCACCTCACAGAATCCCGCCGCGGGTGCTGCGGTGTCTCGCTGGGGATCCGTCACGGTGGAGATCGTCGCGCACGGCGAGGCGGACTCCAACGCGGCAGTGGTTCGACCGGAAACGCCACCGTCGAATGTCGCTCACGCCGTTGCTGAGCGTGACACCTTCATCGACCTCACTGAGCCGGACGACTCCGCCGTCTGACGGTCAACACGGGGTTAGCTGCGCACACCATTGGCTGATCAGGAGCGTTGCCGAGATCGAGTCCGCACGAGTGTGACAACGACGCCGACCACGATGAACGCGCCGAGAATGGCCAGCGGCAACCACGGCGGGGTCGGCGAGGTGAGGGCCACCGTGTCGTTGCACTCTTGACCGCTGGGCGGCGCAGTCGCGCAGGATGCCCACACCAGCTGCTGCAGCATCAGTCAGTCATCTCGATCTGGTCGCGCAAATGCTGAACGGCGCCCGAACACCCAGCCGAGGACGCCGACCAGGAGCAGCAGCCCGACGATTGCGAGTCCAGCGCCGACTGCCCGGTCAGTGGTGAGGGGGTACATCCCGGTAAAGGAGAACGACTCATCCGACAGCGGCGCGTAAGCAGTCCAGCCGAAGGACGCCGGCGCAAAGAGCAGCATCCCGCCTCCGACCAGCACCAAGACGGCAGCTGCCCCCAGCAGCACCCACACCCAGATTCGTCGCAGCATGCGCTCACACTATCGAGCCGACCTACCCCACGACGCTGTCCGCTACCGCCCGCTAAACGATCCGCTTACGTGCTGGATAGCCTCGCTCGAATACAATCAAATAAGGGTCCTGCTCTCGAGGAGCAGGACCCTTATGGTGTGAGGACGACGCGCCGAGGCCGTCGGGCTCGGATGCTACAGGCTGCCCGAGGAGCTGATCGGCTGCCTTGCGCAGGCCACCTCGACCAGGCAGTTGAAGTTCAGCGCCTGGAGCTGGTAGACGGTCTGCCATCCGGTGTTGCTGTGCTTGATATACACCTCGTGGTCCGGCGCTCCACGGTGGCTGCCAGAGAGGGACCAAGAGCCCGACTGGTAGACGGACGCGGTGAAGTCCGCCCTGATCGAGCCGGCGAAGCAGAACGGGTTGCGGATGTCGAAATACGCGTCCCACATGCGATATCCCTCGGCCCCCATTCCGCCGCCGACAAGATAATTCGGTGCAGCCGTATCTTGGGCGATCAGGTTGCCGTTGAGGTCGTAGACGTGCGTGGTTCCGACCCAAGTGTTGTCGTGATCGGGGGTTGAGCCGTACCACTCGATGACACGATCCCAGCGCGTACGGAACGCGTCCGACGTCGCGGAGAAACCGCGGTTGTCGCCGGCGTAGACGTGATTCGGCCAGGTATAGGTGCACCCGCCCAGCGGTGAGCTGACGTTTGGCTGACGGATGAACGTGGTGTACCGGAGTGTGGTGGTCGCATTGGAGACGACCTGAGTGGTGAAGTTGGTCGCCGCAGCCTGCATCGACGACAGCGACTCTCCTGTCGGTACGCGCACGCTGAGTCCCCACTCGGCGCCCGTCCTCGGGAGGCCCTCACCGGACTCAACGGCAGCCCGATCCGCGTCTGTCCATTCGGATTCGGGCACCGGCATGGTGGTCGATACCTCGTAGACCGGCTCGCTGCCAGCCGTGACGGCGCCGTCGTGGAAGTACGGCTCCGCCACGGTCGCCACGGCAACGCCATCGCGTTTTACCGTGTAGGGTGCGTCGACGGCCACATCCGCCCACGACAGATCCACGCCCTTGGGCGTCGCCGCCCAGAACCACTTGTGCGACTGTTTCTGGATGGTCATTCCGACCTCATCGCTGAGGGCGAGGGTGCCTCGCTTGGACCGCAGCACTGCCGCGTGTGAACCCGTCGCGGCCTTGGCGCGCGCAACGGAGACGTGCTCAAGCTCACCGCCGTCGAGAGTCTGGAGGCCCGGCTCGCTGACGTCCACCAGGAACTCGCCCGCTACTGGTTCCGTTTCAGCCGCCGCGCCTGGGAGAGCTGCCGAGAGGGTGAGGGCAACGGCCGCAGAAGCGGCAATAAGCAACGCAGCTGAGCGCCTTAGTGGTTTCTGTGAGTTCATACATGGAACCTATACAGAACGGTCTGTACGCCACAAGAACCGATCCACAAAATACCGCCGGTCAGTGGACCGGGTGGGATTGGCGGTCAGCGCCTCGCACTGCGACAGCCGCGAGGCTGGCAGCGAGAGCCGCAACCGGCATTGCGATGTACGAATAGATCGGCCACGGCGCAAACAGCAAATCGCCTACGACGCCGGCAATAAGAACGAGCACGGCTGATCCCACCGCTCCAGCTGCCGGACGACCTCGCGCATGGCCCGCCGCAGTCCAGGCGAGCACGCCCAGTGTGGCTCCAACCGCGGCCACAGCCGCCACCCCAGCGCAGACTGTCGCCCACCCAACGACGAACCACAGGGCGCTCTCAGTAGTCTGGCGCTGCAGCCAGTCTGGGTTACCAACGAGCAGGAAGAACCCGCCGAAGAGCAGACCAATCACAGCTCCGGCCGGGATAGACAAGACTGCAGCCAGCCCGAAGCGCCGAATCAACCGTCGGCGTTCCTCAGCGCCCGCCGGCAGCGCCTGCCACCGTCTCGCCGCGCTCCTCATCTGTATCGCCTCCCCGACTCCAGTATGCCGGGCATCGCCTGATACGCGTCAACTCCCTGAACTCCGCCGCGAGAGGGTTTTGAGCACCTTCACTGTGTCGCGTGACCCGCGCGCCTCTTCAGCGCCCAAACCTTCCAGTCGTGCGTTTGGATTCCCGCCGTTCCAGTTGGTGCAGCTCCGCCCGCGAGTGACCAACTGCCGTCATGGCTTCCTTGATACGCGCGAGTGAGAGGCCTTGGGCGGCGGCGCGCTCTAGCAGCCCCGGCATCATCTCGTCGGTTTGCCCGTTTCGATCCCACCCGTTGTTACCGATGAAGTGCGGTGTTTCGAGGAGGTCGTACTGATCCTTGGTGAAACCGATCCAAGAGAGGCTAGCGGGCGAATGTGTCATGTATCCATTCTTTGCCCTGAGGTTCGATAGCCCATCTTGCTACGCGCGGTGTTCGTCCGTCGGCTCGGTAGTTCTGTGCTGCTTTCCAGGGAGTCTGCGATTCGTTCGGCCGCTGTGGCTATACGTCGGAGGTGCGCCAGCAAGCTGATTCCGGCCCCGGCTGTTCGTTAGGGATCGTTTACCAGGCGTTGCTTATCGATGTCGCCGTACTGCCGTATCCCCAACGGCATGTCGCAATTTGCCCACGCGTACTGGCATGAGCGGGTGTCACTGAGGAGGGAGTTGTTGCCGTCCATCACAACGCCTCTGCGCGTTTGACGATCCCTCTAACGGGAGGAGTGTGTGATGGCCCAACCACCGCCGACACGCATATGGCCGTGCTGATGGACGCCGCAAGGGCCGTTCGCGCCGGCCGACGCGATGTCCCCGGAGAACCAGTGCGGCAAGGGTGATCCGTTGCCCTACAAGCAGCCCCCGGAAGGGTTGTTCCCGGACGACCGAGCATAACGAGGGCCGCAGCGGAAGCGGTTCGGCGGCTACTTCGCTGTGGCGTTCAACACAGCGTGAAAGAGGTAGTACAGGCGCATGGCCATCGCGAACTTGGTTTCCCACGACACCGAATCGGGATCATCGAAGAACGCTTCCAGGTCCTCCACCTTGATTCGGGTGAGGCGTGCAATGTTCTCGTTAGTCAGCTCGAACTGTGTCGTCAGCGTCTCGACGATCGCACGGAGGCGCTCATAGTCGCCGATCTCTGCCTCCCACGTCAGCTGCCCGGCAAGCGTGGAGACGCGCAGAATCTCATCCTCTGAGAATTCGTTTACGGCTGCAGAAAGACCCGGCTCCAGCTCCAAGAGCCTTTTTAGGCGTGCGGGTGCAATACCGGTGATTGCCGCGAGGGCTTGCATAGAGATGCTTCCCTCCGCAATGAGCCGTCCCAACTCGTCCCCGACGTTCAATCCCTGCACTGTCATGGCAGTTACCCTCGCGATCTTTAGAGCAATGTGGTTCCTCGGATGCAGGGCCGACGCTACCCGAGCGCCGCCCCTGCATCGACAGCTCGCGCCCGAAAGCCGATCGGCTTGCGGACGCTCCACGGATCTTTCGAAGCGGACATATCGGCGGCCGCCGGCCGCGCCATACTGTCCTTGTGGGCGAACGAGGCGAGAAATTCCTGGATTGGGCGGCCAAGCCACTAGGCCCGAATGGTGGCAAGGATCTGCGGGTTTCTGGAACGCCGTCCCGCACTCGGATGAGACAGAGAACCCAGAGGACAAGGATTGGTCGCAGAGCGAGCCTGATCCGAAAGCCCCGTAGCCGTCTGTTTCCGCTCGCGGTCTCGTCTCTAGACGCAGGTGCGCAAGCCGATCCTCGTGCGGGCGGGTCTAAAGACGCTCGCGTAGGAACTGCGTGAAGGCGGTGCTGTTCGCGTAGTAGTTGGGATACGCGGATTCGAGTTGCCCGATCTGGGAAACGTTCACGAGAACGGCGTCAAGGTTTTCGTCGTCGCGCGCCTCGAGCTCGGCGAGGCGTCGCTCAGCGTCGGCTATCCGCTCGTGGACTGTGACCGTCAGTTCTTGCTCCCGCCGTTTCAATTCGAGAGTCAGTGCGGACCGACGGTTGCTGTGCGCATGTTGGCTGACGATCGCGTTATAACCCTCAAGTCGAGAGATCGCTCCGACACTCGACTCCAGAGACCGCAGCTCCGTTTTGAGACTCGTGAGGGAATCGCTGGCGCCAGGTACCAACGTCGTCTTCTCCTCAAGCGCCATCAGCGAACTTGCAACTACAAAGAAGCGCTCAAGATCCGCGTCGGCGCGGCCATACTTCAGTCCGCTGTTTGAGAAAAGATCCATGGTCTCGACTGCGGTCGCCCATGCGTGCTGCAGCGCCGTGCGTACCTGGAGCTCGACGCGAAGGCCATGAAACTCCTCCTGCGACGCCTGATACTCGTAAACCAGGTGCACACCGCGGTACCCCGAACTCTTCGGCCCAGGATTCTCTCTGATGTAGTCGTAGTACCGAACAATCTGATTCTGGGTCCGCTTCGAACTTCGCAGGGCGCTAACAAGCTCCTCTACCTCAGCCACAGTCTCGAAGATGACACGGCATCCCCCAAGATCTTGCATCGTGGTGACGTTCATGTCTGGGTACCGTTCGTGCTTGTCCATGATCGTTGGAAGGCGCTTCAACCTGCGCGCAACGATCGCGTCGTTGGAGACGGCCAGTGCTCGGGCGCGTGCGTTGACGGTCACCGCGAGCAGTGGGTAGCCGTGAGCGCTTCGGAAGTTGCCGACAATCTCACGGGCCTCTTCGAGCTCTGCGGGCGTACCCAGACGATTGCCAATTCGCTCGCCCGCGCGCCGGACTGCCTTCTTTGAATGCATCGGCGTTATGCGAGCCATGCTCATTATGTTCGCACACGCGCGCCCGTTAGCCGGTCGACAAACGGGACACCCGTGCCGGCCTCACCCTAACGCGCCGGATCGCGTACTTCGAAGAGCAGGGCGATTCCCGTAAGACCCGCCCGCAAAATATTCCCGGTGGGGGTACCTCAAGCGCTCCAGTTCGGACCATGCTGTGCCTCTCCACCAATGCTCGAGATATCAGTTCGCGGGCAATGTCTCTGCAGCCGCTCGGCGTCGATGACGGGAATGTCCACGGACGCGGAAATCTCCATGGGACGGGTTGAGTGCCAACTCAAGTTGGTGCTGTCCTGACTGATTCGCGAACTGTCGACGCCCAGGCGACCAGCACGGTCGCGGCAACGCGGTTATATAGTTGACGCATATAAACAACCGAACTCCCACGTACTCGCGCGCACTCTGACAAGGACACCCGTGGCCCGCACCGGCATCTTCACCAAAGACCACCCGCACTACCGCTGGGTGGCACTCTCGAACACCACCCTCGGCATGCTCATGGCGACGATCAACTCGTCGATCGTCATCATCTCGCTGCCCGCCATCTTCACCGGCGTCAAGCTCAACCCGCTCGAGCCGGGCAACGTCTCCTACCTGCTGTGGATGCTGATGGGCTACATGCTCGTCACCGCCGTGCTCGTCGTCATGTTCGGGCGGATGGGCGACCAGTTCGGGCGTGTGCGTATCTACAACCTCGGGTTCGTCATCTTCACGCTCGCCGCGATCGCGCTCTGCCTCGACCCGTTCAGCGGGGGCCCTGGCGCGATGTGGCTGATCGTCTGGCGGTTCGTCCAGGGCGTCGGCGGCGCGATGCTGTTCGCCAACTCGACCGCGATCCTCACCGACGCCTTCCCGGCCAACAAGCGCGGGTTCGCCCTCGGCCTCAACCAGGTCGCGGCCATCGCCGGAAGCTTCATCGGCCTCATCCTCGGCGGCGTGCTCGCCGAGATCGACTGGCGTGCGGTCTTCTTCGTCTCGGTGCCGTTCGGCGTGATCGGCACCATCTGGTCCATCAAGTCGCTGCACGAGGTCGGTCAGAAGAACCCCGGCCGCATCGACTGGCTCGGCAACGCCACGTTCGGCATCGGGCTCATCGCCCTCCTCACCGGCATCACCTACGGCATCCAGCCCTACGGCGACTCCAGCCAGGGATGGGGCAACCCGTGGGTGCTCGGATCGATCATCGGCGGCATCGTGCTGCTCGCGCTGTTCGTCGTCATCGAGCTGAAGGTGCCCGCGCCGATGTTCGACATGAGGCTGTTCCGCATCCGCGCCTTCTCTTCGGGCATCTTCGCCGGATTCCTCGCCGCCATCGGGCGCGGCGGCCTGCAGTTCATGCTGATCATCTGGTTGCAGGGCATCTGGCTGCCGCTGCACGGCTACAGCTACGAGTCGACGCCGCTCTGGGCGGGCATCTACATGCTCCCGATCACGATCGGCTTCCTCATCGCCGGACCGATCTCCGGTGCGCTCTCCGACCGGTTCGGGTCGCGCGCGTTCGCGACGGTCGGCCTGCTCCTGGTGGCGGCGACCTTCGTGGGCCTGCTGCTCATCCCCGTGAACTTCGAGTACTGGCAGTTCGCGGTGCTCACCGGTCTCAACGGCATCGGCTCCGGCCTGTTCTCGTCGCCCAACCGCACGGCGATCATGAACAGCGTCCCGGCGAACGAACGCGGCGCCGCATCCGGGATGGCCGGTGTCGCGCTCAACGCCGGGAGCTCGCTGTCGATCGGCATCTTCTTCTCGCTGATGATCGCGGGGCTGTCGGTCGCGCTGCCGTCGGCCCTCACCAACGGGTTGACCTCGCACGGCGTGCCATCGCACATCGCGGCGCAGGTCGGGAACACCCCGCCCGTGGGCAGCCTGTTCGCCGCCTTCCTCGGCTACAACCCCATCCAGAGCCTGCTCGGACCGACCGGGATCCTCACCGCGCCGCACGTCGACGGCGCCACCCTGACGGGCAAGGAGTTCTTCCCGCAGCTGATCTCCGGGCCCTTCCACGACGGTCTGGTGGTCGTCTTCATCGCTGCCGCCGTCATGAGCGTCATCGGCGCCGTCGCCTCCTTCCTGGGCGGAGCCAAGTATGTTCATGAGGAGGCCGTCGCACCCCAGCGGCAGGCCACCGAGGAAGGCGAGGAAGTCGGTGCCCACCGCGCATGAAGCTGACGAGCGGCCGGCGGCCGGACGCGACGACGATGTCCCCGGCCGCCTGGCCCTGGCCGCTGGGCGGCTGAACCGCCGCATCCGCTCATCCACCGGAGGGCTCAGCCATGGGCAGCTCTCCGCCCTGTCGACCATCGTCCGCAACGGACCGCTGCGCCCGAGCGAGCTGGCAGCCATCGAGGTGGCGGCGGCGCCCACGATCACCCGCATCGTCGCCGAGCTCGAAGCGCGCGGCCTGGTGGAGCGCACGCCGGACCCGCAGGATCGCCGCTCCCTGTTCGTCTCCGGCACCGACGCGGGAACGGCGCTGCTGCTCGAAGCGCGGTCGGACCGCGCCCGGGCCGTCGCCGACATCCTCGCCGAGCTCACCCCCGAGCAGGTGGACGCCATCCGCGCCGCCCTCCCCGCCCTCGAACGCGCCGCGCAGGTCACGCCGCCCACGCCTCCCGCGTCCTGACATCCCGTGAGGTGCACGTAGATGCGCGCGACACGCCGGCCGCGGCCGCAACGACGTGCACCTCGGAGCCTGGTCGAGGGGCGGGTCAGGTGAGGGAGAGGAGCGCTGCGGCGGCGACGGCCAGCACGAGGCCGACCCACTGGACGGGCGCGACCCGCTCGCGCAGCACGATGGCGGCCAGCAGGATGGTGCCCGCCGGGTAGAGCGCCACGAGCACCGACATGGTGGTCAGTTCGCCGAGCCGTAAGCCGAGCAGGATGAGGACGTTGGCCGAGACGTCGAGTGCGCCTCCCGCCGCGGCGATGCCGGTTCCGCGCGGTTCGAGGTGAGGCGGATGCCCGTCCACCCGGCGTCGCGCGCGGAGCACGAGGACTCCGACGAGCGTCCACATCACGGCTCCGTTCACCGCGCGGTTGGCGATCAGCGGCACGACCCCCGAATCCTCTGGCGTCTGGTCGAGCAGGATGAGGAAGACGCCGATCATCGCGCCGGCCCCGACCGCCATCAGCAGCGCGCGGGCGGTCGGCCGCACGGCGCCCTTCTCCGGGACGAAGCCGACAAGGACCACCGCGACCAGCGCCATCCCGATCGCGACATAGCCGACGGCCCCGAATCGGTCGCCGCCGAGGAGCCCCCACGCCATCGGCACGACGGCCGACATCAGGGCGGTCAGCGGCGACAGGATGCTCATCGGCCCGATCGCGAGGCACGCATAGAGCAGACCGACGGCGACCGAGCCCGCCAATCCGGACAGCGCGCCCCAGCCGAGAGCGGCCGCCGACCACTCCCCGCCGACGAACGGCAGGGCGAGCAGGAGCAGCAGGAGGCCGCTCACGGCGCCGACGGCGGTCGTGCGTACCGGGCCGATGCGCCGGGCGGCCACGCCGCCGAGGAAGTCGGCGGAACCGTAGACGACGGCGCTCAGCAGCCCGAGGACTGCGGCCGGCATCAGCTCCCGGCCAGCCGGTACGTGTGGAGGACCGCCCCGGACTCGAAGCGGCGCAGCTCGGTGAGCTCGAACGTCCACTTCTCGCGATCGTCGGGGAAGATCCGGATGCCGCCGCCCACCATCAGCGGATAGACGAGCAACCGCAGCTCGTCGACGAGGCCCCAGACGAGCAGGGAGCGCACGAGGGATGCGCTGCCGGCGACGAGCAGAGGGCCGCCGTCGCCGTCCTTCAGCGACTGGACGGATGCGCGGACGGGCGCCTCGAGGGCGGTCGCGTTCCAGGCCAGCTCGGCCGGCCGCGAGGTGGCGACGGCTTTGGGCATGCCGTTCATCTTGTCGGCGAACTCGCCGTCGCGCGGGGGCCACGCCTCCGCGAACTGCTCGTACGTGCGTCGGCCGAGGAGCAGGGATTCGGCCTCCAGCACCTCCTGCAGCTTGAACGCGCGCAGGTCGTCGGAGCTGAACGGGATCGTCCATCCCGAATGGCGGTGGGTGGGCTCGCCGCCGGGAGCCTCGACCACTCCGTCGAGCGTCATGAACTCGGTCACGATGAGCCGCCGCATGTCCGCGATGGTACCGGAGGCCGGCCTGTGGATGCGGAAGTTCTCCACAGATCGGCACAGCCCGGCCGATCGTCGGCGGCCCCGGATACGATCGAGGGATGAGCTTCACCGACGGCTGGATCCCCGACGACAGGGATGCCCCTCCCCTCGACGAGGAGCCGCCGATGCCCGAGTTCGGCGACCCGTACGCGGGTGCGCCGTGGCCGGGGGAGGAGCCTGCCGGGGGTGGCGCCGCCTCGGGTGTTGCGGTGCGCACCGCACCCGTCGTCCGCTCCACGCCGCCGCGGTTCGCGTCCGCCGCCGAGGCCTTGCGCACGGTGTTCGGGTACGAGGAGTTCCGCGGGCAGCAGCAGGCGATCATCGAGCGCGTAGCGGCCGGCGGCGACGCCGTCGTGCTGATGCCGACCGGTGGCGGCAAGAGCCTCTGCTACCAGATCCCGTCGCTGCTGCGCGAGGGCACCGGCGTGGTGGTCTCCCCGCTCATCGCCCTGATGCAGGATCAGGTGGATGCGCTCACCGCGGTCGGCGTGCGCGCGGCCTTCCTCAACTCGACGCAGGATGCCGCGGCGCGATCCGCGGTCGAGCGCGCGTACCTGTCGGGTGAGCTCGACGTGCTCTACGTCGCGCCGGAGCGGCTGTCGTCGGAGTCGACCAAGCGGTTCCTCGAGCGCGGCAGCATCGCGCTGTTCGCCATCGACGAGGCTCACTGCGTGTCCCAGTGGGGGCACGACTTCCGCCCGGACTACCTTGAGCTCTCCGAGCTCGCCGACCGCTGGCCGGACGTCCCGCGCATCGCCCTGACCGCGACGGCGACGGAGGCGACGCACAAAGAGCTCACATCCCGCCTGAAGCTGGAGGGCGCCGAGCACTTCGTCTCCGATTTCGACCGGCCCAACATCCAGTACCGCATCGTGCCGAAGGTCGAGCCGCGCAAGCAGCTGCTCGACTTCATCACCAGCGAGCACCCCGGCGACGCGGGCATCGTCTACGCCCTGTCGCGGGCGTCCGTCGAGAAGACGGCGGAGTTCTTGTCGTCGCACGGGCTCACGGCGCTGCCGTATCACGCCGGGCTCGAGGCGTCCCGTCGCGCGCAGACGCAGTCGCGGTTCCTGCGCGAAGAGGGCGTGATCGTCGTCGCCACCATCGCCTTCGGCATGGGGATCGACAAGCCGGATGTGCGGTTCGTCGCCCACATCGACCTGCCCAAGTCGGTCGAGGGCTACTACCAGGAGACCGGTCGTGCCGGGCGCGACGGCCTCACCTCGACGGCGTGGCTCGCCTACGGCCTGCAAGACGTCGTGCAGCAGCGCCGCATGATCGACGACTCCCCGGGCGACCTTGCACACCGGAGGAGGATGACGCAGCACCTGGATGCGATGCTCGCCCTCTGCGAGACCGTCCAGTGCCGCCGCATCGACCTGCTCGGCTACTTCGGGCAACCGTCCGGCCCGTGCGGCAACTGCGACACCTGCCTGACGCCGCCGGAGAGCTGGGACGGCACGGTGCCGGCGCAGAAGCTGCTCTCGACCGTCGTGCGCCTGCAGCGCGAGCGCAACCAGCGTTTCGGCGCCGGCCACCTGATCGACATCCTCCGCGGCAAGCGCACCCCGCGCGTGGAGCAGTACGGGCACGACCGGCTATCGACGTGGGCGATCGGCGACGACCTCTCCGAAAGCCAGTGGCGCGGTGTCATCCGCCAGCTGATCGCCAAGGAGCTGCTGAAGCCCGAGGGCGAGTACGGAGTGCTCACCATCACGCCGGCGAGCGCCGAGGTGCTTGCCGGCACGCGCCCGGTGGTGCTGCGCCGGGAGCCGGACCGTCCCGAGCGCGCGCCGCGCGCATCCCGCAGCACGGCGTCCGCCGACCTCGCCGCCGCCGACCAGCCGCTGTTCGAGGCGCTCCGCAGCTGGCGCGCCGGCCAGGCCCGCGAGCAGGGCGTCCCCGCGTACATCGTCTTCGGCGACGCCACCCTGCGCGCTGTCGCGTCCGCGCGTCCAGCCTCCCTCTCCGACCTCGACGGGATCACCGGCATCGGAGCCAAGAAGCGCGAGGCCTACGGCGAGGCCCTCCTCGCCGTCGTCGCCTCCGCCTGACCGACCCCTTTGCGGCCGGCGAAAGGCGGGGTATCGTCCGTCGTTCCGGGCGGCCATCAGGGAATCTTTTCCTGCCCGCCTGCGTTATGACATTGAACGATTACTGCGGCGATCTCGGAGGAGGAAGTAGTAGATGGCACGAATGATCGAAGAGCTCGAGGACGAGACCGGCGCCGTCATCAAGTACAAGCGTCACGTGAACGGCCGAGGCCTGGTCTCGCCGTCCGCGCGGGTGGCCGAGTCGGCCTACATCGAGCCGACCGCCTACGTGGAGGCCGACGCGCGCGTCGGCATGGAGGCGTACGTCGGAGCCGGCAGCTGGATCGACAAGGGCGCGACGGTGGGCGACCGCACCTTCGTGGGCGCCAACGTCCACATCGGCGCGGGCTGCATCGTCGGCAGCGGAGTGAAGATCGGCAGCGGAGCGAAGCTCGGCGAGAACGCGATGGTCGGCAACGGTGCGCGCATCGAGCGCGACACCCAAGTGGCGGCCGGTTCCGTCATCGAACTAAAGGGTGCGGCCGCCGCGCGGGCGGCGCTCACCACGCCGCTCCGGTCGCCGCGTCCGCAGCAGCGCGACCTGCGCTCCGTGCGTGCGCCGCGCACCCCGCGACGCGCGGCCTGACCCGCGAGCTCTCAGAAGACGCCGCCCCGGTTGCCCGGGGCGGCGTTTTCGCGCTCTCGGCCCCTTGTGCGGGGTGTCACGCCGCAGGGGGTCCGATTTGGAGGTTTCCACAATCGGGCGGAGGGGCGTCGGACACGCGGTTTGTAGGCGGCGCACGGTCGTTTTCCGGTTGCGCTCGACCGGTCGTAGCGTGGCGGAATCCACGATTTTCGTTAGGAGAGGTCATGGTCGACACTGCCGAACGCGTCCCCAGCGCGACCCCCGCATCCCCCGCCACGCCCGCCGCCGCGAAGGCGCCCGCTCCGGCCACCGCACCCGGCGTCACGCCGCGCGTCGATGTCGAAGCGCTCGGCCGTCAGCTGCTGGGCGACTGGGCGGAGGCCCGTCTGGCGTCGCGCGAGCTGGCCAAGCGCCCGGAGATGCAGAAGCAGGAAGGCCTCTCGGTCGCCGACCACCGCACGCGCGTGTTCGGTCAGCTGAAGCTCCTGGTCGAGAACGGACAGGTACACCGCGCCTTCCCGAAGTCGCTGGGCGGCAGCGAGGACAACGGCGGCAACATCGCCGCCTTCGAGGAGCTCGTCGCGGCCGACCCGTCTCTCCAGATCAAGTCCGGCGTGCAGTGGGGGCTGTTCGGCGCGGCCGTCCTACACCTCGGCACCGAGTCGCACCACCAGAAGTACCTGCCGGCGATCATGTCGCTGGAGGTTCCCGGCGCCTTCGCGATGACCGAGACCGGCCACGGCTCCGACGTCGCCAGCATCGCGACCACCGCGACGTACGACCCGGAGACGCAGGAGTTCGTCATCGACACCCCGTTCCGTGGCGCCTGGAAGGACTACCTGGGCAACGCGGCGGTGGATGCGACGGCGGCCGTCGTGTTCGCCCAGCTGATCACGAAGGACGTGAACCACGGCGTCCACGCCTTCTACGTGCCGATCCGCGACGCGAACGGCGACTTCCTCCCGGGCATCGGCGGCGAGGACGACGGCCAGAAGGGCGGCCTGAACGGTATCGACAACGGCCGCCTGCACTTCAGCGGCGTCCGCATCCCGCGCACCGACCTGCTCAACAAGTACGGGGATGTGGCCGAGGACGGCACGTACACCTCGCCCATCCAGAGCCCCGGCCGTCGCTTCTTCACCATGCTCGGAACGCTGGTGCAGGGACGCGTCTCGCTCGACGGGTCCGCGACGATCGGCGCCAAGATCGGCCTGAAGATCGCGCTGACGTACGCCGACCAGCGCCGCCAGTTCACCGCGGGGAGCGACACCGACGAGGAGGTGCTGCTCGACTACCAGCGGCACCAGCGCCGGCTGCTCCCGCTGCTCGCCACCACGTACGCGGCGAGCTTCGCCCACGAGGTCTTCCTGCACAAGTTCGACGACGTCTTCAGCGGGAAGGCCGACTCCGACACCGATCGGCAGGACCTCGAGACGATGGCGGCGGCGCTCAAGCCGCTGAGCACGTGGCACGCGCTCGACACGCTGCAGGAGGCCCGCGAGGCGTGCGGCGGCTCCGGCTTCCTCACCGAGAACCGGCTGACCTCGCTCCGCCAGGACCTCGACATCTGGGTGACCTTCGAGGGCGACAACAACGTCCTGCTGCAGCTCGTCGCGAAGCGTCTGCTGACTGACTACAGCCGCAAGTTCGCGAAGGCGGATGCGGGAGCGCTCGCCCGCTACGTCGTCACGCAGGCCGCGGGGAAGGCGTACCACGGCTCGGGTCTGCGGACGGTCGCCCAGACGGTCCGCGACTTCGGCTCGACGGCGCGGTCGGTCAACTGGCTGCAGGAGCCCGCCACCCAGCGCGAGCTGCTGACCGGTCGCGTGGAGACCATGATCGCGCAGATCGCCGGGCGGCTGCGCCCCGCGTCCAAGCTGGGCAAGAAGGCCGCGGCCGAGCTCTTCAACTCGCAGCAGAACGAGCTCATCGAGGCGGCTCGCGCGCACGGCGAGCTGCTGCAGTGGGAGGCGTTCACGGATGCGCTGGAGCAGGCTCCCGACGCGGGCACGAAGCAGGTGCTCACCTGGCTGCGCGATCTGTTCGGCTTCGGTCTGATCGAGAAGCACCTCGCCTGGTACCTGATGAACGGACGCCTCTCGCCCCAGCGGGCGCAGGCGGTCTCGGCGTACATCGACCGGCTGCTCACGCGCATCCGTCCGCACGCCGTCGACCTGGTGGATGCGTTCGGCTACGGCCCGGAGCTGGTGCGCGCGAAGATCGCGTCCGGCGCCGAGGCGGAGCGTCAGGCGGAGGCTCGCGCCTACTACGCCGAGCGCCGCGCCGCGGGCACCCTCCCCACCCCCGAGAAGTCGCAGAAGAAGCGCTGACCCCTCTCGAGATTTGCGCCAAATCTCCGGTATGAGCCCGTCATAACCGCGATTTGGCGCAAATCTCGCAGATGGAGCGGCGAGACCGGGGTCAGAGGAGGCCGAGGGCGGTGACGGCGTCGCGCTCGGCGACGAGCTCGGCGACGGAGGCGTCGATCCGCTCGCGCGAGAACGCGTCGACCGCGAGGTCGGGCACGATCCGCCACTCCCCGTCGACCGACCGCACCGGGAAGGACGACACCAGCCCCTCGGGCACCCCGTAGGAGCCGTCGGAGACGATGGCAGCGCTGGTCCAGCGGTCTCCGGTGCCGTTGACCCAGTCGTGGATGTGGTCGATCGCCGCGCTCGCGGCCGACGCCGCCGATGACGAACCGCGCACGTCGATGATCTCGGCGCCGCGCTTGGCGACCCGGGGGATGTACTCGTCGGTGAGCCAGCGCTCGTCGACGAGCTCGGTGGCTGGCCGGCCGTCGACGGTCGCGTGCGTGACGTCCGGGTACTGGCTGGCCGAGTGGTTGCCCCACACGATCACGCCGTCGATCGAGCGGACGGGCACGTGCAGGTGCCGCGCGAGTTGCGCGACGGCACGGTTGTGGTCGAGCCGCGTCATCGCGGTGAAGCGCTCCGCCGGCACATCGGGAGCGTGCGCGCTCGCGATGAGCGCGTTGGTGTTGGCCGGGTTGCCCACGACGAGCACGCGAACATCGTCCGCCGCCCCGGCGTTGATCGCCTCGCCCTGCGGGCCGAAGATGGCTCCGTTGGCTTCGAGCAGGTCGCTGCGCTCCATCCCCGGCCCCCGCGGGCGCGCGCCGACGAGCAGCGCGACGTTCACGCCGTCGAAGGCCGCGCGCGCGTCGTCGGTCACGTCGATGCCGTGCAGCAGCGGGTAGGCGCCGTCCTCCAGTTCGAGTGCGGTGCCCTCGGCGGCCCGCAGACCTGCCGGGATCTCGAGCAGCCGCAGCTGCACGGGCGTCTCCCGCCCGAGGAGCTGCCCGGAGGCGATGCGGAACAGCAGGGCGTAGCCGATCTGCCCGCCCGCCCCGGTCACGGTCACGTTCACTGGGGGTGTGGATGCGCTCACGCTGCCGAGCCTAGACCGCGGCCGACGCGCCCGGGAGTCGTCGATCGCGGCGTACCGTGTGCGCCATGACGTTCGATCCGAATGCCGACATCAGTGGTGGCAAGGTGCGCCGACGCGGGCGCACCGCCGGGATCGCGGCGGGAGGTGTCGGCCTCGGAGCGGTGGTCATCCTGCTCGTCTCGCAGCTGTTCGGCGTCGACCTGACCGGGATCGTCGGCGGGGATGCGGGCGGCAGCACCCAGCAGATCGGCACGGGCGACCAGGCGGTCGACTGCTCGACGGGCGCCGAGGCGAACGCCAGCGTCGACTGCCGCATGAAGGGGGCCGCGGCGTCGCTCGAGGCGTACTGGTCGAGCGAGCTTCCGGAGCTGGGCGCCACGTACTCGTCGCCCGAGTTCATCCTGTTCGAGGGCCAGACGGGAACGGGATGCGGCTCGGCGACGAGCGCGGTCGGCCCGTTCTACTGTCCGCCCGACCGCACACTGTACGTCGACACCGGCTTCTTCGACGAGCTGCGCTCGCGCTTCGGCGCGAGCGGCGGGCCGTTGGCCGAGATGTACGTGGTGGCGCACGAGTGGGGACACCACATCCAGAACATCGGCGGCATCATGGAGCAGCACAGCAGCAGGCAGACCGGTCCGGCGTCGGACAGCGTCCGCACCGAGTTGCAGGCCGACTGCTTCGCGGGCAGCTGGGCGGGCGCCGCATCCACCACCGACGACCCGAGCGGCCGGCCGTTCCTGGAGCCGATCACGGACGAGCAGATCGCCGACGCCCTGAGCGCCGCTGCAGCCGTGGGCGACGACCGCATCCAGCAGGCCTCGACCGGACGCGTCGACCCGGAGGGCTGGACGCACGGCTCGGCCGAGCAGCGGCAGCGCTGGTTCACCACCGGTTTCCGGCAGGGCGCGGCGGCGTGCGACACGTTCTCCGTCCCGGCGTCGCGGCTCTGAACCGCTACCCTCAAGCCATGCGGAGCCTGTACCCCGAGATCGAGCCGTACGACAGCGGAATGCTGGACGTCGGCGACGGCCAGCAGCTGTACTGGGAGGTCAGCGGCAATCCCGAGGGGAAACCGGTCGTGTTCCTGCACGGCGGCCCGGGCGGCGGCACGACGCCGGCCCACCGACGGCTGTTCGATCCGGAGCGCTACCGCATCGTGCTGTTCGATCAGCGAATGTGCGGCCGCAGCCTCCCGCATGCCAGCGAGCCGGAGGCCGACCTCAGCGTCAACACGACCTGGCACCTGGTGGACGACATCGAGCGTCTGCGCGAGCACCTCGGCGTCGACCGTTGGCAGGTGTTCGGCGGTTCGTGGGGCAGCACCCTGGCGCTGGCGTACGCGGAGACGCATCCCGAGCGGGTCACCGAACTCGTGCTGCGCGGCATCTTCACGCTGCGAGCGCACGAACTGGACTGGTTCTACGAGGGTGGCGCGTCCGCGCTGTTCCCGGATCTCTGGGAGGGGTTCCTGGAGCCGGTTCCCGAGAGCGAGCGGTCACGTCTGATGCGTGCGTACAACCGCCTGCTGTTCGACACCGACCCGGCCGTGCACCTGCCCGCCGCCGTCGCCTGGTCGCGCTGGGAGTCGTCCACGATCACCCTGTTGCCGCGGCCGGAGCTCGTCGAGGCGTTCACCGAGCCGACGCATGCCGTCGCGTTCGCGCGCATCGAGAACCACTTCTTCGTCAACGGCGGTTGGTTCGAGGAGGGGCAGTTGATCCGGGATGCGGAGAAGCTCGCCGGGATCCCGACCGTGATCGTGCAGGGCCGCTACGACGTGTGCACTCCGCCGATGACCGCGTGGGACCTGCATCGTGCGCTTCCGGAGGCGGACCTGCGGATGATCCCGGATGCCGGGCACGCGTTCGACGAGCCGGGCATCCTGGATGCGCTGATCGAGGCGACCGACCGCTTCGCCGACGAGGATGGGGACTCAGCCGGCTAGGACCGCGAGCGCCTTCCGCAGCTGGGTGGATGACGTGGTCATCGTGTACGGGAAGTACACGACCTCGACGCCGACGGCCGCGAACTCGCGCTCGAGCCGCATCCCCTTCTCGGTGCCGCGCCAGTCGTCGCCCTTGAAGAACACGTCGAACCGCAGTTCGCGCCAGGTGTCGAGCTTGTCGGGGACGGTCTCGGCGACCGCCTCGTCGACGTAGTCGATGCTCTGGACGATCTCCAGCCGCTCGGCGAGGGGGATGACCGGGGTGATGCCCTTGGTGAGCTCCAGCATCTCGTCGGAGACGACGCCCGCGATCAGGTAGTCGCACTGGCTCTTGGCGTGTTTCAGGATGTTCAGGTGTCCGATGTGGAACAGATCGAACGCCCCTGCGGCGTAGCCGACGCGTCGGGTCACGGGCTTCCCCCCTTGGTTTGAGATTTCCTCACCTATTCTGGCGGATTAGTGAGGATTTGTCACCAAGTGATCTCGGGGTGCGCTGAATGTGCCCTGTGCGGGTGTCAGGCGGTCTGTGCGGCCTCCAGGAGCGCAGGTGCGATGCGCTGTACCAGCGGGTCGATCTGGCCGAGTGCCGCCTGATACGCGGCCTCGCCCCGGCCGTACGGATCGAGGATGTCGCCCTCGTCGTATCCCCGGCGGGTAGGGGCGCCGAGGGAGCGGATGCGGAGGGCCGGACGGTGTGCCGCCGCCCACGCGACGAGCTCGCGCACGTCCGAGCCCTCCGGCGCCCCGACGATCGCGTCGGCGAACTCCGTGAGGGTGAACGCGCGGCGCACGATCCGCGGCTCGTGCTCGGTCACCCAGGCGAGATGCTGCTGCGTCGCGGTGAGGACCAGGTCGGACCCGGCGAGCAGCTGCCGATCCGCCTGCCGGGCGACGAACTCGGAGACGTCGATCCCGCGGTCCTCCAGCAGGCGGTCCATGGGCGGGTTCACCGGCCAGCCGCGCTCCGCGTGCGTCCCGGCGGAGTGCACGTGGAAGCGCGGATCGGACTCGAGCGCCTGAGCCAGCAGGAACTCCATCGCGGGGGAGCGGCAGATGTTTCCCGTGCAGACGGTGAGGATGCGGAAGGTGTCGGAGCCGGGCATACCGCCATTCTTCCGGAAAGGCCCGGGATGGGTCCGGCGGCCCCGAAGCGCCTGGCTGGGCCACCCGAAAGGGGGGGTGTATCGCCATAGCGTGTCGACAGGGACGCGCGATAGATTTAACGGTTTTGGTTCGCGGTCTTGCAGGAGCTCGTGCTAGCTTTCTTCTCAGCTCCGCGCAGAAGGCCTGGTCTCACCTCTGTGTTTTTCTGTTCGCGAACTATCAGTATTGGAAGACAGTCCATGGTCCGCAAGGCCAGACACCGCCTCACCAACACCCAAAAGTCCCCCGCTCCCCGCATCTTCACCCGCAACATCGTCGTCACCGCTGTGGCGACGGTCGCCACCGCCGGTATCGCCGTCTTCGGCCTGCCGGCGATCACGGCGTCGGCTGCACCCTCCAATTACGTCGTCGGCAGCCAGCTGGTCTCCGACGACTTCTCCCGCGTCACAGCGGGTGGATGGGGCAGCGCGCCGGTCGGCGGCGCCTACCGGACCACCGGCACGACGCCCTTCTCGGCGACCGGCGACGCCGGCAGCATGACACTGCCGCGTCCCGGCTCGTCGCTCACGGCGACCCTGCCGTCGGTCACCGCCGGTGACGTCACGACGTCGGCGACGATCGACGTCCCGCGCATCCCCTCCGGGGGCAACGGCATCTTCGCCGGTGTGCAGACCCGCGTCGCCGCCGGCTCGTACTATCAGGCCAACATCCGGGTGAACGCCGCAGGCGCCCTCACCCTCACGATCCTCCGCATCAACGGCTCCACGGCCGACCAGACGACGGTCGGCAAGGAGATCCGGGTCGCGACCGGCCTCAAGGCCGGGGCATCGGTGCACCTCGAGTTCCAGGCGACCGGGTCGAACCCCGTCCATCTGCAGGCTCGCGCCTGGCCCGAGGGCCAGGCGAAGCCGGACTGGCAGTCCGTCGCCGACGACTCCAGCGCGAAGCGGCTGACCTCCGCGGGCAGCCTCGCCGCCTGGTCGTACGTCTCCGGCTCGACCGCCGCTCAGCCTGTCGCGTTCGACACGCTCGCCGCGTCGACGCTGAAGCCGGTGGAGGAGACCCCGACGCCGACTCCGACGCCGACCACCACTCCGACGCAGACGCCGACCCCGACGCAGACGCCGACCCCCCAGCCGAGCGAGCCGACCGCACCGGTCGACCCCGCGCCGCCGGTCACCCCGCCGACGCAGCCGCAGCCCGCTCCGACCGGCGACCCGTCGATCGACACGTCCGGCACCCGCTTCCCGACGGGCGCGGCCGCCATCGGCAGCACCGCGTACGCGGTTCCCGCCGGCGCCCTGCTCGTGGCCCCGAACGGCTCCGACACCGGAGCGGGGACGGCATCCAGCCCGTTCCGCACCGTGCAGCACGCCATCGACGTCGCCGGGAACGGCGCGACGATCGTCCTGCGCGCGGGCAGCTACCACGAGTCGCTGACCGTGCCGGCGACGAAGAAGCTGACCATCCAGTCGTACCCGAAGGAGGCCGCCTACCTCGACGGCAGCTCCGTCGTGAAGGGCTGGACGCAGAGCGGCACCACCTGGGTCGCCGGAGGCTGGAACCACGTCTTCGACTCCAGCCCGACCTACACGCGCGGCGCCGGCGACGGCTCCACGCCGGGCTGGCAGTGGCTGAACCCGTCGTACCCGATGGCCGCGCACCCCGACCAGGTCTGGATCGGCAATGCCGCCCAGCAGCAGGTCGCGAGCCGGTCACAGGTCCGCCCGGGCACCTTCTACTACGACACCGCGGGCAAGACGCTCGTGCTCGGAACCAACCCGGGCAGCCAGGAGGTGCGCGCAAGCGACCTGCAGAAGGCGATCAGCGTCCAGTCCGCCGGCTTCGTCCTGAAGGGCGTCGGGGTGCGCCGCTACGCGCCTTCGGTCCCCGACATGGGTGCGGTCACCGCGTGGAAGGGCGGAGCGCTCTTCGAGAACGTCTCCTTCACCGACAACGCCACCACCGGTGTCTCGCTGGGCGGCGACGGCAACACGCTGCGCTCCGTCACGGCGGCCCGCAACGGCCTCCTCGGCGTCCACGCGAACTCGTCCGATCACCTCACCCTCGACGGCGTGCTGGCGGCGGACAACAACTCCGAGCACTTCAACACCTCGCCCGTCTCCGGAGGCGTGAAGATCACGCGGTCGCGGGTCATCGAGGTCCGCGACAGTGCGTTCCTCCGTAATCAGGCAGCCGGACTCTGGTTCGACGAGTCGGTCTACGGCATGACGATCGCGCACAACGACGCCATCGGCAACGCGGGCAACGGCATCTCGCTCGAGATCTCGTCGACCGCGACCCTGGTGGACAACGTCGCGTCGCGGAACACCTCCGCCGGCATCAAGCTGAACAACATCAGCTCGGCCAAGGTGTGGAACAACACGCTCAGCGACAACGCGCGCAACCTCGACATCACGCAGGACTCGCGTCGGGGCAACAACGCGTCGGACGCTGGTCACGACCCGCGCCAGGCGTTCCCGGACCCGACCATGACCTGGGTCACCGGGCCGGTCACCATCCGGAACAACGTCATCTCCGGCGGGACGGGCAACTGCCTGCTGTGCGTCGAGGACTACTCGCACCAGCTG
Organism: Leifsonia sp. 115AMFTsu3.1; assembly: GCF_004362795.1. NCBI lineage: Bacteria > Bacillati > Actinomycetota > Actinomycetes > Micrococcales > Microbacteriaceae > Leifsonia > Leifsonia sp. 115AMFTsu3.1. The sequence continues at coordinate 615,095 of NZ_SNYB01000002.1, forward strand.
TCCGCCGAGCGGATGCAGATCAGCAGCGATTACAACCTGTACCGCAGGGCCTCGGCTTCGTCCCCGTCGTGGGCCGTGATCTGGTCCCGCGGCGCCGGTGACCCGGCCGTGTACTCCACGTTCTCGGCGTTCACGTCGGCGACCGGGCAGGAGGCGCACAGCACGATCGCGGAGAACGCACCGTCGCTCGCGCCCTCGCAGCTGATCGCTTCGGTGGTCGGCGCGGCCACGGCCCTCCCCGGCGACATAGCGTCGCTCATCGGAAAGCCGGCCGGCACCGTCCACGTCGGCGCCTGGTAACACCGGGGCGCCCGCAGCGCGGGTTCCTCTAGAGCACGTCCTCTCGGCCGTCGTCGGGCACTTCCGCCCGACGGCGGCCGAGGTCGTGTGTGACGTACCAGAGGTTGGGCAGCACCTGGCAGACCAGGACGCTGATCGCGGAGCCGATGATCGGTCCGCCGGCACCGATGACGCCGATCAGCCACCAGGAGAGCACGAGGTTCAGGGGCACGCTGGCGAGGATCGGCCACACCTGGAAGGTGAGGCCGCGCTTGTCCGTCATGTACATCCCCGCCGGGTACTTGGCGGCCTGCAGGGCGACGAACACAACGAACCCGCCGACCAGCCACGGGTCGAGGGTGAACCTGTCGCCCGCGATGAAGTGGGTGAGCAGCGGCGAGAGCGCGGCGAGCAGGAGCCCCAGTCCGAGGCCGCCGGCGAGGAACCACATCGTCGGCTTCATCGGCGACTCGATGCGCGACTCCGACCGGGCCCTCGCGTAGATCGGCCAGAGCGCGACGCCCGCGGCGGCGATGGTCTGCACGACCAGGCCGAACAGCTGGGAGGCGAGGTTGTACTGCGCGAGCTCGGTGCCGGTGGTCAGGTGGCTGAGCAGGAGGCGGTCCGTCTGCATGGCGATCGGGAGGGCGACCATCTGCACGAGCATCGGCCACGCGACGCCCATGGCGGGAACGCCCGGGTAGCGCCGGGGGAACGGCACCTCGCGGAGGGCCTTCCCGATCTGCGGACGGATGAGGCGCGCTGCGACCAGGAGGCAGATCAGCGATGCGAGGCCGTTGGCGATGTACGAGAGAACCGCGAGGAAGCTGCCCGCCGGAGCCGACAGGGCCACCAGGGTCGCGAGCCCGAGGAACATCGCCGGGGCGACGACGGCCTGGCTGGCGGTCTGGGTGCTGGTCCGGCCGAGCCCGACGAGCACGCGCGAACCGACCGTGAGCGGCAGCACCAGCGCGAACGTGCCGAGGCACAGGAACGCGGCGAGGCTCCCGCCGTCCGGCAGCAGCGCACCGCCGAGGATGGCCGGCCACCAGCCGAGCAGCGAGATCACGAGGCCCACGCCGACGATGGCGGCGGCGGAGCACAGCAGTATGCGGAAGGCCGTCACGATCGTGCTGCGGACCAGGCGGTCGGATGCCGGTTTGTCGGAGCCGGCCACCGCGTTGATGACGACGGCCGCGATCCCGAGGTCCGCGAAGGGCAGCAGGGCGGGAAGTGCCGCGAGCAGGCCGTATTGGGCGTAGGCGTCGGTGCCGAAGTTCTGGATGATGAGCCGGCTGTTGACGATGCCGATGAGACCGGAGATGCCCATCACGACGACCTTGATGACCGCCGTCGACCCGACGGCGCGCACCATCCCGGTCCGCTGCGGCTTCAGGGTCGTCATGCCGGTACCTGCTCTTCGAACAGGGCGCGACCGGCGGCGATGCGGCCGTCGACGGCGGGGAGGGCGGAGCGGATGTCGGCGGCGGTGCGGTGGCGGGCGAGCGCCGCATCCACCCCGTCGGCGATGCGTGCGGCGTCGGCGTCCCCCGGAAGGACGAGGTGGCCGGCGTCGATGAGGAACTCGGCGATGCCGGTCTCCGACGTGGTGACGACCTCGCAGCCGTGGGCGAGCGCCTCCACCAGGGGAAGACCGATCTGCTCGCGCCAGTCGCCGACCCGTCGTGACGGCAGCACGAGGACGTGCGCGCGCAGCAGTTCGGTGTGGATGACGTCCCTGGGCGGATCGACGAGGAGCCGGATCGAGGGGTCGGCGTCGGCCGCGGCCCGTGCCTCGTCGAGCATCCCGCCCGACCCGATCAGCGTCAGCGTCGCCAGCGGGCGCCGGGAACGGATGGCCGGCCACGCGGCGAGCACGTCGCCGAATCCCTTGCGAGGCGAGAAGGCGCCGAGGAAGACGACGCCGTCGGGGTCGCGCTGGACCGTCCGCTCGGCGTCGCAGCGGCACGGGCTCGGGAGCGCTTCGACCGTCAGCTGGCGGCGGGGGCGGCGGGCGAAGGTCTCGCCGTAGAGGTCGCGGGCGCCGGGCGTCCCGTAGACGACGGTGTCGAGACGGTGCCAGACGTAGGCGCTCAGCATCCGCTCGACGGCGCGACGCAGGCGGCTGCGGAGGCGAGGCGGGCGGGCGGCGAAGGGGTCGAGGTTCTCGATCGCGTACGTAGCGACTTCGGCGCGTGGTGCACCGAACAGGCGCTTGAGCCCGAGCGCGGCGAGCACGGCGGCGGTCCGGGGGAGGGAGTCGAGGTAGAGCGGCTCGTCGACCTCGACCCGGGTGATCCTGCTGCGGAGGGCCATCCGTGCCGCCGCGATGCTGCCGGCCTGCGCCAGCTCGATACCGGACGCGAGCTCAGGATCGAAGTCGTAGCGCTTCACGCGGTACACGATCGCCGCAGGGTCGAGCTCGTGGGCGCGCTCGAGGTGCACGCTGCGCACCTGGTCGTACAGGCGGACGTGCTGGTGGTGAAGTGTTGGCGCTTCGCTGGCCACGGGCAGCTCCGGGGTCTGGTCGGGGCCCTCGAGTCGGGTGTCGGGCCTCTGCTGAGCGAGTCTAGACAGGCGGAGGCCAAATAACGAGATATTCTCAAAAATGCACCCAGTCTTGGGGGTCGGCGCTGGCTCTGACCGCGGAACGGCCCCTAGGGTGGATCGCACCATGACCGAGCCCGAGCGAATCGTCGTCCAGCAGTCCTTCCCGGATCCGCGGCCCACCACCAACCCGTACATCGTGATGCTGCGCGACGCGCTCACGTCGACGCCGGGACTCGAGGTGCGCACGTTCTCGTGGCGGCGCGCGCTGCTCGGCCGGTACGACGTGTTCCACGCGCACTGGCCCGAGATCCTGGTTTCGGGGCAGAGCCGGATGAAGGCGCTTGTCCGCCAGGCGCTGACGGTCGTGCTCATCCTCAAGCTCCGCGTGACGCGGACGCCGATCGTGCGGACGGTCCACAACCTGCACCTGCCGGACGGCATCTCCCGGCGCGAGCGCGCCATCCTCCGCTGGTTCGACCGGCGGACGACGCTGCGCATCCGGCTCAACCCCACCACACCGTTCCCGGACGGCACGGCTTACGAGACGATCCTGCACGGCGACTACCGGGAGTGGTTCGGCCGCTATCCGCGTCCGGCGCGCGAGCACGGCCGGCTGGGCTACTTCGGGCTCATCCGCCGCTACAAGGGGGTCGAGCAGCTGCTGGAGGTCTTCGCCCGGGTTCCAGGAGACGACCTGCGGCTGACCGTCGCGGGCAAGCCGTCCACCGAGGAGCTCGCCGAGACGATCCGCGCGCTCGCCGACCGCGACGAGCGTGTCCGGGTGCAGCTGAGCTTCCTGCAGGACTCCGAGCTGGCGGACCTGGTCGGACGCAGCGAGCTGATCGTGCTGCCCTATCGCGACATGCACAACTCGGGAGGGGTGCTCACCGCGCTGTCGCTCGATCGTCCGGTGCTCGTGCCCGACAACGAGACGACGGCGGCGCTCGCCGAGGAGGTCGGACCCGCGTGGGTGAGCCGGTACGCCGAGCTCACGCCGGAGGTGATCCGCGACGCCGCCGAGCACGCCCGCGGCGTCGAGGGCCGGCCCGACCTGAGCGCGCGTTCGTGGGCGGACGCGGGGCCGCAGCACGCGACCGCGTACCGCCGGGCGATCGACCTCGTGCGCGGCGGCCGGGGTCGGCGCCGCAGGCGGGAGCAGACGGTCAGCTCCTGAACCGGGCCTCCCGCACCAGGCGGCCGTTCGCGGCCGCTGCGCCGAGCGAGGTGAGTCGCAGCCCGCGCGCCGCGTAGCCGGCCACGACCTCGGGGAGCAGCGTGGCGTGGTCGACCGTGGGGGCGGGCCCGTCGTCGACGCCATCGACCGCATCCGCGTGCCCGTCGTGGCCGAGGATGATGGCGCCGCGTTCCGCCGACAGGGCAAGACGGAGCCGCTCGTCGTGCGGGGCGTCGCGCCAGTCCGCCAGCGTCGGTCCCCAGAGCACCGGCTCCATGCCTGCGGCCTTCACGGCACGCCAGGAGCGCAGACTCTGCGCGCCGTACGGCGGCCGGAACCAGTGGATCGGGCGCCCGGCGAGGTCCTCCAGCTCGGCGCGCGCGTCGCGCATCCGTCCGGCCAGTGCGTCGGGCGGCAGCGTGGTGAGGCGGCGGTGGTCGGGGCCGTGCAGGGCGAGCTCGTGGCCGCCGCCGAGGATGTCGTCGAGCAGGCCCGGATCGCGACGGGTGCGGCTCAGCAGCACGAAGAATGTCGCCGTTGCGCCCGCGTCCGCGAGGGCCGACAGCACCGTGGAGGTCCGGAACGACGGGCCGTCGTCGAACGTCGCGACGACCACCGGCTCCTCGGTGCGGACCCGCATGACGGACCCCACGGGAGCTCCGGCGCGGCGGACGAGGGCGATCGCCCGGTCGCGGACGCTCACTGCGGAGTGCCCTGCGTCGTCCGCGCGTACTCCTGGTAGACGCCGCCGAACGCCGCCCACACCATCCCGGCACCGCGGTAGGCGGCGCGGGATCCGCGCGCCTGGTGGCCGGGGGAGCGGAGGAGCAGACCGAGTGCCGTCCTGGCCACGCCGAGTACGACACGCGCGGCCCCGCCGACCGCAGCGCGGACCCGCGCGACGGCGCGACCGGTCGCGCCGCTCGCCAGGCGCACGCTGACGACAGCGGTCGAGTTGCCGTGACTCCACGCCCGTCGGAGCACCCAGCGGCGGCTGATCCGCGCGGACGGCACAAGGTCGGTGATCACCGACTCGTTGCACCACACCATCCGGTAGCCGGCATGGGCGAGCTGACGGCTGAACAGGGTGTCCTCCCCGCCGCTCAGACCGAGGTCGAGCGCGAACCGCACGCCGCTCTCGCGCACCTGGTCGAGGTCGAGCAGGAGGTTGCCGGCCGCGGCGACGTGGAGCGGCGTGCCCGTCGGCAGGGAGCGCCGCACGAAGAACCGGCCCTCCTCGATCCACCGTCCGGGCGGTCGCTCGAACTCCGCGACGACCCGGCCGGAGACCAGAGCCGGCTCCGAGATGCGCCACACCCGGACGAGCTCGCGCAACCAGCCGGCGTGGGGGTGCTCGTCGTCGTCGATGAAGGCGAGCAGCCGCGACCCTGTGCTCTCGTCGAGGGCGCGGTTGCGCGCGGCCGCGATGCCGGGCTGCGGCTCGACGACGTACCGGACACCGGCCTCCTCGGCCGCCGTGCGTCCGCTCGCACCGGGGTCGTTGTCGACCACCAGGACGTCCGTGGTCGTGGTGCCGGCGGCATCCAGATCGTCGGCCTGCGCCTTCAGCAGGGGCAGCAGCACCCGCAGTTCCTCGGGCCGATGGAACGTCGGAACGGCGATCGTCACGGGCAGGCGCTGGTCGGTCATCGAGTTCTGGTCCTCGCATCGGGTGGCGGAGTCACCATGCTCACACAGGTATAGGCTTCACGCCAGCGCCCGGACGGGGGCGGTCGGCAGGAGGGGAGCAGGATGGCGTTCGAGGGGTTGGCCGTGATCGTCGTCGGCTACGGCTCCTCCGGACTGCTCGCCGAGAACCTCGCCCCGCTGACCCGTCGGCTGGAGGGCGCGCGCACGTTCGTCGTCGACAACCGCACCTCCGACGCGGAGCGCGAGGCCATGCGCCGGCTCTCCGCGGCGGAGGGATGGGACCTGCTCGAGCCGGCGGAGAACCTGGGCTTCGGGCTCGGGATGAACGCGGCAGCGGAGCGCGCCATCGCCGCCGGCGCCGCCCACCTGCTGCTCCTGAACCCGGATGCGACGATCGAGCCGGCGGACATCTCGGCTCTGCTCGGCGCGGCCGGTGACGACCCGCTCGTCCTGCTCGCGCCGCGCGTGCTCCGGCCGGACGGGTCGGTGTGGTTCGACGGCTCCGACCTGCATCTCGGCGACGGGCGGATCACCGCGACCCGCAACCGCGAGCGCCTGGGCGTCCGCGACGCCGAGGAGTGGCTGAGCGGCGCGTGCCTGCTGGTGAGCGCGGAGCTGTGGACGCGGATCGGCGGGTTCGGCGACGGCTACTTCCTGTATTGGGAGGACGTCGAGCTGTCGTACCGCGCGCGACGCGCGGGAGGCCGCGTGGAGGTCGTGGAGGCCGCGACGGCGGTGCACGCCGAGGGCGGGACGCAGGGCGACGGCCACGCGACGAGCGGCGAGGCGAAGTCCACGACGTACTACTACTTCAATATCCGGAACCGCCTGGTCTTCGCGGCACGCAATCTCGACGCCGCGTCGGTGAAGCGGTGGCGGCGGGCCAGCATCCCGATCGCCTACGAGGTGCTGCTGCAGGGCGGGCGGCGCCAGTTCCTGCGGTCGGCGGCCCCGCTCGCGGCGGCGTTCCGGGGGGTGCGGGACGGTCTGCGGGCCTCCCGGCGTACACGCTCCCGGTGAAAGTCCCCCGAACAGGGGAGCAACAGTTGAGGATTTCTCGTCATAGACTGTGAGGGCAACAGAGACCCGACCCTGGTGCACACCGAAGACCGAGATATGCGGATTCTCGCCCGCCCGTCACGGTCGACGCTTCCGTCGTCGGGTTTCTCCGTACCGACCGACGAGAACGAGAGAAGCCGATGCAGAGCAAGGCGAGGCGATCAGGGGAACCGCTCAGCATCGCCATGGTCGGAACGCGTGGCGTGCCCGCCCGGTACGGCGGCTTCGAGACCGCCGTCGAGGAGGTCGGCTCCCGGCTGGCGGAGCGCGGTCACCGCGTCGTCGTCTACTGCCGTCCGGCCGACGGAGAGCGCCCCGACGAGTACCGCGGGATGGAGCTCGTCCACAAAGGCGCGATGCACCGCCGCTCGCTCGAGACGCTGAGCCACACCGGCCTCTCGGTCGCCCACCTCCTCCGCCACCGCACGGATGTCGCCCTGGTCTTCAACGCGGCCAACTCGCCGTACCTCCCGCTGATCCGCGCCGCGCGCATCCCGGTCGCCACCCATGTCGACGGCCTCGAGTGGAAGCGCGACAAGTGGAAGGGGACGGGCCGCCGCTACTACCGGCTCGCCGAATCCGCGGCCGTCCGCTGGTCCGACGGGCTCATCGCCGACGCGCAGGGCATCGCGGACTACTACCGCGACGAGTTCCACACGCCGACCCGGCTGATCGCCTACGGCGCTCCCCGCGTGGCCGACGAGTCCGACCTGCTGGCGGGTCTCGGACTGGAGCCGCAGGGTTACCACCTGCTGGTGGCCCGCTTCGAGCCGGAGAATCACGTCCACACCATCGTCGACGGGTATCGCCGCAGCGGCGCGCGGCTCCCGCTGATCGTCGTCGGGTCCGCCCCCTACGCGGACGCCTACACGGCCCGGGTCCACGAGCTCGCGGACGACCGCGTGCGGTTCCTCGGCGGGGTCTGGGACCAGCGCCTCCTCGACCAGCTCTACGCCAACGCCTTCAGCTACCTGCACGGACACTCGGTCGGCGGGACGAACCCGTCGCTGCTCCGCGCGATCGGCGCCGGAGCGCCGACGCTCGCCTACGACGTCGTCTTCAACCGCGAGGTGCTCGGCGACAGCGGCGCGTACTTCACCACCGAGGGGGATGTCGCCCGCGTCGTCGAGGCGGCGGAAGCCGACCCCGATGGGCACCCCGGCCGCCGAGCTGCCACCCGCGCCCGCGCCGCCGGATACGACTGGGACGACGTGGCCGACAAGTACGAACTCCTCTGCCGCGACCTCGCCGACCGCGTGCAGGTGCGCGCGAGGCGACCGCTCACCGTCCAGCGCGTCGGCTCCGCCCCGCGCCTCACCGGCGAGGCGGTGGAGTCGTGACCGGCGGAACGCTCGACGGCGCGACGACCCGCGAGACCTACGGCTCCGTCCTCCGCCGGCTCGCCGCCGCGCAGAAGCCGGCCGCCCGCAGCGCTCCCGCCTACTCCCGGTTCGTCAACCGCCGGCTCGGCCGGTACCTGACGGCCTGGGCGTACCGGGCCGGACTCACCCCGAACGGCGTCACGGCGATCAGCGCCGCGTGGACGTTCGCGGCCCTCATCCTGCTCGTCGTGTTCCCGCCGTCCTGGCTGCTGGGCATCGGCGTCGCGCTCATGCTCCTCATCGGCTACGCCTTCGACAGCGCCGACGGCCAGCTCTCGCGGCTGACCGGGCGCAGCAGCCCGGCCGGCGAGTGGCTCGACCACATGGTCGACGCCACGAAGGTCGTCAGCATGCCGCTGGCGCTCGGCCTCGGCCTCTACCTGCACGACGCGGTCCCGGTCGCCTGGCTCGTCGTCCCCCTGTTCTCCGCGGTGATCTCCTCCGTCCTGTTCTTCGGGATGATCCTCACCGAGCAACTGCGGCGCCAGCACGGCCGGGTCTCCCTGGCCGCCGATGCGCCCGGCCGTCCGTCCTGGATGCGCGCGGTGCTCGTCCTTCCCATGGACTACGGGGTGCTCTGCCTCTCGTTCGTCCTGCTCGGCTGGCTTCCCGGCTTCCTCGTGCTCTACACCCTCATCGTCCTCGCGACGACGCTCTTCCTGTTCGCCGCAGCCGTCACCTGGTTCCGCGAGCTCCGTTCCGAAGGAGGCCGGCCATGACGTCGGACGACAACACCACCCCGCTGCCCACGCCGGACGACCAGACCCCGGAGAACCAGACGCCGGAGCAGAAGGACCGCTGGACGCGCAAGCGCATCGGGCTCGTCGCGCTCGCCGCTGTCGGCGGTCTCGCCATCGTGGCCGCGATCGTCATCGCCTCCGTGTACTCGTTCTCGCGGCCCGCGGGCGGACCGGTGCCGGACGCGCTCAAGCCGGCGGCGACGCAGCTGCCGCGGCCAACGGACAGCGCGGACTCCGCGCCGTCCACCTCCACGCCGTCCGACGCACCGAAGGGGTCGCCGGCGACGGCCTCCCCGGCGAAGAAGGGCGAGATGGATGCGCGCTTCGGCGGCGTCGTCGCCCAGACCGCCGAGGTCAAGCAGGATGTGAAGACCCCGTCCGGTCTGACCGCGAACGTCGTCTCCGTCGAGTCCTACACGGCGACCGCCACCCGCCCCGGCGAGGTCAGCGGACCGGCCGTGAAGGTGACCCTGCGCCTGACCAACGGGACGGGCGGCGCATTCCCCCTCTCGACGGCGACCGTCAACGCCTACTACGGTTCGAGTGCGACGCCCGCAGCACCGGTCGCCGGCGACTCCGCCGCCAAGCCCTTCACCGGATCCCTCCAGCCCGGAGCATCCGCGACGGCGGTGTACGTCTTCACGGTGCCGGCGGACGACGACAAAGCGGTCACCGTGACCCTGAGCGACCAGGCGGGCGCCCAGCTCGTGGTGTTCCAGTGAGGGCGGCGGACGACCGGGTGACCGAGGGGGAGAATCGATGAGCTCCAAGCAGTACGCGCAGGCGTTCCGGCGATTCTGGTACGTCGTCGTCATCGCGACGATCGCCGGAGCGCTGCTGGGCTTCGGCCTGTCGCAACTGGCGGTCAAGAGCTACACCGCGACTTCCGGGCTGTACTTCTCGCTCAATTTCGGCGGGTCCGCGAACGACCTGAGCCAGGGGTCCACGTACACGCAGAACCAAATGCTGTCGTTCGCGCAGTTGGCCGAGTCGCCGGTCGTGCTCACACCGGTCGTCGACCAGCTGGACCTGTCCATCACGCCGAGCCAGCTCGCCGACTCGATCTCGGTGAGCACGCCGCAGAACACGGTCATCCTGGAGCTCGCCGTGACCGACACCAACCCGCGCCAGGCGGCGGACATCGCGAACGCGGTAGCGGCCAGCCTGTCGAGCACGGTCGAGCAGATCGCGCCGAAGACGGCGCAGGGCGCGGCGACGGTGTCCGTCCGCGTGATCGAGCACGCCGCCGTCCCGAAGTTCGCGTCGTCGCCGAACACGCGGCTGAACGTGCTCTCCGGCCTATTGCTGGGGCTCATCGTCGGCGCCCTCATCGTGGTGCTGCGCGCGACCTTCGATACGGGCGTTCACAACGCCGAGACCGCGACGGAGGTCGCGAAGGCTCCGCTCGTCGGGTCGATCCAGCGGGAACGGAACAAGGACGGCGTCCCCGTGCTCGTCTCGGCGCCGCTCTCCAATGCGGCGGAGGCGTATCGCCAGCTGCGGTCGAACCTGGAGTTCGTCACGCTCGGCTCGCCGACCCGGTCGTTCGTGATCACATCGTCGATCCCGTCGGAGGGCAAGTCCCTGATCTCGTCCAACCTGGCGCTCGCCCTCTCCGAGACCGGCCAGCGCGTCCTGCTGATCGACGCCGACCTGCGTCGCCCCGCCATCGCCGGGTACACGTCCCTGTCGGGCAACGCCGGGCTGACGTCCGTTCTCGCCGGCCGCGCCGACTTCGAGGACGTGGTGCAGCGCTGGGGCGCGGGCGACCTGGATGTGCTCGCCGCCGGTCCCATCCCGCCGAACCCGAGCGAGCTGCTCTCGTCGCGGGCCATGAGCGATCTCCTGGAGCGCCTGCGCGCCCGCTACGACGTGATCGTCATCGACACCGCGCCCCTCGGATCGGTCGCCGACGCATCCATCCTCGCCCGCCAGGTGGACGGCGCCCTCGTGGTCGTCGACCGCACGCGGGTGCGCAAGCAGCAGCTCGCGCAGACCGTCGACTCGCTGCAGAAGTCGGGTGCAGCCGTGCTCGGCATCGTGCTGAACCGCGTCGCGGCGGGCAAGGAGCGCAACGCGTACTACATGGCGGAGCAGCCGCCGCGCCGGCTCGGCCTGCCGGGTCGTCGTGGCGGAGCTGCAGCGGAGTCTGCCGACACGACGGAGGCTGGAAGCACGGCGAAGCGCTCCGCGAAGGGCAAGGCGGCGGAGGGCGAGCCGGCCGAGAACGCCGCCGCGCCCGATTCCCCCTCGGACGCGGCGCGCAGTCACAGCGCCTCCTGACCCATGAGCTTCCTCAGCGGCGCGCTCGTCGACCGGCTGCTCCTGCTGGCCGTCGCGCTGGGTGTCGCCGTGCTCGGCTTCCTCGTGCTGCGCCGCGCGCCGCGCCTGGCGGTCGCCACCTGGATCGTCGTGCTGTGCTTCGTGCCGATCTGGCTCGGGTTCGGCATCGGCTTCAACGGCAACTACTACCTGCCGCCCGCGACCGCGGCCGCCCTGCTGGTGGTCGCCGCGCTTCTCCCCGTCCGCCGCTTCCGGCTGAGCTGGATGGATGCGCTGATGACGCTCGTGGTCGTGGCGGCGCTCGCCTCCATCCTCGCCGGGAATGCGGGAATCGCCCTCGGCGCCGCGATCATCGTGGTCACGTACTTCGTCGCGGGCTACATCGTGGGCCGCGTCGCCCCGCTGCGCGTCGACCCGGCCTGGGTCCACGGCGCCATCGCGGTCTGCTTCACGATCGTCGCGGTCCTCGCCATCATCGAGGGGCTGACGCACTGGAACCCGTTCGTGCTGATCAAGTCCGGCAACTCGCTGTACTCGATCTGGGGCACCATCCAGGAGCGCGGCGGCGTGCCGCGGGCGGAGGGCGCTTTCGGGCACAGCATCGCGCTGGGAGCGAGCCTCGCGATGGCCGTCCCGATCACCCTGGCCGCCCCGTTCCGCCTCTGGGTGCGCGGCCTGATGGTGCTGACGATGCTCGTCGCGACGGTGTACACGTTCAGCCGGATCGGGATGATCTGCTCGCTGCTCGGCGTCGCCCTCTCGGTGCTCTTCATGCGGGATGCGATCTCGCGTCGCGCGCGCATCGCCATCACCACGATCGTGGTCGTGGCCTCGGCCATCGTCTTCCCGCTGGTCTCCGCCGTGTTCGACGACGCCGGTGCCGAGGCCTCTGACAGCGCGGACTACCGCGGCGACCTCGTCTCCCTGTTCGGGACGATGAACCTCGTGGGCGTCGCAGGCTCGGCTCAGAAGAACTCGGCCGGCTCCCTCTACTTCGGCAACTTCCGCTCGATCGACAGCCAGCTCATCCTGACCGGGCTGACGAACGGGATCATCGTGCTGATCGCGATCGCCGTCGCACTCGCCTTCGGCATCCTGCTCGTCCTGCGGGGGAAGGCTTCGCCGGCGACGATCGCCCTCGTGGCGCAGATCCCCGCGTTCGCGACGGTCGCTCTGATCACGCAGTACTCGATCTTCGTCTGGTTCGTCGCGGGCCTCGCGGCCACGACGCAGCTCGCGCCGGATGCCAGCAGGCCGCTCGTGCTCGGCCGGCCGACGCGTGTGCCGCAGCCGGAGCCGGATGCGCTCCCTGCCGGTCGCGGCTGATCGGCCGAGCGCCTGATCGGCCGAGTGCCTGATCGGCGCTGCAGGTGATCGGCGCTGCGCGTGATCGGCGCTGCGCGTGATTGGCGCTGCGCGTGATCGGCGCTACGCCTGATCGGCGCTACGCCTGATCGGCGCTACGCCTGATCGGCGCGACGCCTGATCGGCGCTACGCCTGATCGGCGCGACGCGTGATCAGTGCCGGGCGACGGCCCGGACGAGCTCCGCGATGCGGCGGCGGTACGACTCCGGGCTGTGCTTGCGCCGAGCGGTCTCGGCGTCGTCGTCGAGGAGCGGCGCCGACGTCTCCCACTCGGCGATGGTGCGCTCGAGCGCGTCGGCCAGCGACGTCGCGTCGCCCGGCTCGACGGTGACCGTGGTGCGGTAGCCGTCGGTCGCCTCCAGGAGCCCGCTGGTCGCGCTGGCGATCACCGGACGTCCGCTCAGGATGCCCTCGACCGCCGTGTTGCCGAACGGCTCGTCGGCGACCGACGGCACGAGGACGACATCACCCGTGCTCAGGAAGTCCCAGACGGACGGCTGAAAGCCGCGGAAGGAGACGCGCGACTGGAGGCGCTTGGCCTCCACCTTGTCGCGCAGGTCGCGCTCGTACCACTCGTAGCCGGGGAAGACCGCGCCGACGAGGTCGAGGCGGGCGGGGATCCCGCGGGCGTCGAGCTCGGCGATCGCGTCGATGGCGACGTCGACGCCCTTGCGGGGAGAGAGACGCCCGATGTACGTGACCCGGAGGTCGCCGTCGAGCTCCGGACGGGCCGGGCTGCGGGTCTCGGGACCCGGCACGGCGTTGTAGACGATGTGGGTGCGGCGGCCGAGAGCGGGGAAGGCGCTCTCGAGCACGCCGACGCTGAAGCGGCTGTTCGCGATGACGCTCCCCGCCAGCAGCAGCGGCGCCGAGAGGACGCGCTTCACCAGGCGGGATGCGGCGGCCTCGCCCTCGTGGACGTGCGCGACGACCGGCACGCGGGCCAGCCGGGCGAGCCCGATCCACAACGGGATGGTGACCGTGTTCACGTACACCGCCGCCGGCCGCTCACGGCGGAGCAGCGCGGAGCCGGATCGGATGCCGCGCACCGTCGTGGCAGCGAAGCGGAGGAAGCCCCGCGGCCGCAGGACGCTCTTGCGGAGGACGGGCGAGGCGCACAGCTCCACCCGTGCGCCCCTCCGCCGCAGTTCGGAGACGAGGGGGCCGTCACCGGGGACCGCCACCACGACGTCCCAGCCGTCGTCGACCAGCCCGCTCACGGACTCGAGGAGCACCCGGTCGGAGCCGTAAAGCTCCGAACCGGGGTGCGCCACGAGGATGGTGCGGCGAGCTCTGCTCGCTGCGCTCACGGGACCGGAACCACCGCGAAGTTGTCGAACCGGGTGGTGACGGGGATGTCGGTCGCGGTGCCCGAGACGTAGGTGCGCAGCCCGGTCGTACCGGCCACCTGGAGGGCGGCGGTCGTGTCGGTGGCGCTGAGCATCCAGTTCGCTGGCTCGGTTCCGCCTGCGGCCCACACCTTGGCGCGGATGGTGGTCGGCGAGGTGCCGAACACCTGGACCCGCACCTTGAGCTGGTCGCCCGCGAGAGCGGTCAGCCCGGTGATGTTCGCGGCCTGGAGGGTGGTGGAGCCCTGCAGCAGCTGAAGCTGCACGGCGCCTCCCGCCTTCACCCAGACACGGCCCTCGTAGTCCGTCGATCCGACCATGCGGCCGATCGCCGAGTAGTAGATGCCGCCGCCGGTCGCCGCCTTGTCGGCGGAGATGGTGACCGTGACATCCGACCGGGTCGAGGTGACCGAGTTGAGAAGTGCCGTCTTGGTGGTTCCCGCTGCCGCCACCTGCTGGCCGAGGCCGTTGGTGGTGTTGAAGCTGGTCGCGCCGCCCGAGAGCGTCCACGCCCCGCCGATGTCGGCGGTGCCCCATCCGTTGGCCGTCGTCCGCTCGAAGCCGTCCTGAGCGATCGCGTTGGGCGCCGGCGCGGTGGCCGTCACGGTCTTGGTGGCCGTGGCGGTCCCTCCGCGGTTGTCCGTCACCGTGAGCGTGATCGTGTAGGTGCCGGCCGCCGCGTAGGTGTGGCTGTCGGTGGCTCCGGTGCCGGTGGCGCCGTCACCGTACGCCCAGGCGTACGAGGCGATGGTGCCGTCCGGGTCGGCCGATGCGCTGCCGTTCACCGACACCTGCAGGTTGCTGGCCGTCGCCGTGAAGGAGGCGGTCGGCAGCTGGTTCGGCGGGACGGTGGTGGTGACCTGGTGCTGGACCTGGTTGGTCGCACCCTTGTCGTCCGTCACCGTCAGGGTCACGGTGAACGTGCCGGCCGCTGCGTAGGCGTGGGTCGTCGTCGCACCGGTTCCCGTCGCTCCGTCTCCGAAGTCCCAGGCGTAGGAGGCGATGGTGCCGTCCGAGTCGGTCGAGCCCGAGCCGTCGAACGCTGCCGACAGGTTGGTCACCGACGAGGTGAACGCGGCCGCGGGCGGCTGGTTCGGCGGCGGAGCCTGCACGGTGATGTCGTGCTGGACGCTCGTCGGCGTTCCCTTGTCGTCCGTCACCGTCAGCTTCACCGTGAAGGTGCCTGCGGCGGCATAGGCGTGGGTCGCGGTCGCGCCGGTCCCCGTCGCTCCGTCTCCGAAGTCCCAGGCGTAGGATGCGATGGTGCCGTCCGGGTCGGACGAGCCGGATGCGTCGAACGAAGCGTTCAGGAAGGTCGCGTTCGAGGTGAAGGCGGCCACCGGGGGCTGGTTCGGCGGCGGTGCGGTGACGCCGACGTTCTGCGTCGTCGCGTTGGTCGCGCCCTGGTTGTCGGTCACCGTGAGCGTCACGGCGTAGACGCCGGTTCCGCTGTAGGTGTGCGACGCGGTCGCTCCCGTGCCGGTCGAGCCGTCACCGAAGTCCCAGACGTAGGAGGCGATGGTGCCGTCCGGGTCGGACGACGCCGACGCATCCACGTTCACCGTCAGCACCGAGGTGCTCTGGGTGAACGAGGCCACCGGGGTCTGGTTCGGCAGGGTGCCGGTCGTGGCCAGGCTGTAGTGGTTGGCCACATCCTGAGCCGACAGGACCGTGGAGTACACCGCGGCCTCATCGAGCGTTCCGTTGAAGTACGGGCCGGTGGAACCCCAGGTGTTGTCGCCGCCGATGCGCCAGTATCCGTTGTAGGCCTGCGCGCCCGTCTGCGGGTTGGTGCCCACGAGCTGGCCGTCGATGTACAGCTTCATGCCGTCGGCGCCCTGCGAGGCGACCACCTGGTGCCACTGGTTGTTGTTCAGCGGATTCGGGGTGGTGATGGTGTTCGCCTGGCCGGTCCAGGTGCCGAACACGATCCGGCCGTCATCCTGCATGTAGACGTGACGGTCGTAGTTGCTCGACAGTCCGGTCTTGGCATCGCCGAACCCGATCAGCTTCCCGCCCTTGGTGGTGCTGGTCTTGAACCAGACCTCCTCGGTGTAGGTGGTGGGGTTCGCGAACTGCTGGTTGCTGGTGACGATGCCGCCGTTCGAACCGTTGATGTTCGTGTTGAACTTCACCGCCTTGTCCGCGGTGCCCGGGAGGACACCGGACTGGTTCTTCGTGGTGGCCGTGCCGGAGTACGTGCCGTTGTTCGTGTAGGCGTCGGCACTGTTGGCCGTCGATCCGCTGGTCTCGTCGAGACGCCAGAAGATGTCGGGGTTGCCGTTGTACACCGCGGCGCCGTAGGCGTCCGCCGGCGCCGGCGCCAGGGGCGACGGGCGTCCGGAGGCGACGTACTGGTTCACCACGGTGGTGCGGTCCAGCACGGTCGGGTAGATCGCGACCTGCCCGATGCTGCCGGCGAAGAAGTTGCTCGCCGGCTGGCTGGGCCAGCCTCCGATGTTGTCTCCGCCGACCCGCCAGTAGCCGGTGTAGCCCTGGCCGCTGGTGACGTCGGTGCGGGAGCCGGCCAGCTTGCCGTCGATGTACAGCCGCATGCCGTTGGCGCCGAGGGAGGCGGTCACCTGGTGCCACTGCCCGTCGTTGAGGCCGGCGGCACTGTTCAGCGTCTGGACCGATCCCGGGTAGACGCCGAAGTAGATGCGTCCGCTGTTGTCCATGTAGACGTGACGGTCGTAGCTGCCGGAGGTGCCCGTGTTGGCGTTGCCGAACCCGATGATCTTGCCGCCGCTGGTGGATGTGGTGTTGAACCAGGCCGAGACGGTGAACGTGTCCGGTCCGGTGATCGCGGTGGGCGTCACGGCCAGACTGGTGCTGCCGTTGAACGTGCTCGCCGTGACTCCGGAGATCGGTCCCGCGGCGCCCTGGGTGATCGCGGTCTCCTGCAGGTCGTTGAAGCCGATGTGGTCGAACGCGGTGGTGCCGCTCGCCTCATCCAGCGGCCAGTAGGCGGAGGCGCCCGCCTGCGTCACCGAGTCGGCGTAGGGTCCGCCGCTGTTGGTGGCGGCGACCGTGACCGCGTTGGTGTCACGCGATGTGGTGTTGTTGAACGGGTCGTAGACCTTCACGTGGTAGATCGGGTGACTGCCGGGCGTGAGGCCCTTGTCGGTGAATCCGATCATCGGCCGCGTGTAGAAGTTCGAGCGCACGGTCGTCTGGTAGACGGGCGTGGTGCCCGCGTCACGGTAGACCTTGTACGTCAGGTAGCCGTTGTCCATGTCGTAGGTGGCGGCGAAGCTGACGCGCACCTCTCCGGCGTTGAACGACGCTGCCGTCGGTGTCAGCGGGATGCCCTGCGGGCCGACCTTGTTCGGTGCGGACGACGGGACGGCGAAGCGGGCGAGGCCCTGCTGCGCGATGCCGTTCACGGTCGGGAACTCGCCGCCGTAGACGACGTACTTGCTGTTGCCCGAGACGCTCCAGGTGGCCTGGCTCTGACCGGTGAAGGTGCCGACGGTCCACTTCGGGAACCAGTCGAGCAGCGACGGGGACGGCGTGCCGGCCCAGTTGTAGTAGCCGTACGGGTCAGCGGTGATCGTGCCGGTCGCGGCCTTGCTGAACGCGATCGAGTTGTAGAACGTCCACTGCGGGCTGGTCTGCGGGAAGCCGCCGATGTTGCCGCAGTAGTGCGGGTGGCCGGCGACGTAGAGCGGACCGTTGTCGCCCTGCGGGTAGATGGAGTACGTGTCACCGTGGCAGTCCTCGACCCAGTTGATCGACCCGGTGTTCGGGTCGGCCGAGAAGCTGCCCTCGAGGTTGCCGCCCTGGCCGAAGACGTAACCGGAGCCGTAGATCCGGTCGCTTGTGGCGTAGAGGGCGGTGATGCTCGCCTGGGTTCCCGCGTTGCGCACCGTCTGGTTCGCAGCGAACGGGAGGATGGCGGCGGTGCTGGCGTCCACCGCGGCGAGGCCGTAGTTGGCGACGCCGCCGATGTTCTGGAAGCGGCCGCCGACGATCAGCTTGGAGCCGTCCTTGGTCAGCGTCAGCGCATCCACCGGGGCGTCCGCGTTGGCCTGCCAGTTGAGGGTCGATCCGTCGGTGGCGCTCACCGCTCCGACGTACGCACGGGCGACGCCGTTGATGGTGGATGCGTCGCCGCCGGTGTAGACCACCGTGTTGGACGCCGCGACAGCGCGCGTCTGCGACTCCATGATCGGCTTGAACGCGCTGATGATCGTGTTCGTCGCGGTGGAGAACGCGGCCAGGCGGTAGTAGCCCTTGCCGTCGATCGAGGTGAAGTCGCCCACCACGTAGATGCGGCTGCCGTCAGGCGATGCAGTGATGCCCAGCGCCTGCGCGTTCAGGTTCGGCGCGAACGGGAGGAGCGCGCCCGTGGTGATGTCGTACGCGAGGAGGTTGTTGCGGGGAACCTCGTTCGTCCCGGCCGGCGACCCTGCCGGACGGGCGGAGGTGAACTTGCCCGCAACGTAGACCGTGTTGCCCACGACCGTCTGCGCCCATGCGACGCCGTTGATCTGCGGCGTCGGGAGCACGTCGTCGCTGACGGTGATCGGCGTCGCCGGGTTCGTCGGGTCGGGTGGGGCCGTGTCCGCTGCGGCGGGCTGCGCGATGGCGAGTCCGCCGAAGACCAGGCCGATCGCCGTGAGGACGGCGGTCAGGATGCCCAGTGAGCGAGAGCGTGGGCGTTGTGTTGTGCTCATGACAACCTCGGTGTCTTTCGGTCGGGGGAGGGAGCGAGGAGGTTGGGCGTGAGGGCGCATCAGTACGCCCCCACGGGATGTGTCAGCACCTTCACGGTGCGCCACATGATGACGAGGTCGCCGGTCAGCGACCAGTTCTCCACGTAGTAGAGGTCCAGGCGGACGCTCTCCTCCCAGGAGAGATCGGATCGACCGTTCACCTGCCACATCCCGGTGAGTCCCGGCTTGATGTAGAGGCGGCGGTGGACGTGGTTCTCGTAGCCCGCGACTTCGGCGGGCAGCGGCGGACGCGGGCCCACCAGGCTCATGTCGCCGAGGAAGACGTTGACCAGCTGCGGAAGCTCGTCGAGCGAGAACTTGCGCAGGTAGTGGCCGACGCGGGTCACGCGGGGGTCGTTCTTCATCTTGAAGAGCAGTCCCTGGCCGTCGTTCTTCTCCTGCAGGGCGGCGAGGCGCGCCTCGGCGTCGGTGACCATGGAGCGGAACTTGTACATCGTGAAGCGCTCGCCGTTGCGGCCGACGCGCTCCTGCGCGAAGATGACCGGCCCGTTGTCGTCGAGCTTCACCAGCAGGGCGATCGCCAGGAAGAGCGGCGAGAGCAGCAACAGCGCGAGGCCGGAGGCGAAGAAGTCGAAGGCGCGCTTCAGCACGTGCTTGCCGCCCTCGAACTGCGGGATCTCCACGTGGATGAGCGGAAGGCCCTCGACGGGACGGAAGTGGATGCGCGGACCCGCGACATCGGTGAGCGGCGAGGCGAGCACCAGCTCAGTTGCCGTGCCCTCCAGCTTCCACGCCAGCTTGCGGACGAAGTCCCCGCTGCTGAGGGCGCGGCCGGCCACGATCACCGTGTCCGCGCCCAGCCGCGCCGCAGCGTCTGCGACCCCCGACAGGTCGGAGACGATCGGTACCTCACGCTCGGGGCCGGCGATCCGGCGCCGCATCTCGGCGTCCTTCTTCGCCCCCTTGCGCTTTCCTGTGTCGAGAGCGGCACCCACGACGTTGTAGGCCGCTCCCGACTTCTGGTGGATCTGGCGGACGACGTAGTCGACGTCGTCGAAGCGCCCGACCACGAGCGCACGCGAGAGGTAGTGGTCGAAGATGCGCTGGCGGATGAGCCAGTGGCGCCACAGCCAGCGCGAGAACAGGACGCCGGCGAGGCCGGCGGGCAGCGCGACGATGAAGTAGCCGCGCGCGATGTCGACCTTGGCGACGAGAAAGAGGATGGCCAGCAGGCCGAAGGTCGTCGCGGTCGCGGAGACGACGCGGCGGTATTCGGCGACGCCGAGCCCGACGACCCGCGCGTCGCGCGTGTGGTAGACGGAGAGCGTGAAGAGCCAGGTCGCGGCGATGATCAGCGACAGGTAGAGGTAGTCGATGTGGAACACCGACGTCGGCGCCGCCGCGTCGTCGAAGCCGAAGCGCACGAAGACCGCGCCGATCGTGGCGACCAGGATGATGGTCGTGTCGGTGGCGAGCAGACGGTAGCGGTAGAGACGGGCCCAGTTGCGCTCGGAGCTCAGTCCGCGCAGCGCGCTGGGGGCGACCGGCGCGTGGAGGCGCGGGCGGATGACAGTCATGCCAGGACCTCCACGAGACGGCCCACCGGGGAGCCGACGGCGGCTGGGGGGAAACCGTGGTCTCGAACGGCTTCACCGCCGCCGACTCCGCTCAGGGGGTGACGGTCGTGGAATCGCGCGCGCCGAGCGCTCCCCGTTCGGATGGGGTTGAGTGCGGGAAGCGCTCGGCGTGGCGAAATCGGGTACACGTTTGTCACCTGCGGGTCGGGTTGGTGCATCTTCGGGTGGTGTGGACGATCGGAGTTCGGGTACCGTTAAGTGACTGTTCCTCACCTATCCACAAAAGTGAGAATACATCGTTTTCTCAGCTTCGCGTCACCCGCTTTTGGGGGTGAAAATTCCTCAACTTCGGTCGGCGAACATCCTTTCGGGTCACATGTCGGTCGTCGCGCCTAAGCTGGCGGCATGTGCGGCAGGTTCGCGATGGACGACAAGGTCAACGCCGAGATCACGGAATTCGTGGAGGCGACCGGTCGCCGGCCCGAGGAGTGGACGGCGAACTGGGAGGCCGACTACAACATCGCGCCGACCGACGACATCCCCGTCCTCATCGATTCCCCGAAGACTCGGGAGCTGCGGTTCGAGCGCGCACACTGGTCGCTCGTGCCGTCCTGGTCCGACACCCTGAAGCTCAAGTTCCCGACGTTCAACGCCCGGGCGGAGGAGATCGCCGAGAAGTCGACGTGGAAGAAGCCGGTGCAGTCGCACCGCGCGATCGTCCTGGCGCGCGGCTACTACGAGTGGCAGGGGCCGAAGGGCAGCAAGACTCCGTTCTTCATCCGCTACCCGGAAGGCCGTCTGATGGGCTTCGCGGGGCTGTACTCCTGGTGGCGCGACCACAGCAAGGCCGACGACGACCCCGACCGCTGGGTGCTGACGGCCACGATCCTCACGTCGGACGCCGTGCAGACGCTCGCCGACATCCACGACCGCAACCCCGTCATCCTCCCCGAGGAGATGTGGCAGCACTGGATCGACCCGTCGATCGTCGGCGACCAGGCGCTCGTCGACGAAGCGGTCCGTGCGGGGGTCGCCGAGGCGGAGACGCTGCACTTCGACCAGGTCGCGCCGTTCAAGACGTCCGACGACGGGCCGCAGCTCATCCAGCCGGTCGACGCGGCCTAGGTCGATGGAGGAGATGCGGGCGATGGGGGAACTGCGGGCGGTGGAGGCGGGCTGGCTCCCGGGCCGGCCGGACGACGGCTCCGATCAGTGCGTCCACGGCACGGTGTCGTTGACGGTCGGGGACCAGACGCTCGTGGACCCGTCCGATGGCGAGTTCACGCTGTCGGCCGCGGGGCTGTATCTGCTGCGCACCCTCGGCGATGATCACCGTGCCGGAGATGCTCTCACCGACGGGAACTTCCTCTTCCCCTGCTGTGGACACACCGTGTTCGAGAGCGCCGGCCGCTGCATCGTCCTCGGCTGCCCCTCCGGTGTGGACGTGTCGGTGACGACGGCCGGCGAGACGGTCACCCTCGCCCGCGAGGGCCGCACGGCCGCACTGACCCGTTCGCGCTGGCGTGAGGCGGTCCTCGCGTTCGTGGGGCAGGTGGAGGCGGTGTACTCCCGCTCCGTGCCCCGGGCCGCGCCTTCGGACGCCGCGGATGCCGCCGGGTGGAGGCTGTTCTGGGAGGAGTGGCACGCGCGCGTTCGCGCTGCCGCGGAGGAGGACGGCGGAGCGGGCGCTACCGGGTCAGCTCGATGATCGCGCTCCGGTGCGTCTCGATCCGGCGTCCGGTCTCTGCGAAGCCGAGCGACTCCAATTCGCCCAGCCCCCAGGTGTCTTCGACGCCTTCGATGTCCACCTCGATCAGCCACACCCGTTCGACGCCGTCGAACCGGCCGCGCTTCGCCGCCTGGTCGACCGAGTAGGCGCGGTCCGCCCACCAGGTGTTGCGGTCGTACGGCACGTGGAGCGTCAGATCCTTGAGGCCGCGGAAGCCGTCGGGGTAGGTGCGCATCGCCAGGCGGGGCCGCTGGGACGGCTTGGCCGACTCGTCGAACACGACGGCGTCGCCCGGCCCCGCGTTCGCGGCCATCGCCGCACTGACCTCCGCCCAGTCGCTGTCGTTCTTGGCGTACGGCCCGCGCTGGAGGGCGTAGACCGGCGCGCACAACACCGCAAAGGCGATCGTGGCGCCCGCCGTCACCGCGACCGTCCGCCGCGCATCCCGCCCGAGCATCCGGCCGAGCACGAGGATGCCCTCGGCCACCAGGAGCGCGGCCGCGGGTGCGGCGAAGGTGGAGTAGCGCCCGGTGTACATCGGGAACGCCAGGTTCACGAGCAGCATCGCGCCGGTCGGCAGGAAGAGCCAGGTCGCGCCGACGAGTCGGGTCGACACAGCGCGGGGTCCGGGCGGGAGCGGGAGCGCGGCGCCGGAGGTGCGTAACCGCCACGCGCGCCAGGCGGGCCACAGGGCGAGCCCGATGAGCGGCCACGCGGCCACCGCGACCCACGGCATCCCGAACCAGAGGAAGAAGTACCAGGAGGACGCCTCCTCCGGCGCACCGCTGAGGTAGGCGATCTGCCCGCGCTCGAGGTACGCGACGACCGCCAGCGGTGCGACGGAGAGCAAGGCCGCGCCGGCGGAGACGGCCCACCTCCGCAGCGTGGCCCGGGGGGCGCGGGCGAACAGCAGGATGGCGGCGTGCGCCACGAGGAGTGTCACCGAATAGAGGAAGAGGTACGCCGCGGCCGCCGTTGCGACCGCGTACAGCAGCCACGCGAGCCGTCGCGCGCCGGGCGCGAGCCGTCGGCCGCCGCCGTCGACCAGCCACACCAGCAGGAAGGTGAGCCAGGCGGCTGCCGCGGCCGCGAACGCGTACGAACGCGCCTCTTCGCCGGCGTAGGTGAGCCGCGGGAGCACGCAGGCGACGACGCCGGCGACCACCGCGGCCCGTGCTCCGCCCCGGCGCCCGGCGAGCAGCGTCACCGCCGCAACCGCGGCGCCGACCGCGAGCGCGCTCGGCAACCGCAGGGCGAACGCGCTCTCGCCGGCCAACCGGATCCAGCCGTGCATGAAGAGGTAGTAGACGCCGTGCACCGCATCTACGTGCAGCAGCATCCCGAACAGGCTCCCGAGCGGGCGTTTCGCCGAGAGCAGGGTGGCCGCTTCGTCGCCCCACAGCGACGGCACCCAGCTGAACGCGGCGCACAGGATGGTCGCGACGAGGCCCGCGGCGACCGCGATCGTCCACGGCCGGACCGCGCGCAGCGGCTGGCCGGCGCGGAGATCCGGTTCGACGAGGACGGTCATATCTACAGCTTCTAATCGCCGGACGAGTACCCCGCCCAGATAAGCAGACAACGCTGGGCGAACCCCGGGCGAGCACTTCGGAAACTCATAGCCGGCCCCTCCCGGATACGTGCAGTACCGGACCCCGGGCGTTCCAGCAGCTCACGCCGGGCGCCCGGGGTCCGCCCCACACACGCCGGGAAACGTCGGACGCCTCGGGGGCGCCGCCAGCACATCCAGCGTGCTCGCTGAAGACGCTAGGCCCTCCGGGAACGGGTGGGCAGGGGATGACGGGGGTGGGATGCGGTGGTAATCGCTCTGTTCAGCGCCGACCGTTGTCGACGTCGTCCCGCCGGTTCTGGAGGAAGTCTTCGCGTTCGCGGGTGTGCTGTGCCGACAACTCGTCGAGTTCTTCTTCGAAGCCGGCGATCACGCGCGCGGCTTCTCGCACGTTCTCTTCGAATCCGTCGGAGACCCGTTGGAACTCCTCACGGAACCCCGGATCGTGGACGACGCCCTGCTGGGTGGCGAGGTTGTAGAAGTCTTCCTGCATGCGGTTCATCTGCATGCGGTAGTTCGTCACGTAGTCCTCGGCCTGTTGTACCCGCTCCCGGGCTGTGCGGATCGCGTCGTCGTGTGCCTGCTCGAGCTCGCCGAGCGTCCTGTGGTCGGTCATGCGATGCTGTTCACTCCGTGGGCGTAGTCGAGCTCGGAGGTGATCCGGCCGACACCTTCTTCGACCTTCTTGGCGACGAGTCCTGCCAGCGCGGCGTTGCTGACCGTCACGCCCGCGGCGCGCCCGGCGAGCTCCACCGTGCTCGCTTCGACCCCGACCCAGCCGGCAGCCCGGATGGCGGTGTACCTCCCGTGGACCATGAGCGGCAGGACCGCGTTCAGCAGGCGCACGGCGGCATCGTTGACGAGCGCGTCGATGCCGCCCTGGATGCCTTCCACGACGTCCTGGATGCCGCTCGCCAGCCCTCCGATCAGGTCGCCGAGGTTCGCGCCGGCGAGATCGGCGCTGTTCCAATCCATTTGGTACATCACGTCTTCCTTTCCGGGGGCCTAGTGCCCGAAGTAGCTCCGTGCCCACTGGGCGTCTTGTGCGTACGCGTTCTCGACGGCAGACCCGATGCCGGCCGCCAGTTGGCCCAGCAGGGTGAGGTGGTCGTCCACCCGCTGGTTCGCGGTGTCGACGGCGTGCTCGTCGATGTTGTTCTGCACCTGCAGCCGGTGGGTGGCGACACAGTTCTCGATGTCGCTCTCTCGGAGGAACGGGATCATCGCCACGGCGTCCTTCGCCTCGCGCAGACCGACCTCCATCTGAGCGGCGAGGCCGAGGTTCAGCGCTTTGATGTTGTTGAGCGGAGCCTGCATGTGGATGAACTCGGAGGCGAGGGCTGTGGCGGCGAGCGTGTCGACGAGCACCATCACTCCGGAGACCGCCATGCCATGGACCCCACCGATGTACGGATCTCGGAGCAGGCTCATGGTTCCGGCCATCGCCAGCGCTAGGGGGTGACGGAGATCCACGGGTAAGGCGAACAGCACGTTCTCGCTGATCTCGACGAAGTCTCGTCCCGAAACACCGGCGCCGATCACCTCACCGGACGTCGCGTCGAAGGAGAACCCGGTGGAGATGTTGTGGTAGTCGGGGAACCCGAGCCCTTTGATGCTCTTGACGTAGATTGCGGAGCCCGTGCCGTTGGCGATGGAGTTCCCGACCACGTCCCATTCGTTGATGAAATTACGGAGAGGGTTCTTGCCTTCGGCGATCTTCTTCAGAACCCAGGCCTTCGCCTGCGGCGACAGATGGTCCCAGGGGTCCGGGCCGTTGAACGTCGTGGACGACAAGTGCAGCTCGGCCGCCACAAACAGCGCCAGATACCCGCCGAGCGAATGTCCCACGGTCTCGAAGGTGGCTTCGGGATGCGCTTTGCCGAGCTGTGCGCGTACCTTCTGGGCATATTCGATCGCCTGCGTGGCCTGCGTACCCGACGCGATCTGACCACCGATCACCAGCTGAGCATCCGCGCCGATGTCGGCGCGATGACCCGGGTTGGTCCCGGCGTAGGAGATGTACACCTGCGAGTAGTCCGGCTTGCCGTTCACCACGGGAACCACGGTCATCGCCTGAAACCCGGTGACCGGGTCGCTCACCGGCGGCGGCGGGACAACCTCGAATTCCCTCTCAGGTCTGGCCGGAGGGCTGAAGCGCTTACCTGTGGCATAGGGCGAGTCTGTCCACAAGGGGTCTGCGCGGTAAGCCGCCTCCGCGATCGCAGCCGAATCTTCCGCCGTCGTCACTCGAGCACCTCCGATGTGCCGTCGCTGTAGGTGATGGGGACTGGAGAGGGTGTTGCGTGCGGGTCCGGGGGTGGCAGCGGATCCCCTCCCACCAGAGTCAGTCCCAGATCCTCTCGGTAATCTTTGCCCGCGATTGTGACGGTCGCGTACGCCGACCATGAACCCGCTCCGTTGAAGCTGCCTTCTTGGGTGTACCTGATGCGTTCCGTTTCGGGTCGGCCACTGATGAACAGGAGCGCTGCCTTCTTCTGATTCGCGAGGTTGGTCGCGGTCGAAGCCTGCTGGTTCATTACACTTCCTCCGAATATCGAGCATGACGTCAATGCGAAAACGACTGCTACGGCCACACTCACGCTCAAGAACAGGCGCGAGCGCCGACTCTTGGTACTCGTTTGCCCTGAAGCGAATGGCGGGTTGGTCCATAGGAGATCCGCGTTGTATGCCGCGTCCGCGATGGCAGCTGACCTTTCCGGCGTTGTCATCCCAAGACCTCCGAAGAGCCGTCGCTGTAGGTGACAGGGACCGGCGAGGGCGTCGACTCGGGGTCCGGAGCGGGGAGCGGGTCGCCTCCTACCATCTGTAGCCCGAGGTCTTCTTGATAGTTGTTGCCCGCTATGGTGACGATCGCATAGGCCGACCAGTAGCCCGCACCAGAAAAGCCGCCCTCTTCGGTGAATTCAATCCGTTGCGTCTCGGGTCGGTGACTGATGAATTTGAGCGCCGCCTCCTTCTGATTCGCAAGGTTCGTCGCTGTCGAAGCCTGCTGGTTCATTGCACTTCCTCCAAATAACGAGCACGACGTCAATGCGAAAACGACTGCTACGGCCACACTCACGCTCGTGAGTAGGCGCCTGCGTTGATCGTTTCGAGGTGGATTCTTCCTTCGGATATGAGTTCTCAAGGTCACACCTTCTCGAAAAGCGCTTGTCTTCGTAGCTGAGTCACCGGGCCCCCGCTCCCTTGTCGTATGTCAGCACTCCGCTTGTGACTTCATCGGCGGTCACCGCAATACCTCCGCGCTTCCGTCGCTATATGTGATGGCAACGGAGGCCGACGTCCCTGATCGCTTCACCGTCGGCATTGGTTCGCCGCCGTACGACCACTTCTCGAGCCCGAGGATTTCCTGGTATTCCAGGCAGTCGATCGTCACGACCGCGTTGACCGCCCACGAACCGCCGCCGCCGACCGCACCGTCCTGGGTGAACGTGATCGCTTCCACCCCCGGGTGAGTGGCGAGCAGTGCCAGGGCGACCGTCCCCTGGTTCGCGAGATTCGTCGCTCTTGTCGCCTCTCGAGTCGTTGCGCTTTCTCCGAATATCGAGCACGACGTCAACGCAAGAACGATCGCCGCAGTGAGACCCCGGCTCATCAAGAGTCGGGGGCGTTGACTGTTGCGGGGTGAACGTCGCGCCCCCACGGCCATAGTCGTCGCCTGGTAACTGGTCACAGAACGACCTCGGATGTGTCATCGCTGTAGTTGACGGTCACGTCTGTCGGAGCGGGAGCATCCGGATCGAACCGCGGCAGTGGATTCGACGAGGATGCGCGACGGTCGGGGCCGAGGATGGCGTCGTAGGTTCTGCCGTCGATTGTCACGATCGCGTTGGCCGCCCAAAATCCAGCACCGCCGACACTGCCCTCTTGGGTGAACGTGATCGACTCGACGGCGGGGTTGGGATAGTCGCTCAGGAAGGTGAGAGCCGCCTGCTTCTGATTCGCTCGCCCGTTTGCCTGCCCTTTCGCGCCCTCGTAGGACAACGAGCAAGCCGTCAGGAGGAGCCCGACGGCAACAAGACTGAGAGCGCCCGGCAGCCGCGCGCGCGACACTCTGAGCAGCGCAAGCCGACCGCCCGCGGCCGGGCGCCTCCGCTCGCGGCCGCTCTTCGATCCAGTGCGGCTGTGTACGGCAAGCATTCTGCCGCCTTCCATGAGTGACTCGTGTTCCTTGTCACGATATCTCAGGCGAAATTTCGCCGCTCATGGATGGCCGCAATTAGTGCATCACACCTCCCCGCGCCGCGCTCCCGCCCACAGGTCGACGCCGGCGTCGGTGGCGTGCTCGTCGATCTCCGCGAGCTCCTCCGGCGAGAACTCCAGGTTGCCCAGGGCCGCGACGTTCTGCTCCAGCTGGTCGACGCTGCTGGCGCCGATGACGAGAGAGGTCACGCGGTCGTCGCGCAGAGCCCAGGCGAGCGCCAGCTGCGCGAGGGTCTGCCCGCGCCGCTCCGCGATCCCGTTGAGCGCGCGCAGGCGTGCGACGGCGTCGTCGGTGAGCCAGTCGGAGTCGAAGGAGGTGCCCGCACTCGCCCGCGAACCCTCCGGGATGCCGTTCAGGTACTTACCGGTCAGCATGCCTTGCGCAAGCGCGGTGAAGCCGATGACGCCGACACCCAGCTCGCCGACGGTGTCGAGCAGCCCCTCGGTCTCGATCCAGCGGTTCAGCATCGAGTACGACGGCTGGTGGATGAGCAGGGGAGTGCCGAGGTCGCGCAGGATCTCGGCGGCGCGGCGGGTCTCCTCCGGTCCGTACGACGAGATGCCGACGTAGAGGGCCTTGCCGGACCGGACGGCGGTGTCCAGCGCCTGCATCGTCTCCTCCAGCGGCGTGGACGGGTCGGGCCGGTGCGAGTAGAAGATGTCGACGTAGTCGAGGCCGAGACGCTGCAGCGACTGGTCGAGGCTGGCCAGCATGTACTTGCGGCTTCCGCCGCCCTGGCCGTACGGGCCGGGCCACATGTCCCACCCGGCCTTGCTCGACACCACGATCTCGTCGCGGTACGGCCGGAGGTCCTCCGAGAGGATGCGGCCGAAGTTGATCTCGGCCGCGCCGTATGGCGGGCCGTAGTTGTTGGCCAGGTCGAAGTGGGTGATGCCCAGGTCGAAGGCGCGGCGGACGATGGCGCGCTGGGTCTCGAAGGGGCGGTCGTCGCCGAAGTTGTGCCACAGCCCGAGCGACAGAGCGGGCAGGTCGAGTCCGCTGCGCCCGGTGCGGCGGTAGATCATGTCGTCATAGCGGGAGGGGTTCGCAACGTAGGCCATGCATCCAGATTCGCGGACGCGGACCGTCGCTGTCCAACATCCCCTGCAGATCGGATCCATCGGCCGCGCTGCTCGATCAGGAGGGTGTCAACCCCTTGCCGCCCGGGATGGGTGCGGCGCTGGCTGGTGGCATGACCGATGAACTGACCCCCAGCGATGACGCGACCGCCGACGCGACCGCCCCCGGCCAGCCGCAGGGCGCCCCGGCGCCCACCGACACCCCGGTGCACGACCAGCCCACGGCGGCAGGCCGGGCACCTGCCGGCGGCGCACTGGACGGCGAGAACGAGCTCCCCGCCGACGACGAGACCGCCGGCACCCTCCAGAACGACGCCCTCCTCGACGAAGAACAGCCCTGACCCGGCCCGCGCGCCACACAAACGGAAGCGGCGGCCGCGCCGGAGGGCACGGCCGCCGCTTCGCGGTCGGGAGACGGGATCAGGTCCGGCTCGCACCTCGTCTGAGCCACCCGACGATCGCGGTGATGACGAAGAACACCAGTCCGAGGATCGCCAGCCAGAGCAGGCCCTTGATGGCGAACCCGAGGATGGCGAGCACCGCCCAGATCACCAGCAGAATAATGATGAGAGCTATCATGCCTTCATCTGACTCCGGTCCGGGCGTCTCGTCAACGTCGCCGGGCGGGCCTTGCGGCGCGGCCCGGTTCGTGGCAAGACGCGCGAGGATCGGCCGTCACCGCACCGGCAGCTTGGTGTCGTCCTGGTGGTACAGGAACTCCTCCAGCGGGTACGGCTTGTGCTCGATAGCCGCGGCGATCGCCAGCTGAGCGACCACCGTCTCGACGATCGCGCGCTCGAACACCCCGAGGCCCGCGGGCAGCGGGACGACGGTGAGGTTCGCGTGCCCGGCGGCCGGGATCGTCGCGGGATCGGCCGCCGTCACCAACACGACGGGCACGCCGGCATCGAGAACCGACGACGGGATGCTCGCCTCCCGGCCGTCGCCGAAGATCACGAGGGCGTCGTCGTCCGACAGCACCTCCATCGGCCCGTGCAGGTACTGGAACGTCTCGAAGGCGGCGCTCGGCGTGCGGAGCCCCTCCCGGACCATCAGCGACAGCTCGGCGGCGGCGGTCAGCGACGCACCGCGCCCCACGACGTCGATGGTCTTCGCCGTGGCGAGCACGCGCCCGATCGTCGCGGCCGCCTCGGCGTAGTCACGCAGCACGTCAGCCACCCGGCCCGGGATGCGGTCAGCCTCGGCCGCGCCCTCGTACACCCCGACATGGTCGAGGAGCAGGGCGTAGGCCAGGATGGTCGCCGTGAAGCCGCTGGTGTACACCGGCGAGTCGGGGAACCCGCCCAGGCCGAGAACCGCATCCACCTCGTCTCTGATCGGCTGGGCGGGGAAGTTGCTGATGCCGATCCGCGTCCCGGCGGGGAGCTTCCGCGCGGCCGCCAGGGGCTCAGGGCTGCGGCCCGACTCGGAGACGACGATGTTGTGGTCGGCGCGCACCACGGCGAGCCCGTCGGCGAGGTCGGAGGCGACGACGCCGGACGCCGGGTGCCCGGCGCCCGCGAGGGCGGCGACGAGCGCGTGAGACGAGTTGAGCGACGCGCCCATGGCGACGACGGCGACGCTGTCGCCCGCCTCCCAGCGGGGGAGGCCGGCGCTCGCGAGGTCGCGCAGGACGGTCTCCCGCGCGCGGCCGAGGTTCTCGGGCTGAGCGCGCATGGCGTCGACGAACGAGGCTGTGGGTTCCATGGAAGTCCTTCTGTCGGTGGTCGGAGGGATCGGGTCGCTGGGGTGGCGAGGCGGTTCAGCCCTTGACGGCGCCGGCGGCCATGCCGCTGACGACGTATCGCTGGAAGATGAGGGCGACGACGATGGGCGGCAACGCCGCGAGGATGCCGCCCGCCGCGACCAGCCCGAAGTCGGTCGTGTAGCGGCCGGCGAACTCGCTGATGGCCACCGGCAGGGTCTTCGCCGCGTTCGACGAGGTGAAGATCAGCGCATACATGAACTCGTCCCAGGCCAGCAGGAACGCGAACATGATGGCCGCGAAGATGCCCGGTCGGGCGGCCGGAAGCACCACACGGAACAGGGCGCCCAACCGGGAGGCGCCGTCGATGCGCGCCGCCTCCTCCAGCTCCTCCGGAATGGTCAGGAAGTAGTTGCTGAGGATCCAGAGCACGAACGGCACCACCAGCGAGCAGTCCACGATGATGAGCCCGATCACCGAGTCCAGCAGCCCGAGCGAGTTCAGGATGAGGTACAGCGGGATCAGCAGCGCGATCTGCGGCAGCATGTACGTCGCCAGGAACAGGATGAGCACCGCCTGCCGGAAGCGGAACCGCAGCCGGGCGAACGCGTACGCGCCCAGGATCCCGACGATCATCGACACGGCGACCGTGCCGACGGCGACGATCGTCGTGTTCGCCAGCGCCGCCCGGAAGGTCGCGCCGACGCTCTCGGCGCCGCCGCGGAAGATCAGCTCGTACCGGCTCCAGTCGAGCGTGTCCGGGATCCACTGCAGTGGGGTGGAGATGAGGATGCGCTGCGGCGTGACGCTGGCGATCACCATCCACCCGAAGGGCAGCAGGATCACCACGGCGACGACCAGTGCGGCCAGGTGGATGAGGATCGAGTTGCGGGTCGCGCGTTTCACAGCAGGCTCATCTCGGATCGGCGCAGCATGCGCAGGTAGACGAAGGTCAGCACCAGGATGACCAGCACGATGATGTACGAGAGCGCCGCTCCGACGCCGAAGTTCTGGTCCGAGAACGCCGTCGTGTAGGCGTAGTAGGCGACGGTCTGCGTACCGTTCACCGGGCCGCCGCGCGTCATCGCGTAGATGATGTCGAAGACCTTGAACGCCTCCACCGTGCGCAGCACCAGCACGATCGAGATGGAGGGCACGAGCATCGGGAGCACGATCGTGCGGAAGATGCGCGGCCAGCTGGCGCGGTCCATCTTCGCCGCCTCGTACAGCTCGTTCGGGATGGACGTCAACCCGGCGAGCAGGAAGAACGCCACCAGCGGGGTCGTCTTCCAGACGTCCGCGACGATCACCATGTTGAGGGCGAGCGTCGGGTCGCCGAGCCAGGCCTGGTACTGGTCGATGATCCCGAGCTGCGTGAGGGCCGCATTGAGCGCGCCGTACTGCGCGTTGAAGATGCCCTTCCACATCGCCGCGTTGACGATGGTGGGGATCGCCCAGGGGATGATCACCACGGCCCGAAAGAGCCACCGCGCCCGCAGCTTGGCGTTGAGGAGGCCGGCGACGATGAGGCCGAGGACGAGCTCCAGCGCCGTGGAGACGAGGGTGAAGTACAGCGTCCGCCCCATCGCC
Organism: Leifsonia sp. 115AMFTsu3.1; assembly: GCF_004362795.1. Taxonomy (NCBI): domain Bacteria; kingdom Bacillati; phylum Actinomycetota; class Actinomycetes; order Micrococcales; family Microbacteriaceae; genus Leifsonia; species Leifsonia sp. 115AMFTsu3.1. The sequence goes on from NZ_SNYB01000002.1 coordinate 647,081, forward strand.
GCCCAGAAGCCGGGAGCGGTGAGGACGTCGATGTAGTTCTGCAGACCGACGAACGGGGTGTCGGTCGCCAGGGCCGAGTTCACCTCGAAGAACGAGATGAGGAGCGTGCGGAGGATCGGGTAGACGATCACCCCGAACACCGCGACCGCGGCCGGCAGCAGCAACCAGAAGGCGAGCCGCCCCTGGTTGTCGCGCCTGCGGCGGTCGCGGCGCCCGCGCGTGGTGGGCGCGCGCCGTTCCGTCTCGACTCCGGCGACCGACACGCCGCTCATCCGAGGGTCTCGTTCGCGGACTTCACCGCGTCGTCGAGGGCCTGCTGCGGCGACTTCTTGCCGAGCAGTGCGTTCTGCAGCTCGACCTGGATCGCCTGGGAGACGGTGTTGTAGTTCGGCACCGGCGGGCGCAGGATCATCGAGTCGTAGGCCTTTCCGGCGGCCGCGAAGACCTCCGGGTTGGTCTTGGTGATGTCCGGCTTGGTGTAGCTCGACTTCCAGTTCGTCATCGAGCTCTTGACGTACTTGTCCTGCACGGCCTCGCTGGTCATGTACTCGATGAACTTCCACGCGGCGAGCTGGTGCTTCGACTTCGCACCGATCGCCAGCGCCATGGAGCCGTTCACGCCCGGGTTGTCGCCGTTCGGGCCCGCGGGCGGCGGGGTGACGGCGATCTGGCCGACGACCTTCGAGATCGACGGGTCGTTCTGGTCGCGGAAGGTGGACTCCCAGTTGAGTTCCATGGCGGTCTTGCCCGCGGCCATGGACTTGTCGGTGTCGTCCTCGAGGAACGTGGTCGACGCCGGGTCGGTGAGCCCCTCATCCAGCGACTTCTTCATGAACTCGAGCGCCTGAACGCCCGCGCCCTTGTTGATGGAGAGCTTGCCGCTGGAGTCGGTGAACTGACCGCCGTAGGCGCCGAGCAGTTCGGCGTAGTCGCAGACGAGCGCCTCGGCCTGCGACCAGCTCCAGGCGATCGGGTACTGGACGACGCCCGCATCCTTCAGCTTCTTCGCCACGGCGAGGACGCCGTCCCACGTCTTAACGTCGTCCGCGGTCGCGCCGACCTTCGCGAGCATGTCCTTGTTGTAGAAGAACAGCTTGGTCGACGGACCCCACGGGACGCCGTAGTACTTGCCCTTGTACTCGGCGCTGGAGAGCGCGCCGCCGAGCATGTCGCTCTTCCACGAGTCGGGGAACCGCTTCGTGACGTCGGTGATGATGTTCTTGGAGGCGAACTCCGCCGGCCAGATCACGTCCAGGTGCACGACGTCGTAGGTGCCGGCGGGCGCAGAGGTGACGATCTTGTCGTGGAGCGCCTCGTACGCCACGAAGGTCGGCTTGACCGTGATCTTGGGGTTCTTCTCCTCGAACGCCTTGATCATCGCGTTGACGTCGGACTCCGAATAGCCGGCCTGCTTCATGAACAGTGCGTTGATCGTGCCGGTGCCGTCGCCTTCGCCTCCCGACGAGGTCCCGGCGCCCGTCACGCTGCACGCGCTCAGGGCGAGCGCCGCTGTCGCCGCGAGCGCGAGGCCCGCGAGCGTGCGGTGACGCCCGGTGGATGTGATTCTCATGACTTCCTCCGTGATGGTGTGGGTGGTGCCAAGGGGGCGACGGGGGCCGCCTCCGTGAGCCGCCGGGCGAGCGCGAGCGCGCCGCGCACCGGAGGGACATCCAGCAGGTGGATGGAGTGGGTGAGCCCGCGGGCGCGCAGGCGCTCGCCGAGGGCGTCGAAGAGCCGGGGCTGATGGCTGACCACGCCGCCCGCGCAGACGACATCGGTGCCGGCGGCGCCGCGGCGGTGGACCAGCTCGACGCTGCGGGCGAGCTCGTCGGCGGCCGCGTCGATGACGCGCGCCGCCCGGATGCTGCCGGCGTCGGCCGCGGCGAAGACCAGGGGAGCGGCCGCACCCCAGACGGTGACGCGCGGGTGGACGGTCAGCGCGTTGGAGAGGCCGACGATCTCCTCCACGCCGAAGTGTGCGTAGAGGGCGTCGGCCAGGGCGTCGCGCGGCTCTCCCTCGTCGACGGCCTCGAACAGGGAGCGGACGGCGTCGCGCACCAGCGCGGGCGCGCTGCCCGGGTCGTTGAGGATGTAGCCGTAGCCTCCCGCGCTCACCAGAGTCCCGTCGGCTCGGCGGCCGACGACCTTGCTGCCGGTGCCCGCGATGACGGCGATGGCCTCGTCGTATCCGGCGGCGGGGCCGACCAGCTCGACGTCGTTGACCGCGAGAGCGGGGCCGTCGTGGAGCGCGGCGAGCGTCTCGGAGAAGGCCAGGGTCTGGCCCTCGCTGTCGAGCCCGTGCGCGCCGACCACCAGGGGAGCGGAGGCGGCGCCGGATACGTCGTCGAGGAGTGCGAGGAGTCCACGCACGTTCTGCTCCGAGTGGAGGTCGCCGCCGTGCTGCCAGTCGGCGGTCTGCACCGACCGGTCGAGGAGCACGGCGCCGGCGTCGTCCTCGACGCACACGTGCGTCTTGGTGCCGCCGATGTCGATTCCGACGATCACGTCTGCTCCTCTGCGTCGCTGTAGGGATCACTCTTCTTTCCTATCGGAGTGAGAAGAAGTTGACGCCAAACCTAAGCGACGCTGCGCGCCCCCGTCAATACCCGCACCCCCCGCGTGCCCAGGTCAGGTTCGAGATTTGGCGCAAATCGTGGTTATGAGGGCGGCATAACCGAGATTTGGCGCAAATCTCGGCGGCGGGGAGGGGGAGGGTCAGAAGGCGAGGTAGGCGAAGCCGTTGACCTCGGCGGCGGCGAGCTCGGCCGCTCCCAGCAGCACCGCATCCTCTCGGTGGGTGGCCGGCTCGATGCGCGGAACCCGGATGATGCGGCCGCGCAGCCGCTCCTGGATGCCCGGGATGACCGTGTCGGAGCTGCCGACGAAACTGCTCCCCACCACCACCAGCTCCGGGTCGAGCACGATCACGAGGGCCGCCACCGCGATGGCCACCATGTCGAGGATCTCGTCCGCGAGCTCCTGCGCGTCGGCGTTGCCGTCGCGGGCCAGCTCGAACACGTCCTCGGCCGTCAGTGACCCGCCGTCCGGAATGGGGATGCCGCGCTCGCGTGCCCGCTGGGTGAGCGCGAGCGATCCGATGCGATCCTCCAGGTCGCCGCGCGCGTCGTACGAGCGCCCGAGCGAGGACCGCTCCATCAGCAGGTAGCCGATCTCGCCCGCCTCCGCGCGGGCGCCGCGGTGCAGTTCGCCGTTCGCCACGATCCCGGCGCCGAGGCCGTTCTCGAGGAACAGCGCGACCAGGCTCGAAAGGCCGCGACCCGCACCGGTGTGGAGTTCGCCGAAGGCCAGCGCGTTCGCGTCGTTCTCCACCACGACCGGCAGGTTCGTCCTCTGTCGGAGGAGCGTGCCGAACGGAACGCCCGTCCAGCCGAACTCCGGCATCGTGCCGACGACGCCATCCGGCTGTTGCACGACCCCCGGCACGGCGATCCCGACGGCGAGGCAGGGCGTGCCCATCGAGTCGGCCGTCGCGATCAGGTCGTCGAACAGCCGGAACACCTTGCGCAGCTGGCGCTCCTGGTCGGTCGCGCGTTCGGGCGATTCCGCGTCGGCCCGCGCGGGGTCGCCCGCTTGCCGTGCGCCCAGCGGAACCGAGCGCCGGAACACGATCTTGCCGTCGAAGTCCACGAGGATGCCGGTCACCGTCTCCGCGCGGAGCTGGATCGCGGCGACGAGCCGGGAACTCCCGGCGTATCGCAGGAGCACCGACGGCCGGCCGCCGGTCGACGGCTCCTGGCCGGCGGCGACGACGAGCCCGTCCTCGATGAGGGACGCCGTCAGCCGGTTGATGGTCGCCGGGCTCAGGCCCGTCTTGGCGCCGAGCTGCTGCCGGGACAGCGCGCCGGACTCGCGGAGGGCTTCGATGATGGCCGTCTGGTTGACGCGGGCCAGCGTGCTGGTGGTCGCTGTCGCGCGCGTCCGTTTGGCCACCGGCGCCTCCTCATCCCCAGTCCGAGTCGCGGCCGCCCAGCGCGGCCAGACCAAACTTTACTATCGCAGTGGATGGATCTGGCTAGCGCGATGACCGCATCGGGCGCGTCCCGCTCGCGGTCAGCATCCGACGTGGCCGCGGAGCGAAATGCCGCCGCCCATCAGGCCCGCGTCCTGGAGTGCTTTCGAGATATGGTCCGACAGCACGCCTGAGAGCATCTCGGCTTCGCTCTCGCCGCGGTCCTTCTCGACCTGACGCTCCTCGGCTCCCAGTTCGTCCAGCGAAACGGGCTCCGCCTCCCAGTTCGTGGAGAGCAGGAGTTTCCGGGCCGCCGCGATGCGCTCGTCCGTCTGAGCGTCCGCGGTCGCCTCGTCGCGCTCGACCGCGACCTGCACGCAGCCGGGCGCGGTGCTGCCGTCGCTGAGCAGGAACGTGCGGTGCACGTCGAGGTCGTACGTAATCGCCGGTGCGCTTCGGGCCGGGCTCGGCGTCGGTGGAGCGATCGAGGTGGCAGCGACGGACCGCCGGTCGAGATCGGCGCATCCGGCGAGCGCTGTCGCAATCCCGAGTGCGGTTGCGATCGTCACGGCTATCGCCGCACATCCCCGCTGTCGTCGGTACATCCGTCTCCCCCCTTCGGCCCCGTCGGGCCGTTCCCCGCGGGTCAGCATAGCGCTGGGCCGCTCGCTCTTCGGCCTCAGGCGTCGGCGCCGAATCCGCGCGCGAGGACATCGAACAGCGCGCCTACCCGTGCCCGCTGGGCCGCGGCGACGTCGTCGGCCGGTTCGCCCGCGATCAGCCGCTGAGCGGCATCGACGAGGAGCACCGCATAGCCTCCGACGAACATCGCGGCGAACAGGGCTGCGTCGCCGTCGAAAGCGGGATCCGCCTCGAGTTCGGTTGCGAGCCCCTGCTGCAATTCGCCGGCGAGCTCGCGGGCGCGGGCGACCAGTGCGGGGGAGCCGCCGACAGTGCGGAAGAACGGAACGGAGCGCGCGTCGAGGCCGGAGAGGGGATGACGCTCGTCGAGCAGCCGCAGTGTCGCCCCCCTCAGCGAGGCCAGCACGCCGGTGCCGTCCGCGCGGTCCCGGACCGCGATGCGCAGGAGGTCTTCGGCGTCGGCCGAGCGGTCGAGGTAGAGGTCCTCCTTGCGGGGGAAGTGCTTGAACACGGTCACGCTGGACACGCCGGCCTCGCGGGCGACGTCGGCCACGGTCACGGCGTCGAAGCCGCGTTCGGCGAAGAGCCCGGAGGCGATTGCGGCGATGCGGGCACGCGTCTGCGGGCCGCCGCGCTCGCTGGTTCTGGGCATGCGGGCGCCGTCCTTCCACGATTAGCTTGTGTCACTAAGTTTAGTCGCATAACCTAGTGACATGTCCTCTGAGCAGACCGCTCCCATTGTCCCCGAGCCGCCCGTCCGTGTCGGCCGCCACGCTCCGCGCTCCTTCCGCGATGCGTGGATGGCTCTCACCGGCCTGTCCGCCGTGTTCCTCTTCGAGATGCTCGACAACTCGATCCTCAACGTCGCACTGCCCACCATCGGCCGCGATCTCCACGCCTCGACCGCCGGTCTCCAGTGGGTGACAGGCGCGTACGCGGTCGTGTTCGGCGGCTCGATGCTCGCCTTCGGCGCCATCGCCGACCGGTACGGCCGCCGCCGGGTCATGCTCATCGGCCTCGTCCTGCTCGGCCTCGCCAGTCTCGCGACCGCGTTCGTCTCGACGACGGAAGAGCTGATCGCCGTGCGCGTCGGCATGGGAATCGCCGCCGCGATGACGACACCCGGCTCGATGGCGCTCGCGTTCCGGCTGTTCGCGGCGGACGACCTCCGCGTCAAGGCGATGACCGTCATCTCGACGGTCGGGCTCGTCGGACTCGCGATCGGACCGACGGCCGGCGGCTTCGTGCTCGCCATCGCGCCCTGGCAGGTGCTCCTGCTGGTGAACGTTCCCATCGCTGCGCTGGCAATCGTGGGCGTCCGGCTCGGCATCCCCGCTGACGACCCCGGCGGGCTGCATCGGGACCCCATCGACCTGGCGGGTGCGGCGCTGGGCACCGCCGCCATCGTGCTCGCGCTGATCGCCCCGACGCTGTTCGTGGAGCAGGGCATCGACGCGTGGATGCCCTGGCTGGTGACGGCCGCGGCCGTCGGCGCAGGGGTCCTCTTCGTCGTGCGGCAGCGGACCGCCCGCCATCCGCTCCTCGAGCTGTCGCTCATCGCGCATCCCCTCGTCTCCAGCGGTCTGGCGTTCAAGGCCGCCGCCGCGATCGCCACGGCGGGGCTGGGATACCTCGTCACGCTGCAGCTACAGTTCGACTGGGGGTGGCCTCCCGCGCTCGCGGCGCTCGGGATGCTGCCGCAGGTCGTCGTCCTGCTCGCGGGAGGGGCGGTCATCACCCCGTTCGTACGCCGGGTGGGGATGGAGCGGGCGGCCTGGATGAGCGCGACCGCCGTCGTCGCGGGCCTCGCCGTGTACGCCGTGCTCGGCAGCTTCGGATACGGCTGGATCGCCGTGGCCCTGGTGCTGGTCGCGGCGGGCATCCGGGTCGTCGGCGTCGTCGCAGGCACCAACGTCCTCCGCGGCCTCCCCGAGAGCCGGACCACCATCGGCGCGGCGCTCACCGACACCGCGTCCGAAGTCGCCTCAGGCGTCGGGCTCGCCGTCGCGGGGACGGTGCTCGCGGGACTCTTCGCGGGGAGCATCGCGACGGCGGGATGGACGGTGCAGCAGACGGCGGAGTTCCGCGAGGCCGTCACGGTCGCGGGGCTGGCGCTCACGGTGGGGGCGGGTGCGCTCGTGGTCTGGGGATTCTTGCGCGCACGGGGCGGCGCGGCAATGCCCGAGGCGCACGCCGCATCCTGACCCCGCCGCATCCTGACCCCGCCGCATCCTGACACCACCGCATCCTGACACCGCCGATCCTGACCACCGCCGCGGTGCCGCGCTGCGTCCCGCGAATACGGGCCACTCGTATTGGGGCGCGCAACACGGCGCAGGGGAGGTCTACCGTGGGCGGCATGTTCCGGTTCCCTCGTGAAGCGACGCGCCGGCGGCGGCCAGACCCCGCCGTCGGCTCGTTGCTCGCGGGCGCGATGGCGGGCGGCATCCGTGACATCTACGGTCACACCGTCACGTACGTCCCGGAGGACCTGGTCTATGTCGAGCGGCTGTTCACCGACCTGCGCACCGACGACGGCTTCGTCGGCGACGAGTTCACCCTGCAGAGCCTGGGCTGCCTGATCGGCGAGATCCTGGTGCGGACCGACGGTGGCCGATGGAGTAGCGCAGCGCCGCGGCGCGGAGTGCCGGAGGACGCCGGGCTCGCGGTGGTGCTCCCGAACGGGCGGACGGTGAACCCCATCCGCGCCGCCTACGACCGCGCCGACCACGGATCCGACTCGTCCGTCATCCGCTTCCGTCAGGTCGCCCTCGCCTCCTGACGTCCGCGCGATACTGCCTAGCCGACCCGCGCCGGCCGCGCTCATACTGGCGCCGTGACTCCAGCGCACCGACTTCGCCCCGCCACCGGACGCGCCATAAGCGCACGCGCCATCGCAGGCGCCTCGGCGCTCCTGCTGGCGCTCGCCGCTCTGGCCGGCTGCGCCCCGTCGAGCGCCTCCGACTACACCGGAACCTGGACCTCCGACCATCCGGCCGGCACCAGTCTCGACCTGAAGGACGGCGGCCAGCTCAGCGGCAACGACGGCTGCAACTCGCTGACCGGCACCTGGACCGAATCGAAGGGATCGATCACCTTCGGCGCGCTGGCCGCGACGAAGATGGCGTGCGCCGACGTGGATCCGTGGCTGTCGAAGGCTGCGAGCGCGCGCTCCGACGGCGACACCCTGAACGTCTACGACGAGGCCGGGACGCAGATCGGCGTGCTCGACCGCAAGTGATCCTCCGGGGTCATCCCTCGACGTGGATGCGCAGCCGCCCCAGCGCCGCATCCCACCGCGCCGATGCCTGCTGCAGCAACTCGCCGGCCGACGCGAGCGCGACCGGGTCGACCCGCCAGAGCCGTTCCCGGCCGCGGCGCTCACTCTGCACCAGCCCTGCAGCGTCCAGCACCGCGAGGTGCTTCTCGACCGCCTGCCGGGTCACCGGGCGTTCGGCCGCGAGCCGCGCCGCCGTCCTCGGGCCCGTCTCGCCGAGGGCGAGCACCAACCCCAGCCGGGTGGGGTCGCCGAGGGCGGCGAACACCGGCGCTGCCGCGTCGAGCGTCGCGATCACGCGCGTCCCAGGGGGGTGCGTTCGAGATATGCGCTGAGCAGCCGGGTCTGCGCCTCCCAGCCGCCGTCGTTGCTCTCGCGCGTCTGATCGCGGACGTCCTCGGACAGTGCCCCGAATCCGTCCTCCGTGATGGTGACGCGGACGCCGTCGCCCTCGGTCGCCAGGCGGAACTCGACGGTCGTCAGCACGTCGGAGCCCGGCGCCGGCTGCCAGCGGAACGCGAACCGCGTCGGCGGCTCGATCGCGATGACCTCGGCCGCGATCGGGGATCCGCGGTGCGGCTCCTGTGCGGCGGCGACCTCGGCGTCGACCGTTGTCGGGACGATCCGTCCGGTCGTCGTCCGGCCGACCTCGAACGGCCCGTCGAACTCCGCGCCGAACCACGCCCCGAACTCCCGGGAGTCGACGATGGCCGCCCACACCCGCTCCTGCGTCGCCCGCACCACGATGCTGCGCTCCACATCCACCATAATAAGCAACCTCCCGGTTGCCTTTCTACCACACCACCCCCACGCGCCCACACCCCCCACCGTCGAGTCCGCAAACTTTGCACGCTCGCCCGGCGCGGCGCGTGCAAAGTTTGCGGACTCGACGGTGGGGGGAGAGGGGTGGGCGACGGAGAGAGGTGCCGAGTAGGGTGTGGCCGAGGGAGGAGACCGCGTGCGGGTGACGTCCTGGCTCCGACGCCACGATCCGGGCTTGAGCGCGCTGCGGCGCGCGGCGCGCGCGGCCATCGCGGTGCCCCTGCTGTTCCTGCTCGGCAGCCGGGTCATCGGCAACCCCGAGGTCGCGCTGTTCGGCGCGTTCGGCGCGTTCGCCATGCTGCTCTTCGTCGACTTCGGCGGCCCGCTGCGCGAGCGGGTGCAGGCGCACGCAGCGCTCGCCGTCACGGGAGCGGTGCTCGTCTGCCTGGGAACGCTCGCCTCCTCGCCGATCTGGCTGTCCGCGCTCGCGATGGCCGTGGTCGCCCTCGTCGTGCTGTTCGCCGGTTCGGTGAGCTCCGTCATCGCGTCGGCCGGCACCTCCCTTCTCCTCTCCTTCGTGCTGCCCGTCACCCTGCCGGGGACGGTGGCCGACATCGGCCCGCGGCTGCTCGGCTGGGGCATCGCCGCGGCCGTCGGCCTCGTCGCGATCACCCTCCTCTGGCCGGCGCCCGCACGCGAGCCGCTGCGCCTCCCCGCCGTCGAGGCGTCCCGCGCGCTCGCCGCCCGCATCCGGGCCGAGCTCCCCGCGATGGGGGATGCCGCCGAGATCGCCGCCCTGCGCGAGCGGACCGCTGCGGCGGGAGAGGCCGCGGTCAGCGCACTGCAGAGCGTCTTCCTGGCCACCCCGTACCGCCCGACCGGGCTGAGCGCGCCGGCGCGGACGGTCGTCCGCCTGGTCGACGAGCTGAACTGGCTGAATGCGGTGATCGGCCAGATGGTCCGCCACCGTGCCGCGCCACACGACGAGGGGGATGCCGTCGGCCCGCGCTCGGCGACGGCCGCGGCAGCGCGACTGGGGGCGGCCGCAGCCGACGTGCTCGAAGAGGGCGCCCTCGTCCTCGCCCAGCATGCCGCGGATCCCGCAGCACTGGAGTCGGCACTCGACCGTCTCGCGGTCGAGCGGGCCGCCGTGGAGCAGACGACGCTCGCCGTCTCCCCGATGGGGCGGACCGCCGCCTCCGACGAGCAGGCCGAACGGTTCGTGGCCGCCCTCGACCCCGGCTTCCGCGCGCAGGAGCTCGCGTACGCCGTCGAGACCGTGGCGGGCAACATCGCCCTGACAGCACGGGCGGAGCGGCGCACCTGGTGGCAGCGGATGCTGGGTCGCCAGCCCGGTGATCTGAACGGTCCGCTGGCGGCGGCGACGGAGCGGGCGACCGGGTTCGTCGGCTGGAACTCGGTGTGGCTGCGCAACAGCATCCGCGGTGCGATCGGGCTCGGCCTCGCCGTCCTGCTCGCCAAGGCGACGGGCGTGCAGCACTCGTTCTGGGTGGTGCTCGGAACGATGTCCGTGCTGCGCTCCAGCGCCCTGAACACCGGGCAGACCGCCCTCCGCGGCGTGCTCGGCACGGTCGTCGGCGTCATCATCGGTGCGGCCGCCCTCTTCGTCATCGGCGACAACCCCGTCGCGCTCTGGCTGGTGCTCCCGGTCGCGATTCTCGTCGCGGGCGTCGCCCCTGCGGCGATCTCGTTCGCCGCAGGTCAGGCCGCGTTCACGGTCGTCCTCGTCCTGCTGTTCAACGTCATCGCGCCGACGGGATGGACGGTCGGTCTCATCCGGATCGAGGACATCGCCCTCGGCTGTGCCGTCAGCCTCGTCGTCGGCGCACTGTTCTGGCCGCGCGGCGCCTCCGCGTCACTGCGCACGGCGGTCGGGGATGCGTACCTGGCGGGCATCGACTACCTCCGTGCCGCCGTCGAGTTCGGGCTGGCGCGCTGCGACCCGGCGACACCGCGCGGCGCCGAGCCGCGCCAGCAGTCCCTGCGCGCCGCTGCGGCATCCCGTCGGCTGGACGATGCCTTCCGCACCTACCTGACGGAGCGCGGTGCCAAGCAGCGCCCGCTCGCAGAGGTGTCGGCGACGGTCACGGGCGTCGCCGGCATCCGGCTCGCCGCCGACGCCATCCTGGAGTTGTGGCGCGGTCAGGCGTCCGACGCGGCGGCCGCTCCCAGCGCGGCCGCCGCTCACACGACCCTCGACGGGCAGGTCGACCGCTTGGAGGAGTGGTACCGCGCCCTGGCCTCCGCCCTCACCGCACGCGCCGACCTGCCGACGCCGGCGCCCGCGGATCCCGCCGCCGACCGCTCCCTCGCCTCGTCGGTGCTCGGCGAGCTCGACCATTCGACCGCCGGGGCCGCGACGGCCGTCCGCATCATCTGGACGGCCGACTACCTGGAGGTCGTCCGCCGCCTGGAGCGCGCCATCGTCGAGCCCGCAGTCGCGCCGGTTCCGTCGACGGGCGAGCGCGGTCGGGTCTAGCCGCGGGCCGGTGCGCCGTTGCATCATCTCCGCGAGACCACCGCGACGAGGGGATGCAGCATGCAGCAGAACGATCCGGCTCCGTCCATCCGAGAGGCCCACCGGGCAGCGAGCGCAGCGCTCCCGTTCTCCGACGACGCGGACTTCGCGGCGGCCGAGCGCGGCTTCCTCGGCACCCTGGACGACCCGGCCATCCGCGACGCGTCCGGCGCGGTCGTCTGGGACACCTCCACCTTCGGCTTCCTCGACGGGGATGCGCCGCTCACGGTTCACCCGAGCCTGTGGCGCCAGGGGAAGCTCGTGCTGAAGAACGGCCTGTTCGAGGTGACGGAAGGTCTGTACCAGGTGCGCGGGCTGGACCTGTCCGTGATGTCGTTCATCGAGGGGGACTCCGGCGTCATCGTCGTCGATCCGCTTCTCACGAAGGAGACCGGAGCAGCCGCCCTCGGACTCTACCGGCGGCACCGCGGCGACCGCCCGATCGTCGCGGTGATCTTCACGCACAGCCACCTGGACCACTTCGGCGGCGTGCTCGGCATCGTCAGCGCGGAGGAGGTGGATGACGGCCGCGTCGAGATCGTCGCCCCGGCCGGGTTCATCGAGCACTCCATCTCGGAGAACGTCTACGCGGGAACGGCGATGGCGCGGAGGGCCGGCTACATGTACGGCGCCGCGCTCGACCGCGGCCCCTCCGGTCAGGTCGGCGCAGGCCTCGGCCTGACCCTGTCGACGGGTGAGACGACCCTGCTCGTGCCCACGATCGACGTCGCCGAGACCGGCGAGAGGCTCACCTTCGACGGGGTGGAGTTCGAGTTCCAGCTGGCCCCGAACACCGAGGCTCCGGCGGAGATGCACTTCTTCATCCCGCGCTACGACGCGCTGTGCATGGCCGAGAACGCGACCCACAACCTCCACAACCTGCTGACCCTCCGAGGTGCCCTCGTGCGCGACCCGCACGTGTGGTCGGAGTACCTCACCGAGGCGATCGAACGCTACGGCGACCGCGCCGACGTGCTGTTCACCTCCCACCACTGGCCCACCTGGGGGCGGGAGGAGCTGGTCGCCTTCCTGCGCGTCCAGCGCGATCTGTACGGGTACCTGCACGACCAGACGTTGCGGCTGCTGAACAGGGGGCTGACCGGCACGGAGATCGCGGAGGAGCTGACGCTGCCGCCCGCCTTGGAGCGAGAGTGGAGCACGCGCGGCTACTACGGGTCCGTCTCGCACAACGTCAAGGCGATCGCGCAGCGCTACCTCGGCTGGTTCGACGGCAATCCGGCGCGGCTCTGGCCGCATCCACCACAGGCGCTCGCCGAGCGGTACGTGACGGCACTCGGCGGCGTCGACCGCGTCGTCGAGCTGGCACAGGCGGCCTACGACGATGGCGACTTTCGCTGGGCGGCCACTTTGCTCGACCACGCCGTGTTCGCCGATCCGAACAGTTCGGCCGCGAAGTCCCTCTATGCCGACACTCTGGAGCAGCTCGCCTACGGCTCGGAGAACGCCACCTGGCGCAACTTCTTCCTCTCAGGAGCGACCGAACTGCGGGAGGGCAACTTCGGAACCCCGACCGCCGCGAACGCCCCGGCCGTGCTCGCCGAGCTGACCCCCGAGCAGATCTTCGACTCGATCGCCGTCACCGTCGACGGACCGCGTGCGTGGGATCTGGACCTGTCACTGGAGGTCGTCTTCAGCGACCTCGGCCGCACCTTCCATCTGACGCTGACGAACGGCGTGCTCATCCATGTCGAACGCCGGGCGCCGGGCGACGTGCCGCTGCGTCTGACGATCACCAAGCCGGACTTTTTGGCGCTGCTGGGCGGGAATCGGTCGCCGTCGAGCATGTCGCTGGAGGGCGATGCCGGGGTGCTGCAGCAGCTGACGGCCGTGTTGCAGCCCGGGGACCCCGACTTCCACATCGTCCTGCCGTAGAACCAGCGCGCGTCTCAGGTGCGGCGGGCCGACCGCCGTTCGGGCCGTGACGGCGTGGGCTCCGGCGACCCGCCGACGACCTCGCGGGGCAGGTTGCGCGAGAAGAACAGCGCGCCGCACGACACCAGGGCCAGCGCCGCGAAGGACAGTTCGAGCGACCGCAGCTGCGACGTCTCGTACAGCCCGGCCAGGGCTTTCGCGTCGTCGTCGCCGAGTCCGGCGTCGGTCGCGATCTTCGGCACGTCGGCGACGGCGACCGGAGTGATGCCCTCCTGGGTGCGCTCCTGCACCGTGCTCTTGACGTCGTCGGGCAGCGTGCTCTCTGCCACCGCCCCGGCGAACACGCTCGAGAGCGACGCGATCATGACCGAGCCGATCAGCGCTGTGCCGAGCGACGAGCCCAGGTTCTGGAAGACCCCCTGGATTCCGCCGGCCTCGCTCAGCTGGGTGGGCCCGACCGCCGACATCGTCACGTTGCCGAGCTGGGAGGCGAGCAGGCCGAGCGCGGCCCCGGCGATGAACATCCCGGTGGCGAAGAGCCAGTTGTTGAGCTCCACATCCACCGAGCCGAGCAGGATGAGGCTGGCCACCACAAGCGTCAGTTGGCCGATGCGCGCGATCAGGCGCGGCGAGAACCGTTTCGAGAACATCGTGCCGAGGACCGAGAAGAGGACGAGGGAGATCGAGAGCGGGAACACGCGGATCCCGGTCTCGAGAGCATCCAGCCCCAGGGTCAGCTGCAGGTAGATCGGGACGATGAAGAAGAGTCCGGCTGTCACGGTGTACTGGATCGCGAGACTGCCGACACCCGCGCGCAGCTGCGAGATCCTCAGCAGAGACACGTCGAGGAGCGGCGGCCGGCCGCTGGCCACGAGCCGGCGCTGCCGCACGAAGAACAGCCACAGCAGGACGCAGCCGGCCGCCACCAGATAGGGCACTGGCGACAGCCCGAGCAACGTGTACGGCGCTCCCGCCCCGGCGAGGATCCAGCCCCAGCTCTTGGTCTGCAGCAGGGCGTACACGATCAACACCAGGCCGGCGGCGGAAAGCAGGACGGAAAGGATGTCGATGCGGATGCGCGATCGCGTCCCGTGATCGCCGACGAGGAAGCTGAACAGCAGGACGACGGCCATGATGACGACCTCGCCGGCGAAGACGTACCGCCAGCTCGCGTAGGTGGTCAGGAAGCCGCCGATGAGCGGACCGGCGGCGACGGCAGCTCCCGACGACGCCCCGATCACGGCGAAGGCGGTGACCCGGGCGTGGCCCTGGTAGTTGTCCGCGATCAGCGCCGCGATCGCCGGGATGACCAGCACGGCGCCCAGCCCTTCGACGATCGACCAGCCGAGGAACAGCACGACGATGTTGGGGCTGAGAGCTGTCGTCAGCGACCCGATGGCGTACACGATCGATCCGATGATGAGGGCGCGCTTGCGGCCCCAGACATCACCGAGCTTTGCTCCGAGCAGCATGAACGCCGCCATCGTCAGTGTGTAGAAGGTGATCGCCGACTGCATGGCGGCGATCGTCGTATCAAGGTCAGCCACGACCGTCGAGATGGACACGTTCATGACGGTGCTGTCGAGCACCATGACGAACTGCGCCGCCCCCAGCACCGTCACCGCACCCCAGCGTCCCGCCATGGCTGCACCTCCCGTGCTCCCGGTGGCCGCATGCTAGCCCCGCGCGCCCGTCTCCGGACACCCACGGTTTCCGGCGACCGCATGGGCGTATCAGGCGCCGAAGGCCGAAAGACCCTTCCCGAGCCCCCGCTCGCCCCTCAGGATGTGGCCACGACGACGCAGACGGGAGATCGACATGGCTGACGGGGCGAACGCGAGGACGATCGTGCGGGACGGGCCGTGGGGGTTCTTCTTCCTGCTCGCGTACATCGGCGCGGCGATCTACTTCATCTCGGTGTCCGACGGCTCATTCTGGGGCATCGTCCTCGGGCTACTGCAGGCGATCGTCTGGCCGGCCTACGTGGTCTACCACCTGTTGGTGCTGCTCGGCGCCTGACCTCGAACGAGCTCAGGCGAGGTGAGCGGGACCCCGATTCAGGCGCGGACGGTGTTGTCGGGGAGCCGCCCCTGCGTCTGCTCCGTCGTTCCCGGCTGGGCCAGGAAGACGATCAGGACGATAAGTCCGGCGATCGGGAGCAGCAGCCAGAACAGGTTCGTCCACGACCTCCCGCTGTCGCGCAGTCGGCGGACGGTGACCGCCAGGTAGGGGAGTAGCACGGCCAGGCCGAACGCGGCCGACAGGCTGCTGCCCAGGTAGATGGTCCCCTGGGGCGTGATGAGGTTCAGCGCGTTGAGCGCCGCGCCGCCGAGATACACGAACAGCGCGAACCACCAGAACTCGGGCCGCGCCGCCGTGCCGGTGAACGTCGCGTACTTCTTGAACGCGACCGCGATCGCTTCGAAGAACGACATGGTCCCCACCCCTTCTCATTTCCCCTGTGGCTGCGAGCGTATGACGCCGGCCGGCTCCCGGGCGGGTCCAAAGTCCCGCCGCGAGACGGCGGTCGTCGTGAACAGCGACGCGGCCGTCGGGGC
Organism: Leifsonia sp. 115AMFTsu3.1; assembly: GCF_004362795.1. Classification (NCBI taxonomy): domain Bacteria; kingdom Bacillati; phylum Actinomycetota; class Actinomycetes; order Micrococcales; family Microbacteriaceae; genus Leifsonia; species Leifsonia sp. 115AMFTsu3.1. The sequence continues at coordinate 662,722 of NZ_SNYB01000002.1, forward strand.
GGTGAGCGCGGCGATCGTGACGGCCATGAGCACGCCCGCGCAGAGGTAGGCCACGACGAAGAGGAGCGCCGGCGTGTGCTCGTCGATGATCGGCGACGGCGCGGCGGTCCAGAGGACCGCGGCCGCCCATGCGCCCATCGTGACCGGGATCCACCGCGTAGTGCGCCGACGGCGGAGCGCCAGCCACTGCGCCGTAGGGATGGATGCGAGCAGCAGGAGAGCACCGACGACCAGCGCCGCGATTCCCACGGGATTCCGCAGGTCGACCCCGAGTGTGCTCGGGAGCATCCCGAGCGACCACGCCAGGGCGGCTCCGCCGCTCGTCGCCACGACCCAGGCCGGCCCGAGCTGCGCCCTGCCCGCCGCCCACTGCTGCGCGAGCCCGAGGAGCGCCCCCTCGACCGCCCCGCCGGCCACGATCATGGCGTATGCGGTCCAGACGTCGATCGCCGGTCCGGCCGCGGTCACGGCGACGGCGACCGTCGCGGCAACGGCGAACCCCAGGGTCTCGCCGACCGTGACCGCGGCGATCCAGCGGACGACGAACGCCCGCCTCGGCGTGCCGCTCACGTGTTCGGGGTGCGAGTGCTCTGCACCCGCGCGTCCGTCGCATCCACGACCGCCGACTCCACGGGTGCCGTCGGGTGGGACGGTTCCGCTGCCACCGGCCGCGTCGAGTCCCACGGTCGCTGCCGACGGAACTCCAGGAGCTGCGCGCCGAGCCCGAAGGACACCATCCCGACCCAGACCAGGATGTTGAGCCACGGGATCTGCAGCCCGACGATCAGGATCAGACCGCCGAGGAACGACGTGAGAACCGGGTGGTGCCGGCCTCGGAGTACGAGCCGCCCGAGATAGTGGGCGCTGAACAGGAACGTCGCGAGCGTGAGCACGGTCCAGACGAGGATCCCCGCCAGCGCGAGCGGTGCGCCCGCGATGGTCACGAGCAGGAAGAGGAGCGCGAAGGGGACGACGATCGCCGCCACGAATCCCACGAGGAGGGCACGCCAGGGGGAGGGGAAGAGCTGGTCGGTCACCCTGTCCAGCCAGCGCGGGATGAGAAGTGCCGCTGCCACCGTGATGAGGCTGAGGGCGACGAGCGCATAGAGGAGGCCGAGCAGCCAGCCGATGACCACAGCCCACGGCGAGATCTCGACCGCCGGCGACCGTTGGGGCTGAACGTGCTGCACCGTGCCGCCGACTGCTCCGCTCGCGATCTCGGCCGTCCTGTCGCTGGAGTAGGTCACATCCCCGCCGACGGTTCCGTCGATGGTGAGTTTCGTGACGCTCGCCTGCAGGTCTCTGCCGACGTCCCCCGCGATGACGATGGAGCCGGCCCCCGCGACGATGTCCTTGCGGACGGATCCGCCGTCGGCGACGACGAGGCTGGAGGCGAAGATCGTGGCGCTGCGTGCGACATCGCCGGAGATGGTGACATCCTGGGCAGCCAGCCGGACGCTTCCGTCGACGGTGCCGCTGATCGTGATCGTCTGCGCCGCGGCGATGACGTCCCCGGTGATGTCGCCGCTGATGCTCACGGTCTGCCCGGCGGCATACACGTCACCGTCGACGGGGCCGGAGACGTCGACGGCCGTGCCGGTGTAGAAGTGCGGTCCGGCGTCGGCGCCCGTAGCCGCCGGGTACGCGGCAGCGCCGCCGAGGCCGAGCATCAGGAACCCGGCTATGACCGTCGCGGTGACGAGTCTGCCCGTGTGCGATCGAACGTTCATGTCAGGGCCTTCCCTCGCGTCACGTCTCTTGGGTGTGGCCGCCCTGCGGCGGCTCGCCGGTGGCGGTCAGGATGGCCTGCTCCACGCGGTCCTCGACGCGGTGCCGACGGTCGACCCCGAACAGGTACACCGCGTCCAGGACGCCGAGGGTGTTGGTGAGGAGGAGGGTGACGAACCAGGGTTTGCTCTGGTTTCGGGCGGCGCGCCAGAGCGACACGCCCTTCCAGGCGAGGCTCCACGCCACGATCGCGCCGAATGCCGCTGCGCGTGCGGGCGGGAGGTCGCGGCCGTGCATCCATGCCGTGTTCTGCTGCGTGGTCTTCATGTGCCGACTCAAGTCGTTTCTCCGGCGCGCGAGAAGGGTCGAAGGTCCTGGCGCGTGGACCTCCGCCCGCGGGAGGCTCGGAACATCAACGATGTGAGGAGCACCGATGCCTGTCGAACTGAGCCGCGATGAGATCGACGATCTGCTGGCGAATCAACTGGTCGGCCGCCTGGGCCTGATGGACGGCGAGGCGCCATACGTGGTGCCGATCTCGTACGCGTACCGCGACGGCGACATCTACGCCCACAGTGCGCAGGGCAAGAAGCTCGACGCTCTGAGGAGCCATCCCGAGGTCTGTTTCGAGGTGGATGACGTGGTCAGCGTGGACGAGTGGCGCAGCGTCATCGCCTGGGGCACCTTCGAGCAGTTGCTGGGCGCCGATGCCCGCGAGGGCCTGGACGTGCTCCTCGACCGGCTGCGCCCGGCGGCCGCGGGTGGGGCGAGCGATCATCCGGGAGCGCAAGTGGGGATGGTCCGTACCCTCGACATCCCGCGCATGGAGGAGGCGCACGCGGACCTCGGCCGTCCGAACGCCGCCGCCGCCGTCTTCCGGATCCGTCTGCACACGCTCACGGGTCGCGCGGAGTCCCGACGATGAGCGACGGCAGGACCGTCGTCGGATTCGACGGCACGTCGGCATCCTGGCGCGCGCTTGACTGGGCGCTCGATCGGGTCGAGCGACGTGGCGGTGCGCTGGAGATCGTGACCGCCCTCGACACGCGCCTGGGCGCCGCGGTCTTCGGCCCGCACACCGATCTCTCGGAGACTGTCGAAGTCGGGCTCCGAGAGGCCGAGGCCCACGCGACCGCCCTCGCACCCGGCGTGCCGGTGCGCGCCCGCTGGGTGGACGGGCCGCCGTCCGGCGCTCTGATCCGTGCAGCGCGCAACGCCGCATTGCTCGTCGTCGGCACCGACCGGCACACGGACGGTTCCGGCGCGAGGATCGGCTCGCTCCCGCTGCGCCTGGCGGCCAAGGCGGACTGCGCGGTCGCGGTCATCCCGGACCCCGGTCCTCTCGGCGCCGGCCCATCGAAGGGGAACGCCGTGGTGGTCGGGGTCGACCGGTCGCCGTTCGCCCGCTCGGCGCTCGCCCTGGCGGTCGCCGAGGCGAGCTGGCTGGACGGCGAGGTCATCGCGGTCCACGCCTGGGATGTGCCCGAGTCGTTCGAGCGCGCACTCGACGAGGGCCGGGAGGTCGATCCGGAGTTCGCCGCCGCGGAGTCGCGCGTCGTCCCCGACGTCGTCGCCGATGTCCCGATCGCCCACGCAGCTCGGATCCGCCCCGTCCTGGTGCGTCGGAACCCGGCCGCCGCGCTGATCGAGCAGGCGCGGGATGCGGAGCTTCTCGTCGTCGGCACCCGCGGCCGCGGGGCGGTCGCCGCAGCGATGCTCGGGTCCGTCAGCCACGACGTGCTGCTGAATTTGCCGTGCCCGGTCATCGTCACACCCGTCAAGTACACGTACGTGGTGCCCGGCACGGACGACGTGATCTGAACCGGCGACAGCAACGAAGGAGCATCATGCAGGCAGGCACGACCACGACGCCGCCCATCGTCTGCGGCGTGGACGGATCGGACGAGTCACGTCGCGCCCTCCACGAAGCGGCGACGCTCGCCCGGGCGCTCGACACCGGGCTCGACGTCGTCATGGCCTGGCAGCACTCCACCTCCATGTACGACGCCTACTTCCCCGCTCCCGAGCAGTCGCCGAAGGTGGTGGCGTACTCGACGCTGCAGGAATTGGTGGCGGCGGAGTTCGGGCCGACGATCCCGGATTGGGTCCGGCTGCGTGCCGAGTCCGGTCACCCGGGCAGCGTGCTCGTGAAGGCGGCTCGTGATGCCGCGATGCTCGTCGTCGGCAGCCGGGGCCTGAGCGGACTCGCCTCGCCGTTCCTCGGATCGGTGAGCCTCTATTGCGCGACCCAGGCGCCCTGCCCGGTGCTCGTCGTCCGTCCGCCGATGGGGGAGGCCCACGCCCGTCACTGATCGGCGACCGGGACCCGTCGGCGAGGTCGACGGCCGGTCAGTGCCCGGAATGGCGGTGCTCGAGCTGCAGGACGGCCGCTTGCGTCCGCCGTTCGAGCCCCAGTTTCGCCAGCAGAGAGCTGACGTAGTTCTTCACCGTCTTCTCCGCCAGGCCCAGCCGTTCGCCGATCTGCCGGTTGGTGAACCCGTCGGCGATGAGCGCGAGCACCTGGCGCTCGCGCAGGCCGAGGGACGCGAAACGCGGGTCGTCGGCCGGCTCCCGCAGCTGTGAGGCCACGCGGGAGGCGATCCGCGGGTCGATGAGCTTCTTGCCCCGGGCGGCCGCGCGGATGTCGTCGAGGAGCGAGCTGCCACGGATGTCCTTGATGACGTATCCGTCGGCTCCAGCGATCAGCGCGGCGCGCAGGGCGTCCTCGTCGTCGTACGCCGTGAGCATGAGGCAGCGGATGCCGGGGTCCTCCTGCTTGACCCGTCGGCAGACGTCGATGCCGCTCCCGTCGGGGAGTCGCACGTCGAGCACCGCGACATCGGGCCGGACGGCGAGGATGCGCGAGCGCGCCTGCGCAGCAGTCGCCGCCTCACCGACCACCTCCAGGTCGTCCTGGGCGTCGATGAGCGCCGCGAGCCCACGGCGCACGATCTCGTGGTCGTCGGCGAGGAAGACGCGGATCGGCTGAGACGTCATAGGGCTTCCTCCGAGACGGGGAGGCGGAGCCGCAGACGCGTTCCGCGATCGTTCGAGTCGATGTCGAACTCACCGCCGCGCAGGCGAGCTCGTTCGGCGAGATTGCCGAGCCCGCTCCGCCTGGTCGTGTCGCCCAGCCCGGTGCCGTCATCGGCGACGATCGCCGTGATCTCATCCGCCGAGGCCGTCACGGCGACCGACGCGGTCCGGGCGCTCGCGTGACGCACCACATTGGTCAGCCCTTCGCGGACGAACGCGGCGAGGTCGTCGGCCAGCTGCGGCTCGGACACGACATCCACCGGCCCGCTGAAGGAGACGGTGGCCGGCACAGGGAGACCCCCGCCCACCTCGTGGACGATGTCGAGCAGCCGATGACGGAGGCTCCCCGTCGAACCCTGGTTGTGCGAGAGCGCGAAGATCGCGGTGCGGATCTCGGCGATGGCCTGATCGATGGAGGTCACGGCTCCTTCGATCCGGTCGGCGACGGCTCCGGGACCGAGCAGCGACTCGACGCTCTGCAATTCGATTCCGGCGCCGAACAGCTGCTGGATGACGTGGTCGTGGAGGTCGCGCGCGATGCGTGCCCGTTCTTCGAGCAGCAGGGCCCGTTGACGGTCCGCGCGGCCGGCGGCCAGCTCGATCGCCAAGCCCGCTTGGCGGGCGAAGGCGGTGGCGCGCTCGAGGTCGAACGCACTGAAACCGGCGACGCCGGCCTCCCGCACGGCGACCAGCGCCGCCGTCCGGCCGTCCAGGAGCGCGAAGGGCGCCACCAGCACCGGGCCCGCATCCGGAACACCGTCGGAATCGGCGGCGGCGAGGCCTCCGAGACGCGTGGGCTGCATGCCCTCCAGGGCGCTCCGCACCTGCTCCGCACCCGCCACGACCTGGGCGAGGAGCTGATCGGCGCCGTCGGCCGCGCTGATCCGGGGGAGGGAGCCGTCTTCCTGCTGCAGCACGAACGACGCGCGTGCGCCGAGCAGGATGCCCGAACGATCGACCAACTCAACGAACGCGTCAGCGGTCTCACCGCCCAGGATCGACGCCGTCAGTTCCGCTGTCGCCGCCGCCCACGCCTGACGCGAGCGGGATTCCGCGTACAGGCGCGCATTGTCGATCGCGAAGCCGGCGTTCGCCGCCAGCGCCTTGACGAGCTGCTCGTCGTCCTCGGTGAACTCGCCGGACTCCGGGTCGGTGAGGTACAGGTTGCCGTAGACGGTGTCGCGCACGGTGATCGGGACCCCGAGGAACGCCGTCATCGGCGGGTGACCCGCGGGGAAGCCGGCCGAGCGGGAGTCGCCGGCGATGGAGCCGAGCCGGATGGGTCGCGGGTCGTCGATGAGGGCACCGAGCAGACCGTGGCCTTCCGGGAGGTGGCCGATGCGGTGGACGTCCTCCGGCGCCATCCCGACATGGATGAACTGCTCGAGCCCACCGCCCTCGGCGATGACGCCGAGCGCGCCGTAGCGGGCGCCGACGAGATCGACGGCCGCCTCCGCGATCGTCCGCAGCACCACCGGCAGCTCGAGGTGGGACACGACGGCCCGGTTCGCGCGGACGAGAGCACGCAGCCGCCCCTGCGTCTGCAGAACCTTGCCCGCCTGATCCACGAGCTGCGCCAGCGCGTTGTCGAGTTCCCCGCGAGGGGCGTCGGGAAAGGTGATGGGGTCGTCGCCCGACATGTCTTTCACCCGCCCTTCGCGGCATCGAGGCGCCGCGCCCGGCCGGGCGCCTCCCGGGCGATTCTAGCCAGCACGCCGAGACGGGTGCATCCCGCGGGACCAAGGACCCATGGCGGCGGTACCCGGCGCGCGACAGTGGAAGCGGAGGTACCCGAATGGAGATCCGCAGATACATCGTCGGCGTCGACGGTTCATTGCCGTCGAGAGCGGCGATCCGCTGGGCCATCGGCCACGCCCGGCAGGATGGCGCCGAGGTCACTCTGGCGCACGTCGCCGACGACGAATGGGGGGCCGTCGGCGTCGAACTCATCGACGAGGTCGACGCCGGCGCTCGCCGGCTGCTCGACGAGGAGGTCGCGTACGCGCGATCGCTGCAAGGGACCGCGGGCCTGAAGGCCGAATTGGTGAGGGGCAGCCCGATGGCCGTCCTCGCCGCCCTCGGCGACGCCGAGACGATGCTGGTCGTCGGCACGCACAAGACCGGATTCCATTACGGCCGCGCGTTCGGCTCCCGCAGCCTGCAGCTGGCGAACCTGGGCGTCGGCCCTGTCGCGATCGTCCCCGACACCGAGTCGCGCCTGCGTCGTGGCGTCGTGGTCGGCGTCGATGACAGCGCGGCCGGCACCGCCGCGCTCGATGTGGCAGCGGACTTGGCCTGCGATCACAACTGCGAGCTGACCGCGGTGCGGTCCTCCGGGCCGTCCGCCGGCGCCGATCGACGGGATGCGGAAGCCGAGGTGATCACTCACCACGACGACGAGGCGCGCACACTTCTTGCGGGGGCTGTCGAGCGCATCCGTCGTCGTCAGCCGGGCATCACGATCCGCAGCCGGGTGGTGCGACGGCCGCCCGGCGCCGCCCTCAACGACATCGCCCGCAGTGCCGAGGTGCTCGTCGTCGGCGACTCTCGGCGTGAAGAGGCCCAGCCCGGAGGTCTCGGGTCGGTCGCCTACGACGTGCTGCTCAACGTGTCGTCGCCCACCATCGTCGTCCACGCGCCGCCGGCGGTCTCGACGGCGCCGGAACCGGAAGGGGAAGCCCATGTCGTCCGATGAACCCGTCCAGGAACTGGACAGGGCCGAGTGCCGCGAGCTGCTGAAGCAGGGCGTGCTCGGACGTCTCGCCACAGCGGTCGGAGGGGAGGTCGACATCTTCCCCGTCAACTACTACTCGGACGGGGACAGCATCCTCATCCGCACCGCGCCAGGCACCAAGCTCCTCGAACTCACCGTGCACAGCGCCGTCGCGTTCGAGACCGACGGCTACACCGACGAGGAGGCGTGGAGCGTCGTCGCCCACGGTCGCGCCCGGCAACTCGAGCACCAGGCCGAGATCGACGAGGCCGACCGTGCGCCCCTGCAGCCGTGGGTGCCCACGCTCAAGTACCGCTACATCCACATCGACATCACCGCACTGAGCGGTCGGCGTTTCCGCCGTTCGGCGGAGCCCGAGCGCTGGTGACGAACACGGAAGGGAACGCGCACATGTCCGATCGGAACGAATCCGTCGCCACGGAGTCGGAGGATTTCATCCGCCCCGGTGGTCGCATCGTCGTCGGGGTCGACGGGTCGGCGTCCTCGCTCTCCGCGCTGCGCCGCGGGGCGCGGATGGCCGAGCGGCTCGGATGCACGCTGGTCGGAGTAACGGTGTGGGAGTTCCCGCAGTCGTGGCCCGGGTATGTGATGGACGGATGGTCACCGGAGGCGGATGCGCACTCGATCGCCGACCAGGCGGCGGAGGAGGTCTTCGGGTCGACGCCGCCATCCTGGTACTCGAAGGTGATCCGCAACGGCTCGCCCGCGCGGCAGCTGATCGCCGAGTCCGAGGACGCGGAGATGCTGATCGTCGGCAGCCGCGGTCTGGGCGGCTTCACCGGGCTGCTCCTCGGTTCCGTCTCGCGCTCGTGCGTGGAGCACGCCGACTGTCCGGTGCTGGTCATCCACGGGGCCGAAGGGTCCGCGCGGCGCTGACGACCGGTGCTCCGCTCAGCGGAGCGCCGGGGCCTGGAGCTCGGTCGCCAGGGTCCGTCCCCAGTCGCGGGCGAGTTCCAGCTGCCCGGGTTCGAGCACGCTGTCCTTGTCGACGAGGAAGCTCTGTCGTTCCGCGAAGCGCCGCGATCCGAGCTTCTGGAGCCGCTTCTCGATGTTGCGGGCGGCCGAGCCGGAGAACAGCTCCGTCATGTCCGCACGGGTGTCGAAGGCGGCGAAACGGGCTGGGGCGCCGCCGCAGCTGTCCAGCCACTCGCGTACACCGATCCCCTCGGCGTCCGCTTCGAGGGTCAGATGACGCGCGGGGTCGGCGGCCCACGCTCCCGCCTCCGTGCGGGTGGCCGGCCTGCTCAGACCGTGGACGTGGGTCGGCGCCCCGACGACCACCAGGTCGACATCGGGGAACGACTCCGGCGCATCCTTCACGGGGATGACGGTGACGGTCGCTGCCGAGCGCAGCCCATCGGCGATCGCGTCGGCCACCGCACGGGTGCTGCCGAACATGGACTCGTAGATGATGGTCGCCCGGGCGACCGGAGGTGTCTGGTTCATACCGGCAGTCTCGTGCGCCGCTGCGGGCTCGCGCAGGGTCGAAAGTCACGTGGAGCGGGCGGGACCTTCGGCTCTACGGCACGGGTTTCCGCACGGGCATCGTCGGAGGTGTCGTCATCCCGGGGATAGGCCCGGTCGAGAGAAGAGGTCGCGATGCCGTACACGATCATGGTCGCTGTCGACGGGGAGCCGGATCACCGGGCCGCCCTCGACTGGGCGGCGGCGAGGGCCGCGCGCGACGGAGCCCGTCTCGAACTGGTCCACGTGGTCGAGCGCGCCTGGGGCGACAGCACGGAGGAGCCGATCCGACTGCTCGTCCTGGCCGTCGGATCGCTGCTGGAGGCTGAGAAGCAGATCGCCCTGCACCGGGCGCGCGAAGTGAGGGAACGTCGAACGGTCGCCGCGGGAGGTGCCGGCACGCCCGCCGAGGCCGTCGGCGACATCGAGGTGGGCACGCGTTACCGCTACGGCCACATCGGTCCGGAGCTCGCGTCCGTCTCCCGGGAAGCGGACCTCCTCGTGATCGGTACGCCGGCCGAGGAAGACCGCCGTCGCGCCTTCGCCGGCTCGCTGGCGGTGCGTGTGGCGGCCGTGGCGGAGTGTCCCGTTGCGGCCATCCCCCATGGCTGGGTCGACTCCGGACACGGTGTCGTCGTCGGGGTCGACGGCGAACTGCAGACGGAGTCCGCGGTGGAGTTCGCCGCGGCCGAGGCGGAGGTGCTCGACGAGCCGCTGACGGTCGCCTGCGCCGGCTACATCGCGAATCCCCTGCTCGCCGGCCTCGTGCCGGAGATCTCTCTCGGCGACCGCCGGGAGCGCGTCGCGGCCGACGCCGCCGCCCTCGCGAAGGAGCGGCACCCCGGCGTCACCGTCTTCACCGACGTCCTCGACACGGCACCGTCGCGCGGACTCGTCGGCGAGGCCGACGGAGCACGCATGCTGGTCATCGGCACGCACGACCGGCGCGGGATGCAGCGGTTGATGCTGGGATCGGTCGGCCACGACATCCTGCTCAACGTCCGGACCCCCGTCGTCGTCGTGCGCCGTGCGCGCGCCACCGCGGAAGACGCCGGACGCCGGTGAGTCACCCCGCAGCGACGGTCTCCGAGCCGCCGGCCCTGAGTCCGGTCTGGTACTACGCCCGGCTGTCGCGCACTCCCGAGCCGCCGGTGCGTGCCCGTGCGTATCGCCACCGGGTCGCCCGGCGGGCGTCGCTGTTCACGGCGCGGTCGCCGCAGTCGCGCTGACCGTCTCGGCGGAGGCGCTCACGAGGTGACCGGGCGGCGCCGGCCGAACAGGCCGAGGCCGAGGAGGACCAGCCCGAGTTCCGCGAGACCGGCGGTGAAGTAGATCGCCTGCAGGGGGCTGAAGGGGATGAACATCATCTGCACGAAGATCCAGATGAGCAGCCCGAACGCGGCCACCGCGGCCGCGAACGCGCCGGCGTGGGATTGCCGGCCGACCATCACGGAGGCGAGCATGTGCGTGCCTCCCACGATGACCGCGAGGATGACGCCGGGTGCCACATACGAGGTGAACGGGCTCCCGCCGAGGTAGGCGCGGTCGGGCACGGCTCCCGCTCCCGTCGTCGATGTCGCGCCGCCGATGATGAGGGCCAGACCCCCGGCGACGGCGCTCAGGCCGACGGCGGCCGTCAGGACGGTCAGGACGATGCGGATCCAGCGTTTCATGGCTCCTCCGAACTCTCCCTTCCAGCCTGGGCGCGGCCGGGTCGGGCGGTCAGGGTCCAAAGGCCCATGGCGGTCCGGCGGGACCTTCGGCCCACCGCGCGGAGGCGCCCCCGCAGCACACTGGCGGCATACCGAAAGGAGCCGCCCATGCGCGCAGCCGTCGTGAGCCAGTACCGCGAGTCGCTCACCCTCGAAGACCGTCCGATCCCGACCCCGGGTCCCGGCCTGGTCCTGGTCCGCCTGGAGGCGTGCGGACTGTGTCACACCGACATTCACGCCATCGACGGCGACTGGCCGGTCAAGCCTGCCCTCCCCTTCGTTCCCGGCCACGAGGGCGTCGGGATCGTGGAGCGCCTCGGCGACGGCGTCACCACCCGCGAGGTGGGGCAGCGGGTCGCGCTCCCGTGGCTCGGCTACGCGTGCGGCGAGTGCCGCTACTGTGTCGACGGCCGCGAGAACCTGTGCGAGGCACAGCACAACACCGGCTACTCCGTCGACGGAGGATACGCCGAGTACGCCGTCGCCGAGGCGCGGTTCGCTGTGCCGGTGCCGGACGATGTGTCCCCGCTGGATGCCGCCCCGCTCACCTGTGCGGGCGTCACGACCTATGCCGCCGTGAAGGCCGCGCGGGTGGTTCCGGGGGAGCGCGTCGCCGTCTTCGGCATCGGCGGTCTCGGTCACCTCGCCGTGCAGTACGCGCGCCTGGTCGGCGCCCAGGTCTTCGCCGTGGACGTCACAGAGGAGAAGCTGGATCTGGCAGTCCAGTTGGGCGCCGACCACGCCATCAACGCGGCCGAAGTCGATCCGGTGGAGGTCATCCGGCACCTCGGCGGCGTGGACGTCGCCATCGTGCTCGCGGTCGCGCCCCGCGTGTTCGACCAAGCCTTCCAGTCGCTCAATCGCGGCGGACGGCTGGTGCTCGTCTCCCTTCCGGCCGACGGCACCCTGACCATCCCGGTCTTCGACACTGTGCTCAAGGGCATCTCGGTCATCGGTTCCATCGTCGGGACCCGGCAGGATCTGGTCGAGGTGTTCGCCCTCCACGCCGCGGGGCGCACGCGCGTAGTCGCGGCCCGCCGCGACATCGCCGATGTCAACGAGGCGGTCGCGGAGGTGCTCTCCGGCCAGGTGCCGGCGCGGCTCGTCTTCGTCTACGACTCCGGACTCCCGGTCGAGTCGCCCGCAGACGACTCCGCTGCGGCGATCGCGCGGGAATGAGCATCGCTGAGCCTCGGCCCGGCAGCAGGAGGCTGATCCGGGCCGCGCTCCGCTACCGCGTGATCACGCTCACGCTCCTGGTCGGCGTCGTCTCGCTCGCGCTGTTCCTGGCAGGGGCGGTGGCCGCCGCGCAGTGGACCGCCGGCCTGTACGCCATCGCGGTCGCCGTGGGTTACACGGTCCGGATGCTCCGGACCCTGGCTTCCGGCGGGTTGGGCGTTGACCTCCTCGCGGTCGTCGCGATCGTCGCGACGGTCGCCGTGGGGGAGGTGGCGGCTGCGCTCGTCGTCGTCCTCATGCTCAGCGGGGGCGAGGCGCTCGAGGACTACGCGAACCGGCGGGCGAGGCACGAGTTGGATGCGCTGCTGCGCCGGGAGCCCCGGTCGGCCCACCGCTTCGCGGCGGATCAGGCGGAAGGAGAGCGCATAGAGGACGTGCCGGTCGGAGATGTGCGTGTCGGTGACATCCTGCTGGTCCGCCCGGCCGAGGTGGTGCCGGTGGATGGGGTGCTGCTCGATGCCGCCGCGTTCGACCTCTCGTCGCTCACCGGCGAGAGCCTTCCAGTCGACCGCTCGCCGGGCGACGACATCCTCAGCGGCAGCATCAACGGAGCCGAGGCCGTACGGCTGCGCGCGACCGCCGTCGCTTCGGACAGCCAGTACCAGCAGATCGTGGCGCTCGTCGCGCAGGCGTCCGGGAGCAGACCCCGCGTGGTCCGACTCGCCGACCGGTTCGCCGTCCCGTTCACGGTGTTCTCGCTGCTCCTGGCGGGGGTCGCCTGGGCGGTCAGCGGTGACCCGGTGCGGTTCGCGGAGGTGCTCGTCCTGGCGACGCCGTGCCCGCTCCTCATCGCGGCCCCGGTCGCGTTCATCGGCGGGATGAGCCGTGCGGCGCACTCCGGCATGCTGGTCCGCGCCGGGTCGGTGTTCGAGACGCTGGCCCGCGCCCGCACGGTCGTGTTCGACAAGACGGGGACGCTGACGACGGGCCGCCCGGTGCTCCGGGAGGTGCGTCCGGCGCCCGGCGTCGATGCGACCGAGCTGCTCGCTCTGACCGCGAGTGCGGAGCAGTACTCCTCCCACGTGCTCGCGGCGTCCGTGGTCCAGGCGGCCGAGCAGCGCTCGATCGCCCTGCGGGAGGTCGCGTCGGCCGAGGAGCACGCCACCAACGGTGTCCTGGCCGAGGTGGACGGGCGCCGAGTGGCGGTCGGCAAGCTCGCCTTCGCGCGCTCCTTCGCACCGGACACTCCGCGTGCGGAGATCGGCCCGGGCGAGCTGGCCGTCTATGTCACGGTCGACGACGCCTACGCCGGGGTCCTCCTCGAAGCCGATCCGCCGCGACCGAATGCGTCGGCCACTCTGCGTGGACTGCGAGAGCTCGGTGTCACGGACATCGAACTGTTGACCGGCGACGCGGAGGAGACCGCCGCCCACGCCGCTGCGGCGCTGGGGATCAGCCGGTATCGCGCCGAGTGCCTGCCCGCCGACAAGGTGCGCAGGGTCGCCGAGATCACCGAGCGCCCGGTCGTGATGGTGGGCGACGGGGTGAACGACGCCCCTGTGCTCGCCCGCGCGGACGTCGGCGTCGCCATGGGTGCGAAGGGGGCGACCGCGGCGAGCGAATCGGCGGACGTCGTCCTGCTGGTCGACGACATCGGCGGCGTTGTGGATGCGCTCGCCATCTCGCGTCGAACCGTCCGCATCGCGCTGCAGAGCATCTGGCTCGGCATCGCCGCCTCCGTTGCGCTGATGCTGATCGCGGCTTTCGGTGTCATCCCGGCCATCGTCGGTGCTTTGCTTCAGGAGGCCGTCGATCTCGCGACGATCCTGGCCGCGCTGCGTGCGGCGCGGGTGCCCCGGGGTGTGCGGGTGCGCGTCGTCACCGGCGGCGCGCCGGCGCAGGTGTGATCCGGGACGTGAGCGGCCGGCGTCCCCTCACGCTGCGTCAGAACTCGCAGCCGGCACGTGCTCCAGACCCAGCCCGGGCTGACCGTAGGTGCCGACGACCTCGGCGATGACGATGCGGTAGGCGCCGATCCACCGATCGTGCAGCCGCTTGGCCTCGCGGTGCGTGTCCATGCCGATCAGCTGCTGCAGCGCCTCGCGCGTCTCCCAGTAGTAGACCTCCGCGTGCAGGCCGGTCTCCTGGTTGCTCCACGCCTCCTCGCCGAGGAAGCCGGGGATGGCGCGGGCGCGCTCTGCGATCTCGTCGTTCAGCCGATGGAAGTCCTCGTCGTAGGGCTTCGCCTCGAAGATGAACGTCGACGTGTACATGGCAGCTCCCTCGTCGCGACGATGCTAGCAATCACGATCGGCCCGTGGCTCGAACCAGGAACGCCTCTCCGGCCCGCTGTATATCCACGCGTCCTCGGCCGCAGCTACCGTGTGGCTGGCCGCCCACGCCTACGTGGACGGCCGCCGCGAACAGGGAGCAGAGGATCGCGCGATGGTGAACGAGCCGAGGCAGCACAGCGACCGGCGTCCCCTGCGGGTGCGAGTGGCGGTGGGTGCGCTCGTCGCCGTCGCGGCGTTCGCATTTTCGGGATGTTCAGGCGAAGTGAGCCCTGTCGATCGTGCTCAGGCGCAGGTCACCGCGAAAGAGAAGGCGGTGAAGGAAGCGCGGTCGGCGGCGGATGCGGCTTCGCAGGAGTTCTGCCAGGCGAGTAAGACGTACATCGAAGCTCTCGACCGGTACGGCGACATCCTCACGCAGACCGCTCCGACTGTGGGCGACGTGAAGGATGCGGGCTCCGATCTGGCCAAGCCGAGATCCTCCGCGTTCGATGGCGCGGAAGCGGCCGTCGAGGCTCACCAGGAACTCGCGACGGCCGAACAGGAGCTCGTCGCCGCCCGAACCGCCCTCGACCAGGCGCGAGGGGAGTCCTCCGGCACCCCGGAGAGCGATGCGACTCCGCAGCCGACCGCGACCCCGCTCGTCCCCAGCGCGACCGTCGATCGTGTGAAGCAGGCCGACGCGGAGTTCGCCGCCGCTCAGTCCGCCATCACGGACCAGACCACCCTCGCGGCCGCTTCGGAGCAGTTCAACAGTGCGGCGGTCGCTCTCGAGTTCTCCTGGCTGCAGCTGTTCGCGCAGGCCGGCTGCATTCCCGACGATCAGGCCCAGGAGGCATCCGCGGCCGTCAGCCGCTACGTGACCGAACTGCAGCAGAGTCTCGCTGCCGCCGGCTACTACTCGGGCGCGATCGACGGTGTATACGGTCCGCAGACCGTCGCGGCCGTCGAAGAGCTCCAGGCCGTCAGCGGCCTGCCGGTGACGGGCACGGTCGACAAGGCGACTGCCGCAGCGCTGGATGCCACGCTCCTCGCCCTCGGTGGCGCCGCCGCGCAGACGAACACGGCCAGCACCGCCGCCCTCCAGCAGACGCTGAAGCTCGCGGGCTTCTGGAGCGGCCCGATCGACGGCGTCTGGACTCCCGCGCTGACGGAGTCCCTGCAGGCGTTCCAGACGAAGCTCGGAGTCGAGGCGACCGGAACGGTGAATGCCGCAACGATCAGCGCCTTCGACAAGGCGCTCGCGGAGGCGCAGCAGGCGCAACAGGCTCCGAGCGCGACTCCGACGCCGTCTCCCTGACGAAGCCCAGTCACTTCCCCGGGTCGACGGGACCCGCAGCATCCCGAGGATGGCGTTGACAGGCGATTGCTAGCCAAGAAAGATGTCTAACACCCGGGCCGGACATCCGGATCCGCGCGGGGGCTCTTCGCACCACTTTCGGCTGTTCTCATCCCCTGGGGAAAGGTAAGAACGCATGCGAATCCAGCCTCGGCTGTGGATGGGGTTCCTGATCTGGGCCGGCTACGTCGTGGTGGTCTTCGTCGTCAGCGCTCTGATGGGCGTCCCATACACCAGGGTCGGTGCCTCCGCTGGCGAGACATGGAGGGGCGCGGTCGTCGACCTGGCCGTCGCCGCGCTCTTGCTCGCGGTCACCACGTCTCTGCTGGGCTGGTGGCGGCCGGCGCTGTTCGAGCGCAAACGCTCTCGTCACGTCTGGCCCGTCTTCGTCCCGATCCTGATGGCGGTCGTGGCGCTGGTGAACATCCTCACGACGGACTGGTCGAAGTTCGACGCCTCCTTCCTCCTCGCTCTCGTCGCACTCGGTGTCCTGGTGGGCTTCAACGAGGAGCTGATGACACGCGGCCTCGTGCTCACAGCGTTCCGCTCGCGGCTGCGCGAGGGGTGGGCCTGGTTCCTGTCCAGCGTCTTGTTCGGGGTGATGCACCTCGTCGACGCGGCGCTGGGAGCCCCGCTCGGCGGCACGCTCGCGCAGGTCGGTCTCGCCTTCGCCTCCGGCACGGCGTTCTACATCGTGCGGCGAGTGACGGGATCCCTGATCTGGGCCATGCTGCTGCACGGGCTCTGGGATGTGTCGGTGTTCGCGGTCGGGCACGCGCCACTCGGCGTGCCATTCGCGACCTTCCTGACGCCGGTCATCGGCATCCTGTCGCTCGCGGTCGTCTACTGGGTCATCACGGGAGCGGACGAGAAGCAGGATCGCGAGCTGACCGCACGCAGAGCTCAGGATGGCCGCGGGCCGGAGGTGCCAGGATCGGGTGCCGCAGTCCCCGGCTCGACCGGCTCCGGGTCCGTCTGAACCGTCTTGGTGTCCGCCGGGTCGTTCTGGCGCCGGCTGGCGAACAGGAACGGGATTCCGATCAGCTCGACCGCTCCGCCGATGACGAGCGACGTGCCGTAGCCCCAGAGGTCGGCCGCGCGTCCGAGCGCCGGTTGGATGAACACCCCGCCGAGGCTGCCGAACAGCGAGTCGAACGACAGCACGGTCGCGCGCTGCTTCGAGGGGATCATGTCGTTCAGGTAGGCCTGGCGAACCGGGCCGGCCACCGCGAATACGAAACCCCAGATCACCAGCAGGGCGACGGCGAGCCAGAAGAGGCTGGTCACCCCCAGCGCCACGAGGATCACGATGCTCGTCAGAGATGCCCCGATCACCGTCGTCGTGCGCTTCGCGAACAGACGGCGGATGCGCGAGGCGAGCACACCGCCCGCGACCTGCGCCAGCGACAGGATGGCGGCGGCGAGCCCGGCGATCGAGTACGCGGTCTTGTCGCCGTAGAGTTCCAGCAGATACGGCTGCAGCGCGTAGAAGGCGTAGATGCCGACGCCGGAGGCGAACGGCGCCGACAGGATCACCCAGCGCACCGACCGTTTGCGCAGCCCGTGATCGATCGACTGCCTCAGCACGTTCCTGGTCGCCGCGACCGGGCCCATCGAGTGGTCGGGTGTGAAGCCGAGGTCTTTCATCACGATGGCGGCGAACACCAGCATGACGACCAGCACGCCGGCTCGCAGCAGGAACGGCACGCCGAGATTCGTCGCCTGGGCGATGATCCCGCCGAGAACCGACCCGGCGAACATCGAGATCCCCGTGACGACCAGGCCGCGGCCGAACACGGCCTCCAGGCTCCCGGTGTACTTGGCGAACGCCAGGGCGTCGACGAGCCAAGCGTCCACCGCGCCGGAGAAGAACGTGAAGCCGAGACCGAGCAGCGCCGACACGATCGCCCACCAGACGAACGGCGCGTGCCAGAGCCACAGCAACCAGTACAGGCCGGTGGTCACCGACAGGGTGATCGTGCCCAGCAGGTAGGACGCCTTGCGCCCGACCGTGTCGGCGACGACGCCCGTCGGGATCTCGAAGATCACCATCCCGGCGGTGAAGAACGCGTTCGCGGCGAACGCCTCGAAGTTCGTGAGCCCGGCGTCGAGCAGGAAGAGGGTGTTGATCCCCCAGATGAACGACGCCGCCAACGTGTTCCCGAGCATCAAGGTCAGGTAGACGCGCTGCACGCGGCGAGCCGCCGGATTCATGACCCGCGACCGATCGGTTCATCCCGGCTCGTCACCCCGGCATCATGGACCCGATCGGGTGGGCCTGGCTACTCGCCACCTACGGTCTCCGCCCGAAGCCGCCTGGCTCGAGACAGCGGGAGGCGAGATACTCGCTAGCATCCGATCCAGCGCCCCCGTGGCGTGCAGGACGAAAGGCCACCTCTGTGCACGACCTCCGTGATGTTGTCGTCGTCGGCAGTATCAACGTCGACCTCACCGCCATCGCCGACCGCCTCCCCACCGCGGGGGAGACCATCGGAAACGCTGCCCTGCATCGAGACGCGGGAGGAAAAGGGGCGAACCAGGCTGCCGCGGCAAGCCGCCTCGGCGCGCGTGTCCGGATGGTCGGTGCCGTCGGGGATGACGCGGACGGGAGGTGGATGCTGGATGAGCTGCGGACTGCCGGGGTCGATGTGTCCGCCGTACGCATCGTCGACGAGCCGACGGGCACGGCGCTGATCGCTGTCGATCGGCACGGGGAGAACCAGATCGTCGTCTGCCCGGGGGCGAACAGTGAGGTGTCTCTCAACGGTCTCCACATCGCGGATGACGAGGTCGTCCTGACCCAGCTCGAGGTCGACACCGGGCTGGTGTGCGAACTGGCACGTTCGACCGCTGCCTTCTTGGTGGTCAATGCGGCTCCTGCGCAAGCGCTTCCCGCTGAGCTGGTCCGTCGCGCAGATCTCTTCATCGTCAACGAGTCCGAATTCGCGCTCATGCCTGAGCTGGCCGACGCGCAACGCGTGGCCGTCACCTACGGCGGGGACGGCGCCGCGCTCTACGAGAAGGGATCGCTGATGGTTCGCGTACCGGCCGTGCGCGCCGAGCCTGTGAATACAGTCGGGGCCGGTGATGCCTTCTGCGCCGCCCTTGCGCTCTCGTTGACAGCCGGTGTCGACCCGGAACACGCCCTGGGGATAGCGTGCGCGGTGGGAGCGGCAGCGGTGGAGGACGAGAGAAGCCAGCCGGCTTTCGCCAACCTGGCCGACTATGCGGGCGACCTGGCGCGGTAGTCGACGACGCACGCGCGTGATGCGGTCGCGGACGCGACTCCGTCTTATCTAGTGAAAAACCCCGGCATCCTCAACGGATCCGGGGTTTTCTCTGGTGGCTCCGACCGGCATCGATCCGGTGACCTTTCGATTTTCAGTCGAACGCTCTACCAACTGAGCTACAGAGCCAGGGGATGCTGTCGCATCCACCTAGACGGAAGCCCTTCCTAGTGGAAGGGCTTGTCGCCGTGGCGACCCTGACGGGACTTGAACCCGCGACCTCCGCCGTGACAGGGCGGCACGCTAACCAACTGCGCTACAGGGCCTTAGTGTGTTGCTTCTTGAGTTATCTGGTGCTGATTAATACTAGTGGACACCGTTCGGCGTGACCCCAACGGGATTCGAACCCGTGCTACCGCCGTGAAAGGGCGGCGTCCTAGGCCGCTAAACGATGGGGCCGGATTGTCTCGAATTGCTTCCGCTTTCCGATGACCACCGACGCATAAGCATACGGAAGTGCGACAGAGAATGCGAATCGGGTTCGGATCCCGGGCGGGTCGGCGCCCGGCGGCCCGTTGCCGGTTCGCGCAACGCCATTGCGAAATCCGGGGACGGGGCGGAGACGCGACATAGTCTGCGACCCAGGCGGTCCCCCCGGCCGCTCGTGCGGACGCACGCCGACCCCCATCGTTCCGGCCTCCGACCAGGTCGGAAAATCGCCATGTTGATAGAGTGACGCATGTTGACAGTGGGGCACGTGTGACTCGCGTGACGGACGTCGACGCAGAAGTGAGCGGGCCGAGAAACACCATGAGACGCGAAACGACCAGCCGAACGGTTCCCCCGACCACCCGCGGTTCACGCCGCCGGGCGGTCATCGGCGCCCGCGCGACGCGCGCGATCGCCGCCCTGATCGTCGGCGTGGTGGCCTCGGTCGGCGCCGTCTCCGCCCCGGCGTACGCGGACAACTACCCCAGCTGGCAGGACGTCCAGGCCGCGAAGGCCAACGAGTCCGCCGCTTCCGCGCAGGTCAACCGCATCAACGGTCTCATCGCCCAGCTCAAGCAGGAGGTGGCCGACACTCAGGCGGCCGCGGTGAAGCGCGGCGAGGAGCTCGAGGTCGCCCAGGCGAACTTCGATCAGGCGGCCATGAAGGCCCTCGACCTCGAGTCGCAGGCAGCGGCCAGCCAGAAGAAGGCGGATGACGCGAGCGCCCAGGCGGGCAAGCTCGCCGCCCAGCTCTACCGCACCGGTGGCCGGAATCTGACCGCCAACCTGTTCCTCTCCGGCAACAACGCGACCTCCAAGAGCCCGGAGCAGCTCCTCTCCGACCTCGGCAGCATGTCGAAGCTGGTGGAGCAGTCCAACAAGGTCTACGCCGACGCCAAGGCCGCGCAGAACACGGCGAAGTCGCTGTCCGACCAGGCGGTCGTCGCCAAGGCCGACCGCGAGCGTCTCCGCGTCGTCGCCGAGGCGGCGATGCAGGCGGCGATCGAGGCGGCGAAGGCGGCGCAGGACAAGCTCGCCGAGCAACAGAAGCAGATCGTCGTCATGCAGGCGCAGCTCGCGGCGCTGAAGGACGCGACCGCAAAGACCGTCGCCGGCTACGAAGCCGGTGTCGCGGCGGCCGCCGCTGCTGCGGCAGCTCGCGGCTCGGGCGGCCTCCCGGGCGGTTACGTCGGACCCCAGGGCTGGGCCGTGCCCGCCGCCGGCCCGATCACCGACGGATTCGGCGCACGCCCGTCGCCGGGCGGGGTCGGCAGCACCTACCACCTGGGCATCGACATCGGCGCCTCCTGCAACGCGCCCATCTATGCGGCTCACGACGGCACCGTCGTCTACGCCGGACCGAACGGCTCGTACGGCAACTTCGTCCTCATCGACAACGGCGGGGGCATCCAGACGGGCTACGCCCACATCCGCAACGGCGGCATCCTCGTCGGCATCGGCCAGCAGGTCGGCGCCGGCCAGCCCATCGCCCGCGTCGGCACCACCGGCGCCTCCACCGGCTGCCACCTCCACTACGAGGTCCGCGTCGGCGGCGAGAAGATCGATGGGATCCCGTTCATGAGAGATCGGCAGGCACCCCTTGGCTAACGAGAACGAGAAGAGCAGCCGCGTCCGCCCCGGCCTCGCCATCGGCGCGGGGGTCATGGGCGCGGTCACGGCATCCATCGGCATCGTCGCCCCAGCGCAGGCGGTCGACTACCCGTCGTGGAACGACGTCCAGCAGGCCAAGAACAACGTGGCCAACCAGCAGGCGATGATCGACAACATCACGTCGCTGATCGGCAACCTCCAGTCGAGTGTGGATGCGGCCCGCATCGCCTCGGAGAAAGCGGCGGAGGCCTACTTCCAGGCCAAGGACGCCCTGGACGCGGCGACCGCCAAGGCCGCCGACCTGGAGAAGCAGGCGGGAGCCGCGGCCGAGAAGGCCAAGACCTCCAAGATGCGCGCCGGTCTTCTGGCGTCGCACCTGGCGAAGTCCGGCGGCGGCGACGTCACCACGGACCTCATGCTCAAGGGCGGCGGATCCGGCGACGCCGCCGACAAGCTCCTGTTCCAGCTCGGGACGATGAGCAAGCTCACCGAGCAGTCCAAGGCCGTCTACGAGCAGGCGACGAAGGACAAGAACACCGCCGACGCGCTGACCGCGCAGGCGAAGTCTGCCAAGACCGAGCGCGAGTCGCTGGCCGACGAAGCCGACAAGGCTCTGGCTGCGGCTCAGGATGCGCAGGCCAAGGCGCAGGCGGCCCTCGCCACCCAGCAGCAGAAGTCGACCGAGCTCGTCGCCCAGCTCGCGACGCTGAAGAACACCTCGGCGCAGACCGAGGCGGCGTACCTGCAGGGCGAGCAGATCAAGGCTCAGCAGGAGGCCGCTCGGCGGGCTGCTGCCGCTGCCGCCGCGGCGGCAGCGGCAGCGGCGGCAGCGAACCAGCCCTCATCGGGTGGTGCAGCGCCGTCCGGCGGCGGTGGGGGAGCGGCCCCTGCGGCACCGAACGGCAACGTCGTCGACACCGCGATCGCATACGCCCGCGCCCAGCTCGGCAAGCCGTACATCTTCGGCGGCGAAGGCCCCACCGGATACGACTGCTCCGGACTGACGATGAAGGCATATGCCTACGCCGGCGTCTACATCGGCTCCCACTCCGTGAACAACCAGTACTACACGGCCGCCAACAGAGGCCAGCTGGTCTCGTACAGCGCCAAGCAGGCGGGCGACCTGATCTTCTGGGGCGACGGTCCCGGCGACTTCTACCACGTCGGCATCTACATCGGCGGCGGCATGATGATCGCGGCTCCGACCGAGGGCGACGTCGTCAAGGTCCAGTCCGTCTGGGGTTCCCCCTGGCGCCTCGTGGCCCGTCCCAGCGCCTAGCTCCCGAACCCCCACCGTCGAGTACGCAAAAACTGCACGCCATCCGGCCGGATGGCGTGCAGTTTTTGTGTACTCGACGGGGGCCGGAGGTCAGTGGCCCTCGGCGGCGAGCTTGGCGATGGCCTTCTGGATGAGGCCGTCGGCCTCCGCGGCGTCGCCCCAGCCGTCGATGTTCACGAACTTGCCCGGCTCGAGGTCCTTGTAGCGGGCGAAGAAGTGCTCGATCTCCTTGCGGGTCTGCTCCGGGATGTCGTCGACGTCCTGGATGTGCTGCCAGCGCGGGTCCTTGTACGGCACCGCGATGACCTTCGCGTCGCCGCCTGCTTCGTCGCTCATGTTGAGGACGCCCACCGGGCGGACCTTCACGCCGACCCCCGGGAACAGCGGGTACTCGAGCAGCACCAGGGCGTCAAGCGGGTCGCCGTCGTCGCCCAGCGTGTTCTCGAAGAAGCCGTAGTCGGTCGGGTAGACGAAGCTGGTGAACAGCACGCGGTCGAGGTACACGCGACCCGTCTCGTGATCCACCTCGTACTTGTTGCGGCTCCCCTTCGGGATCTCGATGACGACGTCGTATTCGGCCATTCCGTACTCCTTAGCTCTCGGCAAAACCTGCACTAACGTTACTGGATGCACCTCGACGGATCGGAGGCCGGGCAGGCCTCGCCCGCCCCGCAGCGCCGCCCGCGCCTGACCCCGCCGATCGCCGACGCGCGCCGCGCCGTCCGCACCGCGCTCGCCGCGGCTGGGGCCCTGCCGGAGGTCGATCAGCACGACGACCACGGCCCCGAGCGGCCGGCGCCCCTACGACCGGGAGCCCTCGTGCTCGTGGGTCTGAGCGGGGGAGCGGACTCGCTCGCGCTCGCCGCCGCGACCGCCTTCGAGGCGCCGAGGAACGGCTTCCGCGCCGGCGCCGTGATCGTCGACCACGGCCTCCAGCCGGGTTCGGATGCGGTGGCCGCGCGTGCAGCGGAGCAGGCGACGGCCCTCGGCCTCGAGCCGGTGCTGGTCGAACGGGTCGCCGTGGAGCGGGAGGGCGGCCCCGAGGGGGCGGCACGCGCTGCCCGCCACGCCGCGTTCGACCGGGCGATGGCCGCGACCGGCGCTGAGCGCATCCTGCTCGCCCACACTCTTGATGACCAGGCCGAGACGGTCCTGCTCGGTCTCGCGCGCGGTTCTGGTCCGTCGAGCCTGCAGGGGATGCTGCCCGACACCGGCCGCCTGCTGCGCCCGTTCCTCGGTCTCCGCCGCAGCGAGACGCGTGCGTTCTGCGCCGACAGCCGCCTGGAGCCCTGGCTCGACCCGCACAACGACGACCCCTCCTACACGCGCGTGCGCGTACGCGCGGAGGTCCTCCCGATGATGGAGCGGGAGCTCGGCCCCGGCGTCGCCGAAGCCCTGGCGCGGACCGCCGAGCAGCTGCGTGAGGACGACGAGGCGCTCGACGGCCTGGCGCTGGAGTGGGCGCTCGAGCTGGTCAGCCA
Organism: Leifsonia sp. 115AMFTsu3.1; assembly: GCF_004362795.1. Lineage (NCBI taxonomy): Bacteria > Bacillati > Actinomycetota > Actinomycetes > Micrococcales > Microbacteriaceae > Leifsonia > Leifsonia sp. 115AMFTsu3.1. The sequence goes on from NZ_SNYB01000002.1 coordinate 686,292, forward strand.
GACCGACGACGGCGCGGTCGCGCTCGACGTCCGCGGGCTCGCGGCGGACCCGGCGGCGCTCCGCCAGCGGATCATCCGGCTGGTCGTCTCCGCGGAGTTCGGCGTCTCCCTCACACGTGCCCACACCCTCGCGGTCGCGGCCCTCATCACCGACTGGCACGGGCAGGGGCCGGTCGACCTGCCAGGCGTTAGAGTGGTCAGGCAGAACGGGCTGCTCACGTTTCACCCCACCACGTAAGGACAGCGCCTCCCCCATGGAACTCACGGACGTTCAGAACGACCTGACCGAGATTCTGATCACCGAGGAGCAGATCCGCTCCCGCATCGCCGAGCTGGCACGGGAGGTGGAGCGGGACTACGCAGGCAAGGACGTCCTGCTGATCGGCGTCCTGAAGGGCGCGGTCATGGTGATGGCCGACCTGTCCCGTGAGCTCCGCATGCCCGTGACGATGGACTGGATGGCCGTCAGCTCCTACGGCAGCGGTACGCAGTCCAGCGGTGTCGTCCGCATCCTCAAGGACCTCGACACCGACCTGAGCGGCAAGACCGTGCTGATCGTCGAGGACATCATCGACTCGGGCCTCACGCTCTCCTGGCTGCTGTCGAACCTGCGCAGCCGCGGCCCCGAGTCCATCGAGATCTTCACCCTGCTCCGCAAGCCGGAGGCGGCGCGCGTCGAGATCGACGTCAAGTACGTCGGATTCGACATCCCGAACCAGTTCGTGGTCGGCTACGGCCTCGACTACGACGAGCGCTACCGCACCCTGCGCGGCGTCGGCATCCTGGCGCCCGCCGTCTACAGCTGACGGCAGCGGCCCGCGCGCAGACCGCCCAGAGCGAACACGCAGCCGACCCACAGCGCCCAGGCGGTACTGTGGTCGCACCATGAACGTCAAGAAGATCTTCCGCGGCCCGATCCTGTACGTCGTGCTGGCGATCATCATCGTCTGGATCGGCTCGAGCCTGATCACGATGTCGGGCTTCAAGAGCGTGTCGACGCAGAAGGGCCTGGAGTACCTCTCCCAGGACAAGGTGTCCAGCGCGAAGATCGTCGACGGTGAGAACCGTGTCGACCTGACGCTCAAGGAGCCGGACGGCAACCTGGGCAACCAGGTGCAGTTCTACTACGTCACCCCCCGCGGTGAGGATGTCGTGAAGGCGGTCGACGACGCGAACCTCCCCAAGGGCTACGACGACGAGGTCCCGCAGCCGAACTGGTTCGTCAACATCCTCGGCTTCCTCATCCCGGCACTCCTCATCGGCGTGTTCTTCTGGATCATGATCTCCGGCATGCAGGGCGGCGGGAACAAGGTCATGCAGTTCGGCAAGTCGCGGGCGAAGCTCGTGACCAAGGAGACGCCGAAGGTCACCTTCGACGACGTCGCCGGGTCGGACGAGGCCATCGAGGAGCTGCAGGAGATCAAGGACTTCCTGAAGGAGCCGGCCAAGTTCCAGGCCGTCGGCGCCCGCATCCCGAAGGGTGTGCTGCTGTACGGCCCTCCCGGAACGGGAAAGACCCTGCTCGCCCGCGCCGTCGCGGGTGAGGCCGGTGTGCCCTTCTACTCGATCTCCGGTTCGGACTTCGTCGAGATGTTCGTCGGTGTCGGCGCCAGCCGCGTCCGCGACCTGTTCCAGCAGGCGAAGGAGAACTCGCCCGCCATCATCTTCATCGACGAGATCGACGCGGTCGGCCGTCACCGCGGCGCCGGCCTGGGCGGCGGGCACGACGAGCGCGAGCAGACGCTGAACCAGCTCCTGGTGGAGATGGACGGCTTCGACCCGAAGACCAACGTCATCCTGATCGCGGCGACCAACCGTCCCGACATCCTCGACCCCGCGCTCCTGCGTCCGGGCCGCTTCGACCGTCAGATCGGCGTGGATGCGCCCGACATGCTCGGCCGGAAGAAGATCCTCGAGGTGCACGGTCGCGGGAAGCCCCTGGCGGCGTCGGTCGACCTCGAGGTGCTCGCCCGCAAGACGCCGGGCTTCACCGGCGCCGACCTGGCCAACGTCCTCAACGAGGCAGCGCTGCTCACCGCACGCTCGAACGCGCAGCTGATCGACAACCGCGCGCTCGACGAGGCCGTGGACCGCGTCATCGCCGGTCCGCAGAAGCGCACCCGGGTCATGAAAGACCAGGAGAAGCTGATCACGGCGTACCACGAGGGCGGACACGCGCTCGCCGCCGCGGCGATGCGCCACACCGACCCCGTGACGAAGATCACCATCCTGCCCCGCGGCCGCGCCCTCGGCTACACGATGGTGCTCCCCCTGGAGGACAAGTACTCGGTCACCCGCAACGAGCTCCTCGACCAGCTCGCGTACGCCATGGGCGGCCGCGTTGCGGAGGAGATCGTGTTCCACGACCCGACCACCGGCGCCTCGAACGACATCGAGAAGGCGACCTCCATCGCCCGCAAGATGGTCACCGAGTACGGCATGAGCGCCGACATCGGATCGGTCAAGCTGGGCCAGGCGAACGGCGAGATGTTCCTCGGCCGCGACATGGGCCACCAGCGCGACTACTCCGAGCGGATCGCCGAGCGTGTCGACGCCGAGGTGCGCGCCCTCATCGAGAAGGCGCACGACGAGGCGTGGGAAGTGCTCAACGACAACCGCGCGGTCCTCGACCGCCTGGCCGCCGCGCTTCTCGAGCACGAGACCCTCGACCACAACCAGATCGCCGAGATCTTCGCCGACGTGAAGAAGCTGCCCGAGCGCCCGCAGTGGCTCTCCAGCGACAAGCGCCCGATCTCGGACGTCCCGCCCATCCCGTTCCCCAAGGCCCCGATCGACGCGGGCGCCGTGGACGGCGGCGTCGACTCCGAGCCGCCGGCGACGAAGCCGAAGCGTTCGCCCGCGATCAAGCCGCGCCCGGCGACCGCCTAGGGCCGTCGCGCGTATGAGCGGCATCGATCGTCCGCGCATCGAAGCGGCCGTCGCCGAGATCCTCGCCGCCATCGGCGAGGATCCGTCGCGTCCGGGCCTCGAGAGCACGCCGTCGCGCGTTGCGGACTCGTACGCCGAGTTCTTCGCGGGGATCGGCCGGGATGCCGCTGCCGAGCTGGGTGAGCCGGTGCCGCTCGAGCAGGGCCACCAAGCCGACACGGTGCTGCTGCGCGACATCGAGTTCCGCTCCGTCTGCGAGCACCACCTCCTGCCCTTCCTCGGCGTCGCCCACGTCGCGTACCTGCCCGGCGACAGCGTCATCGGACTGGGACGCATCCCGCGCGCGATCGAGACCCTCGCGTCGCGTCCGCAGATCCAGGAGCGCCTGACAGAGCAGATCGCCGACACGATCGAGCAGGGCGCTTCCGCACGCGGCGTGCTCGTCGTGCTCGATGCCGCGCACTCCTGCGTCACGACCCGTGGCGCCCGGCAGTCAGGCAGCACGACCGTGACCGTCGCCGCCCGTGGGGCGTACACCGACCCCGTGGTGCGGGCCGAGCTCATCGCGTTGATCGGACGCGGCGTCAAGTGACCCTCATCATGGGCGTCCTCAACGTGACGCCGGACTCGTTCAGCGACGGCGGGCTCTGGCTGGAGCCCGACGCCGCCATCGCGCACGGCCTCGACCTGGTCGCCCAGGGCGCCGACATGGTCGACGTCGGCGGCGAGTCGACCCGGCCCGGAGCCGCGAGCGTCGACCCGGTCGACGAGCAGGCCCGCGTCGTCCCCGTGATCCGCGAGCTGGCCTCCCGCGGGGTGACGGTCAGCGTCGACACCCTCAACGCGTCCACCGCACGGGCCGCGGTCGAGGCGGGCGCGGCGATCATCAACGACGTCTCCGGCGGCCTCGCCGACGAGCGGATGCCGGACGTCGTGCTCGAGACGGGCGCCCAGTACGTCGCGATGCATTGGCGCGGCCGGCTCGACGCGGCCGACTCGCGGGCCGTCTACGAGCACACGGTGGCGGAGGTCCGGGCGGAGCTCTCCGCGCGCGTCACCGACCTGGTGCGGCGCGGCATCGACCCGGCCAAGCTCATCCTCGACCCCGGTCTCGGCTTCTCGAAGAACGCACGCCACAACTGGCAGGTCCTCGCCGGGCTGCACGAGATCGAGACGCTGGGGTACCCGGTGCTGATCGGTGCATCCCGTAAACGGTTCCTGGGAGCGCTGCTGCCGGAGGGGGCGCCGGCGGAGGCGCGCGACGCCCCGACGGCCGTCATCTCGGCGCTGGCCGCGCAGGCGGGCGCGTGGGCCGTCCGGGTCCACGATGTTCCGTCGACACGGATCGCCCTCGACGTGGTGCGGGCATGGCAAGCTGGACGCGATGAGTAGCATCCAGCCGCGGCCCGCCGACTCGATCATCCTGACCGGTCTGCGCGTCCGCGCCAACCACGGAGTGTTCGACTTCGAGCGCGCCGACGGGCAGGACTTCGTCGTCGACGTCACGGCCTGGCTCGACCTCTCGGTCGCGGCGGCCGGTGACGACCTCGCATCAACCGTCCACTACGGCGAGCTCGCCGAAGAAGTGGTCGCGGCCGTCGAGCGGGACCCCGTCGACCTCATCGAGACGGTCGCTGAGCGAGTCGCCGCGACCGTGCTGGCGCACGAGCCGGTGGATGTCGTCGAGGTGACCGTCCACAAGCCGCAGGCGCCGATCAGCGTGCCGTTCGGGGATGTCGCCGTGCGCATCACGCGGGGGCGCGCGTGAACGCCGCTCCGCTGGGGAAGCCGGTCCGCATGCGGGTCGGCGTTCCGGCCGTGCTCGCGTTCGGGAGCAATCTCGGCGACCGCGCCGGCACCATCCATGCGGCCGTGAATGCGCTGCGTGAGGAGGCCGGGGTCGACGTGCAGGCGGTCTCCCGGCTGTACGAGACGCCCGCGCTGAAGCCCGACGGGATCGACGTGGAGGCGCCCGCCTACCTCAACGCGGTAGCGCTCGTCCGCACCCTCCTCGATCCGCTCGCGCTGCTCGGCGTCGTCAACAGCGTCGAGGACCGTCTGGGCCGCGTCCGCGAAGAGCGGTGGGGCGATCGCACCATCGACATCGACATCGTCGACTACGACGGGATGGTGTCCGACGACGACCTGCGCATCGTGCTGCCGCATCCGCGGGCGCACGAGCGTGCCTTCGTCCTCGTGCCGTGGCTCGACGTCGACCCGGATGCCCGTCTCAGCGGCTTCGGACCGGTCGCCGAGCTCGCCGCTCGCGCCACCGATTCCGTCCGTCTCTGGGAGGGCCGCTCGTGAAGCGCACCCGTCCGAGCTCGCTGATCGGCCTCGGCGTCGCCGGGCTCGTCGTCGGCTTCCTCGCCGAGCTGGCCGCCGCCGGCATGGGCCAGCCCGTGGTCATCCCGCCGCTGACGCTGCCGATCACACTGGTGGCGGTGGCGATCATCGTCATCGCGTTCGCTCTGCCGATCCGCCGTGCCGTGCGCGGGCGGAGCGTTCGCCGCATCGACCCGTTCCAGGCCACCCGGATCGTCGTGCTCGCCAAGGCGTGCGGCCTGAGCGGTGCGCTGCTCACGGGCATCGGCATCGGGATCGGCGCCTACCTGCTCAGCCGCGACGTCCTGCCGGGCGGCAACGCCATCCTGCTCACCGCGCTCACGACGGCCGGAGCGGTGATCCTGCTCGTCGCCGGTCTCGTCGCCGAGCTGTTCTGCACCCTGCCCCCGGGCGACGACGACGACCGCACGGAGACCGCGAATGCCCGATCGGATTGACCTCAACGTCGGCGAGTGGCGCCGCGTCTCGCCCAAATACGTCCTCGTCGTCATCGCGAGCACGGTGATCACCGGGCTCGTGCTCGCGGCGGCTTCGCTGTTCCTCTGGCTGGTGGGCGGTTGGCCGTTCGGCTGGGTGGCGCTCGTCGTCGTGGTTGTGATCTCGGTGATCGCGCTGATCATCGCGCCGCGCCGCGCCCGCTCGATCGGGTACCGGCTGCGCGACGACGACCTGCTGTTCCGCCGCGGCATCATGTTCCAGCGCTTCGTGTCGGTTCCGTACGGGCGCATGCAGCTCATCGACATCAACCGGGGACCGGTCAGCCGGATGCTCGGACTGGCCGACCTCAAGTTCGTCACGGCCGCCGCATCCACCGGCGTGATGGTCCCTGGCCTCCCGGAGCCCGAGGCCGCCGAGCTTCGCGACCGGCTCGTCGAGCTGGCGGAGAGCAGACGGGCGGGACTGTGAGCGCCCCGGATGGCGGCGCGCCGGCGGGTCCGCCCGTCGGCCGGCCCCTGACGCGTGCGGAGCGCGCCGCCGAGCTGTACACCGACGGCGAGTGGCACCGGCTGCATCCCGCGACGCCCCTGCTTCGCGGCGGCATCGTGTTCATCGCCCTGTTCGGATTCGTTCTCTCGAACCTGCGTGAGCGCCTGATCGGCTTCTTCGTCGGTGCACCCGAGTACGGCGGAGACCCGCTGGACGCGATCTACAACCACGGGTGGGAGGGCTGGGCGCTGCTCGGGGTGGCGGTCGTGCTGCTGCTCTGCTTCGGAGCCTTCTACCTCTCGTGGCGCATGCACAGCTTCCGGATCACGGGCGATGCGGTCGAGGTGCGCAGCGGCATCCTGTTCCGCACGCAGCGCAAGGCGCGGCTCGACCGCATTCAGGGCATCAACGTCGTGCGGCCGGTGCTGGCGCGCATCGTCGGAGCGGCCAAGCTGGATGTGTCGGTCGCCGGCCACGACGCGAACGTGCAGCTGGCCTACCTGGGCTCGTCGCTGGCGGACGGCCTCCGAGCGGATGTGCTGCGGCTGGCCTCCGGCGTGCGGGCGGCGGAGGCTGCGGAAGCCGAGGCGGCAGCGTCGGGCGGTGCGGCCGCGGTTGCCGTCAGCGAGAGTGACTCGGGTGCACCGGCAGGCGCACCGACGGCCGGAGGTGCTCCTTCCCGTGCGGCCGCAGTCGGGGACCTCGTCGGCCGTCGTGTGAATGAGTTCCTCGCGCCCGAGCTGGATCCGAACGCCGCGCCGCCGGAGTCGGTCGTGAAGATCCCGCCGCTGCGACTGCTGGGCTCGCTCCTGCTGAGCGGGTTCACGGTGTTCGTGCTGGTCGTGATCGCCTTCCTGATCTGGGGTGCGTCGAGCGGCGAGCTGTGGCTCCTCATCGTCGTGCTGCCCGGTCTGATCGGGTCCGCCAGCTTCTACATCAACCGCTTCACGAAGTCGTTGCGGTACTCGATCGCCGGGACCCCGGACGGAGTGCGCGTCGGCTTCGGTCTGCTGAGCACGAGCAACGAGACGCTGCCGCCCGGGCGCATCCATGCCGTCGAGGTGCTGCAGCCGCTGCTGTGGCGGCCGTTCGGCTGGTGGCAGATCCGCATCGACACCGCAGGTCATTCGCGCGAGAAGGGCGCGGCCGGACAGCCGAACACGACGATGCTTCCTGTCGGCGACGCGGCTGACGTCTTCCGTGTGCTGTCGCTGGTGCTGCCGGGCTTCGCAACGGACGAGCACCGGGAGCTGATCGAATCCGGGATGACGTCTGCCGGGCGGGACGCGTTCGTCGGCAGTCCGCGCCGGGCGGTGTGGATCCGTCCGTTCTCCTGGCAGCGCACCGGCTACCGCGTGGTCGATGACGCGATCCTGCTGCGCCGTGGGTTCGTCTGGCGGAGTCTCGCGATCGTGCCGCTCGCGCGTCTGCAGAGCCTGGAGCTTCAGCAGGGTCCTCTGGATGCGGCCCTCGGGCTCGCCGAGGTGCGGTTCCACACCGTGTCCGGCCCGGTTCACCCGCGGCTGGCGGCGATCGACGCACCGAACGGTGTCCGGCTGTTCGAGGAGGTCTCGACGCGGGCCGTCGCCGCGGCGGCCGCGGACAGGAGCCACCGATGGGGGCAGGCCACGAAACATACCGAGAAGGAGCACTGATGTTGCCGTCCGCCCGTCCGCCTTCGCAGCGTTCCGGCCGGCTGGGGTTGGGCATCATCGGCGCCGGTCGCGTCGGCCCGGTGCTCGGGCTCGCCCTGGCCGGCGCGGGACACGCGATCGTCGGGGTCTCGGCCGTGTCGGAGCAGAGCCGGGAGCGCGCGGAGGCGATGCTGCCCGGAGTTCCGGTGCTCGACATCCCGACCGTGGTGGAGCGCAGCGAGCTTGTGATCCTGGCCGTGCCCGCGGCCGAGCTCCCGAGCCTGGTCGCGGGTCTCGCAGCGACGGGAACGTGGCAGCCCGGCCAGATCGTGCTGCACACCGCCCCCGGGTTCGGAATCGACGTGCTGCAGCCCGCAGCGGCGGCTGGCGCCATCCCGCTGGCCGTCCACCCGGCCCTGGAGTTCACGGGCACGAGTTTGGACCTCGCCCGGCTCGGCGAGAGCTACTTCGCCGTGACGGCTCCGGCCCCGGTCCTTCCGATCGCGCAGGCGCTGGTGGTGGAGATGGGCGGCGAGCCGGTGGTCGTCGATGAAACGGACCGGCCGGCTTACGCCGAGGCGATCGCGACGGCGACGGCGTTCTCCCGGTCGATCGTGGAGCAGTCGACGGGGCTGCTGCGGAGCATCGGTGTCGAGAAGCCCGGCTCCTTCCTCAGTTCGCTCATCCGCTCCGCGGTGGACAACGCGCTCACCCGCGCCGGCGCTCCGACGCGGCTGGATCTCGACGTGATCGGCGCTCTGCAGGACGACGCAGCAGGCGGTGTCGCGGGAGGTGCCGGCCCCGAGGGCGATCCCGGTGACGACGGGCGCGGCTGGTTCCTGCGCGGCGAGTAGCCTGGTTCCGGCCGGTTTCGAGCCGGCCGAAGGGATGCGCATGCCAGAGATCATCACCACCATCGCCGAGCTGCGGGCCCGGATCGCGGCCGCGCGCCGTGTCGCACGCCAGGACGGCCCGGCGGACGCGCCCACCGGCCGCGTGGTGCTCGTGCCGACCATGGGGGCGCTGCACGAGGGACACCTCCGCCTGGTGTCGCAGGCGCGCGACCTCGGGGGTCTCGTCGTGGTGTCGATCTTCGTGAACCCGCTGCAGTTCGGCCCCGGAGAGGATCTGGATCGCTACCCTCGCACGCTGGACGCGGACGTCACCGCCCTCGAGGGCCTCGCCGACGTCGTGTTCGCTCCCTCCGCCTCGGAGATGTATCCGAACGGCCCTTCGGAGACCCGGGTGACCGCGGGGGAGTCCGGAACCGTGTTCGAGGGAGCCTCCCGCCCCGGACACTTCGACGGTGTCCTGACCGTCGTCAGCAAGCTCTTCAACATCGTGCAGCCGGACGTCGCCGTCTTCGGTCAGAAGGACGCCCAGCAGGTGCATGTCATCGGCCGCATGGTCGATGACCTCAACCTGCCGGTCTCGATCGCCGTCGTGGACACCGTCCGCGAGTCGGACGGCCTCGCCCTTTCCAGCCGCAACCGCTACCTGGATGAGGACCAGCGCCTCGCAGCGGTCACCCTGTCCCGCGCCCTGTCCGCCGGCTCGGAGGCCGCTCGCGATGGCGTGGAGGCCGCCCTCGGAGCCGCCCGCGCGCACGTCGAGGCGGACCCAGCCGTTAAGCTTGACTATCTCGCGATCGTCGACCCGGATACCTTCCGCGAAGCGTCGCCTGACCACCACGGTCCCGCCCTGATGCTGATCGCCGCTCGCGTCGGAACGACCCGGCTGATCGACAACCAGCGCCTCACGACGTGACCACCGCACCACCGCCCGCCCCCTCGAACGGAAAGACAGCGATGACCGACGCGCAGACCACCGCGGCCGACCTCGGCGACGACCAGCTCGGCGAAGACGAGATCAGCGAGCAGAAGGCGGTCCGGCTCGGCAAGCGCGACCGTCTGCTTGCCGAGGCGGAGGGCCCCGGCGGCGGCGCGTACCCGGTGCAGGTTCCGGTCACCACGACCATCCCGGCCGTCCGCGCGAAGTGGGATCACCTGCAGTCGGACGAGGGCTCCGGCGAGATCGTGGGCATCGCCGGCCGGGTCGTGCACCTGCGCAACACCGGCAAGCTGTGCTTCGCGGTGCTGCAGGCCGGCGATGGCTCGCGCATCCAGGTGATGGTGTCGCTCGCCGAGGTGGGCGAGGAGTCGCTGGGCGCGTGGAAGGAGCTCGTCGACCTCGGCGATCACGTGTTCGTTTCCGGCGAGGTCGTGTCGAGCCGCCGCGGCGAGCTCTCGGTCATGGCGCGCGAGTGGCGGATCGCCGCCAAGGCGCTGCTTCCCCTGCCGAATCTGCACAGCGAGCTGAGCGAGGAGACCCGCGTCCGCGCCCGCTACCTGGACCTGATCGCGCGCGACCAGGCGCGGAAGACGGTCCTCGATCGCGCGGCGGCCGTCGCGAGCCTGCGCCGCACGTTCGCGGACCGCGGCTTCGTCGAGGTCGAGACGCCGATGCTGCAGGTCATCCACGGTGGTGCGTCCGCTCGCCCGTTCGTCACGCACTCGAACGCCTTCGACACGGAGCTGTACCTCCGCATCGCGCCCGAGCTCTACCTGAAGCGCGCCGTGGTCGGCGGCATCGACCACGTGTTCGAGATCAACCGCAACTTCCGCAATGAGGGCGCGGACTCGACGCACTCTCCGGAGTTCGCGATGCTGGAGGCCTACCAGGCCTACGGCGACTACAACTCGATCGCCGACCTCACCCAGACGCTCATCCAGGACGCTGCCGTCGCGGTCTCCGGATCGCACGTCGTCACGTGGGCGGACGGCACCGAGTACGACCTCGGCGGCGAGTGGGACCGCATCCGCATGTACGACAGCCTGTCCGACGCGATCGGCGAGGAGATCACGCCGGAGACTCCCATCGAGCGCCTCCGCGAGCTCGCCGCTCTCGCCGGGATCGAGATCGAGCACCCGCTGCCGGGCAAGTACGTCGAGGAGCTGTGGGAGCACTACGTCAAGGCCGACCTCGTGCGTCCGACCTTCGTCATGGACTTCCCCGTCGACACCAGCCCTCTGGTGCGCGCGCACCGCTCGCGGGATGGGGTCGTCGAGAAGTGGGATCTGTACACGCGGGGCTTCGAACTCGCGACCGGCTACTCCGAGCTCGTCGATCCGGTCGTGCAGCGGGAGCGCTTCGTCGAGCAGGCGAAGCTGGCAGCCGCGGGCGACAACGAGGCGATGCGTCTCGACGAGGAGTTCCTCCGGGCTCTCGAGTTCGGCATGCCACCGACGGGTGGCATGGGCATGGGCATCGACCGCCTGCTGATGGCCCTCACCGGCCTGGGCATCCGTGAGACGATCCTCTTCCCGCTGGTCAAGTAGGCTCCCAGGACCCGGCGGTACGATGGAGACGCTATGAACGACGTCATCAGCGGTATCGTCTGGGCCCTCGCGCCGACCGTCCTGGTCGGTCTGCTGTTCTGGGCGATCATGCGCGCGATCGTGCGCGCCGACCGCAACGAGCGGAAGGCCTACTCGCGCTTGGAAGCCGAGGAGCGGGCTCGCCGCGGCCTCGCCCCCAAGGCCTGACTCCTTCCCACCCAGCGCCGTCGGCCGCGTGACCTTCGCCGCCCTCGTGCGGAGGGCCTCGCCGCTCGACGTTCGCGTTCCCGCTACGGTATGTCTGGGGGCGCATGGGCGTCTTTCTGGGATCGACCGAGGGATGCGTGCATGGAGACGGGGTTCTGGGTCTCGTTCTTCATCGTCCTGGCACTTCTGATCGACTTCGTCATCCGCGTCCTCGCCATCATCATCGTCCCGCGCAACCGCAAGCCGACGTCGGCTACCGCGTGGTTGCTCGCGATCTTCCTGATCCCCTACATCGGCATCCTCTTCTTCCTCCTGATCGGCAGTTACAAGCTGCCCAAGAGCCGCCGCCAGAAGCAGGACGAGATCAACCGCTTCATCATCGACAGCACCGAGGGCATCGAGCGGGTGCGCCGTGACCACCCGTGGCCGCCGTGGCTCGAAGGGGTCGTCGAGCTGAACCGCAAGCTCGGGGCCATGCCACTCGTCGGCGGCAACCGGGCGACACTCAACGGCGACTACCAGGGGTCGCTTGACGCGATGGCCGAGGAGATCGGCAAGGCGAAGCGATACGTCCACGTCGAGTTCTACATCTTGACGCTCGACAAGACGACCGCCCCGTTCTTCGATGCCCTGGAGGCCGCCGTGGAGCGCGGCGTGACCGTACGCGTGCTCCTCGACCACATCGCCTCGCTGCGGACGCCCGACTACAAGCGCACTCTCGAGAGACTCACGGCGATGGGCGCCCGGTGGCAGCTCATGCTCCCGGTCCAGCCCTTCAAGGGGAAGTATCAGCGCCCCGACCTCCGGAACCACCGCAAGCTGCTCGTGGTCGATGGTCGCGTGGCGTTCATGGGTTCCCAGAACGTCATCGACCGGAGCTACAACAAGAAGTCGAACATCCGGCGCGGGCTCAAGTGGAAGGAGCTCATCGTCCGGCTCGAGGGCCCCATCGTCGCCGGTCTGAACGCCATCTTCATCACCGACTGGTACAGCGAGACGGACGAGCTGCTCCGCCGCGAGACCGAGCCCATCACCGACGAGATCGAGGCCAACGAGCTCGACGCCCAGGTGGTGCCCTCCGGACCGGGATTCGCCGGTGAGAACAACCTGCGCCTCTTCCTCGCCCTCCTCTACTACGCGCAGGAACGCATCGTCATCACGTCCCCGTACTTCGTGCCGGACGAGTCGATGCTCATGGCTGTCACCTCGGCCGTGCAGCGTGGGATCCGCGTCGACCTGTTCGTCTCCGAGATCGGTGACCAGGCCCTCGTCTATCACGCTCAGCGCTCCTACTACGAAGCGCTCCTGCGCGCAGGGGTCCGGATCTGGATGTACAAGGCGCCCTACATCCTTCATGCGAAGCACTTCACCATCGACGACGACGTCGCCGTCATCGGTTCGAGCAACATGGACATGCGTTCCTTCCAGCTCAACATGGAGGTCTCCCTCATGGTGCGCGGGCGTTCGTTCGTGGATGAGATGCGGAGGGTCGAGGACGGCTATCGCCAGGACAGCCGCGAGCTCACGCTGGACGAGTGGATGAAGCAGCCACTCCGCTCCACTGTTTTGGACAACCTGGCCCGGCTGACCTCCGCACTGCAGTGACCCGCCGGACCTAGCGGAGCCGTGTGCGCGACGGTCAGGCCGGCTGAAGCTCGCTCAATCGCCTGACCTCGCACCACCGCTCGGCCGCCGCGGCGAGGCGGTCGTCCGCCGTCACGAGGGGCAGCTCCATGAGACGGGCGAGCGCGACGTACATGGCGTCGTAGGCGCTCAGGTTCTCTCGCCAGCGCCAGGCGTCAGGCCAGAGCGGCTCGTGCTCCACACGCATGATCTCGAGTCGGAAGAAGTCGATGATCACCTGCTCGGCGAGCTGAGCGTCGTCCGGGCGCCGGAGGGCGTGCTTGCGCATCGCGCTCACGAACTCCGGGTCGATCAAGTGGGGCGCCACCAGGATGCACTCGGCCAGCTCGTCGTTCTCCTCGAACGCGGCGAGTCCCTCGCGCGAGAGCAGTGCGACGAGAGCGCTGCAGTCCATCACCGCCGCGATCATCGGCTTCCCCGGTCGTCGCGGATGCCCTGGACGATCTCCTCCGTGGTGATATTCAACGGTCGTCGACCGCTGGCGCTCGGAGGCTGACGCTGCGCCAGCACACGCTGCTCGACCGTCACCTCCGCCCAACGCTCCTCGATACGCAGCCTCTCGGCGATGCGGGTGAGTTGTCTGCGGAGGTACTCCGAGTAGGACAGCCCTTTCGCTGCTGCTGCCGCCTTCAGGCGATCGTTGACGGCCGGATCCAGATCTCGCACTTGCACGGTGACTCCCATGGGTTCAGTTTAGGGTGGGGTGCATGCAGATGCAATCAATTTGCATGCAGTGAGACCATCCTGACGTGCCAGAGGGCGGGAGGGGCCGAGGGAGCTCGAAATGTGGAGAAGTGCCGCGGTCGCGGAGATGTGGACGGATATGAGTCAGCCGCGCGGCCGCAGGCGGACCGACGGTAATTCCGGCGCAGGCAACGGGGTTCCGTCGTAGCCCTCGACGGTCCCGAAACGTCCGTGCGGATCGGCTCCGGCGATGACCTCGCCCTGCCACTGCGCCCGGTAGGCGACCACGTCCTCATGGCTCCGGCCGATGAAGTTCCACCACATCACGATCTGCTCGCCCAGCGGCTCTCCGCCGAGGAGCACGATCCGGGCGTCTGCTCCCGAGCTCACCGAAAGGCTCGTGCGACCGGGATTCAGGTAGGCCAGATGAGAGACCGGAACAGGTGTGCCGTCGATGGTGACGTCGCCCGCATCGACGAGCACGCCGTGCTCGAATCCCTCCTCGAGGGGGACCTCGATCGTGGTGTCGGCCGGCATGACGATCTCGGCGCCGACCAGCGGGGAGAACACCGTTGCGGACGTGCCGCTTCCGGCGAGCGATCCGACGAAGGTCCGCACGGAGGCCGGGCCGATGCTGCCCGCCACGGGAGTGTGGTGCTCGAAGAACGGTTCGACATCGCGCGAGGCGTTCGGCAGGGCCACCCAGAGCTGGACGCCGTGCAGTCGCCGCGTCCCCGGCGTGGACACCTCCGAATGGCTGATCCCGCGACCTGCGGTCATCAGATTGAGCTCTCCCGGTCGGACGAGAGCGTGACTGCCCACGCTGTCGCGATGGTCGATCTCGCCCTCGAAGAGCCAACTGACCGTCTGCAGTCCCGTGTGCGGATGCGGCGGGACGCGCATCCCGCCGGTCGCCGAGACATCGTCGGGACCGTAGTGGTCGATGAAGCACCAGCCGCCGATCAGCGAACGGCGACGCTGCGGGAGCGTCCGGCGGACGGTCATCGCGCGCGGGCCGCCGAGCGGAACATCCCGCGGTTCGAGGATCTCCACGTCGGCATCCGTGAGCACGGCCGACGTCGCGACGAGCTCGGCCGGATCGCGCTCCAAGTTGCTCATAGCGGCATCCTAGGCGTCGGGCAGGACAGCCGGAGCCCGGGTTCCTAGAATGGTCACGTGCCCCGGACCACGACCAGACTCCTCCCCGCCGTCGCGGCGATCCTGGTGGTCGCCGCGCTCGCCGGATGCAGCACAGCACCGGGCAAACCGGTCGACGATTACGCGGGCGAGCCGAAGGGGGTCGACGCGCCGGCGAGCAGCGCGGGCGGAGCATCCTGGGCCGCCTGGCTCGACGGCGGCGAGCGGTTCGCGATCGTCCTCTACGGGAGCTCGACCTGCCCACCGAAGGTCGCCACCGTGTCCGCCACCGCGAACGACTCGATCACTGCCACACTCGCGCCCGCCCCCGGCGGGGTCTGCACCCACGACTTCGTGCCCCACACCACGGTCTTCACCACGCCCGACCGCATTGCGAAAAGCGGCGAGGTGAGTGTCGTCCTGCCCGACTCGACGCTCACGCTGCCCGCCGATCGGGGCTGATCGGCCGCAATCCGCTCGGTCGCCGACGGCACGTCACGCCCACGGCGAACAGGGCCACGTGACAGGGCGAGCGGTGGTTACTCTCTTTGTATCGACGCCGAACCTGCAACGGTGTCGTACGAGGAGTAGACATGTTCGAGAGATTCACCGACCGCGCCCGCCGTGTCGTCGTCTTGGCCCAGGAAGAGGCCAAGATGCTGAACCACAACTACATCGGGACGGAGCACATCCTGCTCGGCCTGATCCACGAGGGTGAGGGCGTCGCCGCCAAGGCGCTCGAGTCGCTCGGCATCTCGCTGGACGCGGTCCGCGAGCAGGTCCAGGACATCATCGGCCAGGGCCAGCAGCAGCCGACCGGGCACATCCCGTTCACGCCGCGCGCCAAGAAGGTGCTGGAGCTCAGCCTCCGCGAGGCGCTGCAGCTCGGCCACAACTACATCGGCACGGAGCACATCCTGCTCGGCCTGATCCGCGAGGGAGAGGGCGTCGCCGCCCAGGTCCTCGTGAAGCTCGGCGCCGACCTCAACCGAGTGCGTCAGCAGGTCATCCAGCTCCTCTCCGGCTACCAGGGCAAGGAGCAGGTCCAGGTCGGGGGCAACGATCAGAACACCGCGCAGGCCGGTAGCCAGATCCTCGACCAGTTCGGCCGCAACCTCACGCAGGCCGCGCGCGACAACAAGCTCGACCCGGTGATCGGGCGCGAGAAGGAGATCGAGCGTGTGATGCAGATCCTGTCGCGCCGCTCGAAGAACAACCCGGTGCTGATCGGTGAGCCCGGCGTCGGCAAGACCGCCGTCGTCGAGGGTCTCGCGCAGGCCATCGTCCGCGGCGACGTGCCGGAGACGCTGAAGGACAAGCAGCTCTACACGCTCGACCTCGGCTCGCTCATCGCCGGTTCCCGCTACCGCGGTGACTTCGAGGAGCGCCTGAAGAAGGTCACGAAGGAGATCCGCACCCGCGGCGATATCATCACCTTCATCGACGAGATCCACACCCTCGTCGGCGCAGGTGCCGCGGAGGGCGCGATCGACGCCGCCAGCATCCTCAAGCCGCTGCTGGCCCGCGGTGAGCTGCAGACCATCGGTGCGACCACACTCGACGAGTACCGCAAGCACTTCGAGAAGGATGCCGCGCTCGAGCGCCGCTTCCAGCCCATCCAGGTGGCCGAGCCGTCGCTGCCCCACGCGATCAACATCCTGAAGGGTCTGCGCGACCGCTACGAGGCGCACCACAAGGTGTCCATCACCGACGGCGCGATCGTGGCCGCGGCGAACCTCGCCGACCGCTACATCCAGGACCGCTTCCTCCCGGACAAGGCCATCGACCTGATCGACGAGGCAGGCGCCCGCCTGCGTCTGTCGATCCTGTCGGCTCCGCCGGAGCTGCGCGAGTTCGACGACAAGATCGCCGCCGTCCGCTCCCAGAAGGAGGGCGCGATCGAGGACCAGGACTTCGAGAAGGCCGCCAGCCTCCGCGACGAGGAGAAGAACCTCCTCGGCGAGCGGCTGCGCCTCGAGAAGCAGTGGCGTTCGGGCGAGGTCAAGACCACGGCCGAGGTCGACGAGGGCCTCATCGCCGAGGTGCTGGCCCAGGCGACCGGCATCCCGGTGTTCAAGCTCACCGAGGAGGAGTCGGCCCGGCTCGTCTACATGGAGAAGGCGCTGCACGAGCGCGTCATCGGCCAGGAGGAGGCCATCGCGGCCCTTTCGAAGACGATCCGCCGCACCCGCGCCGGCCTCAAGGACCCGAAGCGTCCGTCCGGCTCGTTCATCTTCGCCGGTCCCACCGGTGTCGGTAAGACCGAGCTGGCCAAGGCGCTCGCCGAGTTCCTGTTCGACGACGAGTCGGCCATGATCTCCCTCGACATGTCGGAGTACGGCGAGAAGCACACCGTCTCCCGTCTGTTCGGTGCCCCTCCCGGGTTCGTCGGATTTGAGGAGGGCGGACAGCTCACCGAGAAGGTCCGCCGCAAGCCGTTCAGCGTCGTGCTGTTCGACGAGATCGAGAAGGCGCACCCCGACATCTTCAACTCGCTGCTCCAGATTCTGGAGGAGGGACGTCTGACAGATGGTCAGGGACGCGTGGTCGACTTCAAGAACACCGTCATCATCATGACCACGAACCTCGGCACGAAGGACATCTCCGGCGGCCCCGTCGGGTTCCAGATCGAGGGCGACCCGCAGACCGGCTACGACCGGATGCGCGGCAAGGTCTACGAGGAGCTGAAGAAGAACTTCAAGCCCGAGTTCCTGAACCGTGTCGACGAGATCATCGTCTTCCCGCAGCTGGACAAGAGCGAGCTCCTGCAGATCGTCGACCTGTTCATCAAGCGGCTGTCGACCCGTCTGCTCGACCGCGACATGACCATCGAGCTGACCGTCCCGGCGAAGGAGCGGCTGATCGAGGTCGGCTTCGACCCGACGCTCGGCGCCCGTCCGCTCCGCCGCGCGGTGCAGCACGAGATCGAGGACCGGCTGAGCGAGCGGATCCTGCACGGCGAGCTGAACGCGGGCGACCACGTCCACGTCGACTTCGCCGACGGGGAGTTCGTCTTCACGACGACCGCCCGCAAGGAGCCCATCGGGGCCGGCATCAACGCCACCGCCGCGATCGGCACCGGCCCGGCGACCCCGGACCTCGCAGCGAACGAGTGATCGTCGTCGCGACTGCGTGACCCACGACAAGGGCCGGCCTCTTCGGAGGCCGGCCCTTGTGGCGTCTCTGCCCGTGTGACATCTCGGGGCTCGGTAGGGTGGAACGGTGAGCGGTGAGAACGGTCCAGGGTTCAGCATCCGGCGGGCGCGGACGGGCGACGTCAAGCGCATCCAGGAACTGGTGGAACCGCTGGTGCAGCGACGCATCCTTCTCGGCAAGGAGACCGTCACGTTCTACGAGTCGGTGCAGGAGTTCCGGGTGGCGGAAGACGCCGACGGCCGCCTGATCGGCTGCGGTGCACTGCACGTGATGTGGAGCGACCTCGGGGAGGTGCGCACTCTCGCGGTCGCCGACGAATGGCTCGGCCGCGGCGTCGGCAGGGCGCTGCTCAGGCGGCTGGAGTCGGATGCGCGCGAGCTGGGCCTCGACCGGCTGTTCTGCCTGACGTTCGAGGTCGACTTCTTCGGGCGCAATGGGTTCGAGGACATGGGGGAGTCGACGGTCGACCCGCAGCTGTATGCCGAGCTGGTGCGCTCCAATGACGAGGGCGTCGCGGAGTTCCTGGACCTGGCGCGGGTGAAGCCGAACACCCTCGGCAACACGCGGATGCTGAAGCGGCTCTGAGCCGCCGCATCCGGCGTCGGCGGGGCTCGCTGAACGCTCACGGAACCTCGGGCGCGCCTGCCCGTCGCGCCGTCGGGCGCTGGCTATAGTGCGGGCATGTCGACGTTCAAGAACCCGGTCGGCCCCCAGCCCAGCGGCGTCTACTGGCGCCGCAGGCTCATCGTCCTCCTCGGCGTGATCGCCGTCGTCGTCATCATCGTCCTGATCGTCGTGCGCCCGGGCGCGTCCAACGGGGAGCCCGCGGACAAGAAGCCCGCGCCGGGGAGCACCGGGACTCCGGCCGCGGTGGCGACGAGCATCCCGACCTCCAGTGCGACGGCCGACGGCCAGCCGTGCAAGCCGGGCGACGTGAAGGTGGAGGCCGTGACCGACAAGGACGTCTATGCCGCGGGCGAGCTCCCGCAGTTGTCGGTCGCGCTGACCAACACGGGTTCGAAGGCGTGCACGATCGACGCCGGCACGGCGCAGCAGGTGTTCACGATCACCAGCGGCTCGGAGGTGTACTGGAAGTCGACGGACTGCCAGACCGACAAGGTGGATGCGGAGGTGCTGCTGGAGCCGGCGAAGACGATCTCATCGAAGGCGCCGATCACCTGGGACCGCACGCGCTCTGACCCGTCGACCTGTCAGGCGAGCCGCGAGCAGGTGCCTGCCGGCGGAGCCTCGTACCACCTGGAGACGACCGTCTCGGGCGTCAAGAGCTCGGAGACCAAGCAGTTCATCCTGCAGTAGGTCGGGCCGTTCAGTCGGTGGTGTCGGCCTCGCGCACGTAGGAGCCTTCGATCTCGCGCACTTCGACGCCTGATCCGTGTCGCGTGGCCGGGTTGCGGCGCGCGATAGCGAGTGCGGCGTCGAGGTCGGGAGCGTCGATGATGCCGATGCCGGCGATCAGCTCTTTGCTCTCGGTGTAGGGACCGTCGGTGATGCCGTCGCCTCGGACGGCGCGTGCCGCCGTGTGCGGGGCGAGGGCGTAGGCAGCCGTGAGCGCACCGGACTGGATGAGGTCGGCGGAGTGGGCGTCGTGCTCGGCGAGTTCGGCGGCGTCGTGCTCGGCGGTCGGGTCGGAGTAGATGAGGATGGCGTACTGCGGCATGGTCGTTCCTTCCGTATGACGGATGTCGTCACCAGGACGTCGTTCGGCGGCGCGCGATTTCGACCGGCGTTCAGAACGCCGCGTCGAGTTCGCGCTCCCGATCGGTGCTGGCGGCCATGAACGCGAGGCGGAGCGCCTCGCGGACGGTGGCGCTGCGGTCGTCCACGCGCGTCGTGAAGCCGAGGCGTGCGGCCTCGGCCGTACGCTGTTTGCCGCTCACGACCGGTCGGATCTCGCCGGCCAGGCTGATCTCGCCGAAGGCTGCGAGCGTGTGGGGGATCGCGCGTTCGGTCGCCGCCGAGGCGATGGCGAGCGCGATGGCCAGGTCGGCGCCCGGCTCGGTCAGGCGGACTCCTCCGACCGTGGACACGTAGACGTCTTTGTCGCCCAGCCGGATGCCGGCGCGGCGCTCGAGGACGGCCAGGAGCATGGCGACGCGGGACGCATCCACCCCATTGGTGACCCGGCGCGGGTTGGGCGCCGTGGTGCCGACGACGAGCGCCTGGACCTCGACGGGGAGCGGTCTGCGCCCTTCCATCGCGACGGTGACGCAGGTGCCAGAGACCGGGGTCGTGTTCCGGCTGAGGAAGAGGCCGCTGGGATCGGTGACCTCTGCGATGCCGTCGCCGGCCATCTCGAAGCAGCCGACCTCGTCGGTGGGCCCGAACCGGTTCTTGAGCGCGCGGATGAAGCGGAGCGCCGTCTGACGGTCGCCCTCGAACTGGCAGACCACATCTACCAGGTGCTCGAGCAGGCGCGGACCGGCGATCGAGCCGTCTTTCGTCACGTGACCGACGATGAGGATGGGGAGATCGCGTTCTTTCGCGATGCGGATCAGCGCGCTGGCGACCTCGCGCACCTGGCTGGGCCCACCCGCGATGCCTTCGGCCGAGCTGCTGGACACGGTCTGGACCGAGTCGACGATGACGAGTGTGGGGTCGACGGCGTCGATCTGCGCCACGATCGTGGACAGATCGGTCTCGGACGCGAGGTAGAGCTCGTCGTGGACGGCTCCGGTGCGCTCGGCGCGCATCCGCACCTGGCTCACCGACTCCTCGGCGCTGACGTACAGCACACGGTTGCGGGCTCGTGCGGCGCGGGAGGCGACCTCGAGCAGCAGGGTGGACTTGCCGACGCCGGGCTCGCCGCTCAGCAGGATGGCCGCCCCGGGGACGATGCCGCCGCCGAGCACGCGATCGAACTCCCCGATGCCGCTCGGCCGGCGGTTCGCGCCGTCGACGGGCGCGATGTCGGTGATCGCCCGCGCTTCGCGGCCGGCGGCGATGGTCACGGGCTTCAGGGCGCGGAGCACGCCGGTCGCCTGGGCCGTCTCGGCCACCGTGCCCCACGCCTGGCACTCCGGGCAGCGGCCCACCCACTTGGCTGTGGTCCACCCGCAGTCGGAGCAGCGGTAGTTGACAGACGCCTTCGGCACGGCACCTCCTCGATCGGGGTCAACACTACGGTGAGCCACCGTCATCGGAGGGAGGATCGCGGAGGCCGTGGACAAGTCGGAGGTCGGGGCGGGTGTGAGCACATCCGTCGATGCGAGCCGACCGTCCACTGCCCCTTCTGCGTGTCGGTGCTCGCGTGCACAATGGGCCGCATGGCTGATCGTACGTTCTCCCTCCGCTCCGGCCGCGTGCTCGGGCTGACCGGCTTCGGCGACTCCGACGCCGAGCGGCTCGTGATCTTCTGCCACCCCGCCCCGGGGTCGTCCGTGTTCGATCCGGATCCGGACGCGTCGGCCGAGCGCCGCGCGCACATCGTCGCGCTCGACAGGCCCGGCTACGGATCGAGCGATCGGTGGCCGTTCGGGAGCTGGCCCAGCATCGTCCAGGCCGCCGACGACATCGCCGAGTACGTGCGCTCCGTCGTCGTCGCCGAGTCGGTGATCGGCGTCACCCGCCCGCGCACGGTCGGCGTGGTGGGCTGGTCGGCCGGCGGGCGGGTCGCGCTCGCGTTCGCGGCGCGTCATCCCCAGCTCGTCGACCGGGTCGCGATCGTCGGGACGCCCGCTCCGAATGAAGCAGTTCCCTGGATCGACCCGAAGCTGCAGCAGATGTCCGACCAGCTCGCCACACTCACGCCCGACGAGGCGATGAGCCGCCTGTCCGCCATGCTCCAGCCTCAGGCCGACGCCGTCGCAACGGCCGCCGAGCCGGCGGAGGTGCCGCTGGACGCGCTCGGCATCGGCGCCGTGGACGAGCAGGCGCTGGCGCGCCCAGGAGTCCGCGACCGACTGGGCCGGATGCTGATCGACGCGTACCGCCAGGGTCCGCGCGGCGTCGCCGGCGACATCCTGAGCTACACCGCCCGTCCCTGGGGCTTCGACCTCGCGGACGTCACCGCGAAGACGCTCGTGATCGCCGGCCAGGCCGATGCGCTGACCGGACACGCGCATGCGGCCTGGTACCAGCGGTCGCTGCCCGACGCGCGTATGGAGATGGTGCCGGGAGCGGGGCATCTGGCCATCGTCCCGACATGGGGACGCATCCTCTCGCACGTCGCCCCTGCACACGTGACGCACTGAGCTGCGGCGTGCCGGGCGTCGGCGGCGTGCCGGGGGTCAGGCGCTGAGGGCTTCCTGCTGCTCGGTCTCGCCGTGGCGCGGGTACAGCTCGCGGGCGCGGGCGGTGACCGCCGGGAGGAACGCGGACGCCCACACGCGGTAGCCGTGGTCGTTGGGATGGAAGAGATCTTCGGCGAACTGGGTGAACGCTCCACGCAACCCCTGCCGCCGCATGGTCGCGTGGAGAGGGACCACCGTGAGTCCGCGGGCGGAGGCCTCCTCGCGCAGGATGCGGTTGCCCTCGGCGACAAGCCGCTCGTTCCAGGGCAGATAGAAGTAGGGCAGGTCGGCCACGATCGCGTGCGGCGGCAGCGCGGCGAACACTGCGCGCATCCCCTCGCGGAACCGATCCGGATCGAATGCCGCGATGTCGTTGGCGCCGATCGACACCGTGACGATGTCGGGCTCGAGGCTCGCGAAGCGCGGCAGCTGGTCGGCAACGGCCAGGGCGACCGTCGCGCCGGAGACCGAGAGGTTGACGATCCGCACAGACCGACCCGTGACGGCACGCAGGTGGTCGGCGATCACACCGACGTAGCTGTTCTTCGGGGCGGAGGCGCCGATCCCCTGGGCGGCACTGTCGCCGATGGCCACGTAGAGCAACTCGCCCGGGTCTTTCGCGGCATCCCGCCACCACTTCGAGTGGATGGGCAGCATCTCGTTGAGCCGCACCCGCCCTTCGGCGACGGCGGCACGCTTCGCCTGGACACGCTGCCACCCGACGGCGGTGAGAACGGCCCCGGCCACCAGTCCGGCCGCGGCCGCGAGGATGCGACGGAGAGCTTTCATGGACGGAACAGTACCCCGGACCGCTGACCCCGCGATGCCCACTCCGCCCGATTGGAGACGACCGCGGGAATCGCGTACGATAGTCCGCGGTACCGTGTCCGAGCGGCCGAAGGTGCAACTCTCGAAAAGTTGTGTGGGTGAAAGCCCACCGTGGGTTCAAATCCCACCGGTACCGCCACGAAGACCCCCGCGATCCCGGTTTTTACAAG
The DNA here is from genome assembly GCF_004362795.1 of Leifsonia sp. 115AMFTsu3.1. Lineage (NCBI taxonomy): Bacteria > Bacillati > Actinomycetota > Actinomycetes > Micrococcales > Microbacteriaceae > Leifsonia > Leifsonia sp. 115AMFTsu3.1. The sequence goes on from NZ_SNYB01000002.1 coordinate 709,502, forward strand.
GGATCCGGGGGTTTTCTCGTGCCGGTCATTATGGGCCGAGCACGTCGGTCACCGCGGCGTCCAGTTCGAGGCGTTCGAGGACCGTGAGGAGTTGCTGTTCCTCGTAACGGAAGTGGCTTTCCATGATCGCGGTGATGCCGGCCAGGTGGCGGTCAAGCTCGTCGGTGGAGACCGGGCCGGCGAGCGCTGCCCGCAGCTCTGTGAGGAGATGCGAGATCATCGAGTGGTCCTGTTCGAGCGCGCGAAGCACGGGAGCCAGATCCGGGTGGGCTTCCTCGATCGCCGGGAAGAGGGCCCGGTCTTCGCCTCGGTGGTGTCCGTCGAGCGCAGCGCAGAACCCGTGGCAGTACAGGAGCAGGTCGCGACCGACGTGCTCGACGTCGCCGCCACTGCTGAGTGCCTCCTGCGTGACGCGCACGGCTTCGCGGAGGCGTCGGTGAACGCGTCGTAGTTCGCTGCTCCAGACGATGAGCCTGGTCGTCTCGCGGTCAGTCACGCGAGGGGGAAAGGAGTGATGAAATCATCGACAGTCCTTGGGTCCGACGCCTCCATGCCTGGCACAGACTGCCACCGGCACGCGACGCTACAACGATTGTAGGGGGGCGCCGGGAGTGCCCTGGATGACGAAGCCGAACCGCCGCGTTGTCGACAGCGACCCTCGGGACGGGCAGAAGCGGCTGCGAGGGTGCCTGCCCGTCCTCGCAGGTGAAGTCGCGGCACGTCTTTGGGCCGGACAGGACGTAGTTCCTGGTCAGGGCGCCGCATAGCGTGCAGCGATATCAACCGACGCAACGAAGGAGTCATCATGGCCACAGAGACGGACGAAGAGGACAGGACACCCGCGCAGGACGACTTCGTCCTTGCGATCGAAGGGGGCCCGCTCGCCGAAGTCGACATCGTCGCGACGGACGACGGACCGCACGTCGACATCTCGATCAATGCGGTCTCCGTCGACCCGGACACAGGGGCGGCTGTGCCCGTGGCCATCACCCTGAACGGGGACGACTCCGCCTACGTCGTCACGGTGGCCGACGAGGAGTTCGTCGTGCCGCTGGAGGAGACGAGTGAAGAGTCGAGCCACCGGAAGGCGCCGGCCATCCGTTCGCTGCGCAGGCTTCAACAGCTGGCACAACGCGTGGAGGACGAGACCGCGGGCATAGCCAAGCGACTGGCGGAGAAGTTCAAGCGGGGGCGCGACGCGTGAGATGAGGGCGTCCCGCCGGCGTCGGAGGGACTACCTCTGGTCGCGAGCAACCGACGCGCGTACCGTCAAGCCATGACGAACCTCATCGAGAGACTGGCTGACTACGTGCCCTCCTGGGGCGCGCGGCTCGCGTACGGCGAGAAGACCACGCTCGACGGACACGACATCCTCCCCGTCGCGATCGTCGTCTTCGGATTCGGAGGCGGGGAGGGGTCTGGTGACGATCCGAACAGCGCCATGCGAGGCGAGGGAAGCGGCGGCGGTGGAGGCGGCTACGCGATACCGATCGGCGCCTACATCGGCGGGCCCCACGGGCCGACGTTCCGCCCGAATCCGGTCGCGCTGGTGATCGCATCGGCTCCGCTGGTGTCAGCGGCCGGGCTGGCGCTGGCGCGGCTGCTGCGGTCCAGCTGATCCGGGCGGGTTCGAATCGCCGCCCTAGAGCGTGTCCGCGTCGTCCCGGTGATCGTCGTCCGACTTCTCGGCGCTGTCCTTCAGGTGGGCTTTCACGTCGGCGACCGTGTCCTTCACGCTCCCCTCCGCCTGCTCCATCTTGCCTTTCACCACGCGAGACTCGTCGTCGGTGACCTTGCCGATGACCTCGTCGACCTTGCCCTTCAGCTTGTCGCCCTTCGCGTCGACCTTGTCGTCGATGCCCATGATGTCCTCCTCGTCGATCCGTTCTGCTCTGTGGTTGCCGGTCACCGTACGCGGATTCGGGCGAGTGAGTAGTGTCGCGTCATGTCCGAAAAACATCGCGCTCCGCCGGCACCCGCCGAGGTCAGGCGGCGCGAGGTCATCATCTCGGTGGGTGGCGTCCTGGTCGCTGCCGTGCTCATCGGCGTCGCGCACTATGCCGGTGACCCGTTGTGGGTTCGCCAGCACCTTCGCCCCACGGCGGGATCGGATGTGGCGATCTGGCAGGTGCAGACGACGTTCCTGTCGGTCGGATTCGCGGGGCTGGCGATCGCGGCGCAACTCTTCGCGGAGGCTCCCCTTGCGATCGGGGCGTCTCGAGGACGGGTTCTGGCGTATATCGGGGCGGGATGGTTCGTCGGCGTGGGCCTGGCGGCGAACATCGTCATGGCCCTCGAGGCCATCTGGCTGCCGAGCGCGACAGGCGTTGTGATCGCGTTCGCGTGGTTCGTCGCCACCGCCGTGCTGCTTCTGGTGTCGACGTCTCGGCTCACCCGGCTCTTCGGCCAGCCTTCGCGGCTCGATGAGGTGGTGCGGTCGTCGCTGGTCGAGACGCTCTCGGATCGCCTCGACCTGATGGCGCAACGGTATTCGGGCGCGACGAAGGGGCTGGACGAACTCCTGGCACCGGATTCGATCGTGCGCACATCTCCAGAATCTGTCTCGACGCTCGAGGTGCCGGTGCCCGACGCCGGGCGCGTTGTCAAAGGCATCAGAGCCAAGGTCGTCCGGCAGGCGATCGCGTCGCTCGGCATCCCGGCCCGTCACCGTCGATCGGACGTTCGCAGTAATGCTGAGGAGTACGTCCCGCCCCGAATCGTGCTCGACATCAACCCGGGGGAGCGCACGCGGCTCGGGGACACGGCGTTCCGGGTGATCACCGCATCGCCCGTCGAGGCGGCAACAGCGGGCCGGATCGTCCGACTGCTGCAGTCGAGCATCGAGCTGGAGCCACCGGGCGCGGTCACACCGTATGAGGAGACCGAACACGAGATCGCCACGCTGAAGGATGCGATCGGGACCAACCTGCGCTCTGGGGCGCTGGCCACAGCAGAGCGCGCCCTCGACGTTCTCGGACATGTGGTTCGAGGAGTGTGGGTGGCGCAATCCGATCACATCGAGCTGTCTCGAAAGGAATCGTCGATCCGGGGAAGTGGGCTCAGCCGGAGTCTGCGAGAGGTTGAACAGGACGTCGTGCTGTCGCCGCAGGTGGCCCATGTCCTCATAGACGCGGCGACGGTTCGGGCTCTGGAAGCGCCGGCCACGGGATCGTCCGAGTACGTCGACGAATGCCTCCGCAGTTTCACGAGGCAGTGGTCCGACATCCTCCGCCAAGGTGGACCGGAATTCGACGGGATGCCGCGTCGCATCGTCACTCGCATCCGCGATCTCGCGGTGAAGTCCCGTGCGGCGGACGAGCCCGATCTCCTGCGGTCGCACGGGGTCTGGGCGATGGTCGAGCTGGTCAAGCTCGCGCTCGACGCCGAGCGGCCGGAGGACGCCACGGTCGCGGCGGATGAGCTCCGGCGACTGTTCGCGGTGGATGAGGAGGGCTCCGCCCGCACCGAGGTCCGGGCGGGGCTCCTCGTCCTATCTGCGTGGCTCCGGTACCTCGCCGACACGAAGGACCACCGCTATCCGGCCGACCCCGGTCTCGAGACGACATTGCTTCCCGACGGCTCCTGGCGCGATATCTTCGCGGCGCGAGATGTGATCGACAGGGGCACGCCCTTCAGCCGATGGGACAGCTGGGAGACCGAGAGCAGGGTGACGGGTTCCACGGAGGGTTCGCGACTGCCGGGCTTCCTCGATCGCGCTCAGCTGTCGGCGCTCCTCGGCGCGTCCGGAGCCCTGCCGGACGCAGCGGACGACGAGACGGCTTCCGAGTACGAGCGTCTGCTCCGCTTGATCCCGGACGCCACTCACGCGACCGGGGCGGAGGAAGGCCACCTCAAACAGAGGCTCGAGGAGGAGATCGGCGAATGGGATGCCGGGGAGCCTGAGCGCCTCGCTCGCCAACCGTTGTCGTCGGCGCGGATCGAGGCGCTCGCCGTGGGCCTCCGCCGGGTCCTCGACGAACGGGAGCGCCTCTCGGACGCCCTCTCCGATCGGCCGGAGGCGCAGGGAGCTGCCGACGAGTCCGAGCAGATCCTCGGTATGAACTTCCGCGTCGCCCGTCACTATTTCGTCGATACCGCTGTCTCCGACAGCCCCGACCACATCGAATCGCTGGCCGGAATGATCGCCAGCGCATTCACGGAGGCCGAAGATCGGCAACTCGTCACCGCGCTCGCGGCGGTGGAGGGCACCCGGGTCGATCCCTCAGCGTCCTCGCTGCCCGCGGTGGTGGAGATCCTTCGAGCAGAGGCCGAGCACTTCGTCCTGCTCACGGCCGATGACGGACTCGCAGAAGCGGTTCGCGGATATCCGGCGGCCTTCACGGAGGAGCTGGATCGCGTCCGCCTCATCGAGACAGGCGCCATCGAGGAGGGGGCGATCCTCTTCGATCGGCGGACGACGCTTCGCTGCCACCGCGGGCCCGAGCAGAGAGACGGGCTTTCGCCTGTGGAGGGGACGTCGCTGGCGCTCGGCGTGCACGACGACGTTCGCGACCTCGACGGGTCCCAGGTCCGCGTGGAGCTCGGTGAGCGTTTCTCGGTCTGGCCCGGGGAGGCTCCGCGCGTCTTCCGTCTCGAGCGCGGTCGCTGAGTCAGCGGAGGTTGTCGCGCAGTGCCGTCCGTGCGCGGATGGCGATGTGCAGATTCAGCCGGGATTCGGGGTCGTTGATATCGCGGCCGCTCACTTGGCGGATCCGGCTGAGGCGATAGCGGAGCGTGCTCCGGTGGATGATGAGGGCCGACGAGGCCCGGTCGTAGTTGCCACCGGAGTCGAGGTAGACGGCGAGGGTGCGGACGAGGTCGGAGTGATGCTGCCGATCGTGCGTGATGAGGGGTCCGAGCCATTCGTCGACGTAGCGCTCCAGCCTGGCCCCGTCGTTCGAGGTGTCGAGAATGCGGAGCAGACCGAGGTCATCGTGATTGGAGAGGCCGAGCGGCTGCCGGGATTCCGTCCGGATGCGCATGGCGCGAGCCGCCTCGGCGAACGAGCGAGGGAGGTCGTGGGCGGCGCACCGTCCGCCGATGCCGATCGTGCCCCGCACGCTGGTGAGCGCGGCGGAGACCCTCTCGTAGAGACTCGAGAGGTCGTGGCCGTCTGCGACCACCGCGAGCGTCGCCTCCGGCCGCCGTGAGATCAGGGCGGGCGCGTGCATGGAGGCGAGCGCGTAGCGGACCGCGGCGCTGACCTCGACCCCGTTGGGCGTGGGAGTCTCCCAGGCGACAAGCACCACCCGCTGGAAGCCGCCGAGGTCGTAGTGGAGCGCTTCGGCTCGCGCGAGGGCGTCCCCGACCCTGGCGCCGGCGACGAGGTCCTCCGCCAGGTCCCGGCCGAGCCGCAGCTCGACCTCGGCGAGGTTCCGGCGATGAGCGAGTTCGACCGCGATGGTCGCACTCGCGTACTCGACGGCGAATCGGTCGTCGTCGCTCCGGCTGTTCTCCGGGTCGTAGATGCCCATGAAACCGAGGGTCTCCCCGCGCGAGCGGATCGGCGTCGATCGCCAGCCGGTGTCCGAGCGCCCGCCTGCTGAGAGATTTCCGGCGCTCACGAACATCGCGGAGGAGTCAGACGAGTCGGTGATGTCGGCGAGCGCCAGTTCGTTGCCGAAGGAGTCCTGCAAGACGGTCGATCGCTGCGTGATGTCGCTCACCGTCTCGACGATCTGCGCCTCGCCCTTCCCCGACCCCGCGGCCGAGACGATCGCGTCGCGGATCTGCTGCTGTGCGTTCAACTGGACGATCGTGGCGGCCATCGTGCGGTTGAAGGCCACTTGCGCCTTGCCGAGCCGGCGTAGCTCGCGGGCCTGGCGGCGCTCACGGGCGATCAGCTCCGCCGCCGCCAACGCGGCTCCGGTCGGCTCCGCCAACGCGAGGAGGAGGAACATCTCCGCACTCGACGGCTCCGCCGTCGCCTGGAGCACGAAGGCTCCCTTCACCTTCCCTGTCCCGCGGAAGAAGAGCGCGTAGCGCCACGCGTCATCGTCCGCGGGGGTGAGAACGCCGCTGACTCCTGCTCGCGCCTCCACGAGCAGGTCGAGCCGGCGGTCCTCCTTGCCCGAGTATCGGACGAGATGCCCCTGCGGCGCGACGAACACCGCGGGAACGGTGCACCCGGCGATGCCCCTCGCCGACGCCTCGGCGAGGCGAAGCGTCTCGCGAGTGGACGGATGCTCGAACATCCGGGAGCCCGTCCTGAAGATGTCGTACAACCCAGGCCGCACCTCGGGGTCGGGATCGAGGTGTGCGAGGTGGTCCGGATCGTTGGATGCGTTCATGGTGTGAACTCCGCGGCCCTAACGGTACCCTCATCGGTTCGACCCGGCAGTGCAGTCGCCCGGGTTTCTTTCGCCCTCGCGGGCCGAAGAGAACGGGCACCCGGCGGCCCACACTCGCGATCGGGTGCGGCGTGCGCGGGCGCGTGACCCGCCGGCACCACGAACAAGGAGCGTTCCATGGCCAAAGCAGTCGGCATCGACCTCGGCACCACCAACTCGGTGATCGCGGTATGGGAGGGAGGCGAGGCGAAAGTCATCCCGAACGCGGAAGGAGCCCGCACGACTCCGTCTGTCGTCGCGTTCACCGACACCGGTGAGCGACTCGTCGGGCAGCTCGCCCGGCGGCAGGCGATCCTGAACCCCAAAGGCACGATCTCCTCGGCCAAGCGCTTCATCGGGCGCTCCTTCGACGAGATCCAAGAAGAGGCCAAAGCGGTCGGATTCGACATTGCGGCCGGTCCGAACGGCGAAGCCAGGTTCAACGTGCGGGGCAAACTGTATGCGCCGGAGGAGATCAGCGCGCTCGTCCTGCGCAAGCTGGCCGACGATGCCGGGAAGTTCCTCGGCGAGAAGGTGACGGAAGCTGTCATCACGGTCCCGGCGTACTTCAACGATGCCCAGCGCACGGCGACGAAGGATGCCGGGCGCATCGCCGGTCTGGATGTGCTCCGCATCATCAACGAGCCGACGGCGGCGGCGCTCGCGTACGGGCTGGATAAGAAGGAGCACGAGACCGTTCTGGTCTTCGACCTCGGCGGCGGCACCTTCGACGTGAGCCTGCTCGATGTCGGGGACGGCGTCGTGGAGGTGCGGTCGACGGCGGGTGACACGCACCTCGGCGGAGACGACTTCGACCGCCGCATCGTCGACTACCTCGCGGACGAGTTCCAGAAGGAGAACGGCATCGATCTCCGGCAGGACCCCCAGGCGCTCCAGCGACTGTTCGAGGCGGCCGAGAAGGCGAAGGTCGAACTCAGCACGGTGAGCCAGACACAGGTCAGCCTGCCGTTCATCACGGCGGACGCCGCAGGTCCGAAGCATCTGACGACCACGCTCAAGCGCGCCACGTTCGACAACATCACCGCCGATCTGGTCGAGCGCTGCCTCGGCCCCGTGCGTCAGGCGATGGAGGACGCGAAGGTCACCGAGAACGACATCGACGAAGTCATCCTCGTCGGCGGTTCGACGAGGATTCCCGCGGTGCAGAACCTGGTCAAGCGGCTCACCGGGGGCAAGGACCCCAACATGACCGTGAACCCGGACGAGGTCGTCGCCATCGGCGCGGCCATCCAGGCGGGAGTCTTGAAGGGGGAGGTCAGCGACGTCCTCCTGCTCGACGTGACGCCGCTCTCGCTCGGGGTCGAAACGCGTGGTGGGGTGATGACGACGATCATCGAACGCAACACCACGATCCCCGCCCGCCGGAGCGAGGTGTTCTCCACCGCCCAAGACGACCAGGACTCGGTCGAGATCGTGGTGCTCCAGGGCGAGCGCGAGCGCGCAGCGGACAACCGCGTCCTCGGTCGGTTCCAGCTCACCGGCATCCGGCCCGCTCCCCGCGGCGAGCCCCAGATCGAGGTCACGTTCGACATCGATGCGAACGGCATCCTCAACGTCACCGCCCGTGACAAGGACACTGGAGCGGAGCAGGGCATCACGATCAGCGGCACCACGACGCTCGACCAGGCCGAGATCGAGCGGATGGTCCGCGAAGCTGAGGAGCACCGTGCGGAGGATCAGCAGTTGCGCGAAGACATCGACGCCCGGAACGAGTTGGATGCTGCCGCATACCGGGTCGAACGGGCCCTCGCGGAGCACGGCGAGGCGGTTCCGGCGCACGAGCGGTCGCGCGCCGAGATGCTGATCGGGAAGGCGAGGGACGCCGTCGGGCGCGAGGTCCGCGCGTCCGAAGCGCGAGAGTTGACGAGCGAACTGCAGCAGATGGACGCCGCCCTGTCCGTCGCCCGACCGCCCCAGGGAACGTCCTCGTCCGGCGGCGCAGCCGAAACCGACGACAGCGACGACGACGTCGTCGACGCCGACTTCGATCGGAACTGAAGGGCCCCGCGGAGATGGAGACCTCGGATGCGCGCAGCGCAGAGGGCGACGCGGAGCTCGCGGCTGCCGGCCGGCCCGACGAGGCGGACAGTCCGCCCCTGGAGCCCAAGGACGAACGGGATGCTCGCCTCGCGGAGCTCGACGATCGGTGGCGCCGCGCGGCCGCGGATCTGGACAACACCCGTAAGCGAGCCGCCCGCGAACTCGCCGTGGCCCGCGACGCCGAGCGCGCTCGCGCCGCGTCCGTCTTCCTCCCCGTCGTGGACGGGCTGTCGGATGCGGTCAGCTACGCGAAGCAGGTGAGCGATCCGCTCGCCGAAGGCATCGAGTCGATCCGCGAACAGGCGGTCGTCGCCCTCGAGCGTCTCGGCTACCCGCGCATCGATGCGGTCGACGTGCCGTTCGACCCGCGCATCCACGAGGTCGTGTCGGTCATCGACAGCGAAGACCTCCCGCCGCGGACAGTGGTGGCCGTCACCCGACTCGGATTCGGCGCTCCCGAACGACTGCTGCGGCCCGCCGGCGTGGTCGTCACCGCAGCGCGGGAGTGACGCCGTGGCCGACGACTACTACCAGCTCCTCGGCGTCCCGCGGTCGGCCGACGCCAAGGAGATCCAGCGGGCCTACCGCAAGCTGGCGCGCACGTACCATCCGGACGTCAACAAGCAGCCGGGCGCCGAGGACAGGTTCAAGCAGATCAGCGAGGCCTATCACGTGCTCAGCGACCCCGAGTCGCGGGCCCAGTACGACCGGTTCGGACCGGACTTCCGCCACTACGCGGGGGCGGAGCGCGAGTACGCCTCGCAGGGCGCCGGTGGTGCACGCGGCGGAGGCAGCACCAGGGCCCGGCCGGGGGCATCAGGGTTCAGCTGGTCGAGCGCGCAGGCGGGAGCCGGCCCGGGCGGCGCGTCAGTGGACTGGGACGACCTGTTCGGCGACGTCTTCGGGTCGATGCGCGGGATGGACTCCGAGGCCGAGCTCGAACTGAGCGTCGACGAGGCCTTCCGCGGCGGCCCGCGGACGATCATCCTGTCCGGGCCGGACGGCGATCGCCAGACGTTCGAGATCCAGATCCCGCCGGGCACCCTCGACGGCCAGCGCATCCGGGTATCCGGCGGTGGACGATCAGGAAGGCAGGACGGCGGGGCCGGAGACCTGGTCATCACGGTGAGGGTCAGATCCGACAAGCGCCTCCGCCTCGACGGCAAGAACATCGAGATGGACCTGCCGATCTCCCCCTGGGAGGCCGCGCTCGGGGCGAACGTCTCCACCCGCGCCCCGGGAGGCCCCATCACCGTCCGTGTTCCGGCCGGCTCGTCGAGCGGCCGACGGCTGCGGCTGAAGGGCCAAGGCATGCCTCAGCCCGGAGGGAAGCCGGGCGACCTGTTCGCGAGGGTCAAGATCATGGTGCCGCCACGGCTCAACGACCGCGAACGCGAACTGTTCGAGCAGTTGAAGCGCGAATCCTCCTTCGATCCGAGGTCGTCATCATGAGTTCCCCGTTCCTTCCGGTGATCCCACCCCGTCTGGACCTCGGGATGGTTGCGATCGCCGCCGGCGTCCATCCCGACCTGGTGAGGCGGTTCTACGAACTCGGGCTGGTCCCCGCCCGAGCCGACGGGTCGGGTCGGCTGTGGTTCGCGCCCGACGCGCCGGAACAGGTACGACGCGTCGTCCGGCTGCACGCCGACCTGTCGCTCAACTACGCCGCCATCGCCCTCGTCGTCGACCTCCTCGGTCGGATCGACGTGCTCGAGGGACGGCGATCGGTGATCCGCTCCGGAAAGGAGACTCCGCCATGGACATGAACAAGCTCACCCAGAAGTCGCAGGAGGCCCTGCAGGAGGCGCAGAGCATCGCGAGCCGCAACGGGCAGACGGAGACCGAGAACGAGCATCTCCTGCTCGCGCTGCTCACGCAGGAAGGCGGTCTGATCCCACGCCTGCTCGAAGCAGCCGGTGTCGACCTGAGCGTCCTCCTCACCGAGGTGCAGCGTTCGATCGAGCGCAAGCCCAGCACCACCGGCCCCGGTGCGACGCCCGGCCAGGTGTTCCTCTCCAAGTCCCTCGCGGTGACCCTGGACCGGGCGGAGCGGGAGGCGAACCGGCTGAAGGACTCCTACGTCTCGGTCGAGCATCTGCTGCTGGCGCTCGCCGATGACCCCAGCGGCAGTGCGGCCGCACGCCTGCTGCAGAGCAATGGCGTGACCCGGGAGAGCTTCCTCAGCGCGCTGACCGCCGTTCGCGGCAACCAGCACGTGAACTCTGCTACTCCCGAGCAGACCTACGAAGCGCTGGAGAAGTACGGCCGCGACCTGGTGGCCGACGCGCGCGCCGGCCGGCTCGACCCGGTCATCGGACGGGACACCGAGATCCGCCGGGTCATCCAGATCCTGTCGCGCAAGTCGAAGAACAACCCGGTGCTCATCGGAGAGCCGGGTGTCGGTAAGACGGCGATCGTGGAGGGACTGGCGCAGCGGATCGTCAACACCGACGTCCCAGAAGGACTCCGCGACAAGACGGTCTTTCAGCTCGATCTCGCGGCACTCGTCGCCGGCGCGAAATACCGCGGCGAGTTCGAAGAGCGGATGAAAGCCGTCCTGGCCGAGGTCGTGGCCGCCGAGGGGCGCATCCTCCTGTTCATCGACGAGCTCCACACCCTCGTCGGTGCCGGAGCCACCGAAGGCGCGATGGACGCGGGAAACATGCTGAAGCCCATGCTCGCCCGCGGCGAGCTCCACCTCATCGGCGCGACCACCCTGGACGAGTACCGGCAGCACATCGAGAAGGATGCCGCTCTCGAAAGACGGTTCCAGACCGTTCTGGTCGATGAGCCGAGTGTCGAAGACGCCATCTCGATTCTCCGCGGGCTGCGCGAACGCCTGGAGGTCTTCCACGGAGTGCGGATCCAGGACAACGCGCTCGTCGCCGCGGCGACCCTCTCGCACCGCTACATCACCGACCGGTTCCTGCCCGACAAGGCCATCGACCTCGTCGACGAGGCCTGCGCCCGGCTGCGAACGGAGATCGACTCGATGCCGGCCGACCTCGATGAGCTCACCCGGCGTGTGACCCGGCTCGAGATCGAGGAGGCCGCGCTGGAGAAGGAGAAGGACACGCCCAGCCGGATCCGCCTGGATGAGCTGCGACGCGAACTCGCCGACCTGCAAGCGGAGGCGAACGCGAAACGTGCCCAGTGGGAGGCGGAGCGTCAGGCCATCCGCAAGGTACAGGAGCTTCGCAGCGAACTGGAGCAGGTACGTCGCGAGGCCGAAGACGCCGAGCGCCGGTACGACCTCAACCGCGCGGCCGAGCTACGTTACGGCCGGCTCGCCGAACTCGAGCGGCAGCTTTCCGCCGAAGAGCAGCGGCTTCAGGCGAAGCAGGGCCGGCAGCGGCTGTTGCGCGAAGTGGTGACCGAGGAGGAGATCGCCGAGATCGTCGCCGCCTGGACCGGCATCCCCGTCGCTCGGCTCCAGGAGGGGGAGCGCGCGAAGGTGCTGAAGCTCGACGAGGTGCTCCATGAGCGTGTCGTCGGCCAGGAGGAGGCCGTGAGACTGGTCTCGGACGCCATCATCCGCGCACGGTCCGGCATCCGCGACCCCCGGCGTCCCATCGGCTCGTTCATCTTCCTGGGGCCGACCGGCGTCGGCAAGACGGAACTCGCCAAAGCGCTGGCCAGCTCTCTGTTCGACAGTGAGTCCGCCATGATCCGGCTCGATATGAGCGAGTACCAGGAGCGGCACACGGTCAGCAGGCTGGTGGGCGCCCCTCCAGGATATGTCGGCTATGACGAGGGCGGCCAGCTCACGGAAGCCGTGCGTCGCCGGCCGTATTGCGTCGTCCTCTTCGACGAGATCGAGAAGGCGCATCCGGATGTGTTCAACACCTTGCTGCAGGTGCTCGACGACGGGCGCATCACCGACAGCCAGGGGCGGACGGTCGATTTCCGCAACACCATCGTGATCATGACCTCCAACATCGGGGCCGAGCACCTGCTGACGGGCTCCCGGGACAGCGAGGGCGGCATCCCCCAGGACGTCAAAGACCTGGTGCTCGCGGAGTTGCGCGGCCGCTTCCGGCCGGAGTTCCTCAACCGGGTCGACGACATCGTCATCTTCGCGCCGCTCGGCCTGGACCAGATCGAGTCGATCGTCGATCTGCTGATGGGCGACCTGTCGCGCCGGCTGGCGGAACGCCAGATCACGCTCGAGGTCACGCCGGAGGCGCGACGGCTGATCGCGGAGCGCGGCTACGATCCGCTGTACGGCGCGAGACCGCTGCGCCGATACATCTCGCACGACATCGAGACGCGTTTGGGGCGCGCACTGCTCTCGGGTGCGGTCCAGGACGGCTCGACGGTGCGTATCGACGTCCGTGACGGTGACATCGTCGTCGACGCTGTCGGGTCGTCGACGGAGTCCGAAGCGGAAGCCGAGGCCGCGGTATGACCACCGCCGACGCGACCAGAGTCATCCGCTGCCCGAACTGCGGGCGCAAGAACCGCGTCCCCGCCGTCGCGAGCGGGAGCCCTCGGTGCGGGAACTGCCACAAGCCGCTCCCGTGGATCGCCGATGCTCTCGACGACACGTTCGCAGGCGTCGCCGAAGACGCCGACCTGCCGGTGATCGTCGACATGTGGGCGACGTGGTGCGGCCCGTGCCGGATGGTCAGCCCTGTGCTCGAGGAGCTCGCCGCCGAACGGGCAGGCGAGGTGAAGCTCGTCAAGGTGGATGTCGACCGGGCGCCACGGCTGTCGTCGCGCTTCTCGGTGCAGGCCGTGCCGACCCTCATGATCCTGGATCACGGGGAGGTCATCGCCCGCCAGGCGGGGGCGGCACCTGTCGCCGTCCTGCGCCGGTGGTTCGACGATGCGATGACGCAGCGCCGCCGGGCACGGAGGAGTGCCCGCGCCGGCGAGGGAGGAGGTGAGCCATGAGCGATCGCCGGGATCCCCACATCGCCTACATCCGTCCTGTGGCTCCGCGAACACCGGGAGCGTGCGAGGACTGCCTGGCGCTGGGCACGCCCTGGGTGCACCTCCGGCTGTGCCTGACGTGCGGCAAGGTCGGCTGCTGCGACTCCTCGCCGATGAGGCATGCGCGCGCTCACGCGCTGCACGACACGCATCCGATCGTCCGCTCGCTCGAACCGGGCGAGAGCTGGCGATGGTGCTACTTCGACGAGGACTACGTGTGGTGAGCGGCCCTCATCCCGACGTGTCGGAGGAGGAGACCCCGGACGCTTTCGGAGCGTACCCCCGGCTCACCGGGCCGCAACTGCAGGCGCTGAGCGAGCATGGCGTGAGAGAGCATGTCTCGGCGGGGCAGGTGCTCGCGCGGGCGGGTGAGCCGCCCGGCTCGTTCTTCGCTGTGGTCGAGGGGCGGGTCATCGTCGACGATGTGGCCCTGGACCGGGAGGATGTGCGGGCCGAGGTCCACGGACCGGGGCGCTTCGTCGGCGACATCGGGCTGCTGGAGGGGCAGCCCTCGTTCGCCACGATCACCGCACTCGAGGACGGCACGGTGCTCGCCGTGCCGATTCCGGCGCTGGAGCGGATCGTCACCAGCGACCCTGTGCTCGGCGACCTCATTCTCCGCGCGTACCTCATCCGGCGGTCGATGGCGATCGGGTCCGGTGCGGGGCTTCGCATCGTCGGTTCGCGTTTCTCGCCGGAGACGCGTCGGTTGCTCGACTTCGCCGCTCTCAACCGGATACCGCATCGTCTGGTCGACCTGGACGCCGACCAGACGGCGGAGATCATCGTACAGAGGCTTCGCCTCGACATCGCGGATCTGCCCGTCGTCATCGTCGCCGGCTCGCGGATCCTGCGCAACCCGTCCATCGTGGAGGTCTCGAAGGCGCTCGGCATCGGAAGCACCCGACCCCGGCCGACCTGCGACCTGCTCATCGTGGGCGCCGGGCCGGCGGGTCTGGCCGCGGCGGTGTATGCCGCCTCGGACGGGCTGTCGGTCGTTCTCTCCGATGCCATCGCCACGGGCGGGCAGGCCGCTCGATCCGCGCGGATCGAGAACTATCTCGGATTCCCCGCGGGGATATCGGGGGCGGAACTCGCCGAGCTCGCTCGTCTTCAGGCGGTGAAATTCGGAGCGACCGTCTTTGCGCCGGCCGACGCACGGGGCCTCGACTCCGCCGGCGGCGCGCTCACGATCCGGTTCTCCGACGGGACGACGATCTCCCCTCGCGCCGTCGTCGTCTCGTCCGGGATGGAGTACCGCCGCCTCGGGGCGAAGAACCTGGATCGCTTCGAATACACGAGCGTCTACTATGCGGCGACGATCAATGAGGCGCGCGAATGCGGAACCGATCCGGTCGTCGTGGTGGGCGGCGGCAACTCGGCCGGGCAGGCGGCCGTCTTCCTCGCTCGAAGCGCCTCTCGCGTCCACCTCGTCGTGCGCGGAGCGGACCTCCGCCACGACATGTCACGGTACCTGGTCGTCCAGGTCGAGGATCACCCGAGGATCACCGTGCACCTGCAATCCGAAGTCGTGGAAGCCGCCGGAGGGAACCGTCTCGAATCCGTCACCGTGGAGAACAGGCGGTCCGGCGCACGCGAAGAACTGGCCACGGCGCACCTGTTCGTCTTCATCGGGGCGATCCCCGCCACCGCGTGGCTCGGTCCCGACATCGACCGCGATGAGCGCGGGTTCCTCCTCACCGGAGCGCGGTCGGGTGCCATCGATTCTCGGACTCAGCGCTTCGAGACCTCGGTGCCGGGCGTCTTCGCCGTGGGCGACGTGCGCAGCGGCTCGGTCAAGCGGATGTCCGCGGCGGTCGGCGAAGGCGCGAGCGTCGTGAAGATGGTGCACGACTACCTCGCAACGGGAGGCTCGCGGCACTGATGCTGCCGAGGATCCGGGGGCCGCTGGGACGCCGGCCCGTCGCTCAGTGGGAGCGCGTCAACGCCCGCGCGCTCCGCAGGAAGGACGCCTCGAGCTCCTCGGCCGGGTCGAGGTAGCCGGCGACCATCGCGCCGTCGCGGATGAGCATCAGGTCGTCGGCGACACTGCGGGGATCCGCGAGCTCGAGAGGCTCGACGATCTCGCGGAACGTGTTCTTGCACCACGCGCGGTGAGCGTCGACCGTCTGGCGGACGGAGCTCTCCGGGTCGGGGTACTCGGCAGCGGCGTTGATGAAGGGACAGCCGCGGAATCCCTGCAGACAGGAGAACTCCCCGAGCTGGGCGGCGATGAGCTGGAACACCCGGTCGGGGTCGCCGTCCGCAGCGGCGATCGCGCCCAGGATCCCGTCGCGCTCCTGCTGCGCACGGAGCTCGAGGTGTGCGACGACCAGGTCGTCCTTGCTCTTGAAGTGGCGGTAGAAGGTCACCTTGGTGGTGCCCGCGCGTTCGATGACCTTGTCCACGCTGACCGCGCGCAGGCCTTCGGCGTAGAACAGCTCCGTCGCGGCGCCGACCAACAGCTCGCGCATCGACGTCTTCACGTTCTCGATCATAGGTGGCTCTTTTCCGGGTCGCTTGCGAACACCGCTCGTTTGTGACTAGGGTGACGCATGTAGAGTTACTAGTCATTCTACATTGACTTACGAGAGAACGGAACGGCATGGCAACCACCACATCCGAGGCGCGTCCAGCGGCCATCGCCTCGTCCCTGCGCACCCTCTACTTCGTCCGATTCGGCTTCGCGATCGTCTGGGCCATCATCGTCGGCGTGACGGCGGCGACCATCACGCCGCTGAGCGCCACGCTCCTCGTGCTCTACCCGGTGTTCGACGCTGTTGCCGCGGTCATCGATCACCGCGCCTCGCGGGGGACCCGATCGGCTGCCCTCCTGTACGTGAACATGGGGTTGAGCCTCCTCGCGGCCATCGGTCTGGCCTTCGCAGTGACGTCCGGCCGTGCCGCCGTGCTGCTGGTCTGGGGTCTGTGGGCGATCACGGCCGGCCTGGTGCAGCTCATCGTCGGGATCTCGCGGCGCTCTCTCGGAGGCCAGCGGCCGATGATCCTCAGTGGCGGCATCTCGGTGCTGGCGGGGGCGGCCTTCGCGCTGCAGTCCTCCGGAGCGTCGGCCTCCCTGGTGGGCCTGGCCGGCTACGCGACGCTGGGTGGCGTCTTCTTCCTGGTGTCGGCCATCCGCCTCAGCCGGACCGCCAAGGCGAACGACCGATCCACCGAACAGCTCGTCACGAGCAACCGATAACGAAAGAAGGACACCATGCCCACCAAGATCACCCTCATCATCGACAACCCCGCCGACGCAGCCGCGTTCGAGCGCGACTACACCGAGGTCGAGGCGCTCGCCCGCCGCCTCCCGGGCCTTCTCCGAGTGGAGGCCGCAAAGGTCTGGCCCAAGGAGGACGGCACGCCCACCCCCGCGCACCGCACGCTCGATCTGTACTTCGACAGCTACGAGGACGCGTCCGCTGCGGTCTCCACACCGATCGCGGGCGAGTTCTTCCAGCGCCTGGTCGCAACGGGGACGCCGTTCACCGGACTCTTCTCGGACATCGAGCAGGGCTGACCGGCTCGCCTTCGCTAGATAAGAGCTACGGCCTGGGCGCCGCCCCCGAGGCGGCGCCCTCGGCGGCCGCCCGCTGTTCCGCCTCCAGCCGCTCCGCTTCCTCTCCGCCGATCGCTTCGCCCCTCGCGACGAGGCCGGCCTGGTCCGAGAGCGGGATCTGCTTGAGGAAGAGGGCGAGCAGGAACGCCACGACGATGAAGGGCAGGAGGTACCAGAACACCGGTGCCAGGGCGTCCGCGTAGGCGTTCACCACGCCGGTGTGCAGTGCGTCCGGGAGCTTGTTGAGGGCCTCCGGGCTCAGCGTCGCGGTGGCACCCGCGGCGTCGGCGGGGGAGGCGCCGGCCTTCGTGAAGACGCTCGTGAGGTTCTCGGTCAGTCGCGTGGTGAACAGGGTTCCGAACACCGCAGTGCCGAGTGCCGCACCGACCTCCCGGAAGTAGTTGTTCGTCGAGGTCGCCACCCCGATCTGCGCCGCGGGGACCGCGTTCTGCACGACGAGCACGACGACCTGCATGATCAGACCCAGGCCGGCGCCGAAGACGAACAGGAAGACGCAGATCAGCCAGATCGGCGTCGACGCCGACAGCGTCGTCATGCAGACCATCGCGATGCCGGTGAGGATCGTCCCGAGGATGGGGAACAGCTTGTACTTCCCCGTCCGGGTGATCGCGATGCCCGACAGGATGGACGTGCCGATCAGCCCGACCATCATCGGCAGCAGCAGGAGACCGGAAGCCGCGGCGGACGTGCCCGACGACATCTGCAGGAACGTCGGGACGAAGCCGATGGCTGCGAACATCCCGATCCCGAGGGCGAGGCCGATCGCGGTCGCGTTCAGGAAGATCGGGTTGCGGAAGAGGGACAGCGGGATGATCGGGTCTTTCGCCCGCGCTTCGACCACCACGAAGAGCACCGCGGCGGCGAGCAGGCCGACACCCCAGGCCCAGGTGCCCAGCGAGCTCCAGCCGTGGTCCTTGTCGCCGCCGAAGTCGGTGAAGAAGATCAGGCAGGTGGTGGCGATGGAGAGGAGCAGGATGCCGAGGAGGTCGACCGGCTGGGTCGCCTTCTTGTTCGGCAGGCGCAGGGCGAAGAGGGCGATCACCAGGGCCGCGATGCCGACCGGGATGTTGATGTAGAACGCCCACTGCCAGGTCAGGTGGTCGACGAAGAAGCCGCCGAGCAGCGGACCGCCGACGGCGGAGAGGCCGAAGATGCCGCCGAGCGGTCCGAGGTACTTGCCGCGCTCGTTGGCCGGCACGATGTCGGCGATGATCGCCTGCGACAGGATCATGAGGCCGCCACCGCCGAGACCCTGCATCGCGCGGAACACCACGAAGGTCCAGAAGTCGCCCGCGAATGCGCAGCCGATGGACGCCGCGGTGAAGACGGCGATCGCGATGATGAACAGCCACCGCCGGCCGAACACGTCGCCGAGTTTGCCGTAGACCGGCATCACGATCGTCGTGGCGAGCAGGTAGGCGGTGGTGATCCAGACCTGGTGCGAGACGCCGCCGAGGTCGCCGACGATGGTCGGCATGGCGGTCGAGACGATGGTCTGATCGAGGCTCGAGAGCAGCATCCCGGCGATGAGGGCGCTGAAGATGATCCAGATGCGGCGCTTGGTGAGCAGCATCGGCGCGGGGGCGATGGCCGTGGTCATGGTGTCCGTTCGGGTGTAGGTGAAGGGGTCAGACGAAGAGTTCGCGCACAACGCGGATGCGGCGGCGGACGATGGTGGGGAGATCGTCCGTCGTGTCCGGACGGAAGAACTCCACGATGCCGGCGCGGAGCACACCGCCGACGAGCTGCACCGCCGCGGCGGCGCGGAGGTCGCCTGCGGGGAGGCCCTCGCGTCGCTCGACGAGTTCGATGTCGTCTCGCTCGGCGGCGCCGGCGACGGCGAGCATGTGGCCGACTAGACGCGGCTCGCGTTCGAAGGCCTGGATGAGCTGGGCGACCTCGTCCGCGGTGATGCCTCCGAACGACCAGCGGTCGAGGTGCAGGGCGACGAGATCGTCGACCAGGGCCGGGATCCCGCGTGCGCCGGAGGCGGCGAACCGCTCGGCGGCGCCGGACTCGTCGGCATCGACCGGGACGCCGATCACGGCGTTCTCCTTCGAGGCGAAGTAGTTGAAGAAGGTGCGGCGCGAGACGCCGACCTCGTCGCACAGCTCCTCGATCGTGTAACCGTGGAGGCCGCGCTCGATGGTGAGTCGACGCGCGGCATCCTTGAGGCCGCGCGCGGTCTCGGCCTTGCGGCGGTCTCGGGTTGAAAGTGCACTCTCGGCCACGAGGTGCAAGTTTGCACTCTTTTACTGAGAGTGCAATGAGAGCGTCAACCGGCTCGCCTGCCCTGCGAACGCACGGTGTCGGAGGGGCGTTCGCCGAACTCCCGCTGGTAGGCGGCCGCGAACCTGCCGAGGTGGACGAACCCCCAGCGGGCCGCCACCTCCGTGACCCGCGTGCTGCCCGGCTCCGCTGACTCCAGGTCGTCGTGAACCCGCTGGAGCCGGAGGCACCGGAGGTACGCCATCGGTGTGGTGTCGAGCGACCGGCGGAATCCCTCCTGCAGGCTGCGCACGCTGACGGACACCTCCGCGGCGAGCTCGCCGACGGTCCAGGGATGCGCGGGGCTACTGCGCATCGCCTCCACGGCCCGGGACACGGGAGTCGTTCCGCTCGCGGGAGCGGGGCCGGCGAGAGTGGAGGAATAGTTGTGCGGCTGGGAGAACAGCAGGCTGTGCATCAACACCTGCTCCAACCGCTGCGTGACCAGTGGATACGCCAATGGGCCGCCGTCATCCCGTCGCGAAGCGTCGTCGATGAGCTGGAGGGAGTGGAGCACCATCTGCCCTCCGGGGGTCGCCAGGTCGAGTTCGGCGCTGAACTCGAGGGGGCGCGGGAGCTGCTCGCCGAGCAGGGCGGCCAGCTCGAGTTGCAGAGACTCCCGGGGGAACATCAGGGAGAGCTGGGCGAAGTGGTCGTCGCAGTCCAGCTCGACCGGTCGGCCGGGCATGAAGACGCCCGCCGCCTGCTGCGTGCCGTAGACCGGTGTCCCCAGGCCCGCGCGCATCATCGCGCGACCCACCGTCGGGATGTCGACGTGGAAGTTCTGCGCCTCCGCGGTCTGGATGCGGACCGCATCCCGGAATCGCATGTACCCGCACGTGACCTGGCCGACCCGCAGGGCATTGAGTTCCATCGCCATCGGATCCGAAGGGCGCGCCGACGGGAAATCGATGGGCAGGAAGACGTCGCTCAGCGCCTCCCGAGCCTCCTCGACCCCTCGGGACGACGCGACACGACGGGTCGCGAACATCTCCACCACCTCCGATCGCATGCCGGGATTCTATGTGTCGGTTCTGAGGGTCGGAGCGCGCTGCGTGCGCAGATCGGATGCTCGCCCGCGTTCGCCGGATATCGGGTTCGCCGCACGTGCGCATAGCGTCAAAACCGTCGCGGCGCCCCCGGCCCGACGACGCACGGTGGCCCTCCCCTTCGGGTGGGGAGGGCCACTGTGTCCTCGAAACAGTCCCGGTCCCTCCCGGCGACCGATGACCCCGAAGGCGGTACCCGTGCGGATAAGTGGCGCGCGCCGAACCGCGACGGTCGTGCTCCATGGATGAGTCCGACCTTCGCGGACGGCCGAGGTGGTGCTCCCGCTGCGGCGCCCGCACCCGGATCGTCGTCAACCCGTACTACGGCGTCGGACTCGCCGTTCACCAGTACATCTCGACCTGCAAACGCTGCGGACTCGTCGAGTTCGTGAAGACCAAGCGCGTCGAGCCGAAGGCCGCGGAGCTGAGCGACGTTCCGTCCGCACCTCCTCGGCGGGCGGTGCTGACCTGGGCGGCGGCCCATCGCGTCGCTCTGAGCATCGCGGTCGTTCTCGGAGCGCTCTCGATCGCGATGGCGATCGCTGCCCTTGTCAGCTGATCCACCAGCCTCGTGAGTGCGCTCACTTTCAAGCATTGGATGAGGCGTGCCCGACTCGGGGGTGGATGGTGGTTCAAACGAGCTGTTTGTAAAGCGCCCCTCAACTGCATTTTTACTGCACAACACCAGCGCTGCATGACTGGACGCCCAGCGCAATCGGAGAGCGCAGAGGCGCGAAAGTCGCATTTGACAGCGTCTGATAGTGCGCTAACATAGCCGACACGAACCCCAATCAACAAAGGAGTTGGACGTGACTGAGCCGTACACAGTCGTAGCGCTCTCGCCGCTGCAGATCCCGATCGTCGAGCCGGAAGACGCGCTGAAGAACACCAAGCGCATCATCTCGTTCATGAAGACGGCGGTCGGCGTTGCTGCGACCGAGGGCTACCCGGTGAAGCTCGTCGTCATCCCCGAGATGGCGATCCAGGGAATGCACATGGCATTCACCGCAGGCAACCGCGAGGCGGAGAAGAAGTTCGCCCGCACCATCCCCGGTCCGGAGACCGACGAGCTCGGCAAGGCCGCGCGCGAACTGAACACCTACATCGCCGGCGAGCTGTACCTCGTCGCCGACGACGACTTCCCGGACCGCTACTTCAACTGCGCGTTCATGATCGACCCGAATGGCGACGTCATCTACCGCCGCGCGAAGGCGACCAGTGATGGCTTCGAGGGCGGCACCCTCGGAACCACCAACCCGCACGACCTGTGGGACGAGTGGATTCAGAAGAAGGGTGATGGCAACGTGATGGACGCCATCTACCCCGTCGCGAAGACGCCCGACATCGGCAACATCGGCTACGTGATCTGCCACGAGGGTGCGTACCCCGAGATCGCTCGCGGGCTCGCCATGAACGGCGCCGAGATCATCATCCGTGCGACCCTCATCGAGCCGCAGACCTCGCAGGGAATGTGGGAGGTGCAGAACAAGGCGCACGCGCTGTTCAACAACGCGATCGTCGTCGCACCGAACCTCGGCCCGGAGCTCGGCCCGGACGGCGTCATCAACGACCTCTTCGGCGGCCGTTCGATGATCGTCAACCAGCGCGGCAAGATCATCACCGAGACGCCCGGCGTGACCGCCGGCGACACCTTCGTCAGCACGACGATCGACATCGACGCCCTGCGACGCGACCGTCAGTCGAACGGCGTGTTCAACGGCTTCAAGGATCTGCGCACCGAGCAGTACGCGGCGATCTACGAGAAGCCGATCTACCCCAAGAACCAGTACCTCGACGCTCCTCCGTCGGAAGGCTGGCTGGCCCGCGAGCGCGAGACGCGCGCCCGCAACATCAAGCTGCTCGAGGAGCGCGGGGTCTTCACCCCGCTCGACTGAGCGACCGACGGCGGCGGCATCCCGGACAAGTCCATCCCCTTGGTCCGGGATGCTGCCGCCCGCACCACCTGCACCACGCACCATCCGCTCCACGCCCCCCACGTGGCGCCGCCCGGCGCACGAACACCCCCAGCTCTACCTCGCACCGATCACCTCACAAGGAAGTGGAAAAATGATCAGCACCCGAACCCGGTCCATCCTCAAAGTCGCAGGAATCGCCGCGGCCACAGCGCTCCTCTTCACCGGATGCGCACGCGGCGGAACCGACGGAGCCGCCGCGAGCGACACCGACAAGAAGACGGGCAAAGGCCTCGTCATCGGCTGGAGCCAGCGCGGCATCAGCGGCAGCGACTGGTGGAAGACCCTCGTCGAAGGCGGCCAGGCCGAGGCGAAGAAGCTGGGTGCGACCATCCAGCTCCTCGACGCGAACGGCGACACGGTCCGCCAGAACGCCGACGTGCAGACCCTCATCACGAAGAACGTCGACGTGGTGATCATGAACCCGAACGACCCGATCGGCGTCGGCGCGTCCGTTGCCGCGCTGCAGAACGCGGACGTCCCCCTGGTGACCGTCAACTCCAACCTCGACCCCTCGCTGGTCAAGGACATGTACTGCTACGTCGCCGAGGACCAGGGCTACACCGGCTCCCTTGCCGGCGAGGTCGCTGCGAAGAAGGCGCTTGAGAAGTTCGGCGAGACCGGCGAGATCAAGATCGTCGGCATCGGCGGCTTTCCGGGCGATGTCCTCAGCGACCTGCGCTTCAACGGGTTCATGAAGGGCTACGAGAAGGTCATGAAGGACCACCCCGGAATCACGACGAAGAAGCTCGAGACGAAGTACGGCGAGTGGAAGCCGGACAAGGCTCTCGCTCCTATCCGTGATGTCGCGACCGCGAACCCCGACCTCAAGATCGTCTACAGCATGAGCGACGTGATGGAGGGCGGCATCGAGCAGGGCCTCCAGCAGGCCGGCATCTGGGGCGACGGCGTCATCGTCGCCGGCTACGACGGCGGAATGAACGTCGTCAAGGAGATGGTCGACAACCCGACCGGTCCGCTGCAGGCCACCGCCTCCAACCAGCCCTGGGACCAGGGGGTCGCCGCGGTGAAGATGGCCGTCGCCGCCTACAACAACGACAAGTCCGCGTGCCCCAAGAAGGAGGTCTTCATCAAGACCACTGTGGTCACGCCGGAGAACGCCAAGCAGTACTACAAGCCCGCCGACACCTACGTGCGGGCGAACGACTAGGCGCGAAGCAGCGCCTCCAGGAGTCGCTGCGCCCGATGTCATCGGTTCGGGCGCAGCGACCAGCTCTTCGAAGAACACACGTCACAAGGAAGTGCAGAGGAAACATGGACGAGCTCCAGCTCGAGGGCATCACCAAGGGATACCTCGGAGTCCAGGCCCTCAAGGGGGTCAGCTTCTCGGTCAAGCGGGGAAGCATCCACGCCCTGGCGGGTCAGAACGGCGCCGGCAAGTCGACGCTCGTCAAGATCCTCTCCGGTGCCGAGACGCCCGACGGCGGAACCATCCGCCTCGGCGGCGAGGTCATACGGTTCCGGGAGCCGACGGATGCGCAGGCCGCCGGCATCCACACCATCTACCAGGAGCTGAGCCTGGTGCCGTCGCTCTCGGTGGCGGAGAACATCTTCCTCGGCACGCTGCCCACCAAGGGCGCGGTCGTCGACTGGAACACGATGCAGGCGAAGGCGCGCGAGGCGCTGGCGCGGGTCGGCTTCGACCTCGATGTCCGTCAGCCCGTCTCGAGCTTCTCCGTCGCGGAGCAGCAGGCCGTCGAGCTGGCCAAAGCGCTCCACAAGGATGCGCGGGTGCTGCTCCTCGACGAGCCGACCTCGACCCTCCCGCTGCCCGATGTCGAGCGCCTGTTCACGGTGCTGCGCCGCCTCGCCGCCGAGGGCGTCACCCTCCTGTACATCTCTCACCGCATGGATGAGCTCTACAACCTGTGCGACGCCGTCACCGTCCTGCGCGACGGCGTCACGGCCGCGAACCTGAGCACGGCGGAGACCAAGCCCGCGGATGTGGTGACGGCCATGGTCGGGAAGAGCCTCGAAGGATCGATCGCCGATGCCGCCCTGCGTGGCGAGCGCAGCCCCCGGCTCGGCGCCGGCCGCACCGACACCGTCCTGATGTCCGCGCGCGGCCTCGGTGAGGACGAGCGGGTCTCGGATATCGACTTCGACCTGTACCAGGGCGAGGTGCTCGGCATCGCCGGCCTCATCGGCTCGGGCCAGTCGGAGCTCGCGAGCCTGCTCGCCGGTGCCCGTAGGAAGACGGACGGCGCGCTCCTGATGGACGACAAGCCGGTCGACTTCGCTTCGCCGCGCGACGCCATCCGTCGCGGCATCGGCCTGCTGCCGCAGGACCGCAAGGCCCAGGGCTTCATCCCGGAGATGGGCGTCGCCGGCAACATCACGCTCGCGAGCATGCCGATGTTCAGCCGGCTCTCCGTCATCGACGGCAAGCGCGAGAAGCGCGCGGCGCAGGACATGGTGACGAAGCTCGGGATGAAGGTCTCCGGCGTCAACCAGCCGATGAAGACCCTGAGCGGCGGGACGCAGCAGAAGGGCATCCTCGCCCGGTGGCTCGTGCGCTCCTCCCGTCTCCTCATCTGCGACGAGCCCACCCGCGGTGTCGACGTCGGCGCCAAGGAGGACATGTACGAGCTGATCCGCGACTTCGCCCGGTCGGGCGGAACCGTGATCATCGCGAGCTCCGAGATCTCGGAGGCGATGATGTGCGACCGCGTCCTCGTGATGGCGCGCGGCCGCGTTGTGGCCGAGTTCGATCACGACGAGATCGATCCGCAGGGCCAGCGGATCCTCCAGCTGCTCGCCTGAGCGGCACCGAATCCAGAAAAAGACCCCTGACGAGAAACCCAATGACGGGAAAGACAATGTCGAACAACACCCTCCAAGAGCCGGTGAAGTCCACCGGCGAGTCCTCGGACACGCGCTCCCGCTCGGCGTGGAGCAGCGTCCTCAAGCGCCTCCTGCCGAAGACCTACCTCCTGCTGGTGCTCGTCGTGATCATCGTGATCGGCTACTACGTCTCCGGCGACTTCCTCACGCTGAGGAACGCGGAGAACGTGATCGCGGCGGCGTCCATCGTGGCGGTGCTCGCGGTCGGCCAGTTCTTCGTGATCCTCACCGGCGGCATCGACCTGTCGGTCGGCTCCATCCTGGCCATGTCCACCGTCATCGTCGCGCTGACCCTGCAGGCCGGGATGGCGACCGGGCTCTCGGTGGCCTTCACCCTGTTCTGCTGTGGGATCGCCGGGTTGATCAACGGCCTGCTCGTCGTGTGGCTGCGCATCCCGCCGTTCATCGCGACGCTCGCCATGATGAGCGCCGTCAAAGGCTTCAGTTACATCATCCAGTCGACCAGCCTCATCCAGATCACGGACCAGACCTTCATCGACCTGTTCGCCCGCGGCACGAGCCTCGGCCTGCAGAACCCCGTCATGATCTTCCTGGTCGTGATGATCGTCGCCGCACTCGTGGCGAAGTTCACCACCTTCGGCCGCTCGCTCTACGCGATCGGCGGCAATCCGGAGGCCGCACGCCTGTCGGGTCTCCCGGTGGCGCGCAACCTGATCATCACGTACACGATGTCCGGACTGCTGGCCGGTCTGGCCGGCCTCATCGCCGCTGCTCAGCTGCGTCAGGGGAGCTCCCTCATCGGTGTCGGGTACGAGCTGGATGCGATCGCGGCCGTCGTGGTCGGCGGCGCCTCCCTGATGGGCGGCAAGGGCGACCCGATCAGCGCGGTCATCGGTGTGTTCGTCCTGGCGACGATCATCAACGTGATGAACCTGGTGGGCATCTCCTCGGAGCCCCAGCTCGTCATCAAGGGCGCGGTGATCGTTGTCGCGGTCTTCCTGTCCAGTGCGGGAGGCGTGCAGAGGATCTCCGGATTCTTCCGCAAGCACTTCGGCCGCCGCACCGTCCGGGCTGCGAGCTGATGACGTGTCGGCACCATCGAGCAACGAGAACCCGTCGACGACTCGCGGTGCCAGGATGATCGATGTCGCGCGTCTCGCCGGGGTCTCCCAGCAGACCGTCTCGCGAGTGGTCAACGGAAGCCCCAACGTGGCCCCGGAGATCCGGGATCGCGTGGAGGTGGCCATCCGCCAGCTCCGCTACCGCCGCAACCCCGCGGCACGCGCCCTGGCGAACGGCCGGACGATGAACATCGGGATCGTCAGCTTCGGCCTGGCTCAGTACGGCCCGTCCGTCGCCCTGAGCGGCATCGCAGACGAGGCCAGGAAGGCCGGCTACGCGACCAACCTCGTCACCCTCGGCGACGTGGACCGGGCCGCCATGAAAGCCGCCCTCGACCACCTGGTGGAGGACTCCGTCGACGGGATCGTCGTCCTGGCGCCGGTGCAGGCGGCACTCGAGGCGATCTCCGGGCTGGATGCGGGCGTGCCGCTCGTGGTCTTCGAGCCCGGAGCTCCGGAGGGGACGAGGAGCGTCGCCACGGACGAGGTCGCCGGAGCGGAACTCGCGACGCAGTACCTCCTCGACCTCGGCCACGAGACGGTCTGGCAGGTGGCGGGGCCAGCCGGATGGCTGGGCAGCGAGGCGCGGATCCGGGGCTGGGCGCGCACCCTCGCCTCGGCGGGGCGCGTCACCAACCGGGTCATCTCCGGCGACTGGTCGACCCGATCCGGGTATGACGCGGGATGCGAGATCGCGCGCAACCCGAAGATCACGGCGGTCTTCGTGGCCAACGACCAGATGGCGCTCGGCGTCGTCAAGGCTCTCGCCGACGCGGGCCTCCGCGTGCCGGAGGACGTCAGCGTCGTCGGCTTCGACGATGTCCCCGAGTCGCAGTACTACCAGCCGGCGCTCACCACCGTTCGCCTGGACTTCGAGGAGGTCGGGCGTCTGGCGGTCGACCGCATCCTGCACCTGATGCGGGGTGGCCAGGCCGGCCCGCTTCCCCGGGTCGACCCGACGCTCGTCGTCCGACAGAGCACCGCGCCGCCCTCCTGAACGAACACGTACCACCCACACCCCCTTGAGAGAGAAAGCGAAGCTCATGACCACCAAACAATTCGGGCGCACCAGCCTCACCGTCTCCGACGTCTGCGTCGGAACCAGCGCCCTCGGCAGCTTCCCCGCCCAGTACGGATACGAAGTGGACACCGAGACGGCGGTCGCGACGATCCGGCGCGTCTTCGAGGGACCGTTCACCTTCATCGACACGTCCAACGAGTACGGCGGCGGCGAGAGCGAGAAGCGCATCGGCCAGGCCATCCGTGAGAACGGGGGAGTCCCGGAGGGTGTCGTCGTCGCCACCAAGGTCGACCCGATTCCGGGGACCACCGACTTCTCCGGCGACCGCGTCCGTCGATCGGTCGAGGAGAGCCTCGAACGGCTCGGCCTCGACGCCCTCCCGCTGGTCTACCTGCACGACCCCGAGAAGATCAGCTTCGAGGAGGGCGTCGCTCCCGGCGGCCCGCTCGAGGCACTGATCGCCCTGCGCGACCAGGGGGTCATCGACTACCTCGGTGTCGCCGGCGGACCGATCGACCTCGAACTGCAGTACCTCGCGACCGAGGCCTTCGACGCGGTCATCAGCCATAACCGGTTCACGCTCGTCGACCAGTCGGCCGAGCCGCTGCTCGACGACGCCCAGGCGCGCGGGGTGGCATTCGTGAACGCGGCACCGTTCGGCGGCGGGATGCTCGTGAAGGGCCCGGACGCCGTCCCCACCTACTGCTACGCCCCCGTCGCCGACGAGGTGCTGGAGCGCGTGCGCCGGATGGAGGCCCTCTGCGCCGAGCACGGTGTCCCGCTCGCCGCCGCCGCACTGCAGTTCTCGCTGCGTGACCCGCGGGTCACCTCCACCATCGTCGGGATGTCCGAGCCCAAGCGGGTCGCCCAGACGGTCGAGCTCGCCGAGTTCGAGATCCCCGACGCCCTCTGGGATGCGCTGCTGCCGATCGCGCGACTGGGTCGCGCCGGCGTGCTCGCCTGAGCGAAGCATCCCGGACCAGAACGTTCACACGGAAGGACAGAGAATGACCACCCTCAAGAACCCCGAGCCCGTCGACGTCGTCATCGTCGGCGCCGGCGCCGGCGGTGCGACCGCCGCCAAGGTGCTGACCGAGGCCGGCCTCCGCGTCGTCGGTCTCGAGCGGGGCCCGTGGCTGAAGCCCGAGCACGCATCCGGCGACGAGCTGAAGTTCCTCAACCGCAACTTCATCTGGCAGGACCCGAAGCTCAAGCCCCGCACCTACCGCCAGAACGACAGCGAGGAAGCCGTCATCACCAACTTCTCGGCGACCCCGCAGGTCGTCGGCGGCGGCACCACCCACTGGGGCGGCATGGTCCCGCGGATGACGGAGAACGACTTCCGCCTCCGCTCGATCCACGGCGACGTCGAGGGCGCGAGCCTGGTCGACTGGCCCATCACCTACGACGACCTCGAGCCGTACTACACCCGCGTGGAGTGGGAGTTCGGCACCTCGGGCCTCGGCGGGGCCAACCGGTGGGAGGGACGCCGCAGCCGCGACTACCCCACAAAGCCGGCGCCGCTCAGCCAGATCGGCCGCAAGTTCGCCACCGCGATGAACAAGATGGGGCACAGCACCTTCCCGATGCCGCAGGGCATGGTGACCGAGCCGTACCGGGGCCGCAAGCCGTTCAGCGAGAACGGGTTCTGGCAGCAGTACCCCGACCCGGGCAACGGCAAGTCGTCGACGCTGATCAGCTTCATCCCGGACGCCATCAACACGGGCCTCTACGACCTGCGTTCCGACTGCTATGTCAGCGAGATCCTCGTCGACAAGACGGGCAAGGCGACCGGCGTGCGCTACCAGGACGAGAACGGCAACGAGTTCGTCCAGAACGCCAAGGCCGTCATCGTCTGCGGCGGCGGCATCGAGACGCCGCGCCTGCTCCTCATGTCGAAGTCGGCGCTGTTCCCCGACGGCCTCGGCAACGGGAGCGGCCAGGTCGGCAAGAACGCGACGTTCCACCAGTACTCGTTCTCCGTCGGCCTGTTCGACAAGGAGCTGCACGATCCGCTCTACGGATGGTCCGGCCACTACATGAACCTGTGCTCGTTCGACTTCTACGAGACCGACGAGTCGCGCGGGCACATCCTCGGCTCGCTGATCTTCCCGTCGATGCTCGGGCACCCCGTCAACTGGAGCTTCCCGGGCCGGCCCACGTGGGGCCAGGCCGCGAAGGACGCCGACCGCGATCTGTTCAACTACAGCATGAAGATCGGCATCCTGCTCCACGATCTGCCGGTCGAGTCGAACCGCGTCGACCTGGATCCGACGGTGAAGGACGCGTGGGGCCTCCCGGTCGCCCGCATCACCCACACGCCGCACGCGAACGACTTCGCGCAGGAGAAGTGGCAGGTGAAGAAGAACGGCGAGATCCTCGAGGCCGCGGGAGCATCCAAGGTCGTGCCGGTCAACATGGAGCGGATCACGGGCAACACCTCGCACGAGCTCGGCACCGCCCGCATGGGCAACGACCCGGCGACCTCGGTCGTCGACAAGTGGTGCCGGTCGCATGAGGTGCCCAACCTCTACGTGTTCGACGCGAGCTTCTTCCCCACGGCCACCGGCATCAACCCCGCGCTGACGATCATGGCCAACGCCTGGCGCTGCGCCGACCGCATCATCGCTGTGGACCGCCACGGCTGGACCGACTGACACCGCGACTTCAGAGGAGACGACGAAACATGGGACAGGCAGAATGGGTGACCGTACCGATCTCCACGCGAGACACGGATGGTCCGCTCTTCTTCACGGAGCACGAATGGGCGACTGTCGAGGCCGCCACTGCGCGCATCATTCCGACGGACCACCACCCGGGGGCGAAGGAGGCGGGCGTGGTCCGCTTCATCGACCGGATGCTGGCGGGGACGCAGTTCGTCTTCCCCGCCGCTGACGGCAAGGGGTTCCTCCGCATGGAGGGGCTCGAGGAGAAGGCCTGGCAGGAGCGCATCGAGAGCCGCCAGCGGTTCTACCGCGAGGGCATCGTCGAGCTGGACGCGATCTCGGCCGAGAAGTTCGGCTCCGAGTTCATCGCGCTCGACGATGAACAGCAGGATGCCGTGCTCGAGACCATCTCGAAGAAGGAGAAGCCGGCGAGGTTCGTCTTCACCGAATCCGACGGTCAGGGCAGCGGGGGAGCGCCGGCCGGCAACCAGCCGGTCAACGAGGACTTCCTCGAGTTCTTCCCGCTCCTCGTACTGAACACCCGGCAGGGCTTCTACGGCGATCCGGTCTACGGCGGGAACGACAACCGCGTCGGGTGGAGGGTCATCGGGTTCCCGGGGCCGCCGTCGCTGGCGTCGACCATGGACGGCAGCTACACCACGCTGGAGTACATGATCCCCGAAGCGGAGTGGCCGTACGAGCAGCACCCAGCGGTGCTGCGTTACGGCAACCGCTGAGCCGTCGGCTCCACCCGTCACCGGCCGGGCGCTCGCAGGCGCCCGGCCGGTGACGGCCATAATTGGGGGATGACGGAGACGAGAACCGGCGTGCCGCGTGCGGCGCGCATGGTCGATGTGGCCCGCCTCGCCGGAGTGTCGCAGCAGACGGTCTCGCGGGTGGTCAACGGCCACAGCAACGTCTCTCCCGACATCCGGGACCGGGTGGAGGCCGCGATGGTGCAGCTGCGCTACCGCCGGAATTCCGCCGCGCGGGCGCTGGCGACCAGCCGGTCGATGAACCTCGGGGTGCTCAGCTATGCGCTCTCCGTCCACGGCCCGGCGCTGGCGCTGTTCGGTATCGCGGAGGAGGCGCGGCGCAACGGCTACTCGACGAGCCTCGTCAGCATCGCGGAGATCGACCAGGCCAGCATCCGGGCTGGCCTCGACTCGCTCGTCGACAGCGGCGTGGACGCGATCGTCGTGCTCGCGCCGATGACCGCGGCGGCGGAGGTCCTGCAGCGACTCGACTCCGACGTGCCCGTCGTGCGCTTCGAGCAGGGGTCGCCCGCGGGACCTGCCACGATCTCCATCGACGAGACGCTGGGCGCCCAGCTGGCGACCCGCCATCTTCTCGATCTCGGACACCGGACCGTCCACTTCGTGGGCGGCCCCGCAGGGTGGATGGCATCCGAGGCGCGTCGGCACGGGTGGCGGACGGAGCTCGCCCTCGCGGGCCGAACGGTCCCCGAGGTGTTCGAGTCGGACGATTGGTCCGCCGAATCCGGGTACCGGGCCGGGCTGAGGATCGCCGCCGACAGATCCATCACCGCGGTGCTGGCGATCAACGACGTGATGGCGCTCGGCGTCATCAAGGCGCTCGCCGACCAGGGAGTCAGCGTTCCCGGCGACGTGAGCGTCGTCGGTTTCGACGACCGGGACGAGTCCGCGTACTTCCAGCCCGCGCTGACGACCGTCCGGCTGGATTTCACCGAGGTCGGACGTCGCGCCGTCGAAAGCGTCCTGGGTGCGCTTCGAGGCGAGACGCCCGCCACCATCCCGCTGATCCAGCCCGAACTCAAGGTACGGGACAGCACGGGGCCGGTGCGCTGACTCCTCTGCTTTCGCGCTCACCCCACCAGTGCACCGTCCGGGTGCAGCACGACCTTGGTCCAGCCGTCGTCGCGGTTGTCGAAGTGCTCGTAGGCGTCGGGCGCCTCGTCGAGGGACAGCTCGTGGCTGACGATCCAGGACGGGGTGGCGCAGGCCTCAGCGGCTACGGCTCTGAGGGAGCGGTCGAGGGCCGTCCGGAATCATCAGAGGCAGCCCCGATCATGGTGATCGCCGACGTCGGGCTCGGGTGTCCCCGATCGCTCTGCACAGCGGGACTCATCCCATTTCCCATCGCACACGTGAGTGCATCAACACGCTGGATGCTCCCCCCGAGTCCTCGTCTGTGCAAGGGGTGCACGACACGATGTATTCTTGAGTACACTCAAAATTGAGTCCACTCAAGAAAGGTGCAGAGATGAAAGCCGTCGTTCTCCCCTCGTACGCGTCCTCCCTCCTCGTGGAGGATGTGCCGGAGCCGGTGCCCGGACCTCGCGACGTGCTGATCGACGTGCACGCCGCCGGTCTGAATCAGCTCGACGAGAAGCTCCGCGCGGGCGACTTCAAGCAGATCGTCCCGCTCGAGCTCCCCACGATCCTCGGGCACGATGTCGCCGGCACCGTCGCCGCGGTCGGGTCGGAGGTGCGGGCGTTCGCGCCGGGCGACCGGGTGTACGGGAGGGTGCGGGACGGGCGGATCGGCACCTTCGCTCAGCGCATCGCCGCCGACGAGAACGACCTGGCCCCCGTTCCGGCCGGCCTCACGATGCACGAAGCCGCATCCCTTCCCCTGGTTGCGCTGACCGCGTGGCAGGCGCTCGTGGGGCGGGCCCGGGTGCAGCCGGGACAGAAGGTCCTCATCCACGCCGGCGCCGGGGGAGTCGGCTCGATCGCGATCCAGCTGGCCACGCACCTCGGGGCCACGGTCGCCACGACGGCGAGTGCGGCGAACGCCGAGTTCGTGAGCTCGCTCGGCGCCGACACCGTGATCGACTATCGAGCGGACGATTTCGAGCAGCAGCTCAGCGGCTACGATGTGGTGCTCGACAGCGTGGGCGGCGAGAACCTCATGAAGTCGCTGCGCATCCTGCGCCCGGGTGGCGTCGCCGTCGGGATCGCCGGGCCGCCGGATCCGGCTTTCGCACGTCGGCTCGGACTCAATCCCGTCCTGCGCGCGGGCATAGCCGCGCTCAGCAGCAGTGTGCGCCGCACCGCCCGACGGCTCGGCGTGGAGTACTCCTTCCTGTGGATGTCGGCCAGCGGCGAGCAGCTGCGCCAGATCTCCGCGCTGGTCGAGTCCGGCGCGCTCCGTCCGATCGTCGACCGGGTCATCCCGTTCGAGGAGATCCCGGAGGCGGTCGCACGCCTGGGGAAGGGCGGCGGCCGCGGAAAGACCGTCGCCGCGATCGCGGGCGCTGGAGGGGACTGACCGACCGGCGCCGGCGGGCGCGTTAGGGTGATCACCAGCCGAACCGTGAAGGGATGAGATGACCACCACCCCCGCAGCCCCCGGCCGGCGAGAGCGCAACAAGCAGGAGAAACTCGACCGGATCATCGCGGCGGCCGGCGCCCTCTTCGCCGAGCGCGGCGTCGACGAGGTCACCACCCAGGAGGTGGCCGCGGCCGCGGACATCGGCGCCGGCACTCTGTTCTTCTACGCGCGCACCAAGGGCGAACTCCTGCTGATGGTGCAGAACGCCCTCTACGCCGACGCGCTCGACGAGGGGCGCGAAGCCGCCCAGGCGCTCGATGATCCGGTGGATGCGGTGCTCGCCATCGCCGACCCGATCATCCACTGCAATCGCGCACAGGTCGACAACGGGCGCACCTACCTCCGCGAGATGGTCTTCGGTGACCCGACGGAACCGCACCACGCGAAGGCGCTCGAGATCGTGGCGCAGACCGAGCAGGCGATGGCCGAGACGATCGCGCGGACGGCCGGCAGTGCCGGCGACCCGGCCGTCCTGGCGCACATCGTCTCCGCCATCCTCTTCATCGCGATGTCCGCCAGTCCCGCCGGCACCAGCATGGAGGCGATCCGGGAGGATGTGCGGCGCCAGCTCGGGGCGCTGCTCGGGTAGCGGTCGGGTTTCAGGGGTCGAGAGCCAGGCTCAATGCCGCATGGCGCGGAACGTGCCGAACATGGCACGAGCGATCGCAACAACTCCTCCGACGATCAGGAGGGGCTTCCACGCGAGATAGATCGCCGGGAGGATGCAGCCCGTCGGGGTCGTGCACGGTGCGTTTGCCATGCCTCGGATGATGAGGATCGCTGTCACGGCGATTGCGGCGCCCGCCCAGAGCCGGACGAGTTGGGACCGACTCGCGCGCCTGCGTCGCGCCTGTGGCGCTCTCCGCGTTGCCGGACCGATCGGTTTCCGTGACTCGAGGGGGCGCCCTCGCGAGCTTTCGGCGATCGGATTCGAGACGCGAGAGACCAGCCGTTCGAACCGTTGCATCACGCGAAGGGTGTCGGCGGCTCGAGGGTCGACGTGCCAGGTCTGCGGTTCTTCCGCAGCGAGTCTGAGCAGCTCGACCTTCGTTGTGCTGAGCTGTGATGGCCGTGCCTTCAGCCACGCGACCAGCTGATCGGCGTCCACCACAGCGATCGACTGATTTTGCGCAGATCGGCCGTCCTTCACGGAGCGGGCATTGAGAACGGCAATGACCGGCGTCACCGGGACGGGGAATCCGACCTTCTCGGCGAGCCGGCGCCCGACATCCAACGCATCGCTTCGCGCGACCTTGAGATGGGTCGTGTTCGCATTGTTCACCCGCAGCACGTGATCACCGACCCAGACCGACGCTCCGTGGTGATGCTTGGTGTTGATTGCGTAGACGCCGCTTGGCCCGATGACGAGATGATCGACGTCCTTCGTATCGGCCCCGATCGGCACCGAGTGGCGAACAAACCAGTCGGTCCCCAAGTCGCTGAGCATCTCTCCGACGCGCATCTCGCCGAGGGCACCCTGGTACCAGGACCATGCGTCCGGGTGCAGCGTGACGCGCTTGTCTGTCCGCAGTCCGGGGTCTCGCCCTTCGGCCTCGGCTTGGATCTGCAGGCACTTCAGCGCGACAGCGTATCCGGCTGGGCGAGAGGAGAGCGCGCTAATGCCCGCGAAGTCCACGTGCGAGACCGCTTCCGGCGCGGACGCGGTTGACTCATCCCCCATGGATACGACGCTAGGCGAGCAGACGGGGGAGCACCTGCCCCAGAGGAGGGGATGAGTGGCCCCTGCCCGCGCGCACGCGGCCTGCGGTATGACGTGCGTATGCCCAGGACCCGAGGCCGGGGCTCGAACCTCGTTCCGATCGCCGGCCAGCTTCGCACCTACAAGCGTTCGTGGCTGCGCGGCGATCTGATCGCCGGCGTGACCGTAGCCGCGCTCATCGTCCCCAAGAACCTGGGGTATGCGGGCATTGCCGGCATCCCGCTGCAGAACGGGCTCTACGCCGCCGCCGCCGGAGCGATCGTGTACGCGATCTTCGGCACCAGTCGGCAGATCTCGATGGGTCCGAGTTCCGGGCTGGCTGCCGTCGCCGCCAGCGCCGTGCTCGCCGCGGGCATCACCGGAGAGCAGGATGTCGCATCCTTCGTCGCCGGCATCACCCTCGCGTCGGGCGTCCTGTTCCTGCTCCTCGCCGTGCTCAAGATGGGCTGGATCGCCCAGTTCCTCTCGCGTGCCGTGGTCACCGGGTTCCTGTTCGGCGCGGCGATCGACGTCGTCATCGGGGAACTGCCGAAGCTGACCGGAACCGAGGTCACGGGGTCCAATCCCCTCCAGGAGCTGTGGTCGTGGATCGGGTCGCTCGGCGACGCGCACCGGACGACGGTCCTCGTCGGAGTCATCTCGCTGCTCGTCGTCTTCGGGCTGCGGGCGATCGCGCCACCTGTCCCCGGGGCATTGGTCCTCGTGGTAGGCGGGTTGGTGGCAGCGGCTGTCCTCGATCTCGGCGCCAAGGGCGTCGCGCTGGTCGGGGACGTTCCGCGAGGACTGCCCGCGCCCGAGGTTCCGGACCTGGCGCAGCTCTGGGAGCACGCCGGCACCGTCGCGGTCGCCGCGGTCGCTCTCGTGCTGATCGGGTTCTCGCAGACGGCGGGGGACGCGCGCACGTTCGCCGCCAAGCACCGCTACCAGATCGACATCAACCAGGAGTCGGTCGCCCAGTCGCTGGCGAACATCACGGCGGGGCTGTTCCGAGGGATGCCGGTCTCGACGAGCCTGTCGGCGAGCTCGCTGAACGACCGCTCCGGGGCGAAGACGGGGGTGGCCTCCCTCACCTCCGGGGTCACCGTCCTGCTGACGCTGCTGTTCCTGGCGCCGCTGTTCTCGAACCTGCCCAAGGCGGTACTCGGTGCGCTGATCATCGAGGCGGTGGTCATGGGGATGATGGACCTGCCGGAGATGCGGCGGCTCTTCCGGGTGAAGAAGGTCGACTTCTGGATCGCCGTCGTCGCCCTCCTCGGAACGCTGGTCTTCGGCGTGCTCGCGGGCGTCGTCATCGGCATCGGACTCTCGCTGGTGTGGCTGATCGCCGTGGCGACCCATCCGGAGATGCCGGTCCTCGGCCGGGAGCGCGGAACGCAGGTGTTCCGCGAAGTGGATGAGCATCCCGAGGACGAAGTGCTGCCCAGCGTGGCGGTGCTCCGGTTCGACGGCGGCCTCTTCTTCGCCACTGCTGACGCGCTCGAGGACAGGCTCCGCGATGTCATTCAGAGCGAGTCCGCGCTCACCGGGGTGGTGATCGACTGCGAGGGCATCAACTTCATCGACTCGCAGGGTGCCGCCACGATGGCCGACCTCGTCACCCTCGCTCGCGACGCCGGCCTCGACCTCCGCATCACCCGTCTGAAGCCGGGCCCGCGGGCCGTTCTGGAACGGGATGGTGTGATCGCGTTGGTCGGCGCCGATCACATCCACGGCAACGTCCACCGCGCCGTGCAGGCGGAACAGGATGCGTCCGAGCGCGGCCGGGACGACGCGGGCTAGTCCGCAGTCAAGGCCTCAGCGGTCGAACCGCTCCCAGTGCCCCTCGCTGATCACCTCGACATGTCCGTCGACGACGGAGATCGCCGTCTGGTCGTCGATCGCGTAGGAGCGGCCCGGGATGCGCTCGGCCCAGCGCCGGGCGGCTTCCGTCGTGTTCTCCGTCCAGCCGGGGTAGTCGAGGTGGGGGAAGATCGAGAAGTCGACGACGCCGAGGGTGTCGTCGGGGCCGTCCGGCTGCCAGTCGAGGAACTCGCGTCCAACGCGCGGCGTCATCACCATGCTTCCGGCACTCACGCCCACCCAGACGGTGTCGCTGAGCTCGGGCAGCAGCGCGGCCAGGCCCGACCGCTGCATCCACTCGAAGAGGTATCTGGCCTCGCCGCCGTCCACCAGCAGGACGTCCGTCTCGCGCACCCACGGCGTCCATCGGTCTTCCGCGAGGCTTGGCAGCGCCGTCAACTCGAGTACGCCGACAGATTTCCAGCCGAGGCCGACGAGACCCGGGTCGCCACCCCAGGCGTCCGCGGTCGACCGCCACACGCTCTCCGGGCTGCACGCGGGCTGCCCCCACTGCGCGGTCGGGATGAAGAGGGCCCTGCTCTCGGCGATCGGTTTGCCGAGCATCCCGACCAGCGCCTCGCGGATGCTGGCGTTGGTGACACCGCCGGACGTGAGCAGCAGCTTCATCGATTCCTCCCGAACGCGCTGGGCCGCCGCCCACCGTAGACGCGATCGGCGCGCGGCGGCAAGCATCCGTTGGGAGTCGAGCGCGGGATGGAGCGGTGCGGGGCTGCGGTGGTTGGATGGCGTGACGGATGCCGAAGGAGGCTCGCATGGCTGACGTGTACACGAAAGGCCCTGTTCCGGTCGGGCTGGAGAACGCGGAGTTCGTGCTTCGTCCCATCGCCGCCGCCGACGCTGAGAAGGACCACGCCGCCGTCATGGAGTCGCGCGCGTACCTGCGGCTGTGGGAGCAGTCGGCCTGGCCCGAGGATGACTTCACGGTCGACGCTGACCGGGACGACCTGGCCGGTCTCGCGGCCCGACATGCCGGCGGGAGGGCGTTCACGTTCACGGTGCTCAGCACGGACGGGGAACAGTGCCTGGGGTGCGTGTACATCTTCCCTCCGGGAGCGACGTTCCTCGCGCGGGCGGCGGTGACCGCGCTCGGCGCGGACCGCTGGGAGGATCTCGATATCGTCGCCTACTTCTGGACCCGCCGCGCCCAGATGGAGAGCGGCATGGATGCGCGCCTGCTCTCCTCCCTCCGAACCTGGTTCGCACACGAATGGGCCGTCGACCGGGTCGTCTTCGTCACCAGCGAACCGTTTACGCAGCAGGTGGACCTGTTCCGCACGTCGGGGCTGGAGCCGCGGTTCG
Organism: Leifsonia sp. 115AMFTsu3.1; assembly: GCF_004362795.1. Taxonomy (NCBI): domain Bacteria; kingdom Bacillati; phylum Actinomycetota; class Actinomycetes; order Micrococcales; family Microbacteriaceae; genus Leifsonia; species Leifsonia sp. 115AMFTsu3.1. The sequence continues at coordinate 747,531 of NZ_SNYB01000002.1, forward strand.
AACTGGTCGAACCCGGCAAGCCCGCAGCGTACCTGGCGTTCGGGTAGGGGCAGACGAGAGGACTCCGGCGTTGTCGGGGTTCTTCCTGGTCTTCGGTGTGTATTCCGGAAGGAAGGGCAAACCCACACAAAGCGTGGGGGGCTACATCGCCGCGGGATGCTGGATTCTCTACACGGCTCTTCTGATAGCGGGCGTCATGTAGGGGACGTGCGAGTCTTCACCTGACTCGTGCGGACTCCCGTTGTTTGGCAAGTTTTGGCATTTTGGCGCGTTTTGGCGCTTGCGAACCGTTCCGGGGCCGACTTATCGTCGTGCCAAGACGTTTTGCCAAAACGTCTTGGCCCTAGAATGTCCCCCATGGCAGCCCGAGCTGCTCACAAGATCCGGAGTAACGATGCTTCGCAAGAAAATCGCGGCGGCCACAGCAGTCGGCGCCGCTGTCGCACTGGCACTCGCCGGCTGCGGCGTCGGCGGAGGAGACTCGTCCTCGTCCGCCTCATCCATCACCGTGCTCGTCGAGGCCGGCGGTCATGCCGAGCTGCAGCCCATCGCCGACCTCTACAAGAAGGAAACCGGCACCTCGGTGACCTTCGTCGAACTGCCCTACGACGGGCTCTACAACCGTCTCAACAGCGAGTTCACCTCCGGCACCGTCTCCTTCGACGTCGCCGCGCTCGACGCCATCTGGCTGCCGGCGTTCAAGGATGCGGTCACGCCCCTCAACAGCCAGTTCACCTCCAGTGTGAAGGACGACCTGTTCCCCGCGCTGGTGAAGGAGGCCAACGTCGACGGCACGTACGTCGGCATGCCGGTCTGGACGAACTCCGAGATCCTGTACTACCGCAAGGATCTGTTCGAGGATCCCGCCAACAAGACCGCCTTCAAGGCCAAGTACGGCTACGACCTCGTGCCCCCGACGACCTGGCAGCAGTACACCGACGCCGCCGCGTTCTTCACGCAGCCCGACAAGGGCCTCTACGGCACCGACGTCAAGGGCGCGGTCGAGACCGAGTACCTCGCAACGCTCTCGCAGACCGGTGAGAAGACGATGGTCGTCGATCCGTCGAACGGAGACGTGTCGCTCGGAGACGCCGACAGCCTGAAGGCCCTCGACTTCTACACGAGCCTGCAGAAGTACGCCCCCGCCGGCGGCGCGCAGCTCGACTGGGCCGGAGCCCAGAACCTGTTCAACCAGGGCAAGACGGCGATGATGCGGTTCTGGGCGCACGCGTACCGGCAGATCCCGAAGGACGCGTCGGTGTACGGCAAGGTCGGCGTCGCGCCGATGATCGCCGGCCCCGGCGGAGTGGCCGGAGTCCCCGGCGCCTGGTACCTGTCGGTCGCGAAGGCCAGCAAGAAGCAGCAGCAGGGGCTGGACTTCGTCAAGTTCGCCTACGAGCACAACGACCTGAGCGCCAAGACGTCGCTCGGACTCGTCGCCCGCAAGTCCGCTTTCGAGAAGTACCAGGACCAGCCCGGCTACGAGAACTACAAGCCACTGGTGGAGACACTGGATGCACAGGCCACCATTCCGCGGCCCGCGACGCCGAAGTGGCAGCAGATCGTCGACACCGTGCTCGTCCCGATGATCCAGAAGTCCCTGCAGCCGGGCGCCGACAACCAGGCCCTGCTGAACGCCGCGAAGGAGCAGGTGCAATCACTGGTCAAGTAGTGGAGCAGCGGGCGGGCGACCGGATCGCCGGTCGCCCGCCCCAGGCTCCCCGCAAGCGTTCCATCCGCAGCGCCGACCGGCGCTTCGCGGCCCTCCTGATGCTCCCGGCCGCCCTATTCCTGGCCGTGTTCATCGGCTGGCCACTGCTCCAGTTCGTCGGCGACAGCTTCTTCAAGATCAGCCCCATCGCCGGCGGGCCGCGCGAGTTCGTCGGCTTCGCGAACTACGTGACGGCGTTCACCAGCTCCGACTTCGGGAACGCCGCCTGGCGCACCCTCGTCTACACGGTGATCGTCGTCGCGTTCGAATTCGTCCTCGGGTTGCTCGTCGCGCTGCTCTTCACCTCCCTGGGTAACTCGTCGCGGGTATTCCGCACGATCTTCCTGTACCCGCTGATGATCGCGCCGATCGTCGCCGGTCTGCTCTGGCGGTTCCTCCTCATCGACAACTTCGGAATCGTCAACGAGATCCTGAAGTCGGTGGGCCTCATCCACTCGAACGACCAGATCCAGTGGCTCAGCGACCCGAATATCGCCCTGTTCTCCGTGGCCATCCCGGACATCTGGTTGACGACGTCGTTCATCACGCTGGTGCTCTTCGCCGGCCTCCAGAACGTCCCCGGCGACGTGATCGAGGCGGCACGGCTCGACGGCGCGCGCTACACGACCATCCTGTTCCGCATCGTGCTCCCTCTGCTCCGGCCGGTCATCGCCGTCGCCCTGATCGTCCGCGGGATCGACGCGGCGCGGGCCTTCGACGTCATCGTCATCCAGACCAACGGCGGTCCTCAGCAGAGCACCGAGACCCTGTCCCTGCTGATCTACCGGACGATGGTCCGCTTCGGCGACCCCGGTCTCGCCAGTGCCATGGGGACGGTCTACCTGATCGCGATGCTCGCCGTCGCCCTCGTCGCGATCCTCACCATCTGGCGACCCGGAAGCGAGACGGAGCGATGAACGGACTCGAGACACGGCGCCTCAGCTCGCGCGCACTGCTGTGGTTCATCCTCGTCGCCGTGGTCGTGCTGTACGGATTCCCGTTCGTCTACATGCTGCTGACCTCGTTCAAGACGCCGCTCGAGACGATCTCGGTGCCGCCGAAGCTGCTGCCCACGGCCTGGACGGTCGACAACTACGTCTCGGCGTTGACGCGCGACGGCGTGCTCGCGTCGTTCATCAACAGCATCATCACGGCGATCCTCAGCACCCTCATCTCGCTCGTGCTGGCGATCCCGGCGGCCTACGCGGTCACCCGGTTCCGCACCAGGACCGGGCGGATCTTCATCGTGCTCGCCCTGGTCGCCCGCATGGTACCGCCGATCGTGATCGGCGTGCCGATGATCACGATCTTCCGCAACCTCGGCATCTCGGACACCTCGCTCGCGCTGGCCATCGCCCACACGACGATTTCGCTGCCGCTCTCGATCTGGCTGATGTCGAGCTTCTTCGAGGCGGTGCCGACGGAGCTCGAGGAGGCCGCGAAGATCGACGGGAACAGCCGGCTCGGCGCGCTCTGGCGGGTCGTCATCCCGGTGACGGCGGGAGGCGTCGCCGTCACCGCGATCTTCGCCTTCCTCGCCAGCTGGAACGAGTTCCTGTTCGCCCTGCTGCTCACCGCCGTCCGGTCGCAGACCACGCCGATCGTCATCGCCAACTTCCAGACGCAATTCGGGCTGGACTGGGGATCGATGACCGCCCTCGCCGTGCTCTACTCGATCCCGGTGATCCTGCTCACCCTGCTGCTCCAGCGGCACATCGTCGCCGGCCTCACGCTCGGCGCGGTCAAGGGGTGACGGGCCATGCGGAGCATCGGACGGCGGCGGGGGAGCCCGATGGAGGGGAGAAGTTCGTGGCAGTGAAGAGTACAGGGATCCGGGATGTCGCCGAGCTGGCCGGCGTCTCGGTGACCACGGTCTCGCACGTTCTCAATGACACTCCGCACACGCGGGTGTCGAAGGAGACACGTGCGCGGGTCAGGGAGGCGGCCAAGACGCTGGGCTACGGGCCCAACCGGATGGCGCAGGCGCTGCGGACCAACCGGTCCGGCCTGATCGGGCTCCTGAGCGAGGAGATCGCGACCACCCCGCACGCCGGACGGATCATCCTCGGCGCCCAGAACGCCGCACGCGAGCACGACCTCACGCTCGTCATCATCAACACGGAGCGCGAGGCCGACGGCACGTCCCACCGCGAGGACGTCCAGGCCCTGATCGACCGGCAGGTCGACGCCGTGCTGTACGCCACGATGTACCACCGCACGGTCTCGCTTCCCCCGAACCTGCAGCGGATGCCCGCTGTGCTGATCGACTCGACGGACCGCGCGGGCATCGTCCCGGCGGTCGTCCCGGACGAGGTCGGGGGAGCGGTCGCCGCCGTCCGTCACCTGGTCGAGGCGGGCCACCGCCGCATCGGATTCCTGAACAACAACGACGACGTCCCGGCGACGCACCTCCGCTTCGCGGGCTACCGGCAGGTGCTGGAGGAGAACGGCATCCCGTTCGACGAGAGCCTGGTGGCCTCGGCGCCGTCCGAGACGCTGCCCGGATACGGTCTGGCGAAGGAGATCCTCGCCAGGAGCGACCGTCCGACGGCCCTTTTCTGCTACAACGACCGGATGGCGATGGGCGCCTACCGCGCCGCCAGCGAGCTGGGGCTCGAGATTCCGCGGGACCTCTCCATCGTTGGTTTCGACAACCAGGAACTCATCGCGGCCAACCTCTTCCCCGGGCTCACGACCGTCGCCCTCCCGCACTACGAGATGGGTGCGTGGGCGGTCGAGACCCTCGTGCACCTGCTCCACGGAGAGGCGGAGCACCGCCTCCTCGCCGACCGTCCGACCCTGCTCGACTGCCCGCTCGTTGTCCGCGAATCCGTCGCCGGACCCCGAGCCGACTGAAAGGTACGCACATGCTCCGCCTCGCCGCCTCCTGGGTGTGGGACTTCTGGATCGCCGACGACGGCGACCGGTTCCACCTGTTCTTCCTCAAGGCGTCCCGTGCCCTGCTCGACCCCGATCGCCGGCACTGGAGGGCCACCGTCGGCCATGCCACCTCCACGGATCTGAAGAACTGGACCGAGCACGCCGACGCCCTCCTCCCCGACGACGCACCCGCCTTCGACGACCTCGCCACGTGGACCGGCTCGATCGTCCGGCAGGACGACGGCCTCTGGCGGATGTTCTATACGGCGGTGAGCAGGGAGGACGGCGGCGTCGCGCAGCGGATCAGTTCCGTGGTGTCCGAGGACCTCTTCACCTGGAGGCGCGAGCCCGGCCGGCAGGTGCTGGAGCCGGACCCGCGCTGGTACGAGACGGCGGCGACCCGTCAGTGGCCGGACCAGGCGTGGCGCGACCCGTGGGTGTTCCGTGACGGCGGGATGTGGCACATGCTCATCACCGCTCGCAGCATCCAAGGCTCCCCCGACGATCGCGGTGTGATCGGTCACGCCACGTCGCCCGATCTGCGCGCATGGACCGTGCAGCCGCCGCTCTCGTCGCCTGGTGCGGGGTTCGGTCACCTCGAGGTCATCCAGACGGCCGTCGTCGACGGGCGCGCGGTCGGTCTGTTCTCGTGCCTCGGCACCGAGCTCGCCGAGCCGGGACGGCCGGGCGACGGGGGAGTGTGGGCGTTCCCGATCTCGTCCGCGACCGGCCCGTTCGACACCGCGAGCGCGTACCGGCTGACGGACGAGCGATTCTATGTCGGGCGGATCGTCCACGATCGCGCCGGGCAGGCGCAGTTCCTCGCCTTCCGCAACGTCGACCCCGAGACCGGATGGCAGGGCGAGATCGCCGACCCCGTGCCCGTGCACTTCGAGGACGATCGCCTGGTCGTCGCCTCCGCCACGACGGCGGAGTTCTCCGCAGCGTGGAGTCGCGAATGAGCCGGCCCACCCGCGCGCTGGTGATCGGCGAGGCGCTGATCGACGAGGTCGTCGCAGGGGACGGCGTGGAGCGTCACCCCGGCGGCTCGCCCGCCAACGTCGCGGTCGGCCTGGCCCGGCTTGGTGTCCCGACCGACTTCCACACGACCCTCGGGCGCGACCCCGACGGTGCAGTGGTCGCCGAGCACCTGGCGGCCGCCGGCGTCCGCCTGACCCCCGGCTCCTGGACGCACGACCCCACCTCCGTGGCGACGGCGCGCATCGGTGCGGACGGCTCGGCGGAGTACGTCTTCCGCGTCTCGTGGGCACCGAGCGAGCCGCCATCGACGGGGCCGGCGGATCTGGTCCACACAGGATCCATCGCCGCCTTCCTGAGCCCCGGAGTCGAAGTCGTGCGTGCGGCCCTGACGCGGGCGCGGGAGGTCGGAGCCGTCACCACCTTCGACCCGAACATCCGGCCGGCTCTGCTTCCGGACGCGCCCGAGTCGCGTCGGATCTTCGCCGCCCTGGCCGGCCAGTCCGACATCGTCAAACTCAGCGACGAGGATGCCGAATTCCTGTTCCCCGGTACGCCGCTCGCGGCCGTGCTCGACGAGCTCGTGAGTTCCGGCGTCCGCGTCGCGGCCGTCACCCGGGGAGCCGACGGCGCGCTGCTGGCGAGCGGACGGCACCGGATCGCCGTCGACCCCGTTCCGACCCGCGTGGCGGACACGGTCGGTGCGGGCGACACCTTCATGGCGGCGCTGATCTGGGCGCTGTGCTTCGAGGGCATCGCGCCGCCGGACGGCACTCAGTTCGCCGAGGCCGTCACCGAGGACCGGCTGGCCGCCGCCGGTCGGGCAGCCGCACGCGCCGCCGCGATCACCGTGTCCCGGGCGGGCGCTGACCTCCCGACGCGCGACGAGGTGCTGGCCTCGCTGCCGCAGCCCTGAACCCCACCAGTCCTTACCCCCCAGCAGTCGACAAGGAGCCCCATGGCAGAGAAGCCGGCGGAGAGGTCCGCACAGACGTTTCAGCCCACCCGCCGCGCCGTCGTCCAGGGGCTCGCCTCCGCGACGACGCTTGCCGCGTTCGCGTACCTGGGCGCCCAGCCCGCCACGGCGGCGCCGGCCCCCGAACAACAGAAGCCGTCACCGGCACCGCCCCGACGGGTGCCGGTCGGACTGCTCTGAATCCGCCATGACATCCACCGCGACGACACCCACCACGACGACGGAGAACCCACGCATGGAAACGAACGTCTACGACGTGACGGACTGGAAGGTCCCCGGCAGGCCGATCGACCCCCGCAACGACATCGGCGCCGTGATCAACAGCATCATCGCCGACATCAAACGCCGCCAGACCGATCCGGCCGACAAGCCGGGCGCGGTCATCTACATCCCGCCGGGCACCTACTCGCTCAAGACCCGGGTGGTCGTCGACATCAGTTTCCTCACCATCCGCGGATCGGGACACGGCTTCACCTCCCTCTCCATCCGCTACAACTCCGACACCACCGGGTGGCATGAACTGAATCCGGGTGGGAGCCACATCCGCGTGGAGAACACCGACGGGCATGCGGAGGCGTTCCTGGTCGCCCGCGATGGCAGCCCTCGGCTGAGCGCCATCGCCTTCGAGAACTTCGCCCTCGACGGGGTCTCCTTCGGCGCGAACCAGAACTCCTACCGCAACGGCAAGGTGGGCATCCGGTTCGGCAGCGACAACGACTCCGTCCGCGTGCGGGGCATGGGCATGGTCTACCTGGAGCAGGCGCTCGTGATCCAGGGGCCGGACGCCTTGGATGTGTCCGGCAACTTCATCGCCGAGTGCGGCACGTGCGTGATGATCGTGGGCGGCAGTCAGGCGTCACGGGTCGCGGATAATCACCTGGGCGCCGGACCGGTCGGCTTCTCGATCTTCGCGGAGAACAGCAATGGCCTCCTGATCACTGGGAACAACGTGTTCCCGCGCGGGATCGACTCGGTGCATCTGAAGAACTGCTTCCGGTCCAACGTCTCGGCGAACCGGCTGCAGTCGTTCTATCCCGGCAGCATCACCCTCGAAGGCAACTGCAAGGAGAACCTGATCAGCTCGAACATGTTCGAGCGGGTTGCCGAGAGTTACGGGCCGTTCCTCGGCGTCTCGAACGGCCTCGGCGACGATTTCGGCGTCGTGCAGGTCAACGGCGACGGCAACACCATCACCGCCAACCATGTCACCTACGTCATCGCCCCCGACCAGGTGACCCCGGTGGGCGCCACGCCCGCGGTGTTCCGCGTCCGGTCCGGAGATCAGAACGTCGTCGGCGGCAACCACACGATCACCAACCTGACCGTTCACACGGTCGTCCTCGACGCCGGGACCACCAACTCCCACGTCTACGACAGCGGGACCGAGGCCCAGCTGCTGGCCCAATCCACCAGCTACGGCTTCCGTCCGACCCCCTGAACGACCGATATCGCACCGCGACGACCACGACCGGAGTACCCATGCCTTCCTCGAACCGCTACGACGTGACCGCCTGGCCGGTGGGCGATCCGGCCGAAGACATCGGCGAGGTGATCAACAGCATCGTCGCCGACATCAAGAGCCGGCAGAACGCCACCGACGAGGACGACGGAGGGAGGCCCGGCGCGGTCATCGTCCTCCCGCCCGGTGACTACCGGCTGCGGACACCGGTGCGGATCGACGTCAGCTTCCTCCGGATCGAGGGGTCCGGTCACGGCTTCACCTCCTCCAGCATCCGGTTCAACGTTCCGGAGGGCGAGTGGCCCGGTCTGCACGAACTGTGGCCGGGAGGCAGCAGGATCCTCGTCGATCTTCCGGCCGGCGACGACGACGGGGACCGCGCCGCGTTCGTCGTCGAGCGCGGTGGGAGCCCCCGGATCAGCTCGGTCGAGTTCTCGAACTTCTGCATCGACGGGATGCACTTCTCCGCAGACGGCTCGGACCTGCACCCCGAGAACACCTACGTCAACGGGAAGACGGGCATCCTCGTCGCGAGCGCCAACGACTCCTTCCGGATCAACGGAATGGGATTCGTCTACCTCGAGCATGCCGTGACCATCCACAATGCGGATGCGCTGTCCATCCACGACAACTTCATCGCCGAATGCGGCAACTGCATCGAGCTCCGTGGTTGGGGGCAGGCGTCGAAGATCACCGACAACCTGATCGGAGCCGGATTCCGCGGGCACTCGATCTATGCGGAGAACCACGGCGGTCTGCTCATCACGGCGAACAACGTGTTCCCGCGCGGAGCCAGCAGCATCCGGCTGCGCGGGGTGACGCGGTCGAGCGTGACCGGCAACCGCCTGCACGCCTTCTACCCCGGCATGGTGCTGCTGGAGGAGAACAGTTCAGAGAACCTGGTCGCGACCAACCACTTCCTCCGCGATCACGAGCCGTGGACGCCGTTCCACGGCGTCGACAACGGGCTCGACGATCTGTTCGGGCTGCTGCGCGTCAGCGGCAACGACAACTCGGTGATCGGCAACCATTTCTCGGAGGTGATCGACGCGTCGACCGTCCGGCCCGAAGGCGCCGAGCCGGTGATCATCCGCGTCGTCTCCGGGACGGGCAACTACGTCGCCACGAACCACGTGGTCGCGATCGACGCCCATGCCGTGTCGAACGACTCCGCCTTCGAAGGCCAGGTGGATGCGCTGCTCGCGACCCGCTCGGCGGAGGCGCTCGCCGTGACGGCCGTCCAGGTCGACGCGGAATCCGCGCGGAACACCGTGCTCGACTCCGGGACCGACGATCAGGTCGTCCTCGACCGTGCGGTCAACGCGTTCCGGGCGACTCCGTCCATCGGAGGCTGACCGTTTCGTTCGGCGTGGGCGAACCCGGGACTTCGGGCAACGGCTCCGGGAGATACTGGGGGAGTGACGAGCATCCCCATCCGGCCGGCCCGGCTCGACGAGTACGCGGCGATCGGCGAGCTGACCCACGCGGCGTACACCAACGACTACACCGACCTCCCTGCGCACTACCGCGATGAGCTGAAGCATCCCGAAGCCCTGCTCGACGACTTCGAGTTCTTCGTCGCCGAGGACCCGGAGACCGGACAGCTGCTCGGCACCATCGCGCTGCTGCGGCCCGGCCACGACCAGGAGGGCCGGATCGCGCCCGACGAGCTGTACTTCCGGCTGCTCGCCACACACCCGGCGGCCCGCGGGCGGGGGATCGGGATCGCGCTCACGGAGTTCGCGCTCGATCAGGCCGCGCAGCGCGGTCAGCGCGTGGTCGTAATGAACAGCGGCCCGGACATGCTCGGCGCGCACGCGCTCTACCGCAAGCTCGGCTTCCGCCGCGAGGCCGAGCGCGAGGGCATCGTCGAACTCCCGGACGGCCGGACGTTCCAGCTGCTGACGTTCGTGCGCGAGGTCGCCGCCTGAAACACGGCGATTCTGCCTACTAGCCGAGGGTGATCCCGGCGTCGTAGCTTCAGGCCACGCGAAGTGCTGGCCGCTCCGCCCAACGAGAAGGAGTTGCTATGACTTTCTGGGATTTCATCGTCTGGACGTTCTGGTTCTATCTGGTCGTCGTCTGCATTTCGATCTTCATCCGCGTGATCATCGACGTCTTCCGCGACCCCGAGCTCAACGGATGGGCGAAGGCACTGTGGGTGCTGTTCCTCGTCATCGTGCCGTTCCTCGCGGCCTTCATCTACCTGATCGCACGCGGCGGCCGTATGGCCCAGCGCAGCGCGGCCGGGGCGATGGAGGCGCAGGCGGCTGCGACGGAGCACATCCGCACGGTTGCGGGCACCAGCTCGCCGTCCGCCGAGATCGAATCGGCCAAGCGCCTGCTCGACAGCGGCGCGATCACCCCCGCCGAGTTCGAGACGCTCAAGGGGAAGGCGCTCACCGGGGTCGCCTGAGCCCGCCCGAACGCTGACCCGGGGCCGTCGCCGTCGCACCCGCGACGACGACGGCCCCGGCTTGTCAGCAGCATCCGGCTTGTCAGCAGCATCCGGCTTGTCAGCAACAATCCGGCGCACAGGAGCCGTCCGGAAGCGTCTGGCACTCGTCGGTGTCGCAGCATCCCATGGTGGCCCTCCCTTCTTCATCGATGGTTGTCGATGAACCACGATGGACGCATACATTGACGTTTGTCAATGTATCGACGAGAATCGATCCATGGCGATCACCGAGCTCCTCCCGCTGCGCGACCTGCAGGCCTGCTGCGCGCCGCTCACGACAGAAGTGATGAGCGAGGAGAACGCGCACTCGGTCGCGCGAGCGATGAAGGCCCTCGCCGATCCCGCTCGACTCCGGTTGATCTCGATGGTCGCGGCGCACGACGACGGCGAGGCCTGCGTGTGCGACCTGACGGAACCGCTCGGACTCTCGCAGCCCACGGTGTCTCACCACCTGAAGATCCTGGTCGACGCCGGCTTCCTCAGCCGGTCGAAGCGAGGGACATGGGCGTACTACCGTCTGGTTCCCGGATCCCTCGACACGGTCTCGTCGTTCCTCGCGTCGGTCTGACGCCGACGGTCAGAGCCTCAGCCGGCGCTCCACGATGTCGGAGGCGACCTGCGAGATGCCCTTCTGATTGCGCCGCGCGTAGTCGCGGATGAGCGTGAACGCCTGGTCGATCGGCACCGCGCGGGTCTGCGCGACCACGCCCTTGGCCTGCTCGACGATGATCCTGCTGTTCAACGCGAACTGCAGTTGCTGGCGGATCGCATCGCTCTCGGCCAAGCTCCGCTGGTGCAGGATGCCGATGGTCGCCACATCCGCGAACGCCTGGGCGGCAACGAGGTCGTCCTCCGGCAGGTCGCCCGCAGTGTCGCGCAACAGGTTCAGCGTGCCGATCGTCTGTGCGCGGAGGCGGAGCGGGATGGCGTCGATGGCGGCGAAGCCCTGCTCCAGGGCTCGGTCGCGGAAGGCCTGCCAGCGGTCGGGCACCTGCTCGATGTCGGCGACCGAGACGACGGCGCCGGTCTCGAAGCTCTCGATGCACGGGCCCGCGTAGGCGCTCAGCTGCATCACCTCGACCAGGCGGCTGGCCTCGCTGGTGGAGGCGATCACATCCAGTTCTCCGTGCTCGTCGGCCAGCATCACGCCGGAAGCCGTGGCGCCGAGGAAGCGGCTGGAGAGGTCCACCAGGTTCTGCAGGAGGTCGACGACGTCGTAGTCGGCCACGAGCGTGTCGGCCAGCTGAGCGAACGCCCGCAGGATTCCTTGTTCGCGAGTGAGGGTCATCGCGATCGACCGTCCCCTCCGTCGAGCGCCGAGAAGTCGAGGCGACCGTCGAGGACGTCCCGCGAGACCTCCATCATCGAGCGATCCGTCGCGTAGGCGTGCGCTTGGATGACCATGCGGGCGTCGTCAGCGCTGACATCCAGTTGTGCGAGCACCATCCCGGTGGCCTGATGCACGACGCGGCGGGAGAACGGGTTCGCATCGTCGGCCGGTTCCTCGCGGCCCATCGTGTCGAGGGCGCGCTTCAGCAAGGTCCGTCCGGCGGCCTCGGCGAGCTTAGTCGCCGCCTGCGTGTGCGCTTCGTCCAGTGCGACGGGTTCGCGTGCGTACATGTCGACCGCGCCGATCCGCAGCGGCCCGACGAGCATCGGAAAGGCGAACAGGGCGCCGACCCCCGCCTCGATCGCGGCCGGCGTGAATGAGGTCCACTGCTGTTGCGGGCGCCGGCGCAGATCGGGTTCGAGCACAGGACGGCGCAACCGCAGGGCGTCCCAGCAGGGGCCCTCGCCGAGGTCGAACTGCAGCTCGTCGAGACGGGCGGCCACGGTGTCGCTGGCCGAGACCGTCTCCGTCCCCAGCAGGTCGCCGATGGTCGAGACGGCCGTCCCCTCGACCGGGAGGGCGTCCATGAAGGGGCGCCAGTACTCCGCCTGCGGTGCGTCGCCCGGAGGCGCATCGGTGGTGCTCTCGTTCATCCGCGGCCGCCGTCCATTCCACCCACGCTACCGGTCGGTACCATCGGTCTGTTCAAGCGTGCTCTCATCGCGCGGGGAAGTCCAGGTCGGGCTCTGGGCGTGAGGCCGGTCGAACGCCGCCACTCGACCGGCTCTCCGGGTGTAGACAAGACCCGTGGGAGTGCGTGAGCTGCTGGGCATCGAGGCCCCTGTCGTGCTGGGGCCGTTCGGGGGCATGTCGTCCGTTGAGCTGACGGCGGCGGTGAGCGAGGCAGGCGGTCTCGGGTCTTTCGGCCTCTACGGGCTGAGCGCCGAGCGCATCCGGGCCGTCGGCGACGAGCTGCGGTTGCGGACTTCCCGTCCGTTCGCCCTCAATCTGTGGCTGCCGTTCCGGGCTCCCGGCGAGCCGGATGCCGGCGAAGGCTTCGACCGCGACGACGTCGAGCGTGCGATCGGGGCCTTGCGGCCGCTGTTCGACGAGGCGGGGGCGTCTGTCCCGGAGTGGCCGATCGCGCCCCTGCCCGACTTCGATGCACAACTGGCGGCCGCGCTCGACGCCCGGCCGGCAGCACTGAGCTTCGTCTTCGGGGTTCCACCGACCGACGTGGTCGAGGCCGCGCATCGGCGCGGGATCCGTATCATCGGCACGGCGACGACGGTCCCAGAGGCGTGGGCACTCGAGGCCGGCGGGGTGGATGCGGTGGTCGCGTCCGGCTCCGAGGCGGCCGGGCACCGGCCCTCCTTCCTCGCAGACCCGGCGGACAGCCTGGTGGGCGGACTCGCCCTGATCCCGCAGGTCGTCGACGCGGTGGGCATCCCTGTGATCGCCGCGGGGGGCATCGCCGACCGCCGTGGCGTCGCGGCCGCGTTCGCCCTCGGCGCGTCGGGTGTGCAGGTCGGTTCGGCGTTCCTGGCGACGCGGCAGTCGGCGGCGCCGCCGGTCCACCGTGACCGCATCCGGAGCGCACTCGCCCACGAGACCGTGCTGACCCGGGCGATGAGCGGCCGGCCGGCGCGCGGGCTGCCGAACCGCGCGGTGCGGACCATCGAGCAGAGCGGCGCGATCGCCCCGTTCCCGCTCCAGAACATCCTCACGGGCGTCTTCCGCCGCCGGGCGGCCGAGACCGGCGACGCCGAACTGCTGAGCCTGTGGATGGGACAGAGCGCCGGCCTGTCGCGTCACGACGACGCGGCGGACGTCTTCGCCGAGCTGGCCGCCGGGGTGCCCGGGCGGACCGAGGGGGATTCATGATCGCAACAGACGCACGAGATCAGGTGAGCCCGACGCGCCCCCGCGCGTTTCGGCTCGTCGGGTCGCTGGTGCTCGGTGTCGGGGTGGGACTGCTGGCCTCCTACCTCGTCGTCGTGGCCGTGACGGCACCGATCCTCCCGGGAGCCTTCGTCATCCATCCGGTGTCGTTGCTCCTGACCGCGGTGATCGCCGGCCTCGCGGTCGCCGTCGGATGGCGCTGGCCGGTGGTCGGACTGACGGCGGGCATCGTCGTCCTCGTGCTCGTGGCCTTCGCCCTGACCGGGCTGGGATGGTCGCCCTCGGACTGGGCGAATCCGTTCAACGCCGTCGCCTACGGTGCGCGAAGCGCTTACCCGACGATGCTCGGAGCCGTGATGTTCACCGTCTCGGCCCTGAGGCTGTGGTCTCGCCGGACGCGATAGCGCGCATCCCGTGGAGCAGCACCTCACCCGGGTCACCACCGCCGACGGCACGGACATCGCCGTCGGCTCGGTGGGCACGGGCCGGCCGGTCGTGTACGTCTCCGGCTGGCTGAGCCACCTCGAACGGGGATGGCGGCTCCCCGAGGAGCGCGCGTTCTACGAGGATCTCGCGCACGGGTGCCGGCTGGTCCGCTACGACCGGGCCGGATGCGGGATGTCGGGGCCGGCCCGGCAGCCTCCGTCGCTGTCGTCCGAGCTCGAGCAGCTCGCGGCGGTGGTCGCGCCGCTCGGTCCGGAACCGTTCGACCTCATCGGCGTCTCACTCGGGGCGCTGGTCGCCGTCGCCTGGGCGGCCGCGCATCCCGAGACGGTCCGGCGGCTCGTGCTCTACGGGGGCTGGGCGTCTGGCGCGGAGGTCTCACCGCCGAGTGCGCGCGAGCACGTGCTGGCCCTGGTCGGATCGCACTGGGGCCTGGGCTCGGACGTGCTCACCGATCTGTTCGCCCCGGATGCGTCCGCCGCAGCGCGGAGGGAGTTCGGCCGGTATCAGCGAGCCGCATCGGATGCCACCACGGCGCAGTCGCTCCTCGCGCTGAGCTACGCGCTCGACGTGCGCGGGCTGCTGCCGCAGGTGCGCACTCCCACGCTCGTCGTCCACCGGGAACGCGACCGGGCGGCTCCGCTTGCGCAGACGGAGGCCCTGGCGCACGGCATCCCGGGCGCCGAGTTCGTCGTCCTCCCCGGGAGGTCGCACCTTCCCTGGGCCGGCGATGCAGCGGCGCTCGCCGCGACGATCCGGCGGTTCCTCGGCCTGCGCGCGATCCGGACCCCCGCGGGGACATTGACGCCGCGGCAGCGGGAGGTCGCGGCCCTGGTCAGCGAGGGGAGGACGAACCGCGAGATCGGCGAGCGGCTCGGAATCGAGGAGCGGTCGGCGGAGGGGCATGTCGAACGCATCCGGCTGCGGCTCGGCCTCCGGTCGCGCGCGCAGATCGCGGCGTGGTGGACCGCGCAGGGTGATCAAGCGCCGGAATCACGGCGAGCGTGACCGGCGAAGTGGGGTAGTTCCCCGCCTGATCGGCGAGTGGATGCGCGGCAGAGTCGTCCCGACAGCATCCACGACCGAGGAGCAGGCATGAGCAGGACGACCACGACAGGTGACCGACAGGCGACGGGATTCGCCCAGCATCCCGGACGCGGACGCTTCAACGCCGCCTTCTTCCGGCTGATGGGCCCGTACCTGGAGCGGTCGCTGCGTCCGCGCAAGCGACGCGTCTTCGCCGGGGTGGCCGGAGACGTCGCCGAGATCGGACCGGGGGTCGGCGCCAACCTCCCCTACCTGCCCGCCGGGGCGTCACTCATCGCCATCGAGCCCAACCGGTACATGCACGACGGTCTCCGCACGGCGGCCCTCCGTTCGGGCGTCGCGCTCGACCTGCGGGAGCGGACCGCCGAGCAGACCGGCCTGCCCGACGCCAGCGTCGACACCGTCATCTCGTCGCTCGTGCTCTGCTCCGTGAAGGATCCGGATGCGGTGCTCGCCGAGATCCGCCGCATCCTGCGCCCCGGTGGTTCGTTCCGGTTCGTCGAGCACGTGGTCGCCCCGAGCGGGACGCCGACCCGCGCCTCACAGCGGCTGTTCCGCCGGCCGTGGGCGTGGACGTTCGAAGGATGCTCGTGCGAGCGCGATCTCGAGCGCTCGCTCCGATCGGCCGGTTTCGCCGAGGTCGAGGTGGAGCACTACCGTCTCCACACGCCGTTCCTGCCGTTCAATCCGCAGATCGCGGGTGTGGCTCGCGCCTGACCTCGCTCAGTAGTCCTCGCGGCGATCCTGTTCGGCGTCGACGACCGGCTCGGCCTCGGCCAGCTCGCTCAGCGTCTGGCGCAGGTGCCGGGTCAGCCACTCGTTCGACGGCTCGCCGCCGGAGACGATGTCGTCGAGCTGCCGCAGCCGCTCGGACGCTGAGCCGTGAAGGTCGTCCATGATGTCCTCCCACCCTTGCACGGGCCCCGGATGGGACCGCCTTCGATGAGGCTAGTACCGCCGTGTTCCGATGGCCATGCGCGCCGTGCTGCTCAGCTGCGGGATGCCGCCGTCTCGCCGCGCAGGATCGACGACATCTTCTTGCCGCGCGCCACCTCATCGACGAGCTTGTCGAGATACCGCACCTTCTGCATCACCGGGTCGTCAATCTCCTCGACGCGGACGCCGCAGATGACGCCGGTGATGAGCGACGCGTTCGGGTTCCAGTGCGGAGCGGTGGTGAGGAACGTCTCCAGGTCGACCCGGTCGGCGATGGCCGCCTCGATGCCCGCGTCGTCGTAGCCGGTGAGCCAGCGGGTGACCTCATCCACCTCGTCCTTGGTGTGCCCCTTGCGCTCCACCTTGGTCACATAGAGCGGGTAGATGTCGGCGAACGGCATGGCGAAGATGCGGTGGCTCATGGCGTCAACGGTAGCGCGCGGGAGGGGAAGTGTGACCGGTCGATCCGGGCTAGCGCGGCTGCTCCATCGGCCGCGATCGCTTCAGATACTCGCGCGAGCGGGCGACCTGCTGGTCGAGCGCGTCGACCGTCGTCGCCATCCGCGCCACCGCCTCCGTGCGGTAGGTGTCGATGCTGTCCATCGTCGCGAACACGTTGTCGAAGGCGCGCTGCAGCACCTCCACATCGACCGCCGACGAGGTCTGCTCCTTCTGCACCTGCTCGGTCTGCGTGCGGAGCACCTCGCCCGTCCGGCCGATGAGCGCGTTGGTGCTGTCGTGCAGGGCGCCCAGCTGGTCGATGACCAGCTTCTGGTTCTCCAGCGCCTGGGCGACGACGACGGCGGTGCGGAGGGCCGAGACCGTCGTCGTCTTCGCGCGCTCGACGCCCTTGATCAGCTCGACGTTGTTCTTCTTGATGACGTCGAGTGCCAGATACGCCTGCACCGAGACTGCGATCTGAGTCGTGAGATCCTGTCGGCGCTGGCGGATGGGGAACAGCGCCTCCTTCTCCAGCAGCGTCGCGCGCGCCGGGTCGGTCATGCGCAGGTCGGCCGCCGCATCCACGGTCGCCTTGTCGAGGGCCGCGGTCAGCACCACGTACTCGTTGAGCCGCTCGGTCGTCTTCCAGAGGGACGCCCGTTCCTTCTCGATCTCGGCGTTGTCGCGGGCGAGCCACTCCTGCCCGTGATCGAGCGCGGCGACGATGCCGTCGAGCTGCTTCTGCGCCGACTCGAACCGCTGGACGTACTGGCGCAGCCTCCGTCCGCCCGGCACCCGGGAGAGCATCCGGTTGCGGCCGGTCAGGTGCTGGGGGTCGAAGTCGCTGACGGTCGCGCGGAGGTCCTGCAGCGTCCGGATGACCCCGTACTGCGGGTCGGTGCGCACCGCCTTGCCGCGGGCTGCGGCGAGCGAACTGGCCGGGCGGCTGAGCAACTGGCGGGAGGCGTCGCTGGATGCGCGCATCTCGGCCTCGCCCAGGTGCGAGAACCCGATGATCTTGCGCGTGAACGCCTCCGAACCCGGTTCGGCAGCGGCCAGTTCCCGGATGAAGTCGCGGGCCCGCTGCTCGAGCTCCGCCTCGCGTTCGGCCGAGACGGCCACCATCTCCACGGCTTGCTCCTCCTGTAGTTCCGGTACGGCGTCCGGTGGGCGCAGTGTGTCCTCGGGTGCCTCGTCCATGAGCCGCTCCCTCCGCCGCTGTCGTTGCGAC
This sequence comes from Leifsonia sp. 115AMFTsu3.1, assembly GCF_004362795.1. NCBI lineage: Bacteria > Bacillati > Actinomycetota > Actinomycetes > Micrococcales > Microbacteriaceae > Leifsonia > Leifsonia sp. 115AMFTsu3.1. The sequence goes on from NZ_SNYB01000002.1 coordinate 765,324, forward strand.
GAGGATAGATCGCCCGGCGCGCCGCGTGGAGGGGTTGCAGCGAACCCCCAGGTGCGCTTCGGCGTGCGCTCGAGTGCTCGACCGCGGGACCAGAAACGAAGGTGAGCGGCTCGTGGCGCGCCGCCCGGAGCGGGAAACGGAGGACGGGGCGTGCCCGCGGCCCGACGAAGTCCTCCCTGCCCGCGCGACCGCGCTCCACTGTCTATTCGGCCCGTCGGCACCGCGCGTATCCTCCGGGGCCATGAACAGGACACGCTTGGCCGCGCTCACGGCCATCCTCGCCCTCGGTCTCGCCCTCACGGCGTGCACCCCGCAGGGAGGCGGCGTCCCGGGGAAGTGGGGGAGCACCGACCCCGGGGAACCGAACCTCATCATCAACGCGAACGGCTCGTACTCGGGGTCCGACGGCTGCAACACCATGAAGGGGACCGGCACGATCTCGGGCAACACGATCGATCTCGGCACCGTCGCCGCGACGCAGAAGGTCTGCAACGGGGTGGACACGTGGATGTCGACGGCCGCGAGCGGGAAGGTCGACGGCAACGTCATGACGGTCTACGACTCGTCCGGCGCGCGCATCGGCACGATCGACCGCGACGACTGATCGCCGTCCCGGCCCGCTCCCGGTGCTCCCGGAATGACCGCTTCCCGCGTAGCGTTCGAGCGAGTGGATGCGTCGGAAGGAGCGGACGATGACCGACACGGAGAAGACGGCGACGGAGGCTGCGGAGTTCTACGCGGGTGTGGCCGCCGAGTTCCTGCAGCACTACGCCCGGGGGCCGCGGTTCGTCGCGGTGACCGGGGTCCCGGCCGCGGATGAGGCCCGCGCGGCGGACGCGTTCGCGGCGGCGCTGCGTGATGCGAGCCAGGAGGTCGAGCGCGCCGGCGCCGACGCGGAGAGCGGAGCGGATGCGTTCCGCGAGGGCGTCGTGGCCCCGTTCCGCGCGCGCGACGGGGTGCTGGTCGTCGACGGTCGCGGTCTGCTGAACCCGGCTTTCCGCGGATTCTGGAACTTCTCGCTGTGGGTCGAGCACGACCCGGAGCGGAGCCCGGACTGGTCGTTCGTGACCACCGGGCAGAAGGATCCGCTCGGCGCGCCGCGCGAGGTGGCATCCGTCCTGCTGGACGACACCGACCCCGAGCGGCCGCGCCGGCTGTGGGCCGACTCCTGCTGAGCGGGCGCTGCAGCTGAGCCGGCCCTGCCTCCGCTAGGCGCGGGGGCGGTCGAAGCGCGCGCCCTCGGGCTTCGAGGGCAGGATCGTCAGGACGAGCACGGTGATGCCGCCGACGATCGGGACGAAACCGAGGAAGAAGAACGGACCGGCCAGGTCGGCGTCGTGCAGCCGACGCCAGATGAGGGCCAGGTGGGGGACGATCGTCCCGAGCGACCACACCGCGATCAGCAGCCCGGGGATCCAGAACAGCGGGCCGGGCGTCGAGCTGCCGTCGTCATTCACGGTCGCACCCGCGAAGCCGAGGCCGAGGGCCAGCACTTCGAGCACGATGGCGACGATGACCGAAAAGAGGATCCACCACCAGTACTCGCTGCGGCTGGCGCGTCCGGTGAAGTCCGCGTACTTCGTGAAGAAGCGCTTGATGGCCTGTCCGATCGTCGCCCCGTAGAGCGGCGCCCAGAGCGGGGTCTCGCCGGTCGGAGCGGCGGAGGTGGTCGGGTACTGCGGAGACGTCACGAGGAGTCCTTTCCAAGACACGTGTTGTGTGAGGTGGAGCGGGCATAGTCAAGCGCATGGGAGCGCGCTGTACGCCTCGTGTGACGCGGCGTGTCCGCTGGGAGTGGGAGTCCGTCGATGCCGACCACTATGGCCGCAATCGGCGCCGCAGAGTGCGGATGAGCTAGCATCGCCGAAAGCCGTGGCATTGGTACGCGGAATGCTTGCATATGAGGATGGTTCCATGAAGCGTGGGCGTGAGGTTGTGGCCCGTGTGGCCGTCATCGCCGCACTCATCGCCGCCCTCAGCGGGTGTTCGTTGATAGGAGACGCGCTGAAACAGAAGACGACACCGGCCGAGGACCGGGAGTATCAGCGCATCACAGCGCAGAAACAACACAGCCGGTGGCCGAATATGGACGAGATCACCTTCACGCAGGAAGGCAGTATCGACGGTTCCGGCACCTGGGCAGCCAATGCGATCGTGACCATCGACGGTAAGGACTACGACCGAATCATCGGCCCGCACTCCGGGATCGGTGACGACATACCGGTTCCTTCCCCGGGGTTCGTAGGCGGCCCGCTGACCGTGCACTACAGCGACGGGACATCGGAGGTGTTCGAATGACGCCAAGCGGAGCAGTGGCAGGCCGGCGTGCTTTTCCTCGCAGACGCACGACCGGCGGAGGTCTTGCGCTGACCGTCGCCATCTTTGCCGTACTCATCGTCGGGCTTACGGGATGTTCATCGATAGGAGACGCCGTGAAGCAGAAGACGACCTTGCGAGAGAACCTAGAGAACCAGAGGGTCTCGGCTCAAAGGTTCATCAGCAGTTGGCCAAACGTGGAGGTCATCGAGTTCACGCGCGAGGGCAGCGTAGACGGGTCGGGCGAGTGGTCGACCAATGCCATTGTCACCATCGAAGGAAGAAAATACGAAGAGATCATCGGTCCGTGGGAAACGGCGGGGGATGACCTGCCAAGACCGCCTGAGCGGTTGTCACCGCAGCCCGTGACCGTGAAGTACAGCGACGGTACGTCGGAGGTTCTGGAGTGAACACCGCAGAAGATGACGAATCGATTGCGAAGCGCGCGTACAAGGTTGATTCTCTGGCGCAAAAGCCTCCCCTTAGAGCCGGAAGTACGTTCTACACCGACAACGATGTGGCAAAGCAGAAGTGGAAGGTCATCGTCGTCTCCGCCAATGTGAACGACGGGTTCCAGGGCATGGCCGTCGTCCCGATCGTGAATGGTGTCGAGGACTATTCGCAGGTCTCCATCGCTTTCGCGGGGACGAACTTCGACGATCCGCATGACATCGCCGCGGACGCCGGTGTGATACTGGCGACTCAGACCGCTCAGGCGGAGGATGCGAAGGCGTTCGCCGCAAAGGTGAAAGAGCTCGTGCAGACGGACCATCCGGAGGCGACGTTCGCGACCGTCGGACATTCCCTGGGCGGCTTTCTCGCCCTGCTGGTCGCTGCCGAGAATCGCTGGCCCGCGACATCGTTCAACGGCCCGGATCCGTGGCGGGTCTTGACGCCGAGGACGAAGGACTGGCTGACGTCGCAGAACCTGGCGGGAACGAACCCGTTGAAGAACTACGTCAACCGTTTCGATACGGTCGGGAACGCGCTCGGGAACCTGACCGGTGCCGGCATCTTCGTCTACGACGAACCCGACGGCTCCCTTCTCGGCTATCACAACATCGGGAAGGACGACAAAGGTGAGCCGCAGGCCTTTCGCTTCGGACCCACGGGCGAGATCATCGGCGCGGGATGCACGGCGGTCGACCTCGGCGTGATCCTCTACAACCTGGATCAGACCGCTGCGGCCCAGGCCGTGTGGAAGATGCAGAAGGACTCCCCGTATCCCAAGGTGCTCGTGGCGATGGAGCCGGCGCTGGCGCTTGCGAAGAAGATCGGCGGGCTCACGGAGCATCTGAAGGCGATCAAGAACGCCAACGGCAGCGTCGAGTCCGAAATGGAGGATGCCCTGCGCGACGCCAAGAACCTCTACGTATCGCTTCATCCGACGATGACCATCACGGACATCGAGAACAGCGTGGCCCTCAATCGGCTGGCTGTCCACGACAACCTCGACCGAGACGCGATCGGAGCCGTGGATTCGCTCGTGAATCGTCAGATCAGGATGGTCACGGCGCTGGAGGACGGTATCCACAATGCGATCGTCAACACGCTGGCGCAGGACGTCCACGCTGCGGCGGCGTTCACATCCCCCTAGCGATGTCGCTACTACCTCAGGAAGGACGGCAGCGTGACTGACCATCGCCCCGGCGATCGTAATCCGATCGCCGACATCCTCTCCCAGAACGCGGGGCCGGATGCCACGCGCAGCGCGCTGGACGCTGAGATCCGCCGCGCTCGGGTCGACCTCCTCGATTCCGTGTTCCCGCCCGACGTCGCCCGGCGCTACGCGAGGATCAGAGCCGAACAACTCGCGGCTGTGGCTGAGGCTGCCAGGCACATCTCCTCGGCGCTGGCCGAGGGCGTCGACGGTGACGTCCTCTCGGGAGCCGTCGCTCAGAAGGTGAAGGATGGCATCGCCGAGATCGCTGGGCAGAAAGACTATGCGCGGGGAATCGAGAGCATCACATGACGGGTTATAGCTCGCTCGCTGACCTCGAAGCCGACCAGGACAGAACGGCGTTCGCCGCGCGACGCCGGATCGACGAGGCGGACGAGCACCTCGGCCTCTATCGCTCGCAGATCACGACGTTGCTGGAAACGTTCTACGCCGTCGCGGAGCGCCAGGGCGTCACCGACCACCCAGGCTTCCGGTCCCGATTCCAGGGCGTGGTCCAAGACACTGACGAGAGTTTTCTCGCTGGCCTGCAGGTCGTCTCCGAACTGGAGGAGGACTTCCACCGGATGAGTGCCCGGCACCTCGATGAGCGTGAGGAATTCCTCGCCCGGCGCCAGGACCCCACCGCTCGCTGAGCCCAGGCCGAAGAGGACTCACCCGAGCGAGTCGAGCTCCTCGCGGACGAAGCGCGCGAACTGCGCCGCGGCCGCCGACTGCGACCGGGTGCGGTTGCGCGCCAGGCCGATGATCCGTGTGGCCTCGTCCCGCAGTGGCACCGCCACGATCCCCGGCTCGGCCGGGGTGTCCGGGATGAGGGCGGCACCGACGCCGTCACGTACCAGTCCACGCAGGGTCGAGAGCTCCGTGACTTCGATGACGGGGCTCATCACGACACCGTGCGCGGCGAAGTAGGCGTCCGCGATGTGGCGGAGACCGGAGCCGGTGCGCAGGGCCACCAGGTCGTAGGGCTCGAGGTCCGGAACGCTGACGGCCGTCGCCCCGGCGAGGGGATGCCCCTCCGGCACGCCGAGCACCAGCCGTTCGGCGGTCAACGGCTCCCATTCGATCTCCGGGTCGCGTGGGTCAGGGCTGAGGAACGCCACGTCGGCGGCGCCGTCCCGCAGCGCATCCAGCACCGTGTCGGCGGTTCCGCCGCTCAGCACGAAGCGGATGTCGGGGAACAGCCCGCGGTACTCGCTGATGACCTTCGGGATGAGCCACCCGCCGAATGACGAGACGTACGCGACCGAGACGGTGCCGCCCGACGGATCGCGCAACGCTTCGATGCGCGCTCGGGCGTTCTCGAGCTCCGATTCGGCCCGCACCGCGTGCGCGAGCAGGATCTCGCCGTACTGGTTGAGCTCCAGGTGGCCGCGGCGGCGGTCGAACAGCTCGACGCCCATCTCCTGCTCGAGCCGTGCGAGCGAGCGTGTGAGGGTCGACTGGGACACCCCGAGGGTCTCGGCGGCGAGAGCCGGATGGCCCTCCGCGGCCAGCGCCCGGAAGTGGGCGATCTCGTCGATCCGCATGCCTCTCATCATGGCGTATCGGCGCGTTCCCCCGTGCGGTGCTCAAATGAGCGGTCTACCCCTGAACGAGTTTTCTGTACGTTCACACACGAGAAACAGTCCCGTTTCACGCCGTCCCTACGGTGGGCGCGGACTCATCCCACACCTCACCGACCGAGGAGAACAATGTCAACCAGATTCGGCAGGCTGGCGCGTGTCGCCGCCGCCGCGCTCGCGGGGGCCGGCCTCGCCGCCGGTTCGCTCGTCGCGACCCCGGCATTCGCCAGCACCGACAGCACCGGTGTCGTCATCAACGAGGCGTATCTGTCCGGCGGGAGCGCCGGCGCCGCCTTCACGAACAAGTTCGTCGAGCTCTACAACCCAGGGGACAGCGCCGTCAGCCTGGCGGGATGGAGCATCCAGTACCGCCCGGCCACCGGCACGAGCGCATCCACCGGCGTCGTGCCGCTGACCGGCTCCATCGGCGCCAAGGGGTACTACCTCGTCGCCGGCGGGTCGAACGGCACCAACGGCCAGGCCTTGCCGACGCCGGATGTCGCGAGCGGTGCCCTCAACCCGAGCGGCACCACCGGCACCCTGGTCCTCGCCAAGACGGCCTCGGCACTGACCCTTCCGACCGGCTCGGTGACCGGCAACGCGGACGTCGCCGACCTCCTCGGCTACGGCACCTCGAACACGTTCGAGAAGGCGAAGGCCACGGCGCCCTCGGGCAACACCGACGTCAAGTCGCTGGTCCGCACGAACTTCGCCGACACCGACGACAACAGCGCAGACTTCACCCTCAGCGCCACGATCACGCCGCAGAACGCCGCCAGCGCGCCCGGCGACCCGGGCGACCCGGGCGACCCCGGCACGCCGGGTGACGGCACCACCGTCCCGATCGCGGAGATCCAAGGGACAAGCGACACCAGCCCGAAGGCGGGCACGACGGTCACCACCGTCGGCGTCGTCACGGCCCAGTACGCGACCGGCGGATTCAACGGGTTCTACATCCAGACCCCCGGGACGGGCGGCGCGGTCGACCTCGCCACGCACACGGCCTCCGACGCCGTCTTCGTCTACGGCTCGTCCTTCGCCGGAACGGTCGCCGCGGGCGACTACGTGAAGGTCACGGGCGCCGTCAGCGAGTTCAACGGCCTCACGGAGATCACCGCGACCGGCGTGACGAAGCTCGACGCGTCGACGGTCACCGCACCGGTGCCGGCCACGGTCGGCCTGCCCGGCACGGCAGCCCAGCGTGAGAGCCTCGAGGGGATGCTGCTCGCGCCGCAGGGCGCGTTCACCGTCACCGACGTGTACGCCGCCAACCAGTACGGCGAGATCGGCCTCGCCGCCGGTGACAAGCCGCTGGTGCAGCCGACCGAGGCTGCGCGTCCGGGTTCGCCCGAGTACGCCGCGGTCGTCGCCGACAACGCGGCCCGCGCGGTCACGCTCGACGACGGCGCATCCACCAACTTCCTGAGCGCGGCGAACAAGTCGAAGCCCCTGCCGTACCTCTCGCTGAGCAACCCGGTCCGCGTCGGCGAGCCGGTCGCGTTCACGAAGCCGGTCGTGCTCGACTACCGCAACAACGCCTGGAAGTTCCAGCCGACCAGCGAGCTCACGCCGGCGAACGCCGACGCCGTGCAGCCGGTCACGTTCACGAACACCCGCACCGCCGCCCCCGAGAACGTCGGTGGCGACCTGCGGCTCGCGACGTTCAACGTCCTGAACTACTTCACCACGACGGGCGACCAGCTCAGCGGCTGCACGTTCTACACGGACCGCGACGGCAACCCCATCACGGTCAACAGTGGATGCGACGCCCGCGGCGCCGCCGACGCGACCAACCTGAAGCGCCAGCAGGACAAGATCGTCGCGGCGATCAACGGCCTGAGCGCCGACGTCGTGTCGCTCGAGGAGATCGAGAACTCGGCCCGCTTCGGCGAGAACCGCGACTCCGCCCTCGCCAGCCTGGTCACCGCCCTGAACGCCGCTGCCGGCTCCGAGGTCTGGGCGTACGTGAAGTCGCCGGCGACCCTGCCGGCGACGGAGGACGTCATCCGCACCGCGTTCATCTACAAGAAGGCGAACGCGGCCCCGGTCGGCGACTCGAAGATCCTCGACGACCCGGCGTTCTCGAACGCGCGGCAGCCGCTCGCCCAGGCCTTCAAGAAGGTCGGCGCGAAGGACTCCTCCGCGTTCCTCGCCATCGTGAACCACTTCAAGTCGAAGGGGTCCGGCACCGGTGAGGACGCCGACCAGGGAGACGGCCAGGGCGCATCCAACGCCTCCCGCGTCAAGCAGGCCAACGCCCTCGTCGCGTTCGCGAACGAGCGCAAGACCGCGCTGAAGACCGACAAGGTGCTCCTCATCGGCGACTTCAACGCGTACCTGAAGGAGGACCCGATCAAGGTCCTCACCGACGCCGGCTACGTCGACCAGGTCAGCACCCGCACGACGAAGGCGACCTACTCCTTCGGCGGAACGGTCGGCTCGCTCGACCACGTCCTCGCGTCGCCCGCGGCGAACACGGCCATCGCCGGCGCGGATGTGTGGAACATCAACTCGGGCGAGTCCGTGGCGCTGGAGTACAGCCGCTACAACTACAACGTCACGAACTTCTACGCGGCCGACCCGTACCGGTCGAGCGACCACGACCCGATCGTCGTGGGCCTCGGCCTCACGCCCAAGCCGGTCACGCTGAACCTGCTGAACATCAACGACTTCCACGGCAGGATCGACGCCAACACCGTGAAGTTCGCGGGAACGATCGAGAAGCTCAAGGCGGAGGCGGGCGACGCGAACTCGCTCTTCCTCTCCAGCGGCGACAACATCGGCGCCTCGCTCTTCGCATCGGCGACCGCGGGCGACATCCCGACGATCGACGTGCTCAACACGCTGCAGCTGAAGGCGAGCGCCGTGGGCAACCACGAGTTCGACAAGGGCTACGCCGACCTCACCGGACGCGTGAAGGATGCGGCCGACTTCTCCTACCTCGGCGCCAACGTGTACGAGAAGGGCACGAAGACCCCGGCCCTCCCCGAGTACGCCACCTTCGCCGTCGACGGTCTGACCGTCGGCGTCATCGGAGCCGTCACGCAGGAGACCCCGACCCTGGTCTCGCCGGTCGGCGTCTCGTCGCTCGACTTCGGCGACCCGGTGGAGGCGGTCAACCGCGTCGCCGGTGAGCTGACCGACGGCGACCCCGCCAACGGCGAGGCCGACGTGCTGGTCGCGGAATACCACGAGGGCGCCGGCTTCGGCACGCCGGAGGGTGCGACGCTCGAGCAGGAGGTCGCGGCAGGGGGAGCGTTCGCCGACATCGTCACCAAGACGAGCGCGAAGGTCGCGGCGATCTTCACCGGCCACACCCACAAGCAGTACGCGTGGGATGCTCCGGTCCCGGGAGTGGACGGCAAGACCCGCCCGATCCTCCAGACCGGCAGCTACGGCGAGAACATCGGCCAGGTGAAGCTGACGGTGGACCCGGAGACCGAGACGGTCACCTCGTACACCGCCCGCAACGTCGCCCGCACCACGGACGCGGATGACGCCCTCGTCGCCGCCTACCCGCGGGTCGCCGCCGTCAAGACGATCGTCGACAAGGCGCTCGCCGACGCGGCCGTGATCGGCAACCAGAAGGTCGGCTCGGTGACGAAGGACATCACCACCGCCTACCTCAACGGGGCGCGCGACGACCGTTCGAGCGAGTCGACCCTCGGCAACCTGGTCGCCGACTCGCTACTGTCCAGCCTCTCCTCGCAGGAACTCGGCGGCGCCGAGATCGGCGTCGTCAACCCGGGCGGTCTGCGGGCGGAGCTCCTCTACGGCACCGACGGGACGGTCACCTACGCCCAGGCCAACGCGGTGCTGCCGTTCGTGAACAACCTGTGGACCACGTCCCTCACCGGGGCGCAGTTCAAGCAGGCGCTCGAGCAGCAGTGGCAGCGCAACGCCGACGGCACCGTTCCGAGCCGTCCGTTCCTCAACCTGGGACTGTCGAAGAACGTCAGCTACACGTACGACGCCACCCGGCCGGAGGGCGACCGCATCACGAGCATCATCGTGAACGGCCAGCCCATCGACCCCGCCAAGTCGTACCGCATCGGGTCGTTCTCGTTCCTCCTGCAGGGCGGCGACAACTTCCGCGCCTTCGCTGCCGGGTCGAACACGAAGGACTCCGGACTGATCGACCGCGACGCGTGGATCAGCTACATCCAGAAGAACAGCCCGCTGTCGCCCAGCTTCGCCAAGCGCGGTGTCGGCGTCAGCGGCGTGCCGACCGGGACGCTGCAGCGCGGTCAGCAGGTCACCCTCCAGGTGTCCAAGCTGAACCTCACCTCGCTCGGCAGCCCGGCGAACACGAAGCTCGACCTCTCCTGGAACGGCTCGACCGCGATCGGCTCCGTACCGGTGGACGCAGCGGGCAACGCGACCGTCACCTTCACCGTGCCGGCGGATGCGGCGGGCGCCAGCGCGCTGGTGCTGACCGCTCCCGACTCGGGCACGACGGTCCGCGTCCCGCTCACCGTGGCGGACGCCCCGACCAACCCGAAGCCGGGTACCGACCCGAAGGCGGCCAAGGAGTCGGCGCTCAAGAAGGCGCTCGAGGACAAGGTCACCGTCGACAAGGACACCTACCGCCCGGGTGACACCCTGCGCGTGACCGTCGGCACGCAGCACGCCGGCGAGTGGGTGTCGGTCTGGCTGTACTCGAAGCCGCAGAACCTGAGCGGTGGATGGGTGCAGGTCCCGGCGGACGGCGTGCTGACGCTCACCCTGCCGAAGGACGCGGACAACGGCCAGCACAAGCTGTCCGTGCAGGACGCGTCCAACAGTGTGATCGGCTGGACCACCCTCAAGGTGAAGGCCGACAAGCCGCACACGGGCATCCCGGTCCTCGACTGGCTGCTCGACCTGCTGGACCGCCTGTTCGGCTGGTTCTAGCACTACCCTGACGGACGCCGGGCACGCGAGAGCGTGTCCGGCGTCCGCGCGTTCGGGGCGGGTTCAGCTCTCGAAGTAGAGGTGGGTGTGCAGCCGGCAGCCCGGGTTGAAGGCGGCGCCGCACTCCGGGCAGTCGTCGGTGGCGAGGTAGTCGGCGATAGTGAGCTCGTGACCGCAGACCCCGCACAGCACCGCGCGCTCGTCGCGGCGGTCGGCCGGCCACTGCCGGGCGGGATGGTCGGCCGTCTCTGCGTGGCACAGGTGGCACGGGTAGTACTCGCCGCAGCACGCGAACCGGATCGCGATCACATCGAGCGGCGACTGGTAGTGGATGCAGCGGGTCTCGTCGTCGACGACGGGTCCCAGCACTCGGGGGCGGCCGTTCACCGCACGCCCCTCGCGGACAGCGCCTCGCCGAGCTGGTCGGCGTGCTTGAGCGACAGGATGAGGAAGGGCACCGCGAAGAAGCGGAGGCCCGGCCGCGCGCCTCGGGCGCGCTGCGCCTCACGGACCTCGCCCGCGAGACGTCCGAGCACCGGCACCGTCGTCAGGGCGACGGTCAGCAGCACCGCGGCGCGCTCGGAGTCGAACCGCAGGCGGTCGAGCGGCCGCAGCCCGCGCTCGACGGCGTCGAGCAGGTCGCTGACGCGCGTGGTGAGCACCAGCAGACCGGCCAGCACGACGGCGGCGGTCACGCGTGCGGTGTTCGACACCGCCTGCTCCGGTCCGAGGAAGATCAGCTGCGCGGCGATGGTCACGACGATGAGCCAGCGGAGCGCCACGACCTGGCGGCCCAGCTCGCGCATCCCGAGCATCCCGTCGCGCAGCCCTGCTACCGCGTACGCGACGATCGCAGCGCCGGCGGCGACCGCGGCCGCCCACCACGTGGAGGGGAGCAGCGAAACGGCGAGCACGACCGCGAGAAGCAGGAGCAGCTTCGGCCCGGCGGGAAGGCGGTGCAGGAGGCCGGCACCCGGACGGTAGAGGCTCAGCACGCCAGCGCCGCCTCGTACTCGGCGATGACCTCCGCCGGACGACCGACCGCCTCAACCCGACCACCCGCGAAGAGCACGGCGGTCTCGCAGCGTTCGGCGAGGGCGAGATCGTGGGTGACGAGCACCAAACGGTGCCCGGCGTCGGCGAGCAGGTGGTCGGACACCCGCCGGGCGTTGCGGGCGTCGAGGTACGTCGTCGGCTCGTCGGCCACCACGAGCTCGGGCTCGCGGACGAACGCGCCGGCGAGGGCGAGCAACTGCTTCTGGCCGCCGGACAGGTCGTGCGAGGAGCGCTCGCGCAGGTCGGAGAGCCCGAACCGCTCGAGTGCCGCATCCACTCGACGTCGCAGCTCCTCGCGGCTGAGTCGCTCAGGCCGGAGGGAGAACGCGACGTCCTCGGCGACGGTCGGCATCACGATCTGCGCGTCGGGGTTGCTGAACACGACGGCGACGCGGCGCCGGAGCTCGGTCGCCTGCCGCACGGGGTCGAGGCCCAGGATGCGCGTGACGCCCGTCGCGGGAGCGACGAGTCCGGCCAGCAGCCGGGCGAATGTCGACTTGCCGGAGCCGTTCTCGCCGACCACAGCGATGGTGCGGGCGTCGAGCGCCAGGCTGACGTCGCGGAGCGCATCCACCTGTCCGAGGCGCACGCCCACGCCGTCCAGCCACAGAGCGGCGGCGGCGGCGGGCAGGGGAGCGGGGGTGGCGCCGGTCACGGGACGCGCGACTCCGCGGGCGCGGCCGGATCCGCGGCGACGGCGCGCTGATCGCTGACCCAGGTGCGGCGGAACGCGCGGGGGTAGGCACGCACGAGCGTCGTCACCACAGCCGTCGCGATGACCGCCTTGACCAGATCGCCGGGGACGAAGACGAGGCTCATGAGGGCCGTGGCGTCGAGCGGCAGACGGGTCACAAGACTCTGTACCGGCACACCGAACAGGTAGACGACGAGGATGCCGCCCACGATCATCCCGAGCAGCGTGCGCCACCAGACGGGAGCCCGGCGACCGGCGTGCACGATCAGGCCGATGACGAACGCGCCGGCGATCCAGCCGAAGAGGTAGCCCGCCGACGGCCCGACGAAGGCTCCGATGCCGCCGTGTCCGCCCGCGAGGAGGGGGAGTCCGACCGCGACGAGGGCGAGCAGGACGGCCATGCTCAGGGCGCCGAGCCACGGGCCGAGGATGGCGCCCGCCAGCATGACGCCGAGGGTCTGAGCCGTGATCGGCACGGAGCCGAAGACGGTGACGCCGGACGGCAGGCCGAGCACGGCCACGAGGGCGGCGAAGACGGCGACGCGGGCGAGATCGGTCGCGTCGAGGCGGCGGCGGGGGGCGACGGGGGTCGTGAGGGTCATGCGGGCTTCCTAACCTGAACACTGTTCACCTGAACGGTGTTCACTATAGTGAGAACGTGGCAGGTAACGAAACCGGACGACGACACTCGCGCGACGATGTGGTGGAGGCGGCTCTGCGCATCCTCGACGACCTCGGGCTGCCGGACCTGACCATGCGACGGCTCGCGGCATCCCTCGACGTGCAGCCCAGCGCGCTGTACTGGCACTTCCCGAACAAGCAGACGCTGCTGGCCGAGCTCGCCGACCGCATCGTCGCGACGCGGCCTTATGTCGACGCGACCGCAGACGATGCCGACTGGGCGGATTCGGTGCGCGCCGAGGCGGCCGCCCTGCGCGATGCGCTCCTCGCGTACCGCGACGGCGCCGAGGTCGTCTCCAGCACCCTCGCGCTCGGCCTGGGCTCACCCGAGACCGTCGACCGCCTGGGCCGTGCGGTCGCCCGCGGCGGCTTCGACGCCGAGACCTCCCGGCGTGCCGCGACCGCGCTGCTGCACTTCGTGCTCGGCCATGTCTCGCACGAGCAGCAGCGCCTGCAGTACGACTCGCTCGGCGTTCTGGCCGCCGGCGACAGCTCGCCGCTCGACGAGGACGACCCCGCGGCGGCCTTCGCCTTCGGCGTCGACCTGCTGGTCGGCGGCCTGGAGCTCAGTCGCTCCCGAAGGTGACCTTCCAGCCGCCCACGACGTGGACGGCGAGGTTGAACAGGGCGGCGAAGATCGCTCCGAGGGCGGACACCACGATCACCTCGAGCAGTGCGACGACGAGCGTGAACGTCATCACGTTGGGGAAGGTCAGTCCGGCGACGAGGTTGGCGCCCTGCGCCCCCGCGATGTCCTCGAGGAAGTTGCTGGCAGCGGCGACCAGACCGAATCGTTCGAGCGCGCTCCAGATGAGCAGGCCGATGACGACCGTGATGGCCGCGACGATGATGCTGACCAGGAAGGACATCTTCAGTGCCGACCAGAAGTCGATGTAGACGAGCCGCATCGTCGCGCGCTTCTTCTGTTTGCTGCCCCGAGACGGCATGCGGCCCCTCCCCATGATGCTTCCGCCGTCTCCGGCGTTCCCCGTCGGCCAAGTCTAGGGGACGCACTCTCGCGGCCCGCGCTGGGCGTCGTCCGAGAGTCCATACCGATCGTCCGGTTCTGCCGTAGAATAAGCATGTATTCCGGCGCGGCCGTAGCGGATTGGGGGCGCTGCGGCCGGGTCGGTACGGCTTCAGCGCGGAGTTGACGCAACACGCCGTCGACCGCCGCGGCCGGACGGCGTGTTGCGTCAACCCGATGAGTCAGCGGACCGGGGCTAGCGGATGAGGTCCGGCAGGCGGCGGAGCCGCGCGAATTCGGCGGCGGGCACGATGCCCGGCAGCAGCACCGTCCACAGGTCGCGGACCCGCTCGAGCAGGTCCTTCCGTCGCGCGACCGTCTCCGACACCAGTTGGACGCCCGTGTACGCCGGGACGACAACGCTCGCCAGCATCCCCGGGTCGAGGTCCGGGCGCAGGTCGCCCTCGTCGACCGCCTGGCGGAACAGCGCTTCCGTCGTGCGCAGCCAGTCCTCGTACGGCTCGGTCACCGGCGGATCGAACATCGACACGTCGGTCGTGAGCCGGATGCCGGCCTGCACGACGGGATCGGTCAGCAGCTGGTGCGCGAGCACCGCGCTCAGCCGGACCATCGTCTCCAGCCCCGGAAGTCCCTGCTCGACGACCTCGGCCGCGGCGGCCATCGTGCGTCGGTGCTGCTCGATGATGACCGCGCGGGCCAGCTCGTCCTTCGACGGGAAGTGGAAGTACAGCGCGCCCTTGGTGACGCCCGACTCTTCTGCGATGTCGGCGATGGAGGCGAGGCCGTATCCTCGGCGGCCGAACACCGCGGCGGCTCCGGAGACGATCGTCCCGCGCGTCACCTGCGCCCGCTCCTGCTTCACCATGATGGGCTCACGTTAACGCACAGTTGCTTTGAGGAGGATGCGGCGATTCACGTGCGCGGCGTAGCGTTGGCTGTGCCGGGCCGCCCGCCGCGGGCCGGAAGCACCGCATCCGATTCGAGGGGAGACCGCCGTGCCCACTGTCGCCGATACCGCCGTCGAGATTCTGAGGGATGCGGGGGTGACGCGCGTCTACGGCATCCCCGGGGACTCGCTCAACGGCTTCACCGACGCCATCCGCCGGAACGACGGTGTGACGTGGGAGCACGTGCGGCACGAGGAGGCGGCGGCGTTCGCGGCGTCCGCCGAGGCAGCGCTGACCGGCGAGCTGGCCGTCTGCGCCGGAAGCTGCGGTCCGGGCAACACGCACCTCATCAACGGCCTGTACGACGCCAACCGCAGCCGTGTCCCCGTGCTCGCGATCGCCGCGCAGATCCCGGGCGCCGAGATCGGCAGCGGGTACTTCCAGGAGACGCACCCGCAGGAGCTGTTCCGCGAGGCGAGCGTCTACACCGAGCTCGTCAGCCAGGCGGACCAGATGCCGCGCATCCTCGAGATCGCCATGCGCACCGCCGTTGAGCGCCGCGGCGTCGCGGTGATCGTCGTGCCCGGCGAGATCTTCCTCGCCGACAGCGCGGGCCGCCGCAAGTCCGCGCCGATCACCTTCTCGCCGCGCGTGACCCGCCCCACCGATCCCGAGCTGCAGGCTGCCGCCGACATCCTGAACGACGCCAAGCGGGTCACCATCCTCGCCGGCGCGGGGGCGGAGGGCGGGCACGACCAGCTGCTGGCGATCGCCCAGAAGCTGCAGGCGCCGATCGTCCACGCCATGCGGGGCAAGGAGTTCGTCGAGTACGACAACCCGTACGACGTCGGCATGACCGGCCTCCTCGGGTTCTCCTCCGGCTACCGCGCGATGGAGTCGTGCGACGCGCTGCTGATGCTCGGCACCGACTTCCCGTACCAGCAGTTCTTCCCCTCGAAGGCGAAGATCGTGCAGGTCGACATCCGCGGCGAGAACCTCGGCAGGCGCGTCCCGCTCGACCTGGGCCTCGTCGGAAGCGTGAAGGACACGGTGGATGCGCTGCTCCCGCTGCTGAAGGACCGCAAGGACCGCAAGCACCTCGACTCCTCGCTCAGCCATTACGCCAAGACGCGCAAGAGCCTCGACGACCTGGCGGTCAACGACCGCAATCGCACGCCCATCCACCCGCAGTACGTCGCGCGGCTGATCAGCGAGCTCGCCGCGGACGACGCCGTATTCCTGCCGGATGTCGGCTCGCCGGTGGTCTGGGCCGCGCGCTACCTGCGGATGAACGGGCGCCGGAGGCTGATCGGCTCGTTCACCCACGGCAGCATGGCGAACGCGCTGCCGCAGGCGATCGGCGCCCAGACGGCGTTCCCGGGGCGGCAGGTGGTCGCGCTCGCCGGGGACGGCGGCCTCGCGATGCTGCTCGGCGAACTGCTCACGCTGCGGCAGAACAAGCTGCCGGTGAAGATCGTGGTCTTCAACAACTCCTCGCTCAACTTCGTCGAAGTCGAGATGAAGGCCGCCGGGTTCGTCAACTTCGGCACCAGCCTCGAGAACCCCGACTTCGCGCAGATCGCCCAGGCCGCGGGCCTGCACGGTCAGCGCGTGGAGAAGCCGGATGAGCTGGAGAGCGCCCTGCGGACGGCATTCGCCCACGACGGCCCCGCCCTGGTGGATGTGGTGACCGCCCGGCAGGAGCTCAGCATCCCGCCGGCGATCACGGCGAAGCAGGTCGGCGGCTTCACGCTGTACGCGCTGCGGACGATCATGAACGGTCGGGGCGACGAGCTGATCGACCTGGCGGACACGAACGTGTTCCGCCGCCTGTTCGACTGACGCGCGTCGCAGCGGCCGCGACGCCCTCAGCCGCTGACCACCGGCACGTTCTGGATCGCACGCACGGGCAGGGTGAGCACGGCCTCGGGCGAACCGATGCGCGTGCCGTCGGGCGCGGTCCCTGCCGCGGTGGCCCGGTCGGAGATCGCCGCGGTGAGCAGGAGATCGGAGGCCGTGGTCGTGTAGGTGGCGGAGCACGTCATCCGCTCGCCGGGCGCCAGGATGCTCGCCGGGCAGTCGACGGCGGACAGGTTCGCCTGGTCGGACGGCGCAGCGACGGTGTCGGAGACCGTGACGTCGGCGAGCGTGACGTTGCCGGTGTTCGTCACCAGGAACGCGAAGCGCACCTGCTGACCCACCATCGTCACGGCCGCGGTGTCCGAGGTTTTGACCACGCTGAGCCCTGGATCGTCGGCCGCCGCGATGGTGACGGTCGACGCGGCGGACCGGATCGGGTCCGGCGTCGAACCGCCCGGCGGGGTCGGCGGGGTGCCGGAGGCGGTGGCGGTGTCCGTGACGGAGCCGTTGTCCACGTCGGCCTGGGTGGTGGTGTATGTCGCAGTGCACGTGAGCTGCCCTCCGACGGGCAGGGGATCGGCGGGGCAGTCGATCGGCGACAGGCCGCCCGGTGACGACGGCGCGGCCACCTGGTCGTCCACGGTGATCCCGGTCAGCGGGACATTGCCGGTGTTGGTGACCAGGAACGTGTACGGGATCTGTTGTCCCGCTCGGACCACGCTCGTCGTCGTGGAGGACTTCTCGACGCGGATCCCCGGGAGGTCGTCCGCCGTGATGGTCACACTGGACGGCGGTGAGGCGATCGCCGGAGGGTTCGGAGCGTCGGGTCTCGGCGCCGGGACGGCGGTGGCCACGGCCGTGTCGGTGAGCGACCCGTTGTCGACGTCCGCCTGACTGACCTCGTACGTGGCGGTGCAGATCATGTCCTGCTGCGGCGCGAGTGTGGTCGCCGGGCAGTCCACCGGCGAGAGGGCGGCTTGGACGGCTGGGGCCACCTGGACATCGGTCACGACGATGTCCGTGAGCACGGTGTTTCCGGTGTTCGTCACCAGGAAGTCGTAGGGGATGCGCAGGCCCGCCGTGAACGGGACAGTGCTCGGCTGCGCCATGGACTTCAGCACGGTGATCGAGCTCGTGTGGGTGACGGGGAGCGTTACGGTGACCGGCGGCGAGGCGATCCGCGGCGGGTTGGGCTCATCCGGCGTGGCGGGCGGCGTGCCCGTGGCGGTCGCGGTGTCCGTGACGGAGCCGCTGTCGAGGTCGGCCTGCGTGGTGGTGTAGGTGGCCGTGCAGGTCATGCTGGCCCCGCCGGCGAGGGCGCTCGCGGGACAGTCCACCGCCGAGAGGCCGGCCGGATCCGACGGCGCGGCGACCACATCCTCGACGGTGATGCCGGTGAGCGGGCTGTTGCCGGTGTTCGTGACCAGGAAGCTATAGGGGATCTGCTGGCCGACCTGCACCACGTCGGTGGTGGTCGACGATTTGACCACGTCGATGCCGGAGACGATCCCGAAGTAGTGCGACGGATCGTCGTCATCGACGCGCACTGCCGCCGGGTCGAGACCCGTGACGGTGCCCGTGTTGGCGTACTGCCCGGCGGTCGCCGTCCCGGTCGCGACGCAGGTGAAGGACGCGCCGGGTGCGAGCGGCCCCGCGACGACGTTGCCTCCGGTGGCGTCGCAGTCGATGTCGGCGGCCGCGACCTGGTCGTCCGTGACCGTGACGTCGGTCAGGTCGACAGCGCCCGAGTTCGTGACCACGTACGTCCACTGCACGGGGCCGCCGACCGGGACGAGCGGTCCGGGAGCGTCGTCGGCGTCCTCCGTGTTGGTGGCCTTCTCGATGTGGATGCCGGGAGCCGGGAGCACGGCGAGGTCGACGGTGAACGCGGTGAACGAGTCGGGGATGAGCTCTCCGGCGAGTCCGGCGACGTCGTCACCGGAGGGGCCGTTGCCGCCGACGAGGGCGCCGGCCGCGTACTGGTTCGCCAGCGTGACCGGAGTGCTCGTCAGCCCTGTCGCGGCGGGGTCGGGGGAGGCGGTGTTGTTGTTGTCGGCATCCTCGTTCGGCGTCAGCGCCGGGCTGGATGCGGTGGTGCGGACCACCGTCCCGGCCAGCGGGCCGCCCGCCGCGAACATCGCGGCGGGAAGGTGCACGACGTACCGGCCGGCCGGAAGCGACGTCACCGACCAGCGGCCGTTCGCGTCCGTCGTCGCGGTGCCGACGACATCCCCGTTCTCGGTCAGCACCTGCACGGCGACGCCGGGGATGCCGTGCTCCCCGCCGTCGAACTTCCCGTCCCCGTTGCTGTCGAGCCAGACCAGGTCGCCAAGGGAGAAGCCCGGCATCAGCACGTAGGGCTCGTTCGACAGCAGCGGCTGGTTCGCGAACGTGGCCGAGAAGATCATCGCCCGGTTCACGTACACGTTGTCGAGGTCGTTGCTCGTCGACACCGCGGGGATGGATGCGCGCACCCGGGTCTGCACACCGAGGAACCCGCTGGAGACGAACCGGACGGCGGTCACCGCGCCGAAGTCGGCGACCTCGCCCGCTGTCTGCCAGAGCCCTCCTGGTGCCGCGGGGTTCGCATTGGACGGGTCGCGCGGATCGTGGATCAGCGTGGCGGGAGGTGCGCTCGAGTAGTACCAGGTGCCCGGCACGGCCCCGGTGGCGCCGCGGAGGTAGGTCGGCGCCGCGAGCGGCCCCGACAGTCGCGCCGTTCCGGTGTAGTCGGAAGCGTACTGCGATCGTGCCGAACCGGACGCGGGGTCGCCGTCGCCGTTCCACGGCAGCACGTCGATCACGTCCGGCGGCTGGAAGGCGATCTGCGTGGAGGTGTTCCCCCACTCCAACGACCAGGTGTACGTCTCGCCGCTCGCCACGAACGGCTTGTCGACGCTCTTCGTGATGCCGAGCTGGCCCGATCCGACGATCTGGATCGTCGCCTGCGCCGTCGGCGCGTTCTCCGCGTTGTCCGCCAGCGCCTGCACGGTGTTGACGTGCGTGTCTCCGGGTTGCGCGAGGCTGTCGACCGTCGTGCAGATCCGCAGACGTCCGCGGGTCGCTCCGGGGGTGGGGCTGAAGACGGTCTGGCTCGGCGCGGTCACGATCGGGATGTCTCCGGCGACGAAGGTGACGCGTCGCGTCTGCTGGTCGTAGCTCACGGTCACTCCGGGCGGCAGCAGGTTCTGCGTGCAGACGGAGTCGAAGTGCAGATCGGCGGGGATCGTATCCACGAGCCGCAGGTTCTGCAGCGTCGCCCCGACCGTGGTGCGGCTGATCGATGCCGTCAGATCCCAGATGGCGGTGTCGCCTGGGAAGTACTGGGTGGGGACGATCGCCTTGGCGACGCCGAGCAGCATCCCCGAGAACGGGATCTGGCGCGACACGGTGCCCCACCCGTTGCCGGTGGCGCCCGTCGGCCAACCACCGACATTGGTCACGCGGACGCCGGACGGGATCGCCTCCGAGGCGTTGGGGCCGCCGTTGTAGAAGGTCCGGGTCTCGAGCTCGAAGATCAGGTGCGCGGCGAACGGCCCTGTCTCGACCCGGGTCGGGTCGACCGGCCGGATGCGCACCATGTTGACCGCGTCCTGCCAGTTCGCGCCGAAGGCCGCCGCCGGGTCGGTCGTCCACGGACCGGGCGCGTTGCGGCAGTCCGTCGCCGCACCCGTGATCGACGACGCGTCGATGGGGTAGAGGCCGCCGGTCGGCGGGCCGTTCTGGGTGTTCACCTGATTGGGCCCGACCGCGTACTCGATGACGTAGTTCGCCGGGTTCACGTTGGTGCCGGAGGGGAAGGTCCCCATCCGTGGCGTGCCCGCGACGAGCTTCAGCACCGAGACATCGAACACGTCGCACAGCTTGAGGTCGGGCACGGACACCCGGTTGTTGTTCGCCGAGAGGCTGACGAACGATTGCACGACGTCGCCGCCGAAGGTCGGACCGTTGTAGGTGGCGCCGTTGCGGATGTACTGCTTGTTGCCGGTGAGGGAGCCGCACTCCCCGGCGGAGGGGCGCACGCTGCGTACGTCGAGGTTGTTGCCGGTCGCGGTCGTGCCGTTCCATCCCGGCTCGAAGCCCGTGCCGTTGTTGAGGTCCCCGCCCGCCGTCCACGGGTCGGAGTCGATCGCCTCGTTGCGCAGATCGAGGGTGACGTTCGACTGGCAGGGGTCGGCCGGCAGCGTGCTCATCGGGATGAAGAAGCGGACGACGATGTTCATGCGGCGATCGTTGAACCCGCGCTGGTTCGGCGTCGGTCTGATCGTCCACCCGGCCGCCGGCTGGGCACCCATGTCGCACGTGACGGTCGCCGCGTTGGGGTCGGGCTGCAGAGCATCGCAGCTCGTCAGAAGTGCGCCGGGATGGCTGACCAGCCTGTCCTTGAACGTGACGGGCAGGTCCAGCCACGGTCCGACATTGTCGGGACCGGCCAGATCGACGATGTTGAGGAGGTAGTCGACCCGGTAGCCGTTGACCGGGACGCCGTTGACCGTCTGCGTGGTGAAGAACGGTCCTCCGAAGAAGCTCTTCTGCAGGTCCCACGTGGGTGCGGCCGCGTTTCTGACGATCGTCACGAGGTTGTTGCCAGTGCCGTTCGAGCCGGGTTCGTGATCCGGGCCGTAGTTCGGCGCGCCGCCGTTGATCACCCAGCGGTCGGTGTCCTGAGCGCGGTTCTGGAAGTCGAACGTGCCGGTCGGGTTGGGCTGACCCGGCTGCCAGGAGGGGTCGATGGCTCTGTTCATGTCGTCGAGCGGGACGAAGATCGTCATGATCATGTGGCCCTCGCCGGTGTCGCTCCCGCGGCCGCTGTTGGGCCGGATGCTCAGCTGCCAGCCGTCGGTTCCCTGGACCTCCTCCAGCGGGCAGGTCAGCGTCCACGGCGACGACAGCGAGTTGTCCGCGGGTTCGGCCGAGCGGCACTGGGTGATCCGCGCGTTCGGGAACTCGGGCATCACGTCGGTGAAGGTGGCCGGCCAGACCAGATCGCTGGCACCGGCTCCGTGGAGCGTGTCGACGACGTTGAACTTGTAGCGGACGAGGTACCCCGAGACGGCGACGCCGTTGTACGTGCGGATGGTGAAGTCCGGCCCCGCATTGCCGACGCCGGACGGCGGGTACGGGATCTTCTCCAGGTCCCACTGCGCCGTGCCGGTGACCTCGACCTGCGGGCCGTCGACGGTGGCCGACGTCCCGGCATCGCCCGCGGGCGCGAATGCCGACATCGTGATCCCGGCGTGTGACGGGATGGGCGTGTTCGACGCGAAGCGGTAGGCGAGCTGCAGCGCGGCGACATTCGACGACAGGCTTCCGATGTTGCAGATGACGGTGATCGAACCGTCGGCATTGACGGTGCGTGACGACGGCGGATTGGCGCCGTTCGCCGCCCCCAGGCATCCTGCCGGGAGCCCGTTCGTGCCCGGCCCGACGAGTTCGAGCTTCGCGCCGTCGGGCGAGGAGACGGTGAACTGGGCGACTACGTTCGGCACCGAGGCCCCGGTCGGGAGTCCGGTCAGGGCGACGGAGTAGTTCTGCGACACGGTGTCCATCACGCGCACGATGCAGTTGCCCGGGCCCGAGTCCTTCCCCGGGGCGTCGGTCGCGTCGAACGGCGGGGTTCCCGTGACGGCGAACCCGTCGCACCCCTCCGCGACCGGCAGCCGCGCGACGCTGAGGTCGGCGATCGGCTGCATCCCCGCGTCGATCCCCACCGCCTGCGTCGTCCCGGCGATGGTCAGCGGCGCCGTCACGCCGCGCTCCGGCTGGCCGACCGGAGGCGGCCCGGTGGTGACGAAGTCGTTCTCGCCGGAGGCGGTCGCGGGGAAATGGAACGCGGCGCTCGCGTCCGCGCGGACGACGAAGGTGCCGTCCGCCACGTCCGGGAACCGGTACACCCCGGCCGCGCTGGTCGTGGTCGTCGCGACGACGACACCGCCCGGAGAGGTCAACAGCTGGATGGGGATCCCGGCTTTCACGGGCTCGGTGCTCTGGTGCACGCCATCCCGGTTGACGTCCGCCCAGACGACGCCGGAGACGAGGCTCCCGGGCGCCGCCGTCGCGGTGGACCCGCCCGTGACGGGGATGGCGATCCCCGCGATCAGCGCCACCACGGTGGCCCAGACGGTCGTCGCGCGAGGCTTCCGCCGCGCCCCTCCTGGATTCGATTCGCTGTTCGAGGAAGCGAACGGAAGCGTGAACATGGTGCATCCCCCCGGACGAGCGCTGGTCAGGCTGGGCTCGTGGGGGTCACCGTAACTCCGGCCCGGACCGGTCCGAAAGAAGGCTGCGTCGGGAGGCGTCCGCGATCAGTTGATGCAGACGGTGTCGCTGTAGTTCGTGGCGGGCCCGGTCGGAGCGGGAGTCGGGGCCGGGGCAGGAGCGGTGCCACCACCCGCGGAGGGAGCCGTCGGCATGATGCCGTCGTCGCCGAGGACGACCGTGACGGTGCTCACGGACGAGGTCTCCTGCACGCTCGCGCCCGGCAGGTAGGCGGCGACGGCCTTGGCCTGCGCCTCCTGTCCGGAGGGGTACTGGATCACCGTCGTCGCGCGGGTGTCGGCGTCGCCCGGTGTGCCCGTCTTGAAGCCGGCGCCCGCGAGCGTCTGGCTGGCGGTCGTCGCAGCGCCGTTCTGGCTGCCGCCGTTGAGCACGGTCACCGAGGTGTCCGCCGGCTTCGCCGCCGTCGCCTTCTCGTAGGCGCTCGGGGTGCCCATCAGACTCTGGATGAACGCCGGCATCGCGGCCGTGTCGACCTCGACGATCGAGATGTCGTCGCCGTCGACCGTGATCGTCGGCGTCCCCGAGATCGGGATGGTCGCCGACTGGATCTTCCCGCCGGTCAGCCCCTGCAGCTGGGCCGCGAGCTGAAGGAAGTTCAGGCCGGGATCGGTCTCCAGGGAGCCGCTCACCGCATCCAGCACCTTGGTCAGCTTGCCCGGGTTCAGCAGCGTGCCGGCCGACAGGAACTTGTGGGCCTCCACAGACAGGAAGTACTGCTGCCGCACGACGCGGTCGAGATCGCCGCGGGGGAGTCCGTGGCGCTGACGCACGAAGGACAGCGCCTGCTTCGCGTCCAGCGTCGAGACGCCCGCCGGGAAGTTGGCGCCGGAATACGGGTCGTCGACCGCGTTGTTCAGGCAGACCTGCACGGGGCCCAGCGCCTGCGCGATCGTGTAGAAGCCGAGCAGCGAGACGCGCACGTAGTGGTCGATGCTGAGGCCGGTGAGGTTCTGCACGGTCTGGATGAGCAGCTTCGCACCGCTCGCCGCATCCGTCGCGCCGCCGCCCAGAGAGAAGGCCGCGTTGAGCTTGTTCATGCCGTGCCCGGGCACCTCCACCCAGGAGTCGCGCGGGAGCGAGATCAACGTCGCCGACTTCCCGTTCGCGGGGATGTGCAGGATCATCATCGTGTCCGTGTTGGTCCCGCCGCCGTCGTCTGTGGTGCTCAACTGGTCGAGCTCCGCCTGCGAGGCTCCGTCGGGCCGATGATCGTCGCCGACCAGCAGGATGTTCTGGTCCTGGCCGTCGACATCGTTCGCGGGCTTGGAGATCACATCCACATGCTTGACGCCGCCGACGAACCGGAAGTAGCTGTAGGCGGCGTACCCGCCCACCACGACGAGGATCACCGCGAGGGCCGCCGCGGTCCAGCCGATGATGCGCTTCGTGCGGCGGCGCTTGCGCGGAGCCTTGTCCCGGCGGCCGCCCGGGGGCGGAGTGGGGGTGCCGCCGTCGTCGCCGCCGGGTCCGTCGCCGTTGTCGCCGCCGCCGTTGCGGCCGCCGCCTCCGTTGCCGCCGCCGTTGCCACCGCGGCGCCCGGCGCCGTCGCCGCCGAGGCCCGGGGCGTCGCCGCCCATCCCGAACGGGTCGAACGGGGCGCCACCCGCTGTGCCACCGCTCGCAGCGCCGCCGCTCCCGGTGGGCACGCCGGAGGCCGGACGCGTCGCGCGCACGGGGCGGCGCGGGTCGGCGGACGGCGCGCGTCCGAACACCTGGGTGGGCGGCAGCTGCTGGTCGCTGCCGTCCGCACCGGGATCTGAGGCGGGGAAGTTCGGGCGTCGCACACCGAAACGCTAGGGGGCGGCGCCTTGGAACCGCCTGGTTTCGCGCGGTGTTCCCGAGGAATCACCAGCTTTTCCGCCTCAGCCTCCCAGCCCAGACCCGGATGGGACGGCGGGTCGCCTGCGAGAACGCTCAGTCGTCGCAGTCGGCGGGCGGCTCGCACTCCTCGTCGTCGATCGCCGCGTTCATCGTGCGTGCGATGCCGAGCAGGGCATCCTGCTGCTCGGGCGTCAGGGCGTCGAACAGGATGCGGCGGATGGTCGCCGAGTGCTTCGGCAGCGCGCGCACCACCACGCGCCGGCCCTCGCCGGTGAGGTGGATCCACATCGCGCGGCGGTCCTCCTCGCACTCTTGTCGCTCGACGAACCCGCGGGCGACCATGCGGGTCACCTGGTGCGAGACGCGGCTCTTCTCCCAGCCCGTCGCATCCACCAGATCCCGGACACGCAGCCGCCGCCCGGGCGAGCGGACCAGAGCCATCAGCACCTCGAGCTCGGAGATCGAGATGCCGTCGTCCTGCTGCAGCTGCGCATCCAATGTCCGGTCGAAGCCGCGCCGCATCAGGTGGAAGGCGCGGAACAGCTCCAGCTCGTCGTCCGACAGCTTCCTCGGGTCGGGACGGGTGCGCACGGTGGCCATACGCCATCCTGACACGCGCCGCGGGTCAGTGGGCGAGCGCCTCCAGGAAGACGACGAGCACGCCGAGCGCGACAACGACGACCAGCACCGCGAGCTGCCGCCAGCCGGAGAGTCCGGTGCGCGAGACGGCGATCCGGGTGATGACGGCGAGCGAGGCGATGAGCGCGACGATCGCGATGGTGAGGCCGGTACGGTCCTCGATGACGTCGAACACCGCCAGCCCCACGGCGATGAGCGGCACCACAAGGACGCCGAGCGCGCGCGACGACACCGCCAGCATGTGCCGGAACTCAGCGACCGACGGGAGGGTGTTGTGCACGATCATGTGCGACACGAGGTCCGAGACGAGGCCGGCCAGCAGCACTCCGATGACGGAGATGACCAGCGTCCAGAGCACGGTGGGCGAGTCGAGCGCCTCTCCGTGCGAGTTCATCGCCATGAGGATCGCGAGGGCCGTGAAGGTGACGTAGATCCGCTCGCGCAGCCGGTCGCCCGCCTGGCGTCGTTCATTCTCGGACGCATCCTCGGGCAGATGGATGTCGTCGTTGCGGTGATCGCGCTGGTCGGACATGCGGCGAGCCTAGCCGGGAATGAATCGCGAACGCGGCTGGTTCGCGTTGGATGACACGTCATCAAAAACGAAAGGCTGACATGACGAAGATCGCCATCATCATCGGAAGCACGCGTCCAGGGCGCAACGGCGAGGCCGTCGCGCGCTGGGTCTACGAGAACGCCGCGAAGCGCTCCGGCGTCGAGTACGAGCTCGTCGACCTGAAGGACTGGGACCTCCCGCACCTCGACGAGGCCATGCCCGCCGCCATGGGGCAGTACGCCGGTGAGCACACCAAGGCGTGGGCGGCGAAGATCGCCGAGTTCGACGGCTTCGTGTTCGTCACCCCCGAGTACAACCACAGCACCTCCGGCGCCCTCAAGAACGCGATCGACTACGTCGGGGCCGAGTGGTACAACAAGGCCGCCGGGTTCGTCAGCTACGGCGTCTTCGGTGGCGCTCGCGCCGTCGAGCACCTGCGTCTGGTGCTGTCGCAGCTCCAGGTCGCCACGGTCAGCGCACACGTGGGCCTCAGCCTCGCTCACGACTTCGAGAACTGGCAGCTGAAGCCGACCGAGCAGCAGACCGCCGCTCTCACCCCGCTGTTCGACCAGCTCGAGGCCTGGTCCGCCGCGCTCGAGACCGTGCGCGCGGGTGCCGCCGAGCAGGATGAGGACGAGGCCGCGGCCTGACGCTCCTCGCCGTTCCTTCTCCGGCTTCTGCCCGGTCCGGCTTCTGCCCGGTCTGCTACGTCTGGCAGACCGGGCAGAAGTATGTGACCCGCTCTTCGAGGTCCGTCCGGCCCAGCGACGACGACTGGATGCGCGTGCCGCAGCGACGGCAGGGCTGGCCGCGGCGTCCGTAGACCCAGGTGTTGCGTCCGCGGCGGGTGTCTCCGGTGGTGACCCGGAGGGGCCGGTCGCGGTTCGCCGTGATGAGCCGGAAAGCGAGGTCGACGGCCGCGGGGATGTCGGCATCCCGAACCGGCCGGGTGGGAAGCATCCCCCGCAGGAAGCACAGCTCGTTGGCGTACACGTTGCCGAGGCCGGCGAGGTTGCGCTGGTCGAGGAGCGCGACAGCCACCGGCACGTCCGGATTCTCCGTGATCCGACGGACGGCCTCCTCGGCGTCCCAGTCAGAGCCGAGGAGGTCCGGGCCGAGATGCCCGACCACCTCGTTCTCCCGGTCGCGGGGGAGGACCTCCAGCACGCCGAGCTGGAAGCCCACGGCCTGCGCGTCGGCCGTGCGAAGCACTGCCCGCGCCTGGTAGCCGGGATGCCGCCAGCGGCCGTCGGGCGGGTACACCTCCCATGACCCCTCCATCTTGAGATGGCTGTGGATGGTGTGGTCACCCACGTGCATCAGCAGGTGCTTGCCGCGGCTGACGACCTCGTCCATGCGCTCGCCGGAGAGGTCGATGGTCGCGTAGGCAGGGACGCGGAAGTCGGTCTCCGTGAGGATCTGACCCGCCAGGGCACGGTGGAGGCGCTGAGCCGCCTGGTAGACGGTGTCGCCCTCAGGCATGCGCGGCTTCCCGGCCGGTGTCGACCGTGTCGGCCGTCATGCGCGCAGCCGCAATCCGCGCGGAGTGGCGAGGAAGCCCGCCTCGGACAGCGCATCGCCGACGGGCGAGCCGAGGATGAACCCGCCGTTGACGGTCTCCACCGCGAGCTTGTCGACGCGGCGCGACGTGACGAGCGCCGCGAGGGCGCGGGCCGCCGCGGCCAGCACGAGTCCGGACTCCTCCGTCGGTTGCTCGGGCCCGGCTGTGCCCGAGCCTCCGCCGGCTGCGGGGGCCGCTGCGGCCGTGCCCGCCGCTCCGGCTACGAAGCAGAGCAGGCTCTTCCCGCCGCGCTCGACGTAGAGAGTCAGCTCGCCGTCGACGAGCACGACCAGCGCTCCGGCCTTCCGGCCCGGGCGGTGGCCCGTGCCGCTCTCGCTCGGCACCGCCGGCCACGGCAGCGCCGCGCCGTACGGGTTCGCGGGGTCGGTCGCCGCCAACGCGACGGCTTCGTACGGGCGCTGCTGCGTGTGGTCGCGCGCGTAGGACCGCAACCGGTCGACCGTCGCACCGTTGGCGAACTGAGCGCCGCCGAGCGTCTCGATGAAGTAGCCGCGGCGCGCCCGCCCGGTCTCCTCGAATCCGCTGAGCACCTTGTACGCGAGCGCGAATCCGCCGGGCGTCCCCTCGTTCATGACGGATCCGCGGGTGACGACCCCGTAGCGGTCGAGCAGCGTCTCGGCCTGGCCGTGCGCGCGCACGGTGGAATCGAGGTCACGCTCGGGCAGCAGTGACCATCGCCCCGCCGCAGTCGGCGGTCCCATCCGCGTGACCATCGCGCTTCGCGTCGGAACGCGGCCGCGGTACATGCGCGCTCGTGTCGGCTGGCGCGGCCGCTTGTGCGCCCCGGACCCGCCCGCGGTCAGAGTCCGCAATGGCGCCAGGGTGTCGTTGGTGATGCGCCCGGCCCACACCAGATCCCACAGCGCCGTCACGAGTTCGGAGTCGTCGATCGCCGAGCCGCGCTCGATGCCGAGCGTGTCGGACAGCTGCCGGAAGAAGTACCCGCCTCCGCGGCCGAGCGCATCCAGGATGCCGCGCTGCAGCTCATCCGGCTCGTGATCCGAGGGCGGCGCGAGCGTGAGCGGGGCCGAATCGGCCAGGTGGAGGCTGATCCAGCCGTCGTCGCCGGGAAGGCTGCCGTCGCCCGACCAGATCACCTCGCCCGTGGCTGTCAGCTCGTCCAGCATTGCCGGGCTGTAGTCGGCCACGCGGCTCGGAAGGACGAGCGACTCCCACGCCGATGCCGGGATGCGCGCACCGGACAACTGCTCGATGACCGACGCGACCGCATCCACCCCACGCAGCGTGGAGCCGACGTGCTGCCACTCGGGAAGGAACCGGCCGAACGTGGCCGTGTCGACCGGCTCGACCTCGTGCCGCAGCGCCGCGAGCGACATGCGACGCAGCCTCCGGAGGACTTCGGCGTCGCTCCACTCGGTGCCGTGCGCGTGCGGACGGAACTCGCCCTCGACCACGCGCCCGTCGCGGGCGAGCCGTCGGAGGGCGTCGTGGACGATCGCCGGGCCGAGACCGAGCCGGCTCGCGATGTCGACCGTCTCGAACGGCCCGTGGGTGCGCGCGAAGCGGCTCACCAGGTCGCCGAGCGGGTCGTCGACGGGTTCGATGAAGGCCACCGGGACACCGATCGGGAGCGGGACTCCCAGCGCGTCGCGGAGGCGACTCGCGTCTTCGATCGCGGCGAAGCGCTCCACTCCCGCGATGGTGACCGCGAGCGCCCGGTGCGTGTCGACCAGGGTCGCAAGGTGTCCGGCCGCGGCCTCCCGGTCTGCGTGCGGTGCCGTGAGCTCGCCCTCGCCGGGCTCGCCGCCCTCGCCGGGCCGGCCGGCCTCGTCGGACTCCGCCGAACGGGCGGAGGCAGCCCTCTCGCCTTCGGCTTCGAGACGCTCGGCCACTTCCTCCACCGACAGGGGACCCAGCAGCCGCAGCAGGTCGGCGACGCCCTCGACCCCGCGTACTCGGCGTTCGGGTGCAAGCCGCTGCAGTTGGAGCTCGACGCGCTCGATGACCGTCGGGTCGAGCAGTTCGCGGAGCTCCGCCCGGCCAAGCAGCTCGGCGAGCAGCCCGGCGTCGAGAGAGAGCGCCGCAGCCCGGCGCTCCGCCAGCGGGCTGTCGCCCTCGTACATGAACGCAGCGACATATCCGAAGAGCAGCGACCGCGCGAAGGGAGAGGCGGTCTCGGTCGACGCCTCGACCAGCCGGATGCTGCGCTGCTCGATCTGCTTCGCGACATCCGTCAACGCGGTGAGATCGTAGACGTCCTGCAGCACCTCGCGGATGGTCTCGAGGATGATCGGGAAGCTGGGGTACTTGCGCGCAACATCCAGCAGCTGCGCCGCCTTCTGCCGCTGCTGCCAGAGCGGCGACCGCTTGCCCGGGTTGTACTTGGGCAGCAGGAGTGCGCGGGCCGCGGACTCGCGGAACCGCGAGGCGAACAGCGCCGAGCCGCCGACCTCCGCCGTCACCAGTTCATCCAGCTCCTGCGGCTCGAACACGAACAGTTCGCCTCCGGGCGGCTGCGCCTCGGTATCGGGGATGCGGACGACGATGCCGTCGTCGGCCGCCATCGCGCCAGCGTCGACCCCGTACCGTTCTCGCACCCGGGCCTGCACCGCGAGTGCCCACGGCGAATGCACCTGCATGCCGAACGGGGAATGCAGCACCACCCGCCAGTCGCCGAGCTCGTCGCGGAAGCGCTCGACGACGAGCGTCTTGTCGGTCGGGACGTGGCCGGTCGCCTCCTTCTGCTCGCGCAGGAACGACAGCAGGTTGTTCGTCGCCCAGGCGTCGAGGCCGGCTTCGACGCAACGCAGTTCCGCATCCGCCGGCGACGCCGTGCTCACCTCGCGCATGAAGGCGCCGACCGCGCGGCCGAGCTCGGCGGGACGGCCGATCCCGTCGCCCTTCCAGAACGGCAGACGGCCGGGTTCGCCGAACGCGGGGGTGACGAGGACGCGGTCGTGCGTGATCTCCTGGATGCGCCAGCTCGTCGAGCCGAGCGCGAACACGTCGCCGACCCGTGACTCGTAGACCATCTCTTCGTCGAGCTCGCCGACCCGGCTGGCCTTCTCGCCCACCATGTAGACGCCGAACATGCCGCGGTCGGGGATGGTCCCACCGCTCGTCACCGCCAGACGCTGGGCGCCCGGGCGCCCGGTGATGGCGCCGGTGTCGCGGTCCCAGACGATGCGGGGCCGGAGCTCGGCGAACTCGTCCGACGGATACCGGCCGGCGAGCAGGTCGAGGGTCGCGTCGTAG
Source organism: Leifsonia sp. 115AMFTsu3.1 (assembly GCF_004362795.1). Taxonomy (NCBI): domain Bacteria; kingdom Bacillati; phylum Actinomycetota; class Actinomycetes; order Micrococcales; family Microbacteriaceae; genus Leifsonia; species Leifsonia sp. 115AMFTsu3.1. The sequence goes on from NZ_SNYB01000002.1 coordinate 796,032, forward strand.
GCGCTGCGGGGCAGCGTCGAGAATGGAGCGCTCCTCCGGACGGTGTCGAACCAGTCGTCGGCATCGATCGATTCGAGGGCCGCCGCGGCGACCGTCTGCTGGGCGAGGATGTCGAGCGGGTTCGCCGGGACGGAGAGCGACTCGATGAGCCCGGCGGTCATCCGCTCCGTGGCGACCGCCGAGTGGATGAGGTCGGCGCGGTGCTTCGGGAAGACGACGCCGCGCGAGATCTCGCCGACCTGGTGTCCGGCGCGGCCGACACGCTGCAGTCCGCTGGCGACCGACGGGGGAGCCTCCACCTGGACGACCAGGTCGACGGCTCCCATGTCGATGCCGAGTTCGAGGCTCGACGTGGCGACGACGCAGCGGAGGCGACCGGACTTCAGATCGTCTTCGATGAGCGCCCGCTGCTCCTTGCTGACCGAGCCGTGGTGGGCGCGTGCCAGCACGAGCGCCTCCGCGTCGGCGACGGCCTGGGACCCGCGGGTTTGACCAGAGCCTCCCATCAGTTCCGCGGGCGCGCGGCTGGGCGACTCGCCGGCCGTCCCTCCGAGGATCCTCTCCTCGTAGATCTCGTTCAGCCGCGCCGTCAGGCGTTCGGCCAGTCGGCGTGAATTGGTGAAGACGATGGTGGACCGGTTCTCGAGCACGCGGTCGACGATCGCCTCTTCCACGTGCGGCCAGATCGAACCGGCCTGGGGCGGAGAGCCGTCGCCCGGGTTCTCGCTGGCGTACGTGGAGGTGCCGAGCTCGCTCATGTCCTCGACCGGGACCACGACGCGTAGGTCGAAGCGTTTACCGGCCGGCGGCGCGACGACCTCCACGGGCGCGCTCCCCGCGAGGAACCGTGCGACTTCTTCCGGCGGTCGGACGGTCGCCGACAGCCCGATGCGCTGCGCGGGACGCTCCAGCAGCTGGTCGAGCCGCTCAAGCGACAGGGCCAGGTGCGCTCCGCGCTTGGTCGACGCCACCGCGTGCACCTCGTCGACGATGACCGTCTCGACCGAGGTCAGCGTCTCTCGCGCCTGCGAGGTGAGCATCAGGAACAGCGACTCGGGAGTCGTGATGAGGATGTCGGGCGGATTGCTCAGCAGAGCCCGCCGATCCGAGGCCGGTGTGTCGCCCGAACGCACCCCGACGCTGACGTGCGGTGGCTCGGCCCCCAATCGCTTGGCCGTCTGCGTCACGCCGACGAGCGGCGCGCGCAGGTTGCGCTCCACATCCACGCCCAAAGCCTTCAGCGGAGAGATGTAGAGGACGCGCGTACCAGGCTTCGCGTCGGCGGGACGCGGGTGGTTCGCGAGGCGGTCGATCGCCCAGAGGAAGGAGGCGAGCGTCTTGCCCGAACCGGTCGGCGCGATGACCAGCGCGTGCTTGCCGTGCGAGATAGCCTCCCAGGCGCCCTCCTGCGCGGCCGTGGGCGCGGCGAAGGCCCCCCGGAACCACTCCCGGGTCGCGGGGGAGAATCGATCCAGCACATCGGCCATCCCTCCATCCTGCACCCGGCCACTGACACTGTCAGGGGCTCCGGCAAGACCTGTGGATAACGCTCAGCGAGGCAGATTCGCGCGGATGAACGACGAGATGTCGCCGAGTTCGAGCGGCGAGATGGCGTGCCCCATCCCCTCGTAGATGCGGGCATCGAGTGCGGAGTGCTCCGGAAGCCAGTCCGACGTCCGGTCGAGCGACGCCGTCGGGATCGCGTCGTCCAGCGTGCCGCGGCCCCAGAAGACGGGCACCTGCGCTTCGGCGAGCTCCGCGTCCCGCGGCTGATCGCCCTTCACGACGAACCCGGAGAGCTGCACCGCGTAGTCGAAACGTTCGGGAGCGAGGCGCAGCAGCTGGAGGGCCATCGCGCCGCCCTGCGAGAAGCCGAGGAGGCCGGTGGGCACGCGCGGCTGCTCGTCCAGCCAGTCGAGCACGGCGCGCGCGGCGGCATCCGCGTTGCCCGCGAGCGGATCGCCGGGGACGTTCGTGAAGCGCGAGAACCAGGCGAAGCCGGCGCCCTCGGGGATCGGTGCGCGCAGCGACGCGATCACCGGCTCCAGCGGCAGGTAGGCCGCGATGCCGAACAGGTCGGCCTCGTCGGAGGCGTACCCGTGCAGGAGGATGAGCAGCGGTCGCCCGGCGCGATCGCGTTCCGAGGCGGACCACAGGACGGCGTCACGGTCGATGCGCAGGTCGGGAGCGGGAAACGGCACCCTCCATTGTGCGCTGGGAAGCGGAGTCGTCCACAGCCCCCGTCGGAGTGCCGTCATCCACAGATCGTCCTGGTTGCCGTAGGTGGTCGCCGATCTCGTCCGTAGGATTCATGCATGAGCGTTCGCACCCCGGATCCGGACCCCACGCCCGACCCCCTGCCCGGCGACGGCCCGCAGCCGGGTCCGGCCTGGCTGTCGGACATCGAGCTGGAGCAGATCCGGCGCAGGCTCCCGCTGCTGTATGTGGAGGCCGTGCCGGTGCGGGTCGACGGCCTCGGGCAGGTGACGGAGGTCGGCATCCTGCTGCGTGCCAACGCCGTCGGGCAGATCACCCGCACGCTCGTCTCCGGCCGCGTCATGTATGGCGAGACGCTGCGTGAGGCGCTGTTCCGTCACCTCGAGAAGGATCTCGGGCCGATGGCCTTCCCGCAGCTGCCGGCGAGCCCGGTGCCGTTCCAGGTGGCCGAGTACTTCCCGATGCCGGGGGTGTCGCCGTACACCGACGAGCGACAGCACGCCGTGTCGCTCGCCTACGTCGTACCGGTCACCGGCACGTGCGATCCGCGACAGGATGCCCTTGAGTTGACGTGGATGACACCGGAGGAAGCCGTCTCGCTGACGGTGTCCGAGGAGCTCGAAGGCGGCCGCGGTGCGCTCGTGAAGGCGGCCATGGCGTCGCTCGGCCGCATCGCCTGATCGGCGTCGGGCCCCGACTCGAGTTGCCTCTTGCGTCATTTGGCTAATGGCATTAGCTTTAGGGCTATGAATACTTCCATCGAGTCGCAGGTGCGCTACCTCGAGCGTCCGCAGGGGCGCGTCAGCTTCACCGTCGAGGGCGCTGGCCCTCTCGTGGTCGCCGTGCCGGGCATGGGCGACCTCCGCTCCAGCTACCGCGAACTGGTCGCGCCGCTGGTCGCCGCCGGGTACCGCGTGGCTGTGACCGATCTCCGGGCGCACGGCCACTCGGACACCACCTTCACCGAGTTCGGCGACGTCGCCACTGCCCGGGACCTCGTCGCCCTGATCGAGGAACTGGGCGGTCCCGCCGTCGTCCTCGGCAACTCGATGGGCGCGGCGGCCGCCGCGTGGGCCGCTGCAGAGCGCCCGGACCTCGTTTCCGGTCTCGTGCTGTACGGTCCGCTCCTCCGCGATCCGGCGATGGGCCGGTTCGCCACCGGTCTGCTGCACCTGCTGTACCGCGGGATGTTCGCGAAGCCATGGGGCGCCGCCCTGTGGGCCGGGTACTACCGCCGGACGCTCAACCGCGGCCGCACCGCGCCGTGGCTGGGCGAGCACGTCGCGGCGATCCGTGCCTCCCTCTCCGAACCCGGCCGGCTGCGCAGCTTCCGCCGTCTCACCCTGCAGCTCACCCACTCGGTGGTGGAGCCGCGGCTGGGTGACGTCCGTGCGCCGATGCTGGCGTTCGTCGGCGATCTCGATCCCGACTTCCGCGATGTCGCCGCCGAGTGCTCCTGGATGGAGTCGATCGGCGCCGTGGTGGTCCGCGTTCCCGAGGCGGGACACTACCCGCACGCCCAGCGTCCGGACGTCACGGTTCCCGGCACGCTCGACTTCCTCGCGGCGCGCCGCGCGGCGGACACCGCGTGGGCCGCGCGTGCCTAGGGCCGGACTGACGCGCGAAGCGGTTACGTCTGTCGCCATCGACCTCGTTGACGATGGTGGGACCGCCGGATTCGACCGCTTGACGCTGGCCGCCGTCGCCGGCCGGGCGGGCGTCGCCGTCCCGAGCCTGTACAAGCACGTGTCGTCGCTGGACGACCTCCGCCGCCTGGTCGCGACGGCCTCGGTGGCGGAGCTGACCCGGGTGCTCGCCGCCGCGACGATCGGCCGGGCCGGACCGGATGCGGTGCGTGCCGCGGCGGACGCCATCCGCGCGTTCGCCCACCGCCACCCGGGACGGTATGCGGCGACGCAGGTCGCGCCGAGCTCCGACCCCGCCGACGCGCAGCTCGTCGCTCGTGCCGACGAGACGCTGACGGTCCTCGCCGGGGTGATGCGCGGCTTCGGGTTGCCCGACGACGAACTGGTGGACGCGATCCGGATGCTGCGCAGTGCGGTTCACGGGTTCATCACCCTGGAACTGGGCGGAGGGTTCGGCCTGCCTGACGATCTCGACCGCAGCTACGCCGTGCTGATCGACGGCGTGATCGCGGGAGTGGAGCGTCTGGCGGCCTAGCCTGCACCTGGGGAGGTGGAGACGACAAACGCGGGCGTTCCGTCGGAACGCCCGCGTCTGAGCGAGTGTGGAGCGGGGCGTCAGCCCTGCGCGCGGCGGGAGCCGTTGCCGCGACGCACCGAGGTGTCGCCGTGGCCCGCGGTCGCCCGCGGTGCTCCGCCGGAGCGCGAGGTGCCGGCCGACTGAGCGCCCGCGGGGCGCTGCGAGCCGCCGCGACGGCGCGAGCCGCCGGCGGTCCCGCCACCCGTGGTGGCGCCGTGCGAACCGGAGCCGTTGCCTGCGCCGCGACCCGAGCCGTTGCCGGCGCCCTGGCCGCCACGGCCGGAGCCTGCGCCGCGACCCGAGCCGTTGCCGGCACCCTGGCCACCACGGCCGGAGGCGTTGCCGGCAGCCTGCCCGCCACGGCCGGAACCGGAGGCGGAGCCGCCGCCCTGGCCGCCGGCGCGCCGGGCGCGCTTGCGCTGTGCGTTGGCACCCTGCGAGACACCGCCGCCGGTGCGCTCCTCGCGGAGCGACGGGACGACGCGGGGCGCGACATCGCCGACGAGCGAGATGACGGCCGGGGAGGTGGCGGTGACGCGCTGCGGGGTCGCAGCGATGGCGGCCTTGCGGAGGAGCGTCTTCACGTCGGCTGCCTGGTTCGAGAGCATGACGGTGACGACGTCGCCGGCGCTGCCCGCGCGGGCCGTGCGACCGGAGCGGTGGAGGTACGCCTTGTGCTCCGCCGGCGGGTCGACGTGGACGACCAGCTCGACGTTGTCGACGTGCACGCCGCGGGCGGCGACGTCGGTGGCGACGAGCACCTTCACGTCACCCTCGCCGAAAGCGGCAAGGTTGCGGTCGCGGGCGCCCTGGGCGAGGTTGCCGTGCAGGTCCACGGCCGGGATTCCGGACGCGGTGAGCTGCTTGGCGAGCTTCTTTGCCTGGTGCTTGGTGCGGGTGAAGAGGATGCGGCGACCGGTGCCCGAGGCAAGCGCCTCCACCAGGTCCTTCTTCTCATCGGGCGTCTCGACCTGGAGCACGTGGTGGGTCATCGCCTCGACGGGGCTGTTCGCGTCGTCGACGGAGTGCAGGACGGGGGAGTGCAGGAAGCGCTTGACGAGCTTGTCCACACCGTTGTCCAGCGTGGCCGAGAACAGCAGGCGCTGCCCGTCGGTGGGCGTGGCCGTGAGGATGCGCGTGACGACCGGCAGGAAGCCGAGGTCGGCCATGTGGTCGGCCTCGTCGAGCACGGTGATCTCGACGGAGTCGAGGTTCACGAATCCCTGCTTCATGAGGTCTTCGAGGCGTCCAGGGCAGGCGACGAGGATGTCGACGCCGGCCTTCAGCTCGGCGACCTGCTTGTTCTGCGAGACGCCGCCGAAGACGGTGGAGACGCGCAGCCCGTAAGCGTCGGCGAGCGGACGGAAGGTGGTCGCGATCTGGGTCGCCAGCTCACGGGTCGGTGCGAGCACGAGGGCCAGCGGGCGTCCGGGCCGGCGACGTCCGCCGGCGAGGACGGTGCCGAGGCGCGCGACGAGCGGCAGGGCGAACGCGATGGTCTTGCCCGAGCCGGTCTTGCCGCGGCCCAGCACGTCCTTGCCCGCGAGGGCGTCGGGCAGCGTGTCGGCCTGGATCGGGAACGGGGTGGTCTTGCCGTCGGCCGTCAGGACGGCGACGAGCGGAGCGGGTACGCCGAGTTCGGCGAAGGAGAGAGTCAAGGATGTGCCTTTCAGGCATCGACCCGGTCGGCAGTGGCGGACCGGGGTGAATGGCGAGCGCACCGAGCGGCGCGATCGTTCGCCGTATGAAGAGAAGCGTGGCGGGGACATGGCCCGGCGCGACGCGAAGCGTTCTACGACGCCGCGGGCAGAATCGTCGCCCGCTTCCTCCACCCTAGAGCATCCGGCCGTACGAGTGCTGAGAGCGCACTCGCATCCGGAGGTCGTAGACTGTCGGCCCGGAAACGAGAGGTGGCCATGGGCGTGCTGGAATCGGAGCTCGAACGCGAGCGCGCCGTGGTCGCTGGGCTGTATCAGCGGCTCGACGAGCTGCGTGCCGAGACGGAGGAACGGCTGGCCCGCGTGCGCCGCGACAGCGTCGGGAGCAACCATCAGGCGCGCAGCGAGCGCGACGCCTTCGCGCGTCTCTACGAGGACCAGCTGACGCAGCTGCGGGATGTGGATGCGCGTCTCGTGTTCGGCCGCCTGCTGCTGGAGGAGCCGGTCGACGGCTCCGACCATCGCTACATCGGGCGCGTCGGCCTGCGCGACGACGACCAGCGCTCCCTCCTCGTCGACTGGCGGGCCCAGCAGGCCGGCGCCTTCTACCAGGCGACGGCGAGCGAGCCGATGGGCGTCCGCGCCCGGCGTCACCTGACCATGTCGGGTCGCCAGGTCACCCGCATCGACGACGAGGTCTTCGACGAGGCGCTGCTCGACGGCGACCGCGCCGGGGAGCAGGTGCAGGGCGAGGGCGCCCTGCTCGCCGCGCTGACGGCGCAGCGCACCGGCCGGATGCACGACATCGTCGCGACCATCCAGGCCGAGCAGGACCGCATCATCCGCTCCGACCTCCGTGGCGCGCTGGTCGTGCAGGGCGGCCCGGGCACGGGCAAGACGGCGGTGGCCCTGCACCGCGCCGCCTATCTGCTGTATGCGAACCGCCAGCGGCTGAGCACGTCCGGCGTGCTGGTCGTCGGTCCGTCGACGGCGTTCCTGCGCTACATCGAGGCGGTGCTGCCGTCGCTCGGCGAGACGGGCGTGGTGATGTCGACGCTCGGCGAGCTGTTCCCGGGCGTCGAGGCGACCGCCGAGGATGCGCCGGAGGCCGCCATCCTGAAGGGCTCCGCCCAGATGGCCCGCCTGCTCTCACGGGCCGTGAAGTCGCGGCAGAAGGCGCCTGTCGAGGAGCAGATGATCGTCGTCGACAACGAGCGCCTGGTGGTCGCGCCGGACCTCATCCAGCGCGCCATCGCCAAGGCCCAGCGCACCGGCAAGCCGCACAACGTCGCGCGGGTGACGTTCGTCAAGAACGCCCTCGCGGAGCTCACCGATCAGTTGGCGACGCAGCTGCGCGCTTCGGGGTCGACCATCGATGACGCCGACCTGAAGGTGCTCCGCGAAGACCTCCGCACCTCGTACGACGTGCGCGTCCTCCTCAACACCGCGTGGCTGCCGCTGACGCCCCAGAAGCTGCTGCAGGACCTCTACGCCCGCCCAGCGTGGCTGGCGGAGCTGACGCCGCGCTGGTCGCAGCAGCAACGGGATGCGCTCCGCCGCGACCGCACCGAGCCGTTCACCGTCTCGGACGTCCCCCTGCTGGACGAAGCGGCCGAGCTGCTCGGCGACTTCCCGGGCCGGCCGGACCCCGCCGACCGTGAGCGCGACCGTCAGCGCAAGCGCGACCTGGAGAACGCGCGCGCGGCCATCCGCAACATGGGCGTCCAGGGGCTGGTCAGCGCTGAGCAGCTGGCCGACGGTTTCGCCGAGCAGGCCGATCGCGGCACGACGGCGGAGCGCGCCGCCGCCGACCGCAGCTGGACCTACGGCCACGTCGTGGTGGACGAGGCGCAGGAGCTGTCGCCGATGCAGTGGCGGGTGCTCGTGCGCCGCTGCCCGATGAAGTCGTTCACCATCGTCGGCGACATCGCCCAGGTGGCGTCCGCCTCCGGCGCGACGAGCTGGCCGGATGCGCTGGACCCGATCTTCAAGGATGCGTGGCGGTTGGAGGAGCTGACGGTCAATTACCGGACGCCCGCGCAGATCACGCGGGAGGCCGAGCGCATCGCCTCCTCCGCAGGCCTGCCGATCACGCCGACGCGTGCCGTCCGCGAGGGCGACTGGCCGATCCGCCGCGTCCGTGCGGTCGAGGGGGATGCGGCTGATGGGGATGCAGCGCTCGCCGCAGCCGTCGCCGACGCCGTTGCGCATGATCGTGGCATCGACGCGGGCGGCACGCTCGCGGTGATCACGACCGAGTCGGACCTCCCGGCGGTCGCCGCCACGGTGGAGGAGCGCTTCGGCGACGCCGCGGGCCGGGGCGCGACCGGCCTCGGTCGCCCGATCGCCGTGCTGACCGGCTACGAGGCGAAGGGCCTCGAGTTCGACGCCGTGGTGCTGGCTGACCCGGATGCGCTGGCCGCCGAGTCGCCGCGCGGGGCCGCATCCCTCTACGTCGCGATGACCCGCCCGACCCAGCGCCTCACCCTCGTCTCCCGCTGACCCCCACCGTCGAGTCCGCAAAAACTGCACGCGGGGCCCCGCGAAAACGTGCAAAATGTGCGGACTCGACGGTGGGCGGTGGGCGGTGGGGAGCGGGTGCGGGTCAGGAGCCGGCGTAGCGCTCGCCGACGGGGATCTCGACGGGGAGGGTGTTGCCGGCCTGCGCGAGCGGGCACGCCCACGCGGGGTCGTACGCGCACGACGGGTTGTAGGCGAAGTTGAAGTCGAGTACGAGCGACGCCTCTCCGTCGTCCGTGTCGAGCCCGAGGTCGGCGCCCTTGATGGTGTCGATCAGGTAGCGTCCACCGCCGTAGGTTCCGCCGGGCCGCCCGGCCAGCGCATCCTTCACGGGCACGAACAGCCCGCCGCCGTAGGACGAGAGCAGCCAGACGTCGAGCGTTCCCGCCAGGGGGACACGGACCGTGCCGAGCAGCTCGAAGGGCACGACGCCGTCGGTGCCGGTCTCCACATCCATCCGCACTGCCTCGGCGGCCGGGTGGATGGGCAGCTCGAACCGCCAGTCGGGGTCGTACCGGGTCACGGGGAGTCCGGTGAAGCCCTCCAGGTCCTCCGGCAGAAGCGGCGATGCGGGATGCGACGAGAACAGGTCGTTGCGGCACGACGTCCAGTGCGCGTGGGCTTCCGCGGGGTCGTGGGCGGCGAGGCGGCGGACGGAGGCGTACAGCGCGAACACGCGCCGTCTCCAGTCCGCGGTCTGCACGGCGGTGACCGCACGGGCCGGCCGCTCGGCCGCGCTCCCGTCTTCCGTTCCGCCGGTGCCGGTCGCGGGTTCGGCGTTCGTCATCTGTCCTCCGGTGTCGTGGTGTCGCTTGCGGCCTCTCCGTCTGCCGGGGTCCGCACTTCGGGATCGTAGGCCCAGGTGGGCGCCAGCTGCCGGAGGCGCACGCCGCGCCACTGCCAGAACAGCCAGAAGGCGTACCAGGCGAACGGCGTGAGCGCCCCGGCGCGCACGATCAGCTGGTCGCGGTAGAGGGTCCGCAGCCGTCCGTTCTCGTCCGGACCGGCCGGGTCGGGGGCGATCGCCATCCGGTGGTCGAGCCGCGGGATCGCGGACAGCATCCCGCCGGTTCCCCCGCCGCTGTCGTGCAGGATGCGCGTCGCCTGCTCGCGCGGATCGGTCGACCGCAGGGTGTCGAGCCGGATCGCCTGCGTCCCGACGGTGAACGCACCGAGCGCTTTCACGCGGACGCGGTGCTCCGAACCCCAGCGCGTCGGGAAGCCGCCGGGCTCCTCCGACCGGAAGTCGAGCCACGGCAGGGCGACCTCGCGGAACGCCGTCGGACTCTGCAGGGCACGCCAGGCGGCATCCGGATCGCAGTCGAGGGTCAGCTTGAGGAGCACGCGCATGATCTCAGTCTCACCCCGGGAAGCGGTGAGGAGGCCAGGGGATGGGCGGTTCCTCAGGCTTCCTCGGCCCGCGCCAGCAGCAGCTCCCGTTCGCGGGCGTTGCCGGTCATCGCGGCGGCGCGCTGGAACTCCTGCCTGGCCTCGTCGCGTCGGCCGAGGCGGAGGAGCAGGTCGGCGCGCACCGACGGGAGCAGGTGGTACGACTCCAGGGCGCCTTCGATCGCCAGCCGGTCGACGACTTCGAGCCCGGCCTCCGGCCCGTACGCCATCGACAGCGCGACCGCGCGGTTGAGCTCGACCACGGCGGACGGGTGCAGCTCACCGAGCGCGCTGTACAGCGCGACGATCTCCTCCCAGTCGGTCGCCTCCGGGGTCGGTGCGGTGGCGTGGCACGCGGCGATGGCCGCCTGCAGCGCGTACGGCCCGCGGCTGGCGGGCGGCCGCCTGCTGAGGCGCAGGGCGTCGGAGCGCTCCAGGGCCGCGACGCCGCGGCCGATGAGGAGGCGGTCCCAGCGGGCGCGATCCTGGTCCTGCAGCAGGATGGGGCTGCCGTCCTCGGCCGTGCGCGCTCCGAGCCGGGACGCCTGGAACTCCATCAGCGCGACCAGCCCGTGCACCTCGGGCTCCCTCGGTGTCAGTTCGGCGAGCACCCGGCCGAGCCGCAGCGCCTCCCGGCACAGGTCCGGCCGCATCCAGTCGTCGCCGGCCGTGGCCGAGTAGCCCTCGTTGAAGATCAGATAGACGACCTCGAGAACGGAGGCCAGCCGCTCGGGGAACTCCGCCCGCTCGGGCACCTCGAACGGCACCCCCGCAGCGCTCAGGGTGCGCTTGGCGCGGACGATCCTCTGGGCCATGGTCGCCGGCGGGACGAGGAAGGCCCGGGCGATCTCCTCGGTCGAGAGGCCGCCGAGCAGTTTCAGGGTCAGCGCGACCCGCGACGCCTGGGGGAGGACCGGGTGGCACGCGACGAAGACGAGCCGGAGCAGGTCGTCGCCGATCGGCTCTTGCGCGACGCGTGCCGGATCGTCCGAGCCGAGCTCCTGTTCGAGGTCGTGCGCGATGGCGGCGTACCGGTCGTCGAGGCGTTCCCGCCGGCGCCAGCCGTCGACCGCGCGGCGCTTCGCGACCGTCGTCAGCCACGCTCCGGGGTTGCGCGGGATTCCCGTCTCCGGCCACTGCTCGAGGGCGGCGACGAGCGCATCCTGAGCAAGCTCCTCGGCCAGCCCGACATCGCCGGTGGTGCGCGCGAGCCCGGCGATCAGGCGTCCGGACTCGATGCGCCAGACCGATTCGACGGTGCGGCGGGTCTCGTCGAGTCGTTCGCGCTCGTCGGTCATCGGCCCACGTCGCCCGCCACCCGGCGCACCTCGACGCTGCCGCGCGTCAGCGGCAGCCGTCGGGCCCACTCGAGCGCCTCCTCCTCGCCGGCGGTCTGCAGCATCCACAGTCCGGTCACCCGGGCGGCCGACGGGCCCGGCGAGCGGTCGAGGGTGCGGTCCTCGCCGTCGAAGTGGATGCGCGCGCAGCCACCCGTCGGCTCGAGGGCCTCGGCCGCGAGCAGCACTCCGGCGCGCACCAGATCCTGCTCGTAGCGGTCGAGGGCGGCACGGTCCGGCACGGCGGGCTCGACGCCGTCGCCCTCCTCGGCCTGTGCCATCAGCACGAAACGCATGGTCCCATCCTCTCGTCGAACACGTCTGGAGTCATCCATGCGTCGAATGGGATGCGGCGCTTTCGACACGAGTGACGGTGGTGTGCGCTACAACGGGAGCATGGCGATCCGTTACTGGCTGGGCGTTGTGCAGCTCGATCACGTGCTGCGTGGCGTCGCCGGCGGCTTCGCCCAGGTCAACCACGGCGCCCGGGCTCCCCTGGAGCGGATGGGTCCGGCCGACGGTTTCGTGTATTACTCGCCGCGGGCGACGTATCCGGATGGCGAGCCGCTCAAGCAGTTCACGGCGGTGGGCCGCCTGGCCGATGACGACGTGTTCCAGGTGACGCAGGGGCCGGCGATGCAGGGTCCGGCGTCGGACTTCAAGCCGTGGCGGCGACGGGTCGAGTGGGATCACGACGCCGTGGCGACGCCCATCCGGCCGCTGCTCGGCGCCCTCGACTTCACGCGCGACAAGCCGGACTGGGGCTACCAGCTGCGCCGCGGGCTCATCGAGCTGTCCCGGCACGACTTCGAGCTGATCCGCCGGCAGATGCGTCCGTCACCGGGCGAAACACGGCCGCGACGCGGCGACCACCGCATTACGATGGCCCGGTGACTCAGCCGACCCCTCTCGACTCCGACACGATCTCCGCCGAGATCCCGGCCGCGCACCGCCAGGCCAAGTACCAGGTGCGGTTCGACTGGGCGGCCGATGGCGCCGCCGCCGTCGCGGCCGATGCCGATGTGGTGGTGTGGGTGGATGCGCTGGCCGACACTCCTGCGCCCGAGCTGCCCGGCGACGGCGCCGTGCTGGCCGCCGGACTGACCGACGCCACCGCCGTCGCCCGCTGGATCCTCGCCGAGCAGGTCCGTCTCGGCCGGCGCGCGATGATCGCCCTCGTGGCCGCCGGAGGTGCGACCCCGTCCGGCTCGACCCGCTTCGCCGTGGAGGACCTGCTGGCCGCGGGTGCCCTGGTGGATGCGCTCGCCTCCGTCGGCATCGACTACTCCTCGCCGGAGGCTGCGGCGGCCTGCGCGGCGTTCACCGGTCTGCGGGGCGCTGTCGCGCACCTGCTGACGGCGTCCGTGTCAGGCCAGGAGCGGGTGGCCGCGGGCGCCGGCCCGGCCGACATCGCCCCCGCCGGACGGCTCGACTCGTCCGACGCTGTGACGGTGCTCCGAGCTCCCCGGCAGAACGGTGCGCTCCCGGCGGAATGATCGCCCGTCGGCGTACGTTGCCGTCAACAGGAGGTTTCAATCGATGAAAGCCGTGCTGAACGACACCGTGATCGCCGAGGCCCCGCAGGAGGACCTCATCCGCATCGAGGGCAACTGGTACTTCCCTCCGGCGAGCGTCAACTCCGAGTACCTCGTGGAGAGCGCCACCCCTTACACGTGTCCGTGGAAGGGCGAGTGCCAGTACTTCTCCGTGAAGTCGGATGACGGTCTGCTGCAGGATCGCGCGTGGAGCTATCCCACTCCGTACCCGAGCTCCTTCGACCGGGTGGGCAAGGACTACAGCAACTACGTCGCGTTCTGGAAGGACGTCCGCGTCGTCGACTGACGACCGGGAGTCGCGATGTTCCGTCACGGCCGCCGCCTGAGCCTCCTGGCACTGACGGCGGCCGTGCTCGTTCTGGCGGGATGCTCGACCCCGACTCGGACGCCGACGGTCACGCGCACGCCCACAGCGACGCCGCGGCCGACCGGCACCTCGGCTGCGGTCGCCGCGATCCCCTGGCAGCCGAGCGGGCGGACGACCGTGCTCGAGACAGGGCTGGAGTCGCCCTGGTCGGTCGTCCCGCTGCCGAGCGGGTCGGCGTTGATCAGCGAGCGCGACTCGGGCACCATCCGGGAGCGGCTGCCGCAGGGCGGACTCCGCACGGTCGGCACCGTCCCCGGCGTCGTCCACACCGGCGAGAGCGGCCTGCTCGGGCTCGCGGTGCAGGCCGAGTCCGCACCGAAGTACCTCTACGCGTACCTCACCACCGCCGACGACAACCGGGTCGTGCGGCTGCCCCTGTCCGGGGTGCCGGGCAGCTACGCGATCGGGGCGCCGGAGCCCGTGCTCACCGGCATCCCGAAGGCGTCGAACCACGACGGCGGACGGCTCGCGTTCGGCCCCGACGGGATGCTCTACGTCACCGCCGGCGATGCCTCGAACCCGGGCAACGCCCAGGACGTCGCCTCGCTCGGCGGCAAGATCCTGCGGATCACGCCGGAGGGACAGGTGCCGGGAGACAACCCGTTCCCCGGCTCGCCGGTCTGGTCGTACGGGCACCGCAACCCGCAGGGGATCGGCTGGGATTCGCGCGGCACGATGTGGGCGAGCGAGTTCGGCCAGAACACCTGGGACGAGCTCAACATCATCCGTCCGGGCTCGAACTACGGATGGCCCACCGTCGAGGGCGTCGGGGGCGACCCGAAGTACACGGACCCGGTGTACCAGTGGCCGACGGACGCGGCGAGCCCCAGCGGCCTCGCGGTCGTCGGCGACACGATCTTCCTGGCTGCACTGCGCGGCGAGCGGCTGTGGACCGCCTGGCCGACCGATGGCGCCGCCCCGGTGACAGCGGCACCGTTCTTCGAGGGCGAGCTCGGCCGGCTGCGCGACGTGGTCGCCGTCGGTGACCGCTTGTGGCTGCTCACGAACAACACCGACGGGCGCGGTTCGCCCCGCTCCGGCGACGACCGGCTCGTCGAGGTGCCGCTTGTTCCCGCGCAGGCGGTCAAACGCCCCGGCTGACCTTCACCCGGGTGCGGCCGCTCCTGCGGGTAGTCTTGGGGGGAACCACCGATCGGGAGCAGAACCCTGAGCATCATCCTCGGATACGATCCGACCACCCTGCGCGAACGCGTCGATCTGCGCGCTGCCGGCGAGCGTCTGGAGGAGCTGGGCAGCTTGCGCAGTCTCAGCGCGCTCAACGAGAAGACCGTTCTGCTGCGGCTGCTGGGCCGGCTCGACGAGGCGATCGAGATCGGCAACGAAGCGGTCCGTCAGGCGCGCTTCACCGGCGACCGCGAGCAGCTGCTCGGAGCGCGCATCCGCCGTGCCCAGGTGCTGCAGTACCAGGGCAAGTCCGATGAGGCCGTCGTGGAGCTGACCGGATGCGTCGACGAGGCGCGCGGTCGCGAGTGGACCGCGCTGGAGGCGTTCGCCATCCAGAGCCGGGGCAAGGTGTACTTCGACACCGGCGACTACGAGAATGCGCTCGCGGACATGACTGCTGCCGTCTTCCTGCGCGAGAAGCTCGGCGCGTCGCCGGCCGAGATCCAGGCGGCGCTGACCGCGGTCGCCGTCGTGCAGTCGGCGCTCGACGCCCAGCGCGGAGCCGCGCGCGGGGAGCGCGGCGAGGGCGACCCCGATCACGCGTAGGATGCACGTCATGGAGGTAGGGAGCGCTCCGGACGGGACCCGTCGCTGATGGCCGAACTCGACCGTGTGCGCCGGTGGGCGGAGGCGCTGATCGCCCTCCACCTCGACCCGGCCGTGTGGAGCTTCGGCTTCGACAACGCCAAGACGCGCGCCGGCCTCTGCAACTACACGTCGAAGCGGATCACGGTCTCGCGGTACCTGGCGGCGCGGTACGAGGACGACGAGATCCACCAGATCCTCCTCCACGAGGTGGCCCACGCGCTCGCCGGCTCCCGCGCCGGGCACGGGCCGCGCTGGCGCGCCATCGCACTCGACCTCGGATACGAGGGCAAGCGCCTGCACGGTGGGGCGATCGCCGACGACCTGGCACCATGGGTGGGCACCTGCCCGAACGGGCACACGCACTATCGCTACCGGAAGCCGGCGCGCGCGCTCGCCTGCGGTGCGTGCAGCCGCCGTTTCGATGCGGCGAACCTCATCTCGTGGCAGCACCGCGAGGTGTCGCCGGCGCAGCGGCGTACGGCCGCGGCGGCAGCGACCGAGTAGCGGCCCTGTCGGCCGTACGCGGCGATGCCGTCAGGCGTGCGCGACGCCGAGGCGAGCGTCCAGGCCGTCCCGCACGCTCGGCCATTCCTCGCTGAGGATGGAGTACACGGCCGTGTCGCGCCAGGTCCCGTCCGCGCGCAGCTGGGTGTGACGCAGGACGCCCTCGAACTGCGCGCCGAGGCGGAGGATCGCGGCGCGGGACCGCGCATTGAGCACATCCGCCTGCAGTTTGACTCGCTCGAAGCCGTGGTGGAACGCCGTCCCGAGCAGCAGTCGCTTGGTCTCGGCGTTCACCAGCGTGCCCCAGGTCTCGGGCGCGTACGCCGTCCAGCCGATGTGGGCGGAGCGGTTGGCCAGGTCGAAGTCGCCCAGCGTGGTCGTGCCGACCAACCGGTCGCCGTCGCGGAGCACGACGGCGGTCACGTTCGCGGTGTCCCAGGCGAGGTAGCGGAGGATGAACTCGCGCCACTCCTCGTAGGTGTCGCGATAGGCCGCTGGACCGCCTCCCCAGCCTCCGGCGAAGACCTCGGGATGCCCGATCGCGTCGAACAGATCCGGCAGGTCGTCGAGGGTGAGTGCGCGCAGGCGGACGGTCACGCCTTCGAGCGGAGCGGTCGGGTCCGGGCGGGTGGCGGTCATCCGCCCAGTATGCCAGGGCGTCGCTGGCCCCTTCCGGTCCGCTGCTCGGCCGTCCGTGGGTCGCAACGCGCCGTTACGGCGCGCCCATAACGGCGTGTTGCGACCCACGAGCGGTGGCCGGCCGGCGGGCTAGGCTGGTGGACGCGACGCCTGCGCCGGGAGGCCCGCGGTAACCGACTATGTTGGTTACATGGCGACGGAAGCGATTCTCACCCGAGGCACCGGTCAGTGGATGGAACCGAGCGACGGTCAGCGCTGGTGGTTCGACTCCGGGTCGCTCGCGCTCGACTTCGCCTACACCGGTGAGTTCGCGCACGCGGCCGACGGCGACGCCGACCCCGACCGGCACGCCGTCCGCGACGCCCACGGCCTCAACGCGTGGCTGGTCGAGAGGTTCCCCGAGGTCGCGCCGACGGCGGGGGACCGCGAGTTCCGCGACGCCCGCACCCTCCGGACCGCGATCGGCCGCCTCGCCCGGCAGGCCAGCCGCGGCGACGAGTTGTCGCCCGACGACATCGACGTGGTCAACCTCTTCGCGGCGACTCCCGACATCCCGCCGGTCCTCGCCGGTGGCGGCCGCCAGGCGGGGCGCACGAACGCGCGTCCGCATCAGGCCCTCGGCACCATCGCGCGGGATGCGGTGCGCCTCTTCGGCCCGGACGTCGACGGACGCATCCGCGAGTGCTCGGCCGACGACTGCGAGCTCGTCTACCTCGACACCTCGCGCAGCGGTACCCGGCGCTGGTGTTCGATGCAGCGCTGCGGCAACCGCGCGAAGGTGCGTGCGCACCGCGCCCGTGCGGCCCGCGGGCCCGGGGCGCACGCCACAATAGGGGCATGAGCCGTACCGTCGACCTCAACAGCGACCTCGGCGAGTCGTTCGGCGCCTGGTCGATGGGCGACGACGCCGCACTGCTGCGGGTGGTCTCCAGTGCCAACGTGGCCTGCGGGTTCCACGCCGGCGACCCGTCGACGATGCTCGCGACCTGCCGCGAGGCCGCCGCGAACGGCGTGACCGTCGGCGCCCACGTCTCCTATCGTGACCTCGCGGGATTCGGGCGGCGTGCGATGGACGTGCCCGCCGGCGAGCTCCGCGACGAGGTGCTGTACCAGCTCGCCGCGCTCGCCGGCCTCGCCCGGGTGGCCGGAACCTCCGTGCGCTACGTGAAGCCCCACGGCGCCCTCTACAACCGCATCGTGCACGACGCGGGTCAGGCACGGGCCGTGGTGGATGCGGTGGTCGCCTTCGACCCGACGCTCGCCCTGCTCGGACTGGCCGGCTCCGCCGTCGAGCAGGCGGCCGGCGAGGCGGGGGTCCGGTTCGTTCGCGAAGCGTTCGTCGACCGCGGCTACCGCTCGGACGGCACGCTGGTGCCGCGCACCGAACCGGGCGCGCTGCTCTCCGATGACGGGGAGATCGCCGCGCGGGCCGTGCGCATGGTCACCGAGGGCCGCGTCGTCGCCGCCGACGGCACCGACATCCCCGTCCGAGTCGACTCGTTGTGCGTCCACGGCGACACCCCGGGCGCGGTCGCGATGGCGCTGGCCGTACGCGATGCGCTCGCGGGGGCGGGCGTGAGTGTGGAGCCGTTCGCGTGACCGCGCGCATCCTGCCCTACGGCGACCACGCCCTGCTCGTGGAGCTGGGCGGGCTGGATGCCGTGCTCGCGCTGTTCCGCGGGCTCGACGCCTCGCGGCCGGACGGCGTCGTGGAGCTGGTGCCCGCCGCCCGCACGATCGCGGTCGTGGTCGAGCCGCGCATCCTCTCGCTCAACGCCGCCCGCGGCTGGGTCGAGCGCACCGCGCCGCTTCCCGCCGGGGCGGTCGAGGAGCGGGTCGTCGAGCTCGACGTCCGCTACGACGGCGACGACCTCGCGGAGGTCGCCCGGCTCACCGGGCGGACCGAGGCGGAGGTCGTCGCGTTCCACACCGGCACCCCGTGGCGCGTCGCATTCGGCGGCTTCGCGCCCGGCTTCGCCTACCTCGTGAGCGACGGCCCGGCGGGCGCGGACGCGCTGGAGGTCCCGCGCCGAGCGACGCCGCGCACGGCGGTGCCGCCGGGGTCGGTCGGCCTCGCAGGGACGTTCAGCGGTGTCTACCCACGGTCGAGCCCGGGCGGCTGGCAACTCATCGGCCGCACCGACGCGACGCTCTGGGATGAGACGGCCGATCCTCCCGCGCTGCTCCGGCCGGGAGCGGTCGTACGCTTCCGGGAGGTGCGATGAGCGGCCTGCGCATCTTGAGTCCGGGCGCCCTCGCGCTCGTCCAGGACCTCGGGCGCCCCGGCTTCGCCGCCCTCGGCGTCGGCCGGTCGGGTGCCCTCGACCGCGGCGCGCTGCGGCTGGGCAACCGGCTGCTGGGCAATGACGAGGGCGACGCCGGGCTCGAGGTGCTCCTCGGCGGGTTCGAGGCGCGCTTCGAGCGCGACACCTGGTTCGCCGTTACCGGAGCGACCGGCCCGCTGCTCCTCGACGATCGCCCGGTGGATGCGCACCAGGCTGTGCGGGCGCGGCCCGGACAGCTCCTGCGGATCGGGTCCGCGACGGCCGGACTGCGCTGGTACCTGGCCGTGCGCGGCGGGGTGGCTGTGATGCCGGTGCTCGGGTCACGCTCCCGCGACACGCTGGCCGGTCTCGGGCCGGCACCTCTGCAGGCGGGCGAGCTGGTGCCGATCGGCGAGCATCCCGGCTCCGATCTTCCACTGCTGGACTTCGTCCCGGTTGCCGACCCGACGCCCGAGGGCGTCGAGGTGCGCGCTCACCCGGGCCCTCGGGCCGACTGGTTCACCCATCGGGCACTGGAGTCCTTCTTCTCCGTCGAGTGGCGCGTCGCCGCCGAGAGCGACCGCATCGGCGCGCGGCTCGACCCCGTGCGGACGCCCGCGCACGCGGCGGGCGTCACGCCGCATCCCGATCCGCTGCTGGAGCGGGCGATCCGTCGCGAGCTCCCGAGCGAGCCGATGGTCGCCGGCGCCGTGCAGGTCTCGCCCGACGGCCGCCCGACCGTGCTGCTCGCCGACCATCCCGTCACCGGTGGGTACCCGGTGATCGCCGTGGTGGCCGACGGCTCGCTCGATGCGTTCGCCCAGCTGCGTCCGGGTCAGTCGGTGTCCTTCCGGCACGCCTGACCGCGAGGCGTGGCGCTAGTCGCGGCGGGTGCCGCTTTGGAAAATGCTGCGCGCGGGAGGCGGCGACGGCACGCTGGTCGCGTCGGTCACGATCGGCGCGCCCGCGGCGAACGTCCGCAGCTCCTCGCCCGCCACGGCCTTCGCGGGATGCGGCCCGCTCGCCAGCAGGCGCGGCAGCCACTCCAGGGGGAGCGGCGAGTTCGATCCGACCAGCACGACGTTCCCGAAGCGACGGCCTTTCAGCACCTGCGTCTCGGCGAGCGCCGCGACATTCTCGACGACGGAGCCGAGCGTCGACACCTGGCTGCGGGCGAAGCTGAGCGGCGGTCCGTCCGCGACGTTCACGAGCACGATGCCGTCCGGCTTGAGCAGCGAGACCGCCGAGCGGTAGAACTCGGCGCTCGTGACGTGGGCGGGCGTGCGCGACCCGCTGAAGATGTCCACCACCAGCAGATCGACCTCGCCGCGCAAGCCGTTCGGCAGCTTGCCGACGACCTCGCGCGCGTCGCCGTGGCGGATGCGGATCTGGGCGTAGCGGGGGAGCGGCAGCTGCTCGCGCACCAGGTCCACCAGGCGGCTCTCCAGCTCCACGACCTGCTGCCGTGAACCGGGGCGCGTGTAGGCGATGTACCGGGGGAGCGTCAGCGCACCCGCCCCGAGGTGCACCGCCGTGATGGGCTGGCCGGGGTCGCCGATCAGGTCGATGACGTTGCCCATCCGCTGGATGTACTCGAAGAAGAGCTGGGACGGGTCGTCGAGGTTGACGTGCGACTGCGGGGTGCCGTCGACGACGAGCTGGTAGGCGCCGGGCACGAACCGGTCGGGCTCCACGGTCGCCAGGTAGCCGCTCTCCGAGAGGACGACCGAGGGGTTCTGGGGGGTCGGGTTCGGAGACACACCGGCAGCCTAGTCGCGGTGGATGCGCGCGGAAGCGCCGCGATCTCCACGCGTGACCTCCACCCGCGATCTCCACCCGGCCTCCACCCGCAGGCGGTGCCGCCCGGAACAGCGGGGCGCGACGCTGGAGTGGTGCCGGATACTCCGGCAGGCTCCGCCCAGCATCCGCTCTTTCCGAAAGGCGATCATGACCGTCCAGACCCTCGGCAACGCTCTCCTCATCCTGCTGCTCATCGGATGGGTCGGCTATCGGCAGCTGACCTGGCGGCCCGTGGTGGTCGCGAAGATGTGGCGGATGCCCGTCATCCTCGCCGTCGTCGGCGCGGTGCAACTCGTGCAGCAGGTGAAGCCGACGACCATCACCCCGCTCGACATCGCGGTGGTCGCCGGCGAGGTCGTGCTCTCCCTCGCCATCGGTGCGTGGATCGGCGGGATCGCCCACTTCCGCCGCCTGCCGGAGCCGGTCGTCGGCAAGAACCCGTCCGAGGTGGCCGTCTACGAGTCGCGCACCGGCGTGTTCGGTCTGGTGCTGTGGGTGGCCGTCATCGCGGTCCGCGTCGGGGTGGACGTGCTCGCCGCCCAGGCCGGGTCGCACCTGGTGGCCGCGACCGGCATCATCCTGCTGGTCTTCGCGGCGAACCGGCTCGCCCGCACCGCGGTGTTCGCCGCGCGCCTCGACCGTCACGCCGCCCTCGCCGCGTGAACCGGCGGCGCGCGGAGGCCTCGGGCAGCATGATGGTCGAGTGAACGTCTCCGTCCGCCCCAGCTGGCTCGCCCTGGCCCTGACTGCCGTCGGCGCCGGGGCCATCGGCTACGCGCTGATCCGCACCCACACCGAGCATCGCCCGGTGTGGGTGCTCGTCCTCGGGCTGATCTCCGTCGTGCTGTGGGTGGTGCGCAGCGCGCTGGCGAAGGCGGGACTCCGCCGCACCGCTTTCGCCTGCGCGGTGGTCGTCGTGGTCGTCGGCGCCCTGGTCGGGGCGCCCACGGACGGTCTCACGGTCGTCCCCGCCGCGATCGGCGTGCTCGTCGTGCTCGGCGACCCGCGGGATCCCTTGTGGCTCGGACTGCTCGTCGGCGGCGTCGGCATCGCCCTGGTCGCGGTCGGCGCCGTTCCCAGCGGGACCGACATCCCGAACCTCCTCGGCATGATGGGCGGGATGCTGCTCGGCGTCTTCGCCGGTCTCAGCCGGCGGCAGTTCCGGGTGGCGGAAGAGCAGGCGGTTCTCCTCCGCGAGCGCGCGGTCGCGATGAAGGAGGAGGCGTCGCGCATCGCCATCGCACGCGACCTCCATGACGTCCTGGCGCACAGCCTCGGCGGGCTCGTCATCCAGCTGGATGCGGTGGATGCGCTCCTCGAGTCCGGCGACACCGACGGCGCCCGCTCGCGAGTGGTCGCTGCCCGCGGCCTGGCCGCCGACGGGCTCGGTGAGGCCCGTCGCGCCGTCGCCGCCCTGCGCGACCCGGAGCCCGCTGGCGCGGAACCGGTGCCGGCCGCCGCGCTCCTGGCGGCCCTGGACGACCTGATCGCGGCGCACCGCTCGCTCGGCGGGCGGGCGGAGCTCCGGGTGACGGGCGACGGCACGGACCTCACCGCGCAGCAGGCCGAGGCGCTGCAGCGCGCCCTTCAGGAGGCCTTGAGCAACGCCCGAAAGCATGCGCCCGGCGAACCCGTCGCGGCCGAGCTGGTCTGGCAGGATGACCGCGTGCGCATCATCGTCTCCAATCCGCTCCGGGCGACCCCCGCCGACGCGGTCGGATCCCCGAAGTCGGCGCTCGCCGCATCCGGCGGCCACTACGGGCTCGAGGGGATGGGCGAGCGCTTCGCCGCGCTGCCGTCCGGTGGCTCGGTTCAGGCCGCAGTAGTCGACGGCCGGTTCGTCCTGACGGCGGAGGCGATGCTGCGGTGACCGGCGAGGCGCGCATCCGGGTCGCGGTCGCCGACGACCAGGCGATCATCCGCGACGGCCTGGTCACCGTGCTCGGCCTGCTGCCCGACATCGAGGTTGTCGGCGAAGCCGCCGACGGCGAGGAGGCGGTCGCGCTCGCCGTGGCCGCGCATCCCGATGTCCTGCTCATGGACCTCCGGATGCCGGTGCTCGACGGCGCGGGGGCGACCGCCCGCGTGCGCGAGGTCGCACCGGAGACCGCGGTGCTCATCCTCACCACGTACGCCGACGACGAGTCGATCGTCGGTGCGCTGCGGGCGGGGGCGCGCGGCTATCTGACGAAGGACGCCGGCCGCTCCGAGCTCGCCGCGGCCGTGCGTGCCGTCGCCAGCGGGCAGACGACGCTTGCTCCGGAGGTCGGCGCTCGCGTCATCGGCGCGCTCACCGGCGCTGCGCCCGCTCCCGTCGCCGAGGTGGATGCGGCGGGCGCCCTGCTCGCCCGCTTCCCCTCCCTGACTCGGCGCGAGGCCGAGGTGCTCGCCTTGATCGGCGACGGACTGAGCAACGCCGAGATCGCGCGCTCCCTCTTCGTCAGCGTCGCGACGGTCAAGACGCACATCAACGCGATCTTCGCCAAGCTCGCCGTGCGCGACCGCGCGCAGGCGATCGCGCTCGTCCGCTCCTGACGGGTCGCCCGCGCCGCTTCCCAACGGCACGCCCCCGGGGAAGGATGGGGGAGTGAGCGACCCGAACGCGGCAACGCCGCCCTCCACCCCGCCGGCCGACCTGGTGCTCGTGACCGGCGGCTCCGGATTCCTCGGCGCGCACTGCATCCTCGCGCTGCTCGACGCCGGCTACCGGGTTCGCACCACGATCCGCACTCCCGCGCGGGCCGCGGACGTCCGGCAGCAGCTCGCGGCGGGCGGTGTCGACGACCCGGGCGACCGGCTCGAGTTCGCCATCGCCGACCTGACCACCGATGACGGATGGGCCGACGCCGTCGCCGGCTGCCGGTTCGTCCTGCACGTCGCCTCGCCGTTCCCCTCCTCCCAGCCGAAGGACGCGGACGACCTGATCGTCCCGGCACGCGACGGCGCCCTGCGCGTGCTGCGTGCCGCCCGGGACGGCGGCGTCGAGCGCGTCGTGCTCACCTCATCCTTCGCGGCGATCGGCTACGGGCATCCGCCGACCGACCGGCCCTTCACCGAGGAGGACTGGACCGACCTCGACAGCGGCCGCCGGCTGAGCCCGTACGTGCAGTCGAAGACCATCGCCGAGCGCGCGGCGTGGGCCTTCGTCGCGGCGGAGGGCGGAGGCCTCGAGCTCGCCACCGTGAACCCGGTCGGCATCCTCGGCCCGGTGCTCGGCCCGGACATCTCGACGTCGGTCGAACTGGTGCGCCTGGTGAAGGAGGGACGTCTCCCGCGCCTTCCCGACGTGCACTTCGGCATCGTCGACGTGCGCGACGTCGCCGCCCTGCACCTCCTCGCCATGACGGGGCCGGAGGCCGCCGGGCAGCGTTTCCTCGCCATCGCCGGCGAGGTCATGTCGGCGCAGGAGGTCGCGCTGCTCATCCGCGGTCATCTCGGCGAGGCGGCAGGCCGACGGGTCAGCACCAAGCTCATGCCCGAGTGGATGCTGCGAGCGGTCGCCCCGTTCAGCCGCCGCGTCCGCGACTCCCTCCCCGACATCGGGACGGCGCGGCGCGCCACTGCGCAGAAGGCGATCACCGTGCTCGGCTGGGCTCCGCGATCCCGCGAAGAGGCTGTCATCGCGACCGTCGACACCCTTCCGACGTACCACCCGCGCCGGCGCTGAATCCGGCCGGATCTCCGGCCGGGGAGCCCCGGGAATAGCACCGCGAGAGTCGCGTTATACATCAGGACGTGTCTCCGGTCAAGAAAAGACTGGACACGGCGCGTCCGATTGACATATAGTTGTTCTTTGCGCTCCCAGTCAAACTTCTGCCTTCATATTGCGGTCGGCTCTGACTTTCTCCGCGTGTGCCTGGGCCCGTTCTTTCGGGTCAGATACGGCAGCGCGACGTGACTGGGAGTTCTCGTCCTGATAGATACACGACCGACAGTAACTGGCCCGACGGGGCCCCGGAGGTTATTTCCTTGGCTGCTGCGCGCAACGCAACCAACACCGACAAGACACCCAAGAACGGACGAGCCGCATCCCGACTCTCCTTCGCCAAGATCACGGACACCCTGACCGTTCCCGATCTGCTCGCACTGCAGACCGAGAGCTTCGACTGGCTGGTCGGCAACGACGCGTGGAAGGCTCGCGTCGCAGAAGCCGAGGCCCAGGGCCGTCAGGATCTTCCCGCCAACACGGGCCTCGAGGAGATCTTCGAGGAGATCTCTCCCATCGAGGACCTCGGCGAGACCATGCAGCTCTCGTTCACGAACCCGTTCCTCGAGGAGAAGAAGTACTCGATCGACGAGTGCAAGGAGAAGGGCAAGACCTACGCTGCCCCGCTCTACGTCGAGGCCGAGTTCATGAACCACCTCACCGGTGAGATCAAGACCCAGACGGTCTTCATGGGCGACTTCCCGCTCATGACCGAGAAGGGCACCTTCATCATCAACGGCACCGAGCGTGTCGTCGTCTCGCAGCTCGTCCGCTCCCCGGGCGTGTACTTCGAGGCCACCCCCGACAAGACGTCCGACAAGGACATCTTCTCGGCACGCGTGATCCCGAGCCGCGGTGCGTGGCTCGAGTTCGAGATCGACAAGCGCGACCAGGTCGGTGTCCGCATCGACCGCAAGCGCAAGCAGTCGGTCACGGTGTTCCTGAAGGCCCTCGGCCTCACCAGCGAGGAGATCCTCTCCGAGTTCGCCGGGTACCAGTCCATCGAGCTGACCCTCGAGAAGGACGCCATCCTCACCAAGGAGGAGGCGCTCAAGGACATCTACCGCAAGCTGCGTCCGGGCGAGCAGGTCGCCGCCGAGGCCGCGCGTGCGCTGCTCGACAACTTCTACTTCAACCCGAAGCGCTACGACCTCGCCAAGGTCGGCCGTTACAAGATCAACCGCAAGCTCGGCCTCGAGGCCCCGCTGTCGGAGTCGGTGCTGACCGTCCAGGACATCATCGCCACGATCAAGTACCTGGTCGCCCTGCACGACGGCCAGACCACGATCAAGGGTCTCCGCAACGGCGTCGAGACGGACATCCGCCTCGACATCGATGACATCGACCACTTCGGCAACCGTCGCATCCGCGCCGTCGGCGAGCTCATCCAGAACCAGGTCCGCACCGGTCTCTCCCGCATGGAGCGCGTCGTCCGCGAGCGCATGACCACGCAGGACATCGAGGCGATCACGCCGCAGACCCTGATCAACGTGCGACCCGTCGTCGCGGCGATCAAGGAGTTCTTCGGAACGTCGCAGCTGTCGCAGTTCATGGACCAGAACAACCCGCTCGCGGGTCTGACCCACAAGCGTCGCCTCTCCGCGCTCGGCCCCGGTGGTCTGAGCCGTGAGCGTGCCGGCGTCGAGGTCCGTGACGTCCACCCGTCGCACTACGGCCGCATGTGCCCGATCGAGACGCCGGAAGGCCCGAACATCGGTCTGATCGGCTCGCTCGCGTCGTTCGCGCGGATCAACTCCTTCGGCTTCATCGAGACGCCGTACCGCAAGGTCGTCGACGGCCGGGTCACCGACCAGATCGACTACCTCACGGCCTCCGAAGAGGACGACTTCGTCGTCGCGCAGGCGAACGCCCCGCTCGACGCGAACGGCCACTTCGTGGAGGAGCGCGTCCTCGCCCGTCAGAAGGGCGGCGAGGTCGACCTGATCCCCGCCGAGGAGATCGGCTACATGGACGTCTCGCCGCGCCAGATGGTGTCGGTCGGTACGTCGCTGATCCCCTTCCTCGAGCACGACGACGCCAACCGAGCCCTCATGGGTGCGAACATGCAGCGCCAGGCGGTGCCGCTGCTCCGCTCGGAGAGCCCGGTCGTCGGAACCGGTATGGAGGGCTACGCGGCCATCGACGCCGGTGACGTGATCACCGCCGAGAAGTCCGGTGTCGTCACCGAGGTCTCGGCCGACGCGGTCACCGTCCAGGCGGACGACGGCACGTACCAGACCTACTACCTGCGCAAGTTCGACCGCTCGAACCAGGGCACGTCCTACAACCACCGCGTGATCGTGGACGAGGGCGACCGCATCGAGCAGGGCGAGGTCGTCGCCGACGGTCCCGCGACCGAGAACGGCGAGCTCGCGCTCGGCAAGAACCTGCTCGTCGCGTTCATGCCGTGGGAGGGTCACAACTTCGAGGATGCGATCATCCTCAGCCAGAACCTGGTGAAGGACGACACCCTCTCCTCGATCCACATCGAGGAGTACGAGGTCGACGCCCGCGACACCAAGCTCGGCAAGGAGGAGATCACCCGCGACCTCCCGAACGTCAGCCCGGACCTCCTGGCCGACCTCGACGAGCGCGGCATCATCCGCATCGGCGCCGAGGTGCGCCCCGGCGACATCCTCGTCGGCAAGGTCACGCCGAAGGGCGAGACCGAGCTGTCGGCCGAGGAGCGCCTGCTCCGCGCGATCTTCAACGAGAAGAGCCGCGAGGTGCGCGACACCTCCCTCAAGGTCCCGCACGGCGAGGAGGGCACCGTCATCGGTGTCAAGGTCTTCGACTCGCAGGACGGCGACGACGAGCTCGGCTCCGGCGTGAACCAGCGCGTGGTGGTCTACATCGCTCAGAAGCGCAAGATCACCGCGGGTGACAAGCTCGCCGGCCGTCACGGCAACAAGGGCGTCATCTCCAAGATCCTTCCGGTCGAGGACATGCCGTTCCTCGCCGACGGGACCCCGGTCGACGTCATCCTCAACCCGCTGGGTGTCCCCGGTCGAATGAACTTCGGTCAGGTCCTGGAGATCCACCTCGGGTGGATCGCCAAGAACGGCTGGGAGATCAAGGGCAAGCCGAAGTGGGCCGCTGAGCTCCCCGAGGCCGCCTTCTCGGCCGAGCCGAACACGAAGGTCGCGACCCCGGTGTTCGACGGCGCGAAGGAGGAGGAGATCGCAGGTCTGCTCGACTCGACCCTCCCGACCCGCGACGGCGACCGCCTGATCGGCTCCTCCGGTAAGACGCAGCTGTTCGACGGCCGCTCCGGCGAGCCGTACCCGGACCCTGTGTCGGTCGGCTACATGTACATCCTGAAGCTGCACCACCTGGTCGACGACAAGATCCACGCCCGTTCGACCGGTCCGTACTCGATGATCACCCAGCAGCCGCTCGGTGGTAAGGCGCAGTTCGGTGGTCAGCGCTTCGGTGAGATGGAGGTGTGGGCCCTCGAGGCCTACGGTGCCGCGTACGCGCTGCAGGAGCTCCTGACCATCAAGTCGGATGACATCCTCGGCCGCGTGAAGGTGTACGAGGCCATCGTCAAGGGTGAGAACATCCAGGAGCCGGGCATCCCGGAGTCCTTCAAGGTGCTCATCAAGGAGATGCAGTCCCTCTGCCTGAACGTGGAGGTCCTGTCGGCCGACGGCCAGGCGGTCAGCCTGCGCGACTCGGACGACGAGGCCTTCCGCGCCGCGGAGGAGCTCGGCATCAACATCTCCTCCCGCTTCGAGTCGTCGTCGATCGACGAGATCTAAGCGGCAGCCAGACCTACTGACGAATCTTCCATAGGAGAGAAGGAACATTGCTCGACGCAACAACTTTTGACGAGCTGCGTATCGGCCTGGCCACCGCTGACGACATCCGTCGTTGGAGCTATGGCGAGGTCAAGAAGCCGGAGACCATCAACTACCGGACCCTGAAGCCGGAGAAGGACGGACTCTTCGGCGAGCAGATCTTCGGACCGTCCCGCGACTGGGAGTGCTCGTGCGGCAAGTACAAGCGCGTCCGGTTCAAGGGCATCGTCTGTGAGCGCTGCGGCGTGGAGGTCACCAAGTCCTCCGTCCGTCGTGAGCGCATGGGCCACATCGAGCTCGCCGCCCCGGTGACGCACATCTGGTACTTCAAGGGTGTGCCCAGCCGTCTCGGCTACCTGCTCGACATGGCGCCGAAGGACCTCGAGAAGGTCATCTACTTCGCCGCGTACATGGTCATCGAGGTGGATGAGGACGGCCGTCACGCCGACCTCCCCGGCCTCGAGAACGAGCTGCGCCTCGAGATCAAGACGCTGTCCGACCAGCGCGACGCCCGCGTCGCCGAGCGTCTTCAGCGCCTCGAGACCGACCTCGCCGCGCTCGAGGAGGAAGGCGCGAAGGCCGACCAGAAGCGTCGTGTCAAGGACACGGCGGAGAAGGAGATGGGCCAGATCCGCAAGTCCTTCGACGAGGACATCGCCCGCCTGGAGCGTGTGTGGGAGTCGTTCCGCACCCTCAAGGTCGGCGACCTCAAGCCCGAGGACGCGGACTTCAACGAGCTCGTCGACCGCTACGGCCTGTACTTCGAGGCCTACATGGGCGCCGAGGCGATCAAGCGTCGCCTGCAGGCGTTCGACCTGACCGCCGAGGCCGAGCTGCTCCGCGAGCAGATCGCCAACGGCAAGGGCCAGAAGAAGATCCGCGCGATCAAGCGACTGCGCGTTGTCTCGTCGTTCCTGGCGACCGGCAACTCGCCGGCCGCGATGGTCCTCGACGTCGTCCCGGTGATCCCGCCGGAGCTGCGCCCGATGGTCCAGCTCGACGGTGGCCGTTTCGCCACCAGCGACCTGAACGACCTGTACCGCCGCGTGATCAACCGCAACAACCGCCTGCGTCGCCTGCTCGACCTCGGTGCTCCCGAGATCATCGTGAACAACGAGAAGCGCATGCTGCAGGAGGCCGTCGACGCCCTGTTCGACAACGGCCGCCGCGGTCGTCCCGTCACCGGTACCGGCAACCGCGCCCTCAAGTCCCTCAGCGACATGCTGAAGGGCAAGCAGGGTCGCTTCCGCCAGAACCTGCTCGGTAAGCGCGTGGACTACTCGGGCCGTTCGGTCATCATCGTGGGTCCGCAGCTCAAGCTGCACCAGTGCGGTCTGCCCAAGCAGATGGCTCTGGAGCTGTTCAAGCCGTTCGTCATCAAGCGCCTGATCGACCTGAGCCACGCTCAGAACATCAAGGCCGCGAAGCGGATGGTGGAGCGTTCGCGCCCGCAGGTGTGGGACGTGCTCGAGGAGATCATCCGCGAGCGCCCCGTGCTGCTGAACCGTGCACCCACCCTGCACCGTCTGGGCATCCAGGCGTTCGAGCCGCAGCTCGTCGAGGGCAAGGCCATCCAGCTCCACCCGCTCGTCTGCGCCGCGTTCAACGCGGACTTCGACGGCGACCAGATGGCGGTGCACCTGCCGCTGTCGGTGGAGGCTCAGGCCGAGGCCCGCATCCTGATGCTCGCCTCGAACAACATCCTGAAGCCCTCGGACGGCCGCCCGGTCACCCTGCCCTCGCAGGACATGATCATCGGTCTGCACCACCTCACCACCGTCCGCGAGGGCGCTGTGGGCGAGGGTCGCGCGTTCTCCTCGGTCTCCGAGGCGATCCTCGCGAAGGACCAGGGCACGCTGCACCTCAACGCCAAGGTGAAGATCCGTCTGGACAACTACGTTCCGTCCGACGCGGCCGACACCGGGGCCACCCCGATCACCGCCATCGTGGAGACGACCCTGGGCCGCGCTCTCTTCAACGAGACGCTCCCGGCGGACTACCCCTACGTGGAGGAGGTCGCCGACAAGGGCACGATCTCGTCGATCGTGAACGCCCTCGCGGAGCGGTACCCGAAGGTGGAGGTCGCCGCGGCGCTCGACCGGATCAAGGACGCCGGCTTCTACTGGGGCACCCGCTCGGGCGTCACGGTGTCGCTGAGCGACATCCTGACCCCGCCGAACAAGGCGCAGATCGTGGCCGGCTACGAGAAGAAGGCCGCCAAGATCACCTCCGAGTTCGAGAAGGGTCTGACGACCGACCTCGAGCGTCGCCAGGAGCTGGTGAAGATCTGGACCGAGGCGACCAACGAGGTGGCCGAGGCCATGCGCGCCAACTTCCCGGCGGACAACACCATCAACCGCATGGTGACGTCCGGTGCCCGTGGTAACTGGCTGCAGGTCCGCAACATCGCCGGTATGCGTGGTCTGGTGAACAACCCGAAGGGTGAGATCATCCCTCGTCCGATCATCTCCTCGTACCGCGAGGGGCTGTCGGTGGCGGAGTACTTCATCGCGACGCACGGTGCCCGTAAGGGTCTGGCCGACACGGCTCTCCGTACGGCGGACTCGGGCTACCTGACCCGTCGTCTGGTGGACGTCTCGCAGGATGTCATCATCCGTGAGGACGACTGCGGCACGACCAAGGGTCTCGACCTGCCGATCGCAACGGTCGGTGCGGACGGCGCCCTCACCCGTGACCCGAACGTCGAGAACTCGGTGTTCGCCCGCACGCTGGCCGCTGACGCGGTCGGCACGGACGGCACCGTGGTCGCGAAGGCGGGCGACGACGTGGGCGACGTGCTCATCGACAAGCTGGTCGCCGCCGGCGTCACCGACATCAAGGTCCGCTCCGTGCTGACCTGTGAGTCGGCGGTCGGCGTCTGCGCCGCCTGCTACGGCCGTTCGCTCGCGACCGGCAAGCTGGTGGACATCGGCGAGGCGGTCGGCATCATCGCCGCCCAGTCGATCGGCGAGCCCGGAACGCAGCTCACCATGCGTACGTTCCACACGGGTGGTTCGGCCTCCGCGGACGACATCACCCAGGGTCTGCCGCGCGTCCAGGAGCTGTTCGAGGCTCGTACCCCGAAGGGTGCGTCCCCGATCGCCGAGGCCGCCGGCCGCATCGTCATCGAGGAGACGGACAAGTCCCGTAAGGTCATCCTGACCCCGGACAACGGCGACGAGCCGCACGTCTACCCGGTGCTGAAGCGCTCGACCCTCCTGGTGGAGGACGGACAGCACGTCGAGCTCGGCCAGCAGCTGATCGTCGGCACCGTCGACCCGAAGGAGGTCCTCCGGGTCAAGGGCGTCCGCGAGGTGCAGAAGCACCTGGTGGGCGGCGTGCAGGGCGTCTACCGCTCGCAGGGTGTGCCGATCCACGACAAGCACATCGAGGTCATCGTCCGCCAGATGCTCCGCAAGGTCACCGTCGTCGACCACGGCGACACCGACCTGCTGCCGGGTGAGCTCGTCGACCGTTCGCGGTACAACGAGATCAACCGTGCTGCGCTGCAGGAGGGCAAGAAGACGGCGTCCGCCCGTCAGGAGGTCATGGGTATCACCAAGGCCTCGCTGGCGACCGAGTCGTGGCTGTCGGCCGCGTCCTTCCAGGAGACCACCCGCGTCCTGACGCAGGCGGCCATGGAGGGCAAGTCCGACCCGCTGATCGGTCTCAAGGAGAACGTCATCATCGGTAAGCTCATCCCGGCCGGAACGGGTCTGTCGCGCTACCGGAACGTCTCCGTGGAGGCGACCGAGGAGGCCAAGGCGGAGCGGTACCCCAACCGCATCTTCGCCGACGACTCCGCGTTCAGCGAGAGCGACCTGAGCTTCGTCGACTTCGACAGCTTCAGCTCGGACGACTACACCCCGGGCACCTACAACTAAGCAGGTACCCGTACGACGAGGCCCCCGGCGCACTGCGCCGGGGGCCTTCGTCTTTCCCTACCCGTTCGCCCCGCCGCCGCGAGATTTGCGCCAAATCTCTATTATGCGGCCGCCATAACGACGATTTGGCGCAAATCTCGCGGGGTCGACCTGGGAGAATGGGAGCATGTGGCGCCAGCTCTTGCAGTACACGGACACCGCGGGGCGGGCCATGCTCGGCTTCGGAGCCGTGCTCCTGGTTGTCGCCGTGGTGAGCTTCGTCGTGGGCATCGCGCAGGCCGTCTCCGGCCACGCCGCCGCGACCCTCCCGTACTGGCTGACGACGATGGGCTGCGCGGTCGTCGCCGGCATCCTCGTGTACCTGGCGAGCCGGCGCGGAAAGCTGGGCTGAGGGGGCGCCGGCTTCACCCGCATTATCGGGTGTCGGCACTCTGGCGTGCGGTGAGAGCGTCCGGTGACGATGGATGCACGCCCCGCGAGCGGGTGCCCCCCACCGGTGTGGCACCCTCACGCGGGTCTGTTGTCCTGTTCTCCCTGCTGAATAGGGTGACTACGCCCATCCGACCAGGGAGTTCTCGCCCCTGAGCGGTGGGGTCTGCCGTTCCCCCGACCCGCGTAGGCAGCGCCCGAAGGAGGTCCGTGTGGCGTCCATGACCGAGATCCTCATCCTCCACGGCCACCTGCCGATCGAATACCTCGACCGCGTAGCGACCGAGCCGACGGCGGATGAGGCCGTCGTGCGCGAGCTCATGGCGCGCGGCGCCATCTCCTCCTCCCAGCTGGCACGTGCGCGCGCCGCTCAGGCGGGCCTGCCGTTCGTCGAGCTCGCCGATTACCCGGTCGACCGCGCGGCCGTCGCTCTCATCCCTGGAGCGATCTGTCGTCGCCACACCGTCCTGCCCATCGGAACGGCCGACGGCATGATCGTCGTCGCGATGGCGGACCCGGGCAACGTGTTCGCGATCGATGACGTGCGCGCTGCATCACGACTGAACGTCGCGGCCGCCGTCGCCGAGGAGGCCGACCTCCGCGCGGCGATCGACCGGTACATTCGGGCGGACGACGAACTGAGCGACCTGACCTCCACCCTGGAGGAGGAGACCGCACCGTCGGAGGACACCGCCGTCTCCGAGTCGTCGGACGACGACGCCCCGATCGTCCGCTTCGTGAATCTACTGGTGAGCCAGGCGATCCAGGACCACGCTTCCGACATCCACATCGAGCCGGCCGAGCACGATGTCCGGGTCCGCTACCGCATCGACGGTGTGCTCCATGCCATGCAGTCGGCGCCCAAGAGCATCCAGAACGGTGTGATCTCGCGGTTGAAGATCATGTCGGACATCGACATCGCCGAGCGCCGCAAGCCGCAGGACGGTCGCATGTCCGTGGTGCACGGCGGCCGCCAGATCGACCTCCGGGTCGCCACACTGCCGACGGTCTGGGGCGAGAAGGTCGTCATGCGGATCCTGGACAACACGAACACCGGCATGACGCTGACCGACCTCAACCTGCTGGAGCGCAACTTCGAGACCTACCGCGCCTCGTATTCGAAGCCGTACGGGATGATCCTGGTCACCGGACCGACCGGCTCCGGAAAGTCGACAACTCTCTATACGACCCTCAACGCCGTTGCCCGCCCGGAGATCAACGTGATCACCGTCGAGGACCCGGTCGAGTACCGCATGCCCGGCATCAACCAGGTGCAGGTGAATCCGAAGGCGGGGCTGACCTTCGCGAGCGCGCTGCGGAGCATCCTGCGGTCGGACCCGGATGTGGTGCTGCTGGGCGAGATCCGCGACCACGAGACGGCGCAGATCGCGATTGAGGCGTCCCTCACCGGCCACCTGGTCCTGTCGACCCTGCACACGAACGACGCGCCGAGCGCGGTCACGCGACTCACCGAGATGGACATCGAGCCGTTCCTCGTCGGCTCCGCGTTGGACTGCGTCGTCGCCCAGCGCCTCGCCCGCCGCCTCTGCGACCGGTGCAAGCAGCCGGGGTCGTACGTACCGGATGACCTGCGACGGATGCGGTTCCCTCTCGAGTCGGACGGTGCACCGCCGACCATGTTCGTCCCCGTCGGGTGTCCTGCGTGCTCGAACACGGGCTACCGCGGGCGCATCGCGGTGCACGAGGTCATGGCGGTGACCGAGGACATCGAACGCCTCGCCGTCGAGCGAGCGTCGAGCGCCGAGATCGGCCGTGCCGCGCGCGAGCAGGGGATGCTCACCCTGCGTGAGGACGGCTGGGAGAAGGTCAAGCTCGGCCTCACATCCATCGAAGAGATCCTGCGAGTGGTCGCCTAGGAGGGCACATGACGAACGACGACAGCTGGGGCGGCTTCCCGCCGCCGACGGCCAAGCCGGTCTACGAGATCCCGGTGACCCCGCCCGGCGCGACCGCCGCAGGGTGGACACCGGGTCCCGGCGCGCCGCTGAGTCCGCCACCGACCTGGACGCCGGCGGCAACTACGGAGCCGGCGTCACCCGCCGCGCCACCGGCCCCAGCCGCGCCGTCTGCACCGGCCGGCCCGGCCGCCCCGGTATGGGATCTTGCCGATCACACCCCGGTGACGCGTCTCGTCCCGGGAGGGCGACGCGCCGCACAGCAGGCTGAAGCAACCAGCAGCGAGGCGGACCGCCGCGAGACTCGGACCTTCGACGAGGACACCTCCACCCTCACACCGGCCGAGCGCGAGGCTCTGGAGAAAGCCGACCCGGAGCTTGTCGCCGCGCTTCGCGAGGTAGTGCTTCAACGCGCTTCCGACCTTCACGTCACTGTCGGAGCGCCACCGATGGTCCGGATCGACGGCGCCTTGACCCCTGCCGGGCCGGCTGCGCCATGGGGCACCGAGCGCACGATGAGCGCGTTGATGAGCCTGCTGACAGTGCGGCAGAAAGAGATGTTCAAGCGTGAACTCGAACTCGACTTCGCCTTCACCATCTCGGCCAATTCGCGTTTCCGCGTGAACCTCTATCAGCAGCGCGGGTCGATAGGAGCCGCCTTCCGCCTCATCCCGACGGAGATCAAGCAGCTGCGCGAGCTCGGCGTCCCCGAGCAGATCGGCCGCTTCGCATCTCTGCCGCGTGGCCTGGTCCTGGTGACCGGGCCGACGGGTTCGGGAAAGTCCACAACGCTCGCCGCCCTCATCGACCTCGTCAACTCCACACGCGCCGACCACATCGTGACGGTCGAGGACCCGATCGAGTTCATGCACACCCATAAGAAGTCGATCGTCAATCAGCGTGAGGTCGGCCACGACACCCACAGCTTCAACAACGCCCTCAAGCATGTGCTGCGGCAGGACCCCGACGTGATCCTCATCGGCGAGCTCCGTGACCTCGAGACCATTTCGGTCGCTCTGACCGCCGCGGAGACCGGCCACCTCGTCTTTGCTACCCTTCACACGCAGGACGCCCCGCAGACCATCGACCGTGTCATCGACGTCTTCCCTCCTCATCAGCAGGGACAGGTGCGCGCCCAGCTCGCCGGCACCCTCCAGGGGGTCGTCTGCCAGACGCTCGTGAAGCGCGCCTCCGGCCGCGGCCGCGTCGTGGCGACGGAGGTGCTGATGATGACCCCGGCAATCGCGAACCTCATCCGGGAAGGCAAGACCTATCAGATCGCTTCAGCGATGCAGGCAGGCAGAGGCGACGGCATGCACACGATGGATCAGCACCTGGCGGACCTCGTGGACAGTGGCCTCATCACGCGCACCGCCGCCCTCGAGAAGGCGCACGACCTCGAGAGCATCGGCCGGCTCATCCAGCGCGCCGACTCGTCGACCGACGCGTCGGCCAAGGCCTTCGCAGCCAGCGAGCCGAACTTCGGCGACAACTTCTCCGGACAGGTGCGCTGATGGCCGGCTCGGCGACGTTCGCATATCGCGGGAGGAACGCTGAGGGGAAGGTAGTCAAGGGACGTCTTGACGCGCCAGGGGAATCCGCCGTCGCAGCACGGCTCCGAGGCATGGGGCTGTCTCCGATCTCCATCGAAGCGGCTCCTGAGAGCACGGGCCTCAATCGCGAGATCAACATCGGCTTCGGAAGCGGGGTCAAGCTCAAGGACCTCGCGATCATGAGCCGGCAGATGGCCACGATGATCGGTTCAGGGCTATCGATTCTTCGAACCCTGAACATCATCGCCGAGCAGACGGAGAACAAGAAGCTCGCTGCGATCATGCGACAGGTCTGTGATGAAGTGGAGTCCGGGATCGCGATATCGGACGCCATGCGGAAGCATGGGACGGTCTTCCCCCCTCTGATGATCAACATGGTGCGCGCCGGCGAGATGGGCGGATTCCTCGACTCGTCCCTAGAAGCCATCGCTGAGAACTTCGAGAAAGAGGTGAAACTCCGCGGAACGATCAAATCGGCGCTGACCTATCCGGTCATCGTGCTCTGTATGTCGATCGTCTCTGTCGTGGCCATGCTCCTCTTCATCGTTCCGGTGTTCGAGCACATGTTTGAGGGGCTCGGGGGCCAGCTTCCCCTGCCGACGATGATTCTGGTGCAGCTGTCGCACGCGATGGTCTACATCGCGCCTGTCCTGGTCGTGGCGATCGTTGTCGGGTCGATCTGGTGGTCGCGCAACAAGAACGCCGAGCGGGTGAGGATGCGTGTCGACCCCATCAAGCTCCGAATCCCGATCTTCGGGTCCCTGCTCCGGAAGATCGCCGTAGCCCGGTTCAGCCGGAACTTCGCCAACATGGTTTCGGCGGGCGTGCCCATCCTGCAGGCGCTGAAGATCGTGGGGGAGACCTCGGGCAACTGGGTGATCGAGAATGCGTTGGTCAAGGTCGCCGATTCGGTCAGGCAGGGTGAATCGATCGCCGGGCCGCTGGCGGATCAACCGGTCTTTCCCGCCATGGTGACCCAGATGATCGCCGTCGGCGAGGACTCGGGGTCGCTGGAGACGATGCTGAACAAGATCGCCGACTTCTACGACCAGGAGGTGGCGGCTGCAACCGAGCAGCTCACGGCCATGATCGAACCGCTGATGATCGCCTTCCTTGGCGTGATCATCGGCGGCATGGTGGTGGCGCTCTACCTGCCGATCTTCCAGATCTCCAGCCTCGTCAAATGACCTGCCGGAGCTTGGCGTCACTCGAACGGGGAGCCCCTGTACTGGGGTGGCATATCAATGTAATTGCCCCCGTTTGTGGGATTCTGCCGTGAATTTGCTCGGAAATACCATCAACGAGCCGGACGGGACTCGCTCGAACGGCGCCCCGCAATCTCCCGACCGATTGGACACTGCAATGTACTTCCGACTCATGGGCAAGCTGAACGCTCGCCGCAAGGGCTTGCTCGAAGAGGGCGAGAAGGGCTTCACCCTGATCGAGCTCCTCGTGGTGGTCATCATCATCGGCATCCTCGCCGCGATCGCCATCCCGGTCTATATCGGGCTCCAGAACAACGCGAAGGACTCGGCCGCCCAGTCCGACCTCAACAACGCCAAGACCGCGGTGGTCGCCTACTACACGCAGAACACCACAGGCACGCCGACCATCTCGGCGTCGCAGAACGACCTGTCCTCCCTCGGGTACAACCAGAGCAAGGATGTGGACCTCGTGGCCTTCTCGGGGACTTCCCCTACGAAGGCGGGCGACAAGTTCTGCCTGACGGTCAAGAAGGTCAGCGACGCCACGAAGTCCTACTGGGTCACCGACTCGGGCAACGTCACCGACTCCAAGCCCGCCGGCTGCTAGG
Source organism: Leifsonia sp. 115AMFTsu3.1 (assembly GCF_004362795.1). Classification (NCBI taxonomy): domain Bacteria; kingdom Bacillati; phylum Actinomycetota; class Actinomycetes; order Micrococcales; family Microbacteriaceae; genus Leifsonia; species Leifsonia sp. 115AMFTsu3.1. Next base: position 833,380 of record NZ_SNYB01000002.1, read on the forward strand.
TCCCTCTAGCACCACGCTCGGCGGGGCATCCCGACGGATGCCCCGCCGAGCGCCGTTCGTCCCCCGCCCGACTCCCACCCGATACCGAGGGAGGTGAAGACGTGATCGCTCTTCGTCGTCGACTGCGACGGGACACCGCGCCCGATGCCGGGCTGACTCTGATCGAAGTGCTCGTCGCCATGACGATCTTCGGCTTCGTCGCCACGGGCATCGCACTCGGGCTCACTTCGAGCATGACGGCGGCTCTGGACAATCAGAAGCGCATCACCGCTGCAAGCCTCGCGGCGGCCGAGATCGATCGGGTTCGAGCGATCGGCGACCCCTTCAAGGTGAGCAGTGTCGACCCGGGAGTCGCCACTGGCCCCGACAACGCCTTCACCGTCACGACAGACGCGACCTGGAAGACGCCGAGCGGGTCCGACTCCACCTGCGGGACCAGCGGCGGCCCTCTGCAGTTCAAGCTGGTGAAAGTGACGGTCTCGTGGAACGGCGCTCGTTCGGACGTCGTTTCCAACACGCTGATCGCACCCAGTGGTCGGATCAACGACCCGACGATGGGCACCATCCTCGTGGTGGTGAAGAACGCACTCGGCCGCGGCGCCGGCGGAGTCGGCTTCACCGCAGGCACGCTTGCCACGAGCCCCACCGATTCCGATGGGTGCGGTTACGTGCTGAAGGTGCCACCAGGCAGCTATACGGTCACGATGAACCAGTCCGGCTACATCGACTATCAGCAGAAGACGTCGCCGTCGAAAACCGCCGACGTCGCAGCCGGCAGCTCCACGGTCTACTCGTTCCAGTATGACAAAGCGGCCACGTTCACCCTCGCGTACGGGACGGGCTCTCCTACCCTCCCGAACAATCTCGACACGACGTTCATCAACGCGACCTACGGCGGAGCCTTCCCTCCGATGAAGGTGTCCACTACGACGAAGCAGGCCAGCCTGCACCCGTACAAGGACGGCTACCAGGCGGTCGCCGGCGCGTACGATGACAACACCTGCCCGGCTCCGAATCCCACCGAATGGTCGCCTGACACGCGCACGACGCCGAATAAGGTCGGCGCGCTCCCTGCACCTCAGACCGCAGCCGCGGGTGCGGCCACGTCCATCACAGTACCCATGGGAACAGCGACGATCAGCTCAGGGTCGGGCCCATTCCTGTTCGCGGTCTCGCAGAGCGCCGCGCCGGTGCCCGGAGAGCCTCCGTGCGCGGACGGAGCGATGAAATACACCTTCGGCAGCGTGATTCCGTCCTCTGGTGGGAGCGGCGTGAAGATCGCCCTCCCGTTCGGCACCTGGCAGCTGTTCTCCGCATCCACGGCGACCGGGACTCAGACGGCTCTCACCGGCGGGCGCGTGACGATCACCAGCAACGGCAGCTACGTCTCCTCTTCCGGTCAGCTGACTCTGGATCCGAGGGCCTGACCATGAGAATCCACCGGGCACTGAAGAACGACGAGGGCTATTCACTCGTCGAGCTGGTCACCGCCATGGGTCTTCTCGCCCTCATTCTGACGATGGCGACAGCGCTGTTCGTCAGCACGACGACCTCCACCGGACTCGCGCAGGGGATGGACGCCAACACCCGGGTCGCGACCAATGCGATGGATGAGATCGGTCGGGTGCTTCGCGTCGGTACGACCGTCGCTGTCACGGGGTCCGCGACTCCGCGAGCAGCCTTCGTCTACGCCGACCGTGAGCAGCTGGTGGTGTTCTCGAACATCGACGTGGACCCTTACGCCTCCGTCACGACCCTTCCCCCCAAGCCGACGATGGTGCGGTTCCGACTCGACGGCGTGCGGCAGCTGTGGGAAGACCGGCAGAGCCCAACGTCGTCGGGCATCTACTGGGTGTTCCCGGCCGCGATGGGCACTCCGGACAGCAGCCGATCGCTCGGTGGGACCGTGCTCGCTGCTCCCGCTGGTCAAGACGTCTTCTTCACCTATTACGACCAGACAAACACGGTGCTGTCGGTACCGGCGACGGGCGGGTTGAGCGCGACTCAGCTGGCGCAGGTCACGTCGGTCAAGGTGACCTTGCGGATCAAGGCGACGAATTCCCGTGCCGGGAAGGCGGTCACCGTCGTGAACACCATCCTGCTTCCGAACGTTTCCGTGACGAAGGTGACATCATGAACGGCCTGCGCGCCTCCCGGCTGCGGCTGCGCCGGGACCAGAGCGGTGTCGCCGTGCTGGCCGTCGTCGGTCTCGCGTCCGTCATGTTGATCGTCATCGCCACTGCGTTGACGGTGTCCGTCGGCGGGATGAAGCGCGCCACGAACGATGCGGACTGGAACGCCGCGCTCGCGGCTGCGTATGCAGGAGTCGACGAGTACGCCAGCCGGCTGGCCAACGACAGCACATACACCAAGTACGGCAACCCCGCGTCCACCTTCACGATCCGGACCGGCAGCAAGGACACCGTGACCCTCCCGACGGCGTCTCCGAATCCGGCTTTCGCAGTGGGGGCTGGGGCCGGTTGGGCGAGCGTCCCTGGAACGAGCGGCGCGGCCGCGTTCCGCTATGAGGTCGACAATTCGCAGTACACCCGCAATGGCGTCATCCGCGTACGCTCGACGGGGAAAGTCGGCTCGCAGACGCGCTCGGTCATCGCCAACCTGAAGCAGCAGGGTTTCTTGCAGTTCCTGTACTTCACCAATTACGAGATCATCGACCCGGCGATCCAGAATCTCGGATCGGGAGCCACGGCTTGCGTGCCGAGCTACGCGTTCAAGTCTGGCGGCACCATCACTCACAAGACGAACTGTCAGGAGATCGAGTTCGCCTCCAAAGACGTGATCAACGGTCCTCTCCACTCGAACGACGAACTCCGGATCTGCGGCACCACCTTCCTGGGCGATGTCTCGACGAGCAGCTCCCTCACGCCGAGCTGGGTGAACACCTGCCCGACGGGTGCGCTTCCGAAGTGGTACAACGGCGCCACAGGGCCCTCGCACAAGGATGCGCTCGACATCCCACCGACCAATCTGGCGATGGCGAACGAGGCTCGTGTGGACCTCAGCGATGTTCCGAGGCCCGGTTGCCTGTACACCGGTCCGACGACCATAACCTTCACGAGCGACGGCAAGATGCGGGTGGTGTCTCCGTGGACGAAGGTGACTCAGCCGTCCTTCACGTCAGGAATCGCTTCCAACAATCCGACGATGTGCGGCGCCCCCGGGGCAGGAACGGGCAACCTCGGTGACCCGAACGGTGCGGTCATCCCGGTGCTCGACAGCAATCTCATCTACGTGCAGAACGTCCCGGGGGCTCCAGCAGGCGGAGCCGCCGCCGATCCCAACTACAGCGCGACCCCGCCGAGCGGAGTGACCTGCACCAACGTCGGAGCGAAGAACGAAGGGTGGAGTTTCGGCGGGACCCAATATCCTGCGGCCACGGAGACGATCCCTCCGACGGCCAAGGCGTCGGCGCCCGCGTACGGATGTCGGAACGGCGACGCCTACGTGAAAGGCGTCATGAAAGGCGCTCTCACGATCGCGAGCCAGAACTACATCTACGTCACCGGCAGCATCACATACACGGACCGCGCGGCCGACATGCTCGGCCTCGTGGGGCAGAATGCGGTCTGGCTGCTCAATCAGATGGCGTGCACGACCTCGACCCGTTCCGCCTGCACGCCGCTGGTCGCGAATGCGGACGTCGAGATCGATGCAGCGATCCTGTGCGTCCAGCACACGTTCATGGTCCAGAACTACGAAGCGGCCGGGAAACGCGGCACTCTAACGGTGTTCGGTGCGATCGCCCAGTACTTCCGCGGACCGGTGGCGCAAGGTGACGGCTCCGGAGGAACGTCCTCCGGGTATGTGAAGAGCTACTGGTACGACCAGCGGCTCCGGTCGGCCGCTCCGCCCAAGTTCCTCGCCCCGACCTCGACGACCTATGGAGTGACGCAGTACTCGGATGTCTCACCGGCGTTCACCTCGGATGGAACGGCGCGATGAGCCAGACAACCAGCTACGTGTTCGCCTGGACTGCCTTCGCCGCCGTCCTCGGACTGCTCATCGGCTCCTTCGTCAACGTCGTGGTCTACCGCGTACCCGCTGGAATCTCCGTGGTGCGGCCCGGAAGCGCCTGCCCGAAATGCGGCAGCGCCGTCCGTCCGTTCGACAACATCCCCGTCCTGTCATGGCTCGTGCTCGGCGGGCGTTGTCGAGACTGTCGACAGCCCATCGCTGCGAGGTACCCCCTGGTCGAAGGGGCGGTGGGTGTGGGGTTCGGCCTGGTCGCATGGTGGCGGTGGCCGGCTCTCGCCGATGCAGCACAGGCAGGCTTGGCGCCGCTCATCGGACAGGCGCTCGTGCTCGCCGCTTTCCTCTACCTCAGTGCGATCACCGCAGCCCTCGCGCTCATCGATCTGGAGACTCGCACCCTCCCGAATGTCATCGTTCTCCCCGCCTATATCGTCGGTGGTCTACTGCTCTGCGCGGGAGCAGCGTTCATCGGGAGGCCGGAGGCGCTGGTATCGGCCGTCATCGGAGGCGCGGGCGCTTTCCTCCTGTACCTCGTTCTTGCGCTGGCCGTCCCTGGCGGGATGGGCTTCGGCGATGTGAAGCTGGCCGGCGTGCTGGGGATGTTCCTCGGCTTCCTCGGCTGGCCGCAACTGTTGGTGGGTGTCTTCGCGGCGTTCGTGCTCGGTGGTGTTTTCGGCATCATCCTGATGACAGTGCGCCGGGCAGGGCGCCGCACGGGCATCCCGTTCGGCCCGTGGATGCTCGGCGGTGCGTGGATCGGCGCTGTCGCCGGTCCCTCGATCGTCTCCGCTTACCTAGCGATTCTCGGCCTGGGCTGAAGGAGGGCCACATGAAAGACAGCATCGTCGGTGTCGACATCGGCAGCACATCCATTCGCGCCGTCGAGGTGGGCGGATTGCGCAGATCACAGCCCATCCTCCTGCGCTATCACGAGCTCCCGCTGCCGGAGGGGGCGGCCAGCCGAGGCGAGGTGTTGGAGCCGAACACGGTGGCTGCACTGCTCAAGCAGCTCTGGTCTCGTGGCGGATTCGGCACGAAGGATGCCGTACTCGGCATGGGCAATCAGCGCGTGCTGGCCCGGGACCTCACAGTCCCGCGCATGTCTTTGACCCGTATCAGAGAGTCGTTGCCGTTCCAGGTCCAAGAGATGCTGCCCGTCCCCGTGGCGGACGCCCTCCTCGATTTCTATCCGGTGTCCGAAGGAGAGAGCGAAGCCGGGCCGGTCATCAACGGTTTGCTGGTCGCTGCCGTCAAGGAGGCGGTTCTCGGCAATGTCAACGCGGTCCATCTGGCCGGCCTCAACCCGGTCGACGTGGATCTCATCCCGTTCGCCCTGTGCCGCGCGATAGTGAACCGGGGCCGGATCACCGGGACGGTAGCTCTCGTCGAGATCGGCGCGGCAACCACGAGCGTCGTGATCGCTGCGGAGAATATCCCGCATTTCGTCCGGATCATTCCGTCCGGCGGTGGCGATCTGACCGCTGCGCTGGTGGATGGTCTGGATATCGAGCCCCAGCAGGCTGAAATGCTGAAGAGGACGCTGGGCTTGGCTCCGGCCGTGTCGTCCCAGCAGGAGCAGAAGGCCGTCGAGATCATCTACCAGGTCGCAGGCGAGCTGCTGGGCAGCATCCGGAACACCATCAACTATTTCGTGAACACCCGTCCAGGCTCCTCGGTCGATCGGATCGTCATCACTGGTGGCGGGAGTCAGCTCGTCGGCCTCGGCGACGCGCTGTCCGAGATGACCCGGATTCCCGTGGAGGAGGCCGACCCGTTCACTGCGATCGGCTTGTCGCGACGCCTCGATGCGTCCGACCTCCGGTATCGCCGCGCGGCACTCACGGTGTCCCTGGGGCTGGCTCTCGGGAGGGTGGCATGAGCGCGCGCGGGCGGTCGCGGAGCGAAGACGGCCCCGTCATTGGTGGGGTGCCGCGCGTCGATCTCCTCCCGCCCGAGGTGCGTGCCCGGCGGAGGGCGCGAGCGCTCCGACGCTCTCTCGTTCTTGCCGTCGTCGGGGTGGCAGCCGCCGTTTCGCTGGCCACTGCCGGCTCGTTCGCCTACAACATCCAGGCGAACGTGGCCCTTGCAATGGAGCAGACGCGGACGACAAGCCTGCTGGGACAGCAGGCAAAGTATGCAGACGTACGCAGCATGCAGGACGACATCAAGCTCCTCCACGCTGCACAGGAGGTGGGCGCTTCTACGGAGATCCAATGGAAGGCATACCTGGAGAAGGTCCAGGCGACACTTCCGGCTGGCGTGTCGGTCCAGACCGTGGAGGTGGAATCCGCATCACCGCTGGCCGCGTTCCAGCAAGGAAGCACACCGTTCGAGGGACCGCGGGTCGCCACCATCACCTTTTCCGCAAGGACGGATTCGTTCCCTTCGACCCCGGAATGGCTGAAGGCGCTCGAGGGACTCCCCGGTTATGTGGACGCCACCCCGAATAACCTCACCCGAGACGAAGGCACGGGGTCCTACACGGTTTCGATCACCATGCACGTGAATGGTGACGTTTACGACGGTCGATTCTCCTCGAAGGACAAGTGACATGGACTCTAATCGGATCTGGTACATCGGTGCCGTCGTGGCAATGGTCGCGATCGTCGTCGGGGGGTGGTTCCTCGGGGTTCAACCTCAGCTCGACGCTGCGACCGCCGCCCAAACGCAACGCGCAAACATTCAGCGGCTCAACACGGTGAACGAGGCGACACTTCGGGCGTTGCAGGCCGAAGACGCCAAGAAGGGCGAGTTGCTCGACGAGTTCGCGCAGTTGTCCGCCTCGGTGCCCGCTCTCCCGCAGTTCCCTGCTTTCCTGGACGAGGTCAACCAGATCGCCACCAGCAACAACGTCGTCGTCTCGAACGCAACGACGTCCTCGAACGTCGCTTACGAGCCGGTTATCCCGGCTGCCGGGAAGTCGCCCGGTTCTTCCGGGACTGCGTCCCCAACCGCGACTCCTGCCCCCACTGCGAGCCCCTCACCGTCATCGTCGGCTCCGACCGGCGCGCCGGTCGTCACGAATCCGCTGATCACTTCGAAGAACTTCTACGCGGTCCCGGTCAGCTTCACGCTTACCGGTGACACCAGTGGCATCCTCCAGGTCGTGGACGGGATACAGAAGGGTAAGCGTCTGTTTCTGATCAACGGGCTCACCACTTCAGTAGCGCCGCCGGGAGCGACCATGCCAGAAGTTCAGGCACAGGTCTCCGGGTTCATCTATGTCGTTCGGCCCGATCACGCTGTGCAGGGCGCCGGGTAGCGGTACGCCTCCCTGGATTCGCGCCGCGCCGTTGCTACAGTGGGCGACGACGGGCCCGCCGGGCCGATAGAGGAGCCACGATGACCGACACGCCGGAGTCTGCGCCCAAGCGCGCGAGCTACGAGCCCGCGCCGGCCGACGAGCAGGCCGCAGCGGCGACCGCGCCGGCGGAATCCGCCGCCGCCGAGCCCGCCACCGACACGGGGGCACAGGTCGTCGAGCCGCCGTCGAATCCCGTTTCGGCCCGTGGTCACCTCAACCGTCCCGCAGACGACGCCGAGCAGGAGGCGGCCCCCGTGGCCGCCGCGCCGGCCGAGCCGCAGCGTCCCGCCGCGATCGCCGAGCCGGAGCCTGTCGTCGCGAGCGATGACGATGTCGCGGCCGCCATCGCCCGTAACAGCCCGCAGCCGGGAGCGACCGCCGCGGGCGACGCGACGGTCGACACCGCCTCACCTGTCGAGTCGGCCACTCCGGTGATCGTCGCAGCCGAAGCCGCCACTCTGAGCCAGGGCGACACCGCGACGACCGCGTATGGCAGCGTCCCGCCGGGCGCACCGGCCGCGGCCGCGACCACCGCCCCCGGCCCGCAGCCGGTCGCCCCGATCTACCTCACGCGCCCCGAGCCGCCGAAGAAGAAGAGCAACCGCGGCGTCGGCATCCTCATCGCCCTCGTCGGCACCGTCGCGTTCGCCATCCTGTGGGCCGGCGCCGTGCTCATCGTCGGGTCGCTGCTGACGCCGAGCAACGAGTTCGGCCCGGCGCTCCTCGAGTTCTTCACCGGTGGTCGCGCGTTCGGCATCCGCGGCTGGGCGCCCGTCGTGGCGTTCTTCATCGGGATGGTCGTGCTCATCCAGATCCTGAACCGCGCGCGCTGGTGGGCCTACATCCTCGGCGGCCTGTTCGTCGCGGTGTTCGTGTACTTCGTCTACATCGGCGCCGGCCTGATCGATGCCCAGTACTGGCTCCGCAACTCCGACGAGTTCGCGATCCTCATGCGCAGCGCCTGGGTGAGCCCCCTCGCTGTCCTCGCCGGCGTGATCGCCCGCGAGGTGTCGATCTGGACGGGCGCGTGGCTCGCCGCCCGCGGCCGCAAGCTGAAGGCGCGCAACGCCGAGGCGCAGGCCGACTACGACCAGCAGGTCGCCGACGCCCAGAACCAGGCCGTCGCCGCCTACGCGCAGCAGGGGTACTGACCGGGAGGACTCGCAGCCGACATGCGTGACGAGCGCGTCTACGCAACCGTCGTCGCCTTCTTCGCGACGGGGCTGTACCTCGCTCTGGTCGTCGCCGCGTTCGGCCTGGTCTCCCTCGCGACCGACAGCGATGTCGTCGCCGACCCGGCCGTCGGGCCGCTGGTCGGCCCCGTCATGGTGGTGGCGTCGGCGGTCATGCTGCTGGTGTTCCTCATCGTGCTCGGGACGCGCGTCCCGGCCGAACGCCAGCGGGTCTCGCCCGGTGTCGCGTTCGGCGTCGCGGTCGCCTGCTATGCCGTGTTCATCGCCGCGGGCGGTATCGCCGGTGCGGCCGGCGACCCGAACGACCCGTTCCACTACTTCCTGTTCGCGTTCGCCCAGCTCCTGCGCTGGCCCGCCATCACGATCGCGGTCCTCGCGTTCGCGGTGACGCTGCTCTACCAGCTGGTGCTCGTCGGACGCTTCCGGCAGCGCGGGCGTCCGCGCTGGCCGTGGGAGGGCGACGACGAGGAGTAGGCCCGCCCGACCGGGTCAGGCGCGGACGCGCGCCGGGAGGGACACATCCACCAGCGGCACCTGCACCCGCGTGAAGCCGCCCTTCTGGATGAACACACCGCGTCCCGGAGGGAACTCGGACCGGTTCAGGCGCGGCAGCGGCGTCTTCAGCAGGATGTCGCCCTCGACCGAGTCCGGCTGCAGCAGCAGTCCGCGTCGGCCGTTCTTCACCTCGCCGAGCAGCGGCCATGACGTGCCCCACGCGCTCGACTCCGCCTCCGCGACGAGCAGGTGATCGCTGCGCCGGATGGCGCGGATCAGCTCCACGATGGGGGAGTCGGCGGGCGTCTGCAGGAAGTCGCCGATGCTCTCGACGAACACCGCGATCCGCCCCTCGGTGTCCGGGTCGGCGATGGCGACGGCGAGGTCCTTCGCGAGCTCGGCGGCGTCCGCCGGCGTGAGCGCTCGGTCCGTCCACAGGCTCGACCCGGAGAGCGGAGACCGGGCGCTTCCCACGTAGTACAGCCGCGTCTCGGCGTCGAAGCGCGCCACCGCATCCGCCACCGCCGCCAACGCGGTCGTGCGACCGCTGGCCGGCGGTCCGGCGACGAGCAGCGTCCCCGATGGCTCGAAGCCGAGCGGGCCGAGGTCGATGTCGCCGATGCCGAGTACGGGCTGTCCGCCGACGCTGTTCGGAAGGGACGTGGGGTCCAGCTCCTTCGGCATCGAGCCGACCACGGGCGCCTCCGGGATGCCGGCGCGCTCCATCGCCTCCGCGAGACGGCGGACCGCCTCCGACTGGTCCGCGACGGCACGCGACCCGCCGAGCACGGCGATCTGAGTCTCGTAGCCGTCGACGATCGCGCGGCCGGGAGGGGAGGCGGGCGAGAGGATGTCGCTGGGCACGTCGAGCATCCCGTACCCGTCGTCCGCCAGCCGCAGCACGACGCGGCGCTGAACCAGCGAACCGATCGCGGTGGGGACGGCGCCGGCACGGTCGCCGGTCAGCGCCACGTGCATCCCGAGCCGCCGGCCGTCGGCCAGCAGGTCGCGGAACACGTCGTACCACTGCGACCGCCCGGCCGGGATCTCGAAGTCCTCGCGGAAGCTGGGGAAGCCGTCGACGAGAAGCAGGATGCGCGGCTCCTCCTGGCGGCCGGTCAGCGACCGGTACTCGGTGATGTTGGACGCGTTCGCTTCGGCGAAGCGCGGCCCGCGGTCTTCGAGCGTCTCCTTCAGCATCCGGAACAGCCGGATGATGCGCTCCGGGTCGTCGCCGGGGATGATCGAGCCGACGTGCGGGAGCTTCTCCAGCATCCGCAGGCTGCCCGCCCCGAAGTCCAGACCGTAGACGTGCACGGGGCCGCCGCGCGGAGTGATCGCGGCGGCGGAGGCGAGGGTGCGGAGCACCGTGGACTTGCCGGAGCCGCCGGTGCCGTAGACGGCGAGGTTGCCGTCGACATCGGGCTGGAAGTAGACCGGGCGTTGCTCCTGGCGGTCCGGGATGTCGGCGACACCGAGCAGCAGTTCCGCGTCGGTGCGCTGCCGCAGCAGCCCGAGGTCGTAGGCGGCGGCGAGCTCGTCGAGCCACGGACGGCGGGGAGCCGGGATGTGCGCGGCCGACTGCGCGCGCACGATCGCGGCGACCATCCGCTGCTGGTCCGTGGGGCCGAGGTCGCGCTCCGGCTCCTCGGCGGGCCGCTCCTCCTCCCAGCGCACCTCGCCGCCGAAGCGGAGCTCGGCGACCTCGACGCCCGCCCGCTCGGGCTCGCGGGTAGTCCAGCCGCCGGCGTAGGCCGACTGGAACCGCACGAGACGCCCGGGCCCGGTCTTCGCCATGCCGCGGCCGGGGATGCTCGGGTCGAAGTGTGCGGCGTCGGCGACGCCCACGACGTCCTGGCTGTCCGACTCGTCGGCCATGCGCAGCGCGATGCGGAGGTTGGTGTTGGCGCGCAGGTTGTCCTTGATGACACCCGCCGGCCGCTGCGTCGCCATGATGAGGTGGATGCCGAGTGAGCGTCCGCGCTGGGCGATGTCGACGACGCCGTCGACGAACTCCGGCACCTCGCCGACCAGCGCGGCGAACTCGTCGATGACGAGCACGAGCGCGGGCGGGCTGTCCGGATCGCCGCGCTTCTCCAGCTCCAGCAGGTCCTTCGCCTTCTTCCGGTTGAGCAGGTGCTCGCGGTAGTGCAGCTCGGCCCGGAGGCTGGTGAGCGCACGGCGCACCAGGTGCGGGCTCAGGTCGGTGACGAGGCCCACGCAGTGCGGGAGGCTGACGCAGTCGGCGAACGCGGACCCGCCCTTGTAGTCCACGAACAGGAAGGTGACGCGGTCGGGGCTGTACTCGGCGGCCATCCCGAGCACCCACGCCTGCAGGAACTCGCTCTTGCCGGCGCCGGTGGTGCCCCCGACGAGGGCGTGCGGTCCCTGCGTGCGCAGGTCGAGGTGCATGGCGTCGACGCCGGCCGACCCGATGGTCGCGCGCAGCGTGCCGGGTCGGCGTCGCGTGGGCTTCGCGCCGGCGGTGCGGTCGTGGATGGAGGCGTTCTGCCGCCAGCGGTCGACCACCGCACTCGACGACTCGGCCAGCTCGTGTCCGAGCAGCGTCACCAGCGACACGGAGCGCGGCAGGTCGCTGGCATCGGCGACGAGGGCTCCGGCGTCGATGACGGGGGCCATCCGCTTGGCGTAGTCGAGCGCGGTCGCGGCGCTGACCGGCTCGGTGACGACGTCCTCCACCGTCTCGCCGATGCGGACGAAACCGGCCCGCGCGCGGTGCGGCTGGTCGGTGTGCTGAAGGAACGTGCGGCAGACGGCCGGGAGCCGGTCGACGTCGTCCGAGATCCACACCGGGAAGACGCCGGCGTCGGCCGCCGCCTCGGCGAGCTGCACGAGGCGGGCGCGGTCGACGGCGACATCGTCGGAGATGACGACGATCACGGCGGGGACCGGCGATGGCGTCCCGTTGCTGGTCTGCGAGCGTCCGACCTCCGCGCCGCGCTCGAGGGCGGCGCTCTCCTGCTCCATGGCACCACGCCGCTGCGGGGCGGCCTTCGCGGCCGCGAGGCGTTCCTCGACGAGGCCCTCGAGCGAGCTCAGCACGCCGGCGGCCGAGGATGCGCTGTCGGCGAGGTGAGCGCCGGCCAGCGGGCTGTGCGGGGACGAGGTGTGCGGCATCCACTTCAGCCAGCCGAGCTCGCGCGACCAGCGCGGTGAGACGAGGGCGGCGACCGCCAGCTCGGAGGGGGAGTGCAGGGCGGTGAGCTGGACGAGCACCGAGTTCACCGATCCCGCGATGAGGTCGGCCGGTCCGGCGATGCCGAGCGCTCCGGACTCGTACAGGTTGTCGAGCACCGGGACGTCCTCGACCAGGGCGTTGTCGGCGATGACCGCGTCGAGGCGCTCCTGGAACTCGACGATCAGCTCGCCCCGGTCGACGGCCTGCACGGTGTTCCGCGAGCGCATGGTGCCCCGGCCCAGCTGCAGGTTGAGGAACGACCAGTGCTCCGGGCGCCGCGTCCAGAGCAGCGGGCCGCGGCGGACCGCCTCGGCGAGGGCGTCCGCGGTGGTCGGCGTCTCCGCCTGGCGCAGCTCGACCTCCATGGTGCGCTCCTGCTCCAGCTTGCTGGAGAGCGCCTCGAGCCGCTGCTCGAACAGCGCGATCTGCTTCTTGAGCTTCCGCTTGCCGCGGGTGCGGCCGCTGATGTAGTTGCCGACGAGCATCACCGGCGACAGCAGCACGAAGAGCAGGCTGGTCGGGTTGTGCGTCAGGAAGAACATCGCACCGCCGAGAAGCAGCGGCGTGATCATGGCGAGCAGGGGGAAGGGCGGGTCGTCCTTCTCGCCGGGCACCTCGGGCGCCTGGAAGACCTGCCCGGAGTATCGCCGCTCGACGCGCGGCGACCGGTTGAAGAACACCGGGCCCGCGGTGGGCGGAGCCGCCGGCAGCTCGGACCCCGACTTCACCTCGAGCTCCACCTCGGTGTCGCCGAGCAGCAGCGTCTCCGACCGCCGCACGGTGAACCGGGTCACCAGCCCGCCGTCGACCACGACACCGTTCGCCGAGCCCAGGTCGACGACCTCGACGCCGTCGCCCGCCTCGAACCGCACGTGACGCTTCGAGACGAGGGGATCCTGCAGAACGATGTCGCACGACTCGTCGCGACCGAGCACCGTGGTCCCGGCACGCAGAGGGAACTCCGTGCCCTCCTGCGGACCGCTGAGCACCCGCAGCGTCGCGACAATCGGCACGTCGCCGAGTTCGGGGGAGACGTAGTGGAGGCCGGCGTCGGCCAGCGCGACCGTCGCACCACTGCCGATCCACGCCTCCCCGACCGGGGCGTCCGGCGGCAGGACGAGCGGATCGGCCTGTCCGGGAAGCTGGGCGCGGAGCGTCAGCGCGCCTGGCGCGGCGACCGGTCCGGTGCGCCGCGGATCGATCCGCGCCACGGTCGAGGCAACCTCGGCGATGCTGGCGGCGGCGTCGGCGGTGACGACGATGTCATCGCTGCTGCCGGACGGGCGGGCGAGAGTCAGTTTCAGTCGCACTTCAGCACCATACCCATCTCCTCGCCCGCACGTGGATGGGGACCGCTCCCCATCGCTTCCCCGCTGGTCCACCGGTACGTTGCTGAAGGCAGGATGACCGGAGGACTCCGGCGGTCGCCACCGGAAGGGGAGGAACAGTGTCCGATCTCGTACTCAAGCTGGACGAGCTGGTGCAGCTGCGCGATGACCTCGACGCCGTCGTGCGCGAGTTCCAGAACGCCGACGACTTCAGCGACTCCGTCGCCGAGGCGACCGGGCACGACGACCTGCACAGCCACGTCCGCGACTTCGCCCACAAGTGGAACGAGAAGCGCAAGGAGATGACCGAGAACGTGAAGAACGTGCAGCAGGTCATCGCCGCGGTGGCGGACAACTTCGTGAAGGTGGACGGCGACCTCGCCAAGGCGCTGGACGAGAAGAAGGGTGCGGACCACAAGTGAGCGACAAGGAGTTCCAGCCGCTGACCGGCGACCCCGACGTCCTGGAGGCGAAGGCCCGCCACTACGAGTCGATCGGCGAGGCGATCCAGCGCTCCGTGAAGGAGCTCAACAAGATCCACGACCTCGACGGCTACAAGTCCCAGGCCGTATCGAAGCTGCAGGAGATGTCGAAGGACACCGCAGAAGACATCAACAAGGCCAAGGACCGCTACTCGAAGACGGCGAACGCGCTGATCACGTACGCCGCGCAGCTGCGCGAGGCGCAGGACGACGCCGACAAGGCCATCGCGCTGATCGAGCAGAAGCAGAGCGCGGCGGATGCGGCGCACAAGGCGGCGACGACCGCCCACACCGACGCGCAGAAGGCGAAGCCGGAGGACGCCGCGACCGCAGGTAAGTCGGCCGACAAGGCCGACGATGCCGCCCGCGACGCGAACGCAGCCCTGCAGGCGGCGCACCAGGCCTGGTACGACGCCCGCGACAAGAAGAACCGCGCGGCCGAGAAGGCTGTCGACGCGATCGTCGACGTCGTCGACCACCACAACAACGGCCTCAAGAACCCGGGCTTCTGGGACAAGGTGATGGATGTCATCGAGACCATCGGCGACATCGCCGGGGTCCTGGCGATCTTCCTCTCCTGGGTTCCGATCCTCGGCCAGGTACTGGTCGTGATCGCGCTGGTCGCATCCATCATCAAGCTGGTCGATGCCGTCGTGAAGTTCGCGAACGGCGAGGGCACGTTCCTCGACATCATCGGAGCCGCCGTCGGCGTCGCGCTGAGCCTCTTCGGCGGACGCATCTTCGCGTTCCTCGGAAAGGCCGCGCGCATCAAGGCGCTGGCCCGTGCTCCGCGACTGGTCGGCGGCGTGCGCACCAGCCCGAACGCCATGCTCAAGATGCAGATCGGCAAGCGCTTGATGAAGTCGGCGACGAAGAAGCTCTTCGAGAAGCCGCTCAACGACGTCAACCCGGTCAAGATCTGGCAGGCCGCCGGCGAGTCGGCCGCCGGCCAGCGCGCCGCGTACAAGGCCCTGGTGACGGACGGCGCCGACAAGGCGAAGGCGATGCGGACGCTGCTCGGCATCGACCAGAACGTCGTGCGGGCCGTCTCGCATGACGTCGGCGCCCGCGAGGTGAACCCGCTCACCGTCGTCGCCGCGTACCACCAGGGCACCGCGCTGATCAACAAGGGCATCGAGCTGGTCAACGCTCCGGGCAAGGTGGACGAGATCGCCAACAAGTTCGACGGCGGCAACCACACCGATCTGCCGAAGATCCCCAGCATCGACCTGCAGAAGTTCGCGCTCGGCCAGGCGGACAAGTATGTTCCGACCTACAAGAGCAACAACGGCTGAGGAGGCTGACCCGTATGACGCTGCGCCCGCGCGACATCGTCGACTTCACGTTCGAGGCCCCGGAGGGCTGGTACGACGTCGAGCTGCTGAGCGAAGACCCTCGAGGGGACTGGCCGGAGCGATTCGCGGCCACCCTGGACGCGGGTGAGCAGGCGGCCGGCCTGACGGCCCAGCTCCGCGCCCTGCAGCAGGTGCTGCACGCCGAGGACCCGACCGGAGCCACCCGCGCGCGGGTGTACATCCCGATCCCGTCGGCGGGCGTCCTCAACGCATACCAGACGTTCGAGCTGCTGCAGCTCGAGGTCGACGACAGCCCGGAGAGCTACCTGGCGGCGACCGACGCGGATGCGGCCGAACGCCGCCCCGGCTACGAGACCCTCGGCTACCGCTCCTGGCGCACGGCCCACGCGGTCGGGGAGCTCGTCGGCTTCACGCACCTGACAGCCCTCGCCGACGACGACGCGGGCGACGCGCTCCTGGAGCAGCGTGTGGTCTTCGCGATCTTCCCGGTCGGGTCCGCACAGGCGTTCCACACCGTGTTCCGATCGGGATTCATCGGCGGCTTCGACGACATGGTCACCGACACGCAGGCCATCGCCGACTCGCTGCGCGTCACTCTGGGGGAGTTCGCATGACCGACGCACGTCTGACCTCGCTCGACGATGAGCTCACCATCGTCTTCCCCGGCACGTGGGTGATGATCCCGCTGCACGACGAGGAGGCGGCCTCCCGGCGCATCGCGCGCCTCGTCACCGAGCGGGTCGGTCGCGCCGACCGGCTGGCGCGCGTCCGGCGCACGGCGAAGACCGAGCTGGAGCACCTGGTCGCCCTGGCGGACGCGACCTCTGCTTTCGCCCTCGCGCTCTCGATGGAGATCCTCCCGGGGGTGCCGTTCCCCGCCTCCATCGTGCTGTCGCGCGAGGAGTGGCCGACGACACCCGGACCGGACGACGACACCGCCACGCACCTGCAGCGCTGCTTCCCGGACGACGACGCGCTCGAGTTCTCCATCGGGCCGGTGCGACGTCGATCGCAGGTCCGGCAGACGACCTACGACGAGCAGTCCGCTCCTGAACTGGTGGCCGACTACCGGTTCGCGGTTCCGGACGGCTCGCGACTCATCCACGCGCGCATCAACGCGCCGATGGCGACGGCTCCGGAGCTCTACCTGGAGTTGTTCGACGCGATGATCGACTCGATCAGCTTCCGCGCGCCTCTCGTGCAGCCGGCCTCCGCCCGCTGACCTTCCGTCCGCTCACCTTCCGCCCGCTCGCCCGGCGGCGGTACTCGCGGACGATCAGCACGACGGTGGTCACAACGAGCGCCGCCGTCACAACGGTCCAGACGACCGCGCCGATCGGGCCGACCGGCCAGAACAGCCAGCCGGCGACGAGGAACGACGCGAGACCGTAGGGGATGCCGGCGACCAGCACGGCGCGTCCCGGTCGCCAGCCGAGGAACATGATCTCGGTCCAGAACGCCGTCCAGCGCGTCATCCGGACCGGGAGCAGCGACAGTGCCGTCTTGCCGACCGTCACCGGCCCGATGACGTTGCGCGACCATCCCGTGCTCGACAGCCGCTCGTCCGCGTACGACGGCCGAAGGCTGCGGACCACGTACGTCCACGAGAGCACGGCGAGCGAGACCGATCCGAGCGCGAGCGCGACGAACGCGTACCCGAGCAGCGGGACGAGCACGACGAGGGCGAACACGAGGAACAGCACGATGATCACGGTGTCACCGCCCGTGACGAACTCGCGGGAGTTGAAGTCGGGGTTCGTGCTCCAGAGACCGAAGGGCAGGGCGGCGGGGAGAGCCACCGTGACCGCCCCGAGCACCGTCCACACCAGGGCCACCAGCAGGTATCCGAGAGGGCGGAGCGCGCGCTCGGCCTGCGACGGCGGTGTCGAGGAGCGGTCCGAACGCGACCTGGTTCCGCGTGCAGCGGCGGAGTTCGGGTTCGGCTTCATCGGGCTGTACGACGGCATGGCAGCCACGCTATCCCGCTGGCCCGGCGAGCGTGAACTCCGACGGATGGGGAGTGCTCCCCATTCCGTCCTCTCCGCAGGCCTGGTTAGGTGGACGTAGCTGGTCGGCCCCGGGGGTACGGCCTCTTTCGAACCGAAGGGATAAGGACCGTCATGGCCAACATGAACGTCACGTACGGCGAGATGACCGATGCCGCCAACCGCCTCATCGCGGGCAAGGACGACATCACCGCGAAGCTCCACGAGCTGCAGAACCTGGTGAACGGGCTCGTGAACGGGGGCTTCGTCACCGACCAGGCGTCCGGCGCCTTCCACACCTCGTACGAGCAGTTCACCAAGGGCACCACCGAGGCGGTGAACGGACTCGACGGGATGTCGCAGTTCCTCACCAAGGCGGCCGACGCCCTGCAGAACGTCGACAGCGAGCTCGCCAAGGGCATCGGCGGCTGAGCCGAACCCACACGACAGCGGAGCGCGGGTACCCCGAAAGGGTGCCCGCGCTCTTCTGCGTCCCGCCCCTAAGCTGACTGTCGGCCGATCGGTATCCGGCCGGTATGGGGGAGTCCACGTGAGCACCGAGTCCGAAGCCGCGCCCGCGAAGCGCACCGTCCGCGTCCGCTGGTTCTGGTGGGTCCTCGCCGCCGCTGCCGTGCTGTGCACGGCCGTCGGCGCCTTCTTCTCCGTCACCACCGTCGCGGCGGCGCAGAGCATGCCGCGCACCGTAGTCGCGCGTTATCTCGACGCCCTCGTCCACGGCCATGCCCGCGAGGCGATGACACTGGGCGGGATCACTCCGCGCTCCGGCGACATCCTGCTGACCCAGAAGGCCTACGCGACCGCGACCGACCGCATCACCTCGTTCACGCTCGGGGCCCCGGTCACCCGCAAAGGCGTGACGACGGTGGATGCGACGGTCGAGCAGGGCGATCGCCCGTACCACCGCTCCTTCCGCGTCGTCCGCGCGGGCGGCCTGCCGTTCCTCCCGCTGTGGAAGCTGGCGCCCGTGACGCCGGACACCGTCGAGGTCGAGACCCCCGGTCCCAGCGGCCTGAGCTTCACCATCGCGGGTGTCACGCCGTCGAGCGATGACGCTGTTGCGAAGCTGCGCGCCCTCCCCGGCAGCTACCCGGTGAAGGTCAGCTCGTCGAGCGCCGACTACTCCGCGAAGAGCGGTGTCGCCATCTCGCACCCGGTCGGCAGCGTCGTCACTCCGACGGTGTTCGCCGCCGAGCTCTCCGAAACGGGCTACGCGGATGCGAAGAAGGCCGTCGAGGACTGGCTGGACGCCTGCCTCGCCACGCAGGACGCCGCTCCGGCGAACTGCCCGTTCCTGGTGAAGGACGAGACGGCGAACGGCGTCCGGCTGAGCGACCTGCGGTGGGCACTGGTGACGCGCCCCGAGGTCGACATGTACGGAGACTGGCACGACGGAGGGTGGGACGTCCGCGGCTCCGGCGGCTCGGTCACGGCGACGGCGAAGGTGACCAGGCTCGCCGACGGCGCCACCGGGCAGGTCTCGACGGGCGACATCCCATTCGCGTACTCGGGCACGGTCACCTTCACCGGCGACGGTGCGGTCTTCACGCCGGCGCGCGGCGACGGGTCCCAGGGCTGACCGTGGAGAAGTCGAAACGGACGGCGCTGTGGCTGGGCGCCACGGCGGCGGTACTCGCCACGCTGGCGGGCGCCGTGATGTCGGTCGCGACGATCGGCATGGCGCAGGACCTTCCGCGCACCCTGGTCGCGCGGTACCTGACCGCGCTCGAGCACGGCAAGGCGGAGCAGGCGATGCGCATCGCCGGGATCCACCGGTCGGCCGGGGACATCCTGCTGACCGACACGGCGTATGCCAAGGCCACGCATCGCATCACGTCGTTCACCGTCGGCCACCCGGCGACCCGGTCGGGCCGCACGACCGTTGAGGCCGTCCTCACGCAGGGCGACCAGGAGCAGCGCCGTACGTTCGCGTTCGAGCGGACCGGCGGGCTCCCCGGCGTCCCGCTCTGGCGCATGGCGAAGGTCGCACCGGACACGGTCTCGTTCGAGGTGCAGGCGCCGGACGGGATGGCCTACTCCATCGCCGGCATCAGGCCCGTGAAGCAGGCGCTGCGCACGATCGTCGCATTCCGCGCTCTCCCGGGCAGCTACCCCATGAGCTTCACGTCGCCCAACGCCGCCTACCGGATCTGGGATGCGGACGTGGCATCCAGCCCGTCCGACCGGGCGAAGACCACCCGCTTCCCGGCCCAGCTCTCGTCCGACGGCGACACCGCCGCGCGCGCCGCGGTCGACGCGTGGCTGGACGCGTGCCTGGCGACGACCGTTCCCGATCCGGCCGGATGCCCGTTCGTCGTGGACGACACGACCGACGACGGCTACACGGTGAGCGGCGTCCAGTGGAAGCTGGACCAACGCCCCCTCGTCGCGGTCGACTCCTCGTGGGCGCACGGCGGATGGATGGTGTCGAGCGACGAGGGGACCGTCGAGGCATCCGGAACGGTGACGAGCCCCACCGACGGCTCGACCGGCCCGGCGTCGACGGATCCGTTCTCGTTCCAGTACTTCGGATCCGTGACGTTCGGCCCGGGCGGCGCCCCCGTGTTCACGCCCCAGTACGAGGACGGGACGACCCAGGGCTGACGGGTGCCGCAGTGGGTTTCGCCCTGCGCGGACACCGGCCGCCCGCACCCGTGCTCATTTGACCGACCGGCCCCCGGCGGATAGTATTTATCGGGTGTGCGCTCTGTCGCGCGCTTGCTTCGTGCCCGGTTTCCGGGCCAGGAGCGAGCGGGTTGGCACGTACTCATCCGATGGGCAGGGAGACCGCACGGGACCCCGGCCCCCACGGCATATCGGCCGGCTCTGCCGTCCGATTCCCCCAAGTGCCGTTCCACCCGACGACAGCCTCCATCGTTCCGATGACGGGCGCGAAGCCGGTGGGTGGCTCATGGGGAAGAAGCAACAACTGTCACCGTGCAGTCCATATAAGGAGAAGTTCAGTGCCAACCATTCAGCAGTTGGTCCGTAAGGGCCGGACGCCGAAGGTCACCAAGACCAAGGCTCCCGCCCTGAAGGCCAACCCGCAGCAGCGCGGCGTGTGCACGCGTGTGTACACCACCACCCCCAAGAAGCCGAACTCGGCGCTCCGCAAGGTCGCCCGTGTGAAGCTGTCGAACGGGACCGAGGTCACCGCTTACATCCCCGGTGAGGGCCACAACCTGCAGGAGCACTCGATGGTGCTCGTCCGCGGCGGTCGTGTGAAGGACCTCCCGGGTGTCCGCTACAAGATCGTTCGTGGCGCCCTGGACACCCAGGCCGTGAAGAACCGCAAGCAGGCTCGCAGCCGTTACGGCGCGAAGATGGAGAAGAAGTAATGCCTCGCAAGGGTCCCGCTCCGAAGCGCCCCGTCGTCGCCGACCCCGTGTACGGCGCGCCGGTCGTCAGCCAGCTCGTCAACAAGATCCTCCTCGACGGCAAGAAGGGCCTCGCCGAGCGCATCGTCTACGACGCGCTCGAGGGTGTCGCCACCAAGTCCGGCCAGGACGCGGTCACCACGCTGAAGAAGGCTCTCGACAACATCCGTCCGACCCTCGAGGTCCGCTCCCGCCGTGTCGGTGGCTCGACCTACCAGGTGCCGGTCGAGGTCAAGCCGCACCGCGCGAACACGCTCGCGCTCCGCTGGCTCACCAGCTACGCCAAGGGTCGTCGCGAGAAGACGATGACCGAGCGTCTCCAGAACGAGATCCTGGACGCGTCCAACGGTCTCGGCGCCGCTGTCAAGCGTCGCGAGGACACGCACAAGATGGCCGAGTCGAACAAGGCCTTCGCCCACTACCGCTGGTAAGCACCGCACCGCGGTAATAAATCTGGCCGTCCGGGCGTTATACCTCATAGTGCCGCGCCCGGACGGCACCCCTCACTTTCAACAATTCGGAGGAACCCTGTGGCACAGGACGTGCTCACCGACCTGAACAAGGTCCGCAACATCGGCATCATGGCCCACATCGATGCCGGCAAGACCACTACGACCGAGCGCATCCTGTTCTACACGGGCGTCAACCACAAGATCGGCGAGACGCACGATGGCGCCTCGACCACCGACTGGATGGAGCAGGAGAAGGAGCGCGGCATCACCATCACGTCCGCGGCCGTGACCTGTTTCTGGAACAAGAACCAGATCAACATCATCGACACGCCCGGTCACGTGGACTTCACCGTCGAGGTGGAGCGTTCGCTCCGCGTCCTCGACGGCGCCGTCGCCGTGTTCGACGCGAAGGAGGGCGTCGAGCCCCAGTCGGAGACCGTGTGGCGTCAGGCCGACAAGTACGTCGTCCCGCGCATCTGCTTCGTCAACAAGATGGACAAGCTCGGCGCCGACTTCTACTTCACCGTCGACACCATCATCTCGCGCCTCGGCGCCAAGCCGCTGGTGATGCAGCTCCCGATCGGTTCCGAGTCCGACTTCGTCGGCGTCGTCGACCTCATCGAGATGCGCGCGCTGGTCTGGCCCGGCGACGCCAAGGGTGATGTCACCATGGGCGCCAAGTACGAGGTCCAGGAGATCCCCGCCGACCTCCAGGCCAAGGCCGAGGAGTACCGCGCGAAGCTCATCGAGACCGTCGCCGAGAGCGACGACGTGCTGCTCGAGAAGTTCTTCGGCGGCGAGGAGATCACCGTTCCGGAGATCAAGGCGGCCATCCGCAAGCTCACCGTGAACAACGAGATCTACCCGGTCCTCTGCGGTTCGGCGTTCAAGAACCGCGGTGTGCAGCCGATGCTCGACGCCGTGATCGACTACCTCCCGTCGCCGCTCGACGTGCCCGCCATCGAGGCGCATAACCCGCGCGACGAGGAGCAGGTCATCCTGCGCCACGCCGACGCCACCGAGCCGTTCTCCGCCCTGGCCTTCAAGGTCGCGGTGCACCCGTTCTTCGGTCGCCTCACCTACGTGCGCGTCTACTCGGGCCGCATCGACTCCGGCGCCCAGGTCATCAACTCGACCAAGGGCAAGAAGGAGCGCATCGGCAAGATCTTCCAGATGCACGCCAACAAGGAGAACCCGGTCGACTTCGTCACCGCCGGCAACATCTACGCGGTGATCGGCCTCAAGGACACCACCACCGGTGACACCCTGAGCGACCCGGACAACCAGGTCGTGCTCGAGTCGATGACCTTCCCGGAGCCGGTGATCGAGGTCGCCATCGAGCCGAAGACCAAGGCCGACCAGGAGAAGCTGGGCACCGCGATCCAGAAGCTGGCCGAAGAGGACCCGACGTTCCGCACCGAGCAGAACCAGGAGACCGGCCAGACCGTCATCAAGGGCATGGGCGAGCTCCACCTCGACATCCTCGTCGACCGCATGAAGCGCGAGTTCAACGTCGAGGCGAACGTCGGCAAGCCCCAGGTGGCCTACCGCGAGACCATCCGCCGCACGGTGGAGAAGTACGACTACACCCACAAGAAGCAGACCGGTGGTTCCGGTCAGTTCGCTAAGGTGCAGATCAGCCTGGAGCCCATGGAGGTCACCCCGGAGACCTCGTACGAGTTCGTGAACGCCGTCACCGGCGGTCGCGTCCCGCGCGAGTACATCCCCTCGGTGGACGCGGGAATCCAGGACGCGATGCAGGTCGGCGTTCTCGCCGGCTTCCCGACGGTGGGCGTCAAGGCGACGCTCCTCGACGGTGCAGCGCACGACGTCGACTCCTCGGAGATGGCGTTCAAGATCGCCGGCTCGATGGCCTACAAGGAGGCCGCTCGGAAGGCGAACCCGGTGCTCCTCGAGCCGCTCATGGCGGTCGAGGTGCGTACGCCGGAGGAGTACATGGGCGACGTCATCGGCGACCTGAACTCCCGTCGCGGGCAGATCCAGTCCATGGAGGACGCCAGCGGTGTCAAGGTGGTGCGTGCCAACGTCCCGCTGTCGGAGATGTTCGGTTACATCGGTGACCTGCGGTCGAAGACCTCGGGCCGCGCGGTGTACTCGATGCAGTTCGACAGCTACGCGGAGGTCCCGAAGGCTGTGGCCGACGAGATCGTCCAGAAGAGCAAGGGCGAGTGACCTCGGGTCTCAAGCCTTCGGCAACATCCCGTAACATAAGAAACCAATCCCGTAGAGCTTCCGGTCGAAATCCATCGACCGGCGCCTCTACACGAGAGTCCTGAGGAGGACCCACAGTGGCTAAGGCCAAGTTCGAGCGGACTAAGCCGCACGTCAACATCGGAACCATCGGTCACGTCGACCACGGCAAGACGACGCTCACCGCGGCGATCTCCAAGGTGCTTGCTGACAAGTACCCGTCGGCGACCAACGTTCAGCGCGACTTCGCGTCGATCGACTCGGCTCCGGAAGAGCGTCAGCGTGGTATCACGATCAACATCTCGCACGTCGAGTACGAGACGCCGAAGCGCCACTACGCGCACGTTGACGCCCCGGGTCACGCCGACTACATCAAGAACATGATCACCGGTGCTGCTCAGATGGACGGCGCGATCCTCGTGGTCGCCGCCACCGACGGCCCGATGGCTCAGACCCGTGAGCACGTTCTGCTCGCCAAGCAGGTCGGCGTCCCCTACCTGCTCGTCGCGCTGAACAAGTCCGACATGGTGGACGACGAGGAGATCCTGGAGCTCGTCGAGCTCGAGGTTCGCGAGCTGCTCTCCAGCCAGGACTTCGATGGCGACAACGCCCCCGTCGTGCGCGTCTCGGGCCTCAAGGCTCTCGAGGGCGACGAGAAGTGGGTCCAGTCGGTCCTCGACCTCATGGACGCCGTCGACAACTCCATCCCCGACCCGGTGCGTGACAAGGACAAGCCGTTCCTCATGCCGATCGAGGACGTCTTCACCATCACCGGTCGTGGCACGGTCGTCACGGGCCGCGCCGAGCGTGGCACCCTGGCCATCAACTCCGAGGTCGAGATCGTCGGCATCCGCCCGACGCAGAAGACCACGGTCACGGGTATCGAGATGTTCCACAAGCAGCTCGACGAGGCCTGGGCCGGCGAGAACTGTGGTCTGCTCCTGCGCGGTACCAAGCGCGAGGACGTGGAGCGCGGCCAGGTCGTGGCGAAGCCGGGTTCTGTGACCCCGCACACCAACTTCGAGGGCACTGCCTACATCCTCTCGAAGGACGAGGGTGGCCGTCACAACCCCTTCTACACGAACTACCGTCCGCAGTTCTACTTCCGTACCACCGACGTCACCGGCGTCATCTCGCTGCCCGAGGGCACCGAGATGGTCATGCCCGGCGACACCACCGACATGTCGGTCGAGCTGATCCAGCCGATCGCCATGGAGGAGGGCCTCGGCTTCGCCATCCGTGAGGGTGGCCGCACCGTTGGCGCCGGTACGGTGACGAAGATCATCAAGTAAGTCCTTCGACTTCACTCGTGAGAGGGTCGGGCCTTCGGGCCCGGCCCTCTTTCGCGTTCCTGGCTATCCGCTCCGACCGCTTTACCTGAGGGCGATGGAGTCGCAGAATGGACGCACCGTTTCAACCGGACGGTTCCGTTCGACGAGAGGAGCGCCTATGGATTCCCACAGCCTCGCAAACCAGCCCACATCGCTGACAGGTTCTCGTAACGGAAGTTCGGGGGCCGCATAGCGGTCGTGGACAATCACCTGAGTAGCGGCGCGAGGCGCTACTCGAGCGGGGTCGGCTAGGGTCGGCCCCGCTCCGCTGTGAGTGGCCTCCGCTCGCCGGATGCCGTCACGGCAGCGTGAACCGGCGGGGATCCAGGTCGTACTCCAGCTCGATCCCGGAATTCAGCCGCACGATGAGCGTGCACGAGTCCACCTGCTCGCCGCGATCGGGCCGCGACTGAGCGTGAGCCGACCGGGCTTCCTCATCTTCATCTCGCATCCCCCTGCTCCTTCCGCTGCGCATTCGCGGCTGGTGGCGAGCGTGCACGCACATGCTGCATCACAGCGGCCCGCTCTGGCTACGGATGGTTTCCCGACGCCGCGACACGCCCGGGTTGCAGGTTGGGCCGCGATCTGGCAAACTTGTCTAGTTCAACATTCCGGAACGAGCGCGTCTACGCGCGCTTCGACCGGATCACTGCCAGGCAGTGCATAGCCCGTTGCACCGTGTTCATTCGCGGTTTTGGCGACGTGAGGTTAGGCCGCAGGCAGCAGGACACGCTCAATTCGAACACCCACGAGACCAGGGGCTAACTCTGTGCCTGTGACAGGTTCGATCACGAGTTGACAGAAGAATAGTGGCGTTCCACCGCGTACGTCGCCCGCGTCCAATGCGAAGAACGGCTCGAGAGAGCCGTCTCGTACGACGCCATAACAAGAGAGAGAGTCAGACATGGCGGGACAGAAGATCCGCATTCGGCTTAAGTCGTATGACCACGAGGTCATCGACACCTCGGCGCGCAAGATCGTCGACACGGTGACCCGTGCCGGCGCGACCGTCGTCGGCCCGGTGCCGCTTCCCACCGAGAAGAACGTGGTGGTCGTCATCCGTTCGCCCCACAAGTACAAGGACAGCCGCGAGCACTTCGAGATGCGCACGCACAAGCGGCTGATCGACATCATCGACCCGACGCCGAAGGCCGTCGACTCGCTCATGCGTCTCGACCTGCCCGCCGACGTCAACATCGAGATCAAGCTCTAAGGGGGAGTGCCACCATGTCCAACGCTGACACGAAGACTTCCAAGGGCCTCCTCGGCAAGAAGCTCGGAATGACCCAGGTCTGGGACGAGAACAACAAGCTCATCCCCGTGACCGTCATCGAGATCACCCCGAACGTCGTGACCCAGGTCCGCACCCCCGAGGCCGACGGCTACAACGCCGTCCAGATCGCGTACGGCCAGATCGACCCGCGCAAGGTCAACAAGCCGTCCGCCGGCCACTTCGACAAGGCGGGCGTCACCCCGCGTCGTCACCTCACCGAGGTCCGCACCGCCGACGCCGCCGAGTACGCGGCCGGCCAGGAGCTCACCGTCGACGAGACCTTCGAGGTCGGCCAGCTGGTCGACGTCGTCGGGACCTCGAAGGGTAAGGGCTTCGCCGGTGTGATGAAGCGCCACAACTTCCAGGGCGTCTCCGCTTCGCACGGTGCGCACCGCAACCACCGCAAGCCGGGCTCCATCGGCGCCTCCTCGACCCCGAGCCGTGTCTTCAAGGGCATGCGCATGGCCGGTCGCATGGGTGGCGAGCGCGTCACCGTCCTGAACCTCAAGGTGCAGGGCATCGACGCCGAGAAGGGCCTGCTGCTGGTCAAGGGCGCCGTTCCCGGCGCTCGTGGCCGCATCGTTTTCGTCCGCAACGCAGTGAAGGGGGCCTAAGGTAAATGGCTACCTCGATTGACGTCGTCGACCTCAAGGGCAAGAAGGCCGGCTCCATCGAGCTTCCCGACGCCCTGTTCGACGTTCAGACCAACATCCCGCTGATCCACCAGGTCGTCACCGCCCAGCTCGCCGCGGCGCGCCAGGGCACGCACAAGACCAAGGGTCGTGGCGAGGTCTCCGGAGCCGGCCGCAAGCCGTTCAAGCAGAAGGGCACCGGTCGCGCCCGCCAGGGTTCCATCCGCGCCCCGCAGATGACCGGTGGTGGCATCGTCCACGGACCGACGCCGCGCAGCTACGCTCAGCGCACCCCGAAGAAGATGATCGCCGCTGCTCTGCTCGGTGCTCTCTCGGACCGCGCCCGCGGCAGCCGCCTCCACGCCGTCCAGGCCTTCACCACCGGTGACGCCCCGTCCACCAAGGCCGTCGTCGACCTGCTGAGCGGCATCGCGACCTCGAAGCACGTCCTCGTCGTGCTCGAGCGTGACGACGAGCTCGCCTTCAAGAGCGTCCGCAACGTGCCGACCGTGCATGTGCTGACGTACGACCAGCTGAACGCCTACGACGTCCTGGTGAGCGACGACATCGTCTTCTCGCAGGCGGCGCTCGAGGGCTTCATCGCCGCCAAGAGCAACAAGGAAGAGGTGAACGCGTAATGGCCGTCAACAAGGACCCGCGCGACGTCATCATCGCCCCGGTCGTCTCTGAGAAGAGCTACGGCCTGATCGACGAGGGCAAGTACACCTTCCTCGTCGACACGCGTTCGAACAAGACCGAGATCAAGCTCGCCATCGAGTCGATCTTCAAGGTCGAGGTCGCGTCGGTGAACACCCTGAACCGTCAGGGCAAGACCCGCCGCACCCGCTTCGGCACCGGCAAGCGCAAGGACACCAAGCGCGCCATCGTCACGCTGAAGTCCGGTTCCATCGACATCTTCACGGCCGTCGGCTGAGCGAAGGACTAGAGGAAAACAGACATGGCAATTCGTAACTACAAGCCCACGACCCCCGGTCGTCGCGGCTCCTCGGTCGCCGACTTCGCCGAGATCACCCGCTCGACGCCGGAGAAGTCCCTTCTCCGTCCGCTGTCGAAGACCGGTGGCCGCAACAACCAGGGCCGCATCACGACCCGTCACATCGGTGGTGGCCACAAGCGCCAGTACCGCGTGATCGACTTCCGTCGCAACGACAAGGACGGCGTCAACGCCAAGGTCGCCCACATCGAGTACGACCCCAACCGCACGGCGCGCATCGCGCTGCTGCACTTCGTGGACGGCACCAAGCGCTACATCCTGGCGCCCGCCGGCCTGAAGCAGGGCGACGTCGTCGAGTCGGGTGCCGGCGCGGACATCAAGCCGGGCAACAACCTGCCGCTGCGCAACATCCCGACCGGTACCGTCGTGCACGCGATCGAGCTGAAGCCGGGCGGTGGCGCCAAGCTCGCCCGTTCGGCCGGTGCCTCGGTCCGCCTCGTCGCGAAGGACGGCCCCTACGCCCAGCTGCGCCTCCCCTCGGGTGAGGTCCGCAACGTCGACGCGCGCTGCCGCGCCACCGTCGGCGAGGTCGGCAACGCCGAGCAGTCGAACATCAACTGGGGCAAGGCCGGCCGCATGCGCTGGAAGGGCGTCCGCCCGACCGTGCGTGGTGTCGCGATGAACCCGATCGACCACCCGCACGGTGGTGGTGAGGGCAAGACCTCCGGTGGTCGCCACCCGGTCAGCCCGTGGGGTCAGAAGGAAGGCCGTACGCGCCACCCCAACAAGGAAAGCGACAAGCTCATCGTCCGCCGTCGCAACGCCGGCAAGAAGCGCAAGTAGGAGTTCGAGAAGATGCCACGCAGTCTCAAGAAGGGCCCCTTCGTCGACGAGCACCTGTTTCGCAAGGTGGTCGCCGCGAACGAGGCCAACAGCAAGAACGTGATCAAGACCTGGTCGCGCCGCTCGATGATCGTCCCGGCCATGCTGGGTCACACCATCGCGGTGCACGACGGTCGCAAGCACATCCCGGTGTTCGTCACCGAGACCATGGTCGGTCACAAGCTCGGCGAGTTCGCGCCGACCCGCACCTTCCGTGGACACGTGAAGGACGACAAGAAGGGTCGCCGCCGCTGATCGCGGTGGCGTAAGGAGGAGAGAAATGGTGGAGTCGATCGCCCGCGTGCGACACATCCGCGTTACCCCCATGAAGGCCCGCCGCGTCGTCAACATGATCCGCGGCAAGCAGGCTCAGGAGGCCCTGGCCATCCTGAAGTTCGCCCCCCAGAGCGCGAGCGAGCCTGTTTACAAGCTCGTCGCCTCGGCCATCGCCAACGCGCGTGTCAAGGCCGACCAGAGCAACACCTACCTGGACGAGCAGGACCTGTACGTGAGCCGCGCCTTCGTGGACGAGGGGACCACCCTCAAGCGGTTCCAGCCGCGTGCACAGGGCCGGGCCTTCCGCATCAACAAGCGCACCAGCCACATCACGGTCGTCCTCGCGACGCCGGACGAGGCCGAGGCCGCCCCCGTCAGCAAGAAGGCGAGCAAGTAATGGGTCAGAAAGTCAATCCGTACGGCTTCCGTCTGGGGATCACCACCGACCATGTGTCGCGGTGGTTCTCCGACAGCACCAAGCCGGGTCAGCGTTACAGCGACTACCTCGCCGAGGACGTCAAGATCCGCCGTCTGCTTCAGACGTCGCTCGACCGCGCGGGCGTGTCCCGCATCGAGATCGAGCGCACCCGTGACCGCGTCCGCGTCGACATCCACACCGCCCGCCCGGGCATCGTGATCGGTCGTCGTGGCGCCGAGGCCGAGCGCATCCGCGCCGACCTCGAGAAGCTCACGGGCAAGCAGATCCAGCTGAACATCCTCGAGGTGAAGAACCCCGAGGCCGACGCCCAGCTCGTCGCGCAGGGCATCGCCGAGCAGCTCTCCGCCCGCGTGGCCTTCCGCCGCGCGATGCGCAAGGGTCTGCAGGGCGCGCAGCGCGCCGGCGCCAAGGGTGTCCGCATCCAGGTGTCCGGCCGTCTCGGCGGCGCCGAGATGAGCCGCTCCGAGTTCTACCGCGAGGGTCGTGTGCCGCTGCACACGCTCCGCGCCAACATCGACTACGGCTTCTACGAGGCCAAGACCACCTTCGGTCGCATCGGTGTGAAGGTGTGGATCTACAAGGGCGACATCACGAACAAGGAACTGGCTCGCGAGCAGGCCAACCAGAAGCCGTCGCGCGAGCGCAACGACCGTCCGCGTCGCGGTGGCCGGGGCAACGCCCCCGAGACCACTGGCGCGCCGGCCGCAGCAGGAGTTGAGGCATAACCATGTTGATCCCACGCAGAGTCAAGCACCGCAAGCAGCACCACCCCGGCCGTAGCGGCCAGGCGACCGGTGGCACGAAGGTCTCCTTCGGCGAGTTCGGCATCCAGGCCCTGACGCCCGCTTACGTGACCAACCGTCAGATCGAGTCCGCTCGTATCGCCATGACGCGTCACATCAAGCGTGGCGGCAAGGTGTGGATCAACATCTACCCCGACCGTCCGCTCACGAAGAAGCCGGCCGAGACCCGAATGGGTTCCGGTAAGGGTTCGCCGGAGTGGTGGGTCGCCAACGTCAAGCCGGGTCGCGTCCTCTTCGAGGTCTCCGGAGTCTCCGAGCAGCTCGCTCGCGAGGCCATGACCCGTGCAATCCACAAGCTGCCCCTCAAGGCACGCATCATCAAGCGCGAGGAGGGCGACGCGTAATGGCGATCGGATCCAAGGAGCTTGCCTCGAGCGAGCTCGACACTTTCGAAGACGAGCGTCTCGTCGACGAGCTGAAGAAGGCCAAGGAAGAGCTGTTCAACCTCCGCTTCCAGTCGGCCACCGGCCAGCTCGAGAGCCACGGCCGCCTGCGCGCCGTGAAGCGTGACATCGCTCGTATCTACACCGTGATCCGCGAGCGCGAGCTCGGGATCCGGGCTACCCCGGCCCCGACCGAGGCAGCGCCGGCCGAGAAGAAGAAGACCCGCGCCAAGAAGGCGGCCCCGGCCGCCGAGGCCGAGGTCGACACCACGAATGAGGAGGCCAAGTAATGGCTGAGACCACCAAGGCCGCGGCCGCGGAGTCGGCGGCCGACGAGGCCCTCGTCCGCGGGTACCGCAAGGCCCGTCGCGGTTACGTCGTCAGCGACAAGATGGACAAGACCATCGTCGTCGAGGTCGAGGACCGCGTGAAGCACCCCCTGTACGGCAAGGTCATCCGTCGCACCTCCAAGGTGAAGGCGCACGACGAGAACAACACCGCCGGCATCGGCGACCTCGTTCTCATCAACGAGACCCGTCCCCTGAGCGCCAGCAAGCGCTGGCGCCTGGTTGAGATTCTGGAGAAGGCCAAGTGATCCAGCAGGAATCCCGACTCAAGGTCGCCGACAACACCGGCGCCAAGGAGCTCCTCGCGATCCGCGTGCTCGGCGGCTCCAGCCGTCGCTACGCCGGCCTCGGCGACGTCATCGTCGCCACGGTCAAGGACGCGATCCCGGGTGGGAACGTCAAGAAGGGCGACGTCGTCAAGGCGGTCGTCGTGCGTGTTCGCAAGAACACCCGCCGCCCGGACGGCTCCTACATCAAGTTCGACGAGAACGCCGCTGTCATCCTGAAGAACGACGGTGACCCCCGCGGCACGCGCATCTTCGGACCGGTCGGCCGCGAGCTCCGCGACAAGAAGTTCATGAAGATCATCTCGCTCGCACCGGAGGTGCTGTAACCCATGGCGAACATCAAGAAGGGCGACCTGGTCCAGGTCATCTCGGGCCGTTCGCAGGCCCGCGGTGGTGACCGTGGCAAGCAGGGTCGCGTCATCGAGGTTCTCGTCGAGCAGAACCGTGTCATCGTCGAGGGCGTCAACTTCGTGACGAAGCACGTGCGCGTCGGCCAGACGCAGCGTGGCACGAAGACCGGCGGAATCGAGACCCACGAGGCCCCGATCCACGTCTCGAACGTGGCGCTGGTCGACCCCGAGACCAAGAAGCCGACCCGCGTCGGCTTCCGCGAAGAGAGTGTCACGAAGGACGGCGTCACCAAGACGGTCCGCGTTCGTTACGCCAAGAAGTCTGGTAAGGACCTGTAATGACCGACACTGCAACCGCTGCTGGCAAAATCCAGCCGCGCCTGAAGCAGAAGTACAAGAACGAGATCTCCCAGCAGCTCCAGGGCGACTTCGGCTTCACCAACGTGCACCAGGTGCCCGGTCTGGTGAAGATCGTCGTCAACATGGGTGTCGGCGAGGCGGCTCGTGACGGCAAGGTGATCGACGGTGCGGTCAACGACCTCACCCTGATCACCGGTCAGAAGCCCCAGGTCACGAAGGCCCGCAAGTCCATCGCGCAGTTCAAGCTGCGCGAGGGTCAGCCGATCGGCGCGCACGTCACGCTGCGCGGCGACCGCATGTGGGAGTTCCTCGACCGTCTCCTCACGCTCGCGCTTCCGCGAATCCGCGACTTCCGCGGCCTCAGCGACAAGCAGTTCGACGGGAACGGCAACTACACGTTCGGTCTCACGGAGCAGTCGATGTTCCACGAGATCAACCAGGACCGCATCGACCGCGTCCGCGGCATGGACATCACTGTGGTGACCACCGCCAAGAACGACGACGAGGGTCGCGCGCTGCTCAAGCAGCTCGGCTTCCCGTTCCGTTCCAACGACGCGGCCAACTAGGCCCACCTGCGGGCCGGCCGTCCGGCCGGCCCGCTTCCACCACAGGTCGTCAGTCGTGTACCGGCTGAACGAAACCTGGTGACCGTAAGGAAAACCGAAATGACCATGACAGATCCGGTCGCAGACATGCTGACCAGACTGCGCAACGCGAACTCGGCTCACCACGACACCGTGTCGATGCCGCACTCGAAGCTCAAGGCCCACATCGCCGAGATCCTCACCAAGGAGGGCTACATCTCCGGCTGGGACGTCACCGACGCCCGCGTCGGCAAGACGCTGACCCTGCAGCTCAAGTTCGGACCGAACCGCGAGCGTTCCATCGCCGGTATCAAGCGCGTGTCGAAGCCCGGCCTTCGCGTCTACGCGAAGTCCACGGAGCTCCCCAAGGTGCTCGGCGGGCTCGGCGTCGCCATCCTGTCCACCTCCTCCGGTCTGCTCACGGACCGCCAGGCTGAGAAGAAGGGCGTGGGTGGGGAAGTCCTCGCCTACGTGTGGTAATCCGCCATGTCGCGTATTGGAAGACTGCCCATCGACATCCCGACCGGGGTCGATGTGAAGATCGACGGCCAGGCCGTCACCGTCAAGGGCCCGAAGGGTGAGCTCAGCCTCACCGTCGCCGAGCCCATCGAGGTCAAGCTGGAGGAGAACCAGGTCCTGGTTACCCGTCCGGACGACGAGCGCGCTTCGCGTTCGCTGCACGGCCTGACCCGCACCCTCATCAACAACCAGATCATCGGCGTCACCCAGGGCTACTCCAAGGGCCTGGAGATCGTCGGCACCGGTTACCGCGTCGTCCAGAAGGGCTCGGCCGTCGAGTTCGCGCTCGGCTTCTCGCACCCGGTGACCGTCGAGCCGCCGGCTGGCATCACGTTCACGGTCGAGGGCAACAACCGCCTGACCGTGGCCGGGATCGACAAGCAGGCCGTCGGTGAGGTCGCCGCGAACATCCGCAAGATCCGCAAGCCCGAGCCGTACAAGGGCAAGGGCGTGCGCTACGCCGGCGAGGTCGTTCGTCGCAAGGCCGGAAAGGCTGGTAAGTAATCATGGCTCTGGGTACCAGAGGAAAGAGCAAGGCGGCCGCTCGCGACCGCCGTCACACCCGCCTTCGCAAGAAGATCGAGGGCACCGCGGTCCGTCCGCGCCTGGTCGTGACCCGTTCGGCCCGCCACGTCTTCGTGCAGGTCGTCGACGACGCGCAGGGCCACACGCTGGCGTCCGCGTCGACCATGGAAGCGGACCTGCGCACCTTCGACGGTGACAAGACCGCCAAGGCCCGCAAGGTCGGAGAGCTCGTCGCCGAGCGCGCGAAGAGCGCCGGTGTCGACGCCGTCGTGTTCGACCGTGGAGGCAGCAAGTACGCGGGCCGCGTCGCCGCTGTCGCCGAGGGAGCTCGAGAGGGTGGACTGAACCTGTGAGCGACGAGAACAACAAGGAGCAGACCGTGGCCGATCAGGTAACGGACAGCGCGCAGCCGGTGGAGACCGCTGCGGGCACCGACAACAACACCCGGAGCGAGCGCGAGCCGCGCCGTGGTGGCCGCGAGCGCAACCCCAACCGCGACCGTGGCAGCCGTGACGCCGACAAGAGCCAGTTCCTGGAGCGCGTCGTCACCATCAACCGCGTCTCGAAGGTCGTGAAGGGTGGTCGTCGCTTCAGCTTCACCGCTCTCGTGGTCGTCGGCGACGGCAACGGCCTGGTGGGCGTCGGCTACGGCAAGGCCCGTGAGGTGCCGCTGGCGATCTCGAAGGGCGTCGAGGAGGCGAAGAAGAACTTCTTCCGCGTCCCGCGCGTCGGCAACACCATCCCGCACCCGGTGCAGGGTGAGGCCGCCGCCGGTGTCGTCCTCCTGCGTCCGGCCGCCGCCGGTACCGGTGTTATCGCCGGTGGTCCGGTGCGCGCCGTCCTGGAGTGCGCCGGTATCCACGACGTGCTGAGCAAGTCGCTCGGTTCGTCCAACACGATCAACATCGTGCACGCGACCGTCGAGGCGCTGAAGCAGCTCGAGGAGCCCCGCGCCGTCGCAGCTCGCCGTGGTCTCGACTACGACCAGGTCGCCCCGGCGCGCCTGCTTCGCACCGAGGCAGCGCTGGCCGAGGCCGCCGCGACCGCGAAGGCAGGTGCCTGATGGCTGCGCGTCTGAAGATCACGCAGATCAAGTCGAAAGTGAGCGAGAAGCAGTACCAGCGCGACACGCTGCGCAGTCTGGGACTGAAGCGCATCGGTGACGTCGTCGTCCGCGAGGACAACCCGCAGAACCGTGGGTACGTCAACACCGTCGCTCACCTGGTGAAGGTCGAGGAGATTGACTAATGGCTGAAGAGAAGGCCACCACAGAGGCCGCTGAGAAGCCGGCCGCCAAGAAGCCCGCGACCAAGGCCGCGAGCACGAAGGCTGCCGGCGACAAGCCGGCCGCCGAGAAGACCAGCACCGCGAAGAAGGCTCCGGCCAAGAAGGCGTCGGCTTCGGCCGCTGCCGACAAGGCCGCCGCCTCCAGCACGGACGACACCGTGGCCGCAAAGCCGGCCGCGAAGTCCTCCGCCAAGAAGGACGTCGCCGCCCCGCGCGAGCAGGTCCTGAAGGTGCACCACCTCCGCCCCGCCGCCGGCGCCAAGAAGGAGAAGACCCGCGTCGGACGCGGTGAGGGCTCCAAGGGTAAGACGGCCGGTCGCGGTACCAAGGGAACCAAGGCGCGCTACCAGGTGCGTCCGGGCTTCCAGGGCGGCCAGCTTCCGCTGCACATGCGTGCGCCGAAGCTGCGCGGCTTCAAGAACCCGTTCCGCGTCGAGTACCAGGTCGTGAACCTGGAGAAGCTCGCCGAGCTGTACCCGTCGGGCGGTGACGTCACCGTCGCCGACCTGGTCGCCAAGGGTGCCGTTCGCAAGAACGAGAAGGTCAAGGTTCTCGGCAACGGGGACATTGCGGTTAAGCTGAACGTTGCGGTCGACAAGGTCTCCGGCTCTGCTGAGCAGAAGATCGTCGCCGCAGGTGGCTCCGTCAAGTAGTCATCCGCAGAGCAGCTGAGTCGGGTGGCCGGGGAACCGGCCACCCGACTGACTCTTAGGAAAGCAGGACGCAGGATTGTTTAGCGCCGTTGGGCGGATCTTCCGCACCCCGGATCTTCGCCGGAAGATCTTCTTCACGCTGGGCATCATCGCCCTGTTCCGGCTGGGATCCTTCATCCCTGCGCCATTCGTCGATTTCGGCAACGTCCAGACCTGTCTGAACGCTAATCAGGACACTTCCGGCCTGTATTCGCTGGTGAATCTGTTCTCCGGCGGTGCCCTCCTCAAACTCTCGATCTTCGCGCTCGGCATCATGCCGTACATCACCGCGTCGATCATCGTGCAGCTGCTGCGCGTGGTCATCCCGCGCTTCGAGACCCTCTACAAGGAGGGCCAGGCCGGCCAGGCCAAGCTCACGCAGTACACGCGCTACCTCACCATCGCGCTGGGCGTCCTCCAGTCGACGACCCTCATCACGGTCGCCCGCAGCGGCGCGCTGTTCGGCACCACCGCCGTCTCCCAGTGCACGCAGCTGATCACGGACGACTCCTGGTACGCGATCATGCTCATGGTCGTCACCATGACCGCCGGCACGGGCCTCATCATGTGGATGGGCGAGCTCGTCACCGAACGCGGCATCGGCAACGGCATGTCGCTCCTCATCTTCACCTCGATCGCCGCGCAGTTCCCGTCCTCCCTCTGGGCGGTCGGCCAGTCGCAGGGCATCGAGATCCTGCTGGTCGTGATCGCGATCGGGTTGCTCATCGTCATGGGCGTCGTCTTCGTCGAGCAGTCGCAGCGGCGCATCCCCGTGCAATACGCGAAACGCATGGTCGGGCGACGGACCTACGGCGGCAACAACACCTACATCCCGATCAAGGTCAACATGGCCGGTGTCGTGCCCGTCATCTTCGCGTCGTCGCTGCTGTACCTGCCGGCGCTCATCGCCCAGTTCAACCAGCCGGCCGCCGGCAAGGCACCGGCGCCGTGGGTCACGTGGATCACGAACTACCTGACCAAGGGCGACCACCCGCTGTACATGCTGCTGTACTTCCTCCTGATCGTCGGGTTCACCTACTTCTACGTGGCGATCACCTTCAACCCGGAGGAGGTCGCGGACAACATGAAGAAGTACGGCGGCTTCATCCCCGGCATCCGCGCGGGCCGTCCGACGGCCGAGTACCTCGATTACGTGCTCACGCGGGTGACCCTGCCCGGATCCTTCTATCTGGGCATCATCGCGCTGATCCCATTGGTCGCCTTCGCGTTGATCGGCGCAAGCCAGAACTTCATGTTCGGCGGCACGTCCATCCTGATCATCGTCGGTGTCGGGCTGGAGACGGTCAAGCAGATCGACTCCCAGCTCCAGCAGCGGCATTACGAAGGGCTTCTGCGTTGACCCGAATGCTGATCGTCGGACCCCCCGGAGCGGGCAAGGGCACTCAGGCCTCCCGCATCACCACCGTCTACGGGATCCCCGACATCTCCACGGGCGACATCTTCCGGGCCAACATCAAGAACGAGACGCCGCTCGGCAAGCAGGTCAAGGCCATCGTCGACGCGGGCGACTACGTCCCCGACACGCTCACCAACCAGCTGGTCGCGGACCGGCTCGACGAGGAGGATGCCAAGAACGGCTTCCTGCTCGACGGGTACCCGCGGACGCTCGCGCAGGTCGACTACCTCGACGAGCTCCTCGCCGGCAAGGGGCAGAAGCTGGATGCGGTCATCCAGCTGACGGCCGACCAGGACGAGATCGTGCAGCGCCTGACCAAGCGGGCTCACGAACAGGGTCGAGCAGACGACTCGGAAGAGGCCATCCGCCACCGCCAGCAGGTGTACGTGCGCGAGACCTCGCCGCTGATCGACGTGTACCGCGAGCGCGGTCTCCTCGTGCCGGTCGACGGCCTGGGTGCGATGGACGAGGTCGCGGAGCGGATCACCTCCGCCCTCGCCGAGCGCGGCATCGTCCCGGTCGCGGGCGCAGGCGCGTCCACCGGCGAGTCCGTGGCCTAGAAGTGGTCTTCAAGAGGTCGATCTACAAGACGCCCGCTCAACTCCGCGACATGCTCGCGCCCGGGCGCGCGACGGCCGCATCCCTCGAAGCGGTGGCAGCGGCGGTCGCTCCCGGCGTGTCCACCCTCGAGCTCGACGCGATCGCCGAGCGCGCGATCGTGGACGCGGGCGGTGCGTCGAACTTCCAGTTGGAGCCCGGCTACCATCACACGATCTGCGCGTCAGTGAACGACGAAGTGGTGCACGGGATCCCCGGTCAGCGCATTCTCGAGCCCGGCGACATCCTGTCGGTCGACAGCGGCGCGATCCTGAGCGGCTGGAACGGGGATGCGGCGCGCACCTTCGTGCTGCCCGATCCCGCGCATCCCGAACTCGTGGCCGAGCGCACCCGCCTCTCAGAGGTGACGGAGCAGTCGCTGTGGCGCGGTATCGCGACCCTGGCGTCCGCCCGCTACCTCAACGACGTGGGCGAGGCGATCGAGGACTACATCTCGGCGCAGGGCGACTACGGCATCCTGACCGACTACATCGGCCACGGCATCGGGCGCCGCATGCACGAGGAGCCGCCGGTGTTCAACTACCGCGTGCGCGCCAAGGGGCCGGAGGTGCGCCCGGGGCTGGTTGTCGCGATCGAGCCGATGGTCGTGCTCGGATCGCAGGAGACCTACGTCAAGGACGACGGCTGGACCGTCGCTACGGAGGACGGCTCGGCGGCCGCCCACTGGGAGCACAGCGTCGCCGTCCACGCGGACGGCATCTGGGTGCTCACCGCGAGCGACGGCGGGGCCGCCGGCCTCGCCCCGTTCGGTGTGGCGCCGGTTCCGATCGCCTGATGGGCGCCCGGATCACGGTGTTCGCCCAGAGCGGCGGAGGATCATACACTCGGATTGGCGGATTCGCGCCCTTTCCCATAAGATAGATCCTTGGTGTCTTAGGCGCGTTCTCACGTGCCTTCCGCCGATCAACGCACGACCAGCAAACCACGACTTTTAGCGACAGTGAGGCTATGGCCAAAAAAGACGGTGTCATCGAGATCGAAGGATCCGTGATCGAGGCTCTTCCCAACGCGATGTTCCGCGTGGAGTTGACGAACGGTCACAAGGTTCTTGCCCACATCTCCGGCAAGATGCGCCAGCACTACATCCGCATCCTCCCCGAGGACCGCGTGATCGTGGAGCTGAGCCCTTACGATCTGACCCGCGGCCGGATCGTCTACCGCTACAAGTAAAGGTCTGCTGTAAGTAACGGCCCCACCCAACGGGTAGCCCCGGGTGAGGTACGAGGACAGCGAACAAAGGTAAGAAACACTCATGAAGGTCAACCCCTCGGTCAAGAGGATCTGCGACAAGTGCAAGGTCATCCGCCGCAACGGCCGGGTCATGGTCATCTGCGAGAACCCGCGCCACAAGCAGCGCCAGGGCTGAACGCAGTCATAACCGAATAGAAGAACAGGCGATGCCAGAACCCGCGTCCGGAGACGGACACGGGGGACACCCTCGGAGGAGGCCGGGGCACCGGGATCGCTGCAGACCTCCACTCATCACAGGAGAAGCCAACACATGGCACGTCTAGCAGGCGTCGACATCCCGCGCGAGAAGCGCGTCGAGGTCGCACTCACCTACATCTATGGAGTCGGCCGCACCCGCGCCCTCCAGACTCTGCGCGAGACCGAGATCTCGGGCGACATCCGCGTCAAGGACCTGACCGACGAGCAGCTCGTCGCTCTCCGCGACTACATCGAGGGCAACTTCAAGGTGGAGGGTGACCTGCGCCGCGAGGTCGCCGCCGACATCCGCCGCAAGGTCGAGATCGGCAGCTACGAGGGTATCCGCCACCGTAAGGGCCTCCCGGTCCGCGGCCAGCGCACCAAGACCAACGCTCGTACCCGCAAGGGTCCGAAGCGCACCGTGGCCGGCAAGAAGAAGGCGCGCTAAGGCCCGCGGCCCCACGCTCTTAGGATTCAGGAGAAGAAATGGCAGCACCCAAGTCGGCCGCTCGCAAGCCGCGCAAGAAGGAAAAGAAGAACATTGCTGTGGGCCAGGCCCACATCAAGAGCACGTTCAACAACACGATCGTCTCGATCACCGACACCACCGGTGCCGTGATCAGCTGGGCCTCGTCCGGCGGCGTCGGATTCAAGGGCTCCCGCAAGTCGACCCCGTTCGCGGCGCAGCTCGCCGCCGAGTCGGCCGCGCGTCAGGCGCAGGAGCACGGCATGAAGAAGGTCGACGTCTTCGTCAAGGGCCCGGGTTCGGGTCGCGAGACGGCGATCCGCTCCCTCCAGGCCGCCGGCCTCGAGGTCGGCTCGATCAACGACGTCACCCCGCAGGCGCACAACGGTTGCCGCCCGCCCAAGCGCCGTCGCGTCTGAGTTCTCTTCTCGTCCGCCGCAGGCGGCGGTCCATTCGGGCCGCCGCCTGACGGCGTGACGAAACCCACCCCAGTAGAAGCGAATGTCATATAGCGGACATTCAGCCGAAAGGAATCAATAGTGCTCATTGCACAGCGTCCTACGCTCACCGAAGAGAACATCTCCGAGTTCCGCTCGCGGTTCGTCATCGAGCCCCTGGAGCCCGGCTTCGGATACACCCTCGGCAACTCCCTGCGCCGCACCCTCCTCTCCTCCATCCCCGGCGCGGCTGTCACCAGCATCCGCATCGACGGCGTGCTGCACGAGTTCAGCACCGTTCCGGGCGTCAAGGAGGACGTGACCGAGATCATCCTGAACATCAAGGGTCTGGTGGTCTCCAGCGAGCACGACGAGCCCATCACCGCGTACCTCCGCAAGACCGGCGCCGGTCAGGTCACCGCCGCCGACATCTCGGCTCCGGCCGGTGTGGAGATCCACAACCCCGAGCTGGTCATCGCGACCCTCAACGACAAGGCGAAGTTCGAGGTCGAGTTGACCATCGAGCGCGGCCGCGGCTACGTGTCGGCCCAGCAGAACCGCAACGAGTACAGCGAGGCGGGCCAGATCCCGATCGACTCGATCTACTCGCCCGTCCTGAAGGTCACCTACCGCGTCGAGGCCACCCGTGCCGGTGAGCGCACCGACTTCGACCGCCTCGTGGTCGACGTCGAGACCAAGCCCGCGATCAGCCCGCGCGACGCCATCGCCTCGGCCGGCCGCACGCTGGTCGAGCTGTTCGGTCTCGCTCGCGAGCTCAACAGCGCCGCAGAGGGCATCGAGATCGGCCCGGCTCCGGTCGACGCCGTCCTCAGCTCCGAGCTGTCGATGCCGATCGAGGACCTCGACCTCTCGGTCCGCTCGTACAACTGCCTCAAGCGCGAGGGCATCAACACCGTGAGCGAGCTCGTCTCGCTGTCGGAGACGCAGCTCATGAACATCCGCAACTTCGGTCAGAAGTCGGTGGATGAGGTCAAGGACAAGCTGACGGAGATGGGTCTGTCGCTGAAGGACTCGGTCCCCGGGTTCGACGGCGCCCACTTCTACAGCGGCTACGACGAGGACGAGTCCACCACCATCTGAGGCTCGTCGCCCGACTCAGCCATCAGACCTTTTCAACACTGGAGATAACCGATCATGCCTAAGCCCACCAAGGGCCCCCGCCTCGGGGGCGGCCCGGCGCACGAGCGCCTCATGCTCGCCAACCTGGCCGCTGCGCTCTTCACGCACAAGAGCATCAAGACCACCGAGACGAAGGCCAAGCGCCTGCGTCCCGTGGCCGAGCGCCTGATCACGTTCGCGAAGCGCGGCGACCTGCACGCCCGCCGTCGCGTGCTCGCCGTGATCAGCGACAAGTCCGTCGTGCACGAGCTCTTCACCGAGATCGCGCCGCTGGTCGCCGAGCGTGAGGGCGGCTACACCCGCATCACGAAGCTCGGCTTCCGCAAGGGTGACAACGCGCCGATGGCGCAGATCGAGCTCGTGCTCGAGCCCGTCACCCCGAAGGTGAAGTCGTCCAAGACCACCGCCGCCCCCAAGGCTGCGCCGGTCGAGGAGACCCCTGCCGAGGAGGCCGCGACCGAGGAGACCTCGGCCGAGGAGACCAGCACC
Organism: Leifsonia sp. 115AMFTsu3.1; assembly: GCF_004362795.1. Lineage (NCBI taxonomy): Bacteria > Bacillati > Actinomycetota > Actinomycetes > Micrococcales > Microbacteriaceae > Leifsonia > Leifsonia sp. 115AMFTsu3.1. Next base: position 874,653 of record NZ_SNYB01000002.1, read on the forward strand.
GAGACCGCCGCCGCCGAGGCGGAAGTCGTCGAGGACGCGACCGCCGACGCCGACGCCGCCGGTGAGACCGACGCCGAGAGCGAGGCGGAGAAGGCGTAACGCCCTCCCCTTTCCACACGAAGGCCCTGCATCCGTGGATGCGGGGCCTTCGTCGTTCCCGCGGTCTGTGGGTCGCAACACGCCGTTATGGCGACCGCAAAACGGCGTGTTGCGACCCACGGATGCCGGGCGGGGGCGGGAGGCGAGGCTCTAGGGTGAAGGGATGACCGACGACACTCTGAGCCCGCTCCGCGAGCGGGTCGCCGCGCCGCCGACCTACCGCCCGCAGCATCCCCTCATCGAGGAGTGGCGGCCCGCGACGGCGGCCGATGTGGATGCGGTGCACGAGGTGTACCGCGCGATCGCCGTCCAGGACCACCCCAATTACGTCACGACACGCGAAGAGGTCGAGGAGGAGCTGGGCTACAGCTTCATCGACCTGGATGCCGACTCGCTGTTGGCCGTCACCGCCGACGGTCGGGTCGTCGCCGTCGGCATCGTGATGGAACCGCCGCGGCAGGAGACACTGGTGCGCGAGTTCATGAACGGCGGCGTGCATCCCGAGTTCCGCGGCCAGGGGATCGGACGTGAGCTGCTGGCGTGGCAGCGTGCCCGGGGCGAGCAGAAGCTGGCCGCGTCGGACAAGGCGCTGCCGGGCTGGCTGGTGGGTTACGCCGACCGGCGCGCGCCGGATCGCGAGCGGCTGCTCCTCGTCGGCGGGTTCGAGGTGGCCCGGTACTTCCGGACGATGGAACGCGACCTGCGCGACCCCATCCCCGAGGTGGCGCCGACGATCGATGTGCGGATCGTCCCGTACACGAGCGAGCTGGCCGCCGCCGTCCATGCGGCGCGCGATGACGCGTTCCGGGACCACTGGGGCAGCCAGCCGCTGAGCGATGAGCAGTTCGACGGTCTGGTGTCGGGAGTGTTCGTCGCCGAGCTCTCGTTCGTCGCGCTCGCGGGCGACGAGGTCGCCGGCGTCCTGCTCACGGATGTGAACGAGGACGACTGGCCCGGGCAGGGCTTCACGGGCGCGTACGTGTCCACCGTCGCCGTGACGCGGCCGTACCGGGGGAGACGCATCGCGCCGTCGCTGCTGCGAGCGGTGCTCGAGGCGTGCGCTCAGCGCGGCTGGGACAAGGTGGTCCTCGACGTCGACGCCGAGAATCCCACCGGTGCGCTGGGGCTCTACACGGGGATGGGGTTCGTGACGACGCAGGCCGAGACGGGGCTCGTGCGTGCCTACTGATCCTGTGGCCGCCGACCACGCGCGGCGGTACCGCCTCGACATCGCCTACCAGGGCACGGACTTCAACGGCTGGGGACGTCAGCCCGGGCTGCGGACGGTGCAGGGGACGTTGGAGGACGCCCTCGCGACGATCTTCCGGCGGGCGGGGGAGCCGCCGCTCCTGACCGTCGCGGGTCGAACGGATGCCGGGGTGCACGCCGTCGGGCAGGTCGCCCACGTCGACCTGTCCCCGGCACAGGAGGCGGTCCTCCGGAAGCCGCACGGGAAACGTCCGCCGCTGTCCGCCGAGGAGGCGCTCGGCCGGCGGCTGAACGGCATCCTGGGCCCGGTGTCCGACGTCGTCGTGCTGTCCGCGACAGTCGCACCCGACGGGTTCGACGCGCGTTTCTCGGCCCTCTGGCGACGCTACGAGTACCGCGTCGCCGACCGCGCGGCCCTCCGTGATCCGCTGCAGCGCCACCGGACGGCCTGGGTGTCGGCCGACCTCGACGTGGACGCGATGGACATGGCCGCCCACGGGCTCCTCGGGCTCCACGACTTCGCCAGCTACTGCAAGGCGCGTGAGGGCGCCACGACCATCCGCACTCTCCAGGCGTTCAGCTGGCGTCGCGACGAGGACGGCGTGCTCGTCGCCGAGCTCACGGCCGACGCTTTCTGCCACAGCATGGTGCGCGCGCTGGTCGGGGCATGCGTCGAGGTCGGTGAGGGCAAGCTCGACGCAGGCGACCTCGTGGCGCTGCGCGACGAGAAGCAGCGCACCAGCGCCTTCAAGGTGATGCCCGCTCGCGGCCTCACGCTGATGGAGGTGGGCTACCCCGAGGGAGCGGAACTCGCCCTCCGTGCGGAGCGAACGCGCGCGATGCGCGAGCTGTGAGGGCCGCTCACCGCACGAGCCCGTTCTCGTAGGCGAACGCCACCAGTTGCACGCGCGACGCGAGCCCGAGCTTGGCGAGGATGCTGCGGACGTGCGACTTGACGGTCGCCTCGGAGATGAACGCCGTCCGGCCGATCTCGCCGTTGCTGAGGCCTCGGGCGGCGAGGAGGAACACCTCCTTCTCGCGGACCGACAGGGCGTCGATCGCCTCCGGGCGGCGGCGGGCCAGTGTGCGGAACAGGTCCGTGGTCGCCTTCGGTGCGATGACCGAATGACCATCGTGCACGGTGCGGATCGCCGCCAGGATGAACTCCGGCGTCGCATCCTTCAGCACGAAGCCGTCCGCTCCCGCTCGAAGCGCCGCGGCGACCGCCTCGTCGCGTTCGAAGGTCGTGAGGACGACGATGCGGGGGAGTGGTTCCGCGTTTTCCCGCCGGATGCCCTCTGTCGCTGCGATGCCATCCAGCACCGGCATCCGGATGTCCATGAGCAGCACATCCGGTCGTGCCGAGCGGGCCAGGTGCATCGCCTGCAGGCCGTCCGGCGCGCTGCCGGCGAACTCGAGATCGGGTTGCGACTCGATCATCATCTGCAGCCCCGTGCAGAACAGCGGCTGGTCGTCGGCGATCGCGACCCGGATCATGCGGTCACCGCATTCCGGCCGGTCGCCGGGATGTAGGCCGTCACGAGATACCCGCCCGGCTGGTCCTCGTCCTCGCCGGCGTCGAGCCAGCCTCCGGCGAACCGGGCGCGCTCGCGCATCCCGATGAGGCCGCGGCCCGCTGGGTTGGGCGGAGGGGCATCCCGAGGAACCGAGGGCCGGGATGCCAGGGACAGGGCGATGCCGTCTTCACGCTCGTCCAACGCCAGCCGCGCGCGTGCACCGGTGCCAGCGTGCTTGAGCGCGTTGGTGAGGCCCTCCTGGACGATCCGGTAGACGGCGAGTTCCTGTGCCGCGCTGAGTACCACGGCGCCGCCGAACCGCTCGACGGAGATCACGAGGCCGGCGTCGGACATCCGCTCCACCAGGTCGTCGAGATCGGTCACGCCGGGATGCACGGGTCCGTCGGGACTGCCGACGAGGGTCTCGATCAGCACCCGGACCTCGGTCAACGACGCTCGCGCGGTGTCTGCAATGGTCGCGAGCGAGGGCGCGACGGATGCGGGGCGCTCGTCCACGAGCAGGCGAGCACCGTCCGCCTGGGCGAGGATGACCGACAGGGAGTGCGCCATGATGTCGTGCACGTCCTGGGCGATGCGCTCCCTCTCGCCGGCGACCATCGTCTCGACCTCCGCGACGCGGAGTTCGGCCGTCGTGCGCGCGAGCTCCTCCTCGCTCCACCGCGTGCGCATCCAGACGCCGATGAGGGTGCCGATGACCCAGGCGAACGCCGCCGCTCCGGCGCAGACGACGAAGAATGTCACTCGGATCGCAGCATCGGTGTGCCCGATCCCCTGGGCCCAGGACAGGAGGCCCGCAACGGACACTCCCGCCCCGACGGCGAAGGCGAGGGCGACGACCCGCATGCGACCGTGCACCGTGGCGGCCACGACGACGATGATGACGGCATAACCGAGGTAGATGGCCGCGTTCTGGAAGATCCCCGCCGGGAAGAGGAGTTGCCCGATGAGCACCGCGGTCCCGGTCGCCATGGCCGCGACAGGACTGAGCCGGGAGAGCCCGATGGCGCACCCGAGCACGAGCAGCGCGGCCCAGAACGGAACGGTGGCGCGGAGGGCGGACGGCAGGAGCTGGTTGCGGCCCGCTTCCGTCAGCGCCCAGAACACGAAGAACGTCACGGCGAGGGCGGGCTCCAACAGCCACCGGCTGCGCGTCAGGATCGGACTCATACGGGCAACGCTAGGGTGAGGCCGCCGATTGTGCGCGTGATCGGGCGAGGTTTCAGCCCTGGGGCTGAGTGCGGGTCAGCCCGCCCTGGAGGGTCTGGGCTCCGATCACCGACAGCAGGCGCAGCTTCTCCGCGGACTCGCTGCCCGGTATCGCGGTGTAGACGAGCAGCGAGTGCGCGTGACCCGGGTCGACGAGCTGCTGGCAGTGCAGTTCGAGTTCCCCGACCTCCGGGTGAGTGAAATGCTTGACCTCCTTCGGCCGGAGCCCGACCTCGTGCGCCGCCCAGAGCGTCCGGAACTCGGCGCTGCGGTCGAGGACGTAGTCCGCCAGAGCGGCCGCCCGCGACCCGGGACCGCGCGCTGTCACGATCTCGCGCAGGCCGGAGGCGAACATCCGGCTCAGGAAGTCGTGGTCGCGAGGGGCGTACAGGCTGCGCGAACCCGGGTCGGTGAACCATCGCACTCCCAGGCTGCGCTCCGGCCCGCGGAGCGACGCCGTATCACCGGTCAAGGCCACGCCCATCCTGCTCTGCCGCAGCGTCTCTCCCACTTCGGTCACGATCTCGGCCGGGGTGTCGTCGAGCCGATCGAGCACGCGCAGCAGGCCGGGGCTCACGTGCTCGCTCTCCGAGCCCTGCGCAGGCGGGGTGTGGCCGGCGAGACGGAACAGGTGATCGCGCTCCGCGTGGGAGAGATGGAGCCCCTGAGCGATCGAGGCGAGCATCTGCTCGGACGGCTGGGGACCTCGCTCCCGCTCCAGCCGGGCGTAGTAGTCGACCGACATGTGCGCCAGGGCGGCCACTTCCTCACGCCGCAGCCCGGACGTGCGGCGGCGGCTGCCGCGCGGGAGGCCCACGTCCTCCGGCTGGAGCAGGTCACGCCGGGTCCGGAGGAATTGGGCGAGTCCGATACGGTCGATCACCCCTCATGTCTACCGTGTGGCGCTCTCCGTAACCACGGATCGCCGGGCCGTGGCTACGGATGGCCCGAGCGTCCAGGGTGGAGTCACCGAACGAAGGAGAACACCGTGGCACGAACGATCGACATCGACATCCCCCCGCTCACCGGCAGACGGGCCGTCGTCACCGGGGCCAGCGACGGCATGGGGACGGTCATCGCGGCACGGCTTGCGCAGGCGGGCGCGGAGGTCGTCATGCCGGTGCGCGACCGAGCCAAGGGAGCTGCGGTTGCGGATCGGATCCGCTCCACCGTCCCGGATGCGCGGCTGGTGCTTCGTGACCTCGACCTGGCCTCGCTCGACTCGGTCGCCGCGTTCGGCGAGGGGATGCGAGCTGACGGGCAGCCGGTCCAGATCCTCATCAACAACGCCGGGCTGATGACGCCTCCGGAGCGCCGCACCACCGTCGACGGCTTCGAGCTGCAGTGGGGCACCAACCACCTCGGCCACGTCGCGCTCGTGGGAGCCCTCTTCCCGCTGCTCCAGGAGGGGCGGGCGCGGGTCACATCGCAGGTGAGCGTCGTGGCGAGGAGCGGCGCGATCGACTGGGACGACCTCGGCGCCGAGCGGCCGTATCGCGCCCAAGCGGCATACCGTTCCTCGAAGATCGCGCTCGGCCTGTTCGGGCTGGAGCTCGATCGGCGGAGCGCGGCGGCCGGATGGGGTATCAGCAGCAACCTCGCGCATCCCGGGGTCGCTCCCACCAACCTGCTCGCAGCGCAGCCCGGGTACGGGCGTGCGGCGGACACCGGGGCGGTCCGCATGATCCGCTGGCTGTCCGCCCGCGGCCTCCTGGTCGGCACCCCGGAGACGGCCGCGCTTCCCGCGCTGCTCGCGGCGACGGGGCCGGATGCGGAAGGAGGCAGGATGTACGGCCCGAGCGGACCCGGGCACCTCGGGGGTGCTCCGGCGGAGCAGACGCCGTATCCGCCGCTCCGCGATGCCGTGGAGGCCGTCCGGGTGTGGGAGGTCTCCGAGCAGCAGGCGGGCATCTCCCTCCCGGTTTGACCGGGCGTGTCCGGCTCCCGTAGTATTGACCTTTGGTGTCCGGGCCCCTGCGGCCGGACACACGAACGTGAGCCCTCCACCGGTCCGGTTCGACGCCATCGCGAGCGAACCACCAACGGAGTGGGATTCACGAACACCTCCGTTCGAGACAGAAAGCAGCCACTACTGTGACGCGCACCTATTCCCCGAAGGCAGACGAGATCCAGCGCGACTGGGTCGTCATCGACGCGACCGATGTCGTGCTCGGCCGTCTCGCCAGCCACACCGCCGCCCTCCTCCGCGGCAAGCACAAGCCGACCTTCGCCCCGCACATGGACAGCGGTGACTTCGTCATCATCGTCAACGCTGACAAGGTCGCGCTGACCGGTCAGAAGGCTCTGCAGAAGAAGGCCTACCGCCACTCGGGGTACCCGGGCGGACTGAAGGCGACCACGTACTCGGAGCTCCTCGAGAAGAACCCGGTGCGCGCCGTCGAGAAGGCCGTCCGCGGAATGCTGCCGAAGAACTCCATCGGCCGCGCCCAGCTCCGCAAGCTGAAGGTCTACACCGGAAGCGAGCACCCGCACGCCGCCCAGCAGCCGAAGCCGTACACGCTCGGCCAGGTCGCCCAGTAAGCGCGACGACGCAGACCTTCACGACTTAAAGAGACAAAGGATTATCACCACCGTGGCGAAGATCGCAGACAGCATCGACTCGGCCCAGGCCGAGAACGTCGAGTCCTACTCGACCGAGACCCCGGCCTCCGAGGCCCCGGCCGCCCCGCGCGCCGTCCTCTCCGTTCCCGGCGCGGCCGTCGGCCGCCGCAAGGAGGCCATCGCGCGCGTGCGCCTGGTCCCGGGTTCCGGCACCATCACGGTCAACGGCCGTGAGTTCGCCGACTACTTCCCGAACAAGCTGCACCAGCAGCTCATCAACGACCCGTTCAAGGTGCTCGACCTCATCGGCTCCTACGACGTGGTCGCCCGCATCACCGGCGGTGGCCCCTCGGGTCAGGCGGGCGCACTGCGCCTCGCCATCGCGCGCGCTCTCAACGAGATCGACCGCGACAACAACCGCCCGACCCTGAAGAAGGCCGGCTTCCTCACCCGTGACGCCCGCGTCACCGAGCGCAAGAAGGCCGGTCTCAAGAAGGCCCGCAAGGCGTCGCAGTTCTCCAAGCGCTAACGCTCGCCAGCGTTTAGGCTTCGGTCCATGCCACGCCTCTTCGGAACCGACGGCGTTCGCGGTCTCGCGAACGGCAGTCTCACCGCCGACCTGGCGCTCGGCCTTGCGCAGTCAGCTGCTGCTGTACTGACGCAAGGCCGAAGCGCCGAGGCGCGCCGCGCCGCCGGCAAGCGCCCAACGGCCATCGTCGCCCGCGACCCCCGTGTCTCGGGTGAGTTCCTCTCCGCCGCCGTCGCGGCCGGGCTCGCCAGCTCGGGCATCGACGTGTACGACGCGGGAGTCATCCCCACGCCGGCAGCGGCCTTCCTCATCGCCGACTTCGATGCAGACTTCGGTGTGATGGTCTCGGCCTCGCACAACCCGGCCCCCGACAATGGGATCAAGATCTTCGCCCGCGGCGGCACCAAGCTCCCCGACGTCGTCGAGGACCGCATCGAGCAGCACCTCGACCTCGAGAAGCTGACCCCGACCGGCGCCGACGTCGGCCGCATCCGACGCTTCGCCGACGCGGAGGACCGCTACGTCCTCCACCTCCTCGGCAGCCTCCCGCACCGCCTCGACGGCATCCACGTCGTCCTCGACTGCGCCCACGGCGCGGCGGCGGGAATCTCGCCCGAAGTGTTCACCGACGCGGGAGCGCGAGTGACCGTCATCGGCGACGCGCCGGACGGCATGAACATCAACGACGGTGTCGGCTCCACGCACCTCGACAACCTCGCGAAGGCCGTGCTCGCGGCCGGCGCCGACGTCGGCATCGCCCACGACGGCGACGCGGACCGCTGCCTCGCGATCGACGCCGACGGCAACGTCGTCGACGGCGACCAGATCATGGCGATCCTCGCGGTCGGCATGAAGGAGCGCGGCAAGCTGCGCGACGACACCCTCGTCGCCACGGTGATGAGCAACCTGGGCCTGAAGCTCGCCATGCGCGACCACGGCATCCGGATGGTCGAGACCGCGGTCGGTGACCGGTACGTGCTCGAGGAGATGAACGAGCACGACTACTCCCTCGGCGGAGAGCAGTCCGGCCACGTCATCATGCGCGAGTTCGCGACGACGGGTGACGGTATCCTCACCGGGCTCCACCTCCTCAGCGAGATGGCACGCCAGGGCAAGACGCTGGCGGAGCTCGCCCGCGTGATGACCGTGTACCCGCAGGTGATGGTGAACGTGAAGAACGTCGACCACCACGCGGTCCACACCGACGAGGGACTCCGCACGGCCGTTCAGACGGCGGAGAGCGCACTCGGCGACACCGGGCGCGTGCTGCTGCGCCCGTCCGGCACCGAGCCGCTCGTCCGCGTCATGGTCGAGGCCGCGGATCAGGTCACGGCGGAGCGTCTGGCGAACGAGCTCGCGGATGTCGTGCGGGAGCGGCTGGCTCTCTAGCCGGTCAGCGCGTCTCGCGCGTCAGCACTCTCGCGCGTCAGCGCGTCTCGTGCGCCCGGCGCGCCGCGAGGAAGTCCGCCACGGAGTAGGCGCGCGAACGGTCGGGCAGCATCTCGGTGCCGTACAGTCCCGCCATCAGGGTGCCCGGGTCGACGTCGAGCGCTGTGGCGATGCGGACGATGGTGTGCAGCTCGGAGTTCGCCTCGCCGCGCTCCACCCGCCCGTAGTGCGTCACGTGCATGTCGGCCAGGTTGGCGATGTCCTCCTGGCTCATCCCGAGCGCGATGCGTGCCTCGCGAACCCGCTGCCCGAAGAGCTCGGCGGCGCGAGAACGTGGTGCTGGCATGCCTCATGCTTACGGGTCGTATGCATGCATGGCCAGAGCACCACGACCTCATTTATGCATGCCTGAGGTTTAGAAGCCAGATCAGAGCTTGCGCAGCAGGACGGAGCTCACCGTGTGATCGGCATCCTTCCGCAGCACCAGCTTGGCGCGCGAGCGTGTCGGCCGGATGTTCTGGAGCAGGTTCGGCTCGTTGATCGCCGTCCAGATGGATGCGGCCCGCGCTCGCGCCTCATCCTCCGTCAGCTGCGCATAGCGGTGGAAGTACGACTTCGGATTGGCGAACGCACCGCGCTGCAGCTTCAGGAAGCGCTCCTCGTACCAGTGCGCGATGTCGCGGGTGCGCGCATCCACGTAGACGCTGAAGTCGAACAGGTCGCTCACGGCGAGCCGGTTGCCGCCTCCCGCCGGCTGCAGCACGTTGAGGCCCTCGACGATGAGGACGTCCGGGCGCCGCACGACGATCTCCGCATCCGGAACGATGTCGTAGCTCAGGTGCGAGTAGAAGGGGGCCCGGACCTCCGCGGCGCCGCTCTTGATGGCCGTGACGAAACGCAGCAGCGCCCGCCGGTCGTACGACTCCGGGAAGCCCTTGCGCTCCATCAGGCCGCGGCGCTCGAGTTCGGCGTTGGGAAGAAGGAAGCCGTCCGTGGTCACCAGTTCGACGCGCGGGGTGTCGTCCCAGCGCGACAGCAGCTCGCGCAGCAGGCGCGCGATGGTCGACTTGCCGACGGCGACAGAGCCCGCGACGCCGATGACGAACGGCGTGCTGGCCGCCCGCTCGCCGAGGAAGTCGCTCGTCACCCGATGGAGCTGCTTCGCGCCACCCACGTACAGATTGAGGAGACGGCTGAGCGGGAGGTAGACCTCCGACACCTCACGCATGTCGAGCGGATCGCCGAGGCCGCGGAGCTGGACGATCTCCGTCTCCTGCAGCGGCAGTCTGGTGTTCTCCGCCAGCTCCGCCCAGTCGGCCCTGCTCAGCTCGACGAAGGGGGTGGAGGAGTCGCCGTTCGGAAGCATAGGGCACCAATTCTAGGGGGCGCTCCGAGCCGGCTCCCACTTACGCCCACGATAGACTCGGGTGCATGTGTGGAATCGTGGGGTACGTCGGTACCGACAAGAGCCTCGAGGTGCTTCTCGGCGGCCTGAAGCGCCTGGAGTACCGCGGATACGACTCCGCGGGCATCGCCGTGATCGGCCCGGACGGCGCCCTCGGCACCGCTAAGAAGGCCGGGAAGCTCTCGGTGCTGACCGAAGACCTGCAGGAGCACCCCATCCCGAACGGGCAGACCGGCATCGGTCACACCCGCTGGGCGACGCACGGCGGCCCGACCGACGTGAATGCGCACCCGCATCTGGGCGACGACGGTCGCCTGGCCGTCATCCACAACGGCATCATCGAGAACTTCGCGACGCTGAAGGACGAGCTGCTCGCCGACGGCTTCGCCTTCGAGTCCGAGACCGACACCGAGGTCGCAGCCGTGCTGCTGGGCCGCGAGTACCGCCGGACGGGCGACCTGCCCGAGGCGTTCCAGAGCGTCGTCTCACGCCTGGAGGGTGCATTCACCCTCCTCGCGATGCACCAGGACCAGCCGCACGTCGTCGTCGGCGCGCGCCGCAACTCGCCGCTCGTCATCGGGCTCGGCGAGGGCGAGAACTTCCTCGGCTCGGACGTCGCCGCGTTCGTCGAGCACACCCGCAAGGCGATGGCGATCGGTCAGGACCAGATCGTCACCATCACGCCGGACAGCGTCACGGTCACCGACTTCGCCGGCGCGCCCGTCGAGGTCGAGCCGTTCGAGGTCGCCTGGGACGCCTCCGCCGCCGAGAAGGGCGGGTGGTCGTCGTTCATGGCCAAGGAGATCGCCGAAGAGCCGGATGCGGTGGCCAACACGCTCCGCGGCCGTCTCGTCGACGGCGCCGTCCACATCCCCGAGCTCGACGCGCTCGGCGACGAGTACTTCGCCGGCATCGACCGCATCACGATCATCGCCTGCGGCACCGCCGCGTACGCGGGCCTGGTGGGCAGCTACGCGATCGAGAAGTGGGCCCGGGTGCCGGTCACGGTCGAGCTGAGCCACGAGTTCCGCTACCGCGAGCCCGTGCTGACCGACGGCACCCTGGTCATCTCGATCAGCCAGTCGGGCGAGACGATGGACACGCTGATGGCCGTCAAGTACGCCCGCGAGGGCGGCGCCAAGGCCATCTCGGTCTGCAACACGCAGGGCGCGACCATCCCGCGCGAGTCCGACGCCGCGCTGTACACGCACGCCGGCCCGGAGGTCGCCGTCGCGTCGACCAAGGCCTTCGTCGCCCAGATCACCGCTCTGTACCTGTTCGGCCTTCACCTGGCGCGCGTCCGCGGCACCCTGAGCGCCGCCCAGCAGCGCGACGCGATCGAGGAGCTGCAGGAGGTGCCCGCCAAGATCGCCACGGTGCTCGAGTCGCACGCCGAGATCGCGCAGCTGGCCAAGTGGATGTCGGACACCCGCGCGGTGCTGTTCCTCGGTCGTCACGTCGGCTACCCGATCGCGCTGGAAGGCGCGCTGAAGCTCAAGGAGCTCGCGTACATCCACGCCGAGGGCTTCGCGGCCGGTGAGCTGAAGCACGGACCGATCGCCCTGATCGAGCCGGGTCAGCCGGTGTTCGTCGTCGTGCCCAGCCCGCGCTGGTCGGACGAGCTGCACAAGAAGGTCGTCTCGAACATCCAGGAGATCCGCGCCCGCGGCGCCCGCGTCATCGCGATCGCCGAGGCCGGAGACGCCGCCGTGCTGCCGTTCGCCGACGAGGTCATCCGCATCCCGCTGGCCGCGCCGCTCTTCGAGCCGCTGCTCGCGGTCGTCCCGCTGCAGATCTTCGCCATGGAGCTGTCGGCGGCGAAGGGCCTCGACGTCGACCAGCCGCGCAACCTGGCCAAGTCCGTCACCGTCGAGTGACGCCGTGATCGCCGGCATCGGGGTCGACGTGGTCGATCTGGCCCGCTTCGAGCGGTCGATCGCCCGCACGCCGAAGCTGCGCGACCGGCTGTTCACCGAGGCGGAGCGCCTGCTTCCCGTGCACTCGCTCGCGGCCCGGTTCGCCGCGAAAGAGGCGCTGATCAAGGCGCTCGGCGGCTCCGAGGGCGTGCGCTGGCACGACATGGAGATCGTCCCCGACGAGGAGAGGAACCCCGGTTTCGTGCTGCACAACGTCGTCGAGGCGCAGGTCCGCGAGCGTGGCATCGTGCGCATCCACGTGTCGATGACGCATGACGCCGGCGTCGCGACGGCGTTCGTGGTGACGGAGTGCGCGCCGTGACCGCCGTGTTCCGGGAGCGGGTCGTCGACCTGGATGCGGTGAGTGCGAACGTCGCACGCCTGCGCGAGCTCGTCGGCACGCCGCACGTCATGGCGGTCGTCAAGGCGGACGCGTACGGACACGGCGCCGTCGAGTGCGCCCGGGCAGCGCTCGCCGGCGGGGCGGATTGGCTCGGCGTCGCCGAGATCTCCGAAGGACTCGCGCTGCGGGAGGCCGGCATCACCTCGCCCGTGCTGGCGTGGTTGCACGACCCCGACGACGACTTCGCCGACGCCGTCCGCGCCGACCTCGACCTCGGGATATCGTCCCGCGTCCAGCTGGAGGCCGCAGCGGCCGCAGCCACCGGTGAGCGGCCGGCCTTCGTCCAGCTGAAGATCGAGACCGGTCTGAGCCGCAACGGCGTCCCGGAATCCGAGTGGGATGCGGTGGTCGCGCGCGCGCGTGAGCTCGAGATCGCGGGGCTGGTCCGGGTCCGCGGCATCTTCTCGCACCTCTCCAACGCGTCGCCGGAGGACGACCGCGCCGCGATCGCCGTGTTCGAACGTGCTCTCGATCGCGCATCCGCCGCCGGACTCGATCCCGAGCTGCGGCACATCGCGGCCAGTGCGGCCGCCCTCTCGCTGCCGGAGTCGCGGTTCGATCTCGTCCGCCTCGGCATCGCCGTGTACGGGCTGTCGCCCTTCGGCCGGGAGTCGGCCGTCGAGCTCGGGCTGCGTCCCGCGATGACGCTGCGCGGGCGGGTGGCCGCGGTCCGGCGCGTGCCCGCGGGCACAGGCGTCTCCTACGACTACACGTACCGCACCGAGAAGGAGACGACGCTCGTCCTCGTCCCCCTCGGCTATGCGGAGGGCATCCCGCGTCATGCGTCCAACCGCGGACCCGTCGCGATCGGCGGCCGCACGTTCCGGATCAGCGGGCGCGTCGCCATGGACCAGTTCGTGGTCGACGTCGGCGACCTGGACGTGGCGGTCGGCGACGAGGTCGTCCTGTTCGGCGACCCCGCGGGCGGTGTGCCGGGGGCGGACGACTGGGCTGAGGCCGCCGACACCATCAACTACGAGATCGTCACGCGTCTCGGCGGGCGGCTGAGACGGAGCTACACCGGAGGCGGCCGATGACGGACGCGCTGCAGGTGCCCGCCGTCCGGCGGGTCGCCACGGCGGACGAGATGCACGAACTCGGCCGGGATCTCGCTGGCGTCCTCCGAGCGGGCGACCTCGTCATCCTGTCCGGTCCACTCGGGGCGGGCAAGACGACGCTGACGCGTGGGATCGGCGAAGCGCTGGACGTGCGCGGCCCGGTGACCAGCCCCACGTTCGTGCTCGCCCGGACGCATCCCAGTCTCTCCGGCGGTGCGCCGCTCGTCCACGTCGACGCGTACCGCCTGTCGAGCGCGCTGGAGCTCGACGACCTCGACATCGACTTCGCGCGCTCGGTCGTGGTGGTGGAGTGGGGCGCCGGGATGCTCGACGGCGTCGCCGAGTCGTGGCTCGAGGTCGCGATCGAGCGGCCGACCGGAGCAGCGGAGGGCGCGGCCGTAGACGCCGATGCGGTCGACGAGACGGACGAACCGCGTACCGTCACGCTGACCGGGTTCGGTCCGCGCTGGGCGCCGCCCGCGGGCTCCTCGTCCGCCGATCCCGCTTAGGCTGGATGCATGCTGCTCGCCATCGACACGTCCGCCGGGACCAGCGTCGCCGTCGTCGACCGGGAGGGCGGGGTGCTCTCGGAGATCATCGAGACCGACACCATGCGCCATGCCGAGGTGATCGGCACCCTGATCGACGAGGCGCTGACCGTGGCCGGCATCGAGGTGCGCGCTCTGTCGGGCGTCGTCGCCGGGATGGGGCCGGGCCCGTTCACGGGACTCCGGGTCGGCATCGCCGCGGCGAAGGCGTTCGCGATCGGCGCGGGCAAGCCGCTCGTCCCCGTCGTCAGCCATGACGCCGTCGCCTACGACCGCTACGCGTCCGGCCACGCGGGGCCGCTGCTGATCGTGACCGACGCCCGGCGCCGCGAACGCTACTGGACCGCTTACTCGGGCGTCGACGGCTTCGGTCTGCCGATCCGTCTCGACGGGCCGGGTCTCGCCCGACCGGACGAGCTGCCGCATCCCGATATCGCCAGAGTCGACGCCGACGTCGTGCCCGCCGGCCGGCTCGGCATGATCGCCGAGCTGCGCTACGCGAACCGGCTGCCCATGGACCCCGATGTCGCCCTCTACCTGCGCTCGCCGGATGTGACGCCGTCCGCCGGGCCGAAGCGGGTGACGGCATGACCGATCCCGCCCGCACCGTGCACCAGCTGCGCCGCGCCGAGCCCGCCGACGTGCCCGCGATCATGGAGCTGGAGCGCAGTGTTTTCCTCAACGACGCGTGGTCGGAGCGCTCCATGCGCTCGGAGGTCGCCGGCGAGCACGGCTACTACCTCGTCGCCTTCGCACCGGAGTCGCCCGACCGCCTCGCCGGGTATGCCGGACTCCTCGCCCCGCGCGGGGGAGGGGAGGGGGACATCCAGACCATCGCGGTCGCCCCGCACGCCCGTCGCCGTGGGCTGGGTCGGCAGCTCATGCTCGCCCTGATCGCCGAGGCGCGGAAACGCGGCGCACGCGAGGTGTTCCTCGAAGTGCGTGCCGACAACCCGGGCGCCCAGACCCTCTACCGCGACCTCGGTTTCGAGGAGATCGGCGTGCGCCCGAAGTACTACCAGCCGGACGGTGTGGACGCGATCGTGATGCGTCTCGCCGTCCCCAGTCCGGAGACCACCCTCGCATGACCAGTGCAGCATCCACTCGCCTCGATCCGGCGTCCGTGAAGGAGCCGCTCGTGCTCGGCATCGAGACGTCATGCGACGAGACCGGTGTGGGGATCGTTCGCGGCACGACTCTGCTCGCCAACACGATCGCGTCGTCGATGGAGGAGCACGCCCGCTACGGCGGCGTCGTCCCGGAGGTCGCCGCCCGCGCACATCTGGAGGCCCTGGAACCGACGCTGCGCACCGCCGTAGCGGACGCGGGGATCGAGCTGGACGACGTCGACGCCATCGCTGTGACCAGCGGCCCCGGGCTCTCGGGTGCGCTCATGGTCGGCGTCGGCGCGGCAAAGGCGCTCGCCGTCTCCCTCGGCAAGCCGCTGTATGCCGTCAACCACCTCGTCGGCCACGTCGGCGCCGATCTGCTCGACGCGCAGGGCGGCCCGGGTCATCCCGTCGAACTGCCGACGATCGCCCTGCTCGTCTCCGGCGGCCACACCTCCCTGCTGCTCGTCCGCGACCTCGTCTCGGACGTCGAGCTGCTCGGCGAGACCATCGACGACGCAGCCGGTGAGGCGTTCGACAAGGTCGCCCGTGTGCTCGGCCTGCCGTATCCCGGCGGCCCGCAGATCGACCGCGTCGCAGCGGACGGCGACCCGAAGGCGATCCGCTTCCCGCGGGGGCTGACCCGGCCGAAGGACCTGGAGAAGCACCGGTACGACTTCTCCTTCTCCGGACTCAAGACCGCGGTCGCGCGCTGGGTCGAACAGCGTCAGGATGCCGGGGAAGAGGTGCCGGTCGCCGATGTCGCTGCGTCGTTCCGGGAGGCGGTGGCGGACGTGCTGATCACGAAGGCGCTGGCCGCATGCCGTGATCACGACGTGCCCCGGCTACTGCTCGGCGGCGGCGTCGTGGCGAACGCCCGGGTGCGCCAGCTCGCCATCGCACGGGCGGCCGAAGCCGGTGTCGCGTTGCGCATCCCGGCTCTGTCGCTGTGCACGGACAACGGCGCGATGATCGCGGCGCTGGGGGCGCAGCTGATCATGGCGGGTCACGGCCCGAGCGAGCTCACCTTCTCGGCGGACTCCACGCTCCCGGTGACGGAGATTCAGGTCACCGCCTGAGTGGTGCGTTGACACCCTCCCGGACCCCCTGCCACGATGGGTGTGATACAGCGTTCTCTCAGGAAATCCGTTTCCGCTGAGGCGCCGACCACCAGCTTCCCGCACCGAAGGAGATGGGTCTCATGACCGACCCGAACGCCCCCGTCGAACCGACGGACCCGAACTCGCAGAACGGATCGGTCCCGCCGCCGCCGCCGCCCGCCCCGCCCGCGTCCGACACGGGGGCCGTGCCGCCGCCCGCGCCGGGTTACGGTCAGCAGCCGCCGGCTCCGGACTACGGTCAGCAGCCGCCCGCTCCCGGATACGGTCAGCAGCCGCCCGCGCCGGGATACGGCCAGCAGCCACCGGCCCCGGGATACGGCCAGCAGTACCAGCAGCCCTACGGCCAGCAGCCGGGCCAGCCCCAGCAGCCGTACGGCCAGCCGGCATACGGGCAGCCCGCCCCCGGCTACACCCAGCCCTACGGGCAGCCCGCCGCCAAGTCGCCGATCCTGAGCATCCTGTCGCTCGTCGGCGGCATCCTCGGCATCGTGCTCAACATCGCCTGGGGCATCGGCTTCCTGTTCGGTATCGCGGCGGTCGTGCTCGGCTTCATCGGCCGCAACAAGGAGCCGCAGGCCAAGGGCTTCTGGCTCACCGGCATCATCCTCGGCTTCGTGAGCATCGCGATCGCGATCATCTACTGGATCTTCCTCGCGATCATCTTCGCGAGCATCGCGAACTACCAGGGCACGTACTGAGCAAAGCCCTGTGAAGCGGTTCGCCGACGGCCTCAGAGCCGTTCGGCGAGCAGCGCCGTGTGCCGCCCGGCGACCCTGGTGAGGATCAGGGTCGCCGGGCGGTCGCCGTTGAGGCTCAGCCGGCGGCGCAGTGCGGCGGGGTCCACATCCACCCCCCGCTTCTTGATCTCGAGGGTGCCGATGCCGCGCTGACGGAGAGCCTTCTTCAGGTCCTTCTCGGCGTACGGGAGCGTTTCGAGAACGCGGAAGCCGGCCGCGAACGGGGTCTCGGCGGGCCGGTCGGTCGTGATGTAGGCGATCTGCTCCGAGAGCATCCTGCCGCCCAGCCTGCGTGCGAGATCGCCGATGAGGCGCGCGCGGATGACCGCGCCATCCGGCTCGTAGAGGAACTCCCCGAGCGGACCGGTCTCCTCGTCGGGACTGTCGGCATCGGCGGTCAGTTCGTCCGCCCGATCGCCGCGGAGCACAAGTGCGGCGCGGTGGATGCCGGGCCGGGCCAGCGCTCCGAACCAGAGGCCCAGCTCGACGACCTGTCCGTCGGCGGACACCCACTGCGCCTCCGCCGTCGAGGGGATGAGGTCGCGGTCGAATCCCGGACCGAGCTTCAGGCCGACCGATCGGCCGGTGGCGAGCTCGTACGCGAAGCCGAGCGACGGCGTGTAGTCGTCGGGGTCGGTGAGGCGCTCCGTCTGCGTGTGCCCGGCGGTCCGTCGCGCCGGGTCGAGGAAGACGCCGTCGATCTCGCGCAGGTCGACGTCTTCCGCACGCCGCTGCTCGACCCGCGCGCTGGGGAACGGGGCCAGGTTGAAGGAGGCGATGGCCGCGGTGACCTCGTCGGCCTCGATCGCCAGGACGTCCAGCTCGAGGGCGGCGAGGGCGAGAGCGTCGCCGCCGATGCCGCAGCCGAGGTCGGCGACCCGGCGGATCCCCGCCGCGCGGAACCGTCCGGCGTGCCGCGCGGCGACCGGCAGCCGGGTGGCCTGCTCCAGGCCGGCCTCGGTGAAGAGCATCTGCGACGCGAAGTCGCCGAACTTGGCCACGGCCTTGCGGCGCAGTTTCGACTGCGTGAGTACGGCCGCGACCAGCGCGGGGGAGTGGCCCTGCTTGCGGAGGTCGCTGACGATCGCGAGTACGTCCCGCTCGCTGTTGTAGGGCGGAAGGGAGTCGAGCAGCCGCAGTCCCTCCGGGCTCAGGAGGGCGACCAGCTCGGAGCGTTCCATGCGCTCAACGCTACCCTGGACGTGCCGCCCCGCCCGGTCTGGCACTCACGTTGCGTGACTGCTAACGCACCCCCTAGACTCGTGTTAGCACTCTCAGTGCGAGTTTGCTAATCAGTCTTAGTAGAGACACTGTTCTTCACAGGAAAGGGGTCAACGTGTCGGTCTCCATCAAGCCGCTCGAGGATCGCATCGTCATCAAGCAGGTCGAGGCTGAGCAGACCACTGCTTCCGGTCTGGTCATCCCCGACACCGCCAAGGAGAAGCCGCAGGAGGGCGAGGTCGTCGCGGTGGGCCCTGGTCGCATCGACGACAACGGCAACCGCATCCCGCTCGATGTCGCCGTCGGCGACAAGGTCATCTACTCGAAGTACGGCGGCACCGAGGTGAAGTTCGGCGGCGAGGACTACCTCGTCCTGTCGGCCCGCGACGTGCTCGCGGTCGTCGTCCGCTGACGCACCCCCTCTTCTCGACGGCCCGGATGCTCTGAGCATCCGGGCCGTCGTGGTGTCTGCGGTCGCAGGTAGAGTCGGACGAGTGGCACCCTCCGACGACCTCAGCTCCCACCGCACATCCGGACTCGTCTACGCGGTCTCCGCGTACGTCCTGTGGGGCATCCTCCCGATCTACTTCCTGGCGCTCGCGCCCGCCTCGGCCTGGGAGATCGTCGGCTGGCGCGTGATCTTCTCGCTCGGGTTCTGCGCCATCGCCCTCACGGTGACCCGTTCCTGGCGCGCGTTCACGGCGCTGCTCACCGACAAGCGCGTCCTGTTCACGATGGGCCTCGCCGGCGCTCTCATCTACGTCAACTGGCAGACGTATGTGCTGGCGACGGTGAACGGCCACGTCGTCGAGGCGGCCCTCGGTTACTTCATCAACCCGATCGTCACGGTGTTCCTCGGCGTCGTCGTGCAGCGCGAGAAGCTGCGCGTCGCCCAGTGGGTCGCCGTCGGCGTGAGCGTCGTCGCCGTCATCGTCCTCGCGGTCGGCTACGGCTCGATGCCGTGGATCGCCCTCATCCTCGCCTTCTCGTTCGGCCTGTACGGGCTGATCAAGAAGCGCGTGGGCAACCGGGTGGATGCGCTCTCCGGCCTCACCCTCGAGACGATGTGGCTGACCCCGGTTGCCATCATCCAGCTCGTCGTCGTCGGCGTCACCGCCGGGCTCACCATCGGCACCGCGGGGGTGTGGCACACCGTTCTGCTCGTCGGAGCCGGTGTCATCACGGCCGTCCCGCTGCTGTTCTTCGCCGCGGCATCCCGTCGCCTCCCGCTCGTCTACATGGGCTTCATCCAGTACTTCGCCCCGTTCATCCAGTTCATCGTCGGCGTCGCCGTACTGCACGAGGCGATGCCGCCGGAGCGCTGGGTCGGCTTCGCGATCGTCTGGCTCGCGCTGCTCATCCTGAGCATCGACATGATCGTCGCCGCGCGGCAGGGCAAGCGGGCGGCGGAGCTCGACCTGGCCCCGGTGGACTGACCGCGAAGCGGCCGGAATATCCGTCCAGATTCTGCCGTTACCATTGAGCATCCACAGTCGCGCGTCCTCACACGGGATGCATCTTTGAAGGGGTGAGATGGATCAGGCGGATCCGTTCGGTTTCATCGGTTTGACCTACGACGACGTCATGCTCCTCCCCGGGCATACCGACGTCATCCCGAGTGAGGCGGACACGTCCACCCGCTTGACCAAGCGCATCTCGATGGCGACTCCGCTGCTCTCGAGCGCGATGGACACCGTCACCGAGTCGCGCATGGCCGTCGCCATGGCGCGCCAGGGCGGCATCGGCATCATCCACCGCAACCTCTCGATCGAGGACCAGGCGGCGCACGTCGACAAGGTCAAGCGGTCCGAGTCGGGCATGATCACCAACCCGGTGACCACGACCCCGGACGCGACCGTCGAAGAGGTCGACGCACTGTGCGGCCAGTTCCGCGTCAGCGGCCTCCCCGTCGTCGAGCCGGACGGCACCCTCGTCGGCATCATCACCAACCGCGACATGCGTTTCGTCTCGCCGTTCGAGCGGTCGACCACCAAGGTCCGCGACGTCATGACCCGTCAGCCGCTGATCACGGCTCCGATCGGCATCGACCCGGACGCGGCCGTCGCCATCTTCGCCGAGCACAAGATCGAGAAGCTCCCCCTGGTGGACGCCGACGGCAAGCTCGGCGGCCTCATCACGGTGAAAGACTTCGACAAGAGCGAGAAGTACCCCGACGCCACGAAGGACGACGAGGGCCGGCTCCGTGTCGGCGCCGCGATCGGCTTCTTCGGCGACGCCTGGCAGCGCGCGATGACCCTGGTCGACGCGGGGGTCGACGTGATCGTCGTCGACACCGCCAACGGCGACAGCGCCGGCGTTCTCGACATCATCCGCCGCCTCAAGGCCGAGCCCCGCGCGTCGCACGTCGACGTCATCGGCGGCAACGTCGCCACCCGTTCGGGCGCTCAGGCGCTCATCGACGCGGGTGCCGACGCCATCAAGGTCGGTGTCGGCCCGGGCTCCATCTGCACCACGCGCGTCGTCGCCGGTGTGGGTGTGCCCCAGGTCACCGCGGTCTACGAGGCGTCGCTCGCCGCGCGCGAGGCCAACGTCCCGCTCATCGCCGACGGCGGCCTCCAGTACTCGGGCGACATCGCGAAGGCGCTCGTCGCCGGTGCGGACAGCGTCATGCTCGGATCGCTGCTGGCCGGCACCTCCGAGTCACCGGGCGAGCTCGTGTTCGTCAACGGCAAGCAGTTCAAGAACTACCGCGGGATGGGGTCGCTCGGCGCTCTGCAGACGCGCGGCAAGAAGACCTCCTACTCGCGTGACCGCTACTTCCAGGCGGATGTGCCGAGCGACGAGCAGCTGATCGCCGAGGGCATCGAGGGTCAGGTGCCGTTCCGCGGCCCGCTCTCCGCCGTCGCCTACCAGCTCGTCGGCGGTCTGCGGCAGTCGATGTTCTACGTGGGCGCCCGCACCATCCCGGAGCTCAAGCAGAACGGCAAGTTCGTGCGCATCACCGCGGCGGGGCTCAAGGAGTCGCACCCGCACGACGTGCAGATGGTCGTGGAGGCTCCGAACTACCGCCGCTGACACGCAGCTTCAGGTCTGAGAAACCGCCGCCCGTTCCCTCGGGCGGCGGTTTCGTTTACTCTGGAAGGCTTTGCCCGCCTCCCGAGATACAGGATCACTCCATGAGCCACATCGACGTCTCCGGCGTCTCGTACACCCTTGCCGACGGCCGGCCGCTGCTCGACGACGTCTCGTTCCGGGTCGGGGATGGGCGCGTCGGCGCTCTGATCGGCGCGAACGGTGCGGGCAAGTCGACCCTGCTGCGCATCATCCGGGGTGAACTCCGGCCCGACGCGGGCGGCGTCGTCATCGACGGCGGCCTCGCGGTGATGGACCAGTTCGTCGGGCACGTCCGCGACGACCGAACGGTGCACGACCTACTGGTGGGAGTGGCTCCGAAGGCGGTGAAGGCCGCGGCCGAAGCGCTGGAGGCGGCCGAGAACGCCATCATCGAGCGCGACGAGACCGACACACAGCTGCGGTATGCGAACGCGCTTGCCGAGTACGCCGACGCCGGCGGATACGAGCAGGAAGTCGTCTGGGACCAGTGCACGGTCGCCGCGCTCGGCGTCCCGTTCGAGCGAGCGCGATACCGGGCGGTCCGGACCCTGTCGGGCGGAGAGCAGAAGCGGTTGGTGCTGGAGGCGCTGCTGCGCGGTCCGGAACAGGTGCTGCTGCTCGACGAGCCGGACAACTACCTCGACGTGCCGGCCAAGCGCTGGCTGGAGGAGCAGCTCCGGGCGACGCAGAAGACGGTGCTGGTCGTCTCGCACGACCGTGAGCTGCTCGCCAACGCGGCCGACCGCATCATCACGCTGGAGCTGGGGGCCGCCGGCAACACGACGTGGACGCACGGGGGAGGTTTCGTCGGCTACCACGACGCTCGGCGCGAGCGGATGGAGCGGCTCGAGGAGCTTCGCCGCCGGTGGGATGAGGAGCACGCGAAGCTGAAGGCGCTCGTGCTGCGCTTCAAGGAGAAAGCCAAGTACAACAGCGACCTCGCGAACGCCTACCAGGCCGCGCAGACCCGCCTCGCCCGCTTCGAGACGGCCGGTCCGCCGCAGGAGGTGCCGCGCGAACAGAACGTCCGGATGCGCTTGACCGGCGCACGCACCGGCCGCCGCGTGCTCGAATGCACAGATCTCGAACTGACCGGGCTGATGCGGCCGTTCGACGCCGAGGTCTGGTTCGGTGAGCGCGTCGCGGTGCTCGGCTCGAACGGGTCCGGGAAGTCGCATTTCCTCCGGCTGCTCGCGGCCGGCGGCACGGATCCGGACCCGTCGGCCGGGCATCTCGCCGCACCGGAGAACGCCGGCGCCGTTGTCCCGCACACGGGGAACGCGAAACTCGGTGCCCGGGTCGCTCCGGGCCTGTTCGCGCAGGCTCACGAGCATCCCGAGCTGGTCGGACGGACGCTGCTGGAGATCCTGCACCGCGGCGACGAACGCCGCGACGGGATGCCCCGGGAGGCCGCGAGCCGGGTCCTCGATCGGTATGGTCTCGCCGGTGCCGCCGAGCAGACGTTCGAATCGCTGTCGGGGGGCCAGCAGGCGCGGCTGCAGATCCTGCTGCTCGAACTCTCCGGTGCGACGCTGCTGCTGCTCGACGAGCCAACCGACAACCTCGACCTGGTCTCGGCCGAGGCGCTCGAGGAGGGCCTCGCCGGCTTCGAGGGCACGGTGATCGCGGTCACGCACGACCGCTGGTTCGCTCGCGGGTTCGACCGGTTCCTGGTGTTCGGTTCCGACGGCGCGGTCTACGAGACCGACGAGCCGGTGTGGGACGAGCGGCGGGTCAGCCGCGCGCGCTGAGCTCGGCGATCCGGTCGATCGCGTCGGTGAGGACCTCCGGAGAGCACGCCAGGTTGAGGCGGATGAAACCGGCGCCGGGCGCACCGAACTCGATGCCGGGATTGACGGCGACGCGGGCCTCCTCCAGAATGCGCGTGGCAGGGTCGTCGCCCCAGCCGAGGGCGCGCAGGTCGATCCAGGCCAGGTAGCTGGCGAGCGGCTCCCGGTAGCGGGCGCGCGGCAGACGGTCGGTCAGCAGGACGGACAGCAGTTCGCGGTTGGTCTCGATGGCCCGCAGCACGTCGTCGAGCCAGGGTCGCCCATCCCGGAAGGCCGCTTCGGTGGCGATCCGGCCGAAGTGGCTGGTGCGCACCTCCACCTCGATGGGCAGGGCGTGGATGCGCTCGGCCTGCTCCGGCGACGCCGTCACGAACAGTGCGCACTTCAGGCCGGCCAGGTTCCAGGCCTTGCTGGCGGAGTGAGCGGCCACGCCGATCCGCCGCGCCTCCTCCGACACGGAGAGGAACGGCGTGAACGTCGCGTCGGTGTGCGTGAGCGGTGCGTGCACCTCGTCGCTCACGACGAACACACCGTGGTGGGCCGCCAGCGCGGCGACCGCCTCCAGCTCGGCGCGCGGGTGGACCAGACCGAGCGGATTGTGCGGATTGCAGAGCAGGAACGCCTTCGCCCCTCCCGCGAACGCCCGCTCCAGACCGGCGAGATCGAGCGCCCAGCCTCGGCCGTCGGTCCCGCCGTCGAGCAGCGGCACCTCCTCGACGACACCCCCGGCTTCGGGGATCAGCTCGAAGAACGGCGGATAGACCGGCGGGGTGATGACTACGCGGTCGCCCGGCTCGATCAGCATCCGCAGGGCTTCGACGATCACCACGCTCACGTCGGTGGTGGTCCGCGTCTGCGCGGGGTCGACCTCCCAGCCCCACCGGTCGCGCGCGAAGTCGACGAACGCCCGCTGCGTGCGGTCGTCCGGCCCGATATAGCCGGTGTCGCTGCGGTCGACGGCCGCGTGCAGGGCCGCGGCGATCGGCGGGGCGAGCGGGTAGTCCATCTCGGCGACGAACAGCGGGAGGACGTCGTCGGGGTACGCGCGCCATTTCTCACTGGTGCGCTGGCGGAGACGGCTGAGGGGTTCGGCTTCGACGGTCACGAGACCACCTTTCCACAGGCCCCCGACGCCGAACAGGCGCGCGGCCTAGACTGAAGCGCGTGAGTATGGAGATCGAGATCGGCCGCGCCAAGCGCGCCCGCCGTGTGTACGCCTTCGACGACGTCGCCGTGGTTCCCAGCCGGCGCACCCGCGACCCGGAGGACGTCTCGGTCTCGTGGACGATCGACGCCTACCAGTTCTCCATCCCGTTCATCGCGGCCCCGATGGACTCGGTGGTCTCGCCGACCACGGCCATCATGATGGGCCAGCTCGGCGGCCTCGGCGTTCTCGACCTCGAGGGTCTGTGGACCCGCTACGAAGACCCGGAGCCCCTGCTCGCCGAGATCCGCGAGCTCCCGGCTGAGCGCGCGACGAGCCGGATGCAGGAGATCTACTCCGAGCCGATCAAGCCGGAGCTCGTCACCCGTCGCCTCGCCGAGATCCGCGAGGGAGGCGTCACGGTCGCGGGCGCACTCTCGCCGCAGCGCACGCAGGAGCTCTACGAGACGGTCGTCGACGCGGGCGTCGACCTTTTCGTGATCCGCGGGACCACGGTCTCGGCCGAGCACGTGTCGAAGAACGTCGAGCCGCTCAACCTCAAGAAGTTCATCTACGAGCTGGATGTGCCGGTCATCGTCGGCGGCGCCGCCACCTACACCGCGGCGCTGCACCTGATGCGCACCGGCGCGGCCGGAGTGCTCGTCGGCTTCGGCGGCGGGGCCGCGTCGACCACGCGATCCACCCTCGGCATCCACGCGCCCATGGCGACCGCCGTGGCCGACGTCGCCGGTGCGCGCCGCGACTACATGGACGAGTCGGGCGGCCGGTACGTGCACGTCATCGCCGACGGCGGCCTCGGCAGCTCGGGTGACATCGTCAAGGCCATCGCCTGCGGCGCCGACGCCGTCATGCTCGGCACCACGCTCGCCCGCGCCACCGATGCGCCCGGCGGCGGATGGCACTGGGGCGCCGAGGCGCACCACTCGCAGCTGCCGCGCGGCAATCGCGTCGCCGTCGGTCAGGTCGCGCCGCTCGAGGAGGTCCTCTACGGGCCGGCTCCGGTGGCCGAGGGCTCTGCGAATCTCGTGGGAGCCTTGCGCCGGAGCATGGCCACGACGGGATACTCGGACTTGAAGGAGTTCCAGCGCGTCGAGGTCGTCGTCGCGCCGTATCGTACGCAGTAGAGCAGCGCCGGCCGATGGCGGCCGGAGAGGGAGAGAACGATGGTGAAGTCCCAATCTGCCCCAGGCGGCGACAGGCACGCGACGCCCGCGTCGAACCCGGCCGTGACCTACCCGTCACGGCTCGGTCCGGCTGAGCGCGCCGCGGCGATCGCGGCGCTCAAAGACACGGAGCTCGACATCCTCGTGGTCGGCGGCGGCATCGTCGGAGCCGGATCCGCGGTGGATGCGGCGACCCGTGGTCTGACCACCGGGCTGGTGGAAGCGCGCGACTTCGCCTCCGGCACCTCCAGCCGCTCCTCCAAGTTGGTCCACGGCGGCATCCGGTACCTCGAGCAGCTCGACTTCCGCCTGGTCCGCGAGGCGCTCATCGAGCGCGGGCTGCTGCTGCAGCGCATCGCCCCGCACCTCGTGAAGCCCGTGCGCTTCCTGTACCCGCTGCACAAGCGGGTGTGGGAGCGCTTCTACATCGGCGCCGGCATGATGCTGTACGACATCTTCTCGTACACCGGCGGACGGCCTCCCGGTGTTCCGCACCACCGGCACCTCAGCAAGCGGCAGGTGCTGAACGCCATCCCGTCGATGAACAAGGACGCCCTGATCGGCGGCATCACGTACTACGACGCGCAGGTCGACGACGCCCGCTACGTCGCCAACCTGGTGCGCACGGCCGCGCACTACGGCGCCCACGTCGCCTCCCGCGTCAGGGTGGAGGGCTTCATCAAGGTCGGCGAGCGGGTGGTCGGCGTGCGCGCCCACGACCTCGAGACCGACGAGCGGTTCGACATCCGCGCCAAGCAGGTCGTGAACGCGACCGGCGTGTGGACGGACGACACGCAGTCGATGGTGGGGGAGCGCGGCCAGTTCAAGGTGCGCGCATCCAAGGGCATCCACCTCGTGGTGCCGCGGGACCGCTTCCAGTCGAAGATGGGCCTGCTGCTGCGCACCGAGAAGAGCGTGCTCTTCGTCATCCCGTGGGGCAGGCACTGGCTCATCGGCACGACGGACACCGACTGGCACCTCGACAAGGCGCACCCCGCGGCGACCGCCGCCGACATCGACTACCTGCTCGCGCACGTCAACGAGATCCTCAACATCCCGTTGACCAGAGAGGACGTCGAGGGCGTCTACGCGGGCCTCCGGCCGCTCCTCGCCGGTGAGTCCGAGCAGACGTCGAAACTGTCCCGCGAGCATCTGGTCGCCCACTCGGTGCCGGGCCTCGTCGTGATCGCGGGCGGCAAGTGGACGACGTACCGGGTCATGGCGAAGGATGCGGTGGATGCCGCCGTCAGCGCGATCGACGGCAGGACTCCTCCCTCCACGACGATGGACATCGCCCTCGTCGGAGCCGAGGGATACCAGGCCGCGTGGAACCGCCGCCACCGGATCGCCCAGGAGTCCGGCCTCCACGTCGCCCGCATCGAGCACCTGCTGAACCGCTACGGCACGTTCGCGGAGGACATCCTCGCGCTCATCCGCGAGGACCCGTCGCTGGCCGACCCGCTGCCCGGAGCGGACGACTACGTCGGCGCCGAGGTCGTCTATGCGGCGACGCACGAGGGCGCCCTCCACTTGGAGGACGTGCTCGCCCGCCGCACCCGCATCTCGATCGAGGCGTGGGACCGCGGCGCCTCCGCCGCCCCGGTCGCCGCGTCGCTGATGGCGCGCGTGCTCGGCTGGGATTCGGAGCGGGAGGAGCGCGAGGTGCGGACCTACCTGCGCCGGGTCGAGGCGGAGCGCGCCAGTCAGTTGCAGCCCGACGACGAGTCCGCAGACCGCATCCGACTCGAAGCGCCCGACATCGTGGAGGCCGACGCCGAAGCCGCGAAGGCGGCCGCATCGAAGGCCGGCACCCCGACGAGCGCCGACCAGGCGCCGAAGCACGTCGAGGGCGCCGGTGCGGAGGATGCCCCCGGGACCGACGGGTAGCGGCGACAGCGCAGGCTGAGAAGCACCGCAGAAGGCCCTCCCGGAGCTCGCTCTCCGGGAAGGCCTTCGCACGCCTCCGGTAGGCTGGAGGCATACCCCCCTTATGCCGGCCGGCCCGGCGGATGGAGACGGATGATGGTAGACGTTCGACGGGTGAAGCTGCCCGGGGTCGGGGTGCTTCACACCTTCGTGACCGACGATGGCGGCAAAGTCGGCGTCATCGCGCACCGGTCCGGCCACAGCGACCTGATCACGTTCTCGGACCACGAAGACGGCAGCGACGTCACCAAGGTGTCGCTCCGGCTCAACGAGGATGAGGCCCACACGCTCGCGGAGCTGCTCGGCGGCACGCAGATCACCGAGGCTCTGACCGCGCTCGACCAGATCCCCGGTCTCAGCATCGACTGGTTCACCGTCGACTACGACGACTACATCGCCGGTCAGCAGCTCGGCGCGCCCGGCGACCGCGGCTTCGTCGGCCTCACGGTCGTCGCGGTCGTGCGCGGGGACTCCGCCAACCCGGCGCCCGCTCCCGACTTCAAGGTGTTCCCCGGGGACACGCTCGTGGTCGCCGGCACGCCGGAGAAGGTCGCGAAAGCGTTCTCGTTCTTCCGCACCGGCGAGGTCGCCCACCGTGTCACCGCCGACGCTCCGCCCGGAGGCTGATCGACGATGCATCTCGGCGAAGACCTCATCGTTCTCGGCATCCTCCTGCTCGTCGCGTACGTGCTCGGGCGCCTCGGCAGGTTGGTGAGTCTCCCCGCGATCCCCATCTACATGCTGGTCGGGTTGCTGGCCAGCCCGCACACCGGCTGGTTCCCGCTCAACTTCGAGAGCGACTACATCGAGCTCATCGCGATCTTCGGGCTCATCCTGCTGTTGTTCAACCTGGGTCTGGAGTTCGACCAGGATGAGTTCTTCGGCAACTTCGGCAAGCTGATCGTCTCCGGCGGCTCATACATCGTCATCAACATGGGTGTCGGCCTGATCTTCGGGTTCATGGTCGGGTGGGGCACCCGCGAGGCGCTCATCATCGCCGGGATGACGGCCACGTCGTCGTCGGCGATCGTCACCAAACTGCTCATCGAGCTGCGGCGGCTGGCGAACACCGAGACGCCGATGATCCTCGGTGTCACCGTCGTCGAGGACATCTTCATCGCCATCTACCTGGCGATCGTCTCCGTGGTGCTCAGCGGCGAGACCGACTTCTGGCCCGTGGTCGGCAAGCTCGCCATCGCGTTCGCCTTCCTCGTCGTGATGTTCACGATCGCGCGCTGGGGCGGCCGGTTCGTCTCGCGGCTGTTCCGCACGAAGGACGACGAGCTCTTCACCATCCTCTTCTTCGGGTTCGCGGTGCTGTTCGCCGGCATCGGCGAGCTGCTCGGTGTGACCGACGCGATCGGCGCCTTCCTCATCGGCCTCGTCCTCGGGGCGACGAAGTACCGCCGCAAGATCGAGCAGATCGCCATCCCGCTCCGGGATGTGTTCGCCGCGTTCTTCTTCCTCAACTTCGGCCTCGCGCTCGACCCGGCGAAGTTCCCGTCCGTGCTCCTGCCCGTCGGGATCGCCGTCGTCATGACGATCGTGCTCAACATCGGCGCCGGCCAGTTCGTGGCCTGGATCAACGGGATGGGCGTGCAGGCCGGCATCAACACCACCGTGATCCTGCAGAACCGTGGAGAGTTCGCCCTCATCCTCGCCACGCTGTCACTCGCCGCAGGACTGGATGAGCGCATCCAGCCGTTCGCCGGTCTCTACGTGCTCATCATGGCGATCATCGGGCCGATCCTCGCAGCGAACTCCGAGAAGATCGGTGCGATGATCCTACGGTCCGGCCCGTCACGCCGACGGGAGCGGAAGAAGACGAAGAAGCGCGAGCCGATGCTGGACGAGGAGATCGCCCTGGTCGAGGCCGCGACCGCCGACCTCGACTCCGACGCCCGGCGCGAGACGGAGAGCGTCGACGAGACGCAGCGGGCCGTCGACAGGATGGTCGAGCGGGCCATGCAGGATGACACGAGCGGCGAACGGGAACGGGACTGACCATCGAGACGACCACGGGTGCCGAGCCGATCGCCGGCGAGACCACCCTCTTCCAGATGATGCGGCGCCCGCGGTGGATCGGCGCGCTGGTGTTCGCGCTGCTCCTCGCCGCCGGGTTCGCCTGGCTCGGTCAGTGGCAGCTCGAGCGGGCCGTCGAATCGGGAAAGGCCGTCGAGGCCCCCAGTGAGACCGTGCTCCCGCTCGCGGATGTCGCCGGTCCGTCGTCGCCCCTCCGCGATGTGGCCGTCGGGCAGCTGGTCGAGTTCACCGGGACGTTCGTGCCCGAGGACTACCAGCTGCTTCACGACCGGCTCAACAAAGGACGCAGCGGCTGGTGGGTCGTCGGTCACGTGAACCTCGAGCGCGACGGCCGTCCGGTCGCGCTCGCCGTTGCGCGTGGGTGGGCTCCGGACAAGGCGTCTGCGCAGGCGGCCGTCGAGCGGCTGTCGCGGCAGGCGGACACGGATCCGCAGCGCATCGTCGGTCGCATCCTGCCCGACGAGCAGCCCGAGGTGCCGACCGACAAGAAGGATCCGACGGCGATGCGCACGCTCGGCGTCGGCGCCCTCTACAACCTCTGGACCGGGGTCGACGGCATGCCCGTCTACGCGGCCTACGTCGTCGAGCGCGGAGCGCCGGCGGGGCTGGTCCAGATCTACTCGCCCCCGCCGATCGCTCAGACCGAGCTGAACTGGCTCAACATCTTCTACGCGGCCGAGTGGATCATCTTCGCCGGGTTCGCGGTGTTCCTCTGGTACCGCCTCGTGAAGGACGCGAAGCAGCGGGAGGACGAGCTGCGCGAGGAGCAGCTGCTCGAACGTGAGAAGCGTGAGAAGCAGGATGCGATGGCCGGGAAGAACCCCCAGTCCGAGCCTTTAGAATAGGCCTATGCCCCTCGCTCCCAAGCTCGAAGACTTCCCGAAGATCCGCGGGGCGCTCCGGTTCTACCAGGTGTTCGCGTACGTCACGGGCATCATGCTGCTGCTCCTGTGCGCCGAGATGGTCGTCAAGTACGGGCTCGGCTACGAGCTCTTCGCATTCAGCAACTACGGCGCGCTGACCTTCGTCCCCGTCGAGACCGCCGTCGCTCCGACCGGGGTGGACCTGAGCACGGGCATCCTCATCGCACACGGCTGGCTGTACGTCGTGTACCTGATCTCCGACTTCCGCCTGTGGAGCCTGATGCGCTGGCCGTTCACGAAGTTCGTGATGATCGCCCTCGGCGGCGTCGTCCCGTTCCTCTCCTTCTTCGTGGAGGCGCGCATCACCAAGCAGGTGAAGTCCTACCTGGCCGGCCGCGAGGCCGAGGCAGCCGACCTCGTGGAGGCGACACATTAGCGGCGAGACAAGGAGCCCTGACCCGATGAGCACGGATGCGGCGTTCACCGATCTTCTGGGCGGAGCCGACTCCGCCAACCCGTCCGGGCCCGTCCTGGTCGTCGACTTCGGCGCGCAGTACGCGCAGCTGATCGCCCGGCGCGTGCGCGAGGCGAACGTGTACTCGGAGATCGTCCCGCACACCGTGACCGCGTCCGAGGTCGCTGCCAAGCGCCCCTCCGGGATCGTGCTTTCCGGCGGACCGTCCTCGGTGTACGAGGAGGGCGCACCGCGGCTCGACGAGGCCATCCTCGACCTCGGCGTTCCCGTGCTCGGCATCTGCTACGGCTTCCAGGTCATGGCGACCGCGCTCGGCGGCGAGGTCGCGAAGACCGGCCAGCGCGAGTACGGCTCGACCGC
Source organism: Leifsonia sp. 115AMFTsu3.1 (assembly GCF_004362795.1). Lineage (NCBI taxonomy): Bacteria > Bacillati > Actinomycetota > Actinomycetes > Micrococcales > Microbacteriaceae > Leifsonia > Leifsonia sp. 115AMFTsu3.1. The sequence goes on from NZ_SNYB01000002.1 coordinate 905,563, forward strand.
CGTGCGGATCAGCGACTCCGGCATCCTGCTCGACGGGCAGCCAGAGGAGCAGACGGCCTGGATGAGCCACGGCGACTCGGTCGCCCGCGCGCCCGAAGGGTTCGACGTCCTCGCGTCGACCGACGGAACGCCTGTCGCCGCCTTCGCGAACGACGAGCGCAAGCTGTACGGCGTCCAGTGGCATCCCGAGGTCAAGCACTCCACCTACGGCCAGGCCGTTCTCGAGAACTTCCTCCACCGGGCGGCCGGCATCCCGGCCGACTGGAACAGCGGCAACGTGATCGCCGACCAGGTGGCGGCCATCCGCGCCCAGGTCGGTTCGGGCCGCGTGATCTGCGCGCTCTCCGGCGGGGTCGACTCCGCCGTCGCCGCCGCGCTGGTCCACGAGGCCGTCGGCGACCAGCTGGTCTGCGTGTTCGTCGACCACGGCCTTCTCCGCAAGGATGAGGCGCGGCAGGTCGAAGAGGACTACGTCAAGGCGACGGGCGTCCGGCTCGTGACGGTCGATGCGCAGAAGCAGTTCCTCGACGCGCTCTCCGGCGTCAGCGACCCGGAGACGAAGCGCAAGATCATCGGCCGCGAGTTCATCCGCGTCTTCGAGAAGGCTCAGGCCGACCTGATCGCCGAGGCGGCCAGCGAGGGCGACCCCATCCGCTTCCTCGTCCAGGGCACCCTGTACCCGGACGTCGTGGAGTCGGGCGGCGGCACGGGCACGGCCAACATCAAGAGCCACCACAACGTCGGCGGCCTGCCGGAGGACCTCCAGTTCGAGCTGGTCGAGCCCCTCCGCACGCTGTTCAAGGACGAGGTGCGCGCCATCGGCCGCGAGCTCGGACTGCCGGAGGAGATCGTCTCGCGTCAGCCGTTCCCCGGACCGGGCCTCGGCATCCGCATCGTCGGCGAGGTCACCCAGGAGCGTCTCGATCTGCTGCGCGACGCCGACGCGATCGTGCGCGCAGAGCTCACGGCCGCGGGCCTCGACGCAGAGATCTGGCAGTGCCCCGTCGTGCTGCTCGCAGACGTGCGCTCGGTCGGCGTGCAGGGCGACGGCCGGACCTACGGGCATCCCATCGTGCTGCGCCCGGTCTCCAGCGAGGACGCCATGACGGCCGACTGGACCCGCCTGCCGTACGACCTGCTGGCGAAGATCTCGAACCGCATCACCAACGAGGTGGATGGCGTGAACCGCGTCGTGCTCGATGTCACGTCGAAGCCGCCGGGGACCATCGAGTGGGAGTGATCCCGCACTGACGACAAAGGCCCGGGATGCTGAACCAGCATCCCGGGCCTTCGTCGTGAAATGTGGGTGTCAGTCGCGCGAGATCGCCAGCATGCGGAGGATCTCGAGGTACAGCCAGATGACCGTGACCATGATGCCGAAGGCACCCGACCAGCCGTAGATGCGCGGGGCGCGGTTCGCGACACCCTGCTTGATCGCGTCGAAGTCGAGCACCAGCGAGTAGGCGCCGAGCAGGACGACCAGGAGGCCGATGATCAGGCCCAGCTTGATGCCGGTGTTGCCGAGCTCGACGCTGTTCAGGCCGAAGCTGCCGCCGGTCACGCCCGTCCACATCAGGACCAGGTTGACCAGCGAGTAGGCGAGGTAGCCGAACATCGCGATGAGGAAGATCTTCGTCGCCTTCGCCGAGGCGCGGATCTTGCCTGAGGCGAAGAGCGCCAGAGTCACGCCCACGACGGCGAACGTCGCGATGACCGCCTGGATGACGATGCCCGACCACTGCGACTCGAAGAACATCGAGATCGCGCCGAGGAAGATGCCCTGCGCGGCCGAGTATCCGAGGATCAGGCCGGGGGACGGCTTGCGCTTGAAGATATTGACGAGCGCCAGCACGAAGCCGACGATCGCGGCGGGGATGGCGAGAACAGGGACGAACCAGCCGACGCCGGCGCCCGCGAGCAGGAGAACGAAGCAGATCGCCGTCTTGGTGATGGTGTCTTCGACCGTCATCCGGTCGGTGTCCACGGCCGTCGCCGACGGCGACTGGTACATCTGCTCCAGTTTCTCGGCGGAGACGGTCGCCGCCTGACCGTTGGTGGAGAACGCCGGGTTCGTAGAGAAGGCCGGGTTGTTGAGTGCCATGAGCTCCTCGTTCTATGGGTGGACCGGTTAACGGTCGTCTTCAGTCAAATCTACGGGGTTCTTTTCTGAGAGTTCTGACAGATTGCCATGAATCGAACCGGATGGCGATCCATTTCGCGAGCCACGCGCCCCCGACGATGACCGCCGTGCTCGTGGCGATGGTGATCCAGCCGTGCTCGTAGTCGTGCACGAACAGCGGGAGGAGGACGCTCCACGCGACCGGGAGGACGAGCACGGCGAACGAGGGGAGCGGGCGGAGCCGGACGAGCAGCCAGGCCGCGAGGACGACCGCGTAGCACCAGGCGAAGCCGGAGCCGCCCAGCATGAGCCAGGTGAAACCCAGGACGGGAAGGGGGACGGCGACGCGCCGGCCGATCGTCGACGGGAGCACGGCCCAGCCGGCCGGCTGCATGAGCGATCCGATGAGGAGGAGCGTGAGGCTGTACGTCGTGGTCCCGAGCACGCACGCGGTTCCGACGACGAGCATCGCGAGTCCGACGATCAGTCGGGGGCGGTAGGCGCCCCAGCGGAGCGGGAGCAGGGACGCGGGCTCCCTCCAGCCGCCGTGTGCAGGCGTGCCGGTGTCCGGCCGGGCGGGATCGCGGGGCGCGGGGGCCGTGTTGGGATCGGCGGACACCCGTCGATTCTGGCACTCCTCGCGCGTCCACGACCCGGCATGTCGGTGCCGGGGGCGGCATGCGTGCTCCGAGCTAGGATCGGGCCATGCGCGCGCGAACGGCTCCGGTGGTCATCGGCCACCGCGGGGCTCCGGGGTATCGGCCGGAGCACACGCAGGGCTCGTACGAGCTGGCGTTCCAGCTCGGTGCCGACGCCGTCGAGCCCGACATCGTGGCGACGAAGGACGGAGTGCTCGTCCTCCGGCATGAGAACGAGATCTCGGGAACGACGGATATCGCGGACCACACGGAGTTCGCCGATCGCCGGACGACCAAGGAGGTCGACGGGGTCGCGCTGACCGGCTGGTTCACCGAGGACTTCACCTGGGACGAACTGTCGACGCTGCGGGCGCGGGAGCGCATCCCGGCTCTGCGGCAGCACAGCTCGACCTTCGACGGGCACTACCCGATCCTCCGCCTGCGTGACCTGCTCGAGCTGATCGATCGCACGGGCGAGGGCTCTGGGCGGCCGCCGGGTCTCGTGGCCGAGCTGAAGCACGCGACGTACTTCGAGGCGGCGGGGTACCCGCTGGACGAACTGCTGTTGCGGGATCTCGCGGACGCGGGCTGGACGGATCGAGCCGGGGTGGTGGTCGAGAGCTTCGAGCGCACCGTCCTGGTGAAGCTGCATGAGCGCGGCTTCCGAGGTCGCCGCGTGTATCTGCTGGAGGATTCAGGCGCTCCGGCGGACCGTGTCGCCGCCCTCGGATCGTCGGCACCCGGGTACGACGCCGATCTCAGCCTGCGCGGTCTGTACGCGCTGGGCTCGGCGGCCCCGTCGGCAGCCGATCGGGTCGACGGAATCAGCGTCGAGACGTCGCTGGTGCTGTCCTCCGGCTCGGTGTCGATGGCGCTGTTCGGGGAGGACGACGGGGCGGACGTCGGCGCGGTCACGTCCGATCTGGTCGATCTCGCGCATTCCGCGGGCCTCGCCGTGTTCTGCTGGACGCTGCGCCCGGAGAACGGGATGCTCCCCGCCGAGTTCCGGACCGAGGGCGCGGAGGCGGCCTGGGGGGATTGGCGACGCCACTTCTCGATCCTGCTGCACTCGGGAGTGGACGGCGTGTTCGCCGACCATCCTGACCTGGCGGTGGCCGTGCGCGACGGTCGCTGACCACGCTCGCGGCCGAATGACGGTGGCAGCGACTAAAATCGACTGCAGACATGACGAGCCTTCCCGACGCCCCGCAGACCACCCCTTCCTCCGTCCCGATCATCCTGGACGGGTGGCAGGGCGACGGCACCGACGTCGACGCGACCCCGGGCTCCGGCCGGGGCACCGGCGGCGGGCGGGGCTCGCGCGGAACGGGAGGGCCAGGCGGCTCCGGCCACTGGCGCGGGCCGAGCGAGCGCCTGTTCGAGGGCCTCAACCCGCAGCAGCGCGAAGCGGCCGAGTATCGCGGCCAGGCGCTGCTGATCGTGGCGGGCGCCGGTTCCGGCAAGACCAGCGTCCTGACGCGGCGCATCGCCGGGCTGATCGAGAGCCGCGAGGCGTGGCCGAGCGAGATCCTGGCCATCACCTTCACCAACAAGGCGGCCAACGAGATGCGCGAGCGCGTCGAGCAGCTGCTCGGCGGCAAGGCGCAGGGAATGTGGATCTCGACGTTCCACTCGGCCTGCGTGCGCATCCTCCGGCGTGAGGCCGAGACGATCGGCAAGACGCCGAGCTTCACCATCTACGACTCGGGCGACTCTCGTGCCCTGCTGAAGCGCATCATCAAGGAGCTCGACGCCGACACTCTCGGATTCACCGTCGGCAGCGCGGCGAACCGCATCTCGAAGCTCAAGAACGAGCTGACCGATCTGGAGACCCACGCGCGCTCGGCCAACCTCAGTGACCCGCAGGAGGTCATGTTCCTCGAGATCTTCCGCCAGTACACGCGGGAGCTCCGACGCGCGAACGCTTTCGACTTCGACGACCTGATCGCCGAGACGGTGTTCCTCTTCCGCGCCTTCCCGCGGGTGGCTGCGCTCTACCAGAGCCGGTTCCGCCACATCCTGGTCGACGAGTACCAGGACACCAACCACGCGCAGTACTCGCTGATCCGCGAGCTCACCATGCCGGTCGCTCCGGACATCGCCGACGACCTGGAGGCCCATGGCCGCAATGTCGGCCCGCTGCGCGATGCTGCGGGCGTCATCCCGAGCGCCTCTCTCACGGTGGTCGGCGACTCGGACCAGTCGATCTACGCGTTCCGTGGCGCAGACATCCGCAACATCGTCGAGTTCGAGCGCGACTTCCCGGGCGCGAAGGTGGTGCTGCTGGAGCAGAACTACCGCTCGACGCAGAACATCCTCAGCGCTGCCAACGCGGTCATCTCCAACAACTTCGACCGCAAGGACAAGAAGCTGTGGACCGCCGTCGGAGACGGCGAGAAGATCGTCGGGTACACCGGGTACTCGGGCCACGACGAGGCCCAGTTCGTGGCCGACGAGATCGAGAAGCTGCACAGCGCGGGGATGGACTACAAGGACATCGCCGTCTTCTACCGCACCAACGCCCAGACGCGTGCGCTGGAGGAGATCTTCATCCGTTCGGCGTTGCCGTACAAGGTGATGGGCGGCACGAAGTTCTACGAGCGGGCCGAGATCAAGGACGCCATGGCGTATCTGATCACGGTCGCGAACCCGAGCGACATGCTGGCGCTCCGCCGCATCCTGAACACGCCGAAGCGCGGCATCGGACCGGCGACGGAGACGCAGCTGGCGAGCTACGCGGAGGACAACGGACTCACGTTCCGTGCGGCCATGCGCGACGCCGGCTCCTTGGGTCTCGGCCCGAAGGTGACGAACGCGATCCTGCAGCTGTCGAATCTTCTGGACGAGGCGGCCGCCAAGATCGACCCGTCGAATCCGGCCGGGGTCTCGCCGGTCGCAGACATCCTGACCTTCCTGCTGGACGGCAGCGGCTACCTGGACGTGCTGCGCAACAGCCGCGACCCGCAGGATGAGGCGCGCGCCGAGAACGTGGACGAGCTCGTGGCTGTGACCCGCGAGTTCGCGCGCAACAACCCGGACGGGACGCTGGTCGACTTCCTCACCGAGGTATCGCTGGTCGCTGCCGCGGATGAGATCGACGACTCGAGCGGCTCGGTGTCGCTGATGACGCTGCACACGGCGAAGGGCTTGGAGTACGACGCCGTGTTCCTGACCGGCATCGAGGAGGACCTCCTCCCGCACCGGATGTCGGCGAACGAGCCCGGCGGCCCGGCGGAGGAGCGTCGCCTGTTCTACGTGGGCATCACGCGAGCGAAGAAGCGCCTGTTCCTGTCGCTGGCGATGACGCGGGCGCAGTTCGGCGAGACCGCGGTCGCGATGCCGAGTCGCTATCTGCAAGAGATCCCCGCCGATCTGATCGATTGGCGCCAGTCGCCGGGTTCGGCGAACGGCCGCGGCGGCACGCAGTCCCGCGCGCTCAACGCCAGGCGTCCGGGTCTGGGAGCCGGTTCCGGCGGGACCGGGTGGAACGACCCGCTCTCGTCGTCGACGTTCCGCCAGGAGCGCCCGAAGGCGGAGTGGCCGAACCGCGTCACGGGCAAGGTCCGCGACAACGGCGACCTGGAGTTGGCGCCCGGCGACCGCATCCGCCACGCCGACTTCGGCGAGGGCCGGGTCACCCAGGTGACCGGGCAGGGCGCCAAGCGCGTCGCGCATGTCCAGTTCGACAAGGTGGGCGCGAAGAAGCTCCTCATCAAGATCGCCCCGATCGACAAGCTGTGACGGCGGCTGCCCCGGCAGAGCGGAAGGGCGGAGCGCCGCGCAACCTCGAGGTGGGTCTGCGGGCGGCCGTCGCTGTCGCGGTGCCGTTGCTCATCCTCTTCGCGGTCGACCGTCTCGATCTGACGGCGTACGCCACCTTCGGCGCCTTCACGGCGCTCTATGGAAGGAACGAGCCGTATCGGGTGCGGGTGCGGACCCTCACCGTCGCCGCCCTTGCGCTGCTTCTCAGCATCTCCGCCGGCGTGGGTCTCGCCGTGCTCGGTGAACCGCTCGCGCTCGTGGCCGTCGCACTGGTGCTGGTCGTCGGCGGTGGAACCCTGTTCGTCACGGTCTTCCAGATGATGCCGCCGCAGGCGCTGTTCTTCGTCTTCGCCCTGCTGGTCTGTGCCGCCGTGCCGACTCCGGCGGCGGACGCGCTCCCGCGCATCGGCCTCGCCGCGGCGGCGGCGGCGTTCGCATGGCTGCTGACCATGTCCGGCTGGGCCGTGCGTCGCATCCCGGGCGTCTCGCGCAGTGCGTTGGGGCGCTCCGGGTTCGTGCCCGACCTGCGTCGGCGGCCCGGCATCGACCTCGCGGCCGTGCGGGATCCGCGGGTCTGGCTCACCGTCGCGCAGAACGTCGCCGGTGTGCTGATCGCCGGCGGCGTCGCCCTCGCGTTCGGACTGGGTCACGCCTATTGGGCCGTGGTGAGCGTCGTGGCCGTGATCCCTCCTGCGCGGGCGGCCCACTCCATCTCGCGTTCCCTGCACCGGATCGTGGGCACGATCGTCGGCGTCGCCGTCACGGCCGTGCTCCTGGTCTGGTCGCCTCCCGCGATCGTGGTGATTTGCGTGATCGTGGTGTGCCAGTTCTTCGCAGAGATCCTCGTCGCGAGGCACTACGGCGCGGCTCTGGTGTTCATCACTCCGCTGGCTCTGTCGGTCTCGCACCTGGCGAGTCCGACACCGTTGAACGTCCTGGTCGTCGACCGCGTTCTGGAGACGGTTCTCGGTGCGGGCGTCGGTATCGCACTGGTGCTGCTCGCCCGCGTCGTCGAGCGTCGGCGCGGTCTCGCCGCCTAGCGCGGCGCGGTCGGCTTCATCGCGGCACGGTCGCCCGCGGCGGCTGGACGCGCTCTGCGCACCGCACGTCGGAGCTTCGCCCGGTAGCGCTCGCGCGGGAGATGGCGCAGGGGGAGCGGCAGCCGGGGGTAGACCGCCGCTGTCCACCGGATCGCGCGGTCGAACCGGCGCTGGCGCTGCTCGTTCCAGGCGAGACCGAACTGACGTCGCACCGCGTCGGGCAGAAGGCCGGCCGTGACGAGCCGCACCAGAGGCAGTGTCGGGCGGAGCCACCACGGCACCCGACGCGGGTACAGGATCTGCCGTGAGACCGCTCGTACGTCGTCGTCCACCCGGAGCGCCAGGATCATCCCGTCCCAGTAGGCGTCGAAGTCTGCGCGCCGGGCCGGCCACCGGTCGTGGGTGAGCTGCAGATTGGACAGTGCTCGCGAGAGCTCGTCGTACGCTCGGTCCGCCTGCGCCGGAGTGAGCGGGCCGAAGACCCGCCGGTGCAGGTCCATCACCGTCTGGTAGAGCGTGGCGGCCACCCAGAGCTGGAGCTCCGGATCGAAGGCGTTGTAGGCCGATCCATCTGCCGAGTTCTCCCCGCGGACGGGCGCATGCGCTCTGTTGACGATCCTCCGCATGGCCGCGAGCTCCGCCTCCGAGCCGAACATCGTCGCCGTGAGATAGAGCATCGTGCCGTCGAACCGGTCCATGAGCCGCTCGGCGAAGTCGCTGTGCTCGACGACGCCGCGGCCGACCGAGGGATGTGCGATCTGCAACAGAAGAGCGCGGCCCCCGCCCGCCAAGGTCAGCGCCTCGGAGACGATGTCCTCGACCTCGACGGGCCGATTGCGGGGGTTTCTGCGCACCCGGACATCCTGTCGTCGGCTCCTGCGAGTGACCGGAGAGTGAGGGCTGCGTGCTGCTCACGGTGCTACCCAGGTGGAGCGGGCGCGCCGCGGGCGCAGGTTCCGTCGGCCGGTGACGCGCGGCGGCCGACCGGGGCGGGCGACCGACTCGGGGTCGAGGGCCGCTCCCTCGAGAGCCGCGAGTCTGCCTCGTGGCCGACGAACTCCGCGGGTACGCAGTCGCCCGGCGATCAGCAGAAGCACACCTGCGACGCCGGTCCCAGAGCCCCAGAGTGCCGGCACCAGCGTGTCCGTGCCCGTGTCGGCCAATCTCGTCTGAGTCAGGGCGGGCTCGATGTCCGGTACGGGGACGACGGGAGTCTGCGCCCGGGTGATCTCGGTGGCGATGCCGAACTCGGACGTCCACGGGTGCACCCGTGCTCCGCCCGCACCGGGATCGGTGCGCGCCGGGTCGATGCGTTCGGTCCAGACGTAGTAGCCGTCGGCCGGGAGCGTGCAGCTCGGCGTGGTGTATTCGCCGACGCCGTCGATCACCGTCTCGACCGTGCAGACCGTGGGCGAGTCCGGCGGCGGCGCGGGAGCGTGGGAGATCGGTTCGGCGAACGGCCCGTGCAGCGTGCTCTCGACGACCGCTGTGATGGCGGTGAAGCCGTCATCGCTGGCGCGAACGCCCCAGGTCGGAAGCAGGCCATCGCCCTCGGCGACGCTCACGGTGAGGTGGTCGGCGATCGCGGCACCCGGATGCGCCTCGGCCAGGGATGTGCGTGTACCCACCTGCGGCTGGAACGGCAGCGGTGACGGGCCGGTCGCGTGCGCCTCGGCCTGCGCATTCGCCGTGGACGGTTCCGCGATCAGCACGGCCTGTGCGTCCGTCGTCGGCAGAGCGACGGTGATCCGGTTGCCGTAAGGGAGTTCGCCCGTCTTCGCCGTGGCGCTCACGGCGACGCTGGCCTCCGATCCGGTCGGCCGGATGGCGACATCGGTCCCCGACCGAATGGTGCCGGTGCTCCCGCCGTCGTCGAAGGTTGCCCCTGTGAGGGCCACCGAGACGGGATGAGCGCCGCTGGGGAGCAGCTCCGGGCCGGCGATGCGGTCCACGGTCAGCTCGACGCGCACGCGGCCGGCTCCCGTCTCGGCGAGTTCGACGACCACGGCGGCGCGCACCCCCGTCGAGGCGCGGCTTCGGGCCTCGGCCAGCATCTCGACGGCCCGCGCGTAGACGCGGTCGCTGTCGGCGCCCGCTCGTGCCGCGTGCTCTCGGGCCTCTGGTTCGGACATCCCGGCGTGCATCCATGTCGCCAGCTGCCCTGAGGCAGCAGTGAGGCGGTCGCTGCTTCCCGCCCAGGTGCGGGCGAAGTAGGCGAACATCGCCGACTGCTCCGGCGTCCACCAGCCCATTCCGGCGGGGTCCGCGTAGCTGTACTGGAGGCCGACCGGTGCCACCTTGCCGGGATTCAGGCAGAAGCCGAGTGCGCCGTCGTCGAAATGCTAGGCGCCCAGCCACCAGCCGTCGGGGGACTGGTAGCCGGGACCGTGGCCGTCGCCCACGAGGGCGCGCGCCGGCCCGGCAGCGGAGGTGAGCGCTCCATGGAGGACGCCGAGGAAGACGGCCAGCCCCGCGAGGCATACAGCGGAGATCAAGGTGAAAGGTCGATGAGTCATGCCTCCACCGTCGCGGCGACGTCGGCTCCGCGGGGCCGCCGTCGGCGGATCGGTGGACAACGGCGTTCGCCGAGGACCTGTGAACACCTCGGCCGGTTTCGGCCCGTTCAGGGGAAGGGTCTAAAGTTCTTCCTGGCGAATTTATCTCGGCGTCGAGCTATTCTCGCGCCGGACCGTCAGGAGAAATCAGCCGGCAGCCACGAGCGCACCGGAACACCAGCGGATTGGATAACCGTGGATCTATACGAGTACCAGGCCAGAGACCTGTTTGAGAAGTACGGGGTCCCGGTGCTTCCGGGCATCGTCGCCGACACCCCCGAGGAGGTGCGTGCGGCTGCCGAGAAGCTGGGCGGCGTGACCGTCGTCAAGGCGCAGGTCAAGACCGGTGGTCGCGGAAAGGCCGGCGGTGTCAAGGTCGCGAAGAACGCCGATGAGGCGGAGGCAGCGGCCCGGGCCATCCTCGGACTCGACATCAAGGGCCACGTCGTCCGTCGTGTCATGGTCGCCGGCGGCGCCCGCATCGCTCGCGAGTTCTACTTCTCGGTGCTCCTCGACCGCGCCAACCGCTCCTACCTCTCGCTGACCAGCGTCGAGGGCGGTATGGAGATCGAGCAGCTCGCCGTGGAGAAGCCGGAGGCGCTCGCCCGCGTCGAGGTCGACCCGCGCGGCGGCATCGACCACGCGAAGGCCGTCGAGATCGCACGGGCCGCCGGATTCCCGGAGGACCTCGTCGAGAAGGTCGCCGATGTCTTCGTGAAGCTCTACGAGGTCTACACCGGCGAGGACGCGACCCTCGTCGAGGTGAACCCGCTCGTCCTCACCGAGGAGGGCGACATCATCGCGCTCGACGGCAAAGTCTCCCTCGACGAGAACGCCGATTTCCGTCACCCCGACCACGAGGCCCTCGAGGACAAGGACGCGGCCGACCCGCTGGAGGCCAAGGCCAAGGCGGCGAACCTCAACTACGTCAAGCTCGACGGCCAGGTGGGCATCATCGGCAACGGCGCCGGCCTCGTCATGTCGACCCTGGATGTCGTCGCCTACGCCGGCGAGAAGCACCAGGGCGTCAAGCCGGCCAACTTCCTCGACATCGGCGGCGGCGCATCCGCCGAGGTGATGGCGGCGGGTCTCGACGTCATCCTCAACGACCCGCAGGTGAAGAGCGTGTTCGTGAACGTCTTCGGCGGGATCACCGCGTGCGACGCGGTCGCCAACGGCATCGTGAAGGCGCTGGAGATCCTCGGCGACGAGGCGAACAAGCCGCTGGTCGTGCGCCTCGACGGCAACAACGTCGACGAGGGGCGCCGCATCCTGACCGAGGCGAACCACCCGCTGGTCACCCTCGCACTCACCATGGACGAGGGCGCCGACAAGGCCGCCGAGCTGGCCGCGAAGTAAGCGAAGGACGAACGAGAATGTCTATCTTCCTCAACAAGGACTCCAAGGTCATCGTCCAGGGCATCACCGGCGGTGAGGGCACCAAGCACACCGCGCTCATGCTGAAGGCCGGCACCCAGGTCGTCGGCGGTGTCAACGCGCGCAAGGCCGGCACGACCGTCACCCACGGCGATGTCGAGCTCCCCGTGTTCGGCACGGTCGTCGAGGCCATCGAGAAGACCGGCGCAGATGTGTCGATCATCTTCGTGCCGCCGGCGTTCGCGAAGGACGCGATGGTGGAGGCCATCGACGCCGAGATCCCGCTGCTCGTCGTGATCACCGAGGGCATCCCGGTGCAGGACTCCGCAGAGGCGTGGGCCTACGCCAAGGAGAAGGGCAACAAGACCCGGATCATCGGCCCGAACTGCCCCGGAATCATCACGCCCGGCGAGTCGCTGGTGGGGATCACCCCGGCGACCATCACCGGCAAGGGCCCGATCGGCCTCGTCTCGAAGTCGGGCACGCTGACCTACCAGATGATGTACGAGCTGCGCGACCTTGGCTTCTCGACCGCCATCGGCATCGGCGGAGACCCCGTCATCGGCACCACGCACATCGACGCCCTCGCCGCGTTCGAGGCCGACCCGGAGACGAAGGCCATCGTGATGATCGGCGAGATCGGTGGCGACGCCGAGGAGCGCGCCGCGGACTTCATCAAGGCGAACGTGACCAAGCCGGTCGTCGGCTACGTCGCGGGCTTCACGGCTCCCGAGGGCAAGACCATGGGCCACGCCGGCGCCATCGTGTCGGGCTCGGCGGGCACCGCCCAGGCCAAGAAGGAGGCGCTGGAGGCTGCGGGCGTCAAGGTCGGCAAGACGCCGTCCGAGACGGCGGAGCTGCTGCGCGAGGTCTACGCCGCGCTGTAATCCCGAGACGCACCACCGCGAAGGCCGGGACCGGGAGGTCCCGGCCTTCGCTGTTTCCGGCCTGCGTCATCCCGTTCAGGTACTCCCTGCCGCACACGGCGACCGCGGCGCTACAGTGAGCGCACCGTGCCGGAAGGAGACGCTGATGGCTCGTCCGACGAACACCGAGCTGCTGCAGCGCATCGCAGCTCTGGAGGAGGAGAACGCCGCGCTCCGGATGCAGAGCGGCGACCCCTCGATCGACACGGTGCCGATCGCACCGTTGCCGCCGACGAAGCGCCCGCGCAGCTGGGCCTGGACCCTGCTGGCGACCGTCCTGATCGTCCTCGGTGCCATCCTCGCGCCCGTCGCGGTGGTCGCGTCCTGGGCGAAGGTCCAGCTGACCGACACCGACTCGTTCGTCACGACGTACGCGCCACTTGCGCACGACCCGGGCGTCCAGGCGTTCGTGACCGACGAGGCCGTGAAGGCCGTGCAGGACAATGTGGACATCGACCAGCTCACATCGCAGGTGATCGACGGCATCACCGACCTGGGCACCGGTCCGGTCGCCACCAAGGCCCTGGAGTCGCTGAAGGGCCCGCTCGCGCAAGGCGTCGAGTCGCTGCTGCGCTCGACCGTCCAGCGTTTCGTCGCCTCCGACGCATTCGCACAGGTGTGGCAGCAGGCGCTCCGGACGAGTCACGACCAGCTGATCGCGACGATGCAGAACGACCCGAAGGCGGCCGTCACCGTGGGGTCCGACGGCTCCGTCGGCATCCAGCTCGCCCCGATCATCGACCGGGTGAAACAGCTCCTGCTGGATCAGGGGGTCACGTTCGCGGCGCAGATCCCCTCGGTGGATCGCACCATCACCGTCGCCCAGAACTCCTCCATCCCGACGCTGCAGCTCTTCTACGGCCTGGCGGTGGCTGCCGGGGCGTGGCTGCCGTGGGTCGCGATCGGACTGCTGGCCCTCGGTGTCGTCGTCGCCCGCCGTCGTGCCCTCGCTCTGATCTGGGCTGCGGTCGCGCTGGGCCTCGCCATGGGCATCACGCTGGCCGCGATCGGCATCGGCCGGCTCGTCTTCGTCTCCTCGGTCTCTCCGTCGTTGGTGCCCTCGGGATTGGCGCAGACGCTGTTCTCGACGGTGACGGACGCGATGATCGCGACCGCGGTCGCCGTCCTCGTCCTCGCGATCGCTGTCGCCGTGGTCGGGTGGTTCTCCGGCCCGTTCGCCGTTCCCCGGAGGCTGCGCGGTTTCTTCGGCGACGGTGTCGCGTGGGTGCGCCAGTCGGCGGAGCGTCACGGCATCACGACCGGCCGGGCGGGCGAGTGGATGTACGCCCAGCGCACGCTGCTCCGCGCGGCCGTGGCGGTGATCGCCGCCGCCGTCGTGCTGTTCGTCCGCCCGCTCACACCGGCTCTGATCATCTGGACGCTGGTGCTCGCGGCGCTGGTCGTCGCGATCCTCGAACTGGTGCAGCGGCCGGTCATCACCATGCCGGAGCAGGCCGACGACGAGACGCCGGTGGTCACGGTCTCCTGAGCGCCGAAGTGTCGGCCCTCCGCGCCGCGTGCGCGCCGGTAGGCTCCGTTCGGTCATGAGTCGCACAACCGTCGCCCTGCTCGCCGCGCTGGAGGCGCTCATCGTCGCCGCCATCGGCATCGGGATCTGCCTCGTCCCGATCACGATCCTCTGGGCGGCGCAGTACCAGCTCGGCGCCGACTTCACGGTGGTGTGGCGGTCCGCCGCGGACATCTGGCTGGTCGGTCACGGCGTCAACCTGACCATCGCGCTCGACCCGCAGACGGTCGCGCAGCTCGGCTTGCCGGGTGCGGCCGTGCCGTTCCAGGTGACGATCGCGCTGCTCGGGTTCGCCGCTCTGACCGCTGGACTGGGCGTTCGGACCGGGATGCGCGCAGCGGAGACGGATCAGCGTCTCGTCGGCGCGCTGACCGCCTTGGCGACCTTCGCGGTCATCTCGACACTGGTGGTACTGACCGCGGGTTCGCCGGTCGCGCAGCCGTCCATCTGGCAGGGGGTCATCCTGCCGCCCTTCGTCTACGGGGTGGGGATCGCCGCCGGATTCGGCTTCTCCGCGCTGCGCGGCGGGGCGCCCGCCGAGACGGCTGCCGCGACCGCGTCGCCGGATCGGGATGCGACGGGCGCGCTCGACGGCGACATCGGCGGCTCCTCGTCGGGGAGGGCAGCCGCGCCGGCCGTCCTCTCCGTTCTTCGGACCGCGACCGTGCCGATCCCCGGCGCCCTGCGCACCGGCGCGGGCGCCGCATTGCGTGCCGGGACGGCCGCGACCGCCATCGTGATCGGCGTGGCCGCTCTGGTGGTCGCGCTGCTGATCTTCGGCAATTACGGGACGATCATCAGTCTCTACGAGCAGCTGCAGACCGGTGTCGCCGGGGGAGCGGCCCTGACCATCGGGCAGCTCGCCGTCATCCCGAACGTGGTGGTGTGGATGGCGTCCTGGCTGGTGGGACCCGGCTTCGCCCTCGGCACGGGGTCGTCGGTGAGCCCGATCAGTACCGCGCTGGGGCCGTTGCCGGGGTTGCCGCTCTTCGGCATCATCCCGGCCGGCGGCTGGAGCTTCGGGCTGGTCGGCGTCGTCGTCCCGATCCTCGCGGGCTTCGTCTCCGGTGTCCTCGTCCGCTCGCGGACGGCGGTTCGCGGGCTCGACGGCCTGCAGGCACTGCTGCTGACCGCGCTCGGGATCGGTGCGGTCGCCGGGATCGAGCTCGGGCTCCTCGCGTGGTGGTCGTCCGGCGCCCTCGGCCCGGGGCGGCTGCACGACGTCGGACCGAACCCGTGGCTGGTCGGCGCGCTGGCGGCCGCGGAGGTCGCCGTCGCCGCGGGGATCGGGCTGGCCGCAGCCGGGCGCGGCCGCCGATGACCGAGCCGGTCGTCTCACGCCGCTAGGCTGGTGGCGTGCTCTCGATCGTGGTGCTGATCTCCGGTGGCGGCTCCAACCTGCGTGCCCTGCTGGAGGCTTCGGAGGACGCCGAGTTCCCCGCCCGCGTCGTCGCCGTCGGCGCCGACCGCGATGCGGACGGCTTCGAGCACGCGGAGCGCTTCGGCATCCCGACCTTCACGGTGCCCTTCACGTCGTATCCGAGCCGGGAGGAGTGGGGCGACGCCCTGCTCGAGCAGATCCGGCAGTGGGAGCCCGACCTGACCATCCTGTCCGGCTTCATGCGCCTGGTGCCGCCGCGGGTGGTCGAGGCGTTGTCGCCGCGGCTCATCAACACGCACCCCGCGTACCTGCCCGAGTTCCCCGGCGCGCATGCGGTCCGCGACGCTCTCGCCGCCGGCGTGACGCAGACCGGGGCGAGCCTGATCGTCGTCGACAACGGTGTGGATGCCGGCCCCATCATCAGCCAGGAGCGCGTGGAGGTGGAGCCGGGCGACACCGAGGCCGCCCTCCACGAGCGCATCAAACCTGTGGAGCGACGGCTGCTCATCGACGCCGTGCTCGACATCGCCAACGGACACATCGACCTCGAGGAGCTTGCCCGAGCATGAGCGGACCCCGTCACGACGCCAGCCTGTACCGCGAGCGGGATCTCGTCCCGATCCGCCGCGCCCTGATCTCGGTCAGCGACAAGACCGGACTGCTCGACCTCGCGTCCGCGCTCGCCGCGGCCGATGTGGAGATCGTCTCGACCGGCTCGACGGCGCAGACGATCCGCGACGCCGGTCACGCAGTGACCGATGTCGCCAGCGTCACCGGGTTCCCGGAGTCGCTCGACGGGCGTGTGAAGACGCTGCACCCTGCTATCCACTCGGGACTCCTCGCCGACCTCCGGCTGGCGTCGCACGAGGAGCAGCTCAAGGATCTGGGCATCGAGCCGTTCGAGCTCGTCGTCGTCAACCTCTACCCGTTCGTCGAGACGGTGGCTTCCGGCGCGGTCGGCAACGACGTCGTCGAGCAGATCGACATCGGCGGCCCGGCCATGGTGCGCGCCGCCGCGAAGAACCACGCGAACGTGGCGATCGTGGTGTCGCCCTCCGACTACGACGGCATCGTGGAGGCCGTCGCCGCCGGTGGCACGACCTTCGACCAGCGCCGGGAGCTCGCATCGAAGGCGTTCGCGCACACGGCCGCCTACGACGGCGCCGTCGCCGCCTGGTTCGCGGGACAGGCGCCGTCGACCGACGACTTCCCCGAGCGCTGGGAGGCGCGGGCCGAGCTCAAGCAGACCCTCCGCTACGGCGAGAACTCGCGCCAGGCGGCCGCCCTCTACGCCGACCCGAAGGGCACCGGCATCGCCCAGGCGACCCAGCTCGGCGGCAAGGAGATGTCGTACAACAACTACGTGGATGCGGATGCCGCCCTGCGCAGCGCCTACGACTTCCACGAGCCGGCCGTCGCCATCATCAAGCACGCGAACCCCTGCGGAATCGCCGTCGCGGACGACATCGCCGAGGCGCACCGCAAGGCGCACGAGTGCGACCCGGTGTCGGCGTACGGCGGGGTGATCGCGGCCAACCGCACGGTCACCCTCGCCATGGCGGAGACGGTGAAGGGCATCTTCACCGAGGTGCTGATCGCCCCGGACTACGAGCCGGAGGCGCTGGAACTCCTGCAGACGAAGAAGAACCTCCGCATCCTGCAGCTGCCCGAGGGGTACGCCCGCGCGCTGACCGAGTTCCGCCAGATCTCGGGTGGCGTGCTCGTGCAGGACTCCGACCGCTTCGATGAGTTCTCTTCCGACGGATGGACCCTGGTCGCCGGCGAGGAGGCCGACGCGGCGACCCGTGAGGATCTCGAGTTCGCCTGGAAGGCGTGCCGCGCGGTGAAGTCGAACGCCATCCTGCTTGCCCACGACGGCGCATCCGTCGGGGTCGGGATGGGTCAGGTCAACCGCGTCGACTCGTGCACCCTGGCGGTCAGCCGTGCGGGGGAGCGGGCGGCCGGATCCGTGGCCGCATCGGACGCGTTCTTCCCGTTCGCCGACGGCCCGCAGATCCTCATCGACGCGGGCGTCCGTGCGATCGTGCAGCCGGGCGGCAGCATCCGCGACGAGGATGTGATCGCGGCGGCGAAGGCAGCAGGAGTCACCATGTACTTCACCGGCGAGCGGCACTTCTTCCACTAGGAGAACGCGCGGCGACGTTGCCTCCGGGGCCCGGTCGCGGGAGAATGGACGGCGGTCCACAAGACCGTCACACATTTTCACCGCGATCCCACGAGGAGACACCGATGTCCGTCCTGCCCGCAGACCTGCCGCACGAAACACTGCACGTGGTGAGGGGGAGGCGGAGCGGCCTCACCATCAGCATCGCGGTCCACTCCACCGTCCTCGGGCCGGCCCTCGGCGGATGCCGGGTCTGGACGTACGACTCCTGGCAGGAGGCGGTCGCCGACTCGCTGCGGCTGGCCGAGGGGATGACCCTCAAGAACGCGGCGGCCGGTCTTCACCGCGGCGGCGGCAAGGCCGTCGTCTACCTGCCGCGCGGCACGGTGCTCACACCGACCGAGCGCTACGAGGTCATGCTCGACCTCGGCGACGCCGTCGAGACGCTCGGCGGCAGCTACATGACCGCAGAGGATGTCGGAACGAGCGCCGAGGACATGTCCGTCGTCGCCACGCGCACCGCCCACGTCTGCGGCCTCCCGCCGTCGGAGGGCGGCGTCGGCGAGCCCAGCGACGCGACCGCCGCCGGTGTGTACGCCGGTCTGCAGGCCACCATGGAGCGGGCGTTCGGCAGCCGGGATGTCAGCGGCCGCCACGTGATCGTGCTCGGCCTCGGCCACGTGGGATCGCTCATCGCGATGCGCCTCGCCAGCGAGGGCGCCGTGCTGACCGTCACGGACGTGAACCCCGCGAAGCGCGCCCTCGCCGATGCGCTCGGCGCCACCTGGGTGGAGCCGGATGACGCCCACCGCGTCGAGGGCGATGTCTTCGTCCCCGCCGGTGTCGGCGGAGTGCTGACCGACCGGGTGATCGACGAGCTCCGGGTCGCCGCGGTCGTCGGCCCCGCGAACAACCAGCTCGCGCACCGCTCCGGAGCGGAGCGTCTGGCCGCACGCGGCATCCTCTGGGCGCCGGACTTCGTCGTCAACGCGGGCGGGGTGATCTTCCTGTCGATGGCCGGCGAGACCGGCGTGACCGCCGAGGCCACGCAGGAGCGGGTCGAGCGGATCGGCGATACGGTAGCGGAGATCTTCCGGGCCGCCGACCAGCGCGGTGTCACCACGCTGCAGGCCGCGGAGGAGCTCGCGCTCGACCGCCTCCGGGAGCCAGCGAACGCATAGCAGCGCTCCGCTAGGTTGGAACCCATGACGTCTTCCTGGGGCCGCCGGCTCATCGCATCCCTTGTCGCTGCCCTCGTGGTGGTCCTCGTCGTTCACGCGGCGATGATCGCCGCGTTCTACGTGGGGAGCCTCGCCGGGTCGTCGGCCCCGTCGGGGGCGTTGATCGTCGCCGTCAGCAACTACTTCTCGCTGACCAGCGTCATCGCCTTCGTCCTGCTCTGGGTCGCCGGCTTCGTCGGCGCGTTCGACCGGTGGTGGACGGCGCTGATCGCGGGTGTGCTGGCCGCTGTGCTGGCCCCCGCGGTCGGCACCATCCTGACCGCGACCTCGGGCGGCTCGCCGTTCAGCGGCGACCTGATCGCCGCCGTGCTCGGCACCCTGCTGGGGATCAACCTGCTCTACGCCGTCGCCATCACCGCGCTCACCCCGACGTTCGGCCGCTGGCTGTTCCGCGTCGTCGAGGGCACCCGCAGCCGGTTCGAGACGGACCGCAAGGTCGCGCTGGTCCGCATCCCCGCAGGCAACCTCGCCGAGGGTCTGGTGACCCACATCGACCGTGAGCCGGTGGATGCGGAGCGCGCGGACGCGCAGTGGGACGCGTACGTCGCAGCTCTCTCCGAGGCCGGGTGGCAGACCGTCGAGGTCACGAGTGCTGACACCCTGGCCGACTCGGTCTTCGTGGAGGACACCGCCGTCGTCTTCGGCGACACCGCCGTGATCACGCTGCCCGGCGCCGAGTCGCGCCGCGCGGAGGTCGTCGGCACCGAGGCCGCGCTCCGTGCGCAGGGGATGCACCTCGAGCGCATCGAGGCGCCGGGGACGCTCGACGGCGGCGACGTCCTCAAGGTCGGCTCGACGGTCTACGTCGGCCGCGGAGGGCGGACCAACGCCGAGGGCATCCGTCAGCTGCGCGCTCTCGTGGCGCCTCTCGGATACACCGTCGTCGCCGTCCCGATCACCAAGGCGCTGCACCTGAAGACGGCCGTGACCGCCCTGCCCGACGGCACGGTCATCGGCTACGAGCCGATCGTGGACGAACCGCGCGTCTTCGAGCGTTTCCTCCCGGTTCCCGAGGCCCACGGCACGGCGGTCGTCGTGCTATCGGACGACACCGTGCTGATGTCGTCGTCCGCCCCGCAGTCGGTGGCGCTCGTCGAGGACCTCGGCTACACCGTCATCCAGGTCGACATCTCCGAGTTCGAGAAGCTCGAGGGATGCGTCACCTGCCTGTCGATCCGGATCCGCTGACTCCCTCCAGCGACTCCCGGCGCGCTCCGAGTGGAGCCGGCAGGGCGCACCACGCCGCGGTCGCCGCAGCGAGGAGGGCCGCGGCCGCCCATCCCGCACCGACCCCCGCAACCGAGGCCACGAGCACCAGCGCGGAGGTGCCGAGTGCGGTTCCGAGCTGGGCTCCGGTGTTGAGGATGCCGCTTGCGCTGCCGGCGAGTTCGTCGGGCACCGTCGTGCCGATCGTCGTCGCGGCGACCGACGACAGGCCCAGCCCTGCGCCTGCCAGCGCCACGCCGAGGAAGACGCCCCACCACGTGCCGACGGTCAGCGCCATCAGCAGGCAGCCGAGGGCGATCGCCGCGATGCCCATCCCGCATACGGCGTAAGCACTCAGCCGTTTCAGCAACGAGCGCGTGCTCGTCGATGTGAGGATGACGGCGACACTCAGCGCCATCAGTGTCAGCCCGGCGGCGATCGGGTCGATTCCGAGCCGTTCCTGTAAGAACAAGGTGGCTAGTACGGCCGTCGAGCTGGTGGTCGCGGTGTTGACGAACGACAGCAGGGTTCCGTGGCGCAGCGGACGCGATCGGAAGGCGGCTGCGGGGATGAGGGGTGCGCGGGCGGTGCGCAGCCGGATGCCGAGGAGGACGGCGAGGACGACGCCGGCGCCGACCGTCGCGACGCCGATCATCCGGGTCGCGGGTTGCTCGATCCAGGCCGCGCCGGCGATGACGGCCATGACCGTGAGGATGAGCAGGGCGGCGCCCAGGGCATCGACCGGCTCCTCCTCGGTGCGCTCCCGCGCACCCGTCACCGTGGCGAGGCTGCCGATCGTCAGCGCGCAGGCGAGCGGAAGGTTGACCCAGAAGACGGCCGGCCACCCGAACGCTTGCACCAGCAGGCCGCCGACCAGGAAGCCGGATGCGCCCGCCGCCGCTCCTGTGGCGCTCCACGCCGCGAGGGCGCCCCTGCGCCGCGGCGTCTCTGGCGTCGCCGAGAGCAGCAGCCGCAGCGCCGAAGGGACGGACAACGCGGCGGCGGCACCCTGCAGCGCCCGGGCGACGAGGACGACGGCCAGGGCTCCCTGATGCCAGACCGCAGCTGCACCGCCCAACACGGAGACAACGCCGAACATGCCGATGCCCACGAGCAGAATGCGTCGATGTCCGAAACGATCGCCCAGCCGCGCGCCCAGGATGAGGAGGCCGCCGAAGAACATGGCGTAGACCGTCGCCAGGGGTCCGGCCGCGGATTCCGGCGCGCCCAGACCGCTCAGGATCGCAGGAATCGCCGTGGTCGCACTGGTCACGCCGAGGACGTCGACGAACTGCACCAGGCACAGCACGAAAACGGCCCCTCTGCGCATGCGGCCACCGTACCCGGCGCCTCCGACAGGCCAACCCGCCACTGGGATGTGAGAAAAACTCTTGCGTTCGTCGAGAACCTGGCAATATGCTGTAGGGCTGCCTTGTCGCGGCAAAACGGACGTGTACATCGAGGCTGGGAGGACGCCATGACGACGATCGAGACCGCACGAAAGACCACCGTGCCCGGGTTCGTCGCCGCCCTCGCGGCCGACGCCCGACCGTCCGGGCGGTAGCTCCCCGCCCCTCGCCGCGCGCCGCCGCGCACGACACCGGGAGCGTCCGCGGACGCTCCTCGCATCCCCACCACAAGACTCGCCATCGTCGGCGTGTCTTCGGCGACTCCTCCGCGTGCTCGCCGCCGGCTCCATGACGTCGGACACTCACAGAAAACGGATCATCCATGTCTGTCGCCCAGACTCCGAACACTCAGACTCCGAAGACCACCGCGAAGCGGAAGAGCACCGCGCGCATCCTGCTGCGCATCCTCCCGTTCGCCAAGTCCGCCGCGCCCCGCATCATCCTGGGCATGGTGGCCGCGCTGCTGGCCAGCCTCGTCGCGCTGAGCATCCCGCAGGTGCTCCGCTGGCTGGTCGACGGCCCGCTGTCGACGGGTGACCCGTCGGCCGTGTGGCCCGCCGCGCTCCTCGTGGTCGGGCTGGGCGCTGCCGAAGCGGTGTTCATCTCGCTGCGGCGCTGGTTCGTGCTGACTCCTGGAACTCACGTCGAGGCGAAGATGCGCAACGCGCTGTACGCGCAGCTGCAGGATCTCCCGGTCGCGTTCCACGACCGCTGGCCGAGCGGTCAGCTGCTGTCGCGTGCGGTCAGCGACCTCAGCATGATCCGTCGGTGGCTGTCGTTCGGCATCGTGCTGCTGGTAGTCAATGTCGTCACGATCGTGGTCGGGTTCGCGATCCTGATCGGGTGGAACTGGATCCTGGGGCTCATCTTCCTGGTGTGCTCTATCCCGCTGTGGATCTACGGGTTCGTGTTCGAGAACAAGTACTCGGTCATCGCGCGGCGCAGCCAGGACCAGGCGGGCGACCTGGCGACGGCGGTCGAGGAGTCGGTGCACGGCATCCGTGTGCTGAAGGCGTTCGGGCGCGGAAAGCACGCGCTGAAGACCTTCGAGTCGCGCGCGGAGGAGCTGCGCGGCACCGAGATCGAGAAGGCGAAGGCCATCGCCGGCATCTGGCTCTGGCTGCTGCTGGTCCCGGACGTCGCGTTCGGCATCTGCCTCGTCGTCGGCGTCTGGCTGTCGGCGCAGGGCCAGCTGTCGGTCGGCGAGCTCGTCGCGTTCTTCGCCACGGCGACCGTCCTGCGGTTCCCCGTGGAGTCGATCGGCTTCCTGCTGTCGATGACCTTCGACACCCGCACGGCGGCGGACCGCTACTTCGAGGTGATGGACGAGGTCAACACGATCACCGACCCCGCCCAGCCCAAGCGCATCGCCGAGCCGCGGGGAGAGCTCCTCTTCGACGACGTGCACTTCCGGTACCAGGACTCGCCGGAGCGCTTCCCGGACCTGCTCGACGGCATCCGCCTGACGGTCCGCCCGGGGGAGACGATGGCCCTGGTCGGCCTGACCGGCTCCGGCAAGTCGACCCTGACCGCCCTGACGACACGTCTGTACGACGTGACGGGCGGCGCGGTGAAGGTTGACGGCGTGGATGTGCGCGACCTCACCCGCTACGACCTGCGCAAGGCGATCGCCATGGCGTTCGAGGATGCGACCCTGTTCTCAGCGTCCGTGCGCGACAACGTCCTGCTCGGCCGCGACGACCTCGACCCCGCCTCGGCGGAGGCCGAGCGCGTGCTCACCGAGGCTCTCGAGGTGGCGCAGGCGGGCTTCGTCTACGACCTCCCCGAGGGCGTCGAGACGAAGGTCGGCGAGGAGGGGCTCAGCCTGTCCGGCGGTCAGCGACAGCGGCTCGCGCTCGCGCGCGCGGTCGCCGCGAACCCCAGCATCCTGGTGCTCGACGACCCGCTGTCGGCGCTCGACGTCGACACCGAGGCGCTCGTCGAGGCCGCGCTGCGTCGAGTGCTCGCCTCGACCACGGCCCTGATCGTCGCGCACCGCCCGTCCACCGTGATGCTCGCCGACCGGGTGGCCCTGCTGGAGGACGGCCGCGTCACCGCGGTGGGCACCCACCACGACCTGCTCGCCAGCAGCGAGCACTACCGCTTCGTCATCTCCAGCCTGGAGGACGAACAGAACGAAGAGATCCTCGAGGAGGTGAACCTGTGAGCACCACGACCGTCCTGGGCGTCGAAGGCGAAGAGCGCAACGACCTCAGCAAGGAGGAGAGCCGGCAGGTGCGGCGCCGTTCGCTGCACCTGCTGGGTTCGCTGCTGCACCCGCTGCGGATGCGGCTGGCGCTGACGGCCGTCGTGGTCGTCGTGAGCACGGCCGCCCAGGTGGCGGGCCCCGCGATCATCGCGTTCGGCATCGACAACGGCCTGCCGGCCCTGCTGAAGCAGGACTGGTTCCCGCTGGCGGCCGCCGGTCTCGCCTACCTGATCACCGGTGTGATCGGCGCGGTGCTCATCGCCTGGTACACGGTGCTGAGCGCGCGGATCAGCCAGGCCATCCTGCTCGACCTGCGCAAGCGGGTGTTCCTGCACACGCAGAAGCTGTCGCTCGAGTTCCACGAGTCGTACACGTCCGGCCGGATCATCTCGCGCCAGACGAGCGACCTGGACTCCATCCGGGAGCTGCTCGACTCGGGCATCAACCAGTTGGTCCAGGGCTTCCTGTACATGCTGTTCATCGCGATCGCGCTGTTCTCGATCGACTGGATCAGCGGTGTCGTGCTGCTGGTGTCGCTCGTGCCGCTGTACCTGCTGACGCGGTGGTTCCAGAAGCGCTCGCAGGTGCTGTTCCGCATCTCGCGGGTCGCGTCGGCGAAGCTGATCGTGCACTTCGTGGAGACCATGACCGGCATCCGCGCGGTCAAGGCGTTCCGCAAGGAGAAGCGCAACGAGAAGGACTTCGGCGGCCTGGTCGAGGAGTACCGGGATGTGAACGCCCGCGTCATCCAGCTGTTCGGGATCTTCGACCCGGGCCTCGTGATGATCGGCAACGTCACCGTCGGAGTCGTTCTGCTGGTCGGCGGCTTCCGGGTCGCCGACGGGCAGCTGGCGATCGGCGTGCTTCTCGCGGTGCTGCTGTACACGCGGCGCTTCTTCGACCCGATGGAGGAGATGGCGATGTTCTACAACTCCTACCAGTCGGCCGCCGCAGCGCTGGAGAAGATCTCCGGCGTCCTGGAGGAGGAGCCCAGCGTTCCGGATCCGGTGCAGCCGGTCGACCTGTGGTCGGCGCAGGGGCGTGTGAGCTTCGACGAGGTCTCGTTCGCCTACAAGAAGGACCGCGTCATCCTGCCGGAGTTCACGCTCGACATCCCGGCCGGGCAGACGGTCGCGCTGGTCGGTTCGACCGGTGCGGGCAAGTCGACGCTGGCGAAGCTGATCTCGCGCTTCTACGACCCCACCGCGGGTTCGGTGAAGCTGGACGGCGTCGACCTGCGCGACCTGCACCCGAAGGATCTGCGCCGGGCGATCGTGATGGTCACCCAGGAGGCGTACCTGTTCAGCGGCTCGGTCGCCGACAACATCGCCCTGGGCAAGCCGGATGCGACGCGCGACGAGATCGTGCGGGCGGCGGAGGCCGTCGGCGCGCACGAGTTCATCGAGGGTCTGCCGAACGGCTACGACACCGACGTGAACAAGCGCGGCGGCCGCGTCTCCGCGGGACAGCGGCAGCTGATCTCGTTCGCGCGGGCGTTCCTCGCGGACCCGGCCGTGCTCATCCTGGACGAGGCGACGAGCTCACTCGATATCCCGAGCGAGCGCCTGGTGCAGGAGGCGCTGCAGACGCTGCTCGCCGATCGCACGGCCGTGATCATCGCGCACCGCCTGTCCACCGTCGCGATCGCCGACCGGGTGCTCGTCATGGAGCACGGCCGCGTGGTCGAGGACGGCACGCCCGACGACCTCATCGCGGGCACCGGCCGGTTCGCCCAGCTGCACGCAGCCTGGCGCGACTCGCTGGTGTAGCGGTCACGGCCGCGTGTGCGGCGGCTCGTCCGGCGGGGACCACGGGGAGATTTCCTGTGGTCCCCGCCGCCGTCTCGGTGCCCCGGGATACTGCGATTGACCGCTATCAGCGCGCCGGGCCCGGTCGCCGCTAACGTTCCTCATGATGTCGGCGTTCAGAGGGTCGAGCCGGGGAAATCCCGTCTGGTTGCTGTGGTTGATTCTGGGTCTCACGTTTCTGTTCATCGCGTGGGAGGTCGGTTCCTGGTTCTGGTTGCAGCGTCCGGTCGAGTTCACGGAGCGAGATCTGTACGGGACCTGGGTGAGCGATGGTCCGCATCCGACGACCCTGGATTTCACGAAGGATGGCGTCGTGACGATTTCGGGTGCGCCCCTTCCTCAGGCGCCCGAAGACGATGACCCTGTACTGAGCGGTGTGACCGAGTGGAAGTACTTCCCGGATACGCGCGATCCGAGCGTTTCGGTGGGCGGAACCTACAGCCAGTCCCTCTCTGCTGAGAACTCGATGTTCTCGACCGTTTTGGCCCTGTACACCGGTGACCCGGACTCGGCGGGCACGAGAGTGGTCTTCAGGCACACGGGCGGATAACCCTGGTCGACGCAAGCCTCGACGTCGCGGGCGATTCCGGCGGGGACCACAGGAAACCTCCCGTGATCCCCACCGCCGGTCGCCGGGCGGTCAGGGGTTGAGTCAGCCGGCCGGGGACCAGGTCGAGCGCGCGCGAGACGGGCGCAGCGTGCGGTGTCCGCCCGCGCGAGCGTGCGGGGTGCGGCGCACGGAGGGTGCCTCGCGCGCCAGCGCCGTGCGGAAGAGGGGCAGGCGGGACAGCAGGCTGTCGCGCATCCCGTCGCGGAGCACGACCACCTCGCACCCCGCGTCGATGTAGGCGCTCGCCGTCGGGCCGTCGGCGAAGCGTGCTGCCGCGCCGGCGGAGACGGTGATGCAGTCGGCGACGAGCGCGCGGCCGGCCGTTGCCAGCACGGTGGTGCGGGAGGTCGCCGGGGCGACGAGCGAGCGGATGGTGCGGGCAAGTGCCGGCCACTCCGCCGGACGGATCGCCGTGCCGTCGGAGAACGTGTCGCCGAGGTCGAGAAGCTCGAGACGGCGGCCGGTCGCCGCGGACACCTCCGCGCTCGCACGCACGGCGCGCTGCAGCAACGTGACCAGGTCGGAGGCGCCTGTGTCCGGTGCGACGGGGAGGGAGAGGCCGGCGACACGGACGCCGAGAGCCGCTGCGTACCGCGCGACCGCAACGGCGATGGCCGGGTCGACCCGGAGCAGCACGGCCGTACCGGCCGGTGCGGAGACGAAGGTGTCGAGATCGTCCGGGTCGTCGACGACGAACCGGCGCACGCCCGCCTCCCAGGCGGAACGCCGCTGCAGCCAGCGCGCACCCGGCGCGGCGTGCAGCACCCGGCCGAGGTCCGCATCCACTCGGCGGAGGGCCGGAAGTGCGGCGTCGTGGGTCACGGTGAAGCCGGCGCCCTCGGCGGAGATGGTGGCGAGCAGAGCCGGATGCGCGAGGGCGCTGATGTCGTAGTGCACGTCCACCCAGGGAAAGGCGGCACGCAGGTCGCGGAAGCGGCGTGCGGCGCGGGAAAGATCCATCACGACGACGGGCAGCTCGTCGTCATCGCGTCGGCCCCGCCCGGAGTGACGGCCGTCCACCGCGCCCGCCCCGGTCGCCGCGTCCGTTCGGACGGCTGCGGCGCCGGTCGGGTCGGCGGTTCGGGTCGCGGTGGACATCGCCATCTCCTCGGGTGGACCTTCGTCCCGCCCAGCGGCGGGAACCTCGACGTTCGGGTCGTTGAGGTTGTCTCACATCCTGGCCCCGGCCCAGATGGCCCACATCCGGGGGGTCACCTCATTCCGTTTGCGTGGAGGCACGGATGACCCTCGGGGTGCGTGCGGAGATGATGGTGCCATGTACCTCCGCGTTGTGATCGTCGACGACCACGAGCGGTTCCGCGAACAGGCGG
This sequence comes from Leifsonia sp. 115AMFTsu3.1, assembly GCF_004362795.1. Lineage (NCBI taxonomy): Bacteria > Bacillati > Actinomycetota > Actinomycetes > Micrococcales > Microbacteriaceae > Leifsonia > Leifsonia sp. 115AMFTsu3.1. Next base: position 932,828 of record NZ_SNYB01000002.1, read on the forward strand.
CGGAGCTGCTCCGCCTGGAGAGCTTCATGGTGGTCGGCGACAGTGCGACCGCTGCCGGCGGCATCGAGCTGAGCCGCCGCCTGGCCCCCGACGTCGTGCTGCTCGACGTCGGTCTGCCCGACGCCAGCGGCTTCGATATCGTGCCCGCGATGCGGGCGACGGGCGCCGCCGTCGTGCTCACGTCGAGCCGGTCGGCGACCGACTACGGAAGACGCGTCGCCGACAGCGGCGCGGAGGGTTTCATCAACAAAGACGAGCTGACCGGTGAGGCGATCCGCACCCTGCTAAGGTAAGCGCGTGAGCGGGGGACAGACTGTAGAGTCTCGCGCGCTCAGAGTGGCCGTCGCCGACGATGCAGTGCTGCTGCGCGAGGGGATCGGACAGATCCTGCGCGCGGGCGGTATGGAGGTCGTCGCCTCGGTGGACACCGCCGAGGAACTTCTGCGCGCCGTCGCGGCCGACGGGGATGTGGACGCGATCGTGCTCGACATCAAGATGCCGCCCACCCACACCGATGAGGGGCTGCGCGCTCTGGAGCGTCTTCGTGCGAGCGGCTCGCGCGCCGGCATCCTGCTTCTCTCCATGTACACCACCGCGTCGTACGCGATCCGGGCGATGAGCGCCGGCAGCGGCACCGGATACCTGCTCAAGGACCGCGTCGCCGACGCCGACACCCTGGTCACCGCCGTCCGCACCGTCGCACGCGGCGGCTCGGTGGTCGACCCCGAAGTCGTACAGTTGCTCGTCACCGCGCGGTCATCGGAGGCGACGGTCGAGTCGCTCTCCTCCCGGGAACGCGATGTTCTACGGCTGATGGCGGAGGGCAAGTCGAACGTGGGCATCGCCACCGAGCTGCACCTGAGCCTCCGCACCGTCGAATCCCACATCGGGCACATCATGGCGAAGCTGGGCGTGGAGGACTCCGCCGAGGGCCACCGGCGGGTGCTCGCGGTGCTGCGCTTCCTCGGCAGGGACGCCTGACCCCATGGATGCCGCGCTCCCGGCGCATCCGGAGGTCGCGCGCACCGGCGATGTGGGCGTCGCCCCGGCACGACCGGGCGCGGGCCGGCTGATCCTCCGCGCGCTCGCCGTGACCGTCACCATCGCGTCGAACGTCACGGCCCAGGTGCTCAGCGCGATCACCGGCGACTACGGGCCGCGTCCCTCCGGCGTCGGCTGGGCCATCGTCTTCATCTCCGTCGCGGTCGTCTACGTCGTCTGCGCGGTGATCGCCTGGCGGATCGTGCGGAGCCCCATCCCCGGCTGGCTCATGGTCGGAGCCGCCTTCTTCTGGTCGGCGGGCGCCTGGTACCCGTTGGTCCGTCAGTGGGGCTGGGTGTGGCCATGGGTGCAGGGCGTGACGGACTTGTGGGCGGTGCTGGTCGGGCTCCTCGTGCTGTGCTACCCCACGGGGAGGCTGGTCGCGCGTTTCGACCGCGCTATCCTGCTGGCCATCTCGATCGCCTTTGCGGTGCGTCTCGGCGGCACCCTGCTGTTCTCGTCGCCGGAGCCGTCCGAGTGCGGCTGCGTGATGAACCCGTACGCCGTGCTCCCCAGCGACACGGCCGACTACTGGCTGGGGCTCGCGTGGCGGTTCGTCGGCCTCGCGCTCATGCTGACCGTGGCGGCCCGCCTGATCGCCCGCTGGTTCACCAGCTCCCTCCCGGCCCGCCGGGTGGCCTTCGTGATGCCGCTCGCCATCCTTCTCTGGTGCTACGGCACGGTGCAGGACTCGCTGAGCTTCGCGTTCGGCTGGGACAGCGGCTGGTTGCAGTTCATCCCGCCGGTCGCGATCGCGCTCATCCCTCCGGCGTTCGTCGGCGGTGTGCTCTACGCGCGGGGACTGCGCTCGCGGATGGCGGACCTCGTGATCGTCGCGCGCGACAAGGTCGACCGCGGTCTGTGGGAGTCGAGCCTCGCGCGGATGCTGCACGACGGATCCCTGCGCGTGTTCTGGTGGGATGAGCCGCTGCAGAGCTACCAGACCAGCGACGGCAAGCCGGTGCCGGAAGCCGGCCTGACCGACCGGCCGGGACGCTCGGTGCTCGCGATCGACTCCGACCAGGGACCGATCGCCCTGATCGAGCACGATGTGGCGCTCAGCCAGGATGACCGCCTGCTCGACGCCGTCTCCTCGGCCCTGCTGCTCTCGGTCGACAACGACCGGCTGCGCGGGAGGCTGGAGCGCACCATCCAGGAGCTGCGGGAGTCGCGCTTGCGCATCGTCGAGGAGGGCTACCTCGCCCGCCGGAAGCTGGAACGCGACCTGCACGACGGCAGCCAGCAGCAACTCGTGTCGTTGGCCATCAGCCTCCGCATCGCGACGTCCAAGGCCGAGGCGCACGGTGACGAGGAGCTCGCGGGCGACCTGCAGCGCGCCTCCGAGCAGCTCGCGGACGCCCTCCGCGAGCTCCGGGAGCTCGCCCGCGGCATCCACCCCACCGTGCTGACGGACGGCGACCTCCGTTCGGCGATCGAGGAGCTGGGACTGCGGAGCCACGTGCCCGTCGAGGTCCGCGTCGACATCGCCGAACGGCTGCCCGAGGTCATCGAGGAGACCATCTACTACTGCGTCTCGGAAGCCCTCGCCAACGCCGCCAAACACGCGCGGGCACGCACGTGCACCGTGATGGTCTCGCGAGCGGACGCGACGGTCACGGTCATCGTGAAGGATGACGGCCAGGGCGGCGCGCGCATCGAGCCGGGCGGTGGCCTCGAGGGCCTCCGCGACCGGGTGGAGGCGGTGTCCGGCCGGGCCGAGGTGCGCTCGGTCGAGGGCCTCGGCACGATCATCGAGCTCACCATCCCGGTGCAGGGTTCCTGACCCGGTTGCACCGTCTCATGCCCGCGACCCCGACCCGGTTGACGCTGGCCCTGCGGCAATAACAGCAATCTCAGCGTCATAGCGACCCTGGGATTCGCGTCTCAAGGGATAAGCAGGTGTTCCGATACGACGGACGCCTCGTATCCGGAAGCGAGACGCCATGAGCAGAGCTGCTCAGATCACTCGAATTGTCATCGCCGCTATCGCCAGCACTGGTCTCATGACTAGCCTGTCCGCCACCTCCGCCTCGGCATGGGTGCCTGCTTCGAGGTGCGCATTCTCAACGTTGATCGGCGTGCGTGGCACAGATGAACCCGCTGGCTCGGGAAGCGCCAATGGTGGCCGTACCTACGCATCAGGAGGCCTCGGCGACGCAGTCGACTCCATCGCGAACTATGCCCGATCAGACAAGAACCTTCCCATCTACGTCGAGGCTCTGAACTACCCGGCGACGGCCTACCAGGCTCCATTCACCACCTACATCAACAGCGTCAATGTCGGTGTGGCGCGCCTTGCCGCCGAGGTGGAGAACCTCGCGTCTAGCTGCCCGAGCACGAATATTCTCCTGGTCGGCTACTCACAGGGGGCGCACGTCATCAGCAACATGTTGTCCGGATCCAATCCGCCGGCCTTCACCACTGTGTCCTTGTCGCCCGGCGCCAGGGCCCACATCAAAGCGGTCGTCTTGCTCGCGAGCCCGTCGTTTCGGCCGGGTCAGAGTTGGAACGCACCCAACCAGGCGCGGACCACTGCCGGACTCTTCCCCGCTGATGCTGGCAAGCTCAGCGCGTGGACGGCCCTCGCCTGGAACTCGAATTACACGGCCCGGACGCAACAGCCGATTGTGCGCGAATGGTGTTTTGAAGGCGACGCATTCTGTCAATCCGCGTTTCCCAATGGCATGACGATTCATCGCAATTACTGGAAGTCGAGCGCGATGGCGGAAGCGTGGGGATTCATCTACCAGAAGATCACGTCGAATGAATAGGAGCGGTCAGGTGCAGAAGACAACGCGCCCGAGCAGCGCGGATGCCGCGATGGCGATCGTCCTGAGCGTCCTCGCTGTCTTCATAGGAGGCGTGCTCACCGGTGCCATCGCACTACTCGATATGGGCGTCGCAGCCTGCGGACCAGCAACCGATTGCGACTATGGTGCGCTGTGGGTGGTCGGTCTCATCACGCCGAGCACCACGGTTGCCGGGGTGATCTTCATCCTCGTGATGATCTACCGCCTCGGCCGGTCCAGGCGCGTGTGGTGGATCCCCCTCCCCGTGATCGGTGGGATCGTCGTCGCCTTTCTCATCTCGGCCGCGATCACCGCGGAACTCCTTCCGTAGGTCGCTCACCATCCCGGTGCAGGGGACCTGACCAGAATTCATCCGCCGTTCACGAAGGCGGGCGGGGATCGGCGTACTCAGGGGGTGGGCGCATCGAGCGTCCGTCCCCTTTCCGGAAGGACCGCCGATGGACATCCTCGTCACGGTCGTCGCCGTGATCGTCGTCGCCCTCGTCTTCGACTTCACGAACGGCTTCCACGACACCGCCAACGCGATGGCGACCTCCGTCGCCACCGGCGCACTCAAGCCCCGGACGGCCGTCCTCATCTCGGCCGTCCTCAACCTGGTCGGCGCGTTCCTGTCGACCGCAGTCGCCCAGACGATCTCCGGCGGCGTCATCAAGGAAGGGTCGTCGGGTGTTGACATCACCCCGACGATGATCTTCGCCGGGCTGGTCGGCGCGGTGCTGTGGAACCTGGTCACCTGGTACTTCGGTCTGCCGTCGAGCTCGACCCATGCGCTGTTCGGCGGCCTGATCGGCGCCGCGGTGATCGGAGCGGGCTTCGGAGCCGTCGACTGGGGCGTGCTGCTGAGCAAGGTCATCGTCCCCGCCCTGCTGTCGCCCCTGGTCGCGGGAGGCGTCGCCCTGGTGGCCACCTTCGCGGCCTACCGCATCACCCGGAACGCACGGGTCCACGGCGCGGAGGCCGGATTCCGGCACGGCCAGACGGTGTCCGCCTCGCTGGTCTCGCTCGCGCACGGCACGAATGACGCCCAGAAGACCATGGGCGTCATCACCCTGACGCTGATCGCCGCCGGCTACCTGAGCTCCGGGAGTGCGCCGCCGTTCTGGGTGATTGTCTCCTGCGGCCTGGCGATCGCGCTCGGAACCTACCTCGGCGGCTGGCGCATCATGCGCACGGTCGGCAAGCGGATCACCGACGTCAAAGCGCCGCAGGGCTTCGCGGCCGAGACGTCGTCCGCGGCCACCATCCTGGTCTCGTCGCACCTCGGCTTCGCCCTTTCCACAACGCAGGTGACGTCGGGCGCCGTGGTCGGCAGCGGCCTGGGCAAGAAGCTCGCCTCGGTGCGCTGGGGCGTCGTCGGACGGATCGCGACGGCCTGGGTGGTGACGCTACCCGCCGCGGCACTCGTCGGCGGGCTGGCGGCCTGGATCGCCTCCGCCAGCCTGGTCGGGCTCATCGGCGTCGCCGTGGTCGGGCTCCTCGCCGGCCTCGGACTGTGGGCGCTCTCGCGCCGCAACCCGGTCACCCGGCACAACGTCAACGAGGGCGACGAGGCCGAGGACGACGCGTCCGGCTCGCGCGCGACGGCGTCCGTCGGCGCCGGACAGGAGGGATGAGGATGCGACAGCTCATCGCGCACACGGCGGCACCCGATGGATCGTTCCTCGGTGTGGACTGGGGGTCGTTCGTCGTGGTGCTGCTGGTCGCCTTCGCGGCGACGACGGTCGTCGTCATCGGCTACGCGACGGCCCTGCGGCTGTTGGCCGTCGGGGCTCCGCTCGACGCCGACGGGGGAGCGGCGAGCGTCCGGACCGGGCGGCGTCCGCTCGCCGCGACGGTCGGAGCGGTCGTGTGCTTCGCCATCGGCGTCGCCGCTGTGGTCTACGGGATCTGGCTGATCGTCCCGCAGTTCCACTGACGATGCACGGGCGGCCCGGCGCTACTTCTTGGTCGGTGACTTGACCGCCCACACCTGCTGACCGATCCCGAAGGCGGCCCATCCGTTCGGGCACTTGGAGGACTCGGGCGGGATGCCCTGAACAGGCCACCAGCTGTCCTCGATAGGGGGCTTCGGCGTCGCGACGGAGCCGGAGCACACGTTCGGCGCGAGGAGGGTCTTCGACGTGTATGTCATGATCGCCGACCCGTTCTGGGTGTCGTAGTCGACGCGGATGACCGTGGCGTCGTCCGGCACGAAGGTCGGCGAACCGATGAGGGCCGTGTTCGAGGCCTTCATCTCCTTCGCCGTATCCCAGATCGCCGAGTCGACGTGAGGCTCGAACGCGGTCAACACCGAGCATCCGGACAGAGCCAGGGCGAGGGCGGACGTCGTCGCGATGACTCCGGCGGTTCGGATGCGGGGCACGGCAGCTCCAGGGGAAAGGGACAAGGATCTCCTACGAGTGAACACTACGGAACTGAGTGGTTCATCGGTCGGAGGGATGATTCCGCGCGTCGTCGAGGCGGGCCGCCCGTAAATCTACCCGGTACGGCGTCTTTCCGCCGCCCAGCAGGGGAGTGCCCTCCGCGCGGTAGTGCTGCAGCGCGATGTGCTCGTGGCCCGCGGCGGGGTGCCCGCTGGCCCGCACGACCCGCCACCACGGCACGTCCGAGCCGTAGTACGCCATGACCTGGCCGACCATCCGGGCCGCACGCGAACCCAGTGTCGCCGCCACATCCCCGTAGGTCATGACGAGCCCGGGTGGGATCGCATCCACGACCTCGAGCACCCGCTCGACGAAGGATGCGCTCGCCGCGTCCTCCTGGTCGGGTTCCCGGTCAGAGATCGAGGGCACCGATCGTCTCGCCGTACTGGGTCTCGCCGACCGGCTGGAAGCCGCTGCGCAGGAAGAACTGCTCCGGCCCGAGCTCGCCCGATTCCCAGATCACGTAGAGGCGCTGGTGTCCGCGCGCACGCGCCTCGTCGGCGAGGGCCCGCACGGCGAACGTCCCGATGCCGCGACCCTGGTCGTCGGCGTCGACGTTGATGCGCCAGAGGATCGCCTTGAACTCCTCGTGCTCGGCGTTCGGGTCGAAGTTGCCCATGATGAAGCCGACCACCTCGTCGCCGTCGAGCACGACGCGCTGCCACGAGGTGTTCGGGTCGGCGACCGCGGCCGCGGCCGAGTAGGAGACCGGAGCGATGAACTGCTCCTGGCCCGGCTTCAGCGTGAGCGCGTTCGCCGCCACAACGGTCCGCGCGCTCAACTCTTCCAGTCTCAACTCAGCCATGACGAAAGGGTAACGTGCGCGGGTGACCGGGGCATAGTCGCGCCGCACCCGACGATCAGCCGAGAGAAAATGTCTCGATGTCAAGATAGTTGTCGCGCTCGGGTAAGCTGTCGTCGGCGTAAAACGGCAGACACCCCAGGAGAACCATGGACAAGATCAAGGTTGACGGAACGGTCGTCGAACTCGACGGCGACGAGATGACACGCATCATCTGGAAGGCCATCAAAGACTCTCTCATCCACCCGTACCTCGATGTGAACCTCGAGTACTACGACCTCGGCATCCAGAAGCGCGACGAGACCGACGACCAGATCACGATCGACGCGGCCCACGCCATTCAGAAGCACGGCGTCGGCGTGAAGTGCGCGACCATCACGCCCGACGAGGCGCGCGTCGAGGAGTTCGGCCTGAAGAAGATGTGGAAGAGCCCGAACGGCACGATCCGCAACATCCTCGGCGGCGTCGTCTTCCGTGAGCCGATCATCATCTCCAACATCCCGCGACTGGTCCCCGGCTGGAACAAGCCGATCGTCATCGGCCGTCACGCCTTCGGCGACCAGTACCGCGCCACCGACTTCACGTTCGACGGCCCGGGCACCCTCACGATGAGCTTCCAGCCGGCCGACGGCGGCGAGGCCCAGTCCTTCGAGATCTACCAGGCGCCCGGCGCCGGTGTCGCGATGGGCATGTACAACCAGGACGCGTCCATCCGCGACTTCGCGCGCGCGTCGTTCAACTACGGCCTCGACCGTCAGTACCCGGTGTACCTGTCGACCAAGAACACGATCCTGAAGGCCTACGACGGCCGCTTCAAGGACCTGTTCCAGGAGGTCTTCGACACCGAGTACAAGGAGAAGTTCGACGCGGCCGGCCTCACCTACGAGCACCGCCTCATCGACGACATGGTCGCCTCCAGCCTCAAGTGGGAGGGCGGCTACGTCTGGGCCTGCAAGAACTACGACGGCGACGTGCAGTCCGACACCGTCGCGCAGGGCTTCGGGTCGCTCGGCCTGATGACCTCGGTGCTGACCACGCCGGATGGCTCGGTCGTCGAGGCGGAGGCCGCACACGGCACGGTGACGCGCCACTACCGCCAGTACCAGCAGGGCAAGCCGACCTCGACGAACCCGATCGCCTCGATCTTCGCCTGGACGCGCGGCCTCGCGCACCGCGGCAAGCTCGACGGCAACCAGGACCTCATCGACTTCACGCACACCCTCGAGGACGTCGTCGTGAAGACGGTCGAGGAGGGCAAGATGACGAAGGACCTCGCGCTCCTCGTCGGCCCGGAGCAGAAGTTCCTCACCACGGAGGAGTTCCTGGACGCCATCAGCGAGAACCTGAAGGCGCGCCTGGGCTGATCCCTCTCGGACACATTCGTGCCGAATGTGCGCTATCGCGACGCGAGAACGCACATTCGGCACGAATCGTTAAAGGCGCTCACGGGTCAGCGGGCGGTCCAGCCGCCGTCGATCGCGAGGGTCTGGCCGGTGATGAGGGAGGCGGACGGGGACGCCAGGAACGCGACCGCGCCGGAGACCTCGCGCGGCTCGCCGATGCGGTGGAGCGCGGCGATGCGCTCGACGGTGTCGGCCCGGAAGGCGTCGTCCGAGAGCGCGGCGGACGTGCCGTCGGTCTCGATGAAGGTCGGCGCAACGGCGTTGACGCGGATGCTGTACTCTCCCCATTCGACGGCCAGGCAGCGCGTCAGGTGGACGACGGCGGCCTTCGCCGCGCAATAGGACGCCTCGCCGGGCAGCGCCACGAGCCCGGCCTGCGACGCGACGTTCACGATCGCGCCGCCTCCGTTCTCCCGCATGCTCTTCGCGACGTGCTGCGACAGGAAGAACGTCGAGCGCGTGTTGAGCTGCCAGACGTGGTCGAAGTCGTCCTCGGTGACCTCGAAGGCGGGGGAGTCGATCCCGCCACCGGCGTTGTTGACGAGGATGCCGATCGGACCGCCCTCCTCCGTCACCGCGTCGATGGCCGCGCGGCAGGCGTCCAGATCGAGCACATCCATCCGGATCGCCACCGCGTCGACGCCGAACACGCGCAGCTCGTCGACCAGCCCGGCCGAGCCGCCGGGGTCGCGGACGCCGAGCACGACGTCGGCGCCCTGGCCGGCCAGTTCGAGCGCGATCTCACGGCCGAGGCCGCGGCTGGCGGCGGTGACGAGGGCGCGTGAACCGGTGAGCGCGAACGGGGCGCGGGTGGATGCGGTGGGGGCTTCTGTGACCATGGGGGGAGCCTAGCCCGGGCCGCGGCGCGAACCCCTCACCCGCCGCGGGCCTGCGTCGGAGGTTGGCGGGAAACCCCCGCGCGGCACGGCGACCGGCGGTCGTATCGTGGCCACCGCACGCCCCGGCGAGCCGTCGCATCCGGACGTGACCCTCACGACAGAAGGAGCTGCGACCATGAGCATCACCGACGACGCGCTGCGCGCAAACGCCACTCTCGCCGGCGACTACGACCCGGCGGGCGCGGGACCACCGGCGCCGAAGATCGCCATCGTCACCTGCGCCGACCCCCGCTTGAGCGGGGTGGTGCGGCTGATGGGGCTCGCGGACGCCGACGTCGACCTCATCCGCAATGTCGGGACGGTGATCGACGACGACGCGATGCGGTCGCTCATCGTCTCGACGCGGATGCTGGGAACGCGCGAGATCCTCGTCATCAATCACGACGACTGCGGCCTCTCGCGCTTCTCGGGCGACGACCTCGTCGAGCGCCTGCGGGCCGAGACCGGACGCTATCCGATCGCGCCAGCGCAGTTCTTCACGTTCACGGACGCCGAGCGGAACACGCGGGAGCAGGTGCTCAAGGTCCGCTCGCACCCGTGGATCTCGCCAGACGTCCCGGTGCGCGGCTTCGTCTTCGGCGTCCGCACGGGTCGGTTGACCGAGGTGCTCGTCGAGGACCCCGTCGTTCCCGCGGCGAGCTGACGGGGTCGAGGGTCGACGTGCCGAGCACGGAGATGGAGGCCGCCCTGGCGGTCATGCGCGCCCGGCAGCGCGCCGCCGCAGCCGCTGTCGAGGCGGGCCGGGCGGAACCGACCCCGGACGAGGCGCGCGCCTCCTTCGTGCCGGGCGACACCCTCCACCCTCTTCCCGCTGACGTGCGGGTCACTGACGTGGATGCAGGCGGAGTGGCGGCCCATTGGCTGGATGTCCCCGGCGGGAACCGGACGAGCGTTCTCGTGTTCCTCCACGGCGGGGGATTCCAGCTCGGGTCCCTCGCGAGCGACGGGGAGCTCGCCGCCAGACTCGGCCGGGCGGCGGGGATGCGCGTCCTCTTCGTCGACTATCGGCTGGCACCGGAGCACCCGTTCCCTGCGGCGCTCGACGACGTCCGCACCGCGTGGGAGTGGCTCTGCGTCGCTCACGGCTCGCCTCCGATGTCTGTCGCATTCGCCGGGGACTCCGCGGGCGGGGGACTCGCGCTCTCGACCCTGGTCGCGGCGCGCGATGCCGGCGAGCCGCTGCCCGCTGCCGTCGTGCTGATGTCGCCGACGGTCGATCTGACCGGCTCCGGAGAGTCGATGCGGGACCGTGTCGCCGAGGATCCGGTCTCGACGCCGCAGCTTCTCGCCCGCCTGGCCGCCGACTATCTCGGCGGTGTGGATCCGCGCACGCCGGCCGCCTCGCCCCTGTTCGCATCGCTGGCGGGGCTTCCTCCCCTCCACATCGAGGTGGGGACCGCCGATCTGCTGCTGAGCGACGCGGAGCGGCTCGCCGCAGCGGCGACCGCCGCGGGGGTCGAGGTGCAGCTGGTGGTGGGGCAGGGACTCCCGCACGTGTTCCCGCTCCTGCTCGGGACGCCCGAGGCTCAGGATGCGACGGAGCGCATCGCCCGATTCGTCCGCGAGCGGGTGGGAGGGCACTGAGCGTCCGGTCGCATCGCCGGTGTAACAACTTCGTTTCGTCTCTTGCAATTCATTTGTTCGTAAGCTTTACTAACAAACATGACGACGACCGAGGTGCAGGGAAGCGCCGGGGGACTGACCCCGGGGCGGGCACTCCGGCCGCGCGCCAAGGTGCTCCCCGAGCACGCTCGCAGCCACAACCGGTCGCTCGTGCTCCAGACCCTGTATCGGGATGGTCAGCGCAGTCGCGCAGACCTCGCCCGGGAGACGGGGCTCACCCGGGTGACGGTCTCCGACCTGGTCGCCGAGCTGCTCGCCGAAGGGCTCGTCATCGAGCTGGGCCAGCGGGAGTCGGCGCGACCCGGCAAGCCGGCCGTCCTCCTCGACATCGACCGCGCGGCGCACCAGATCATCGGAGTGGACCTCAGTGACCACGACCGTTTCCGCGGCGCGGTCATGGACCTGGACGGGCGCATCCTGGCCAGGGCAGAGGTCATGCTCGCGGACGGCGAGGGCGGCGAATCCGCCACCGGCGAGTCCGCAGCCGCCAAGGTCGACGCCCTGGTCGACCGGCTGGTCGCCGCCACCACCGCACCCGTCCTCGGGATGGGCGTGGGCTCACCCGGTGTCGTCGACCTGACCGGCACCATCCTGACGGCGCCGAACCTCGGCTGGGACGACCTCCCGCTGCAGCAACGCCTCGCGGCACGCACGGGTCTGCCCGTCGTCGTCGCCAACGACGCCAACGCCGCAGCGCTCGCCGAGCACACGTACGGCGGAGCAGCGGGCGACATGATGCTCATCCGCGTCGGCCACGGTATCGGCGCAGGCCTCCTCGTCGCCGGCGCGCTCGTCTACGGCAGCCACTTCGCGGCGGGCGAGATCGGGCAGGTCATGGTCGGGACCGACCTGGGCCTCGAGACCACGTACAACCGCGACCAGGTGCTCGAGCACTGGCTCAGCGTCCCGCAACTGCAGCGCGGCATCCGCGAGGCAGAGGCCGCCGGCGTCGACGCGACGCCGATCCTCCGCGAGGCGGGGCAGCGGCTCGGCATCGCCCTCGCGCCCGTCGTCGGCGCGCTCAACCTGTCGGAGATCGTGCTCAGCGGCCCGACCGAACTGCTCGACGGCCCCCTCGCCGAGGCGACCGTCCACACGCTCCGGAACCGGACCATGGCCCAGAACCATGCCGACCTGTCCCTCCGGATGACCACGCAGGGGCAGGACATCGTCCTCCGCGGCGCGGCCGTACTCGTCCTCTCCGGACAACTCGGGGTCTCTTAACACAGCACCACCCGAACCACGACCCCTGCACCGACGGTGTGCTGCACCTGCAGCCACTGACCACTACGAAAGGAACCAGCAATGAAGAGAAAGCTCGTCGGCCTCGCCGCTGTGGCAACAGCTTCCGCTCTCGTGCTCGCCGGATGCGCCTCGGGAGGCTCGACCGCCGCGAGCACCGACGGCAAGGGCAAGACGGTCACCCTGTGGCTCGTCGGCTCCGACACCCCGGACAAGCTCCGCGACTACCTCAAGACGGAGTTCAACAAGGAGACCGGAGCGACCCTCAAGATCGAGCAGCAGGACTGGGGAGACATCGTCACCAAGCTCACCACGGCCCTCCCGGACGCCAACAACACGCCCGATGTGACCGAGATGGGCAACACCCAGTCGCCCACCTTCACCAACGTCGGCGCCTTCCTCGACATCTCCGACATGTACAAGGACCTCGGCGGGAGCGACCTGCTGCAGTCCTTCGTCGAGGCCGGAAAGGTCGACGGCAAGAACTACACGCTGCCCTACTACTTCGGGTCGCGCTACATGTTCTACCGCAAGGACATCTACCAGGCCGCCGGGGTCAGCGTCCCCACGACGCTGGACCAGTTCAACACGAACGTGGCCGACATCACGGCGAAGAACCCGAAGGGGATCAACAACTTCTCCGGCTTCTTCCTCGGTGGCCAGGACTGGCGCGACGGCATCTCCTGGATCTTCGCCAACGGCGGGGACATCGCCAAGAAGGACGGCGACAAGTGGAAGGCCACCCTCGAGTCGGAGGAGTCGCTGAAGGGCCTCCAGCAGCTCCAGGACCTGTACAAGAACGCATCCAAGGCGCCGAACGACGCCAAGGACTCGAACCAGTACATCTACCTCAACGACACCGACCAGACGGTCGACGCCGACGGCAACAAGACCGGTGACACCTCCCTCGCGGCGGCCACCATCATGGCTCCGGGATGGGCGCACTGGTCGATCGGCGACCTCGGGAAGGGCGACGACGGCAAGCCGACGCGCACCTGGAACGACGCCACATTCGGCACCTTCGTGCTCCCGGGCAACGACGGCAAGCCGGCCCCCGTGTTCGCGGGCGGCTCCAACATCGGCATTTCGGCGAAGACCAAGGAGCCGGGGCTGTCGAAGACCCTCCTGAAGATCATCTTCTCCAAGGAGTACCAGGAGATGCTCGGCAAGAACGGCCTGGGCCCGGCGAACGAGAAGTACACCTCCTCGCTCGGCGACGACCAGTTCGCGAAGGCGCTCATCGAGTCGGCATCCAACTCGAAGCTGACTCCGGCCGCACCCGGCTGGGCCTCGGTCGAGGCGGCCAACGTGATGGAGGAGTTCTTCTCCAAGATCCGTGACGCGTCCGACCTGAAGGCGCTCGCGCAGGAGTACGACAAGAAGATCGACGCGCTGCTCAACGTCAAGAGCTAGCGCTCAGCGATCGGCGAGGGCGCGGAGGCACCCCTTCCGCGCCCTCGTCGCTGCCCTCAGACTGACTCCGCAACACAGAAAGGAGGACGCCCGTGACCGCCACCGAGGACACCCGCCTCGCCCTCGCGACACCACCGGCACCGGCGCGGGACGCACCGCGCCGCCGCCGAGGGAAGTTCACGCCGTACTCCCTGCTGCTCCCGGCCATCCTCATCCTGCTCGTCGCGCTCGGCTACCCGATCGTGTGGCAGCTGATCACGTCGATGCAGCACTTCGGACTCGCCCAGCAGTTCGGCAAACCGGCCGAGTTCGTCTGGTTCGAGAACTACATCACGCTCTTCTCCGACGGTTACACCTGGGTCGTCGTCGGCCGTTCGATCGCCTTCTGCCTGGTCACCGCCTTCGTCACGGTCGTCATCGGCGTCGGGATGGCGCTGCTGATGAACGCGGTCAACAAGGTCGTGCGCATCATCCTGCAGGTCTCCCTGCTGCTCGCCTGGGCGATGCCGGTCGTCGCGGCCATGACGGTCTGGAACTGGCTGTTCGACTGGCGCCGCGGCGTCGTCAACTACGTGCTCACCTCGTGGGGGCTCGACTTCCAGGACCACAACTGGCTGCAGAACCCGCTCTCCTTCTTCTTCGTCGCGATGGTGATCGTGACGTGGATGAGCGTGCCCTTCGTCGCGTTCTCCGTCTATGCCGGGCTGACCCAGGTCTCCACGGAGGTCGTCGAGGCCGCGCAGATGGACGGCGCGCGGGGATGGCAGCGGCTGCGCTACATCATCCTGCCGATCATCCGGCCCGTGCTCGGCATCGTCCTGCTGCTGCAGATCATCTGGGACCTGCGCGTCTTCGCGCAGATCAAGCTGCTGCAAGACAAGGGCTCCATCGCCAGCGAGACCAACCTGCTCGGCACCTACATCTACCAGCTCGGCGTCGGCTCGAGCGACTTCGCGATGGCGAGCGCCGTCAGCGTCTTCGTGCTCGTGCTCACCGTCGCGCTCAGCTGGTTCTACGTGCGCTCCCTGCTCAAGGAGGACGAATCGTGACCACCGCGACCTCGACCCGGCCCGCTGCCGTCACGGCGCGGCCCCGGACCCGCCGGCGCATCCGCGCCTCCCGCGTGCTGCTCGGCGCGCTCGGCATCGTGCTCGCCCTGGTGTGGGTGTTCCCGGTGTACTGGATGGTGAACTCGTCGCTGCTGCCGAACGTCATCCTGCAGAACACCACGCCGACGTGGCTGCCGTTCGGCGGATCCTTCGACAACTTCTCCGCGGTCGTCGAGGGCGGGACGTTCTTCCCGGCCCTCGGGATGAGCGTCGCGGTCGCCCTCATCACCGTGGTGTGCTGCCTGGCGTTCGCGTTCCTGGCCGCGCTCGCGATCAGCCGGTTCAAGTTCCGCGGGCGTCGCTCGTTCGTGCTCGCCGTGCTGCTGATCCAGATGCTCCCGGCCGAGGGGCTGTTCATCGCCCAGTACAAGCTGATGGGCACCCTGGGCCTGCTCAACACGGTCGTCGGGGTCAGCATCCTCTACATCGCCGCCGTCGTGCCCTTCACGATCTGGATGCTGCGCGGCTTCGTCGCCGGCATCCCCGCCGACCTCGAAGAGGCCGCCATGGTGGACGGCCTCAGCCGGACGCAGGCGTTCCTGCGGATCACCTTCCCGCTCCTCGCCCCTGGGCTGGTCGCCTCCGGCGTCTACGCCTTCCTGCAGGCCTGGAACGAGTTCACGGTGGCGCTCGTCATCCTCCCGCAGTCGAGCAGCGCGACCCTCCCGCTGTGGCTGCGCGGGTTCGTGCAGCAGTCCGCGTCGCGGGCGACCGACTGGGGGCAGGTCATGGCCGCCTCCACGCTCGTGGCGGTGCCGGTCATCATCTTCTTCCTCATCGTGCAGGGCCGGATGACCAGCGGCCTGGTCAGCGGGGCGGTGAAGGGGTGAGCGGCGCGTCCGTCGCCCACACCGCCGTCGCCGATCCGGACCTCCGCCGCAGCATCGCGGCGACGCTGCTGCCCGGGTTCGTCGGGACGACGCTGCCCGCATGGCTCGAGGAGCGCCTGCGCGGCGGCCTCGGCGGCGTGTGCCTGTTCGGGCAGAACATCGCCACCGCGGAGCAGCTGCGCGCGCTGACCGACGCGATCTACGCGGCCAACCCGGATGCGGTGGTCGCGATCGACGAAGAGGGAGGCGACGTCACCCGGCTGTACTACGGGAGCGGTTCGCCCTACCCGGGGAACGCCATCCTGGGCCGCCTCGGCGATGCCGGCTACACCGAGCGCGTGGCGCACCGGGTCGGCCAGGAGCTGCGGCGCGCGGGCGTGAACCTCGACTTCGCCCCGGACATCGACATCAACTCCAACCCGGACAACCCGGTGATCGGCGTGCGGAGCTTCGGCTCGACGCCCGAGGTGGTCGCCGAGCACGGCGCCGCCTGGACCCGCGGGCTGCAGTCCGCCGGCGTCGCGGTCGCCGCCAAGCACTTCCCCGGGCACGGCGACACGGGCACCGATTCTCACCTCGAACTGCCCGTCGTCGACCTGTCGCCGCAGCAGCTGCGCGAGCGGGAGCTCGTCCCGTTCCGCGCCGTGATCGACGCGGGCGCCCGGGCGGTCATGACGTCGCACATCCTGCTCCCGCAGCTGGATGCGGTGCACCCGGCCACGCTCAGCCCCGCGATCATCGAGGGGATGCTGCGCGGCGAGCTCGGCTTCGACGGCGTCGTCGTCAGCGACGCGCTCGATATGCAGGGCGCCAGCGGTGAGCGCGGCATCCCGGAGGCGGCCGTGCTGGCGCTCGCCGCCGGCTGCGACCTGCTGTGCATCGGCACCGAGAACACCGACGAGGAACTCGCCGCGATCGAGCAGGCCATCGCCGACGCCGTTGCGGCGGGCCGCCTCCCCGCAGCCCGCATCTCCGCCGCGGCCGCCCGCGTCCGCGCCCTCGCCCGCTCCCTCCCGCCCGCTCCGCCCACCGTCGAGTCCGCGAATTTTGCACACGACGCGCCGGATGATCGTGCAAAGTGTGCGGACTCGACGGCGGGACAGAGCCAGGTGCGGGAGGCGGATGTCGCGGCGGCGGAGCGCGCGTTCGACGTGAGCGAGCACGCGCGCGAGTGGCTGCGGGAGAACGGCGGCGGACGGTACTCGGTCGTCCGCATCGACACGGTCGCCAACATCGCGGTCGGGACGGCGCCCTGGGGGCCGTTCTCGGAGGTCGAGGCCGACCCCGGAACCGCATGGGCCGCAGCATTCACCGCCAACCCGGCGGTCGTCTTCACCGAGAACGACCACCCCGACCTGGTGCTCGCCGCGCAGTCCCCGGTGCTCGTCATCGGCAAGGACAACCACCGGCACCCCTTCGCCCGAGCTGCCATCGACCGGCTGCGCGCCGAACGTGAGCGCGTGCTGGTCGTCGACATGGGCTGGCCCAGTGACGACCGCGCGTACGCCGACATCGCGACCTTCGGCGCCTCCCGCCTGGTCGGTCGCGCCCTCCTCGAACTGCTCGGACGCAGAACGTGAGGCTCGGGATCGACATCGGCGGCACCAAGACCGACGCGGTCGCCGTCGATGAACTCGGCGCGCTCACCCAGCGGGTGCGCCTGGCGACCGGATTCGGACATGACGCCGTCGTCGAGACCGCCGTGGCCGCCGTGTCGCGCATCGGCGAGCTGACCGGCCTCGCACCGGGCGGCTTCCAGTCGATCGGGATCGGCGTGCCCGGGATGGTCGACACCGTCTCCGGACAGGTCGCACACGCGGTCAACCTGGGGCTCGAGCAGCTGGAGCTCGGCGGGATGCTCGCCGGCCGCCTCGGCGTCGGCGTCCGTGTCGAGAACGACGTGAAGGCCGCCGCCCTCGGCGCGTACCACCTGCTCGGCCTGACCGGCACGATGGCGTTCCTCAACCTCGGGACCGGGATGGCCGCCGGCATCGTCGTCGACGGACGGCTCTGGCGCGGGAGCACGGGCATCGCCGGCGAGATCGGACATCTGCCCGTCGACCCGCAGGGAGCGCTCTGCGCCTGCGGTCAGCGCGGCTGCCTGGAGACCGTCGCGAGCGGATCGGGCGTCGCCCGCCAGTGGCCGACCGACGACCCGCTGCCGGTGCGCGCAGTGTTCGCCGCGGCGGACGACGGCGACCCCGCTGCCCGAGCGATCACGGCTAGGCTGGCTGCGGGCATCGCCTCAGCGGTGCGCGTCCTCGTGCTCACCGTCGATGTCGGCACCGTCGTCATCGGCGGCGGTCTGAGCCACCTGGGGAAGCGCCTGCTCGACGACGTCCACGAGGTGCTGCACGACTGGGAGCGCACGTCGCCGTTCCTGGCGTCGCTCGACCTGCCCGGGAGGGTGCGCCTCGTTCCCGAAGGCACCCCCGTCGCCGCGCTGGGCGCGGCACTCGTAGGAGAGAACTGATGGCCGAAATCGTCGTCGTCCGCGACCAGGACGCCGCGGGCGAGCTCGCCGCGCGCAGCATCCTCGATCTGATCGCCGCCAAGCCCGATGCGGTGCTGGGCCTCGCGACCGGGTCCACCCCGCTGGCGGTCTACCGGGCGCTCGAGCGCGGCATCCACGAGCGCGGTGTGGATGTGTCCCACGTGCGCGGGTACGCGCTCGACGAGTACGTGGGGCTGCCGGCCGGGCATCCCGAGTCGTACCGTGCGGTGATCACGCGCGAGGTCGTCGAGCCGCTCGGGCTGACGCCGTCGCTCATCCACGTGCCCAACGGGTCGCTCGACGGCATCGAGCACGCCGGAGCCGACTACGAGAAGGCGATCGCCGAGTCGGGGGGAGTGGATGTGCAGCTCCTCGGCATCGGGACCGACGGCCACATCGGGTTCAACGAGCCCGGCTCGTCGTTCGCGTCGGTGACCCGCGTGAAGACGCTGACCGAGCAGACCCGCAAGGACAACGCCCGCTTCTTCGCGTCGGAGGACGACGTGCCGATGCACTGCATCACGCAGGGGCTGTCGACGATCCTGCGCGCGCGGCATCTGATGCTGCTGGCGTTCGGCGAGGGCAAGGCGGAGGCCCTGGCGGGTGCGGTGGAGGGTCCGGTGTCGGCCTCGAACCCGGGCTCGGCCATCCAGCTGCACCCGCACGTGACGGTCCTCGTGGACGAGCCGGCGGCCTCCCGCCTGCGCAACCTCGACTACTACCGCTACGCCTACGCGAACAAGCCCTCCTGGCAGACCCTCTGACCCGTCCTCACCCGCACCCACCCACCGTCGAGTCCGCACAAACTGCACACGAAACACCGCCGGCGCGTGCAAAGTTCGCGTACTCGACGGCAGGGGAGTTGGGCGCGCGCAGACGTTGGGGGGATCGGGCGCGGTCAGGCGAGCGGGGCGCCGTCGGCAACGACGGCGGTGACACGCCAGTCGTGGTCGAGGAGGACTGCGTCGACCACATAACCGGCGTGCAGCCGTCCGAGGCGGTGACCCTCGCCGAGCACGTGCGCGGGGGTCCGCGTGAGGGCCGCGACCGCGGTGACCGGGTCGAGTCCGGCCAGCGTGACGGCGTTCCGCAGCGCGACATCCTGGGTCAGCGTCGAGCCGGCGATCGTGTCGGTGCCGGAGAGCACGGCCAATCCGTTGTGGACGGTCACGTTGAGGCCGCCGAGCCGGTAGTCGCCGTCGGTGGCGCCGGCCGCGGCCATCGCGTCGGTCGCGAGCGCGACGCGCCCCGGCGCCTCGCGGAACAGCAGCGCACCAACGGTCGGGTCGACGTGCAGCCCGTCGAGGATGAGCTCGAGCGTGACCTCGGGGTTGTCGATCGCGGCCAGGACGGGGCCCGGCGCCCGGTGGTGGATGCCCGGCATCGCGTTGAACGCGTGCGTGAGCAGCCGCGCGCCCACCTCGAAGGCGCGGGCCGTCTCGGCGTACCCGGCGGTCGTGTGGCCGACGCCCACGACCGCACCGGCCTCGATCAGCACGCCGATCGCCTCCAGGGCGTTGGGCAGTTCCGGCGCGATGGTCGCGGTCCGGAGGGTTCCGCGGGCGGCGGCGATGAGCTCCTCGACGGCCTCCGGCTCGGGGTCGCGGAGGAAACGGGCGTCGTGCGCTCCGCGTCGCTCCGGCGCGAGGAACGGGCCCTCCAGGTGCGACCCGAGCACGAGCGGGTCGCTCGCCGTCAGCTCGGCGACGACGGCGAGGCTCTCGCGCAGCGAGGCCAGCGGGTTCGCGACGTGCGAGATCAGGGAGCGGGTCGTGCCGTGCGCGCGGTGCGTCGCGAGCGCGGCACGCATCTGGTCGATGCCGTCGTCGTAGGGGTGGCCTCCGCCGCCGTGGCAGTGCAGGTCGATGAAGCCCGGGGTCAGCCAGTGACCGTGCGCGTCGATGATGTGCGGCTCGGCGGTCGATGAGGCGTCGTCGTCCGTGCCGCGCAGCACCTCGCGCCAGCCCGATCCGGTGCCGGTCGCGGTGATGTGCGCTCCATCGGTGGCGAGCCAGAAATCGTCGACCAGCCCATCCGCATCCACCTTGCGGGCGCTGTGGATGACGAGGCCGCTCATGAGAACTCGCGCCGTCCGTTGATCACGCCGCTGATCGTCGCGATCACCGCGAAGACGATGGCGACGACCGGCTGGCCGAGATCCCACCAGGCGAACGCCGCGGAGCCCATCACGACGATCTCGACGATCGCCTTCACGAACGGGTCGACGTGCAGCACCGCGCGCGGCGAACGGAACAGCGCCCACAGCAGGATGGCCACGACCGGAGCGCCGATACCGACGAGGAAGTTCCACGGCAGCGGCCAGGCCAGGAACCCCCAGATGCCGAGCGAGACGATGGCGAACAGCTCCAGGACGAAGCGCAGGATGTCGTTCGGCCCCACCGTGAGCCGGGCGTGCTGGTCGGGTGCTGAGGTCACCACGGCAGTCTACCGACGCGTCGTGCAGCTGAGACAGCGCGGCTCAACGGAAGATGATGGTGCGCGCGCCGTCGAGCAGCACGCGGTCTTCGGCGAACCACTTCACGGCTTGCGTCAGCGTCCGGCTCTCCTCGTCCTGTCCGATCGCGACAAGCTCCTGCACGGTGTTGCTGTGGTCGACCCGGACGACGTTTTGCTCGATGATCGGCCCTTCGTCGAGGTCGCTGGTGACGAAGTGGGCGGTCGCTCCGATCAGCTTCACGCCGCGCGCGTGCGCCTGGCGGTACGGGTTGGCGCCCTTGAAGCCGGGGAGGAAGGAGTGGTGGATGTTGATCGCGCGCCCGGCGAGGCGCTCGCACAGCTCCGGCGAGAGGATCTGCATGTACCGGGCGAGCACCACCAGCTCGATGTCGTGCTCGTCGACCGCGTCGAGGATGCGCTGCTCGAACGCCGCCTTCGAGTCCGGGTCGGTGACGATCCTCGACTCGAAGGGGACGCCGTAGAACCCGGCGAGGTCGCTCAGGCTGTCGTGGTTGGAGAGCACGAGCGGGATCTCCACCGGTAGCTGGCCGGCGCGCTGGCGGAAGAGCAGGTCGTTGAGGCAGTGCGCGGCCTTGGACACGAGTACCAGCGTCCGGAGCGGACGGCCGACGTTATCGACCCGGTGCGTCATCCCGAACTCCTCGACGACCGGGGCGAGCGCGCGCTCGAACTCGTCGCGTCCCGCCGCCGACTCCACCTGCAGCCGCATGAAGAAGCGGCCGGTGTCGGTGCTCGCGAACTGCTGGCTCTCGGTGATGTTGCCGCGCGCGGCGACGATCGCGCCGCTGACCGCGTGCACGATCCCCGGGCGGTCGGAGCAGCTGAAGGTGAGCACCCAGTGGTTGGAGGCGGAGGAGTCGGTCACCAGATCAGGGTAGCGGTCGGGGTGATAGCGTTGGTTGATATCCAAAATATGTCTGCATTAGGAGGCATTTGATGATGAAGCAAGTATCGGTGACCGTCGGTCTCGACGTGGACATCTACGAGACCCTCGAGCTCATGGCTCGCGGCGAGAGTCGGACGGTCGGTGAAGAGCTCGAATACATCGCGGGACGGGTCGCGGTGGGGGAACCTGTCGACCCGCGTCCGAACTACAAGAAGCTGGGCTTCGTGGAGTTCATCCGCAACCGGGTCGAAGCGATGGACGAATGATCCTGCTCGACACGAACGTCCTGTCGGAGTTCGCGAAACCCGAGCCGGACCCGCGTGTGCTGTCCTGGTTCGCCTCCGTCGGCGACGACGAGCTGCGAATCTCGGTCGTCACCGTCATGGAGATGCTCACCGGAGCCAATCGCATGCAGGACGGCCGTCGGTCGGAACACAAGGCCGGGATCATCCTCGAGATCCTCGGGTACTACCACGCCCGCACGCTCCCGTTCGATCCGGTCGCCGCGGCGGAGTGCGCCACCATCAGATCGGTCCGGGAGGCGGCGGGCCGCCCGATCGCGCTCGCCGACGCCATGATCGCAGCAACGGCCCTCGCCGCCGAAGCTGACGCGGTGGCGACGCGGGACAAGGATTTCGCCGACGTCGGCGTCCCCGTCATCGATCCCTGGGCTGCCTGAGCGCGCCGCGGTTGACGCGCCGGGGCGGGGTGCACCACGATCGGTGCATGACCAGCACCGGTGAGGATGCGCCCGATACCCGTTCGGGCGCGGCGTCCGCTTTCGACGTGGAGCTGAACGGGCTCAACACCATTCACGAGAGTGAGCGGAAGGGGCGGCCGCGCGACCTGTTCTGGCCGTGGTTCGGCGCCAACGTCTCCGTGTTCGGTCTCAGCTACGGGTCGTTCCTGCTCGGGTTCGGCATCTCGTTCTGGCAGGCGACGATCGTCGGCGTGGTCGGGATCGTCGCCTCGTTCCTGCTGTGCGGCGTGATCGCGCTCGCCGGCAAGCGTGGATCCGCGCCGACGATGGTGCTCAGCCGCGCCGTGTTCGGGGTGGAGGGCAATCGCGTCCCCTCGGCGCTGTCGTGGCTGCTGACGGTCGGGTGGGAGACCGTGCTCGTCTCGCTCGCCGCGCTCGCCACCGCGACGGTGTTCCAGCAGCTCGGCTGGGAGGGCGGGGTCGTAACCAAGCTGGTGGCCCTCATTGTCGTCGTCGCGCTCGTCATCGTCGGCGGCGTGATCGGCTTCAACCTGATCATGCGCATGCAGATGGTCATCACGATCGTGACCGGCGTGCTGACCGTGGTCTACATCCTGCTGGTCCTGAACCACATCGACCTCGGCGCCGTGGCTGCACTCCCGGCGGGAGACGCGCCGCATGTGATCGGCGGGTTCGTGTTCATGCTCACCGGCTTCGGGCTCGGCTGGGTGAACGCCGCCGCCGATTACTCCCGTTACCTGCCACGCAGCGCCCGCAGCGGGGGAGTGGTGGGATGGACGACCTTCGGCTCGTCGCTGGCCCCGGTCATCCTGCTGATCTTCGGCATCCTGCTGGCGGGCTCCTCGTCGAAGCTGAGCGAGGCCATCGCCGCCGACCCGATCGGCGCGCTCGCGTCGCTGCTGCCCACCTGGTTCCTGGTGCCGTTCGTCATCGTCGCCGTGCTCGGGCTTGTCGGCGGTGCGGTGCTCGACATCTACTCTTCCGGGCTGGCGCTGCTCAGCGTCGGCGTCCGCGTCCCGCGGTACGTCGCGGCGGGCATCGACGGCGTCATCATGACCGCAGGCGCGATCTACGTCGTGTTCTTCGCCACCGACTTCCTCGGCCCGTTCCAGGGCTTCCTCATCACCTTGGGCGTGCCGATCGCCGCCTGGTGCGGCATCTTCGTCGCCGACATCCAGCTGCGTCGGCGCGACTACGCGGAGGCCGAGCTGTACGACCGGCGCGGTCGCTACGGCGCCGTCCGCTGGCTGCCGATCGCGCTGATCGTGGTCGGAACCGCGATCGGCTGGGGCCTCGTCACCAACGGCTCGGCCTCGTGGCTGGCCTGGCAGGGCTACCTGCTCGGCCCGATCGGCGGCAAGCAGGGCGACTGGGCCTTCGCGAACCTCGGCGTCCTCGTCGCACTGGTGATCGGATACCTGGGCACGCTGCTGTTCTCCCGCGGTGCGGTGCGCCGGCAGGAGGAGCGATGACCGGCCCGACCCTCGTGGTCGTCGACATGCAGCAGGTGTTCGGCGACCCGGCGAGCCCGTGGTTCACGCCGCGCTTCGCGGACGCGGAGGCCGTGATCGCGGGGATGGTGCCCGCCTTCGAGCGCGTGGTGTTCACCCGCTTCATCGCACCGGAGCAGCCGGAGGGCGCCTGGGTGCCGTATTACGAGCAGTGGCCGTTCGCGCTCGTCCCCGCCGACGACCCGATCTACGACCTGGTGCTGGCATTTCGCGACACCGGGCATCCGGTGGTCACCGAGACGACGTTCGGCAAGTGGGGTCCTGCTCTGCGGGATGCGCTCGACGGGTCGCAGGATGTGGTGCTCGCCGGCGTCTCCACCGACTGCTGCGTGTTGAGCACGGCACTGGGAGCCGCGGACGCGGGCGTGCGCATCCGGGTCGCGGCCGACGCGTGTGCCGGCCTGAGCGACGCCGACCACCAGCGCGCACTGGATGCGATGGCGCTGTACGCGCCGCTGATCGAGATCTCGGACAGCGCTGCCATTCTCGACGGCCTCCGGTAGAATCGTCCGTGGTCGGCGGTTCCCGCGCGGCCCTGGGCGCGCACATGGGCGCGTAGTCGACCCGCCATCCCCTCCCGGAAAGCCGCAGCCAGCCACTGGCACCGGCGCCGAGGCCCGCAGTAGCGGCGGAATGGCCGGGGAACGCCGTCCGTTGGACAGATCCGTATGACTGCCACTTCGACGACTCCGGCGCGCATTGCGCCGAAATTCCCGTGGACCGGGCTGATCGCCCTGGCTACGGCCACCTTCCTCTCGGTGACCAGCGAGATGATCCCGACCGGCCTGCTGCCGGACATGAGCGCCTCCCTCGGCGTGAGCGAGGCCCAGATCGGGTTGCTCGTGACGGTGTTCGCGTTCACCGTGGTGGTCACCAGCGCCCCGTTGACGGCGCTGACCCGGCGCTGGCCGCGGCACGGCCTGCTGATCGGCATCCTGGTCGTGCTCGGCATCTCGAACGCGCTCACCGCCATCGCGCCCGACTACGCCTTCGTGGTCGGCTCGCGCGTGCTCGGCGGTGTGGCGCACGGGATGTTCTGGTCGATCGTCGGCGCGTACGCCGGCCACCTGGTGCCCAAGGAGCAGATCGGCCGGGCCGTCTCCATCACGCTCGGCGGGGGGACGCTGGCGTTCGTGCTCGGTGTGCCGCTCGGCACGTTCGCCGGGCACGTCTTCGGCTGGCGGCTGTCGTTCGGGCTGCTCGCCGCCCTCATGATGGTCGGCGCCCTGGTGATCTGGAAGTTCTTGCCGGCGGTCGAGCGGGAGGCGGACGGCAAGCGACGGCGCGAGCGCGACCGCACGGTTCCCCGGCCGCGCGACCGCACCGTCCCGCTGGTCATCATGGTCTGCGTGATCGCGGCCGTCACGATGGTCGGGCACTACGCGTTCTACACGTTCGTGGTGCCGTTCCTGACCGGGCCGATGGGCGTGCCGTCGGGCGACGTCGGTGCGCTGCTGTTCCTCTACGGCATCGCCGGTGCGGGCGGCCTGATCCTCGCCGGTTCGGTGTTCGGTCCGCGGCCGCAGCTGGGGCTCATCCTCGCGCTCGTCGTGACCGGGATCGCCGTGGCGGCGCTCGCCGTGCTCGCTGGCCAGATCGTGCTCGCGCTGATCGCGTTCATCCTGTGGGGGCTCGCCTTCGGCGCGCTCCCGCCGCTGCTCCAGACGCGGATGCTGCACACGTCCTCGCCGGCGTTCCGCGACACCGCGAGCGCGCTGTACACGACGTCCTTCAACGTCGGGATCGGCGGGGGAGCGCTCGTCGGGGCGGTCATCTACGACGCGGGCGGCCTGATGGTGCTGCCGTGGGCGTACGTCGGTCTGCTGGTCGTGTCGGTCGTGCTGGTGCTCGTGGTCGGCCGGATGTCACGGACGGTCGTCGCGGCGCACTGACGGCGACGCACTGACCGCGGCTGTGGGACGCAACACGCCGTTATGGGCCGCCCATAACGGCGTGTTGCGACCCACGGATCAGGCGACGGGTGCGCCCGCCGCCCACACCTGGCGGACGCGGAAGTCGGCGTCCAGCAGCACGGCGTCGGCCGCGTAACCCGGGGCCAGACGGCCGAGGTCGTGAGCGCGCCCGACGGCTGCGGCCGGCGTCTCGGTGAGCGCGCGCACCGCCTCGGCGACCGGGATGCCGACCTCGAGCACCGCGCGCCGCAGAGCGTCGTCGAGGGTGAGCGTCGAACCGGCGATCGACCCTCCGCCGGCGAGCCGGGCGACACCGTCGCGCACCTCGACGTCCAGCGACCCGAGCACGTAGTCGCCGTCGGCGGAACCGGCGGCGGCCATCGCGTCCGTCACCAGGGCCATCCGGCCGGGGGCGGCGGCGAAGGCGATCCGGACCATCTCGGGATGGACGTGCACGCCGTCGTTGACGATCTCGAGCGTCACCCCCGGGGTGCGGGCGGCCGCGGCGACCGGTCCGGGCGCGCGGTGGTGAAGTCCCGGCATGGCGTTGAACGCGTGCGTGAGGATGCTCGCGCCCGCGTCGAAAGCGGCCAGCGCCTGGTCGTAGTCGGCGGCGGTGTGGCCGACGGCGACGGCCGCGCCGGCGGCGGAGAAGGCGCGCACCGCGTCCATCCCGCCGGGACGTTCGGGCGCGATGGTGACCTGTCGCAGGGTGCCGGCGGCGGCATCCAGCAGCAGCTCGATGTCGGCCGGGGTCGCCGAGCGCAGCAGTGCCGGGTCGTGGGCTCCCTTGTGCCCGACGTCGAGGAACGGCCCCTCCAGGTGCGACCCGAGGATGCGCGGGTCGGCCGCTGTGAGCGCGGCCACCTCCCGCACCCGCCGGGCCAGCTCCGGTACCGGCGCCGTGACGAGCGACAGCACCGAGCGGGTGGTGCCGTGCCGCCGGTGCAGCTCCAGGGCCCGGTCGATCGCGTCGGGCCCGTCGTCGAAGCTCGCGCCCCCGCCGCCGTGGACGTGGATGTCGACGAAGCCGGCCGTGAGCCACGCCCCGCCCGCATCCGTCACAGTCACGCGATCGGTGCCGGCCACATCCACTACGCCCGGCTCATCGCGCCATGTCGCGCCGCTGCCGACCGCGGCGATCATGTCGCCGTCGAACCGCACCCAGCCGTCCTCGACGACCGTGCCGCCGTCCACCAGCCGCGCCGAGTGGATGAGATGGCCGTCGCTCACGCGACGATCACCTCGATGCCCTGCTCGACGAACGCGGCACGCTGCTCGGCGGTGATGCCCTCGTCGGTGATGAGGGTCGTCAACACCTTCGGACCGCCGAGGGTCGCGAACGCCTTGCGGCCGATCTTGGACGAGTCGGCCACCACGACGGCGCGGGTCGCCCGGCGCGCCATCAGTGAGTTGACGCTCGCCTCGCCTTCGTCGTGCACGGTGGCGCCGACCACCGGGTCGATGCCGTTGACGCCGATGAACGCGATGTCCA
The DNA here is from genome assembly GCF_004362795.1 of Leifsonia sp. 115AMFTsu3.1. Lineage (NCBI taxonomy): Bacteria > Bacillati > Actinomycetota > Actinomycetes > Micrococcales > Microbacteriaceae > Leifsonia > Leifsonia sp. 115AMFTsu3.1. The sequence goes on from NZ_SNYB01000002.1 coordinate 959,921, forward strand.
TCGTGATCTTCTCCAGCACGACATCGCTGTACGGCCCGACGAGCTCGTACGAGCGCGCGTGCACGACGCCGCCGGTCATCACGGTCTTGATCTGGGGTCGCATCACCAGCTGTGCGGCGATGTTGATGGCGTTGGTCACAACGGTGAGGCTGGGATGCGGCGAGGGTTCCATGAGGTCCGGGCGCGACCCGAGCACGGTCGCGACGGCGGTGCTGGTCGTTCCGCCGCACAGGCCGACCACGGCGCCGCGAGGCACGAGGGCGCTCGCCGCCTGCGCGATCCGCAGCTTCTCAGGCGCGTGCTGCTCGCGCTTGTACCGGATGGGCAGGTCGTAGGCGACCGACTGGCCGATCGCTCCGCCGCGGGTGCGGGTGAGCAGCTGCTGCGACGCCAGGGCGTCGAGGTCGCGGCGTGCGGTGGCCGCCGACACATCCAGCTTGGCCACGATGTCGTCGACCTCGATCTGGCCGGCCTCGGCCAGCAGGTCGAGCACGGCGTTCAGCCGTTCGGCTCTGTTCATCGCTGTGCGCTCTCCGTTCCGCCTGCCACATCGAACAGGGTCATCAGCCGTGCCGCCTCCCTGGTCACCGCGGCGCGTCCCTCCCGCACGTACTTCCTCGGGTCCACCACATCGGGATGCGCGCTGAGGTACGCCCGGATCGCGTCCGTGAAGAACCGGTTGAGGTGGGTGGAGACGTTGACCTTGGTGATCCCTGCGCGGATCGCCGCCTCGATCGTCTCATCCGCGACGCCGCTGGAGCCGTGCAGGACCAACGGAACCGGCACGGCGTGTCGCAGCCGGGCGATCAGGTCGAGGTCGAGGGAGGCGGTCCGCTCGGTCATGGCGTGCGAGCTGCCGACCGCGACGGCGAGGGCGTCGACGCCGGTCTCCTCGACGAAACGGCGGGCCTCGTCCGGGTCGGTCCGGACGCCGGGTGCGTGCGCGCCGTCCTTCCCGCCGATCTCGCCCAGCTCCGCCTCCACCAGCACGTCGTTGGCGTGGGCGTGCTCGACGACGCGCACGGTGGCGGCGACGTTGCGGTCGTAGTCGAGCGCGGCGCCGTCGTACATGACCGAGCCGAAGCCCAGTTCGACCGCCTGCCGCGCGAGCTGCTCGTCCTCGGCGTGGTCGAGGTGCACGGCGACGTGCGCCGTCGACTCCCGGGCCAGTGCGAGGGTCGCCGACGCGATGGGGTCGAGCGAGCCGTGGTACGCGACGCAGTTCTGCGAGATCTGCAGGATGACGGGGAGCCCGGTCTGCTCGGCCGCGTCGACGAGGGCCTCAGCGGTCTCCAGCTGGATGACGTTGAACGCGGCGAGGCCCGTGCGGCGGCCGACGGCCGCGTGCAGCAGGTCGGCGGTGGGGACGAGGGGCATGGCGGCGGCTCCGGGCGAGGGTGGTGGGCGTGGGTGGATGGGCGAAGGGCGGATGGGATGGGATGGGATGGATCGGCCGGCTCAGCCGGTCTCGATCCGCTCCTCGAACTCCCGGAAGCCGGGGGCGAGTTCGCCGGCGAGGGGCGCGAGCACCGCGGCGGCCGACCAGGCGGTGGCGCGCCGGACGAGCGTCGACGGGTCGGTGACGCCGACGGCGAGCAGGCTCGCCATCGCGGCGACGGCCGCATCCCCCGCACCGGTGGCGTTGCCGGTCAGCGGCGAGCCGAGCCGTGCGTGGACGGGTGCGCCGTCGCGCGGCACCGCGAGCATCCCCTCGGCGCCGAGCGACACCACCACCAGGCCTGCGCCGGCGTCGAGGAGAACGCGCGCGCCGGCCACGGGGTCGTCGTGGCCGGTCGTGTCCGTCAGCTCACGGCGGTTGGGCTTCACGACGGAGGCCCCGGCTTCGGCCGCGAGCACCAGCGGCGTACCGACGGCGTCGATCACACTCGGCAGACCGCGGGAAGCGGCCGCAGCGACGACGCGCGCGTAGACGTCGTCCGGAGCATCGGGTGGCAGGCTGCCCGAGCCGACGACGCAGGTCGCTGGCACGACGAGCCGGTCGACGGCGTCGTGCAGGGCCATCCACTCGGCCGCGCTGAGGACGCCGCCCGTCTCGTTGATGACCGTCGTCTCGCCGGTGGACTCGTCGACGACGGCGACGCTGCTGCGGGTCGGCGCCTCGACCGGCACCAGCTCCGAGGGCAGGTGCGACGCCTCGAGGTCGTCGGCGAGCCGCAGCCCGGGCGGACCGCCGGCGGTGGTGAGGATGAATGCGGCGGTCCCGGTCTGGGCGAGCACCCGCGCGACGTTGAGACCCTTGCCGCCCGCCCGCACGGCGGGGGCTGCCGCACGATGCGTCTCGCCCGGCTGCAGCCGGGGCACGCGGTAGGTGAGGTCGAGGGCCGGGTTCGGCGTGACGGTGAGGATCACGACGCCACCTCGGCGGTGGATGCGGTCGACGCCATCGACGCCGAGGGGGATCCGGCGAGCCGGTCGCGCGCCCGCAGGGCCGCCCCGATCAGCCCCGCGTTCTCACCGATGCTCGCCGGCAGCAGCACCGGACGCCGGTGGAAGGTGAGGATGGCGTCCAGTTTCTCCGCGAGCGGCTCGAACAGCGCGGGGCCGGCCTGCGCCAGTCCGCCGCCGATCACCACGGCCTCGGGCGCCAGCAGCGCGACGGTGTGCGAGAGGTCGAGTGCGAGCGCATCCACCGCCGAATCCCACACGCCCCGAGCGGTCTCGTCTCCCGCATGCGCCAGCGCGAGCACCTCCCGCGCTCCCGGGACGCCCGCCCCGGTGAGCGCGTTGTACCGGCGCGCGATGGCTGCGGCCGAGGCGACGGCCTCCAGGCAGCCGATGCCGCCGCAGGCGCACAGCGGCCCGTCGGCGACCCGGGAGTGCCCCATCTCGCCGGCCATGCCGCCACCCGTGTGCAGGCGGCCGTCGAGGAAGATCGCCCCGGCGATCCCCGTGCCGATCGCCATGACGACGACGTCGCGGTAGGGCGCGGCGGCGCCGAGGCGGTGCTCGGCCTCGCCGGCCCCGCGCACGTCGTGACTGAACGCCACCGGGATGCCGAGTGCGGCCTCCGCCCGGTCGCGGAAGGGGAAGTCGCGCCAGCCCAGGTTCTCGGCGAAGACGCCGATCCCGGCGTCGTCGTCCACATGACCGGGCACCAGCAGCCCGGCCGCGCGCGGCGCGATGCCGGGGTGCTCCTCCCGGAACCGCTCGGCGAGACCGGCGATCGCGGTCACCACGGCGTCGCCGGTCGCGTCGCCCGCATGCGGGGTCGGGATGCGCACCACCTGCACCATACGGCCGCGGTCGTCCACGAGCGCGGCCTTGGTGTCGGTCCCTCCGACGTCGAACGCCAGCACCGGTGCGCCGTCTCCCAGCGGAGCGGCGGCCGGTGGCGGGGTCAGGGGGTCTCCAGTCACGAGGGGAGGATGACCGATCGGCTGAGGTTGCGGGGGCTGTCGGGGTCGAGGCCGGCGCGGCGGGCGCGCGCGAGAGCGACCCGCTGTGCGCGCACCAGGTCGGCCATCCCGTCGATCGGGCGGTCTTCGAAGCGCGCCCCGGTGACGGCGAGGTCGCCGGAGAGCCCTGCGGGCGCCTCGCCCAGCATCCAGGTGACCCGGCCGGGAGCGGCGATCGCGATCGGACCGTGGCGGTACTCCTTGGCGGGATACGACTCCGTCCACGACTGCGACGCCTCGCGCATCTTGAGCGCGGCCTCGTGCGCGAGCCCGACCGTCCACCCGGCGCCGAGGAACGAGTACTGGTCGGCGGTGATGAGCTCGTCGTCCAGCTCCTCCTCGATGGCTGCGGCGGCCTGGTCGATCGCGGGGGAGAGGTCGTGGCCGAGGGAGGCACGAACGAGGGCGAGCGCCGTGGTCGCGAAGCGCGTCTGCACGACGGACTGCTCGTCGGCGAACGGGAGCCGGATGGCGACGTCCACGAGGCTCACGAGCGGGGTGTCCGGGTCGCCGACGATCCCCACGGTGCGCGCCCGGTTGCCCGAGGAGCGGAGCCTGTCGAGCAGCTCGAGCACCTCGGTCGTCGTTCCGGAGCGCGTGATGGCGACGACCGCATCGTAGTCGCGGTCGACGAACGCCTCGGAGGCGGCGAACGCGTCGGTGACACCGTGCCCCGCGCTCTCGCGCAGCACCGCGTACGACTGCGCCATGAACCAGGAGGTCCCGCAGCCGACGACGGCGATGCGCTCACCGGCGGCGGGGAGCAGCGACTGCTCCTCGCGCAGGCCGGCCGCGGTCGCCCAGGTCTCCGGCTGCGACCGCAGCTCGGCCTCCATGTGGGCTCCGGCGGTGGGTGCGTGCGTCACTGATCGCTCCTGTTCTGCGCTTCTCGCGGCTGAGTGCGTGGATGTCTCGTCACAATGATCACTGATGATCGAACACTATGTCTAGTGATCATGTTCAATCGTTTCTCCTCGATCCCTTCGTCGTGTCGAGCCGTCCTGTAAACGCCGTGTAACGATCTTGCGCATTGTCCTTGACGCGGAGAACCGAACGCGCCATGATTTCGATCATCCATTGAGTGCAAGTGCTTGTTTCAAGCAGAAACAAATCACTAAGCATCAACAGCTACGCATCGTCGCGCAGGTTCCATCGGCAGTGACGGTTCGCGTTTTCCCTTCAAGAAGTGAGGAAGTCAATGAAGAAGTCACTGCGGTGGGGAGCGGCGGTCGCAACAGCGGCGGTCGCCACCATGACGCTCGCCTCCTGCGGCTTCAGCGGCGGGTCCGGAGGCTCGTCCGGCGGCGCGCAGACGCTCGACCTGATGGTCGCCAGCTACTCGGACAACACCAAGACCGAGTGGCAGCAGATCATCAAGGACTTCGAGGCGAAGAACAGCGACATCAAGGTCAACCTCGACGTCGAATCCTGGACCGACATCAACAACGTCATCAAGACGCGGATCCAGGCGCAGAAGCAGCCCGACATCCTGAACATCGACGCGTTCGCCGGCTTCGCGGCCGACGACCTGCTCTACCCGGCGAAGGACATCGTCTCCTCCGCCACGCTCGACGACTTCCAGGACGCCTTCAAGAAGAACGCGAGCATCGACGGCACGCAGTACGGTCTTCCGTTCATCGCGTCCGCCCGCGCGCTGTTCTACAACAAGGACGACTTCTCCAAGGCCGGCATCTCGGCCCCGCCGAAGACCTGGGCCGAGTTCGAGGACGCCGCCGCCAAGCTGAAGGCCGCCGGGATCACCCCGTACGGCATGCCGCTCGGCAGCGAGGAGGCGCAGGCCGAGACCGCCATCTGGTTCTACGGAGCCGGCGGCGGATACGGCGACGCCAAGAAGCTGACCATCGACAGCTCGGAGAACGTCGAAGGCGCCACCGAGATGCAGAAGATCATCACGCAGGGCTACACGGAGGCGAACCCCGGTTCGACCAACCGCACCCCGCTGCTGAACGTCTTCATCCAGGGCCAGCTCGGCATGCAGGTCGGCCTGCCGCCGACAGTCGGGCAGATCAAGGACAAGAACCCGTCGCTGCAGTACGGCATCGCGCCGATCCCGACCAAGGACGGCTCGCCGTTCACCCTGGGCGTCGCGGACCACCTGATGGCGTTCAAGAACAAGACGGACAAGACGGCGTCGATCAAGAAGTTCCTCGACTACTTCTACTCGAAGGACGTCTACACGAAGTGGGTCTCGGCCGAAGGCTTCCTGCCGACGACCAAGTCCGGCGCCGACGCGATGGGCTCCGACGAGACCATCAAGCCGTTCCTCGACCTGCTGCCGAACGCGAAGTTCTACCCGTCCACCAACCCGAACTGGTCGGCCGCGCAGGGCGCGATCCAGAGCCAGATCGGTCAGCTCGGTCAGGGCGCCAAGCCCGAAGACCTGCTGAAGTCCATCCAGGCGAAGGCCGACGGCCAGTAACCCGGATGACCAGCACCGCTGAAGCGACCCGCGCGGGGGCGGCCACCGGCCGTCCCCGCCGCGGGGCGTCCCCCAAGCCCACCGGCGGGGCGTCCGACCTGTGGCACGCCGTGCCGTGGACGCTGCCCGCCCTCATCCTGATCTTCGGCGTCGTGCTGTTCCCGGCCGGCTACATGATCTACAACTCCACCCGGAAGATCTCCATCGCCGGCGTGGACCACGGATCGGTCGGCCTGAAGAACTACGTCACGGTGCTGTCGCGGCCGGAGCTCCCCGGCATCCTGCTCAACACCCTGGTCTGGGTGGTCTCGGTCGTCGTCATCACCGTCGTGATCTCGCTCGCCCTCGCCCAGTTCCTCGACAAGAACTTCCCCGGTCGGCGCTGGGTGCGGATGGCGATCATCGTCCCGTGGGCGGCCAGCGTCGTGATGACCACGACCGTGTTCGTCTACGGCCTCGACCCCTTCTACGGGATCATCAACAAGTTCCTGGTCGACATCCACGTGCTCGCCGAGCCGTTCGGCTTCACCAAGGAGCCGATCCCCGCGTTCATCTCGTCGATCGGCATCGCGGTGTTCGTCTCACTGCCGTTCACGACCTACACGATCCTCGCCGGGCTCGCCGGCATCCCGGGCGACATGCTCGAGGCGGCGAAGATGGACGGCGCGGGAGCGTTCCGCTCGTACTTCAGCGTGACCCTCCCGAACCTGCGGAACGCCATCGCACTGGCCGCGCTGATCAACATCATCAACGTGTTCAACTCGCTGCCCATCCTGAAGCTGATGACCGGGTCCATCCCCGGGTACAAGGCGGACACGACGACCACCTACGTGTTCAAGCTGCTCCAGAACGAGCAGCGCATCGACCTGTCCAGCGCCCTCAGCGTGATCAACTTCCTGATCGTGCTCGTCGTCGTCGGCATCTACCTCTGGGTCGTCAAGCCGATGAAGGAGGTCTCGTGACCGCGCCAGCCCCCGTCGCACTCGCCGGAGCGCCAACGCCGCGCCGCCGTCGCTCCCGGTCCGCCGGATCCTCCTGGCGCGTCGCCGGGAAGACCGTCGCCGGCATCGTGATCGCCCTGGTCTTCATCGCGCCGTACCTGATCATGCTGATCGGCTCGTTCAAGAGCCGGAACAACATCCTCGCCGTCCCTCCGACCTATCTGCCCGAGCAGTGGCATCCCGAGAACTACCTCACGATGTGGTCGACGCCGGAGACGCCGCTGCCGTACAACCTCATCTCCACGATCGTGATCTCCGTGTTCGCGACGGTGCTGGTGCTGGTGGTGTGCGTCCCCGCCGCCTATTACACGGCGCGGTTCCGGTTCCCGGGGCGCGGGATCTTCCTGTTCCTCGTCATCGTGACGCAGATGCTCCAGCCGACGGTGCTCGCGACGGGTCTCTTCAAAGAGATGGTGGCGCTCGGGATCAACGACACCTGGCTGGCGATGATCCTGGTCAACGCGGCGTTCAACCTCGCATTCGCGATCTGGATCATGCACAGCTTCTTCGCGGGAGTGCCGAAGGAGGTCGACGAGGCCGCCCAGCTCGACGGAGCGGGAAAGTGGACCGTGCTGTTCCGCGTCCAGCTTCCGCTCGTCTGGCCCGGCATCGTCACGGCGATCATCTACACCTTCGTCGCGTCGTGGAACGAGTTCGCGGCGAGCCTCGTCATCCTGTCGACGGATGCGAACCAGCCGCTCTCGGTCGCGCTCACCAAATTCGTCGGCCAGTACGACGCCGCGTGGCAGTACGTGTTCGCGGTGTCGGTGGTGGCCGTCATCCCCGTGGTCATCCTGTTCATGCTCATCGAGAAGCGCCTCGTCGGTGGACTCACCGCGGGCAGCGTGAAGTAGGGCTCACCCCGACCCGGCGGGAGGCGCCGCGCGTGTGGCGCGATGCGGTGGCCTCCCGCCGTATGAGGACTCTCTCAGGCCGCGTCAACCGGCTGCCGGAGGACCGTTTCCGGCGGGTACCATCCCAAAGGGCGATTCCCCGACGGGGATCGGATGGCGACGGACGGGACGATGACAGCGGGCACCACGAGCACCAGGCGACCGGAGCTGCCCGGCCGCCCGATGGCGGTACCGCGGCGGCTGCGCTTCGCCGGCCGCGAGGTGCCCTGGTGGGCGGCGGTGCTGGTGCTCTACGCCGTCTCGCGGCTGCTCACGACTACGCTCATGCTGGCGCTGTTCGTCACCGCCAACGTCGCGCACTGGGACTACGCCAGCCCGCGGATGAACCCGACCTTCTTCACGTTCTCGGGCTCGTGGGACGGCTCGTACTACAGCCAGATCGTGGAGCAGGGATACCCCACCCGCCTTCCGCTCGACAGCGACGGCTCCGTGCAGCAGAACCCGTGGGCGTTCCTGCCCCTGTTCCCGATGGTCGTGCGCGTCGTGATGCTCCTCACCGGGCTGAGCTTCTATCCCGCCGGGTTCGCCGTCGCGATCGTTTTCGGGGCCGCCGCCAGCGTGGTGCTGTTCCGGCTGGTCGCGGCGCGGGCGGGAGTCTCGAGCGCGTTCTGGGCGACCGCGTTCTTCTGCTTCGGCCCGCTCTCCTTCGTTCTGCAGATCGCGTACGCCGAGAGCATGTTCTTCTTCCTGATGTTCGCGGCGCTGCTGACCATGATCCAGCGGCGGTACTGGCTGATGCTGCCGTTCGCGGTCGCCGCGGCGTTCACCCGCCCGGGGGCGCTGGCCCTGCCGCTCGCGCTCGCGATCGTGCTCGTCGTCCGGATGGTGCGGGCCCGGCGCGGCACGGACGCGTTCCTCCCGCGGGAGCGCCTCACGATGCTGCTGACCGGCGGGCTGATGGCGCTGGCCGGTCTCGCGTGGCCGATCATCGCGGCCGCCGTGACGGGGACGGGCGACGCGTACGTCAGCACCGAGCTCTCGTGGTGGACCGGCTTCATCGGCAAGGTGGCGTTCATCCCGCTGACCCCGTGGTTCCTGCTCAGCTGGAAGTACCTCAGCATCCTGGGCGCGCTGATCGTGCTCGCGATCGTCGCCGGGTTCGCGTGGGTGGTGACGCGGCCGTCGGTCCGGGCGCTCGGGACGGAGACCGTCGCGTACGCCGCCAGTTACGGGCTGTACCTGTTCGCGGTGTTCCTGCCACAGCAGAGCACGTTCCGGCTGCTGCTGCCGCTCGCACCCCTCGCGGGAGCGCGCGGCCTCACGCGTCATCGGAAGGCGCGGAAGGCGGTGCTCATCGCGGGCATCGCCCTGCAGCCGGTGGCGATCGTGCTGCTGTGGTTCATCGGGTACCCGTGACCTCTCGCCACGGCACCTCGGGCACACGCCGGTAGCGGGTGCCCGCGGCATCCCAGTGCTCGGCGAGCTCGGCCACGCGCCCGGTGAAGTCGTCGAGGTCGCGTGCCGCCTCGATGGGCTCGGTGTCGGCGGGCGCGCGTGACCAGCCCACCTCGGCGACTGCGGCGAGTCGGGGGAGGACCATCTCCTCCACCTCCTCGATGGAGGTGACCGTCTCGGTCCACAGGGCGGCCTCGACGCCCAGGATGTGCGCATCCCCGACGCCCGGGATGACGCGAGCCGGGTCCCACACGAACGCGTCGCGCAGAGTGGTCGGCTTGCCGGTCCAGTCCTGGCCGATCGGGTCGCCCTCCGCGTAGACGATGTCGAGGTAGGCGGCGTCCGACGGCGAGAGGATGAGGGACCCGCCGCCGCGGACGAAGGTGACCGCGTACTCGGCCGAGCGCTCGCGCGGCGTGGTGAAGTCCCAGTACTGCCCGACGGTCCCGGCCGGCAGGTCGCCCGCCTTGCCCATCTCGTGCCAGCCGACGGCCGTCTTTCCGTTCTCGGCGACCACCCGGGCGGCCTCCTCCACGAACGCGACGAAGTCGGCCGGCGACGTGCTCAGGCACTCGTCGCCGCCGAGGTGCAGCAGAGGTCCCGGCGTGAGCGCGGCCACCTCGCGGACGACGTCGCGCACGAAGCGGCGGGTCACCGCATCCCCCGTCTGAAGCGTGCTGAAGCCCACGTCGGACCCGGTGTAGAGCGGACGCGCGACCCCGTCCGGATTCAGTTCGGGATACGACGCGAGCGCCGCGTTCGTGTGGCCCGGCATGTCCAGCTCCGGGACCACGGTGATGTGCCGCTCGGCTGCATAGGCGACGAGATCGCGGAACTCCTCCTGCGTGTAGAACCCGCCGCGGCTGCCGTCGCTGCCGGTCGAGCCGCCGACGCGGGTCAGCTCCGGCCACGACTCGATGTGGATGCGCCAGCCCTGGTCGTCGGTCAGGTGCAGGTGCAGGTGGTTGACCTTGAGCAGGACGATCGCGTCGATGAACCGCTTCACCTCGGCCGGCGTGAAGAAGTGGCGCGCCACATCCAGCATCGCTCCGCGGTACGCGTACCGGGGATGGTCGTGGACGCGCACGGGCTCGATCGTCAGCGGGTCGCCGTCGCAGACCGCCGGAACCAGCTGGCGCAGCGTCTGCACGCCCCAGAACGCACCGGCCGGGGTGGCGGCGCCGATGCGCACGCCCTCCGCGGCGACCTCCAGTGTGTAGCCCTCCGCGCTGTCCGAACCGTCCTCGTGCGGACCCTCGCCCGGCGCGATCACCACGGCGATGTCGCCGAACGCGGGCGGCTCGTCCACGATCGCGAGATCGCGGGCGCAGTCGGCGGCCAGGGCGTCGCGGAGGAGCCGTGCGACGGCGTCCGCTCCGGGCCCGGCGACGCTGATGCGGGCGGTCGGCGCGAGCACGAAGGGCGAACCCTCCGACGGCTCGGCGGAGACAGGGCGGGGCACGACCACGGTGAGCTCCCTTGCGGGTCGGGGCAGAGCGGATGGGACCGACTCCGCCCGCCCCGCATGCGTCGGCCATCAGCGAGTATCGCAGGGCCTTCGGCGATGGGCAAGGGTTCCGCCCGGCCCCCGCTTTGCTATGCTTGGCCCGTCGCGACTGGCGCTCAGATGGTCACCATCGGGGAGCGACACGGAACCTCGAGAACACGGATGGATGCGGCCGCGCGCCTGGGTCGCTACGCAATGGTCCATCCCTGTACGAAGGAGCCGGCAATGACCGATACCCTCCCCTCGACGAGCCCAGCGTTCTCGTCCTTTGGCGCCCCTCTGGCGGAGGTCGACCCCGAGATCGCGGAGGTGCTGCAGCTGGAGCTCGGCCGCCAGCGCGACTACCTCGAGATGATCGCCTCCGAGAACTTCGTGCCGCGCGCGGTGCTCGAAGCGGTCGGCTCCGTCCTCACGAACAAGTACGCGGAGGGCTACCCGGGTCGCCGCTACTACGGCGGCTGCGAGTACGTCGACATCGCCGAGCAGCTCGCGATCGACCGGGCGAAGGCCCTGTTCGGCGCCGAGTACGCCAACGTCCAGCCGCACTCCGGCGCGTCGGCCAACGCGGCCGTACTCTCCGCCATCGCGACGCCCGGCGACACCATCCTGGGCCTGGAGCTCGCCCACGGCGGTCACCTGACCCACGGGATGAAGCTCAACTTCTCGGGCAAGCTCTACAACGCCGTGTCGTACGGCGTCGACCCCGAGACGTTCCTCGTCGACATGAACGTCGTGCGCGACAAGGCGCTCGAGCACAAGCCGCAGGTCATCATCGCCGGCTGGTCGGCCTACCCGCGTCAGCTCGACTTCGCGGCGTTCCGTGAGATCGCCGACGAGGTCGGAGCGAAGCTGTGGGTGGACATGGCGCACTTCGCCGGTCTCGTGGCCGCTGGGCTGCATCCCTCGCCCGTGCCCTTCGCCGACGTGGTCAGCTCGACCGTCCACAAGACCATCGGCGGCCCCCGCTCCGGCTTCATCGTGAGCCGTGACACCGAGCTCGCCAAGAAGCTCAACTCCAACGTGTTCCCGGGCCAGCAAGGCGGACCGCTCATGCACGTGATCGCCGCCAAGGCGACCGCGTTCAAGCTCGCGGCGACGGAGGAGTTCACGGACCGCCAGGAGCGGACCATCCGCGGCGCGAAGCTGCTCGCCGAGCGCCTGACCGCCGACGACTCCCGCGCTGCCGGTGTGGACGTGCTCACGGGCGGAACCGACGTGCACCTCGTGCTCGCCGACTTGCGCACGTCGGAGCTCGACGGCCAGCAGGCAGAGGACGTGCTGCACGAGGTCGGCATCACCGTGAACCGCAACGCCGTGCCGTTCGACCCGCGCCCGCCGATGGTGACCTCCGGTCTCCGGATCGGCACCCCGGCGCTCGCGACCCGCGGCTTCGGCGACACCGAGTTCACCGAGGTGGCCGACATCATCGCGCTCGCCCTGCGTCCGGGTGCGGACACCCGCGCGCTGCGTGCCCGCGTCGACGCGCTGACCGCGGCCTTCCCGCTCTACCCGGGCCTGACGCCGTCCGGCGCCGAGGCCGTTCAGGTCGAGCTCCCCTCCTCCATCTGACCCACCCCCCGTCGAGTACACGAACTTTGCACGTTCGCGAGGCGTTCGCCGTGCAGTTTTCGTGTACTCGACGGTGGAAACGCAAGGAGACAACGTGACCGCACAGATTCTGGACGGGAAGGCGACCGCCGCCGCGATCAAGGCGGAGCTGAAGGAGCGCGTCAGCGCGCTGCGTGAGAAGGGCATCGTCCCGGGGCTCGGCACGATTCTGGTCGGCGACGACCCGGGCTCGCAGTGGTACGTCGCGGGCAAGCACCGCGACTGCGCCGAGGTCGGCATCGCCTCCATCCGCCGCGACCTGCCCGCCGACATCTCGCAGGCCGAGCTGGAGGCCGTGGTCGAGGAGCTCAACGGCGACCCCGACTGCACCGGCTTCATCGTGCAGCTGCCGCTGCCGGGCCACCTCGACACCGACGCCATCCTCGAGCTCGTCGACCCGGCGAAGGATGCGGACGGCCTGCACCCGACGAACCTCGGCCGCCTGGTCCTCAACGTCAACCGGCCGATCACGTCGCCTCTGCCGTGCACGCCGCGGGGCGTGATCGAGCTGATGCTGCGGCACGGCATCGACATCCGCGGTAAGGATGTCGTGGTCGTCGGGCGGGGAGTCACGGTCGGGCGCTCGATCGGCGCCCTGCTGACCCGCCGCGAGTACAACGCGACCGTCACGCTCACCCACACCGGAACCCACGATCTCGACGCTCACCTCCGACGCGCCGACATCATCGTGGCCGCCGCCGGTGTCGCCGGGCTGGTCACCGCCGCGAACGTCAAGCCCGGCGCGATCGTGCTCGACGTGGGCGTGAGCCGCGTGGAGGACCCGGTGACCGGCAAGAGCGTCGTCGCGGGCGATGTAGCTCCGGATGTGGCCGAGGTCGCCTCCTGGGTCTCCCCGAACCCGGGCGGAGTCGGCCCGATGACGCGTGCGCTGCTGCTGCAGAACGTGGTCGAGTCGGCGGAGCGGGAGCTGCTGTGACCGACGCGTCGCGCGAGCGGACGCATCCTGCTGTCGAGCGCGTCGAAGCGGCGCTGCTCGCGGCAGGGGTCGAGCCGCGGGTCCGCTGGTTCGAGTCGGCGACGCCGACCGCGGCGTCTGCCGCCGCCGAGCTCGGGGTCGAGGTGGGGGCGATCGCGAACTCGCTCGTCTTCACCATCGACGGCGAGCCCCTCCTCGTGATGACCTCCGGCGCCCACCGCGTCGACACCGCGTTCCTCGGCGAGCGGCTCGGCGGCCGCATCCGCCGCGCCGACGCCGAGACCGTCAAGGCGGCGACCGGGCAGACGATCGGCGGCGTCGCACCCGTCGGTCACCCCCAGCACCTGCGGACCGTGGTGGATGTGGCGCTCGCCGGCTACCCGGAGGTCTGGGCCGCCGCGGGTCACGCCCACACCGTCTTCCCCACCACGTTCGACGAGCTGGTGCGCCTCACCGGCGGCGACCCGCACCCGGTCGAGCCCTAGCCCCTCCTCATCCCGCCCCCCACCGTCGAGTCCGCAAACTTTGCACACGACGCGCCGTCGGAGTGTGCAAAGATTGCGGACTCGACGGTGGGCAGAGGGGAGCGGGTCAGCGGTCGACGACGACGATGAAGCGCTTCGTGACGATGCGCTCGCCGGGCGTGCCACGGAGTTCGCCGAGGGCCGCGAGCACGCGGTCGAGGATGCGCGGGCGCAGCGGCAGCGGCGCCTCGTCCGGCTGGTCCACCGTCCCCGCCGGATAGTCCACGCCCGGCTCCGTGGACATCTCGATGTGCGCGCCGCGCAGCTCGCGCACGGGCGCGGGCGGGTCGTCGCGGAAGCGGATCAGCCGCTCGATCGTCGCCCGGTACTGGCCGAGGTCGCGCACATACAGCCGGGCGGGTAGGACGGTGTCGCCGGTGAACAGGATGCCCGTCTGCCGGTCGAAGAACACGACGGCCGACGGCTCGTGCCCCGGCCCGCCGATGACGTCGATCACCCGGCGGCCGAGGTCGTAGGCGACCGTCGCGTCCGGCCAGGTCGGGAAGCCGAAGAAGCCGATCACCTCGGCCGGGCTGGTGCCGACGACCGTCGTGCCCGGCCGATCCCGCAGCAGCGCGTCACCCGCGATGTGGTCGCCGTGCGCGTGCGAGTGCGCGACGACGAGGGGATACGGCCGCACGAACACGACCGGGTTGCGCCGCAGCCAGTCGGCGATCAGGCCTTCGACCGTCGCTCGCAGCGGGAACACCGCCTCATCGGAGGTCGCGCCGGTGTCGATCAGGAGGGCCCGCTCACGCCCGAACAGCAGGTAGAGGAACGGCGCCTCCCAGTGCGACGTCTTCGGCTGCCGCACCTGGACGGTGTCCGCGTCGAGCCACACGACGACCGGATCGTTCACTCCCTGTCCACTCACGCGTCACAGTGTGACACCGCAGGGTGACCGGGAGGTGAACCGGCCGAACAGGCCGAACAGGCCGCCCGCTCAGCTCTCGCGCCGAGCACCCTCCGACGCCTGCACCGTGAAGAGGTCCGGCTGGCCGAACCCGTGCTCGGCGAACGCGCCGTCCAGCGCGACGAGCACGCGGCTGAGCGCGTCCGTCGGCACGAGGGCGATGGCCGAGCCTCCGAAGCCGCCGCCGGTCATCCGCGCGCCGATCGCGCCGTTCGCCTGCGCCGTCTCCACGGCGAGGTCGAGCTCGGGCACCGAGATCTCGAAGTCGTCGCGCATCGACACGTGGGAGGCGTCGAGCAGCTCGCCGATCGCGGCCGGCCCCTGCTCGCGGAGGGTGCGCACGGTGTCGAGCACCCGCTGGTCCTCCGTGACCACGTGACGGACGCGACGGAAGGTCACGTCGTCCATGAGCTCGCGCGCGCGGTCGAGGTCGCCGACCGACACATCCCGCAGCGCTTCGACGCCCAGGATGCGCGCGCCCTCTTCGCACGAGGCGCGGCGCTCGGCGTATCCGCCGGTGGCGTGGGAGTGCGTCACACCCGTGTCGATGATGAGGATCTCGAGCCCGGCGGCCTCGAGCCCCAGCGGCACGACCTCGGAGTCGAGTGACCGGCAGTCGAGGAAGACGGCCGCGTCGCGCTCGCCGAGGAGGGATGCGGACTGGTCCATGATGCCCGTCGGCGCTCCGACCGCGACGTTCTCGGCGCGCTGGCCGACCCGGGCGAGGGTGCGGCGGTCGAAACCGAGGCGCCACAGGTCGTTGAGCGCCACGGCAACGGCGCCCTCGATCGCCGCGGAGGACGACAGGCCGGCGCCGACGGGCACATTGGAGTCGAGCAGGATGTCGACGCCCGGCACGGCGGCGAGGTCGGCGCCGAACTGGCCGAGAGCCCAGGCGACGCCCAGCGGGTACGCCGACCAGCCGGAGAGCACCTCTGGCGCCAGGTCGTCGAGCGGGATCTCGACCACCTCGTCCGCGAAGGTGCTCCCGACACGGATGACGCGGTCGTCACGCGCCCCGACCGCGGCGACGGTGCGCCGGTTGATCGCGAACGGCAGGACGAATCCCAGGTTGTAGTCGGTGTGCTCGCCGATCAGGTTGACCCGGCCGGGGGCCGACCAGACGCCGTCGGGTTCGCGGCCGAACACCTCGGCGAAGTCGTCGCGGACGCCCGTACGCAGGTCGGTCATCGGTCAGCCTCTCGGTCGGAAGTGGATGCGGTGCCCGCCGGAGCCGCGACGGGCTCGGTGACGAGCCCGGTCACGGAGACCGGCAGTTCGCCGACCGGGTTGTCGCGGTCGGCGCGGGCGACGGCCTCGCGGAGCGCGGCGGCCGCCTGCTCGGGCGGGATGTCGCCCACCCAGGCGCCCATGGCCGACTCCGAGCCGGCCAGGAACTTCAGCTTATCCGCGCCGCGGCGGGGCGAGGTCAGCTGGAGCATGAGGCGGATCTCGTCCCGGCGAACGCCGACGGGGGCCTGGTGCCACGCGGCGATGTACGGCGTGGGGGAGTCGTAGAGCGCATCCACCCCGCGCAGCACCCGAAGGTAGAGCGTGGCCAGCTCGTCCCGCTCGGCGGCGTTGGTCTCGGAGATGTCGGCGACGTGGCGGTGCGGGAGGACGTGGATCTCGATCGGCCAGCGCGCGGCGAACGGCACGTATGCCGTCCAGTGCTCTCCGGCGAGGACGACGCGCTCGCTGGTGCGCTCCCGCTCCAGGATGTCGGCGAACAGCGTCGGTCCGTACGCGTCGAGCGAGCGGATGAGCGCGGAGGTGCGCGGCGTGACGTACGGGTAGGCGTAGATCTGCCCGTGCGGATGGTGCAGCGTGACGCCGATGGCCTCGCCGCGGTTCTCGAACGGGAACACCTGGCGGACGCCGGGCAGGGCGGAGAGCTCGGTGGTGCGGTCCGCCCACGCCTCGATGACCGTGCGTGCGCGCGACGGGCTGAGGCTTCCGAAGGATCCGGTGGTGGCCGGGCTGAAGCAGACGACTTCGCAGCGGCCGACGGACGTGCGTGTGCGCCCCAGACCGACCTGGGCCAGGTCGTCGATCCCCTCGGGGGCGTTGTCGTCGACGAGCAGCGGCCCGAAGGAGGGCGACTTGTTCTCGAATACGGCGACATCGTAGAGGTCGGGGATCTCGGACGGGTTCGTCGGTGTCGCGGGAGCGAGCGGATCGAGCTCGGCGGGTGGGAGCATCACCCGGTTCTGGCGCGCTGCGGCGATGGAGACCCACTCGCCGGTGAGCGGGTCCTGCCGCATCGTCGCGGTGGCCGGTCGGGGTGCGGGCTCCCGGAGGTCGGGCTTGCGCTCCGGGCCGAGCGTCGTCTCGGCGTCGTCGTAGTAGATGAGGTCCCGTCCGTCGGAGAGACGGGTGGGACGCTTCGTGATCGAGGCCATGCCATCCTTTCGATTGCGAAAGCGAGGATACCGCTTCTGCTTTCGTATTGACAAGCAATCGCAAGCGCTCCAGCATGGGCGTATGAGCGAAGCCCTCCCCGCGGCGCTCCGGCGCGAACGGATGCTCGAGCTGATCGGGCGCGCCGGCTTCGCCCGGGTGTCCGACCTGAGCGAGGCGTTCCAGGTCTCCGACGTCACCGTCCGCAGTGACCTGGATGCGCTCGACCGCGAGCAGAGCATCCGGCGCGTCCACGGCGGGGCTGTGCTGCGAACAGCAGGGATGCGGGAGCCCAGCTTCGAGGAGGCTCTGGAGTCGTCGGCAGAGGAGAAGCGCCGGATCGGCCTGGCTGCGGCGGCGATGGTCTCCTCGGGCAGCAGCGTGCTGCTCGATGTCGGAACGACCCCCGCCGCTATCGCCCGCGCCCTCGTCGAGCGGGACGACCTGGAGAACGTGACGGTCATCACGAACGGCCTGACCATCGCGCTCGAACTGGAACGCGCCATCCCGCGGTTCGAGGTCGTCGTCACCGGCGGCACTCTGCGGCCGCTGCAGCACTCGCTCGTCGAGCCGCTCGCCGCCGTTCTCCTGGGCCGTGTGCACACCGACATCGCCTTCATCGGCTGCACGGGCGTGCATCCCACCGGCGGCATCACCAACGTGAACCTGCCCGAGGCCGACCTCAAGCGCGTCATGGTCGGTTCCGCCGAGCGGGCGATCGTGGTGGCCGACGGCAGCAAGCTCGGCCGCACGCATCTCGGCCGGATCGCCGCGGTGGATGAGGTGGCTGAGCTGGTCACCGGCGAGTCGGCTGCACCGGAGGCGGTGGCGGCCCTGCGGGACGCGGGGCTGCCGGTGGTCGTCGCCTGAGGCCTAATCTGTTGCCATGCGACCCGCCACCGGTGAACAGTACGAACTCGATTTCGGCGACCTGAGCGCCACCATCGTGCAGGTGGGAGCCGGCATCCGCTCGCTGCGCTTCGCCGAATCCGACCTGACCGAGCCTTACCCTTCGGGGGAGCAGCCGCCCTCGGCGTGCGGGATCGTGCTCGTCCCCTGGCCCAACCGGGTCGCGGACGGCCGGTGGGAGTTCGACGGGGAGCCGCGGCAGCTCGACCTGACCGAACCGGCGAAGCGGAACGCCATCCACGGCCTGCTGCGGCGCCGCCCGTATGAGCTGGTCGAGCAGTCCGACTCAATGGTCACGCAGGCCGCGACCGTCTATCCCGAGCCCGGGTACCCGTTCCTTCTCGACACCACGGTGACCCACGAACTGCACACCGAGGGGTTGCAGGTCACCCACGCCATCAGCAATGCCGGCGAGACGGCGGCGCCGGTGGCCGTCGGCGCGCACCCCTACCTCCGCATCGCGGACGTTCCGCCGGAGCAGTTGACCGTCACCGTGGCTGCGCGCACCCGGTTCGAGACGGACGACCGAAGCAACGTCACCGGCGAGTCGCCGGTCGCTGGCACGTCGTTCGACCTCTCGGCGGGCCGCCGGGTCAGCGAGCTGGAGCTCGACACCGGCTTCGCCGACCTGCCCGACGGGCCGGTGGAGCACATCCTCGCCGCCGATGACGGCCGCCAGGTCGTGCTCTGGGCCGACGAGGCGTTCCGCTACGTGCAGGTGTTCACGCACCGGTCGTTCGCGACGAAGCCCGGGGGAGTGGCCCTGGCGATCGAGCCGATGACCGCCCCGGCGAACGCCCTCAACTCGGGCCGCGGTCTGCGCTGGCTGGAGCCGGGCGAGACCTGGTCGGTGAGCTGGGGCGTCCGCCCGGAAGGATTCGGCGGCGAGGCCTATCTGGCCAGCTGGGGGTAGAGCACGCGAACGTCCTCGTGGAGGTGCGACTTGACCTGCTGCGCGACCTCTCCGACGATCGCCTCCGCTCCACCCTCCTGCACGGTGACGAGGGCCTCGTCGGCGACCTGACGCGGCGGGACCTTCACGCCGGTCGCGTCCGCCGCCATCTCGGTGTCGACGTAACCGACGTGGACGCCGACGACCTGGATGCCCGCGGGCGCGAGCTCCACGCGGCTCGAGTTGCTTGCCGACCACAGGGCGGCCTTCGTCGCGCTGTAGGAGCCGAAGGCGAGCCAGCTGAGGGCGGAGTGCATGTTCACGATGGCGCCGCCGCCGTTGGCCTCGAGGACGGGGGCGAAGGCGCGCGTGACGAGCACCGGTCCCCAGAAGTTGGTGTCGAACTCGCGGTGGATCTCGTCGAGGTCGCCGGTGACGAGCGACTCGTTGACGGCGATGCCCGCGTTGTTGACGAGGATCGTGACGTCGCTCGCGACCTCGGCCGCCTGGCGGATGCTGTCCGCATCGGTCACATCGAGGGCGAGGGGGACGACGCGCGGGTCGTCGCTCGTGACGGTCTCGGGGCGGCGGGCGGCGGCGTAGACCTTCGTCGCGCCGCGCTCGAGGAGCGCTGCGACGAAGGCGGCACCGAGGCCGCGATTGGCGCCGGTGACGAGGGCGACGCGGCCGGTGATGTCGGTCATGTGAGGAGTCCTTCCGAAGGTAAACCGATCTGTGTACTCGCAATGTACACAGATCGGTTTACTTTTTGCAAGCGCCTGACTAAGATCGAGGCATGTCCACAGCCACCGCCCGGCCGAAGCCGCGGGATCGCGTGCTCGCGGCCGCCGCACGTCTGTTCGTGCGCGAGGGTGTCAACGCGGTCGGCGTCGACCGGCTCGCCCAGGAGGCCGAGGTCTCGAAGCGCTCGATCTACCAGCACTTCGACGGCAAGGATGCGATCGTCGCGACCATGCTCCAGGAGTACGGGCCGCGTGTCGTCACGGGATACTTCGACGCCGACGAGGGTGCCGCCCCACGGGACCGCGTGCTCCACGTCTTCGACGCCCTGCACGCCGCCGCAGAGGCCGGCGACTTCTACGGCTGCCCCTTCGTCAACGTTGCGACCGAGCTGCGCGACCGCGAGCATCCCGCCGCCGTGGTCGCCCGCGGGTTCAAGGACGAGCTGACCGCCTACTTCGAGCGCCAGGCCGCGGCCGCCGGAGCAGCTGACCCCCGCACCCTCGCCATCCAGCTGACCCTGCTGTTCGACGGCGCCTCGGCGAGTGCCGCCATGCGCGGCGGCACGCCCGACGCGGCCCGCCTCGCCGCCGCCCAGCTCTTCGACGCCGCGACTGCCTGACCTGCGCAGATTCGTGCCGGTGCGTTCTGGCGTCGCCAAACCGCACATTCGGCACGAATGTCGCGAGCTAGGGCGCGATCGACAGGAAGATGAACGCCGCGAACAGCACCAGGTGGATGCCGCCCTGCAGCCGCACCGCGCGTCCCTGCACGATGGTGAGGATGCTGACGAGCACTGTCAGCACCAGCAGAACGATCTGACTCGACCCGAGTCCGAGGTGCAGTGCGCCCGGCAGCCAGATCGACGCGACCGCGATCGCCGGAATGGTGAGCCCGATGCTCGCCATCGCCGAGCCGAGCGCCAGATTGAGGCTCGTCTGCGTGCGGTTGCGCGATGCCGCCTTGGCTGCGGCGATTCCCTCCGGCAGCAGCACGAGCAGCGCGATGACGACGCCCACGAACGACTGCGGCAGCCCGATCCCGGTCACCGCCCGCTCGATCGGTGTCGACTCCAGCTTGGCCAATCCGACGACCGCGACCAGGGACACGAGCAGAAGCCCGAGGCTGATCAGGGCCGCGCGCTTGGTCGGCGCTTCGGCGTGGTCGTCCTCGGTCAGGGGCTTGCCCTTTCTGCCCACCGGGAGGAAGAAGTCGCGGTGCGCCACCGTCTGGGTGAAGACGAACATCCCGTACAGGGCGAGGGAGGCGATCGCCGCGAACACCAGTTGCGGTCCGGAGAACACCGGGCCGGGCGCCGACGTGAAGCTCGGCAGCACCATCGTCAGGGTGGCGAGCGCGGTGACCGTCGCCAGGGCCGCTCCACTGCCCTGCGCGTTGAAGGCGGTGGACTCGCGTCGGGATGCGCTGAGCAGAAGCGAGAGGCCGACGATGCCGTTCATCGTGATCATCACGGCCGAGAAGACGGTGTCGCGCGCGAGCTCGGGGGAGTCCTTGCCCGTGGTCATGAGCGTCACGATCAAGGCCACCTCGATGATGGTGACCGCGACGGCGAGAACGAGCGAACCGAAGGGCTCCCCGACCCGGTGGGCCACCACCTCCGCGTGCTGGACGGCCGCCAGTACCGTCCCGGCCAGGACGACGGCGATCACGATGACGGCGATCGTGTTCAGCTCCACCGCCCAGAACGCCACCAGGACCACGACGCCGATCACCGGCACCCCGATCGTCCACCATCGTGCGAGCCAGGTGCCGAGCGCTTTCATGCATCCATCCTGCCAGGCCGCCCTCCGAGGGCTTCGGGACGGTTCCGTCGCCGTCGTCCGGCGGGTCCCGCGGGTTCGGCCGCCGGGGACCGGTTGGATGGGCCCATGACCGGGACTCCGACCCTCCGCGCGCTCTCCGCGACTGCCGTCGCATTCGCCTTCGCCGTCCTCCTGGCGGGATGCGTCTCGCCGAGTCCGGCGCCGACCGGATCGCCCTCCGCATCCACGACCTCGACGTCGCGGCCGACCCCGACCTCCACGGCGACCTCGACGCCGATCGACGGCCAGTGCGACACGGGAGACCTCTCCGGTACTATCGCGCAGGGTGGCGGCGGGGCGGCGGGCAGCGTCGAGGTGACCCTCGTGCTCACGAACAATGGTTCCAGCGAATGCTCTCTGCAGGGCTGGCCGGGCGTGTCGTTCGTCGGCGATGGAAACGGCACGCAGCTGGGTGCCGCGGCCGAGTTCGACCGCAGTACACCGCATCCGACCGTCGTGCTCAAGGCGGGCGGGACCGCCCAGGCGCCGCTGCGCATCACCCAGGCACTGAACTACCCCGAGGCGGACTGCGCTCCGAAGCAGGCCGACGGCTTCCGGGTCTACCCGCCCGGGTCGACCGAGTCGCTGTTCGTGAAGGACGCGGGCGTGACGGCGTGCACGAAGGATTCGGTGTCGCTGCTCACCGTCGGGGCACTGGTCGCCGGCAGCTGATCCGGCGTCCGAGTCACTGGCAGACGCGGGCGAGCGGTCCGTCCCACGACTCCCGCAGATCTGCCGCGGCCCTGTTCGCATCGGCGAGTGCCGCGCCGGGGTCGCCGGCGAAGGCGTGCCCGCCGACGGCGCCCTGCAGGTCGTCCAGCCTCCGGTCGACGGGATCGAGGGCGCGCTCCACGGCGTCCGTCGCGATGTCGCTCGTGTCCGCGCGGAATGTCGTCACCGCTTCCTGGATCGCCGACCCCGCCTCGACGGGATGCGCTCCGAGCGCGGCGAGGTGTGCATCCAGCGCGGCGTCGAGGGCATGGCGCGCGCTCCGGATCGTCGTGCAGTCGCGCCCCCGCTCGGCCGACGCCTCGGAGAACAGCGGAAACTCGGAGGCGGCCGCCACGCCGAGCATCGCGACGGCCGCAACGCAGCCCAGCATCAGCGCCGCAACTCCCGGCCAGAGCCGGACCGCACGCGCCAGCATCCCGGACCGGGTGCGGGTCGCCGCATCCACGGCCGGCGTCGAGCGCGGAGTGCCGGCATCGACATCCGGCACGCTCGGGCGCGAGATGGTCACGGTCGCAACGCTAGGGCCGCTCGGTGAACAGTTCGTTGCATGATTTCCGGTGCCCGGTAGCGTTGCGACATGGACGCCGCCTCCGCCATCGATGTACTCGTGTTCTCCGCGGAGTTCGCCTGCTGCGGCACGCCTTTCGCGGCCGGCGAGGATGTGACGTTGACGCTCCGCGCTCCCACCCAGGACTCGTCGGCCCACGATGGCGTTCCCACGTATCTCCACGAACTCCATCCGCATGACGACCGTGTGCCTCTCGCCGATGTCACGGGGCGCGTCGAGCGGATCGTCGCGTGGTACGAGCGCATGGTCCCGGTCCCCGGTGCTCACTACCGCACCAACGACCCCGACGACCGGATCGAACGCGACGTCGACCGGGTGCCGACCGAGGACCACCCGGCTGGTTATGGCGGCCCGGACTACCGGGTGCGCCTCCGCATCCCCTCCGGAACGCGCCTACCCGATCCCGCTCCCGAGCTGTCGCCTGCCCCCGACCTCGACGCCCCGCCGCCGCCGCGGATACTGCCTCTGCTGACGACGCTGGTCGCGGAAGTGGCGGCGGAGTTCGGAGACGCGGTGGATGTGCTCCGCGGCCGCGAGGACGCCTCCGTCACGCTGCAGCCGCGGCGGGAAGGGGCGGCCGCTGTGCGGTGGAACGCTTACCTCGATCAGCTCACGGCGGAGGTCGAGCACGCGGAGTGGACGCTGACGGACGACGGAGCCGGCGTCGCCGTCCTCCGCGACCTCGTCGCCGCAGCCGCGGCCGGACGCTTCTCCGAGACGGTGGAGGACTGGACGATTGTCTCCGTCGCGACGACGGCAGATGGGCGCGCGTACGAGGCGACGACGACCGTCTCGCGGTTTCCCCTCGGCGGCACCGTCATCATGGTGGGAGGGGCCGCCCTCGAGCGGGTGGAGCGCGCGCGGTCCGGCGATGCGTTCCTTCCGTGGGTCGATGCGCTCTGACCTCACCGTGCGGCCGCTGAGACTCGCGTCGGCGGCCCTCGATACGATCCCGGAGTGATCTCCACCGTCGCCGTCTCCGGCTACCGCTCGCTGCGCGACCTCGTCATCCCGTTGGGGCGGCTGACGGTGGTGACCGGTGCGAACGGGGCGGGCAAGTCGTCGCTCTACCGGGCGTTGCGCCTGCTGGCCGGGTGCGGGCGGGATGAGGTGGTCGTCGCGATCGCGCGCGAGGGCGGACTCGACTCCACCCTATGGGCCGGTCCGGAGCGGCTCGGCCGGGCGATGCTCCAGGGCGACGCGCCCGTCCAGGGCACTGTGCGTCGTGATCCGGTCGCGCTCCGGCTGGGCGTTCAGCTCGACGACGACGGCGTTGGCATCGGCTACGCCCTCGACCTCGGACTGCCGCAGCCCAGCAAGGACACCGCGTTCGGCCGCGATCCCGAGCTGAAGCTGGAGACCGTGTGGACGGGTCCTGCGCCTCGACCGTCGAGCCTGGCGGCCGAGCGGCGCGGCGGCCACGTCCGTGTGCGCGGCGACGACGGCGGCTGGACGGAGCTCGGGAAGACCCTGCGCACGTTCGAGAGCATCCTCACCGAGGTCGTCGATCCCGTCCGTGCCCCGGAGGTGCTGCGGGTGCGCGAGAACCTGCGCGCGTGGCGCTTCTACGACCACTTCCGCACCGACACGGCGGCCCCGGCGCGGCTTCCGCAGCTCGGAACGCGCACGCCGGTGCTCGCCGCCGACGGGACGGATGTCGCGGCGGCCATCCAGACCATCCGCGAGTCGGGCGGCGGCGGCCCTTTCGACGCGGCCGTGGATGCGGCGTTCCCCGGCAGCCGGGTCGAGATCGTGGTCGACGGCGCGCAGTTCTCGGTGGCCGTCCGGCAGCCCGGGCTGCTCCGTCCGCTCGCGGGCGCGGAGTTGTCGGACGGCACCCTGCGCTTCCTGCTCTGGGCGGCCGCGCTGCTGTCACCGCGTCCACCGCAGCTGCTGGTCGTCAACGAACCGGAGACCAGCCTGCACCCGGACCTGCTGCCAGCCCTCGGCTCCCTGATCGTCGCCGCGTCGGCCAACACGCAGCTCGTGGTCGTCACGCACTCCCACGAGCTGCAGGTCGCGATCCAGCGTTCCGCGGCCGACCGCGACCTCGTCGACGACGTGAGCCGCATCCACCTGGAGAAGCAGCTGGGGGAGACCCACGTGCGCGGCCAGGAGGGCCTCCTCGACCGTCCCACCTGGCACTGGCCCACCCGCTGAATGCTCATTGCGGCTCCGGTGTAGATTCTGGCGTGTGAGTGACCCCGGCCGGCGGCACCGATCGGACCGCACGGTCGCGCGCCCGCTGACGCCCATGAAAGAAAGCCGAGCGCCGGGACTCGCGCAGCCCGGGGGATGGCTGGCGGGTGTCACAACGCCCCCGCGGCCGGTGAGCACGTGGGGGATGGCCTGGCGGCTGACCGCGCGGTGGACGGCCACGTTGGTCATGTCCGCCTTCCTCGCCGCCGCCATCTGGTCCGTCGCGGCGACGCCGTCGTCCCAACACTGGCTCGTGCTGCTCGCGGTCGTCGGTAGCTGGCTCTACAGCGTCCTGGTGACCGTCGTCCTCACTGTGGTGCTACTGCGAGCTCCCCGAGCGCCGCGCCGAGGGTGAGCGCCGCTCACGCCGCAGGCTACGGCCGCCGCCGGTATCCTTCACGCGTGTCTGAATTCGCGACCTACGTGGAGAACGTCGTGCGGCCGTATCCGGGGACGGGCAGGAAGCGTGACTCCGCTAGTTTGCTCCACGACTATTACGCGATCATCACCAACGTCGCAGGCGGCTATAACGACTACGTTGCCGAATACTTCAACGATCTCGCGCCCCGAGACTTCATCGAACAGGTTCTCCGCGATCCCACCGCTCAACGGTTCCCGGAGTTCGAAGAGTTCGTTCGCCAGGTCGATGACTTGGATGAGCAATTCCGGCGGCTGCTCACTCCGACACCGGTTGCGCCTGGCAAGGGCTGGTGGACCACGCACCTGCCACTACGTGCTGGACGCAGGTTCAACGACGAGATGTGGACACTCTTCGACTACCGAGCTGAACCCGCCGAAGACGGGGGCGGCACGTGGTACTGAGTGGCATGGCGGTCAACTGACCCGTCTGGAAAACGGGGGATCACCCCACCAGCCCACACCGCCGGCATCGAAGACGAGTTCATCGGCGAAGCGCCCCAGCGGCTCGGCGATACTGAAGTCGGCGATGTCCGTCCCGAACTCCTCCGCCGTCGGGTGATCGGTGTAAGCACCGGAGTATTGCTCGCCGGTTGCCGTGACACGCAGCCCCACGGTGGGACCCCAGGGCGATCCGTAGATGGCGCAGAAGCCGTCGTCGAACGCCCACGCTTCGACGACGGTGACCTCTTTCGCGGAAGTCGGGCCGCCCGAACGGAGACGCTCAAGACAGCTCAGCAGAGCGGTCTGACCCCACGACAGCTCGGGGAGAGCCCGCAGCTCGTCGATCGCTGCGCTGTGAGCGGGGGTCACGCTCACGGCGCGGCCCCGCCCACGCGGTCGGAGAGGAACCACTCGCGTGGGTTCCACGGGGGCTCCGCGCCACCGACCGGTCCGACATCCAGGAGAGGGTCATCCGACCGGATCACACACAGGATCCGGTTGCCGAGGAGTGCTCCGAGACGAGCCGTGTCGACGAGGAGGTCGAGCAGGATCCGACAGGCGGCCGGCATCGTCGCGCGGAACCGGTCGAGGCGGTCGAGTTCGATGATGAGTCCCCTGTCGGCCTCCGTCCATCCGTACGCCTGCTCGGCGACGTCCTGGAGGCAGTCGGACAGCGCGGCGAAGTTGCGGCCGTAGTAGGCGGGGAAGTCGAGGGCGGTACTCAGCGCGTCGTGAAGCTCGATTTCGTCGGTCCAGGATGCGGTATCCAGCCGGACGATGCGGTAGCCGGCCGACCGGAAGGAGGCGAGCGACTCATCGACGACGGCTGCCGAGTAGAACTTCGTCACGAATCCGTTCCTGGCCAGTTGGAATCCGAGATCCTGATCGTCCGCTTCCCACACAGCCACGAGAGAAACCTATCTCGCACGAGACGCCGTCGAGCAAGCAACGGCCGCTGCTCCAAGAGTCATCGCGGCTCCGGTGTAGATTCTGGCGTGTGAGCGACCCACGAACCTCCGGCCGGACCGAGGAGGCGGCGACGACACCGTCGGGGCCTGCCACCCGCCACCAGAGGAGATGGGGACCTTTCGTCTGGTACTCGATCGCTTTGTGCACCGGACTCGGCGTGCTCATCCACGGGACGGCGATGGCGCCGCCCTTGGGGTGGACTCCGCCCCTGGTCGCGGGTTTCTACCTGTTGTTCCTGTTCATCTGGACGATTCCCACGTCGACGCTGCTCGGCTTGGCACTCGGGCTCGGGCTGCGCTGGGCGGTCGACTGGTCTGAGCGGCGGGCGCCCGCATGGTGGCGCTCCGGGATCGCGCTGTCTCTCGCCTACGGTTTGCTGGCAGCGGGAGGCTTCGCTCTGATCTTCTCCCGGGCGTGGACGAACGGGGTGGGCCTGTTCGCGGCGGGAGCGGGCTTCTGCGTGGGCGTGGCGATAGTGCTCGTCCTTCGGAAGACGCTGGACACTCGTGCAGCGCATCACTGACCCCGATCGCCTCCAGGCCGTCGTCGGCCTGAGGGACGCTGCCGCCGACGGCCCCTACGACCTCCGCGCCGAGTGGCTGTCCGCGACGGGTTCCTTCGTTCTCGCACAGGAGGCTGCATCGCGGATCGACCCCGACCAGATCGAGCGCATCATCAGAGCGAGCGCCGTGCACGGCATCGGGGGCTACATCGCCGTGTCGAATGACGATGCGTTTGTGGACCCGACGACGATGGCCTTCGAGGTCGACGTGACGCAATCGGAGCTCCACGCCTGCAGCGACGAGTTCTTCGGCCTCAACATGATGCTCTTGGCGCCGGACCATGCCGTCGCGCTGCTCTCCACCGTCGACGACTATTCGATCCTTGCGGGCCCTCGAGCCTTCATCCTCGGCTACGAACCCGACATCGATCGGGCGCTCGAGGAGTTCAGATCGTTTGCGCTTCAGCAGATTGAGAGCCTCCGCCCTGCTGCTCTTCGGGCGCTCGAGACTTTTGAGAGCCGTCTCCCGACACGATCGGTCGACTGAACGTTCCGCGGCGGGCAAGAGCTTGTCCTACGGCGCCGTCGAGCAGCGAAGGGCCGGACCCGATCTCCCGGGTCCGGCCCTTCCGGGCGGCGCCTGTCATGCTGGGGGTGACAGGCGCCACTCGAGAAGCGGTGTCTCTTATCGGACGACCGCACCCGCCGGGGAGGAGAACTGCGCGTAGTCGAGCTCCGCGTAGTTCTGGTTCGCCTGGTGGGCGATCGTGACCGTGTTCGTGCCGGCGTTGAGCTGCACCGTCGTGGTCGCCACCGGGAAGGATCCGCCGTTCGCACCCCACGGCCCCGTGACGGGGAGGGTCACGTTCGTCGCGGCCCCGCCATTGACGGTGAGCCCGACCACCGCATCCAACGTCCCGTTCTGCGTGTAGCCACCGTCGTTGGCGTAGCCCAGCTGGAGCCGATAGGTGCCGGCAGTGGTGACGTTGGGGCGGAAGGTGACCGAGCTGGTGGAGGAGTCGAGTCCGCCGACGAAGCTTCCGCCGGACGCGTTCGACGAGGCGATGACGTTGCCGCCGGAGATTGTTCCGGACTCCGCCTCCAGCCGCTGGACGAAGGTCGCCGCAGGCGGGTTCGACGGCTGCGACCAACCGGGAACGGCAGCTGTCGTGGACAGGGAGATGGAGTCGAGCTCGGCGTAACCGGTGCCTCCGGCGAAGTACGGCGACCCCTTCGCGAGCCGGATCATGTTGTATCCGGCGGTGAGGTGGAGGGTCGGCCCGGAGACCGTCGCGAACTTCCCTTGGGCGCCCCATCCGCCGGTCGCGGGATAGCTGACCGTGCTCCAGGCGCCGCCGTCGTAGGCGATGCCCTGGGTGGAGGTGGCACCCGTGCCGTTGGCGTAGCGGATCGAAAGGCTATAGTCGGCCGCGACCGGGACGTTGACCAGGAAGTCGACGAAGCTGTCGTTCCGCATGTCGCCGCTGTTGTCCAGGCCGCCGACGTATCCGCCGCTGGACGCGGCGGAGGAGGAGTAGCGGATGCCGTTGACCACGGAGGCGTTCTCTGCCTCGTACGTCTGCTGGAACGAGGTGACCGGTCCGCTGGTCGGCGTGACGACGATCTCGTACGCGGCGCCCGGGTCCTGCCCGGTGAGCGGGACGCTGATGGCTCCGTTGGTGACCGTGAGGGATCCCGACCAGATGGTCGTCGGAGCGGACACGGCGTGCAGGCGGCCGGAGTCCGGCGTGGAGAGCACGGTGACCGCGACCGACGAGCCGAAGCCGCTGAGGTTCTTCACCGACACGGTGTTGTCGCCGGTTGCGCCGCCCACGACGGCCGTGAGGATCTTGCGGGTCGTGTCCAGTGAGGCGATGCCGTCCTGCAGGCCGTTCTGGGCCACGGACACCATGTTGCCGGTCATGTCGCCGTACCACTTGTAGAGCCAGTAGGTGCCGGTCGGCTGCCCGTTGACGAACAGGCCGTTCATCGTGCCGGACTCGTACCAGTAGGCGCGTTCGGCGTCACGGACATCGGTGGCGCGCTCGAAGGTCGCGAGGTAGCGCAGTGATGCTGCGGGCACATCCACCTGGTCGGGCCAGGCATACTCGTTGATCGACACCGGGCGCGGCGAGATGCCGAGTGAGCTCTCGATCCCGCGCAGGTCGGCCAGTTCGCCGGGCAGGGCGTCCGAGCTCCACAGGTGCCAGCTGATGACATCCGGCACGGTGCCGGCGTTCTTCGCGGCGGTGAGGAAGCTGGTCATCCAGTCGTGGTTGTAGCTGGAGATGCTCGGGCCGACGATCGGGGTGACGGTGTCGTACTTCTTGACCTCGTTGTAGATGCGCGACCAGCCGTCGTTGAACGGACCGGCCGCCGAGGTGTTCCAGGTGCCGTCCGGCTCGTTCCACAGCTCCCACCCGTTGATGTTGGTTGTGGAGGTGGCCGAGACGCGCGCCTGGACCATCGTGTCGACCTTCGACAGGTAGTCGCTCCAGCTGACCCACTTGTACGGCCAGTCCGGGTAGATATCCGGCATGCGGACGGTCTCCTGGCCTCCCGCGAAGATCAGCGACGGCGCGACCTTGAGCGCGTCGCCGGATGGAGTGGTCGCGCCGTTCCCCAACTGCTGGACGTCCGGTGCCGGCTGGGTGAACTGGTTCACGTGCAGCGGCAGCAACGAGGCGGGATCGGGCGTGCTCGCGGTCGCGAGACCGTACAGGCCGCCGGCGGCGACATGCGTGACGGGACGCACGACCGACGCCGCGTCGATGGAGAGGGTGTTTCCTCCGATTGCCGCGACGGCAGGAAGCGCTGCTCCGGCAGCGACCAGAGAAGCGGCTGCAGCGCCCGCGACAGAGATGCGCAACAGGGGGGACCGGCGGCGAGATCGCCTGCTCGCGACGGTCGAGTGGGTGAGTGACATGGTCGGATGCTCCTTCGCATCAAAACGGTGACGGACTTCGGCACCGCATTGTCGAACCGGTTCGACAGTCACCTTAGCGCAAACGCTTTGCGCCGCCAATAGATGTTGTTTCGCGCAACATTTGGGTGCCGTCCGCCCCATTCCGAGCCTGAACGCACCGTTATGTCACCCAGTGTCGAACCGGTTCGAGCAAGGTGCTTCCGATCACTCCTCGACTAGGGGGCGCTCTATGGCGTCGCCTCTATGCGCGCTCTCGATCGCATCCATCAGGCGCCGTGCGTTCCTTGGTGAGCGCAGCAGGTAGGCGGTTTGGCAGCAGTCGCGCTCGTGTTCCGGCGCGGTGATGGCCATGGTTCCTCCGGGTAGTTCACGATCCCGAACCACTGCAGTGTGCTGATAAGGGTGGGCCCGGTGGGGCTCGAACCCACGACCCGCGGATTAAAAGTCCGATGCTCTGCCAACTGAGCTACAGGCCCTCACCTCCAATCTAGCGTGGATTCACCCTGTCCCGCGGCGGGGGCAGAATAGGGGGATGTCTGACCGGTTCCACAAGCCCGCGCTGTTCACGAGTGGGATGTTCGAGGCCTTCATGGGCGGGGAGGATCCCGCGCAGATCAGCAGGGTCGCGCACGAGACCGCCCGTGCCCTGCTCGCGCGGGTGCGCGAGAACCCGGACGCGGAGGTTGTGGACCGGCTGGTCGCGTTCACCGACCAGCACGGCATCGATGCGCTCGCCGAACTGTGGTCTCGGTCCAACGCAAAGAGCCTGCCGGGCGCGCTGTGGCGCATCTACCTCATCCGGCTTCTCATCCGGCAGGATGCGGAGGGCACCGCGTACCTGTTCCAGCGCGGCACCGAGGTGCTCGGGTCCATCGACGCGGTCGTGGCAGGCGCCCCGAATCCGGCGGGACCGGCGGAGATCACCGAGCTCGCCGACCGCATCCTCCGTGGCCTGTTCGAGGGCGACTTCGCCGTCGCGCTCGACCGGGCGGCTGCGTTCTGCCGGGTCGCAGCAGCCGGGGCCGCCTCTGTCGCCGACGACCGCGACGTGCTCGACCCGGAGCGGGCGAGTGAGCTGACCACACGGGCTCTGCGCTTCACCCGCACCGCGGAGGAGTTGACCGCGTGCGCACGGCTGTGGCGGTCGGGATCGCTCGACTGAGCAGGTCAACCCCTGCGGCGGCATCCGCGTTCTCCCGCTGCGAACGCCACGCCGATAGGCGCCGCGAACCGCTCCTGTACACTGGATGTCGCCGGGCCGCAGTAACCCCGGGCTCCAAAACTAGCCGCTTCGAGCGGCCTCGCGCCGAGAGGCGTTCTGCGGCCCGGCACTCTTCTGCCAGGAGAAGCCCGTTCGAGCATCGGCGGGACGACTCCCGGCAGGCCGGATGAGAGCGGAGACGACGTGGACGACGCCCCTGCGGTCGACCTCGACGCCCTCCTCGTCCGCACCGCCGCCGGCGATCAGGAAGCGTTCTCGCGCTTCTACGACTTGACCGCGGCGCGCGTCCTCGGGCTGATCCGCCGCCTGCTCATCGACGGCGCGCAGTCGGAGGAGGTCGCCCAGGAGGTCTTCCTCGAGGCGTGGCAATCCGCTCCGCGGTTCGATCCGAATAAAGGTCGAGCGCAGACGTGGATCATGACCATGGCCCACCGGCGCGCTGTCGACCGGATCCGCGCATCTCAGGCGTCGCGCGATCGGGACACAATGGTGGGCATCCGCGACCTCCCGACCGCCTATGACCAGGTGGCCGAGACGGTGGAGGTCCGGGTCGAGCACGAGAGGGTGGAGGTGGCCATGGCGAAACTGAGCGAGCCGCAGCGGCAGGCCGTCACCCTCGCCTACTACGGAGGGCTCAGCCAGTCCGAGGTCGCGGCCGAGCTCGGAATCCCGCTCGGCACAGCGAAGACTCGGCTGCGCGATGCGATGATACGGCTGCGAGAGGAACTGGGGGTGACGACATGACCCGCGAGGACGACCGAGACGCCGGGCGCCTCGGCTACCGCCTGGGCGCGGACGACGAGCAGGAGGCCCGTGCCTTCGAGGACGTCGCCGCCGAACTGGCGCTCTCCGCCGAGCCCGTCCAGCCCCGCCCGGAACTCAAGGCGGCGCTGTTCGCGCAGCTGCAGAACACCCCGCAGCTGCCGGCTCAGGATGTCGCCCAGCCGACGGCAGGGCCCGTCGCGGCCCCGGCCGAAGCAGCCGACGCCTCTCCGACCCCTGTGGCGACCCCCGAGGCCACCCCGGGCCGCGCCGAGCGCGCCGCACAGCGCCGCTGGTTCCAGCGCCCTGCCCTTCTCCTGGGCGCCGCCGCAGCCGCGATCGTGCTGTTCGTCGGCGGAGCGTTCGTCGGCTCGACACTCTCCGGCGGCAACTCGTACCAATCGCAGCAGGCGTCCGCCCTGGCAGAGATCAACGCCGCTCCTGACGTGCAGCGGGCGACCGCGCAGGTCGAGGGCGGCGGAACGGCGACCCTCGTGTGGTCGGGCGAACTGGGACGTTCCGCGCTCGTCGCCAACGACCTCCCGGCGCTTCCCGGCGACAAGACCTACGAGCTCTGGTACCTGCGCGACGGGCAGGCGATCCCCGCCGGGACGATGAACCCGGCGAACTCGGGATCGACCTGGCGCGTGCTCACCGGCGACATGGCGGCGGGGGACACGGTCGGCGTCACGGTGGAGCCGAGCGGTGGCAGCGACAAGCCGACGAGCCCACCGATCGTCGCCATCCCCTCCTGATCGAGATCGCCCGGCAGGAGACGACGAGCGCACACAAAGAACGCCGCCGATCGCACTGATCGGCGGCGTTCTCGCGTCTGCTGCGACCGCGGGGTCGCGCGCGGATCAACCGAAGCGGCCCGAGACGTAGTCCTCGGTGGCCTGCACGGTCGGGTTGGAGAAGATCTGGTTGGTGTCGTTGTACTCGATGAGCTTGCCCGGCTTGCCGGTGCCCGCGATGTTGAAGAACGCGGTGCGGTCCGAGACGCGCGACGCCTGCTGCATGTTGTGGGTCACGATCACGATCGTGTAGTCGTTCTTCAGCTCCTCGATGAGGTCCTCGATCGCGAGCGTGGAGATCGGGTCGAGGGCCGAGCACGGCTCGTCCATCAGCAGGACGTCGGGGGAGACGGCGATCGCGCGGGCGATGCACAGACGCTGCTGCTGGCCGCCGGAGAGTCCGGAGCCGGGGAGGTTGAGGCGGTCCTTGACCTCGTTCCACAGGTTGGCGCCCTGCAGCGAGCTCTCGACCAGGTCGTCGGCCTCGCTCTTCGACATCCGGCGGTTGTTGAGCTTCACGCCGGCGAGCACGTTGTCGCGGATGCTCATGGTCGGGAACGGGTTCGGGCGCTGGAACACCATGCCCACCTGGCGGCGCACGAGGACGGGGTCGACGCCGGGGCCGTACAGGTTGTTGCCGTCGATGAGCACCTCACCCTCGACGTACGCGCCGGGGATGACCTCGTGCATGCGGTTGAGGGTGCGGAGGAACGTCGACTTGCCGCATCCCGACGGGCCGATGAAGGCCGTCACGGAGCGGGGCTCGATGGTGAGCGAGACGCCCTCGACGGCGCGGAACTTGCCGTAGTAGACGTTGAGGTCGTTGACTTCGATGCGCTTGGACACGTGATTCCTTGGCTGTCGGGTGTTGGGGTGCGGGTTCAGCGGCCGTACTTGGGAGCGAAGGCCTTGGCGATGATGCGGCCGGCCAGGTTGAGCAGCATCACGATGATGATCAGCGCGAGGGCGCCCGTCCAGGCGCGGTCGATCTGGGCTTGCGCGTGGAGCCCGGCGGCCTGCGTGTACTGGGTGTACACGAACACCGGGAGGGTCATCATCCGGTCGTTGAAGAGGTCGTAGTTCATGCTCGTCGTGAAGCCCGCGACGATGAGCAGCGGCGCGGTCTCGCCGATGA
The DNA here is from genome assembly GCF_004362795.1 of Leifsonia sp. 115AMFTsu3.1. Lineage (NCBI taxonomy): Bacteria > Bacillati > Actinomycetota > Actinomycetes > Micrococcales > Microbacteriaceae > Leifsonia > Leifsonia sp. 115AMFTsu3.1. The sequence goes on from NZ_SNYB01000002.1 coordinate 994,011, forward strand.
CTCGGGCGATGGCGAGCATGACGCCGGTCACGAGGCCGGCGAGCGAGGTCGGCAGCACCACCTTGAGCACGGTCAGCCACTTGGGGACGCCGAGGGCGAGGGATGCCTCACGCAGCTCGTTGGGGACGATCCGCAGGATCTCCTCGCTGGACCGCACGACGACGGGGATCATCAGCACCGACAGGGCGACGGCCCCCATGAAGCCGTTGCGGATGCCGGGACCGAAGAACAGCGCGAACAGGGCGTATGCGAACAGGCCGGCGACGATCGAGGGGATGCCGGTCATCACGTCGACGAAGAAGGTGATGCCGCGCGAGAGCATGCCGCGCCCGTACTCCACCAGGTAGATCGAGGTCAGCAGGCCGATCGGCACGGAGATGACCGCCGCCATGAGGGTGATCTCGAGCGTTCCGACGATCGCGTGGAGCGCGCCGCCGCCGTCGCCGATGACGTTGCGCATCGACTCCGAGAAGAAGGCGATGTCGAAGCGGGCGAGACCCTGCGAGACGACCGTCCAGCCGAGGGAGATCAGCGGGAGGAGGGCGATGATGAACGCGGTCGCGACGAGCGAGGTGACCAGCCGGTCCACGGCCTTGCGGGAGCCCTCGACCAGCAGGGATGTGGTGTAGATCGCGACGTCGAACAGCACGGTGCCGAAGAAGATCGCGCCGACGATGTTGAAGTCCTTCGTCGCGCCGCTCGCGGCCAGCATCGCGAAGATCGCGGCGAAGACGACCCACGAGACGACGAGCATCGTCCACGGCGCCCAGCGGGGCAGCTTGCCGGCGGTGTAGGAGTTGGCGAGGGGGCGCGGGGCGGTAGCGGTGGTCGTGGCCATCAGTTCGCTCCAGAGAAGGCCTTGCGGCGGCTGACGATGTAGCGGGCGAGCATGTTGATGAGCAGGGTCACCACGAACAGCACGAGACCGGAGGCGATGAGCGCGTTCACGCCGAGGCCGGTCGCCTCGGGGAACTGCAGGGCGATGTTCGCCGCGATCGTGTTCGGGCTCTGTGCCTGCAGCACCGCGAACTTCACGATCAGGGCGGGCGAGAGCACCATCGCGATGGCCAGCGTCTCGCCGAGGGCGCGGCCGAGGCCGAGCATGATGGCGGAGATGATGCCGCTGCGGGCGAAGGGGAGGACGGCCATCTTGACCATCTCCCAGCGCGTCGCGCCGAGGGCGAGGGCGGCCTCCTCGTGGAGGCGCGGGGTCTGCAGGAAGATCTCGCGGCAGATGGCGGTCATGATCGGGATGACCATGACGGCGAGCACCAGGCCGGCAGTGAGGATGGTGCGGCCGGTGCCGGAGACCGGCGGCGCGAAGAACGGGATCCAGCCGAGGTTGTCGCCGAGCCAGACATAGAAGGGCTGGACGAACGAGGAGAGCGTCGCGATGCCCCACAGGCCGAAGACGACGGAGGGGACGGCGGCGAGAAGGTCGATGATGTAGCCGAGCACCGAGGCGACACGGCGCGGTGCGTAGTGCGAGATGAACAGCGCGATGCCGATGGACAGCGGGGTCGCGATCAGCAGCGCGATCAGCGCCGCCCAGATGGTGCCGAAGACGAGCGGCCAGACCCACGACCAGAAGTTCGTCGCGTTGTTGGGCAGCTCGCCTGCGTGGGCGAACAGAGCCGGGATGCTCTGCACGACCAGGAAGATCGCAACGGCGGCGAGGGTGGCGAGGATCAGGGATCCGGCCACGATGGTGCTGGTCGAGAAGACCCGGTCGCCGAGGCGGACCTTCGCCTTCGGCCTGATGGCTCCTACTGTTCCGGCGGTCATTCGTTGCTTTCTCTCATCGGGTGCGCCGTGGGGGACGGCTGAGGACGGGAGCACCGCTCGGCCCGGGCTGCGGGGCAGCCCAGGCCGAGCGGCGTGGTGTTACTTGATGCTGGCGACGGCCTTGGAGACCTTGTCGGCCAGGTCGCTCGCGAGCGGGGCCGAGCCGGCCTGCTCCGCAGCGGCCTTCTGGGCGTCGCTCGAGATGATGTAGTCGACGTAGCCCTTCACCAGGTCCGCCTTGGCGGCGTCCTTGTACTCCTGGCACGCGATGATGTAGGAGACCAGGACGAGCGGCCAGGCGCCCTTCTTGGTGTCCTTGCGGTCGATCTGGATGGCCAGGTCGTTGGCCTCGCGACCATCGGCGATGGGGGAAGCGGCGACCACGGCGGCAGCACCGTCGGCGCTGATCTTCTCGTAGTTGTCGCCGACCTTGAGCTGGGCGATGCTGAGGCCCGCCGAGCCCGACTCGTCGATGTACGTGATCGAGTTCTTCGCGTTCTTGGTGGCGTCCGCGACACCCGAGGTGCCCTTGGCTGCGTCACCGACCTGGAACGGGAAGGTCTGGGAGGCCGGGGCCGTCCAGACGTCGGGGGCGTTCGCGGCGAGGTACTCGGTGAAGTTCTGGGTGGTGCCCGAGTCGTCGGAGCGGTGAACGACCGTGATCGGGGCCGACGGGAGCGAGGCGCCCGAGTTCTGGTCCTTGATCTTGGCGTCGTCCCACGTGGTGATCTTGCCCGAGAAGATGCCGGCGATGGTCGCGGCGTCGAGCTTGAGGTCCTTCACGCCGTCGACGTTGTACGCGATCGCGATCGGGGAGATGTAGACGGGGAGGTCGATGCCCTTGCTGTCCGCGGCGCAGCCGGCGAACGTGGAGCCGAGCTCCTCGGTCTTCAGCGCGGCGTCGGAGCCGGCGAAGTCGGCGGCACCCGAGATGAAGCTCTTGCGGCCGGCGCCGGAGCCCTGCGGGTCGTAGTTGATGGTGGCCTTCGGGTTGGCCTCCTGGAAGCCGGCGGCCCACACCGTCTGCGCCGCGCCCTGGGCGGACGAGCCGATGCCGTTCAGCGTGCCGGACAGGTTCGAGGCCTTGGCCGTCGTGGTCGACGGCGTGCTGCCCTCGTTCGCCGCACAGGCGGTGAGAGAGATGGCGGCTGCGGCGAGGAGTGCCACGGGAGCGCCGATGCGCTTGAGTTTCACAGTTGTCCCTTCGGGGATCAGTAACAACAGGACGGGGTCGGTGCGACCCGCGTGAGACGCTATTCCCGGTGTCTGTCCAGAGTCCCCCGCGGTGGTAAACGGGAGGTTAACGCCGGGCGTCCTCTTGTCCTCGTGCTCCTGTGAATCCGCGGGTCAGCCGGTGATCTGCACCGGTGTCCCGAGGGGGAGGGCGTCGACGGCGGCGATCGCCTCGGCCGACAGCCGCACGCAGCCGTGCGAGACGGCGCCGGCCGCCGTCGACTGGTAGTGGATGCCGATGAGGCCGCCGTCGGAACCGTCGTAGGGCTCGTCGGCCGCGGTCGCATGCAGCGAAGTGAGTTGGATGCGGTGCTCCTCCTGGCCCTGCGCGGGGTCCAGGTAGCGGGCCTGCAGGTAGCCGGTGCCGGTCGGAGTGGGCGTCGAGTCGGTGCCGACGCCGACCGCGAACTCCTGCAGGGTGCGGCCCGCGCCATCCAGGATGCTGAGCTTCTGCTCCTCCGTCGAGATCACGACCCGCTTGGTAAGGGTCGCCGAGACGCGCAGCAGCCTCGTCGGCACCCAGGCTGCGCTCTGGGCGGGTGCGGGGTCGGCCGCGGTCGCCTTCGAGGGGAGCTGCTTCCGTGCCGGCGTGAGGATGAGTGACCAGTCGCCGCGCGTCTTCACACGGACCACCACGGTCGGCTCGCCGAGGAAGTTGTTGGCGGGGATGAGCGCGACCGGCGTCCGGAAGTCGCCGGCGTACGCGGCGGTGTCGAAGGCCAGACGGAACGCGGTGCGGATCTCGGCCTTCTCGGGTGCCGCGATGAGGCCGGGGATGACCGCGTCGAAGGAGGCGGTGGGGAGCGCCTTCAGCTCGGACGGGGAGAGTCCGGGCGGCAGCGCGGGGGCGGCTTCGGCGGTTGCGGTGGGCCGCGGCGAGGCGCTGTTGGTGGGCTTCGCGTCGCCGGGGGCACAGGCGGAGAGGGACGCGAGCAGGGCGGCGGTGCAGAGCAGGGCGGGGAGGATGCGGCGGTTCGTCATGGTGTCTCTGTCGTCGGGTCAGGTCTGGGCGGGGTCGGAGGGTGTGTGGGATGGAGGGCGCCGTGAACCGCGAGTGGCGGCGCGGACCGATCGGGTCCGCGCCGCCACGAATCGTCAGGCGCCGATCAGCCGCTGACGACGGGGAGGCGCGACGGGCCGGAGGCCGCCGCGGTCGCAGCGCCACCGAGCGACGGCGCGGTGCCGCCGCCGACGGCGACGTCCTCACCGGTGACCTGGATGGTCACGCTCTGGCTGACGCCGGACTGCTGACCGGCCACCGTCACGGTGAGCGGGCCGGCGGTCGCGACGCCGCCGGCGAGGTAGAAGCCGAAGACGACGGAGCCGTCCGCCTCGACCGTGTACGGGCCGAGGTCGAGGGCGTCACCCGCGTAGTCGACCGTCACCTTCACCTGCTCGCCGGGGGTGTAACCCGAGGCGAGGATGGAGATGCCGCTGTTCTTGTCGGTCAGCTGCGCCGTCGTGATGGTGGAGACGCTCGAGACGATGCTCTTCGGCAGCGTCGCGGGGTTCACCGTGAGCGGCACCGAGTTGGAGGTGTCACCGAGGTTGCTCGTCGCGGTCACCGAGAGGGTGTCGCCCGCGGCCGGGAGGGGCAGCGTGACGAACGGGGTGTAGGTCTCCTGGAAGGAGCCGGATGCGTCGGCCGTCACATCGTGCAGGTCGATGGCGGTGTGGTCGGAGGTCTCCACGGTGATGGTCACGACCGCGTCGGCGGTGAAACCGGAGCCCGCGACGTTGAGGCCCGCACCCCAGTCGCCCGCGGTGAACGTGGTGTTGGCGAGCGTCAGGGTGCCGGTCGCGGCAGTGGCCGGAGCGGCGGCGAAGAATCCGCCGGCGACCACGGCAGCGGCTGCCGTGAGCGCGCCGAAGCGGATGCGCGTTGAGCTGGTCATTCATTTCCTCTGGTGGAACGGAGACGTGCCGAATGGCACTCACCGACACTAACAGGGTGATATCTCAGCTGCAACTATGGAAGATGGATGTGCGGTGTGCTAACCCTCCAGGGGCGCGTAGGTCTCGATGGAGACGATCCCGGACGCCGGGTTCGTCGCCGAGAGATGCACGACCGAGAAGCCGCCGGTGTCGAGATCGGCCGCGTCGTCGAGGTAGGCGCCCGGCATCGTGCCGGTCGCCAGGGCGATCTCGCGCATGATCTCGGGCAGCACCGGGCCGTGGCTGCACAGCACGGCTGTCTTGCGGGAGCGGACGCGCTTGCCGACGACGCCCCGCACATCCCCGCGGCCCTCCTCGTAGGCGTCCTGGCTGATGTCGTGATCGCGGTGGGGCTTGATGCCGGTCGCCGCCGCGAGCGGAGCCACCGTGGTGACGCAGCGCACCGCGTCGCTCGTGACGATCCGCTTCGGACGCCACGTCTCGAGGGTCGCAACGTCGGCCGCGGCCTGCTTGACGCCGCGCTCTGTGAGCGGCCGGGAGGCGTCGGAGCCGTCCCAGCGGTCGCGGGGCGCCGCCTTGCCGTGTCGCAGCGCGATCAGCGCGAACGTGGAGGTGATGCCCTGGTGGACGAGCGCGTCGAACGCGTCGAGGATCTCGACATCCCGCTCGTAGGTGAGGTAGCCGCGCGCCTTCTTGATCGTGACCCACTCGATCGCGGCGATCTCGCTGTTCGGCACGAAGGTGGAGCGCAGGATGGCCTTCTCGCCGACCTCCGCCGCCCAGTAGTGCACGATCTTCTCGCGGCCGCTGCTGAGGGGATAGGTCGAGACGCCGAGCGGGACTCCGAGGCCGATCTTCAGCCCCGTTTCCTCCTCGATCTCGCGCACGGCCGTCTGCGGCAGCGTCTCGCCGGGGTCGACTTTTCCCTTGGGGATCGTCACGTCGCCGTACTTGGTGCGGTGCACGACGAGCACGACGATCCGATCGTCCACGACGCGCCAGCAGAGGGCGCCCGCGGCGTAGATGGCCGGGCTCACCGCCTCGTTCCCGTACGGGTGCTGCGTGGGCGGTGACTGTACTGCTGGATGAGCTTGTTCTGCAGGTCGACCAGCGGCTTGCCGTTCTCGTCGAGGTGGTGCCGCGTCCACACGCCGTCCTGGTCGAGCTTCCACGTGGCGGTGCGCTCGTCGAACGCGAGGTCGAAGAGGTCGCTCAGCTCGCGCAGGTGCTCGGGCTCGGTGAGGCGGACGAGCGCCTCGACCCGGCGGTCGAGGTTGCGGTGCATCATGTCGGCGCTGCCGATGTACACCTGGGGGTCGCCGCCGTTGACGAACGAGAAGACGCGGGAGTGCTCGAGGTACCGGCCGAGGACCGAGCGGACGCGGATGTTCTCCGACAGGCCTTCGCGGCCCGGCACGACTCCGCAGATGCCGCGCACCCACAGGTCGACCGGAACGCCGGCCTGGCTCGCCCGGTAGAGGGCATCGATGATGGCCTCGTCGACGATCGAGTTGAGCTTGATCCGGATGCCGGACGGGCGGCCGGCCTCGGCGTTGGCCCGCTCGGTGTCGATCCGCTTGAGGAGCCCCTTCCGCAGGTGCAGCGGGGCGACGAGCAGCCGCTTGAACTTCTTCTCGATCGCGTAGCCGGAGAGCTCGTTGAACAGGCGGGTCAGGTCTTTGCCGACCTGGTCGTCGTCGGTGAAGAGCCCGAGGTCTTCGTAGATGCGGGAGGTCTTGGGGTTGTAGTTGCCCGTGCCGATGTGGCTGTAGCTCTTGAGCACGCCCTTCTCCTCGCGGATGACGAGGGCGAGCTTGCAGTGCGTCTTGAGACCCACCAGGCCGTAGACGACGTGGACGCCGGCCTTCTCGAGCTTCCGGGCCCAGGAGATGTTGTTCTGCTCGTCGAAGCGGGCCTTGATCTCGACCAGGGCGAGCACCTGCTTGCCGGCCTCCGCCGCGTCGATCAGCGCCTCGACGATCGGGCTGTCGCCCGAGGTGCGGTACAGCGTCTGCTTGATGGCGAGCACGTGCGGGTCGGCCGCCGCCTGTTCCAGGAAGGCCTGGACGCTGGTCGCGAACGATTCGTACGGGTGGTGGACGAGCACATCCTGCCGGGCGATCGCCGCGAAGATGTCGGGCTTGGCGTTCGGCTCGCTCGGCATCAGCTGCGCCGGCGTGGTCGGCACGTGGTTCGGGTAGTGGAGGTCGGGGCGGTCGATCTTGGCGAGGTCGAAGAGGCCGCCGAGGTCGAGCGGCGCCGGGAGGCGGTACACCTCCTGGTCGGTCACATCGAGCTCGCGCACGAGCAGCCCGAGGGTGACCGGGTCGACGTCGTCCGTGACCTCCAGACGGATCGGCGGACCGAAGCGTCGTCGCAGCAGCTCGCGCTCGAGCGCCTGGATGAGGTTCTCGGTCTCGTCCTCGTCGATCTCGACGTCTTCGTTGCGGGTGACGCGGAAGACGTGGTGGTCGAGGATCTCCATGCCGGGGAAGAGGTCGCCGAGGTGGTTGGCGATGAGCTCCTCGAGGGTGATGAAGCGCACCTGGCCGACGGTCTCGCGCTGGTCGATGCGGACGAACCGCGGCAGCATCTGCGGCACTTTGAGGCGGGCGAACTGCTCCTTGCCCGTGCGCGAGTTGCGGACGCGCACGGCGAGGTTGAGCGAGAGCCCCGAGATGTAGGGGAACGGGTGCGCCGGGTCGACGGCGAGCGGCATCAGTACCGGGAAGATCTGCTGCGAGAAGATCTCGCGCAGCTGCACCTTGTCGGCGTCGTCGAGCTGGTCGTACGTCACGACCGTGATGCCCGCATCGCGCAGGGCGGGGAGGACCAGGTCGTGGTACGCCCGTGCGTGGCGCAGTTGCAGTTCGTGCGCCTTCTCGGAGATGTCGGCGAGTACGTCCTGCGGGGCGCGCCCGACGTTCGTGGGCACAGCGAGTCCTGTGGCGATACGGCGCTTCAGGCCGGCGACGCGGACCATGAAGAACTCGTCCAGGTTGCTCGCGAAGATGGCGAGGAAGTTCGCGCGCTCGAGCACGGGGAGCAGCGGGTCCTCCGCCAGCTCCAGCACGCGCTGGTTGAACGCGAGCCAGCTCAGCTCGCGGTCGAGGTAGCGGTCGTCCGGCAGGGTCGGGTCGGGCTCGTAGATGAAGGGAGCGAAGTCGTCGTCGAAGTCGCTGCCCAGGCTGCCGCCCAGCCCCGTGTCGAGAAGGCCGTTCTCCAGAGTCGTGCGCTCGTCCATCCCCCCATCATGGCACCGGGAGCGGGCCGTGGTGACGGCGCTGCGTAAACGGTGGATAAACGCTGCCTGTGGAGGGAATCCGCGTAGATGAGCTACGCCGTGCGGTCCCTGCGGTACTGGATGTCGACCGTGTGGTCGACGAACCCCGCGGAGCGGTAGAGCGCGAGCGCCGACTCGTTGTCGCCCTCCACGTAGAGGTCGGCCGTGCTGACACCGCGGTCCGCCAGCCGGGCGAACCCGGCGCGCAAGAGGCTCCGGCCGAGCCCCTGCCCGGCGAGCTCCGGGTCGACGCCCAGCACGTAGATCTCGCCGGCGTCGTCCTCTACCTTCACCCAGTCGTAGCCGACCATCCGGCCGTCGCCGTCGCGCAGCACGAGCAGGTCGTCCGCGTCGAACCACGGCTCGTCGATCCGGTCGCGGAGATCGTCGACGGTGAGCGAGCCCTGCTCGGGATGCGACGAGAAGATGCGCGCGTTGACCGCCACCCACTCCTCGTCGTCGGCGCCCGGGCGGAACGCCTCGATCGAATACGGCGCGGAAATAGGCCAAGGGCCCGGCGCTGACGACGCCGGAGGCACGGGGGCGGTCAGGTGGAGCAGCCGCCGCACCGGCACGAATCCGAAGCGCTCGGCCAGCCGTGCGGCTGCGGGATGCGCCCCGTGCGACCACGCGGTCAGCGACCCGGCCGCGCTCGCGAGCATCCCCTCGAGCACGGCCTCTCCGAAGCCGAGGCCGCGGAACAGCGGGTCGACGACCAGGTCGAGTTCGCCGCGTCCGACCGCCCCGGCTGCGACCACCCGTCCGTCCGCCGCGTCGCCGGTCGCGGTGGCGACGACGGGGGAGCGCCGGCCGGCGTCGAGATCGAGGCGCGCCTGCTCGTTGAAGGCGTCGGCGCCGTCCTCTTCCGCGGCGGCCGCGGCGACCTCGAAGAACGCCTGCCGTTGTGCGGGATCGCCGAGGTCAGGGACGGAGAGACGTAGGGAGGCGGTCATTCTCCTCCTCGTACACGTTGAACCGGTATCCGACGTTGCGCACGGTGCCGATCAGCGACTCCAGGTCGCCGAGCTTGGCCCGCAGGCGTCGCACGTGGACGTCGACCGTCCGGGTGCCGCCGAAATAGTCGTAGCCCCACACCTCGCTGAGCAGCTGCTCGCGGGTGAAGACGCGCGAAGGATGCGTCGCGAAGAAGCGGAGCAGCTCGAACTCCTTGAACGTGAGGTCGAGCTGGCGGCCGTGGGCCTTGGCGGAGTAGCTGGCCTCGTCGATCGTGATGCCGGAGGCCTGGATCTTCGACTGAGAATGCTCCTGCGTCTGGCGCCCGATGGCGAGACGGATGCGCGCATCCAGTTCGGCGGGGCCCGCGGAGTCGAGCACGACGTCGCTGACGCCCCAGTCCGCGCTGACCGCGGTGAGACCGCCCTCGGTGAGCACCAGGACGAGCGGGACCGTGACGCCGGTCGTCGTGAGGATCTTGCAGAGCGACTTCGCACTCGCCAGGTCCCGCCGCGCATCCACGAAGATGAGGTCGCAGCTCGGGGCGTTCACCAGGGAGGCCGGTTCGGCCGGGATCTGACGCACCCGGTGGCTCAGCAGCGCGAGGGACGGCAGCACCTCCGCGCCCGGACCGGCGGCGTCGGAGACCGAGGAGGTCGCCCCTGGAGTGCGGGGCGCGGTGGGGTTCGGCGCAGAGGTCAGGATCAGAAGCTGCGCCACACATTCCTCCTCACCCGCCGGGAAACCGTGCCGTAATGCTACCGGAAACAGCCGCCCGCACTGTCCGGCAGCAGCCGCGGGCCCGCGCCGGGGCACAATGGGAGGGTGAGCGACGACACCCCGGACACCCCGCCGATGCACGTGATGGGTCCGGCCGCCGCGGCCGGCCCCGTGCAGCCGCCGCTGCCGCGATGGGCCACGCTCACCAGCATCGGCGCCGTGTGGGCCGTCTCGTTGCTGCTCGGCATCCTCATCGCCACGGTGGCGCGATCGGCCGAGTACGCTTCCTGGCTGTCCCTCGCGCTGGGCGTCTCGGTGCTCCTGGGATTCGTCGCGCAGCTGGCGACGCAGCAGAAGGACGGCTTCATCGACCGGCTCGCGGTGACCTTCGTCGGCAGCTTCGTCATCCTGGGCCTGTTCGGAGGCGTTCTTGCCCTGGTGTCGGCGGCTGCTGGGTAGACTGGCAGCATGCTGGTCGCTCTCGAACTCTTCTTCATCGGCCTTCTGGGCCTGGCCACTCTCGCCATCCTCGGCGTCTCGGGCGTGGTCGTGTACAACCTCTTCCGCGGTCAGCGCTGAGCCCTGAGGCCGAAGCCATGATCGAGATCCCCACCGATCTCCCTGCCGAGCTCGTCCCTCTCTCCTGGCTGATCGGCGTCTGGGAGGGCACAGGTGTGCTCGACTACACCGTCGACGAGGAGCACACCCAGCTGGAGTTCGGCCAGCGCGTCAGCTTCAGCCACGACGGGCTCGGCTACCTCAACTACTCGGCGACCTCGTGGGTGCTCGACGAGCAGAACACGCCGCTCGCCGCCGAGACCGGCTACTGGCGGCTGCGCCGCAAGCTGGTCGAGGGCGACGCCGGTCCCGCGATGCTCCCCGGTGTCGGCTCCCGCCCGTTCAACACGGCGCAGTCCGTCGAGACCCTGCGCAATTCGCACGGCGCCTTCGACATCGATGTCTCGATCATCCATCCCGACGGCGTGAGCGAGATCTACGTCGGCCAGGTGGCCGGTCCGCGCATCGACCTGGCGACCGACGCGGTGCTGCGGACGGCCGGGGCGAAGGAATACACCGCGGCGACCCGCCTCTACGGTCTGGTGGACGGCCACCTGCTGTGGGCGTGGGACATCGCCGCCCTGGGCCAGGAGCTGCGCACGCACGCCTCCGCCCGGCTCGCCAAGGTCGACTGAGAGGCGCCGCCGATGTCCGACCAGCTGGAGCCCGATCAGCGCTCCCCGTTCCTCGATCTGCCGGGCGCCGTCGACACCGACGGCACGGGCGTTCCCACGCACTACGGCAGCCCCCTCGCCGAGCAGCGCGCCCTCGCGGAGCGCGGCGCGATCGTAGACCTGTCCGACCGGGCCGTTCTGACCATCCAGGGTCCTGATCGTCTCAGCTGGCTGAACTCGCTCACGAGCCAGGCGCTCACCGGGCTGCGGCCGGGGGAGTCGTCGGAGACCCTGCTGCTGGATGTGACGGGTCGTGTCGAGCACGCCGTCCGGCTGGTCGACGACGGCGAGACCCTGTGGCTGCTGGTGGACCGACCGGAGGCGGAGGGTCTGCTCGGCTGGCTCGACTCCATGCGTTTCATGCTGCGCGTCGAGCTCGCCGACCGCACGGCCGACCTCGCCACGATCGGCACGCTGGGCGACCCGCCGCTGCCGCTGGCGGCGCCCAATGCCGTTCCCCTGGTCTGGCACGATCCCTGGCGCGCCGTGACGCCGGGCGGTCATCAGTATGCGCACGGCGAGCATCCCGGAGCGGGATGGTCGTGGAGCGAGCGCCTCGTCCCGCGCGACGCGCTGCCCTCGATCGTCGCCCGCGTCCGCTCGGGCGAGCTGTCGGTCGCCGGAACGCTGGCCGCCGACGCCCTGCGCATCGCGGCCTGGCGACCGCGCTTCTCGACGGAGGTCGACGAGCGGACCATCCCGCACGAGCTCGACTGGCTGCGCACGGCGGTGCACCTGAGCAAGGGCTGCTACCGCGGGCAGGAGACCGTCGCCAAGGTGCACAACCTGGGCCACCCGCCGCGGCGCCTGGTCATGCTTCATCTGGACGGGTCGGAGGGCGTGCTCCCCGCATCCGGAGCGGTCGTCTCCGCCGCCGACCGCGAGGTGGGCGCCGTGACCTCGTCGGCGGTGCATTACGAGCTGGGTCCGATCGCGCTCGCCGTGGTGAAGCGGTCGACCGATCCCGACGCCACGCTCACCGTCGAGGCGGACGGCGTGCGGGTCGCCGCTGGGCAGGAGATCGTGGTGCCGCCGGAGGCCGGCTCGGCTGCGCAGGTTCCGCGGATCCCGCGTCTGGGCGCCGTCACCCGCACCCCGCGTTCCTGAACGGCTGACGCGACGCCGCTGGGCCGCTGTGTTCGGCTGCCGCTTGGCGACCGAGTTAGGTTAAGCTAACCTAACTTTCGTGACTGCGACCGCCGGCCTTCTCGCCTCTGACGTGACCATCGCCTACGACGGCGTCGACGTCGTCCACGGCGCGGATCTCCTCCTCCCGCGCGGGCGCGTGACCGCCCTCATCGGCCCGAACGGCAGCGGCAAGTCGACACTCCTCCGCGCGATCGCACGGTTGAAGGATGCGCGCGGCGGCTCGGTGCTGCTCCCCGGCGCGGCAGACGCCGACGCGACGGAGATGGTCGACGCTCTCGCCCTCTCCCGCCCGGAGTTCGCCCGCCGCGTCACCCTGCTCGCCCAGAGCCGTCCGACGCCCGCGGGCTTGAGCGTCCGCGAGGTCGTCGGCTTCGGCCGTCACCCGTACCGCCGTCGCTTCCGCTCGACCGACCCGGAGGGCCGCGCCGCCATCGACCGCGCGCTCGAGCTGACCGGCGTCGCGGCGTTCGCCGACCGCGGTGTCGAGTCGCTCTCCGGCGGCCAGTTGCAGCGCGTGTGGCTCGCGTGCTGCCTCGCACAGGAGACGGATGTACTGCTGTTGGACGAGCCGACGACGTACCTCGACCTGCGCTACCAGGTGGAGATCCTCGACCTCGTCCGCGAGCTGGCGGACCTGCACGGCGTCACCGTCGGCCTCGTACTCCACGACCTCGACCAGGCCGCCGCCGTCTCCGACCGCGTCGTGCTCCTGCGCTCCGGCCGCGTCGTCGCCGCCGGTTCCGCGGCCGAGGTGTACGACCCCGAGCTCCTGACCGACGTCTACGCCATCCGCATCGACGTCGAGACCGATCCGATCTCCGGTGTCCCGCGCACGCGGGCCGTCGGCGCCCACCACCTCCGAACCGAAAGGACCCGATGAACATCCGACGACACCTGCCCGTGGCAGCCCTGGCGGTCGCCGCCGCGATCGCGCTGAGCGGCTGCGGCACGACCGAACCCGCCAGCGGCGAGACGAACGGCGGGGCCGCCCTGACGGTCACCGACGCCCGTGGCGAGAAGGTCCGCCTCGACGGTCCGGCGAAGAAGGTCGTCGGCACCGAGTGGAACGTGGTCGAGATGCTGCTGACCCTCGGCGTCGAACCGGTGGGCGCCGCGGATGTGAAGGGCTACAGCGCCTGGGACACGGCGGAGAAGCTGCCGAAGGGCGTGAAAGACATCGGGACGCGCGGGGAGCCGAGCGTCGACACCGTCGCCGCGCTCAAGCCGGACCTGGTGGTCGCGACGGCCGACCTCTCGGACTCCGCCATCGACCAGCTGGAGCGCGTGGCGCCGGTGCTGGTGGTCCGGTCGGCCGACGCCTCCCGCCAGCTGGAGCAGATGACCGACAACGTGAACCTGATCGCGAAGGCGACCGGGACGGAGGACCGCGCGAAGACCGAGCTGGCGTCGTTCGAGACGGCGGTCGCCGACGGCAAGAAGAAGCTCGCCGATGCGGGCCTGTCCGGTGCGAAGGTCGCGTTCGCCGACGGATGGGTGCAGGGCAACAGCGTCTCCGTGCGTCCGTACGCGGCCGGGTCACTGATCTCGGACGTGAACGAGAAGCTCGGCCTCGCCAACCCGTGGACGCTGAAGGGCGACGAGGCGTACGGCCTCGCCGCGACCGACGTGGAGGGGCTGACATCCCTCGGAGACGTGCAGTTCGCCTACATCGCGAACGACGTCGACGGCAGCGACCCGTTCCAGGGTGCACTGAAGGATAACGCCGTGTGGGCCTCCCTCCCGTTCGTCACGGCCGGCGACGTGCACCGCCTGCCCGACGGCATCTGGATGTTCGGAGGCCCCGCGTCGATGAAGCAGTACGTCGCGGCGCTGGTCGACGCCCTCACGAAGTGACGCAGGCCGTCGCCGTCCGCCGGGGAGCCGGCGGACGGCTCGCCCTTCTGGCCTGCGCGGCCGCGGTCGCGGTGGTGGCGCTCTCGCTCATCCACCTCTCGCAGGGGACCGCCGTGCTCGCGCCGGACGCCCTTTGGCGTGCTCTGACCGGGGGAGCGGGGGCGGGGGAGTCGGGTGCAGCGCAGGCGGATGCCGTGCTCGCCGCCTCCCGGCTGCCCCGGCTCGCCGCCGGGCTCGTGGTCGGCGCGACCCTGGGCGCGGCGGGGGCGGCCCTGCAGTCCGTCTCCCGGAATCCCCTGGCCGCTCCCGACACGCTTGCGGTGAACGCGGGTGCCTACCTGGCCGTCGTTGCTGTCGCCGCCTTCGGCATCTCCCTTCCGGTGCTCCCGGCTGGAGCGATCGCCTTCTGCGGCGGTCTGATCGCGGCCGTCGTCGTGCTGGGGCTGTCGCGTGGGGGAGCCGGCCCGGTCCGGCTGGTTCTGGCGGGTTCCGCGCTGACGCTCGCGCTGAGCGGGGTCAGCGGGATGCTGCTGCTCTTCTACTCGCAGGAGACGACCGGTCTGTTCGCGTGGGGCAACGGGTCGCTCGTGCAGACCGGGATGGACGGGGTGCTGCAGCTCCTGCCGCTCGCCGTCGTCGCATTCGCGGGTCTGCTGGTGCTCTGCCGGCGGCTCGACATCCTCGCCCTCGGTGATGACGGCGCCGCCTCGGTCGGGGTGAACCCGCGCACCACCCGCGCGGTGGTCGTGGTTCTCGCGGTGCTGCTCTCGGCGGTGGCGGTGACCATCGCAGGGCCGATCGCGTTCGTCGGGCTGTGCGCGCCCGCGATCGTGCGGCTGCTGGCGTCGCGGGTGCCCGGGCTGGCCCGCCATCGGGCGTTCCTGCCGGCCTCCGCGGTGGCGGGGATGCTCGTCGTCCTGATCGCCGACGTGCTGCTCCGCGCGGTGTTCGGCGGGCAGGCGGGCGTCGCGGTGCCGACCGGGATCGTGACAACGGTCTTCGGCGCCGGCGTGCTCGTGTTCCTGGCGTACCGGTCGCGCGACACGTCGTCGAACACCGCGACGAACGCGGCGGTGAAACTGCGCAGCAGGCGCGCCTTCGTGATCACGCTGGTGGTCTGCTGCGTCGCTCTCGTCGCCGCGCTGGTCGCTGCCGTCCTCCTGGGGGATGCGCGCCTGCTTCTCGGCGACGTGTGGAACGGCATCACCGGTCGCGCCGGACGCGTGGTGTCCTTCGTGCTCGACACGCGCCTCCCGCGGGTCGCCGCGGCACTCCTCGCAGGTGCCGCCCTCGCCCTGGCGGGCACGATCGTGCAGGCGGTGTCGCGCAACCCGCTCGCCGAACCCGCCATCCTCGGCGTCGTCGGGGGAGCGGGCGTTGGAGCGATCGCCGTCATCACGGCCGTCCCGCTGGCGAGCTTCTGGCTGGTCGGAGGAGCAGCGCTCGCCGGTGCGGCGGCCGCCGCCCTGCTGGTGTTCGGCCTCGCCGCACGGCGTGGGCTGGAGCAGAACCGTCTCATCCTGATCGGCATCGGCGTCTCCTCCGGCGCGACCGCCCTGACCAGCCTGTTGATCGTGCTGACCGACCCGTTCAACGGCGCGAAAGCCCTGGTGTGGCTGTCCGGCTCGACGTACGGCCGCACGTTCCCGCAGGTGCTGCCGGTGCTGGTGGTGCTCCTGGTCGCGGTGCCGCTGCTGGCGGCGGCCACCCGGGAGCTCGACATCGTCGGACTCGACCCGGACACCCCGCGGGTGCTCGGCGTCCGGCTCGGCCGCGCCCGGCTCGGGCTGCTGGCGATCGCGGTCGCCCTCACCGCCGCGGCCGTGGCGGCCGTCGGCGTGATCGCCTTCGTCGGGCTGGTCGCTCCGCACGCCGCCCGATCGCTGGTCGGTCAACGGCACGCGCGCGTGCTGCCGGTCGCCGCGCTGCTCGGGGCGATCCTCGTCAGCGTCGCCGACACGGTGGGCCGGACGCTGATCGCGCCCGCGCAGATCCCGGTCGGTCTGGTCACCGCCGTGATCGGGGCGCCGTACTTCCTCTGGCTGCTGTGGAGGTCGCGGGCGGAGGCGTGAGCGGGCTGCGCGAAGGGCCGCTTGCTTCAGGGGTTCGGCGCTACCGCATCCCACGCCACGGTCAGCTCGCCCAGCCGCCAGCGCGTCCGGCCGCCGACGACCGGCCAGCCCGCGTCCCGCATCCCCTGTGCCACGGCGATCCACCGCTGGCTCGGGCCGTAGGCGGCGAGGGGCGAGTGGATGCGCCACAGCCGGTCGAGCTCGGCCAGGAAGTCGTGCACGCGCTCGCCCGGAACGTTCCGGTGGATGAGTGCCTTCGGGAGCCGCTCGGCGGCGATCGAGGGGGTGTCCAGACCGCGGAGCCGCAGCGAGACGGTGAGCGTGCGCGGGCCGGCGGTGTCGAGCTCCACCCAGCTGGAGATGCGCCCGATCTCGTCGCAGGTGCCCTCGACCAGGATGCCGCCCGGCTGCAGTCGCGCGCGCATCCGCTCCCAGGCCTCGGCGACATCCGCCTCCCGGTACTGCCGCAGTACGTTGAACGCGCGGATCACCGCGGCACGCCGGCCGTCGGGAAGCGGCACCTCGAAGCCGCCCAGCGCGAACCGGATGCGCGCGTCCGCTGCGAAGCCCGTCCGGCCCTCGCGCACCGCGGCCAGCTGCTCGTTCGCCGTGCGCACCCGGCCCGGCTCGATCTCGAGGCCGACGACCTCCACATCCGGCCGCACCCGGGCCAGCCGCTGGTGCAGCTCCAGCGCGGTGACCCCGCTGGCGCCGTAGCCGAGGTCGACGACGACCGGGTCGGAGGTGCGGCGGAGCACCGGCTGCGCGGCGATCCAGCGGTCGACACGGCGCAGCCGGTTCGTGTTCGTCGTGCCACGGGTGACCGTGCCGACCGCACCGGAAGCCATGCCTCCATCCTGGCAGCGGGCGGGTCTCCGCCGCGCTCGCCGGCACCGGCGACGCGATAGATTGGGGGCATGGCCGCTCCCTACACCCTGATCCTCCTGCGCCACGGCAGCAGCGAGTGGAACGAGAAGAACCTGTTCACCGGCTGGGTCGACGTGCGACTCAGCGAGACCGGCGTCGCCGAGGCGAAGCGGGCGGGCGAACTGCTCCGCGACTCCGGGCTCGAGCCCGATGTGCTGCACACGTCCGTCCTGACGCGCGCGATCCAGACCGCGAACTACGCGCTCGACGTCGCCGACCGTCTGTGGATCCCCGTCGAGCGCTCCTGGCGGCTCAACGAGCGTCACTACGGCGCGCTGCAGGGCCTCGACAAGGCCGAGACGCTCGAGAAGTACGGTCCGGAGCAGTTCCAGCTGTGGCGTCGCTCGTTCGACGTGCCGCCGCCGCCGCTCGCCGACGACAGCGAGTTCTCGCAGGTCGGCGACCCGCGCTACGCGGGTCTGGGCGACGACCTGCCGCGCACCGAGTGCCTGAAGGACGTCATCGCCCGGATGCTGCCCTACTGGGAGTCGGACATCACGCGCGACCTCGCCGAGGGCAAGACGGTGCTCGTCACCGCGCACGGCAACTCGCTGCGCGCCCTGGTGAAGCACCTCGACGGCATCTCCGACGAGGACATCGCCGGCCTCAACATCCCGACCGGCATCCCGCTCGTCTACAAGCTCGGCGAGGACTTCACGCCGCTCGAGCCGTCGTACTACCTCGACCCGGAGGCAGCGGCCGCCGGTGCCGCCGCGGTCGCCGCGCAGGGCAAGAAGTAGCCACGACCAGCACCTTCGTCGTCGTCGCGTTCCTCCGGGGACGCGGCGACGACGTGTTTCCGGCCACGTTTCCGGCCGGCGACTGGCCGCTGCATGTCACCATCGTGCCGCCGTTCGACACCGAACTCGATGCGGATGCGGTCGCCGCGCTCATCCCGCGTGTTCCGCCCATCCCGGTCGTCGCTGCAGCCCGCGAGCGGTTCGGAGCCCACCGGACGGTTCCGGTGACGGTGCTGCGCGCCTCCGAGCCGCTGCATGCGCTGCACCTCGCGGTGGTGGATGCGCTGGAGGCCGCCGGCGTCGTCATCCGCGACCAGCGCCACCTGCGAGACGGCTACCGTCCGCACGTCACGGACCAGTCAGCCGGCCGTCTGCACCCCGGCGAGCACGCCCTCCTCGCGGAGCTCTCCGTCGTCGCCCGCGCTCCGCACTCCACCCGAACCGTCGCCGCGCGCATCCCCCTCGCGCCCCTCCGCCCCTGACGCCCCTGACTCAAGCCAACAGCTCCTGAGTTTTTCGCGCGAAACGCCGGAGCGCGAGGCGAAAAACTCAGGAGCTGTTGGCTTGAGTCGGGGAGTGGACTAGGAGGCGAGCTCGGGCGCCCAGTCGCCGGTGGCGAGGTACTGCACCTTTTTGGCGATCGAGACCGCGTGGTCGGCGAAGCGCTCGTGGTAGCGGGAGGCGAGGGTCGCGTCGACCGTGTCGACGGCCTGGCCCTTCCACGTCTCGCCGAGCACCTTGTCGAAGACGCTGATGTGCAGCTCGTCGATGTCGTCGTCGTCGTTGCGGATCTCGTCCGCGAGACGGAGGTCCTGCGAGCGGAGCAGCTCGGCCAGCTTCTGCGCGATCTGCACGTCGAGGCGCCCCATTTCGGCGAACGTCGACCGGAGGCTCTTCGGCACGACCTTGTCCGGGAATCGGTACCGGGCCAGCTGCGCGATGTGCTCGGCCATGTCGCCCATCCGCTCGAGCGACGCGCTGATGCGGAGCGCGCTCACGACGATGCGCAGATCGCGGGCGACGGGCTGCTGCCGGGCGAGGATCTGGATGGACAGCTCGTCGAGCAGCACCGTCAGCTCGTCGATGCGGTGGTCATTCGCGATGACGTCCTCGGCGAGCGTCACATCCGAGTCGTTGAACGCCTGCGTGGCGTTCTGGATGGAGCGGACGACCAGCTCGGCGATCTCGACGAGGCGGTCCTGAACTTCCGCCAGCTCCTGCTGGAAGACTTCGCGCATGGGGTGTGGTCCTTCCTGGCGTGCGCGGGCACGCGGGATGTCGGGGCCTTCTGACCCCGTATTGCATGTTCGCCGTGGCAGGTTAACAAACGGTGCCCCCTGGCTGAACACTGTCTAACGTACCCGCGAAAACACGCGGCCGGTGGCGGGATGCGTCCATGCGCGTGCATCGTGATCACCTACGCTTGGGGCCATGGACTCCACCTGGTTGGTGCTGCTGTCGCTGGGCCTGGGGCTCGCCGTCGGCGCCGGTTTCGTGTGGATCCTGCACATCGCCGCGCGACGCGGCCATCACGCCGCCGAGGTGGTCAACCCGGCGGTGCCGGACGGCGTCGACCAGGTGCTGGACGCGCTCGAGTCCGCCGGCGTCGTGCTCGACCCGTCCAACAACGTCATCAAGGCGTCGCCGGGCGCCCACGCCATCGGCCTGGTCTGGAACGGCGCCCTCGTGCACCCGCACCTCGTCGACCTGGTGAACCGGGTGCGACGGAGCGGAGAGTCGCTCACCGAGGAGTGCGAGCTGTCGCGCGGGCCGTTCGGCGACGCCGGCATCCATCTGAGCGTGCGCGTCGCCCGGCTCGGCTCGCGCTACATCCTGCTTCTCGCGGAGGACCGCACCGAGTCGTTCCGGCTGGATGCGGTGCGCCGCGATTTCGTCGCGAACATCAGCCACGAGCTCAAGACGCCGATCGGAGCCGTCAGCCTGCTCGCCGAGGCGCTCGACGGCGCTTCCGACGACCCGGAGCAGGTGCGCCGCTTCGCCCTGCGGCTGTCGGAGGAGGCGCAGCGTCTCGCCCGCATCACGCAGGACATCATCGAGCTGAGCCGGCTCCAGGCGACGGATGCGCTGGGCAACGCGACCGAGCTGTCCGCCAGCAAGGTCGTCAAGGCCGCCATCGATCAGAACCGCGTGGCCGCGGAGACCCGCAACATCGAGATCGCCATGCGCGGCGACAAGGACGCCCAGGTCATCGGCAACGAGAACCTGCTGGTCACGGCCGTCCACAACCTCATCTCGAACGCCATCCAGTACTCGCCCGACGACTCCCGCATCGGGATCGGCGTCCGCAACACCGGAGGCGTGGTGGAGATCGCGGTGACCGACCAGGGCGAAGGGATCCCCGAGGAGGACCTCGACCGGGTGTTCGAGCGCTTCTTCCGCGTCGACCAGGCCCGCTCGCGCAACACCGGCGGCACCGGGCTCGGCCTCTCCATCGTCAAGCACGCCGTGCAGAACCACGGCGGCGAGGTGCGCGTCTGGTCGCAGCCCGGCCGCGGTTCCACATTCACGATCCGGTTGCCCGAGGCATCCAGTGTCCGACCCCCGTTAGGAGACAACCAGTGACATCCATCCTGCTCGTCGAGGATGAGGCCTCGCTCAGCGAGCCGCTCGCTTACCTGCTCAAGCGGGAGGGCTACGAGGTGGAGGTCGCGGAGGACGGCCCGTCCGCGCTGGCCGCCTTCGACCGCGACGGCGCCGACCTCATCCTGCTCGACCTCATGCTCCCGGGCATCCCGGGCACCGAGGTGTGCCGCGAGATCCGCACCCGCTCGAACGTTCCGATCATCATGCTGACCGCCAAGGACTCCGAGGTGGACATCGTGGTCGGGCTGGAGCTCGGCGCCGACGACTACGTCACGAAGCCGTACTCGTCGCGGGAGCTGCTGGCGCGCATCCGTGCGGTGCTCCGCCGCCGCGTCGACGAGGAGGAGCAGCAGGATGACGGCGTGCTCGAGGCCGGAACGGTGCGGATGGATGTGGACCGCCACACGGTCGCCGTGAACGGCGCGGAGATCTCCATGCCGCTGAAGGAATTCGAGCTGCTCGAGCTGCTGCTGCGCAACGCCGGACGCGTGCTGACCCGTGGCCAGCTGATCGACCGGGTGTGGGGGAGCGACTACTTCGGCGACACCAAGACACTCGACGTGCACATCAAGCGCATCCGCTCGCGCATCGAGGAGAGCCCGTCGGAGCCGCGGATGCTGGTGACCGTGCGCGGGCTGGGCTACCGCTTCAACGCCTGAGGCGTCTCCCGGGCCGCTCGTCCCGAACACGAAGAAGCCGCCCCACGCGATGCGCGGGGCGGCTTCTGCTGTCTGGGGTGCCGCCGGTGATCAGCCCGCGGCCGGGAGGATGGTCGGCGGCACGAGGCTCGCATACTCGGGCAGCTGGCCGTCGAGCACCGGGACCTTGAGGTTGACGCCGGTCTGGTCGCCGTACTGGAAGTAGACGGGGAACAGGGCGCCGGGCTTGGTGGTGAACTCCGGGATGAGGACGTTGCCGGTGCCGCCGTTCTCCGGGTCCTGGCCGAGCTGCTTGACTTGGCCGGGCTGGACGGTGACGTACGCCGCGCTGGAGCTCTGGTCGCCGGCGCTGATGGCGACGCGGTGGCTCTTGGTGTCGGTGTTCACGAGGGTCACGACGAGATTGCCGACCGTTCCGTCTTTCGCGTCGGTGACGATGATCGCGTTGCGGACGTCGATCGAGCCGACATTCCCGCTCACGCCGTCGCTCGCGTCGTAGTGCTTCGTGGTGGCCTGTGGGGCGATGAAACCGCATCCCGCGGTGCCGAACGCGACGGCCAGGGCGAGGGCGACGGACGCCGCGACTCGAGCTTTCACTGAATGACCCTCCCGGTGATTTTCCCCTGCAACTCTATCCCATCCGGAGGGGTCGTCCGGGGCGTCGGGAGGCGTGAGGGCGAACCTTAGCACGTGCCTCATGTGGTATCCTATTCATTGCTGAAGGGACAACAAATCTATGCTTTTCGAGGTTGGCGAGACCGTCGTCTATCCGCACCACGGTGCCGCAACGATCACCGAAGTCAAGAAGAGAATCATCAAGGGTGAAGAGAAGCTGTACCTCAAGCTCAACGTGACGCAGGGCGACCTGACCATCGAGGTCCCCGCCGAGAACGTCGATCTGGTCGGTGTGCGCGATGTCATCGGCCGCGAGGGTCTCGACCGCGTCTTCGAGGTGCTGCGCGCTCCGTTCACCGAGGAGCCGACCAACTGGTCCCGCCGCTACAAGGCCAACCTGGAGAAGCTCGCTTCCGGCGATGTCATCAAGGTCTCCGAGGTCGTCCGCGACCTGTGGCGTCGCGACCAGGACCGCGGTCTCTCCGCCGGTGAGAAGCGCATGCTCGCCAAGGCCCGCCAGATCCTGATCTCCGAGCTCGCGCTCGCAGAGAAGACCGACGACGAGAAGGCCTCCAGCCTGCTCGACGAGGTGCTGGCCTCCTAGGCTCTCCCGACGAATTCGAAGGCCCCGTCGCTCCGTGCGGCGGGGCCTTCATCGTGCGCGGAGCGGGCCGCCGGGTACGCTCGACGCGTGGACAGCATCCCCGGACCGCGCGTCGCGGTCGTCGTCGTGGCAGCAGGATCGGGCACGCGCCTGGGCGCCGAGCTCCCGAAGGCTTTCGTGCCGTTGCACGGCCTGACGCTGCTCGAGCGGTCGCTCCATGCCGTCCGCGGCATGCGGCATGCTGTCGACCCGATCGTGGTCGTGCCGTCCGACCGTCTCGACGAGGCCGAAGCCCTGGCGCGGCGCGCGATCGGCGGCCCGGTGACGGTCGTGGCCGGCGGCGCGACCCGGCAGTCGTCCGTCGCGGAGGGGCTCGCCGTGGTGGATGCGCGAGCCGACATCGTCCTCGTTCACGACGCCGCCCGGGCGCTCGCGCCGACCGAACTGTTCGATGCGGTGGTGGATGCGGTGGTCGAGCGCGGATACGGCGTGATCCCCGGCCTGCCGGTCAGCGACACGGTGAAGCGCGTCGGTGACGACGGCCAGGTGCACGAGACCGTCGACCGTTCCGCGCTGTCGGCCGTGCAGACGCCGCAGGGGTTCCCGCGCGAGCAGCTGCTGGCGGCGTACGCGCTGGCCGAGAGCGACGAGACAGACGACGCCGGGCTCGTCGCCGCCGCAGGCTTCCGGGTGGATGTGGTGCCCGGCGACGCGCACGCTTTCAAGGTGACCACGCCGTGGGATCTGCGGCGGGCCGAGGAGCTGCTCACGGGATCCACGACGCCGAGGATCGGCAGCGGGAGCGACACGCACGCCTTCGACGAAGCCGCGGAACTGTGGCTCGCCGGGCTGCACTGGCCGGGGGAGCCGGGGCTCGCCGGCCACAGCGACGGCGACGCCGTGGCGCACGCGATCGTCGACGCGCTGCTGTCCGCCGCGGGGCTTGGCGACATCGGCGGGGTGTTCGGGACGGGCGATCCGCGGTTCTCGGGCGCCCATGGGGATGTGTTCCTCGCCGAGGCCCGGCGCCTCGTGGAGGAGGCGGGATTCCGGATCGGGAACGTGGCCGTCCAGGTGGTCGGCAACCGGCCGAAGTTCGCGCCGCGCCGGCAGGAGGCGCAGGAGCGCCTCTCGGCGATCCTCGGGGCTCCGGTGTCGGTCGGGGCGACCACGACGGACGGGCTCGGCTTCACCGGACGCGGCGAGGGGATCACCGCGCAGGCGACGGCGCTGCTCCTGGGCTGAATCCGTCCACAACCCGCGACAGGGCGAGGTTTTCCCCAACTCGGTCATGACGGAGCGACGGCCGGGGCGTGGCCCGTAGGCTTATGCCGTGACTCTTCGGCTCTACGACACCAAGGCGGGCGCTCTGCGCGACTTCGTCCCGTTGCGCGACGGCGAGGTCGGAATGTACGTGTGCGGGCCCACCGTGCAGTCGTCGCCGCATATCGGGCACCTGCGATCGGCCCTCGTCTACGACCAGCTGCGGCGGTGGCTCAGCTACCGCGGCCTCGACGTCACGCTGGTGCGCAACGTCACAGACATCGACGACAAGATCCTGGTCAACGCGGCGGCCGCGCAGGCTGCAGGGGGCAGCGAGGAGTGGTGGGCGCTCGCCTACCGCTTCGAGCTGGAGTTCAGTGACTCGTACCGCGCGATCGGTGTCCAGCCGCCCACCTACGAGCCCCGGGCGACGGCCAGCATCCCCCAGATGCAGGAGATCATCCAACGCCTCATCGACGCCGGTCGCGCGTATGCCGCGGCGGACGGCTCAGGCGACGTCTACTTCGACGTGAAGAGCTGGCCGTCCTACGGCGAGCTCACCCGGCAGAGCATCGACAATATGGAGGCCGCGGCCGACGCAGATCCGCGCGACAAGCGCGACCCCCGCGATTTCGCTCTGTGGAAAGGCCGGAAGGACGACGAGCCCGCCTCGGCGGCGTTCCCCTCGCCCTGGGGCGACGGGCGCCCCGGCTGGCACATCGAGTGCTCGGCCATGTCGCGCCGCTACCTCGGCCCGCAGTTCGACATCCACGGCGGCGGGCTCGACCTCCGCTTCCCGCACCATGAGAACGAGCTGGCGCAGTCGACGGCGGCGGGGGATGCCTTCGCGAACTACTGGGTGCACAACGGCCTCGTCAACGTGAACGGTCAGAAGATGAGCAAGTCGCTCGGCAACTCGGTCTACGCGGCCGATCTGCTTGGTGCCGCGCGTCCGCTGGTCGTGCGCTACTACCTCGGATCGGCGCACTACCGGTCGACCATCGACTACCACGACGGCTCGCTGAGCGAGGCCGAGGCCGCGCTCGACCGAATCGCCGGGTTCTTCGAGCGCGTGGAGCGGCGGCTGTCCGGAACCAGGTTCGCCGGGCACGGCGTCGAGGTCGTCCCCGACGCCTTCGCCGAGGCGATGGACGACGACCTCGCGGTGCCGCAGGCGCTCGCCGTGCTCCATGACACCGTGCGTTCAGGCAACGCGGCGCTGGATGCGGAAGACTTGGAGGCAGCGGCCACCGCGCGCGGGCATGTTCTCGCGATGACGGAGGTGCTCGGCATCAACCCGCTCTCGCCGCAGTGGCGGAGCGGGGGCTCGACCGCCGCGGACTCCGCGCTCGGCGAGCTCATCGGTCGGCTTCTCGCCGACCGGCAGGCGGCCAGGGCCGCACGCGACTTCGCCGCAGCCGATCGCATCCGCGACGAGCTGGCGGCGGCAGGAATCACCATCGAAGACACCCCGACGGGGTCGCATTGGAGCATCGGATCATGAAGAACTCGGGTGGAAAGCCCCGCGCCGGAGCGGTGCGCAAGAGCAAGAAGGGCGCCCAGGTCGGCACCGGCGGCCACGGCCGCAAGGCGCTGGAGGGCCGCGGCCCGACGCCGAAGGCGGAGGACCGCGACTACCACCCCGCGGGCAAGGCCAAGGCGCTGCGAGAGCGCGCGGCGGCGAAGGCTGCACGGAGCGGGCGCGACACCGCCCCCCGTGGCGCCTCGGGAGCCTCGCGTCGGGCGAAGAGCGGAGACGAGAGCGAGATCGTCACCGGCCGCAACTCGGTGCTCGAGGCCCTGCGGGCCGACATCCCGGCGTCGACCCTCTATGTCGCCGCGCGCGTGGAGTTCGACGACCGCATGAAGGAGATCCTCTCCATCGCGACGGGCCGGGCCATCCCCATCCTCGAGGTCATGCGGCCCGAGCTCGACCGCCTCGCGGGCCGCGACGCGGTGCACCAGGGCGTCGCCCTGAAGGTGCCGCCGTACGAGTACGCGCACCCCGGTGAGCTGCTCGACCGCACCCTCCGTTCGTCGGAGACCCCGCTGTTCGTCGCGCTCGACGGCATCACCGACCCGCGCAACCTCGGGGCGATCATCCGCTCGACGGCGGCCTTCGGCGGCCAGGGCGTGATTGTGCCGCAGCGCCGGTCGGTCGGCATGACCGCCGCGGCCTGGAAGACGTCGGCCGGGGCGGCCGCACGCACGCCCGTCGCGATGGCTCCGAACCTGACGCAGACGCTCAAGGAGTTCAAGAAGGCCGGAGTGTTCGTGCTCGGCCTCGATGGCGGCGGCGACGTCAGCCTCCCGGGCCTCTCGTTCGCCGACCGGCCCGTGGTGATCGTCGTCGGCAGTGAAGGCAAGGGCCTGTCCCGCTTGGTGACCGAGACGTGCGACGCCGTCGTGTCGATCCCGATCTCCGCAGCGACCGAGTCGCTGAACGCCGGCATCGCGGCGAGCGTCACGCTCTACGAGATCGCGAAGCTGCGCGCCGAGGCCCGCGCCGCGAAATAACGCGCGGCGTCAGACCTTGACGGCGTCAGACCTTCGACGGCGTCAGACCTTCGACCGCCAGTCGTCGTCGTCCTCGTCCTCGTCGTCCGCCGCGGCCCCGCTGCTCAGGACCGGGAGGCTGATGGTCTCGGTCGGCGGGGCGATGACGGTCGCCTCGTCGCGCCGGTGGCGCAGGATGTCGTTGATGTACGAGGTCAGGGCCTCCGCCAGAGGGACATCGCGTCCCTCCTTCTGCGACATGAACCAGCGGTGCTCCAGCAGCTGATGGAACACCTCCGCCGGCTCGAGCTTGCCCTTGAGGTCCGCGGGGATCGAGCGCACGACCGGCTCGAACACGCGCATGAGCCACTCGTGCGCCATGGCCTCCTCGTCGAGCCCCTCCTTGCCCAGGGTGGCCGCGTACGAGTCCAGGTCGTTGAGCAGGCGCCGGGCCTGGTTCTCGCCCGTGTCGAGGCCCGTCAGGCGAAGCAGGCGGCGCTGGTGGTGGCCGGCATCCACGACCTTCGGCTGGATGCGCACCTTCGTGCCCTCGTCCGACGTCTTGATCGCCAGCTCCTCGATGTCGAAGCCCAGCTCGTTCAGCCGCTCCACGCGCTCGCTGATGCGCCAACGCTCCGACGACGAGAACGACTCGCTGCCGGTCAGCTCCTTCCAGAGCTTCCGGTACGCTGCCACGATCCCGTCGGAGAGGCTGATCGGGTCGAGCTCCTCATCCACTCGGCCGCCGGCCTCCAGGTCCATCAGCTCGCCGGCGATGTTGACCCGCGCGATCTCGAGGTCGTTCTCGCGCTGCCCGTTGGAGAGGCCGCCCTCGTACAGCTGGCCGGTCTCCGCATCCACCAGGTAGGCGGCGAACGCGCCGGCGTCACGACGGAACAGGGTGTTGGAGAGCGACACGTCGCCCCAGAAAAAGCCGACGATGTGCAGACGCACCAGCAGCACCGCGAGGGCGTCGACCAGGCGGGTGGCGGTGTCCGGCCGGAGGGTCTGCGAGAACAGGGCGCGGTAGGGGAGCGAGAACTTGAGGTGCCGGGTGACGAGGGCCGCGTTCAGCGGGGTGCCGTTGTCATCGGTCCGGTTCTTGATCACGGCGACGGGATCGACGCACGGCACGTCGAGGCGCTGCAGCGTCCGCAGCATGTCGTACTCGCGCTGCGCCATCTCCGCGGTCGTCTCCTTGATCGCGATGACGTAGCCGGAGAGGTTGGCGAACCGCACCAGGTGGCGGCTGATGCCCTTCGGCAGGAGGGCGATGTGCTCGTTCGACCACTCCTCCAGCGGAATGTTCCAGGGCAGGTCGAGAAGCGCCGGGTCGACGGTCGCTGCGGTGATGTTGACGGATCCGGCCACGATGGTCCTCCGGTCGGTGGTGGGGCGGTGCTGGCTGGCGCAAAGCACTCTGCCGCAGCCCGATCCGGACTGCGGCAGAGTGAGGAATCGCTTCTTGGACCTTAGTCGACGACAGCTCCGCCGAGGCGCTCGCCCGACTCCGCGTGGAAGACGTGGACGTGGCCCGGCTTCGGGGTGATGTAGACCGTGTCACCCGCGTTCGGGTGGATACGGCCGTCGACGCGACCGACGATGTCGGTGCGCTTGCCGTCGACCTCGGAGTGACCGTACAGGTAGCCGTCCGCGCCGAGCTCCTCGACGAGGTCGACCGTGACCTTGAGGCCGGTGCCCTCGGTGTTCGACACGACGACGTCCTCCGGGCGGACACCGATGGTGACAGCCGAACCGGCGTTGGCGATGGTGTCGCGCTCGACCGGCACGACGGCCGAGCCGAACTTGACGCCGCCGTCGGTGACATCGGCCGTGAACAGGTTCATGGCCGGGCTGCCGATGAAGCCGGCGACGAACACGTTGTTCGGCTGCGCGTACAGGTCGCGCGGGGTGCCGACCTGCTGCAGGACGCCGTCCTTGAGCACCGCGATGCGGTCGCCCATAGTCAGCGCCTCGGTCTGGTCGTGCGTGACGTAGACGGTGGTGACGCCGAGACGGCGGGTCAGCGACGCGATCTGCGTGCGGGTCTGGACGCGGAGCTTGGCGTCGAGGTTCGACAGCGGCTCGTCCATGAGGAACACCTGGGGCGAACGCACGATCGCGCGGCCCATGGCGACGCGCTGACGCTGACCACCGGAGAGCGCCTTCGGCTTGCGGCCGAGGTACGGCTCCAGGTCGAGCAGCTTGGCGGCCTCGAGGACGCGCTGGGCGCGCTCCTCCTTGCCGACACCGGCGATCTTGAGCGCGAAGCCCATGTTCTCGGCGACGGTCATGTGCGGGTACAGCGCGTAGTTCTGGAACACCATCGCGATGTCGCGGTCCTTCGGCGGGACGTCGGTGACGTTGCGCTCGCCGATGAAGATGTTGCCGTCGTTGACCTCTTCGAGGCCCGCGAGCATGCGGAGGGACGTGGACTTGCCGCAACCGGAGGGACCGACGAGCACGAGGAACTCCCCGTCTGCGATCTCCAGGTCCAGTGCGTCCACGGCGGGGCGGGTCGATCCCGGGTAGAGCCGGGTCGCCTTGTCGTAGGTGACTGTCGCCATTTTCTTCTTTTCTCCTTCACCGGCAGGTACGTGCCGGACGATCCGTTGTGAATGGATGAACGTGGCGTCTACGTCCGATGGGCGCCGATGCCACGTGGCCATAATATGGCATCGGCGGACATGCTCATGACCGGAGCCCCACCCGGACGTGCGGATGCTCGCCGCAAGCGCAGTAACCCGCGCGTTTCCGCTGTACCCGCGCGTCCAGCCACCGTCTGGTCGATTCCCAGACAGCCGGTTTACGCTTTCCCGGTTGTGTGCGCCGGAGGTGCGCCACCCGCCGCGTCCCCCGCGCGGCCCGTTCGACCCGAGAGCAGTATTCGGAAGATATGAGCCCTATGACCGATCCCGACGACAGTCGCAACAGCGACGTCCGCGCGGCTGCGCGGGAGAAAGCACGACAGCTCCGCACCACGCAGCAGCGCAGGGACCGCCGGAACCGGCTGCTGCTGTCCGGCGGCATCGTCCTCGGAGTCCTCGCGGTCGTGGCCATCGTCGCCGTCGTGATCGTCAGCGCCATCCGTCCGACCGTCCCCGGTCCCAAGAACATGGCCAGCGACGGCGTCGTCGTCGGCTCCGGACTCAAGGTCAAGACGACGACCGCTCTCGCCGCCGACGCGAAGCCGGTCGCGAGCACGCCGGACCCGGCGGGCAGCACGGTCGACATCCGCATCTACGCCGACTACCTCTGCAAGCTGTGCGGCGACTTCCAGCGCACGAACCTCGAGCAGCTCGAGCCGCTGGTGAAGAACGGCGCGGTGACCGTCGAGATGCACCCGGTCGCGATCTACACCAGCCACTCCGCGGGCACGAAGTACTCGCTGCGCGCGGCCAACGCCGCCGCCTGCGTGGCCAATTACGACCCCAACGCCTTCTGGAAGTTCAACGCATCGCTGTTCGAGAAGCAGCCGGCGGAGGGCGGCCCCGGCCTCAGCGACGACACCCTGAAGAAGCGCGTGGATGCGGCGGGCGCGACCCGCACGAGCGAGATCGACTCCTGCATCGACGAAGGACGCTTCAAGACGTGGGTGACCACGGCGAGTGACCGGGCGCTCAGCGGCCCCATCCCGAACTCGGACGTCAAGAAGATGACGAACGCCCTGCTGGTGCTGGTGAACGGCAAGCCCTACACCGGGTCACTGACGAGCGCGGACGACTTCAAGGCCTTCGTGCTGCAGGCGCAGGGCGACGAGTACTCGTCGACGGCGACGCCGACGCCCACACCGTCTCCCTGATCCGGCGCGTCCGCCCGCTGCCCTAGGATGGGGTCGGCGGGAGACCGCCACCGCCGGCTTAGCTCAGTTGGTAGAGCACTCGCCTTGTAAGCGAGCGGTCGCGGGTTCGAGTCCCGCAGCCGGCTCCGTCGCGTCATATTCCGGGGCCATCGGACGTCTCTTGCAGGTGTGACCGATGACAGCCGCACCGAGCTCCCGACCGCCCTCTCCTCCCGTGAGCACTACGTTCTGGGAGTGCCCGAGCGCGCACAGCGCCTGGAGGCCGACACCGTGGCCGCAATCGCGGCAGCCGTGGTCGGCGTCGTGTGCGTGCTGGCGTCCGCCGTCGGTGTGATCGCGTTGTTCGTCGCCCCGCTCGGGGCGGGCGCTGTCGTTCTGTCGTCCGTGGTGGCCGGCGCGGTCGCGACGACCCTGCTCGCGGGCGGCATCTGGGCCTGGTTCACCGATCGGCGCGGCCACGGCGTGTGAGTCGTTCGCGAGGTCGCAAGACGAGCCGCCGCGCGCTCAGCCGGCGGATTCAGTCGGCGCGCGCGGTGCCCGTCGCGGCGAGCAGCAGCCGGTCGAGGGCGTCCGTCGGCGTCGTGGCGTAGCGGATCGCCACATCCCACACCCGCTCGTAGGCGGCCTCGCTGACGGCGAGCGACCGCGGGTCGCTGCGCTCCCACGACGGCTCACGAACCGGGAGGCGGAGCATCCGCTCCCGGAGCAGGAACGCGATGTTGTCGGCGGGTGCGATGCCTCGCTGGCCGTCGCGGATCGACATGACGAGGTCGCCGATGGTCGTCGCGTGCCGTACCTGCGCGATGGTCATGCCCGCGAACCGGGCGAACTCGTCGACCGTGAGCAGGTCGGGGAGCTTCGCCGCGTACTCCTGCGCGATGGCTCCGCGGAGCTGCATCCACGCGGCCCTCCGCTGCTCGACGCTGCCGGAGGTGCGCTCCGTCGTTGTGATGTCGGCCATTCTGTTTCCCCCGATCCTTGGGCGTATCGACGATGCCGTCCTACCCATAAGGGACGAGGTGTGCCGCGTCCGCATGACGCGGCGCACAGGACCCGCTCAGGTCCGGTCGCGCAGCCGGGGCTCTGCAGACGTGCGTCAGGCCGTCTCGCCTGCGTCCGTCCGCCGCCGCAGCTCCTCCTCGAGCCGCCGGATGCGCTGGTCGCGTTCGGCCTCCGCGATCTCGCGCTCGAGTGCGGCGAGCTGCGCCTCCGTGCTGCTCTGTGCGAGGTCGTGCCCCGGGGCCGACGCTGTCGGCTCTGCGTGGACCGCCGGCATCCGGAGCGTCCGCCGGGGACGGGAGGACGCCGCGTACTCTCGGCCGACCGCGAACCACAGGATGCTGCCGATCAGGGGCAGCAGGATCACGACGAACACCCACGCCAGCTTCGGCAGGTGCCGCACCTGGTCGCTCGGTCGCAGGATGATATCCACCAGGGCGAACACGAACAGCGTCATGACGAGCAGCGGGATGACGAGCATGCCGCCGAGTCTAGAGGGAACGCTCAGCCGAAAGTCAGGACCTGCTCGCCCCAGCCGGCACGCAGGCGGGCGTCGAGATCGGGCACGACCCGGTCGGTCGCGCCGATGACGAGCGTCGCACGGCGGTGCGGTTCGTACGTCGGCCAGCCCGTGCCGGGCACGCCCGTGCGGGCGAAGTCCGCCCAGCGCCGGCGCATCCGCTCGGAGACCGCTTCGGCAGTCCGTCGGCCACCGAGCAGGAACGACGGGTCGCGGGGGAGGGCGTCGAATTCGCCCCAGACGTACGGCAGGTCCGTCGCATGGGACGCCCCGACGCCGGTGATCCGGAGCAGGGGAGGCGCAAAGTCGAAGCGGTAGAGGTGGGTGGGGGCGACGGCGCAGTGCCCTGCGGCGACCCAGAGGGCCGGCATCCTGAACGCGATGTCGGTGGCGACGCGGACGCCGCGTGCGGGACGCCGGCGGCCGTAGGCCGAGAGCACCCGCTCGCGCTCGGGGAGGGATGCGCCGCCGCGCTCCTGCTCGGAGCGCATGGCGTCGAACATCCGGCGCAGCGCGGTCCGCCGGATCGGGAGCAGCGGCGACCGCATCAGCCGGAACAGCGTCGCCTCGTCGTGGGTACTTCCGATGAGGAGCGGGACGGGCATCCCACGTCCATCGCTGAGCACACGGATCGGCGCCTCGGGCAGCAGATCGTCGCCGACGACCGGGGCGAAGGCGAGCATCCCGGGATGTTCGCGCGGGATCTCCGTGTACACAGCTGCGCCCGCATCCACGATCGCCTCGACCTGGACCCCGCGGAGGACGCCGGGCGTCCGCGCGCCGGGGCCGAGCCGTTCGACGAACGCCCGGGCCACCGTCGCAGCGCGCTCCGGCCCGTACATCGACCCGGCGGGCGGGCTCTGCGCGATGGCCCGGTGGAACAGGCCGGCCGCCGCGGGAGAAGCGAGCAATGCGGTGACAAGGCCGGCGCCCGCGCTCTGGCCGAACACGGTCACCGAGTCCGGGTCGCCGCCGAACGCGTGGATGTTGTCGCGCACCCAGCGGAGCGCGAGCAGCACATCCCGCAACGCGACATTCGTCTCCGCGTCGTCCACCCCGACGCTGCGTACGTCGAGGAAGCCGAGCGCGCCCAGGCGGTGGTTCAGGGTGACGAGCACGACATCCCCGTCCGGCACGAACCGGTCGCCGCGGTAGATGCGCTGGCTTGATGCGCCCAGCGCGTACGCCCCGCCCTGCAGCCAGACCATCACCGGACGGAGACCGCCGGACGGGGGTTCGTAAGACGGCCGGATGACGTTGAGGAACAGGCAGTCCTCATCCATCCGCGTTTCGCCGGGCGGCCCGAGGGGCACCGCCGGGTTGGGGCGCTGCGGCGCCGCCGGCCCGAAGGCGACCGCATCCACGACGCCGCTCCATGGGGCAGCAGGCACGGGCGCGCGCCAGCGGAGCCGGCCGGTCGGCGGCTCGCCGTAGCGGATGCCGCGCCACGTGGACACACGGCCGTCGTCGCGTCCGCGGACCGCGCCCGCGGACGTGACGACGACCGGCCGACCGTTCACGCCGGGGCGGTCTCGTCCCACTGCATGAACGGGCGCAGCTCGAGCTGGCCGTTGCGTGCCATCGGGTGCCGCGAGGCGATCTCGATGGCCTCGTCCAGGTCCTCGACCTCGAGGATGTCGAATCCGCAGATCCACTCCTTGGTCTCGGCGAAGGGGCCGTCGGTGACGTAGCGCTTCCCGTCGCGGACGCGGACGACCCGCGATTCGGTCGGAGCCTGCAGCACCTCGCCGATGACGCGCTTGCCGCCGGCATCCAGCTCGTTCACCCAGATGTCGACATCGGACTCGTCCGACACGGTGTCCCGCTGGGAGTCGGTGACCACGAACATCATGTACTTCATCGTTCTTCCTCTCGATCGCGAACGCTTTCATACCGGACGTCGAACGAGACGGCCCCTGCTCGACATTCTGGCCCGGGACTTCCCGATCGCGAAGGAATCGGGGCGGGGGATCGGGCACGGCGGTCTCGGATCGCCAGGAGCCTCGAGAGGAAGTTAGTGTAGCCTTACCTTAGTCCCGCCCCTGCTTCGGAAGGCCGCCGTGACCATCCTCGCCCCCACCCGCACCGAGCGCCCCCGCCCCGCGTACCGGCCCTATCGCGTGGCCGTCGAGCGGATCCAGCGGCTCAGCCCGCACTTCACCCGCGTCACCTTCCGGTGCGACGACTTCACGCACTTCGGGACCGAGTGCCTCGACCAGCGGATCAAACTCCTCTTCCCGCTCGCGGACGGCTCGTACTCCGACCTCGGCATCGACGACGAGGAGGCCCACTTCGCGGGCGACTGGTACGAGCGCTGGCGCGCCCTCCCGGACCACCTCCGCAACCCGTTCCGCACCTACACCGTGCGGGCGATCGACACCGATGGCTGCCGGCTCGACGTCGACTTCGTCGTCCACGCGGACGGCGGCCCCGCCTCCCGCTGGCTGCTCGGCGCGGCCCCCGGCGACGAGATCGTCGTGATCGGACCGGATGCGCGCAGCGAGCACCGCGGCGTCGGCATCGACTGGCGCCCGGGCGAGGCGCGCGAGCTGCTGCTCGTCGGTGACGAAACAGCTGCGCCGGCCATCGCATCCATCCTCGAAGCGCTGCCCGGCGGGTGCCGTGCGCGGGCGTTCATCGAGGTGCCGTCGGCGGACGACGCTCTCGAGCTCCGGCTGCCGGCTCACGCCTCCGTCACCTGGCTGTGGCGCGGCGACGCGGTGACGGGAACCGAACTCGTGCCGGCCGTCCAGGGCTGGCTCGCCGAGAACCCGCACGTCGTCGCGGCGGCGTCGGCGACCGCCTCGCAGAACCTCGACGAGGTGGATGTGGACCGCGACATCCTGTGGGAGACCCCGGAGGACACGCATCCCGGCTTCTACGCCTGGATCGCGGGGGAGTCGGCGGCCGTCAAGACGCTGCGCCGGCTGCTCGTCCGGGACAACGGCATCGACCGCTCCCGCGTCGCCTTCATGGGCTACTGGCGCCTCGGCCGCTCCGAGAACTGACTCTCGCGCCCTTTCCGCCCACCGTCGAGTCCGCACAAATTGCACGCGACGCGCCGTCGCGGCGTGCAAAGTATGCGGACTCGACGGTGGGGGGAATCGGCGAGGGCGGAAGCGGCGAGGGCTACTTGTCCTCGCGCTCGACGCCGCGGAAGACGTCGGGGTAGTCGTCGAGCCACGACCAGTGGCTGGCCGGCCAGCTGATCACGAACGCTTTGCCGACGACGTCGGAGAGCGGCACGAAGCCCTTGCCCGGGTCGTCCATGTGGTAGCGCGAGTCGGCCGAGTTGTAGCGGTTGTCGCCCATCACCCAGACCGAGCCTTCCGGCACCGTCACGTCGAACGACTTCTCGGACACCGCCTGAACTCCGGCGGGCAGCAGCACGTAGGGCTCCTTGAGCGGGACGCCGTTCACGCTCATCTGACCGAGCGCGTTGCAGCAGCTGATGTGGTCGCCCGGAAGGCCAATGAGGCGCTTGACCAGGTGCTGGTCGGAGTCCGAAGCGCCCAGACCCACGAAGTCGAGCACCGCGCCGACGCCCTGCTGGAAAGCATTGCCGGTCTCCGGCGGTGCCGGCGGGAGCCATCCACCCGGATCCTTGAACACGACGACATCGCCGCGCTGCAGACCGAAGACCTTCGGCTGGAGCTCGTTGACGATGATGCGGTCGTTGATCTGGAGGGTGTTCTCCATCGACCCGGACGGGATGTAGAACGAGCGGGCGACGAACGTCTTGATCAGGAACGACACCAGCACCGCCACCACGAAGATGATCACCACATCGCGCAGCAACGTCTTCCAGCTGGACGTGCGCCGGGCGGATCGTCGCGGGCGCGCGGTGGCAGTACTGTCGGTCACAATCTCTCACCGTAACGTGCGGATGCTGTGAGCCGCATCCGACCTCGAACGGGTGTCTTGTTCCCCACCCCGAGCGGTGAGAGCATCTCACTACAGGCCGAACGGCGTATGCCGCCGGCCCGTTCTGATCATGCACGCATCGCTCGGACGACACAGGAGAGCGACGCGACCCGGGGGGCCGCGCCTGACTCCCGCGTGGGCGGCGCTGGTTCTGGTCGCCGGCAGCCTGCTGGGCGTCTCCTCGCCCGCCGTGGCCGACGAGTGCACCACCGAGTGCGCGCCCGCGGCGACGGACGGATCGGGCGCCTCGGGGGCGGATTCGACGGGCGACACGCCAGCGACACCGGATCCGACGCCGTCGGGCGATCCCGACCCGACACCGGATTCGACACCCACGCCCGATCCGACCCCGACCCCGGACCCGACGCCGACTCCGACACCGACCCCCACTCCCACTCCCACGCCCAGCCCGTCGACTCCTCCGACGTCCCCCGCTCCGCCCGCACCTAACCCGCCCGCAGCCCCGGATCCGGCGCCGTCGGATGAGATCACTCTCAGCGTTCCCGACCTCCCGCAGTTCCCCACGGTCGACCCGGCCGACCTCGAGCGGGCCGTGCAGCTGGCCAGCGACCTCGCCTCGGCGCAGGCGCAACTGGCCGACGCGATGAACGAGTCGGAGGCCGCCCAGCGCGAGCACGACCAGGCTCAGGCCGCGGCGGACGCCGTGCAGAAGCAGGCCGACGCCGCAGCCGAGCAGGCGCGCAAGAGCGCCGCGTTCGCGACCGCGCTGATCCGTTCGTCCGGCACCCACTTCCTGACCCAGGATCCGCTCAGCGCCGCACTGCAGGGCTCCG
Source organism: Leifsonia sp. 115AMFTsu3.1 (assembly GCF_004362795.1). Lineage (NCBI taxonomy): Bacteria > Bacillati > Actinomycetota > Actinomycetes > Micrococcales > Microbacteriaceae > Leifsonia > Leifsonia sp. 115AMFTsu3.1. The sequence goes on from NZ_SNYB01000002.1 coordinate 1,030,136, forward strand.
GCGACCTGTTGACCAAGCTGGGCGCCGCCGACCGGCTCGCCGCCCTCTCGAAGGATCGCGACGCCGCCATCCGAGAGGCCTCCGCCGAGAAGAAGCTCGCGAAGAGCTGGGCCGAGAAGGCGCAGAACGCGGCGGACGCGGTCGCAGCGGTGGATGTCGACAGCAGCCAGCAGGCCGTGGCCGACGCGCAGGCCCAGGTCAACGCGGCCTCCGCCGCTCTCGCCGCCGCGCCGACCGTGATCGAGGCCGGCTCCGGCTGGCAGGTGCTCACCTCCGACCCGACACTCGTCGCGAGCGGGTGGGCGCTCCCCGTGCAGGGGTCGCTCACCGACGTGTTCGGCCCGCGGCCGTCGCGTCCCCTCGGCACCGACCCGTTCCATCCCGGTGACGACCTCGGCGCCGCTTGCGGAACCACCATCTACGCGGCTGCAGCCGGTACGGTCGTGCGCGCAGGGCCGTACAGCGGATACGGCAACTTCATCCTCATCGACCACGGCGGGGGCGTGCAGACCGCCTACGGCCACATCCGCGACGGGGGAATCGGGGTGACCGCCGGACAGCAGGTCGCGGCGGGCCAGCCGATCGCCCAGGTCGGGTCGACGGGGCTGTCGACCGGCTGCCACCTGCACTTCGAGGTGCGCGTCAACGGCCTGCAGATCGACCCGCAGCCCTTCCTGGCCGCCCGCGGTGTCGTGCTCGGCCGGCACTGATCCTCAGGATTCGCTGGACGCGGCGCGCAAACGGCGGAGCGGGCGTACGGTTCAGGCATGACCGAACTCACCGAGCTGGTCGGGACGTGGATGCGACGTCAGCGCTGGTACTCGACGAAGAACGTCGAGCCGCGCCTGCGGCTTCTCGCGTCGTTCGACGCCGAACCCGTGGACGCCGATGTCCGCGTCGTCACCCACTTCTTCTGCGACGAGGCACCCCGTACACCGCGTGTCTATCAGGTGCCCGTCGTGGCGCGCGCGAGCCGCGACGGCGATGAGGCCGCGCTGATCGGCGAGGCCGGAGGACGGTACCTCTACGACGGTCCGACGGAGGAGGCGTATGTCGCGTCCCTCGTCCAGCTGATGACCGGCCAGGAGCACGCCGAGGGCCGGGATGCGCACGCGCAGGGTCACACGCTCGGCGAGCGGATCGCGGTGCGCTCGTCGCGGCGGCTGACCGGGGAGCAGTCGAACACCTCCATCGTCGGCGAGCTCGAGGACGGCCGCCTCGCCCTCATCAAGGTGTTCCGCGTGGTGCAGGACGGCGAGAACCCCGACGTCTCGACGCTCGCCGCGCTCACCGCCGGCGGATCCAGACGGACACCCTCCCTGCTCGGCTGGCTCACCGGCAGCTGGCCCACGCCGTCGGGCGGGACCGCATCCGGCGAGCTCGCCCTCATGCAGGACTTCGTGCCGGGCGCGGAGGACGGCTGGGAGCTGGCGGTCAGCGCCGCCGAGCGCGGCGAGGACTTCACCGACCGCGCGTATCAGCTGGGCGCCGGCACCGCGGAGCTGCACCGCCTCATGGCGCGCTCGCTGCCGACGAAGCCGGCGACGAAGGAGGATGTCGCGCTCGCCCTCGACGGCATGTTCCGGCGTCTCACGGTCACGACGACCGAGGTGCCGGAGGTCGAGGACCTCCGGGCCGGGATCGCCGCCGTCTACGAGGACGCGGCCGCTGCGCCGCTCCCGCTGCTGCAGCGCATCCACGGCGACCTCCACCTGGGCCAGGTGCTGTACGCGCCCGACCGCGGCTGGCAGTTCATCGACTTCGAGGGGGAGCCGCTGCGCCCGCTCGCCGAGCGCGCCCTGCCCGACGCGACCATGCGGGATGTCGCCGGGATGCTGCGCTCGTTCGACTACGTCGCCGGCTCCCTCGCGCGGAGGGAGACGCCGGTGGATGCGACGGCCTGGGCCGCGAACGGCCGCCAGGCCTACCTCGACGGGTACGCGTCGGTCGCCGGCTCCGAGGTCGAGGACTTCCGCCTGCTCCTCGACGCGTTCGAGCTCGACAAAGCGGTGTACGAGATCGCGTACGAGGCGCGGCACCGGCCGGCGTGGATCCCGATCCCGCTGTCGGCGGTGCAGCGGCTGCTGGCGACCCGCGTCAGCTGACGCCGCCGCCGGGCTTGACGCCGCCGCCGCCGCTGCGCTCGCCGCGGAGCGACGCGATCATGCTCCGCAGGATGCGGCGGGCGGCCGCCTGCTCCGTCTCCGTGAGTCCCGAGAGCATCCGGACCTCCACGGATCGCACGGCCGCGCTCGCCTGCTCGAGGCGCCGACGGCCGCGCGCGGTGAGCCGGGTGGGCAGGACCTTCCCGACGGGTGCCTCCGACGGGCGCGTCACGTCCCCCTCCCGCTCCAGGGCCTGAAGGAGCACATTCATCGACTGGCGGGTGACGAAGGTTCCGCGCGCGAGTTCGGAGTTCGAGAGGCCGGGCCGCTGCGACAGCAGCTCCAGGCACGAGTAGTGCGTGATGGTCATGCCGAGAGGGCGGAGGACATCCTCCATGGCCGCACGCAGCGTGCTCGACGCCTCCTTGAGCAGGTAGCCCAGCGACGTCTCGAGGTCCACGCCGACTCCGTCTTGACTCATGTCAGTATTCTGACATAGATTGAGCCGTGTCAGATAACTGACACGAAAACGAAGGAGCATCCCATGCCCGCCACCGGACCCGACTTCCTCTCCCTGCAGGTGCGTGATCTCGACGCATCCCAGGCCTTCTATGAGCGCTACCTCGGACTCGTCCGCTCGCAGGCAGGGCCTCCGCACGCCGTGGTGTTCGACACGACGCCGATCGCGTTCGCGCTCCGCGACCTGGTGCCCGGCACCGACCTCGACGCAGCAGCGCAGCCCGGGATCGGCGCAGCGATCTGGCTCCACGCGACCGACGTCCAGGACATCCACGACGCGCTCGTCGCCGACGGCCGCACGATCGTCGCCGCACCCATCGACGGCCCGTTCGGCCGCACGTTCACGTTCGCCGACCTCGACGGCTACCACATCACGCTGCACGACCGCGTCTGACGGCCGGTCGGCAGCGACCGTGCGCTGAAACCGGAAGCGCCTCAGTGGCCGGTGAAGCCCGGCTTCCGCTTCTCCTGGAAGGCGCGGAAGCCCTCGCGGTAGTCGTCGGTGTCGCGCAGGGACGCCTGAGCGGCATTCTCGGCGGCGACAGATCCCCACAGGTCCAGGGACCCGTCGCGCAGACCCGAGACGATCCTCTTGCTCGCGAGGAAGGCCTGGGTGGCGCCGGATGCGGCTGCCGCGGCCGCCGCATCCACCTCTTCGCGCAGGGCGTCGGCGGGAAGCGCCCGTGAGAACAGGCCGCCAGCAACGGCTTCGGCGCCCGAAAGGAGCCGCCCGGAGTAGATGAGGTCGAGCGCGCGGTGCGGACCGAGTCGCGAGACCAGCAGCCAGTGGCCGCCGGAGTCGAGGGCGGCCCCCAGGGCGGCGAACGGGGAGCCGACCTTCGCGTCGTCTGCGACGTAGACGACATCCGTGGCGATCAGGAGTCCGAGGCCGACACCCAGGCAGGCGCCCTGGGCGGCGGCGAAGGTCGGCGCGGGGAAGGCCGCGATGCGCCGAAGCAGCGGCGTCACCAGGCCGTCCAGATAGCCGCTCACGTCGTCGGTCGCGGGGTCGACGCCCGCGATGTCGCGTCCGGCGCAGAACGCGCGGCCCTCCCCGCGCAGCACCAGGGCGCGCACGCCGGCGGCCTCCGCGTCGGCGTAGGCCGCATCCAGCGCCCGGAGGTCGTCCGGGCCGAGCGCGTTGAGCCGCTCAGGCGCGTTCAGCGTGATGCGGGCGATCCCGTCGGTGATGTCCAGGTCGATCACGGGGCCTCCGCTGTTCAGACGTCGTAGTCGACCACGACGCGGTCGGTGAGGGGATGGGACTGGCAGGTCAGCACGTAGCCGCGCTCGAGCTCCTCGGGCTCCAGCGCGTAGTTCTCCGTCATCCGGACGTCGCCGCTGACCAGACGCGCACGGCAGGTCCCGCAGACACCGCCGGTGCACGCGAAGGGCACGTCGGGGCGCACCCGCAGGGCGGCGTTCAGCACCGACTCGTTCGCATCCACCGGTGTTGTGACCGTCGAGCTGAGCCCGTCGAGCGTGAACTCGATCTCGGCTGTGCGCTCGCCGTCGTGCACGACCACCGGACGGCCGGCGTCGCCGCGCGGCTCGACCGGGTCGCCGGTCGTGAACAGCTCGAAGTGGATGCGCTCCCGCTCCACCCCGTACGTCTCGAGCACATCGCGGCACAACTGGACGAGCTCGAACGGTCCGCAGAGGAACCACTCGTCGACGGTCGCCGGCGGGATGAGCGTGTCGAGCATCCTGCGCAGCCGGTCCTCGTCGATGCGGCCCGAGAGAAGGGGAGCCGACCGCTGCTCGCGGGAGAGGACGTGGTGCAGCGCGAGCCGGGACGGGTAGCGGTCCTTCAGATCGGCGAGCTCCTCCAGGAACATGACGTCGATGGCCGTGCGGTTCGTGTACACGAGCGTGAACTGCGCGGTGGGGGAGCCCGCGAGGATGCTGCTCGCGAGCGCCATCAACGGGGTGATGCCGGATCCCGCTGCGATGCCGACGACGTGCCGGCCGTCGACGCGGGATGGGTCGACGGTGAACGTGCCCTGCGGGCTCATCACGTCGATCCGGTCGCCCGGCCGCAGTTCGCTCGTCGCCCAGGTCGAGAACGCGCCGCCCAGGTCACGCTTGATCGCGACGCTGATGCGGCCGGCGTGTTCGGCGGTCGGCGGCAGCGGCGGCCGGCAGAGCGAGTAGCTGCGCCGCAGCTCCCGGCCGTCGACGTGGGCGCGGAGGGCGACGTGCTGCCCGGGCAGGTAGTCGTACTCGCCCCGGAGCTCCTCGGGCACCGCGAAGGTGACCTCGACGCTCGCCGCCGTCAGCGGCCGCACCTCGGCGACCGCGAGCGTGTGGAACCGTGCCCGCGCCATCAGTCCGGCCTCACAGCGCCTTGAAGTGGTCGAACGGCTCGCCGCACGACCGGCAGACGAACAGCGCCTTGCAGGAGGTCGACCCGAAGTGCGCCACCTCGCGCGTATCGAGCGAGTCGCAGTGCGGGCACTTGACCGACATGCTCAGACGGACCGGGCCTGCGGCCGACGGCGGAGCGATGCCGTACTCCTTCAGCGCGCTGCGGCCTTTCGCGCTGATCCAGTCGGTGGTCCACGCGGGCGACAGCACGAGCCGGACCCGCACGTCGCCGAACCCCTCCGCGGCCAGGGCGCGCACGACATCCTCGCGGATCGCATCCATCGCCGGACATCCCGAGTACGTCGGCGTGATGACGACCTCGACGCCGGTGTCCGAGACGGTCACCTCACGCAGCACGCCCAGATCGTCGATGCTGAGCACCGGCACCTCGGGGTCCACTACGGCTGCGACCGCCGACCACGCCCGCGCGGCGTCCGCGTGATGCGTCACCACGACGCCCCCGGATGCTGGCGGGCGAGCACTTGCAGTTCGGCGAGCAGCGGCGCGAGATACTCGGAGTGGCGGCCCAGGCGGCCACCGCCGGCCGCATGGAAGGCGGTCGGCGGCTCCAGCTGCGCCTCCGTGAGCACAGGGGCGACCTCCGCCTCGAACGGCTCCCGCAGCGACGACGGCCGCACGGCGACGCCATCGAGTGCGGCGAACAGGTCGTCGCCTCCGGCCGCGTCGTCCGAGAACAGCTCGTCGACGTACGGCCAGACGTCCTCCATCGCGCGCAGGGTGCGGCGGCGCGACTCGTCCGTGCCCAGCGCGAGGCGCAGCATCCACTGGTCCGCGTGGTCGCGGTGGTAGTCGACCTCCTTCACCGCCTTGGCGGCGACGCCGGCGAGCACCGGATCGGTGGATGCGCGCAGCCGCTCGTACAACGGGTGCAGATAGTGCGCGGCGGCGAACTGGCGGACGATCGTGTGGGCGAAGTCGCCGTTCGGCTGCTCGAACAGGTGCGCCGAGCGGAACCCGGTCTCGTCGCGCCAGTAGGCCAGGTCATCCTCGGTGCGTCCCGTCGCCGAGCCGGCGTAGCGCAGCAGCGATCGGGCGTGGCCGAGCAGGTCGAGGGCGATGTTCGCGAGGGCGACATCCTCCTCCAGCTCCGGCGCGCGGGTGATCCAACCGCCCAGGCGCTGCGCCAGGATGAGCGCGTCGTCGCCCAGCCACATCGCGTACTCGGCGACCTCGGGCGAGGCCGGGGCGTCGGTGGAGACGAACTCCTCGGAGAGGACGACGGCGCTGAGTTCGACGTGGCCGTGGTCGGTGTCGGCGTCGGCGAGGCCGTGGTCGGTGTCGGTCACAGGTGCTTCACCCCCTCTGCGGCGGTGTAGTAGGTGGCGTGGCGGAAGTTCTTGCCCTCCGGCGCGGTGAAGAAGGCGTCCTTCGCATCCGGGTCGCTCGCCGTGATCAGGTCGGAGCGCACCACCCAGATCGAGACGCCCTCGCCGCGCCGGGTGTACAGGTCGCGGGCGTTCCGCACCGCCAGCTCCTCGTCGGGGGCGTGCAGCGAACCGACGTGCACGTGGCTGAGGCCGCGCGAGGCCCGGACGAAGACCTCCCAGAGCGGCCACGCCTCGGCGGTCATGCGACGGCCTCCGCGGTCTCGCGGGCCGAACGCTGCTTCTCGGCGTACGCGGCCGCCGCCTCCCGCACCCAGCGGCCGTCCTCGTGCGCCTCGCGCCGACGCTGCAGGCGCTGCGCGTTGCAGACGCCGCGACCCGCGATGACCTCCTGCAGCTCGCTCCAGTCGATGGGGCCCAGGTCGTACGCCTGACGCTCCTCGTTCCAGCGGAGCTCCGGGTCGGGCAGCGTGACGCCGAGCGCCTCCGCCTGCGGGACGAGCATCGCGACGAAGCGCTGACGCAGGTCGTCATTCGAGAAGCGCTTGATCTTCCACGCCATCGAGCGGGCCGAGTTGGGGGAGTCGCCGTCGGGCGGTCCGAACATCATCAAGGACGGCCAGTACCAGCGGTTCACCGCGTCCTGTGCCATCCGCTGCTGTTCGGGGGTGCCGCGCATCAGCGTCAGCAGGATCTCGAAGCCCTGTCGCTGATGGAACGACTCCTCTTTGCAGATCCGGACCATCGCGCGGCCGTACGGCGCGTACGAGCAGCGGCAGAGCGGCACCTGGTTGCAGATCGCGGCGCCGTCGACCAGCCAGCCGATCGCGCCGATGTCGGCCCAGCTGAGGGTCGGGTAGTTGAAGATCGAGGAGTACTTGGCGCGGCCGGAAAGCAGCTGCTCGGTGAGTTCGTCGCGCGTGATGCCGAGGGTCTCGGTCGCGGAGTAGAGGTAGAGCCCGTGGCCCGCTTCGTCCTGCACCTTGGCCATGAGGATCGCCTTGCGCTTCAGGCTCGGGGCGCGCGTGATCCAGTTGGCCTCCGGCTGCATCCCGATGATCTCGGAGTGGGCGTGCTGCGACATCTGCCGGATGAGCGTGCGGCGGTAGTCGTCGGGCATCCAGTCGCGCGGCTCCACGCGGGAGTCGGAGGCGATCAGTTGGTCGAAGCGTGCGCGGCCGTCGGTGTCGGTCGGCGCCTCTGTGGTGGTGGTCATCGTCGACCCTCTCCTCGCAGATCATTACTTACTGATCGTTCGTTCAGTATATCCACGGGAGGGGCGCGCATGCCAGACTGGGCGCGTGACCGAGACGCTCCGCTCCGACGCCCTGCGCCGAGGCCGGCCCGGCTACGACCAGCGGGGCATCCTCGAGGTCGCGGTCGCCGCGTTCAACGAGCACGGCTACGACGCGACCTCCATCGGGATGCTGGCCGACCGCCTCGGACTGTCGAAGTCGGCGATCTATCACCACGTCTCGTCCAAGGACGAACTGCTCGCCCTCGCGCTCGACGAAGCCCTCGACGGGCTGGAGGGCGTGCTGCGGGCGCCCGAGGCGACGACCGGGCCGGCGGCCGACCGGCTCGCCTACGTGCTGCGGGGCGCTGTGCGGGTGCTCGCCGACCGGCTGCCGTACGTGACGCTGCTGCTGCGCGTGCGCGGCAACACCGACGTGGAGCGGGCGGCGCTGGCCCGTCGCCGCGCGTTCGACCACGCGGTCGCCGAACTGGTGGCCGAGGCGCGGGCCGAGGGCTCCTTGCGCACCGACGCGGATCCCGCGGTCGTCGCGCGTCTCCTCTTCGGCATGATCAACTCCCTCACCGAGTGGTACACCCCCGCGGGCCCGCTGACCCCCGACGACCTCGCCGACACCATCCTCGCCCTCGCCCTCCGCTGACCCGCGATTCCGACCCCCGTCGAGTCCGCAAACTTTGCACGTTTTCGGGGCGCGCGGCGTGCAAAGTTTGCGGACTCGACGGTGGGGCTATTTGGCTACGAGGGTCAGGACGTCGTAGGTGGCCACGAGCTCGTCGTGCTGGTTCAGGATGCGCGCATCCCACCGCACCTCGCCGTAGTCGTCGGTCTCGCGCGGCGTGATCTGCTTCGCCGTCAGGGCGACGCGGATGCTGTCACCGGGCACGACGGGCGTCAGGAACCGCAGGTCCTCCAGCCCGTAGTTGGCGAGCACCGGCCCCGGCGCCGGGTCGACGAACAGTCCGGCCGCCCACGACACCAGCAGGTACCCGTGCGCCACCCGCCCGGGGAAGAACGGGTTGGCGGCCGCGGCCTCCTCATCCATGTGCGCGTAGAACGTGTCGCCCGTGAACGCCGCGAACGTCTCGATGTCGTCGAGCGTGATCTGCCGCGAGCCGGACTGCACCTGGTCGCCGATTCGCAGGGTCGCCAGCGACTTGCGGAAGGGATGCGGCGGCTCGGCCGACGCGGCGGCACCGGGATGCCACACCCCGGTGATCGCGGTGAGCAGATCGGGAGACCCCTGCAGCGCCGTCCGCTGCATGTGGTTCAGCACCGCCCGGATCCCGCCCAGCTCCTCACCGCCTCCGGCTCGCCCCGGCCCGCCGTGCACGAGGTGCGGCATCGGCGAGCCGTGGCCGGTGGAGGTGCGGGCGTCGTCGCGGTCGAGCACCAGGATGCGCCCGTTGTAGGCCGCAGAACCCAGCACGAATATGCGCGCGAACTCCGGATCGTGCGTCGCCACGCTGGTCACGAGCGACCCGCCGCCGCGCGCGACCAGCGCGACCGCCTCTTCCGCCGTGTCGTACGACAGGACGCTCGCGACCGGCCCGAACGCCTCGACGGTGTGCGCCTCCGGCGTCCACGCGTCCGCGAACCGCAGCAGCACCGGCGCGACGAAGGCGCCCTCGGGGGCTGCGCCGGTCGTGCCGTCGGCCCGCACGACGGTCGGCTGGTCGAGTCCGCCGATCACCAGCTCTCCGCCCGCCGCGACGAGCCGTCCCACCTGGCGCAGCACCTCCTCGCGCTGCGTGCGCGAGGCGAGCGGCCCCATCGTCACGCCCTCGGCGCGCGGATCGCCGATCACGACGCGCGCAGCGATCCGGTCGCGCACCGCCGCGATCACGGAGTCCGCGAGCGGCGTCGGGACGATCGCCCGGCGGATGGCCGTGCACTTCTGCCCGGACTTGGCCGTCATCTCGACGACCAGTCCCTTCACGTACGCGTCGAACTCCGGCGTCCCGGTGACGGCATCCGGCCCGAGCACCGACGCGTTGATCGAGTCGGTCTCGCTGGTGAACCGCACCCCGCCGGTCTGCACCGAGTCGTGCGCCTTCAAACGTTCGGCAGTGGATGCGGACCCCGTGAACGCGACCAGGTCACCGAGCCGCAGGTGGTCGAACAGGTCGGGGACCGATCCGCTCACCAGCTGCAGGGAGCCCGCGGGCAGGAGCCCGGACTCGACCATGATCCGAACGGCGGCCTCGGCCACGAACGCGGTCGGGGTGGCGGGCTTGACCAGCGTCGGCATCCCGGCGAGGAAGGACGGGGCGAGCTTCTCGAGCATCCCCCAGACCGGGAAGTTGAACGCGTTGATCTGCACGGCGACGCCCGGCAGCCGGGTGTAGACGTGGCGGCCGAGGAAGCTGCCGTCCTTCGACAGCTGCTCGGCGGGACCGTCGAGCACGACCTGCGCGTTGGGCAGCTCGCGCCGTCCCTTCGAGCCGTAGGTGAACATCGCGCCGATGCCGCCGTCGACGTCGATCCAGGCGTCGGCGCGGGTCGCGCCGGCCTGGGCGGACAGCTCGTACAGCTCGTCCTTGCGCTCGGTGAGCGCCTGCGCAAGCTGCTTGAGCAGCAGGGCGCGCTGGTGGAACGTCAGCGCGCCGAGGGAGCGCTGCCCGACGGTCCGGGCGTGGTCGAGCGCGCCCGCGAGGTCGAGGCCGGCGGTGCTGACCCGCGCGATGACGGCGCCGGTGGAGGCGTCGAGCACCTCGGCGGCGCCGCCCTCGGTACCGTCCTCCGTGCCGCCGCCGGCAGCACCGACCGCGGATTCGGGCGTCCACCATTCATCGCGGATGTAGCTGGGCAGGATCATCGAAGGCCTCCTCGAGTGGATGCGTATGCTGGCGGCATGGCCGACGGCGACTGGACGATCGAACTGGGTGAGCTCGACGTGAAGATGGGGGTGCGCATCCTGGAGCAGTCCGCGGAGCGCGTCGTGGCGACGATGCCGGTCGAGGGCAACCGCCAGTCGTTCGGGCTGCTGCACGGCGGCGCGTCGGTCGCGTTCGCGGAGGCCCTCGGGTCGTGGGCGGCGGTCATCCACGCCGGTCCTGGACGCAGCGCGGTCGGCGTCGACATCAACGCGACCCACCACCGGGCGGCGCGGTCGGGCCTCGTGACCGGGGTCGCGACCGCGATCCGGCTGGGCCGCACCATCGCATCGCACGAGATCGTCATTACCGACGAGGACGGCAACCGGCTCTGCACGGCGCGCATCACGAACCTCATCGTGGACGCTCCCCAGCGGTAGCGATCGGCGACCCGTCCTCACCCCAGGAGAAGAACCCCTGGCCGGTCTTCCGGCCCAGCATCCCCTCGGCGACCATGCGCCGGAGCAGCTCCGGCGGCTCGAAACGCGGCCCCAGCTCGCGGGCGAGGTACTCGGCGATGTCGAGCCGCACATCCAGCCCGACCAGGTCGGTGAGCCGCAGCGGACCGACGGGATGCTTGTAGCCGAGCTCCATGGCGGTGTCGATGTCGTCGGGGGTGGCGACGCCCTCCTCGACCATCCGGATGGCCTCCAGCCCGAGCAGCACCCCGAGGCGGGAGGAGGCGAAGCCGGGGGAGTCGCGCACGGTGATCGCCGTCTTGCCGAGCGCGCGCACCCACCGTTCGGCCGCCTCCCCGGCGGTGGCGGCGGTCGCCGTGCCCAGCACGACCTCCACGAGAGTGGATGCGGGGACCGGGTTGAAGAAATGCAGCCCTAGGAACGCGCCTGGCCGGGTCAGCCCCTCCGCCAGGGTGTCGATCGACAGGGATGACGTGTTCGTCGCGAGCACCGCGTCCACCGGCAGCAGCTGCTCGGCGCGGGCGAGGGCATCCCGCTTCAGGTCGAGCAGCTCGGGCACCGCCTCGATCGCGAGGCCCGCGCCGTTCAGCGCCTCCCAGGTCACGGTGACGAGCAGGCGCGCGGGGTCGGGGGCGGAAGAGCCGCGGCGGACGCTGCCCTCGACCGCGGTGAGGATGCGGTCCCGCGCCTCCGACGCGGCGGTCGCGTTCTGCTCGACCACGGCCACCTCCGCACCCGCCATGAGGAACGCGTGCGCGATGCCCGCGCCCATCCGTCCACCGCCGATCACGGCGACCCGCTCGGGCAGCCCCGTCGTGCTCATCTCCTGCTCCTCCGCTCCAGGAACTCGGTCATCCTCCGCCGCTTCTCCGGCGACTCGAAGAGCACCGCCTGCGCCTCACGCTCGGCGGCGGGATGCCGCTCGGCGGGCTCGCGCAGCACGCGTTTGGTGAGCCGGGTCGCCTGCGGGTCGTTCGCGGCGATGCGGTCGGCCAGGGCGTGGGCCCCTGCAAGCAGCTCACCCGGCTCGAACAGGTCGCCGACGAGTCCTGCGGCCAGCGCCTCCTCGCCCGTCAGGATGCGCCCGGTCAGCACCAGCTCGGTCGCGAGCGGCAGGCCGACGAGCTCCGGCAGCCTCCACAGCGCGCCGGCGGCGGCGATGATCCCGAGGCCGGTCTCCGGGTTGCCGATGCGCAGACGCGGGGTGCCGATCCGCAGGTCGGCCGCGTAGGCGAGCTCCGCTCCGCCGCCCAGCGCGTACCCGTCGAGGGCGGCGATCACGGGCATCGGGAGCATCGCGATGCGGGTGAAGATCGTGTCGTTGATGCCGCTCGCGGCGTCGGCGGCGGTCCGCTCGCGCAGCTCGGCGATGTCGGCACCGGAGGCGAAGATTCCGCCCGACCCGGTGAGGATGAGGATGCGCGGCTGCACCTCCAGCGTCGCGCAGACGCGGTGCAGCTCGTCCACCATCTGCTGGTCGATCGCGTTGCGGCGCTCCGGCCGGTCGAGCGTGACCACGACCCGGTCGCCGCGCTCCTCGACCGCGAGGGTGCTGTACCCGGTCATACCGCCTCCACGATCAGCGAGGTGCCCTGGCCGACGCCCACGCACATGGTCGCGAGCCCGCGTCGTGCCCCCTCCCGCTCCATCCGGCCGAGCAGGGTGACGAGGATGCGCGACCCGCTCGAGCCGAGTGCGTGGCCGAGGGCGATGGCGCCGCCGTCCGCATTGACGACCGCGGGGTCGAGCCCGAGACGGCGGATGCACGCGATGGCCTGGCTGGCGAACGCCTCGTTGAGTTCGATGGCGCCGAGGTCGGAGACGTCGAGCCCGGACCGGGCGAGGGCCTTCTGTGTCGCGGGCACCGGACCGAGCCCCATGACCTCCGGGGCGACGCCGGCGCTCGCCGCGGCGACGACCCGGGCCCGGGGTTGCAGTCCGTATCGCTCGACGGCCGCTGCGCTCGCCACCACGATCGCCGATGCTCCGTCGTTCAGCGGCGACGCGTTGCCTGCGGTGACGACACTGCCGCCCGCGACGACAGGCTTCAGACGCGCCAGCGCATCCATCCCGGTGTCGCGGCGGATGCCCTCGTCGGCGGTGACCGTGCCGCTCGGTGTCTGGACCGGCAGCAGTTCGGCGTCGAACCGTCCGCCGTCGGCCGCGGCCGCAGCTCGCCGGTGGCTCTCCAGGGCGAAGGCGTCGGCCTCTTCGCGCGTGATGCCGTCGATCCGGGCGACCTCTTCGGCCGTCTCGGGCATCGTGTAGGTCGCCTTGTCGCGTTCGAGCAGGCGCGGGTTCGTGAACCGCCAGCCGATCGACGTGTCGTACTGCGGGCCGGGCTTCGCCCAGGGGCGTTCCGGCTTCGCCTGCACCCAGGGCGCACGCGTCATCGACTCGACGCCGCCCGCGATCACCAGGTCCGCATCCCCGGCGCGGATCGCCTGCGCCGCCTGGATCACCGCGGTCAAGCCGGATGCGCACAGCCGGTTGACGGTCATGGCCGGCACCGCGTCGGGCAGCCCGGCGAGCAGGACGGCCATCCGGGCGACGTTGCGGTTGTCTTCGCCGGCCTGGTTCGCGGCGCCCAGGATCACCTCGTCGAGGGCATTCGGGGGAGCAGCCGCTCGGCGCACCGCCTCGGCGACGACGAGCGCGGCGAGGTCGTCGGGCCGGACACCGGCCAGCGCGCCGCCATAGCGACCGACGGGCGTGCGTACTCCGCCCACGAGGTAGGCCTCCGCCATCGCGCTCTCCCTCGAACCCGAATTACCGAACGAGCGTTCAGCAATTGCATCGTCGCAGAATCGCCGCCCCTGGGCAACCCGTCCGTCGGCTCCCGCCGGCGAGGGGTCGCAACACGCCGTTATCCGGCGCGCATAACGGCGTGTTGCGACCCACCAGAGCCGGCCGTCAGCGCTGGTCGTGGTCCTCGAACACCAGCGACGTCTTGGTGTCCCGCACCGACGGGATGCTCGTCAGCTCCTCCAGGACCACCCGCCGCAGGTCTTCGTTGTCGCGGGCGCGGACCAGCAGGATGACGTCGAAGTCGCCGCCGACGAGGGCGAAATGCTCCACCTCGGGGATCTGCCGCAGCCGGTCGCGCAGGTCGTGCCAGGCCGCCTGCTCCACGCGCATGGTCACGTACGCCGATGACCGGCGTCCGGACAGCCGCGGGTCGACCTTCGCGGTGAAGCCGGTGATGACGCCGTCCGAGACCAGCCGGGAGAGCCGCGCATACGCGTTGGCGCGCGACACGTGCGCCGCCTCCGCGACCGCCGTGATGGAGGCGCGGCCGTCGGCGCGCAGAGCGTCCAGGATGCGTACGTCGATGTCGTCCATGGTGCTGGACAGTCTGGCACTCGAACGCGCCCAGCGCATCCATTCGTCTCGACTCCGGCGCACCCGTAGCATCCGGGGTCCAGCGAAGTCATCCTGATGATGAGCGACGTCTTTCAAAGGAGAACGGATGCACGCCGACGCACCGCTGCGCGCGGACGACCTGCTGCCGGGCGACACCCCGCTGCGGCTCATCGACCAGGACGGGTCCGCGGACCCGAGCGGCCACGCCGCCCTCGCGCCCGACCGCGTCCCCGACCAGGACACCCTGCGGGACGGTTACCGCCGCCTCGTCCTCGCCCGCCGCCTCAACGACCAGGCCGACGCCCTCGTCCGTCAGGGGCGGCTCGCGGTGTACCCGTCGTCACACGGTCAGGAGGCCAGCGAGATCGCCGCGGCGATGGTGCTCGGCGAGCGGGACTGGCTGTTCCCGACCTACCGTGACACCGTCGCGGTGATCGCGCGTGGCGTCGACCCGTTCGAGGCGTTCGTGCTGCTCCGCGGCGACTGGCACTCCGGCTACGACCCCAACCGGCACCGCGTCGCACCGCAGGCGACGCCGCTGGCGACCCAGCTGCTCCATGCGGTCGGCTTCGCCCACGCGGCCGGCCTCCGCGGCGAGGACACCGTGGTGCTCGCGATGTGCGGCGACGGCGCGACCAGCGAGGGGGACTTCCACGAGGCGCTCAACTTCGCCGCCGTCTTCCACCTGCCCGTGGTCTTCCTGGTGCAGAACAACGGCTACGCGATCTCGGTGCCGCTCAGTCGGCAGACGGCCGCGCCGAGTCTGGCGCACAAGGGCGTCGGCTACGGGATGCGCGGGCGCCTCGTCGACGGCAACGACCTCGCCGCTCTGCTCGCGGTGCTCGGGGAGGCCGTCGAGGAGGCGCGCGAGGGCGGAGGCCCGACGCTCGTCGAGGCGGTCACCTACCGGGTCAAGTCGCACACCAACGCCGACGACGCCACCCGCTACCGCACCTCCGACGAGGTGGAGCCGTGGCTCGCGCGCGACCCGCTGGTCCGGCTGCGCGCCTGGCTGACCGAACAGGGCGCGCTCACCGAGGGCGACGACGCCGAGGCGCACGCGCACGCCGAGAGGGTCGCCGCTGACCTCCGCACGGCGATCATGGCCGACGCCGAACCGCATCCAGAAGACCTGTTCGCCCATGTCTACGCCACCCCGACCCCGCAGCTGCGCGAGCAGGCCGAGCAGCTCGCCGCAGAGCTCCGCGCCGCCGACGCGGGCCACGCGGGCCAGCCGACCAGCCAGGAGGCCGCACGATGACGCTCATGCACGACGCTCCCGCCGAACGCCCGGCCGGCGCGGAACCGGAGCAGGCCGCATCCACCGCACCCGCCACGATGACGATGGCGCAGGCACTCAACCGGGCCCTCGCCGACGCGCTCGCCGCCGACCCGTCCGTCGTCGTCTTCGGAGAGGACGTCGGCGCCCTCGGCGGCGTCTTCCGCATCACCGACGAGCTGACCGCCCGCTTCGGCGAGAGCCGCTGCTTCGACACTCCGCTGGCCGAGTCCGGCATCGTCGGCACGGCGGTCGGCATGGCCATGAACGGGATGCGCCCGGTCGTCGAGATGCAGTTCGACGCCTTCGCGTATCCGGCTTTCGAGCAGATCGTCGACCACGTCGCCAAGATGGGCAACCGCACGCAGGGCCGCGTGCGCCTTCCGATGGTGGTGCGCATCCCGTACGCCGGCGGCATCGGCGGGGTGGAGCACCACTCCGACTCGTCGGAGGCGTACTACGTGCACACGCCCGGGCTGACCGTGGTGTCGCCCGCGACCCCGCAGGACGCGTACGGGCTGCTGCGCGCCGCCATCGCGCATCCCGACCCGGTCATCTTCCTCGAGCCGAAGAAGCTGTACTGGTCGACCGGCGAGGTGGATGTGGAGGCGCCGCTTCCCGAGATCGGCCGCGCGCGAGTCGCCCGGGAGGGCGACGACGTGACGTTGATCGCGTACGGCCCGTCCGTGCCGGTCGCGCTCGCCGCCGCCGAGGCCGCAGCGGAGGACGGACGCAGCGTCGGGGTCATCGACCTGCGGTCGCTGGTCCCGTTCGACGACGAGACGGTGTGTGCGGCGGTCCGCCGCACCGGCCGCGCGGTCGTGGTGGCGGAGGCGCCCGGTTTCGCCAGCATGGCGGCCGAGATCGTGGCGCGGGTGTCGGAGCGCTGCTTCCACCACCTGCTCGCGCCGGTGCACCGTGTGGCCGGGTTCGACACCCCCTTCGCCCCGCCCAAGCTGGAGCGGTTCTACCTGCCCGACGTCGACCGCGTGCTGGATGCGGTGGATGCGCTGCAGTGGGAGGACGCATGACCGCACGGGTGTTCACCCTTCCCGACCTCGGAGAGGGCCTGACCGACGCGGAGCTGGTGCGCTGGCTGGTCGCGGTCGGCGACACCGTCGTCACCGACCAGCCGATCGCCGAGGTCGAGACGGCGAAGTCCGTCGTCGAAGTGCCGTCGCCGTACGCCGGGCGGATCGCTGCGCTTCATGGCGCGGAGGGCGAGAACATCCTGGTCGGCGCCCCGCTGATCGAGGTCGAGGAGGAGGCGGCGGAAGCGCCGGCGACCTCCAGCGGTTCGGGCGCGGTGCTGGTGGGGTACGGCACGACGGCGCACGCCGGTCGCCGGCCCCGGGCCTCCCGCACTGCGACGCTCGAGCCGCCGCGCGCGACCACCGTCACACCGCCCCGGCCTCGCGTCGTCCCCGTCGTCTCGCCCGTCGTCCGCGCGCTCGCCCGCAGCCATGGCATCGACCTCTCGACCCTCCGCCCGGGCCGCCCGGACGGCGTCGTCACGCGGCACGACGTGGAGGCGGCGCTGTCGGCGCGCGCGCAGGTGCCGGCGCGCGCATCCACCGCCACGCCGTCGCCGACGGCACCCGCGGCACCCGCGGCACCCGCCGCTTCCGCGGAGACCGACCCGCGCACCGGGCTCACCGTGCGAGAGACGGCCGCGTTCTCGCGCCTGCGCCGCACGGTCGCCGAGACCATGACGCGCAGCCGCGCCGAGATCCCCGAGGCGACGGTGTGGGTGGATGTGGATGCGACCGAGCTGTGGGACGGGCGCCGTCGCCTCGCCCGCACGGGTCGCGCTCCCTCGTTCCTCTCTTTCGTGGCCCGGTTCGCCCTCACTGCGCTCGCCCGGCATCCCGAGCTCGCCGGACGCGTCACGACCGACGGGCAGAGCCTGCAACTGTTCGAGGGCGTCAACCTGGGTTTCGCCGCCGACACCGACCGCGGGCTCCTCGTCCCGGTCGTCCGCCGGGCCGACCGGCTCTCCGTGCGCGAGCTGGACGCGGAGCTCGACCGTCTGGCGCAGGCGGCCCGCGAGGGCACCCTCCCGCCCGCCGATCTCGCCGGCTCGACGTTCACGATCAACAACTACGGAAGCCTGGGGGTCGACGGCAGCGCGGCGATCATCAACCACCCCGAGGTCGCCATCCTCGGCCTCGGCCGGGCGATCGAGCGGCCGTGGGTCGTGGACGGCGCGATCGTGCCCCGCCGCATCCTGCAACTGTCGCTCGTGTTCGACCACCGGGTCACCGACGGGGGAGTCGCTGCGGGGTTCCTGCGCGACATCGCCGACGCGATCGAGTCGCCCCTCGGCGCGCTGGCGGACACGCCCGGCGCTGTCGCCGGCTGAGCGTAGGGTGGCGGCATGAGCGACAAGAAGAACGACGACGACTACGACCTCACCGAGGAGAAGGAGGTCGCGCCGGAGGAGAACATCGACTGGCTGCCGAAGCCGGAGCCGACCGACGGCGAGGCGCCCGCTCCCTGAGCAGTGTCGCCGGCGGGCCTAGGCTTGGGGGAGTGACTCCTCGCTCGTTCCCGCTCTGGCTCGCTCTCGTCCTCGCGCTCCTGTGCGGTGCGCTGGTCGCGCTGCAGTCCCGCATCAACGGCGAGCTGGGGAGCCGACTCGGTGACGGGTTCACGGCCGCCGCCATCTCGTTCGGCTCCGGCCTCGTGATCCTCACGGTCGCGCTGGCGATCGTGCCGGCCGGCCGACGAGGCCTGGCGCGCGTGCGTGACGCGCTCCGCGGCCGCGGTCTGCGCTGGTGGTACGTGCTGGGCGGCGCCGCCGGCTCGTTCCTGGTGCTCTCGCAGGGATTGACGGCCGCCGCGCTCGGCGTCGCGCTGTTCACCGTCGCGGTCGTGGCCGGCCAGACCATCAGCGGCCTCGTGCTCGACCGCGTCGGGCTCGGCCCGGGCGGCCGCCGCCCGCTGACGGCCGCACGACTCGTCGGAGCACTGCTCGCCCTCGTCGCGGTCACCTGGGCGGTGTCGGCGCAGTTCGGGGGCAGGGCCCCGGTATGGATGATGGTGCTCCCGTTCATCGCGGGTCTCGGCACGGGCTGGCAGCAGGCGGTCAACGGCCAGGTTCGTGTCGCCGCCGAGAGCGCGCTGACGGCGACGTTCATCAACTTCGCCGTCGGCACATCGGTTCTGCTGGTGCTCATGCTCGGACACTGGGCGCTGGCCGGACTCCCCGCACGCCTGCCGACGGAACCCTGGCTATACATCGGCGGGGCGATCGGCTGCATCTTCATCGGGGTGACCGCGTTCCTCGTGCGGATCACCGGGGTGCTGCTGCTCGGTCTGGCGACGGTTGCGGGCCAGCTGGCCTCCGCCCTCCTGCTCGACCTGCTCCTGCCGACCGCAGGCCACACCCTCGCGTTCTCGACGATCGGCGGCACGCTGCTCGCGATCGTCGCGGTCGCCATCGCCAGCATCCGCTGGGGCTGGCGACGGCAGTCCGCCTAGTCCAGCGCCGTCAGGAAGCGCTCGGGGTCGAGCGACCGGCGGTACCCCTCCTTGCTGTCCGCGGGGATGCCTCCCACGTACAGCCAGCCGAGCAGCCGCTCGTTCTTCTTCAGTCCGTGCATTCTGTGCACCGCCTTCGACCGGGTGTGGTGGCCGGTCCGCCACATCACGCCCCAGCCCGCGTCGTGGAGCAGCAGGCTCAGGATGTGGGCCACTCCTGACGCCACCGCATCCTGCTCCCAGCCGGGAACCTTCTCGCTCTTCGTCCGCACGGACACGATCGCGATCAAGAGAGACGAGCGCAGCGGCTTGGATGCGAGCTTCTCCGCCTCCGATCCGGTCGCCTTCGCATCCCGCACGAACGCCTGGCCGAGCCGCAGCCGCGCGTCTCCGCGGAGCTCGATCAGACGCCACGGGTGCAGCGCGCTGTGGTCGGCGACCCGGCCGGCCGCCGCCACCAGGGGCAGCAGCTCCTCGTGGGTCGGCGCGTCCGGCGTCACCCGCGAGTACGACCGGCGCGCGGCGACGCGCTCGGCGAGGTCGCCGGCGGAGCCCGCGGCCGTCGCGCCTGTCGTCATCAGGACTCCGGCGTGAAGTTCAGCGACAGCGAGTTCATGCAGTAGCGGTCGCCGGTCGGAGTGCCGAAGCCGTCGGGGAAGACGTGCCCGAGGTGCGAGCCGCAGGAGGCGCAGCGCACCTCGGTGCGGACCATGCCGAGGCTGGTGTCCTCGATCAGCTGCACGGCCTCCGGGCGGACGGACTCGTAGAAGCTCGGCCAGCCGCATCCCGAGTCGAACTTGGTGCCCGACTTGAACAGCTCCGCGCCGCACGCCGCACAGGTGTACAGGCCGGCGCGACTCTCGTCGAGCAGCTCACCGGTCCACGGGCGCTCCGTCCCGGCCTCCCGCAGCACCGCGTACTGCTCGGGGCTGAGCTCCTCGCGCCACTCGTTCTCGCTCTTGGAGACCGTGTATCCGTCCTGGGCCGTCTCGTTCGTTGCCATGCCTCTCCCTTTCGTCGTCACCAGACTAAACGGCGGCGCCGCGACGGCTGTTCCCGTTTCGTCCCGCGACGTGCCGGGAGGAAACGGGGAACACACAGGGCCTGCGCCCTAGGATGATGCGCGAGCGCGGGGCGCGACCGGCATGTCCGGCAACGTCCGGCGTCCGTGACGAGGGAAGGCGGTGCGCGTGACCCGGTCAGCCGACGAACGGCCTGCCGCCGACCGCGAGCCCTCGGACACGGACCAGCTGAGCGATCGGGATGCCGCGATCCTCGCGTTCGAACGCCAGTGGTGGCGTCACGCCGGAGCCAAGGAGCAGGCCATCCGCGAGGAGTTCGGTCTCTCGGCGGCTCGGTACTATCAGTTGCTCGGTGCGCTGATCGACCGCCCGGCCGCTCTCCGCCACGACCCCATGCTCGTCAAGAGGCTGCTGCGGCTGCGCGAGGCGAGGCTGGCCGCACGACACGCACGGACCCTCCCGTCCGGCGACTGACCCCGAGGACCGCATCCCCCGATGGCTGAGAAGTACCCCCGCGACAGGTTCGACGAGATCCCCGACGACCTGAAGCGCGTCGGCGCGCACCGTGCGCCGCGCCCGCGGGGCCGCGCATGGATGGCGGTGGGATGGGCGGCGCTCGCCACGATCGTGCTGGTCGGCGCCGGCATCTTCGGTCTCTCCGTCATCAACGGCAACATCTCCTTCCACGGGCCGTCGGCCTCGGCATCCCGCTCGCAGACGCCGACGCCCACCCCGACCCCGACGATCGTCCCGACCGTGAACCCCGCGCTGCAGGTCAACGTGCTGAACGGCACGTCGACGGAAGGCCTGGCGCAGACCGTCGGCGACAAGCTGAAGGCCGCGGGCTGGACGGTCAGCGCGCTCGCGAACGCCGACCGCAACGACCTGGCGACGACCATCGTCTACTACGGCAATCCCGCCAACCAGGCCGCCGCCCTCGGGGTCGTGCAGTCGCTGCCGGGCGCGACCATCCAGCAGAGCAATGCCTTCGACGACACGGGTGCGGACATCACCGTCGTGATCGGCGCGAACTACCAGGGCTGATCCGGGCTCCGTGACCGCCCGATCTCTTTGTTTCGCGCGTGTTTAACTTTCGCCTCATTTCGGAATCGATTCACGAAATCTCTGGCGTCGCCGCCTATTGAAAGCATTAGGATCGGGAGTCAACGTGCGGCGACGGATCGCGCGAGCGACACAGCAATGGGAGTAATGCATGGCGAACGGGACCGTGAAGTGGTTCAACGCTGAGAAGGGCTACGGCTTCATCACCGTCGATGGAGGGGGACAGGACGTTTTCGTTCATTACTCCGCGATTGACATGAACGGATACAAGGTCCTCGAAGAGGGCCAGCAGGTCGTTTTCGAGGTCGGCACCGGGCAGAAGGGCCCGCAGGCCGAGTCGGTGCGGCTGGCCTGAGCACAGCGAACCAACGAATCTGCGGAGCGCCGTCCCCATCGGGGGCGGCGCTTCGCCGTTGCTCCCGGTGTTCGCCGGTCGCGGAGTGATCTTGCACTCGACAGCGGCGAGTGCCAGAATCGCTTTAGCACTCCATCTGATCGAGTGCTAATAGACGGAATCTTTCGCACACGTCCGGGAGGGACGAGAAACACATGGCAAAGATCATTGCTTTCAACGAGGACGCCCGCCGCGGCCTCGAGCGCGGCCTGAACACCCTGGCCGACACGGTCAAGGTGACCCTGGGCCCGCGCGGTCGTAACGTCGTCCTCGAGAAGAAGTGGGGCGCCCCGACGATCACCAACGACGGCGTCTCCATCGCGAAGGAGATCGAGCTCGACGACCCGTACGAGAAGATCGGCGCGGAGCTCGTCAAGGAGGTCGCCAAGAAGACCGACGACGTCGCCGGTGACGGAACCACCACCGCGACCGTCCTCGCTCAGGCCCTGGTCAAGGAGGGCCTGCGGAACGTCGCGGCCGGCGCTGACCCGATCACCCTGAAGCGCGGCATCGAGAAGGCCGTCGCGGCGGTTACCGAGGAGCTCGTCGCCTCCGCCAAGGAGGTCGAGACCAAGGAGGAGATCGCGGCCACCGCGTCCATCTCCGCCGGCGACACCACCATCGGCGAGATCATCGCCGAGGCGATCGACAAGGTCGGCAAGGAGGGCGTCGTCACCGTCGAGGAGTCGAACACCTTCGGCACCGAGCTCGAGCTCACCGAGGGCATGCGCTTCGACAAGGGCTTCCTGTCGCAGTACTTCGTGACCGACCAGGACCGCCAGGAGGCGGTGTTCGAGGACCCGTACATCCTCATCGCCAACCAGAAGATCAGCAACATCAAGGACCTCCTGCCGATCGTCGACAAGGTGATCCAGGCCAACAAGCCGCTCCTCATCATCGCTGAGGACGTCGACGGCGAGGCCCTGGCGACCCTGATCGTCAACAAGATCCGCGGCATCTTCAAGTCCGTCGCCGTCAAGGCTCCGGGCTTCGGCGACCGCCGCAAGGCCATGCTGCAGGACATCGCGATCCTCACCGGCGGCCAGGTCATCTCCGAGGAGGTCGGTCTCAAGCTCGAGAACGTCACCCTCGACCTGCTCGGCCAGGCCCGCAAGGTCGTCATCACCAAGGACGAGACCACGATCGTCGAGGGTGCGGGCGACCCGGAGGTCATCGCCGGCCGCGTGCAGCAGATCCGCAACGAGATCGAGTCGACCGACTCGGACTACGACCGCGAGAAGCTGCAGGAGCGCCTCGCCAAGCTCGCCGGTGGCGTCGCCGTCATCAAGGCGGGCGCGGCCACCGAGGTCGAGCTCAAGGAGCGCAAGCACCGCATCGAGGACGCCGTGCGCAACGCGAAGGCCGCCGTCGAGGAGGGCATCGTCGCCGGTGGTGGCGTCGCCCTCATCCAGGCCGGCAAGACCGCCTTCGAGAAGCTGGAGCTTACCGGTGACGAGGCGACCGGCGCCAACATCGTCAAGGTCGCCATCGAGGCTCCGCTGAAGCAGATCGCGATCAACGCGGGCCTCGAGGCCGGCGTCGTCGTCGAGAAGGTCCGCAACCTCCCGGTCGGCCACGGCCTCAACGCCGCGACCGGCGAGTACGTCGACATGCTGGCCTCCGGCATCAACGACCCGGTGAAGGTCACCCGCTCGGCGCTGCAGAACGCGGCGTCCATCGCGGGCCTGTTCCTCACCACCGAGGCCGTCGTCGCCGACAAGCCCGAGAAGAACCCGGCTCCGGTCGGCGACCCGGGCGCAGGCATGGACTTCTAAGTCCCCGCACCACGCAGAGAGGGCGTCTCCCCACAGGGGAGGCGCCCTCTTCGCATGCCCGGGCCGATTCATGCGTGCGACTGCACCCCGCGCAAACGGAGGAGAATCGTGCGCGGTCCGCGGTGATTCGCCACGAACGGAGGTGGACCGGCGGGTCAGTGGGCCGGATCCCCTCCGTTTCCGGCGCCCCGACGCGGGGTTCCGTTGCGAACGCGACGCGGCGGGCGAGCGCTTACGGGGCGAGCGGGCTCGGGGAGGCGGGGGAGCCGGCGAGCGGCAGCGAGACGCGGAAGGTCGCGCCGCCTCCCTCGGTGTCGACCACGTCGACCGTGCCGTTGTGGGCGGCGACGATGGAGGAGACGATGGCGAGGCCGAGGCCGCTTCCGCCGGTCTCGCGGGCGCGCGACGTGTCGGCGCGCCAGAAGCGCTGGAAGATCTTCTCGCGGATCTGCGGCGGGATGCCCTCGCCGTGGTCGCGGACTTCGATGATGCCGCGCTCGGTGCGGTGGTCGATCTGCACCGCGATCTCGATCGGGCTGCCCTCCGGCGTGTAGCGCAGGGCGTTGCCCATCAGGTTGGTGACGACCTGGCGGAGCTTGTTCTCCTCCGCCATGACGATCGCGGGCTCCGACGGGGCGGGCTGCGTGAGCACCACCTTCTCGGCCGTCGTGATGGGCAGTGGCTCGGTCGCCCCGCGGCGGCTGCGACCGCGGCGCAGGCGGGCGAGCGCCGATCCCGCGAAGGCGATCGGGCCCGTGGCGTTCGCGGCGCGCGCGTCGGTGTCGGGGATGGTCATCGGGACGGTGTCGAGCCCGGGCTCCGCGGCGTCGTCGTCCGCAGGCGGAAGTGGCTCGGGCGTGAGGACCGTGACGACGCGTCCTGGGGAGCCGGCCATCGCATCCATCGCCGCGTCCTGCGCGATCTTTACCAGGTCGACGCGGCGGAGGTCGAGCGGCTTGGTCTCATCGAGCCGGGCGAGCTCGAGGAGGTCCTCCACGAGGATGCCCATGCGGATCGCCTCCTTCTCGATGCGATCCATGGCCTGCGCTACGTCCTCGGGCGTCTGCAGCGCACCCATCCGGTACAGCTCGGCGTAGCCGCGCACCGAGACCAGCGGGGTGCGGAGCTCGTGGGAGGCGTCGCCGACGAAGCGGCGCATCTGATCGATCGTGCGCGCGCGGTCGCTGAACGCGCGGTCGATGCGGTTCAGCATGGTGTTGAGGGAGCGGTTGAGCCGCCCGACCTCGGTGTTGGGAGTCGCCCCGCCGAGGCGCTGGCTGAAGTCTCCGTCGGCGATGGCGGCGGCCGTCTGCTCCACCTCGCGCAGCGGCGAGAACGTCGTCGTGACCAGCATCCGGGTGAGCCCGGCGCCGACCACGATGACGATGACGCCGAAGCCGAGGAAGATCGCGAGGAAGCTCGCCATTACGGTGTCGATCTGCGATGTCGTCGTCGCGACGATCGCGGTGGCGAGCTCGCCGCTGCCCGCGAACGTCTGCGTCGTCGCAAGGGCACGGTACGTCGTGCGGCCGTCGTTGCTCGGCAGCGTGAAGCCGCCGTTCATGCTCTTCGCCTCAGGGAGGGTCAGGGTGGTGGGGATCGCCGGCCGGTGCGCGTACGGGATGTTCGACCAGTTGCTCTTCACCAGCTTGCCGCTGGAGTTGTACAGCGCCGCGAAGTAGTCCGACGGGCTCGAGTCGGTTGCGATCTGGTCGTCGTCCGACGACGGCGTGCCGAGGTACGTGTTCAGGTACGACGCGCCCGAGGCGGCCGAGAGCTGCGCATCCAGCTGGTCGAGGAGCACCGGCTTCAACATCGACATCGTGCCGATACCGGTCACGAGCAGCCCGAGCGTCAGCATGAGCACGGTCACGCCCGTGATCTTCGTGCGCAGGGAGATCGCGTTCCAGCGGTCGAGCAGACGTGAGTGCATCAGGCCGTCAGTCTATGCAGGGGATGCTGTGCCGGGCATGTGTGCGCCCGGTGCGCACCTCAGGCTTTCGCGGCCTTCAGCATGTACCCGAACCCGCGCTTGGTCTGAATGAGCGGCTCGCTGGAGTGCGCATCCACCTTGCGGCGCAGGTACGAGATGTACGACTCCACGATGCCGGCGTCGCCGTTGAAGTCGTACTCCCAGACGTGGTCGAGGATCTGCGCCTTCGAGAGCACGCGGTTCGGGTTCAGCATGAGGTAGCGCAGCAGCTTGAACTCGGTGGGGCTGAGCTCGATGGGGGTGTCGCCGACGAAGACCTCGTGCGTGTCCTGGTCCATCGTCAGCTCGCCCGCGCGGATGACGGCGTCTTCGTCGGCCTGCATCGTGCGGCGCAGGATGGCCTTGATGCGGGCGACGATCTCGTCGAGGCTGAACGGCTTGGTGACGTAGTCGTCGCCGCCGACGGTGAGGCCGGTGATCTTGTCCTCGGTGTCGTCCTTCGCCGTGAGGAACAGGATGGGCGCGGTGTAGCCCGCGCCGCGGAGGCGCTTGGTGACGCCGAAGCCGTTCATGTCCGGCAGCATGACGTCGAGGATGATGAGGTCGGGCTCCTCTTCGAGGACCGCGGAGATCGCCTGCGCGCCGTTCCCGACTGCACGGACGGCGAACCCGGCGAAACGGAGACTGGTGGTGAGGAGGTCGCGGATGTTCGGCTCGTCGTCGACGATGAGAATGCGGGGTCCTGCGTTCATGGAGACAGTATCTGCGCGTCGGCTGGGTCTTACCTGTGAGCCGTCGGTGCGCCCTAGGTGCGCAGGTCTGGCGCCCGCAGTGTGAAGAGTGGATGCTGAGATCATGTCTGAACCCACCGTCGTGATCGCCGGGGCCGGCCTGGCCGGCGCGACCGTCGCCACGGAGCTGCGCGAGCGCGGCTTCGGCGGCCGTATCCTGCTGCTCGGTGCGGAAGAGCACCATCCATACATCCGGCCGCCGCTGTCGAAGGAGTTCCTGAAGGGCGAGGCCGGGCTCGAGGATGCGGACGTGCATCCCGCCGAGTGGTACGCCGACAACGCGGTCGAGTTCATCCCGAATGTCGAGGCGGGTTCGTTCGAAGCGGACGCGCACGAGCTGTTCGTGTCGGACGGCGGCCGGATCACCTACGACAGCCTCGTCCTCGCCACCGGGGCGCGAGCGCGCCCGCTCGGTGTTCCGGGCAGCGGTCACGGCGCGGTGTTCCCGCTCCGGACCCGGGAGGACTCCGCCTGGCTGCGCGCGGCGCTCGAGGTCGGCGGCCGACGTGTCGTCATCGTCGGGTCCGGGTGGATCGGCATGGAGGTCGCGGCGGCGGCCCGCGGGTACGGCAACGACGTGACCGTGATCGGCCACTCGGCGGTCCCGCTCAGCGGGGCCATCGGTCGGGAGCTCGGCGGCGTCTTCGAGCGACTCCACCGGGACAACGGGGTCGCGTTCCGCAACGGCGCGAAGGTAGTGGGCGTCGACGGCGGCGAGGAGCAGCACGTCGTGCTCGCGTCGGGGGAGCGCATCCCCGCCGACGTGGTCGTCGCCGGTGTCGGGGCGTCGCCGAACAGCCTGGTGGCCGAGCGCTCCGGCGCGGCGGTCGCGGAGGGCGTCCTCACGGACAAGGGGATGCGGACCAGCATCGACGACGTCTACGCCGTCGGCGACGTCGCCACTCCCTTCCTTCCGGCGATCGGCCGCCACCTCCGCAGCGAGCACTGGTCGAACGCGATCGCGAGCGGGAAGGTCGCCGCCCACGCCATCCTGGGCGAGCGCGCGTCGTACGACGACATCCCGTACTTCTACTCCGACCAATACGATCTGGGCATGGAGTATTCGGGCTACGGCCCCCTCACCGCCGGCGCCCGGGTGGTGTTCCGGGGCGATGTCGACGCCCGCGAGTTCATCGCGTTCTGGTTGCGCAACGACCGGGTGGTGGCCGGCATGAACGTGAACGTGTGGGACGTGCAGGACGACATCCAGCGCCTCATCCGGCTGGGGGAGCACGTGGATGCGGACCGCCTGGCCGATCGGGACGTCGACCTTGCCGCGCTCTGAGCCGTACCTGCCGCCGCTGCGCGTGCCGGTCCGGCGCATCGGCGCGCGCACGTTCGACTTCTCGCGGCAGGTCGCGGTCATGGCCGTGGTGAACCGCACCCCCGACTCGTTCTTCGACCAGGGCCGCACGTATGCCTTCGACCGGGCGGTGGATGCGTGCTTCGAGGCCGTCGCGCTCGGCGCCGACTGGGTGGACATCGGCGGCGCGCCCTTCGCTCCGGGCGAGCCGGTCCCGGTGGAGGAGGAGATCGAGCGCGTCGTCCCGGTCGTGGCGGCGCTGCGGGCCGGGTCCGACGTGGTCATCTCGGTGGACACCTTCCACGCGGCCGTCGCCCGGGAGGCCATCGCCGCCGGAGCGACCGTCATCAACGACACCACCGGGCTGCGCGATCCCGAGCTCCCGCGGGTCGTCGCCGACAGCGAGGCCACCCTCGTCATCACGCACAGTCTCGCCGAGCCGCGACGCCCGTACCCGAAGCCCCAGTACGGGGATGTGGTGGCGGAGGTTTCCGCGTTCCTGCTCGACCGCGTCGAGCGTGCGCAGGCGGCGGGCATCCCGGAGGAGCGGATCATCGTCGACCCCGGCCACGACCTCAACAAGAACACGCTGCACTCGCTGGAGCTGACCCGCCGTCTCAGCGAGATCGCGGACCTCGGCTACCCGACTCTCGCCGCGGTGTCGAACAAGGACTTCATCGGCGAGACGCTCGACGCCCCGCGCGCCGACCGGCTGGAGGGGTCGCTCGCGGCCGCGGTCATCAGCATCGTCAACGGCGCGCGTATCGTGCGGATGCACGACGTGCGCGCCTCCGTCGCCGCCGTGCGCATGACCGAGGCTGTGCTCGGCCTCCGCCAGCCCGCCTACCTGAAGCACAACATGGGAGACGTGAATGAGTGAGCCCGCCATCCACCGCCTGTCGCCGCTGCCGTCGCAGACCGAGCTGACCGATGACGACATCACCGCCCTCTACCTGGAGGGGGCGGGCGATCCGTGGCTGCGGGTCAACTTCGTCAGCAGTGCGGACGGCGCGGCCACCCATCAGGGGCTCTCGGGCGGGCTGTCCAACGACGTCGACAGCCGCGTGTTCGAGTTGCTGCGGCGACTCTGCGATGTCGTGCTCGTCGGTGCCGGCACTGTTCGTGCCGAGGGGTACGGTGCGATGCGCGTCGCCCCGGAGTCGGCTCGCGTCCGCAGCGGCGCGGGGATGACCGCGCATCCCGTCTTCGCGATCGTGTCGGCCGGGCTCGACCTGGACCCGCGCAGCTCGATCTTCCAGGACGCCCCCGAGCGGCCGATCATCCTCACCACCGAGCTGTCGCGGCCGGAGGCGCGCGAGACGCTGTCGGAGGTGGCGGACGTCGTGGTCTGCGGTCGGGAGCGCGTGCAGGCCGAGCGCGGACTGCGGGTGCTGCACGAGCGGGGGCTCACGCGCATCCACTGCGAGGGAGGTCCGCACCTGTTCGCCGACCTGATCGCGGCGCGTGCGGTCGACGAACTCTGCCTGACGGTCAGCCCACGGCTGGAGGGCGGGACGTCGTCTCGGATCGCGACGGGCGCAGCACCGATCGCCCCGCTCGGGCTGCGGTTGGCGCACACGCTGGCGGGGGATGACACGCTGCTGCTGCGGTATGTCCGGGGCTGAGGATGCTGTGACCGCCGAGCTGCGGCCGGTGATCGATGCGGGTGTGGTGCGTCGTCTCGTCGACGCGCAGTTCCCGCGGTGGCGCGGGCTGCCCATCCGACCGGTGGACCACGACGGCTGGGACAACCGGACATTCCGGCTCGGCGACGAGCTGAGCGTCCGCCTGCCGAGCGCCGCCGGCTATCGCGAGCAGGTCGCGAAGGAGCAGGAGTGGCTGCCGCGGCTGGCCCCGCTGCTGCCATTGCCCATCCCGCAGCCGGTCACCGCGGGCGCACCGACGGCGGAATACCCGCTGCCCTGGTCGGTGTACCGGTGGCTGCCCGGCCGCCCGGTGGTGCTGCTCGGCGATGTGTCGCGGGATGCGGTGCTCGCGGAGGCGATCGGGCGCTTCCTGGTCGCACTGCGGGAGGCGCCCACCACGGGCGCGCCCCGGCCCGGCACGCACAACTTCTTCCGCGGCGCTCCGCCGGACGTCTACGGCGAGGAGGCGCTCGCCGCGTTCACGCTGCTCCCGCCCGCTGACGCCGACCGCGCGCGCGGCCTATGGGCCGAGGCGACAGCATCCCGCTGGGGTCGGCCGCCGGTGTGGTTCCACGGCGACGTCGCGCCGGGCAACCTGCTGGCGGATGCGTCGGGCGCGCTGTCCGCGGTGATCGACTTCGGCACGTCCGGTGTCGGAGACCCCGCTTGCGACCTCGTGCCCGCCTGGACGATGTTCGAGGGCGCAGCCCGCGATGCCTTCGTCGGCACCGTCGGCCTCGACGACGACACGTGGTCCCGGGCGCGCGGCTGGGCCCTCTGGAAGGCCGCCATCACGCTCCGCGACCGCCCCGCAGACCCTGAGGCGCGCGCGACCCTCGCCCGCATCCTGCGCTGACCCCGCGGCGCGCCGGCCCGCTCCCGAAGCCCCGAGATTTGCGCCAAATCTCTGTTATGCGGCGCCGATAACCGCGATTTGGCGCAAATCTCGCGCGGGCAGGTGGCGAGGGCAGGGCGGCGTGGGGAGGGCGACGCAGGGCAGCGCGCTACGCCGCCTGCAGCGCGTGCGCGTCGAGGATCGTGTACGAGTAGCCCTGTTCGGCGAGGAACCGCTGGCGGTTCTGCGCGAAGTCCTGGTCGACGGTGTCGCGCGCGACGAGCGTGTAGAAGTTCGCCGACAGCCCCGACTCCTTGGGTCGCAGCAGGCGTCCGAGCCGCTGCGCCTCCTCCTGGCGGCTGCCGTACGAGCCGGAGACCTGGATGGCTACGGTCGCCTCGGGCAGGTCCACCGAGAAGTTCGCGACCTTGCTCACGACGAGCACCTTCGTCCGGCCGTCGCGGAACTCCTGGTAGAGCCGCTCCCGCTCGTCCACGGGCGTCGCGCCGGTCAGCTGCGGTGCGTCGAGCGCCTCGGCGAGCTCGTCGATCTGGTCGAGGTACTGGCCGATGATCAGGATGCGCTCTCCCTCGTGTCGAGCCACCAGTTGACGCACGATGTCGAGTTTCGCGGGGGCCGTCGCCGCGAGGCGGTACCGCTCGTCGTCGGGGGCGGCGGCGTAGCTGAGCCGGTCCGACGGCGGCAGGTCGACGCGCACCTCGTAGCAAGCGGCCGGCGAGATGAAGCCCTGCGCTTCGATCTCCTTCCATGGGGCGTCGAAGCGCTTCGGGCCGATGAGGCTGAACACGTCGCCCTCGCGGCCGTCTTCGCGCACCAGTGTCGCGGTCAGGCCGAGGCGGCGGCGGGCCTGCAGCTCGGCCGTCAGCTTGAAGACGGGCGCAGGGAGCAGGTGCACCTCGTCGTAGACCACGAGGCCCCAGTCGAGTGCGTCGAGCAGCGCCAGGTGGGCGTACTCGCCTTTCCGCTTGGCGGTGAGGATCTGGTAGGTCGCGATCGTGACCGGCTTGACCTCCTTCACCTGCCCCGAGTACTCGCCGATCTCCTCCGCCGTCAGCGTCGTGCGGCGCAGCAGCTCGTCGCGCCACTGCCGGGCCGACACGGTGTTGGTGACGAGGATGAGCGTCGTGGTCTTCGCGGTCGCCATCGCGCCAGCGCCGACGAGCGTCTTGCCCGCGCCGCACGGGAGCACCACGACTCCGGAGCCGCCGTCGAAGAAGTTGGTGACCGCCTTGCGCTGGTAGTCGCGCAGCGCCCAGCCGTCCTCCTTCAGCCCGATCTCGTGCGGTGTTCCCGGCGTGTACCCGGCGAGGTCCTCCGCCGGCCAGCCGAGCTTCACGAGCTCCTGCTTCAGCTGCCCGCGTGCCCACGCCTCCACGACGAACGTCGTGTCGTCACGGCGCTGCAACAGCAGGGGCGCGATCCGCTTGGCGCTCGCGACCTCGGTCAGCACGGCCAGGTCGCTGGAGCGCAGCAGCAGCGTCCCCTCGTCGTCACGCTCGATCACGAGCCGCCCGTAGCGGGCGACCGTCTCGGAGACGTCGACGGACACCGTCTGCGGGATGGGGAACTTCGAGTAGCGCTCGAGCGTCCCGAGCATGTCCTCCGCGGTGTGCCCGGCGGCCCGCGCGTTCCACAGCCCCAGCCGGGTGATGCGGTAGGTGTGGATGTGCTCGGGCGCACGCTCCAGCTCGGCGAAGACGGCGAGGTCGTGGCGTGCGTCCTCCGCCTCCGGGTGTGCGACCTCCAGCAGGACGGTGCGGTCGCTCTGGACGATCAGGGGGCCATCGGACATAGCTCACCAGCCTACGCCCTGCGCCCTGGGGTTCGGCCGGGTGGCCGGGAACCGGACGCGGCCGCACCGCCGCCGCGATCACGGCGCCGGGCGCACGCCCCGGATGCTGGAGAGCGGGAGTGTCCGCTCGATGTCCGCTGCACGGTCGCGTCCGCGCAGCCGGCCGCCGCCTACCCCGGTCGGCTCCAGCAGGTAGTCGACGACGTCGCCGCCGGGCATGGCCACCTCGACGATGACGGTCTGGCGTGCCTTGACCGCCGCATCCAGCTGCCGCGCCAGCCAGCGCTCGCCCGTGTCCTCGCCGGCGTCGTCCTCGGCCTGCCGCAGCCGCGCGACCAGTTCTGCGTCGCGATCGGCCTCCTCTGCGGCGCGGGGATGCGCGAACCGCTGGCGACGGAGCGTCACCTCGCGCCCGTCCGCGTCCTCCGCCACCACCGGGTAGCGCGCGTCGCTGAGCGCCCAGAACACCACATCCCGTGGGTACCGGCTCACCAGTTCGCCGTCTCCGGTCGGGATCAGCCGCAGGGAGCTGAGCGCCTGGTCGATCTGGATGCTGCGGAGCAGCGTCGCGTCCGTCGAACGGACCGCCGACCGCACATTCTCGCGCTCCGCTCCGTGCACGCGGACGCGCCCGTGCCGCTCGGCGGCATCGGCGATCAGGTACTCGATCGGCTGCGGAAGTCCGGTCAGCGAGATCATGCTGAGGAACTCGCGGATGCCGTCCGCCGTCTCGCCCGCCGTCAGCGCACGGTCGACCGACGCGGCGGAGAGGCGGAAGGTCGCCGCGAGTGCCCGGGACTCGAGGTCGGCGATCCCGCGCAGGCGTCCTTCGATCTCCGGCGCCAGCGGCCCGGGGGAGACGATCGTGAGGTCGTGCTGCAAGTAGACGCGGTCGACCTCGGCCGGGAACGCGGCGGCCATGACCTCCGTCGCAGCCTCCGGACCGCTCTCGACCAGGGTGGTGCCTGCGGAGGACGGCGCCTGGTGCGCGGTGACACCGAGCCATTCCGCGAGGCGCGTGTGCGCATCCACGCGCCGCTGCGCCTCCTCGACGGCCGCCGGGTACAGCCAGGCGACGTGCTCGCGCAGGCTGTCGCCCCACGCGGCGCGGCTGCGCAGGGCGAGCAGGGTGCGGAGGTCGGCGGGGAGGGCGTCGAGCCACGCGGCGGTGAGGGCACGCCAGCGGTCGCGGGTGGGGGAGTGCGACCAGTCCGCCGCGGCCTCGGTCGGCAGCCACATCCCGTCGTCGACGGCGACGAGCCCGGCGCGCTCGGCGGCGGAGAGGACCACGGGGACGACGTCCGCCTCCACCGAGAGGGCCTCGGCCAGGCGCTTGACCGCCGGGAGCGCGAGTCCGCCCTTCTGCAGGCGGCGGGAGCCCTCGCGCGCGAGTTCCGCGAGCAGTTCTGACACGGCCGTCACGGCCTCGAAGGCGCGCTCGGAGGCGAGGCGGTCGGTGAAGCGGCTCTCCGTGTCCGGCACGGGCGCCAACGCGGGTGGAGGCGGGGTGCCGAGCAGCTCGGCCGGCGACGGGAGTCCGGAAGCCGGCCACGAGGCGAGGTGCTCGGTCACCGCGACGTAGACGACGACGCGGCCGACCGGCGCGTCGGAGGCAGGATCGGCGTCGGCGTCGGCGGGATGGACGAGCAGGAGGCCGTCCAGGTCGGCGAGGGCGGCCGCGGCCGACTCGACCGTGGTTCCGGCGGTCGCCGGCTCGCGGGTCAGCCGGTCGGCGAGCTCCTCCGCAGTCAGCGGTCCTCCGCCGCTGCCCAGCGCGACGAGCGCCGCGAGGCGTGTCCGGTCGAGTGGGGTCAGCGCGCGCTGGAGGGAGTCCGCGTCGAGGAGGGCGTCCGCCAGGTCGAAGAAGTCTGACACCCCCGTCCGGCGGTAGGTGCGCCGGTGCAGCGCGGAGACGAGCTCAGCGTCATCCAGCTCCCGCAGTCGTGCTGCGAGAGCGAGCGTGGTCGTCATGGCGCCGAACCGCCGGTCGCCCCGGCCCCTAGCGCCGGCCCTTGGGTCCGGTGGGCGCAGAGCCGGGCGTGCCGTTCGCCCGGTTGAGAGCGCGGTTGCGGCGGGCGCTGACGATGATCAGCACGACGATCAGCACGAACGCGATCGGAAGCGCGACCAAGGGGAAGAAGAACACCGTCGGCCAGAGGCCCTGACCCGATCCCTGGGCGGCGAACTGACCCGCTGCGGTGCCGATGAGGATGGCCGCGATGCAGACCAGGGAGACGATGACGAGCGCAGCGATGATGTACGCAAGGATGCGCTGGAGCCGCGATGCCGGCGGCGGGGTCTGTTGGGTCACGAAATCAAGGATAATTGAGGTTGGTCATACGATCCCCCATGCGAAGTGAGGTTCCCATGCCAACCGGCAAGGTCAAGTTCTACGACGAGGAGAAAGGCTTCGGCTTCATCAGCTCCGATGACGGCCAGGAAGTCTTCCTGCACGCCTCGGCGCTTCCCGCCGGTGCCGTCGTCAAAGCGGGAACCCGTCTGGAGTTCGGCATCGCCGACGGCAAGCGCGGTGCACAGGCGCTGTCCGTGCGCGTCCTGGAGGCTCCGCCGAGCCTGGTGAAGATGAAGCGCAAGTCGGCCGACGACATGGCGATCATCGTCGAAGACCTCGTGAAGCTGCTCGACGGCATCGGTGCGAACCTGCGCCGCGGCAAGTACCCCGACAAGGCGCACGGCGCGAAGATCGCGGCCGTGCTGCGCAAGGTCGCGGACGACCTGGATGCCTGAGCGCGGCGACGAGGTCGACCCGGCTGCCGAGGCGGTCGAGAGTGAAGCGGTGCCGGAGGACGTCGAGGTCGAGGAGATCGACATCGTCGAGGTGATCGAGGATGCGGAGCCGGCCGAACCGCTGGTGGCCGATCCCGAGCTGCTCGCCGCTGTCCCGCTGGCGCTCCAGGCGTTGCGCGAGATCACTCCGGAGAACACGATCGGCGAGCCCCTCGGGCACGTCGTCGAGGCGCCGGGTGTCGTCTCCCTGCTGTTCGCCAGCCGCCTGTCGGGTTACCCGGACTGGCACTGGACCGTCACCGTCGGCCGCGCGAGCGACGACGACGAGCCGACCGTGCTCGAAGCCGAGCTCATGCCCGGCGACGGGTCGCTGCTCGCACCCGACTGGGTGCCGTGGTCGGAGCGTCTCGCCGAGTACCAGGCCGCGCAGGAGGCGAACGCCGGTGCGGAGGCCGAGTCGGAGGACGACGACGACGCGGATGACGACGAGGACGAGGGCGACGACGACTCCGAGGAGGGCTTCGACGACGCCGAGGACGACCACGACGTGCACGACCTGCACGACGACGACGATGTGGACGGCGTGGACATCGACAGCGTCGACGTCGACTTCGACGAGGAGACGGACGTCGACACCGGCCTCGACCTCGAGGCCGAAGAGGCGGCGGCGCTCGCCGACGAGGACGCCGACGACGAGGACTCGGACGACGACGATGACGATGACGCCGAGCCGGATGACGACGAGGACGAGTCGGACGACGACGCGCCCGACGCCTCAGCGGCGGCGCTTGACGGTGAGGTAGCCGAGTCCGAGGACGCCGAGGACGAGTCCGACGACGATGGTCCAGAGCCAGGTGCCGGAGGCGACGACCGGTCCGCCGACGACCAGCACGACGACGAGGGCGATCACCCACAGGGCTAGCCCGACGACGACGGCCCGCCGGTCATCCGTCTTCACGGGGACCGGATCGGGCCGACGTTCGTCGTCGCGGAGCCAGAGGCGCATCGCGCTCTCAGCCCAGCCGCTCGACCACGTATTCGATGCAGCCGATCAGGGCACGCACATCCGCCGGCTCGATCGCGGTGAACGTCGCGACGCGGAGCTGGTTGCGGCCGAGCTTGCGGTACGGCTCCGTGTCGACCACGCCGTTGGCCCGCAGCGTCTTCGCGACCGCTGCCGCATCCACGCGCTCGTCGAAGTCGATCGTGACGACGACCTGCGACCGGTGGTCGGGGTCGGCGACGAACGGGGTCGCGTACTCGACCGACTCGGCCCACGAGTACAGCGCGCCCGACGACTCGCGGGTGCGGGCGTCGGCCCAGGCGAGGCCGCCGTTGCCGTTCATCCACTCGAGCTGGTTCTCGAGCAGCACCAGCGTCGCGATCGCCGGGGTGTTCAGCGTCTGGTTGAGGCGCGAGTTGTCGACCGCGTTCTTGAGGCTGAGGAACTCGGGGATGTAACGGTCGCTCGCCGCGATGCGCTCGACGCGCTCCAGAGCGGCGGGGGAGAAGAGGGCGAGCCACAGGCCGCCGTCCGACGCGAAGTTCTTCTGCGGGGCGAAGTAGTAGACGTCCGCCTCGCTGACATCGAGGTCGACCCCGCCGGCAGCGCTGGTCGCGTCGATCACCGTGAGCGCGCCCTCGTCGCCGTGGACGCGGCGGACCGGCGCCATGACACCGGTGGACGTCTCGTTGTGCGGCCAGGCGTACAGGTCGACGCCCTCCACGACCTCGACCTCGCTGCGCGATCCGCCCGGCGCCTCGATGACGTGCGGGGCGTCCAACCACGGCGTCTGCGCCGCCTTGGCGAACTTGCCGCCGAACTCGCCGAAGACCAGGTTCTCACTGCGCTTCTCGATGAGACCGAACGCCGCGGCGTCCCAGAACGCGGTCGACCCGCCGTTGCCGATGACGACCTCGTAGCCCTCGGGCAGGCGGAACAGTTCGCCGAGGCCCTCGCGCACGCGGCCCACCAGGTTCTTGACCGGTGCCTGGCGGTGGGAGGTGCCCAGCAGCTCCGCACCGGCGCCGGCCAGGTACGCGACCTGCTCGGGCCGGACCTTGGAGGGTCCGCATCCGAATCGACCGTCGGCGGGCAGCAGCTCAGAGGGAATCGTGACGTCCGGCATAACTGAAGTGTATTGGCTGTTGCACGTCCAGGACGGCGCGCACCGGCGCTCCGCCCGCGCCTGCGCCAGGCTGTCAGCCGCACCAAGTAGGCTGATATCCGACGTTCGCGCGCCGTCACGTGGAGGGGTTCATGACCGATCTGATCGATACGACCGAGATGTACCTTCGCACCATCCTGGAGCTGGAGGAGGACAACATCGTCCCCCTGCGTGCGCGCATCTCCGAGCGTCTCGGCCACTCCGGTCCGACCGTCTCGCAGACCGTCGGCCGCATGGAGCGCGATGGACTCGTCGTCGTCTCCGGCGACCGCCATCTCGAACTCACCGACGACGGCCGCCGCAAGGCCGTCCACGTCATGCGCAAGCACCGCCTCGCGGAGCGCCTGCTGAGCGACGTCATCGAGCTCGAGTGGGAGTACGTCCACGAAGAGGCGTGCCGCTGGGAGCACGTGATGAGCGAGCAGGTGGAGCGCAAGCTGCTGACCATGCTGGGCCACCCGACCGAGTCGCCGTACGGCAACCCGATCCCCGGTCTCGGCGAGCTGGGCGCCGTCGACTCGTCGCTTTCGACCGAGAACCTGATCAACCTGGTCGACGTCGTCCGCAGCAGCGATTCCGGGGTGACTGCCAGGATCCGACGCCTGGGCGAGCCCGCCCAGGTCGACCCCGAGCTCCTCCTGCAGCTCAAGCAGGCGGGCGTTTTTCCCGGCTCGACCGGCACTTTCTCCGCCGCGGGCTCGTACGTCGCCGTGCAGATCGACGGGTTCGACACCGGGCTGGAACTGCCCAACGAACTTGCGGCGCACATCTTCGTCGACGCCTGAATCCCGTTACCGATTCGTTAAAAAGCGGCCAAAAAGATGTGACAAACGGGGTCTCGTCCCGTAGTCTCTTACGAGTCCGAACGGGCCACCACCCGGCCCATCAGGACCCTGGATCGAGACGCTCCACCCCCCTATACCCGTCTCTCGATCCGTGAAGCCGAAGCCACTCGTGCGGACGGGGGCAGCTCCCTAGTGCTGCCGGAGCGTTGGAGGTCACACTTTGGCAGACTCGAGCACGACCGGTCCCTCCCAGGACCGTTCGAACCCGGACCAGAGCAGCACGGACATCACTTCTTCCCCTTCGACCCCTGTTTCCCGCCGCGCGCAGCGCGTGCAGCGTGAGGCCGCAGCGTCGTCCCGCACGGCATCGTCGCCGGCGCGCACGAACGGCCGCGCCGCCTCGACCGCCGTCCGCACGGCCACCGGCTCCACGGCTGCGCAGGCGAAGAAGAAGCGCAAGGGCGGATGGATCCTCAACGCCGGTGTCATCACCGTCGCCACCGGGATCATCGCGACCATGTCCCTCCCTGCTTTCGCTTTCAACCCGAACGACGCCGAGAGCGCGGGCTTCGGCCCGAGCGCCGCCGACTCGATGAAGAAGGCGCAGTCGCAGACCGTCGAGGTCGGCGGTGTCGCCGCGTCGACCGTCAACCGTGACGCCGTCTCCGCGACCACCGAGGAGCAGCTGGCCCAGCAGAAGGCCGCCGCCGCCGCGGTCGCCGCCGCCGAGGCCGCACGCCGTCAGGCCGCCGTCGAGCTGGCCACCTACGCGAGCAAGTCGACCGGCCCGTCGGTCTCCGACTTCCTGGCCAACCCGCCGTACCCGAGCTTCAGCCTCTCGCAGGTGTTCTCGGTGGCCCAGCAGTACATCGGCACCCCGTACGTGTACGGCGGCGCCAGCCCCGCGGGCTTCGACTGCTCCGGCTACGTGATGTACGTGTACGCCCAGTTCGGGATCTCCCTCCCGCACTCGGTCTCGGGTCAGGCCGCGATGGGCAAGCGCATCTCGATCGCCGACGCCCAGCCGGGCGACCTGGTGATCATGCCGGGCCACGACGGTTTCTACGCCGGCAACGGCAACATCATGGACGCCCCGGACACTGGCCGGTCGATCTCGATCCGCCCGATCTGGACCAGCGACTACTACATCGTCCGCTTGGGCATCTGAGCCCCGTCGGCATCCCCTCCGGACCGGACCTGAACGGTTTCCGTCCGGTGAACACTCCGCACCACAGCACCGGAACGGCGCGCCCCGAATAGGTGGCGCGCCGTTTCTGGGTTACCCTGGCGTTCTGACGCTGCGTCATGCAGCCGCAGAATCGGAGGATCCGATGGCCGGAACACGTTCCGCCGGGCCGCTGAGGGCGACCGGGTGGGACGAGCGCGGCCTTCCGACGGGATCGAGCATCACGCTCTCCCGTTGGGGTGACTTCCTCGCCTGCCGTCACCACGTCGAGGCCTGCCACCGCCACCATGTGGCGTGCCGCCACCATGCCGCCTCCTCCTTGGGCGCTGTCCGCACGGACAGTGCCCTTTTTGTTTGCCCGAGCACCGTCCCTTTTGTCCCGAAAGGCCGCAGATGAAGACTCTGGTTCTCAACGCCAGCTACGAGCCGCTCGGCGTGATCGCGACGCGACGCGCGATCATGCTGGTGCTGAGCGGCAAAGCGTCGACCATCGCTGGGAGCGGGGCGCAGCTGCACAGCCGCTCCCTGGTTCTGGACGCGCCGAGCGTCGTTCTCCTGAACCAGTTCATCAAGGTGCCGCACCGCCGCATCCCGCTGACCCGCAAGTCAGCACTGGAGCGTTACGGCCACGTGTGCGCGTACTGCGGCAAGTACGGCGACACCCTCGACCACGTCATCCCGCGCGCCCGCGGCGGCACACACACGTGGGACAACGTCGTCGTCGCCTGCTTCCGCTGCAACAACGTCAAGTCGGACCGCCTGCTCAGCGAGCTGGGCTGGAAGCTCCCGTTCGAGCTGAAGGAGCCGCACCTGAACATGGCGTCGCTGATCAGCATGCGCTGGAACGACCCCAACTGGGAGGAGTTCACGGAGCCGTGGCGCCGCCACGAGCTGCAGCTGGCCGGGTGAGCCTCTAGCCGTCGGACTCCATCGACCGGAGCCGCATCAGCACCGAGTCTCGGCGCTCGAAGCCGACGGATTCGTAGAGGCGGATGGCTGCCGCGCGGCTGGGGCGGGACGTCAGGTCGAGGGTTCGCAGCTCGCGCTCGCGCGCGAGGTCGATGATCGCGTCGAGCAGCTGCCGCGCGATCCCCTTTCCGCGCTGCGCGTCGTCGACCACGACGTCGTCGACGTGGCCGCGCCAGCCGGTCGGGAGGGGGAAGGTGGCGAGGGTCGCCATGCCGACGACCTGTCCGTCGACGCGGGCGAGGAGGAGGTCGGTTCCGGGATGGTCGAGCATGGCCAGCATCCGGTCGCGGTCGTAGCCGGCGGTGGACGAGAGCTGGGGGAGGAGGCGCTCGATCGCATCCAGATCGGTGGGGCTGAGTGTGGTCGCGACCTCGATGTCGACGCGGGCGTTCATGCCCATCACGCTAGCCGAGCGCGGACGACAGGAGTTTCGCTGGTGCGCGTGCCGCACGCAGTCGCACGGTGGGACACTCCCGTCATGGATATCGAGCAGTGGTGGCCGCAGCTGAGTGAAGCGACGAGGGCGTGGCTGATCGCCAACAACGGGGATGCCGTTCCCGAGCCGATGGCGGATGAGATCGTCGCGGCCGGCGGGGTTCTGACCGCGGGCTCCGCGGAGGACGGCGATGCTGGCTCGGACGGCCTGTATCTCTCTGACGAGGAGACGGATTG
The DNA here is from genome assembly GCF_004362795.1 of Leifsonia sp. 115AMFTsu3.1. NCBI lineage: Bacteria > Bacillati > Actinomycetota > Actinomycetes > Micrococcales > Microbacteriaceae > Leifsonia > Leifsonia sp. 115AMFTsu3.1. The sequence continues at coordinate 1,070,247 of NZ_SNYB01000002.1, forward strand.
GATCGAGACGGTCGCGAACGGCGAGGAGTGACTCAGTATCTCGGTGATCGGTTCTCGGCGGCGGGCGACGCAGGCGGTGCGGAGCGGCTTAACGACCGAAGCGGAAGGTCCTGTCGGAACCTTCCGTTCGGTGCCGGGGCCGGCAGCGGTGACCCCGGTCAACCCGCGGTGATCTTGCGGCGGTAGATGACCATCGCGAAGGCGTACGCGATGACGAGGATGCCGACGAGCCAGGCGAGGGCGATCCAGATGTCGCTGCCGACCGGCTGCTGCTCGAACAGCGCCCGGATGGTGTTGACGATGGACGTGACGGGCTGGTTCTCGGCGAACCAGGCGACCGGGCCGGGCATCGACGTGGTCGGAACGAACGCCGAGCTGATGAAGGGCAGGAAGATCAGCGGGTAGCTGAAGGCGCTGGCCCCATCCACTGTCTTCGCCGACAGTCCCGCAATGACCGCGAGCCAGGTGAGGGCGAGGGTGAAGAGGATGAGGATGCCGGCGACTCCGAGCCAGGCCCAGACCGACGCTCCCGTGCGGAAGCCCATGATCAGTGCGACGCCGATGACGATCGCCATGGAGACGATGTTGGCGACGACGGACGTGAGCACGTGCCCCCACAGGACGCTGCTGCGGGCGATCGGCATCGACTGGAACCGCTCGAAGATGCCGCCCTGCAGGTCGAGGAACAGCCGGTACGACGTGTACGCGACCCCGGAGGCGATGGTGATGAGCAGGATCCCGGGCAGCAGGTAGTTGACGTACGAGCTGCTGGATCCGGTGTTGATCGCCCCGCCGAGCACGTACACGAACAGCAGCATCAGGGCGATCGGCGTGACCGCGGTGGTGATGATGGTGTCGGGACTGCGCAGGATGTGGCGGAGCGAGCGCCCGGTGAGCACACCGGTGTCGCTGAGAACGGTGGCGGTCATCGTGCTTTCCTTCCTGTGGCGGCCGCGCCGTCGGTGCGGTCGGTGGTGGTGTCGGTGTCGGCGTTTTCGCCGCTGTCGTCTCCCGTGTCGCCGACGAGGGCGAGGAAGACCTCCTCGAGCGTCGGCTGCTTCTCGACGTATTCGACCTTCGCGGCGGGGAGCAGCCGCTTGAGCTCGTCGAGGGTGCCGTTCTGGATGATCGTCCCCTTGTGGAGGATGGCGATCCGGTCGGCGAGCTGCTCGGCCTCGTCCAGGTACTGCGTGGTGAGCAGCACCGTGGTGCCCTGCCCGGCGAGGCGCTTGACCGTGTCCCAGACCTCGATCCGCGCCTGCGGGTCGAGTCCGGTGGTCGGCTCGTCGAGGAAGATGATCGGAGGGTTGCCGATCAGGCTCATCGCGATGTCGAGCCGGCGCCGCATCCCACCGGAGTAGGTGGCGGCCTTGCGCTTGCCCGCGTCGGTGAGCGAGAAGCGGGCGAGGAGGTCGTCGGCGATGCCGGCCGGGTCCTTCAGGTGGCGGAGTTTGGCGATGAGGATGAGGTTCTCGCGTCCGCTGAGCACCTCATCCACCGCCGCGAACTGCCCCGTGAGGCTGATCGCGCCGCGCACGTCGCCCGGCTTGGCCGCCACATCCACCCCCTGCACGGTGGCGGTGCCGCCGTCGGCGCGGAGGAGGGTGCTGAGGATGCGGACAAGCGTCGTCTTGCCGGCCCCGTTGGAGCCGAGCAGGGCGAAGATGGTGCCCGCCTGCACGTCGAAGTCGACCCCGCGGAGCACTTCGATGTCTTTGAACGATTTCTGGATGCCGCGGACGCTGATCGCGGTTGCGCTCATTTCTTCTCCTCCTGTTCTGCCTCCTGGACCGCCTTGACGAGGCGGGCCCGCTCCTTGTCGATCCACTTCACGCCGCCGTACGACTCCGTGTAGGTCTCGGCGAAGTCGATGGGGTCGCCCCCGACGAGCTCGCTGATCGGCGTGCCGTCGATGGCGGCGCGCTCCCACATGTCGGCGAAATCGGTGAGCATCGTGACGAGGGTGTCGCCGTCGGTGATGCCGCCGTTGTACATGAAGTACCGTTCGAACGCCTTCGCGGCGCCGCGGTACGGCTCCGGCAGGGCCTGCACGCGGGCCTTGTACTGCCGGTACTGCTTCTTCTGCTCGAGGGATCCGGTGATCGTCTCGATCCACTTCGCTGCCATGATCAGTTGTCTCCTTCGTGGAGCTGTTCGATCCGCTCTGCGAGGAAGCTCCACGTCCTCCAGAACTCTTCGAGGTAGTCACGACCTCGGGCGTTGAGGGAGTACACCTTGCGGGGCGGACCCTTCTCGGATGGAACCTTCTCGACATCCGCCAGCCCGCGCTGTTCGACCCGGACGAGGAGGGCGTAGATCGTGCCCTCCGCGATGTCGGCGAACCCCTGGTCGCGCAGCCATGCGGTGATCTCGTACCCGTATGCGGGCCGACGCGACAGGATGGCGAGCACGATGCCCTCGAGCGTCCCCTTGAGCATCTCGGTCTCTTGCTTGCCCATGGGACCCTCCTTCCTGCTTGCTAGTCAGTGTTGCTGATTACCGGTACATAGTAAGCATGAGTACCGGTAGATAGCAACACTGAATAGCGAACTTTTTTGGGAAGGGGATGGCGTGGCGTTCGGTAGACTCGACGGGCCAGCCTCTGTAGCTCAATGGAAGAGCAGTTCCGTCCTAAGGAAACGGTTGGGGGTTCGAGTCCCTCCAGGGGCACTGCTAATTTGCGGAAAAGTGCTGGTCATAGGCGTTATTCAGGGGCCGAGGCCGGCGCCCCCACCAGATACGTTGCCACTCGACCGCCAATAGTCGTCGAGCGTCAGTTCAAGCTCGACCTGGGCGATACGCCTATTCGACGAAGTCGTGAAACCACGACCTTTGGCTGAGACCCTAGAGGGCATCAAGTGACGCGCGACGCACGCTTGGCAACGCCTTCGTGGGTGCCCACCATTGCCACAATCGGGCCAGTTCCAATGTGGTCAGAGTCATCCTCTGGGGATCAATGCGGACTCTGCGGATTTTGACATCACAAGAACCGCGCTAAAGGGGGTCACGTTTCGGTTGCCCTCCCAGCGCACTCGGTCACCATACATAGGCGAGCGGCCCGCCAGCCCGCGATTCGCTAAAGTGCATCTGCACGAATATCAAGGGGGAACGATGCAACCAACGGATGAATACGAGTTGGCCACAGCCGGCCTGGAAGATTTTGGACGCGAGCTCCGGTCTGCATTTAAGGCGGCGTTGGACAAGACGTCCGTGACTCTGCATGACATCCCATTCCGGGTGAAACGAAGGGAGAGCGCCGTCATCAAGCTTCTCTCAACCGGACGCGCACCCGATGATTTCCGCAGTTTGCACGATCTTCTAGGTATGAGAGTGATAACGCTCTTTGAAGATGACTTGGACATCGTCACCAAGGTGATCAACGAGATCCTCGATGTTGACAAGACGTCCGACAAGATTGAGACGCACGCATCTGATGCATTCGGATACCGGTCGCTTCATTTTGTAGGCACTCTCTCCGAGGCGCGTGCAGGCATGATCGAGTATTCAAGGTACGCGGGAATGCGTGTGGAAGTGCAAGCACGCACACACCTACAGCACGGCTGGGCGGAGATCGAGCATGATCTTGGGTACAAGCCAGAACGCCCTTTGGACGAGAAACTTCGCAGGCGATTCTCCCGCCTTGCCGCGCTAATGGAGATTGCAGACTCCGAGTTCGTTTCTCTCCGCGGTGCAGTGATCGGAGGGATACCCGCGGCAGGCGAGATTGCAAAGGCCCCAACCGCGCAGTTGTCAGTGGCGAATTTGATCGCCCACATACGTGAGAGCAAAGATTTGCGAACCCTTGACCGAAGGGTTTCCACTGTCCTGAGCGACAACGTCCTCCCAGAGGGCAAGAATTACAGAGCCTTCGCCGGTCACCTACTCGACCTTTGCCTGGCCGCGGGATGGACCGATCTCGCTCAACTGAGAGCGGCCGAATCTGAGGCAGCTTCTGATGCTGTTCAGTGGGCAACCTCTTTGACCGAGCAAGAGCGGCTTGCAGTGGAGGCCTCAGGTCATGGCCTCCGGCCAGGCTTCTCGATAGGCATTGCTGCGCGGCGAGCGTCCGTGGCTAAGGCATAATTCGTCTATGGATCTGGATCGAAGTCGAGAAGGTGCGCTAAGCGAGGAAGATGTCTATTTCAGCGTCGACGTCGAGACCGACGGTCCCATACCCGGCGAGTACAGTTTGCTGTCCTTTGCCATTGTTGAGGCCGGAATACACAATGGAGTTCGCTATCTAGGTCCGGAGGAGCCTGAAACCGGCTACTGGGAGTTGAAGCCGATCTCTGACAAGTTCGAGCATGAGGCGCTGGAAGTGAACAGGCTGGACCGAACGCGCCTCGCTCGGGACGGTGATACGCCCGAAGTTGCCATGCGATCCGCCGCCGAATGGATTCGCAATAGGTCGTCTGGTCGCAGGCCAGTGATGGTCGCATCCCCCGTCGGATTCGACTGGATGTTCATGCATTGGTACTTCGTGCGGTATTGCGGAGCAAGTCCGTTTGGATACTCGTCGGGTTTTGACTTGAAGACGGCCATCTCAGTTCGGTTTGATCGACCAGTTGCTCAGTCTGGTCGAAGTAGCATCCCGCGTTGGATGGAGTCGCATGTTCCTCACAGCCACGATCCGCGCGATGATGCGCTGAAGCAGGCTCAGGAATTTCAAGCCATTCGTGAGTGGCAAGGAATCGGAGTAGAGCTTTGAGCAACGTTCCTCAAGTATTCCTTGAGCGTGCCGAGCTCTCTGAGGCGCGTCTGAAGAGCCTCACCGATCGGCTTCCCGTGGATAACCTGGGGCAAATATGCGTTTACGCTACGGGCTCGATAGCCCGAGGCGAGGCGAACGAACATAGCGACCTCGATATCTTCTTGGTTGATACCGCCGACGAGTCACGCGGCGAACTTCGGATGTCCAAGCTCGATGCAACACTGCTGAAAGCCGACCTCATCCGAGCATCGCGAGACGCCGGATTCCCCCGATTCTCGGGCGACGGGATTCATCTCGAAGTGCATTCGTCGTCCGACTTAGTCCGTCAGGCGGGATATCCCGTCGATGACTACAACAACACGTTCACCGCTCGTCTACTGCTGCTTTTGGAAAGCCGAGTTATCGCGAATAGTCCCGCGCACGCTCGAGTAGCTGAGCATGTCATCGACATGTACTGGCGTGACTACCCACAGAATTCAAAGAGCTTCCTTCCCGTTTTCCTGGTCAACGATATAATGCGGTATTGGAAAACGCTCTGCCTGAACTACGAATCGCAGCGGCTCGGCGGAATGCCTTCCGGCTATGACGCAGAGCGATGGCGTCGGCGGAACCAGCTAAGGAACATCAAGCTGAAGTTCAGCCGCCTCTGGATGTGTCATTCTACGATTGCGTATCTGCTGTGGAAGTCTGCTGGAGGTGCGCCTGTGGCCCCGGACGATGTTCGCCACATGCTTCCCCTGTCGCCTCTCCAACGAATGCTGGAGATCCGAGACGGCTGCGACGAGCCCGCTATCGTCGACGCGGCTGTGGAAAATTATGCTTGGTTCCTTGAAAACTTCGCCGGATCGAAGGAAGACTCCTACAGCGCAATTGCGGACAAGAGCTTTTGGATCGAAGCGCGAGCTCGCGGCGCAGAATTCGCCGAATCAATGGGAGGGGTGCTTGCATACTTGGGAAGGGAGTCGGCACTCTATCGTTTCCTCCTGGTTTGAAGTCCTGGCACTGCTACTGCTGGCATAGACCCCTCCACGCGGACGGCTAACATGGCCGATATATCATGGCCTCCCTCGTACCACGACAGTGACGCCCGAAAACCCTTCTCCTCTGACTCGCCGTTGAGTAGACCTAGGCCCATGCTCGACTACTCGATATGGTCGCCTCATGGAGACGCAACTTGCTGCATCGTCCACGACCGCCGGAGGTTTGTTCTCCGGTGGACGCTTCCACGTTCCTCGCTTTCAGAGGGAGTACGCGTGGGAAGACGACGAGGTCACGGAGTTTTTCCGGGACTTGTCCACGGCTCTCAATGATGAAACCTACTTTCTTGGGCTAGTCATCGTGACGGGGAAAGGGCACTCGAAGGATGTGGTTGACGGTCAGCAGCGGCTCCTCACTCTGACGCTGCTGGTGGCGGCGCTCTATCACGAGGCTTTGAAATATGAACGTCGAGCATTGGCCGAACGCCTGCAGTCGACCTTCCTGAAGAGCATTGACTTCCAGACCGATGCGGAAGTCCCGAGGGTTTCACTTTCGTCGGGAACCGATGATGACACGCTGCGGCAGATCCTCGCCACGCCCGCGACGCTGTTGTCAAAGTCATCCACAGACGACTTCTCCGTCTCTACTCACCTCATCAATGCATATGGAATTCTGTCCGACGCATTAGCGAAGGACCTCACAGATGATCCATTTAGACGCCTTGGAACATGGGCCGACTTCATCACGAATAAGCTCTACTTTGCAGTTTTCGTGCATCCGGACCCGGCTTCTGCCTATCGCGTCTTTGAGGTGATTAATACTCGAGGCAGAGAGCTTACAACTGCCGATCTGCTAAAGAGCTATGTGCTCAGCCAAACTAGCGCCGATAGGCGGGAGGCACGATATCAACAGTGGCAGCGGATTGCGGAGACCTTCTCGGCGGAGGCCTCGAGCTCTTTTGTACAGTTTATTCGCCACGCAGTCACAATTGTGCGCGGGCATGTGCTGCCCAGGGACCTATATGACGTCCTCACGGGCAGAGGCGAGAGCGCTGCCTCGAAGGCGTTGCCAATGTCACCCGATGAATTGCTTTCACTCTTGGAACTCGAGCTGCCGCTATATGCGCAGACCGACGATCCGACGTTGGATGGGCCCGCAGATTCGGCGCAGCTTGCAGTCTTCTCGATACTAAATGCACTGAACGTCGTTTCCGTGCGGCCGATCATCCTTGCGATGGCTAAGACCGCCAACGCTACCGAGGGTATGCGGCGATTGCTTCAACTCGTGGTCCAGCGAATCGTTGTTGGAAATCTAGGCACAGGTAACGTCGAGCGCCGGTTTGGGCAGGTTGCCCAGCGAATTGCTGCGGAGCGAGCTTGGGAAGGACCGCTCGAGTCACTTTCGGATCTGGAACCCGACGGTGAGGAGTTCCGCATTCGAGTTTCGAATAGATCGATGAACCGGAACGTTCTTGGGGTTATTCGAAGCTCCGTTCTGCAGAACACGATCACCCCTAACCTCGAGGGCTACGTTTACCTGATCAAGCCACGAAATAGCGAGTGGACCCCAGCCGACGAGGATCGGGCGGCGTACTGGGTGTCTACTGTGGGAAACACTTTCCTAGCCAACGAGTCTCGGCGGCCGATGGGGAGCTCCACTTGGAGCGGCTTCCGGGCCGAGTTGCTGCCGAGAGGGGTACCGGGCGAATGGACCGAAAAGCTTGAGTCGTTCTCGACGTGGGGGGTGGATGAGATTTCTGTAGTTGGGGAAGAGATGGCCGCGCTTGCAGCAGACATTTGGTACCGGTGACGACTTGATGGATCACACACCGTATGACGCTTCTGGTGGGCCGTTTGAGTCCGGTCCACTTGCGACAGTGTGGAAGGCCCTGGACCGGAGTCTCGCTCCGGACTCCCTAAGGGAGCTCTACAATGGGCTCGCTGAAGATGGCAGGCGTCCGGAACTGAATGCTGACCTCAATCTGGCTTTCGGATTTGATACGAACGCGATATTCCGTGTGGGCCTGGGCGTTCAGGGCGGTAACGCTCTCGATTATCTAAACCAGGTTCATCAAGGACCCATCGTGATTCCCGGACAGGCCGTACAGGAGCTCTGGAACAATTTTCTTGCAGGCGTCGAACCCAAAGCAAGAATAGTCGCGCGAAAGCTGGCCGACTTAGAGAGCGAGATGAGCCTGATCGGTCAAGAGCTTGGCCCGCCCGGCGAGGACGCACGCGCAGCGATGCAAACGCTGATCGCTTTTCACGGCGATTGGACGGACGCCAAAGCGCTGGAAGAGTTCGATGGCGCGTTGAAGGTGTTGCTCGACAGGGGAGAGGTGTCGTACGTCCCCAGGACTGCTTTCTACAACCTTGCACTTGTCCGGAAAGAGACTAAGACTCCGCCTGGTTTTCGCGATGATGCCAGGAATTTCGGTGACTACTTCCTCTGGGCGGACTTCCTGTACGGACTCGCGCGCGCGGACTTGAGCGAGGTCGACGCCGTTGTCATGGTCACCAACGACACGAAAGCGGACTGGAGTCGCAATTCGGTCCCTCACCCAATTCTCGTCGCTGAAGCGCGTGCTGTTTCCGGGAAAGACTTCAGGCTGTGGACCGTAGACAAGTTCCGAGCCCACGCGAAGAAGATAGTTAGCTGACCGCGTTAGACGTGGATGCGAAAGGCTCTATGCCCTCCATTGAGACCGCAATTTAGTACTCACGACTCACCTTTAGTTCTGTGACGCCTGCGCACGGCCCCGGCGCAAGACACCCCTACTCGAGGGGCACTTCGTCTAATTGCGAACGTTTCAGTGTCAGCACCTCCACGGCGCGGCTGTGCAACTCTTCGCGAAGCGCGATTGGCCCCTGGTGGGCGTAATTCTCGAGTATCAACTTGTCGAGGAGCACTACCTGGATCGCTGTCGTTTCAGCGGCTTGACGTGCGAAGTCGCGGACCGATTTTGCGAATGCGGCGGTTGTCACGATTACGACAACCTGTGCGCGGAGCAGAGTCGCCATGCCGAGCTCTTTCGCCAAAACGCCGAGGTCGACCGTTGCTATCTGGTTCTTGCATTGAAACAGCCAGCGTGAGAAATGGAGATGCGCGCCCTCGGCTACGAGATCGACCTCCGCCCCACCAGTTGCTACGCCACGAACGCGAAGATCAACCGGCATGAGCCCGCAGTCCGCGGCCAGTTTCAAAGCCAACAGTTCGAGGGCAAGACCCTTTATGTGTTTGTCCGTCGACTCAAGATCTTTGAGTACTTCCGGGAGCGGACGCCCGAGGTGCTCTTGCAACTCAGCGGGCAGAGCACCTAGGGCAAGCCCATCGATCAGGGCGACATCCAGCTTGAGTGTCTTGTCTGTGGGCGCAATCGCACCGCCCTTGGCACCGCGTCCTTTGGTCGCACCGGTCTGCGTAATCCATCCGTTATCGACGAGAGGCTTGTAAATGTCGCGCTTGACCTGACCCCCATTGAAATCGGCGCCACGCTGGCGCAAAAGGTCAAGTAGATCCGGTGAAGCGATCGGCGCCCCGTTCCCGTCCGCTCTAATCCGGAGAATCTCAAGCGTTGTCCGTTGGAGCGGTGTTAGTTTCCGCCAGTCTGTTATTTCAGATGATTTCACCCCCGCAAGGTCAGCAAAGACGTCTTCGTTGATGACCCAGTGATCGTCAATTACGCCCGCGGTTCCCAGCCATTGGCGCAACTTGCCAGAATTGCTGCTGTTCGTCGGCACTGCATACCCGCGGGATAGAAGTTCCTTGTCGACCGCTGCCTTCGTAACCTGTCCGGCGCGCCGGCGGACGGCTCGTGCGGCCTCAAGCAACTCAATACCACGACGCTCGCGCAGGAGGAACGTGGCGAACTTCCTAGCGGCGAATTCAGGATTTGACTTCAGCCCCAGGATTTCCTCGCCGAAGCTGCTTAGCGCTGGCTTGCTCTGATTGTCCGTAAGTAGGCCGAGAGCGCGCATTCCAGAAATGACGTTACCCGCACGTTTGAGTTGTTGTATCAGCCGCTTGTCGGGATCCAAATAATGGAGCGCTGAGTTAGCAAACCAAGTTTCGCGAACCGCTTCAACGATTTTCGCACGATCGCCGGCATTATTCTTGACGATCGCGAGCGCAACGAAAATTTCGTCGAAGCCCCCAAGTTGTTCTGGAGTGAACTCCACGATCGGAGGGAGTTTGGGCGCACTGTTCTCGGCCATTTAGGCAGCAACCTGGTCGCGGGACTGTGCGCGCAAGTGATGCGCGAGTTGTGCTCCGAGCGCATTAGCCAGCATCGGCGGAACGGCATTTCCGACCTGCCTCCACTGCTGATCTACATTGCCTTCAAGGTACCAATCGTCCGGGAAGGTCTGTAGCCGCTTTACCTCCTCAATTCGAAGGATGCGATTACGCCAATGCAGCGGCCCCATATTGTTCGATCGACGAGCTTGAATAGTCCATGAAGGCAAGTCGGGGCTCAGCTTTAGCAGGAACGACCAGTAGCGCTTGCGCCACTCGAACTGCGGGTCAGGGTGGCCACGCTTTGCGGTGAGGAACAGGTAATTATCGCCTGGCGGAATCTGCTTGAGCAATTCGCGGTGCTTCCCTCCGGCGACGTGGCCAGCATCGTTCGCGTTCTCTTCGGTGTCAAGATCGCTGATCACCTCTCCTGCCGTCCTCCATGGCGGAAGGTCAGGACTCGACCGATCCGCGGGATCTCGGTTCGTCGGCTCGGGCCATTCGAACTTGCCGGCGAGAGTGCCGACAATAAAGAAGCGCTGACGAATCTGGGGCACTCCGTAGTCAGCAGCATTGAGCACTCGAGTCGATGTTGTATATCCGAGGGCTCTCGCCGAATCGAGAATGAAGTCGAGGGTCTCGCGGTGGACTTTGAAGTTCATTCCCGCGACGTTCTCGAGTAGAAACGCCCTAGGTCTCAGCCACTTGAGAGTGTCGATATAGCCATTGATTGTAACTTCGCCCACAGGGTCGCTCATCGCCCGTGGCTTATCCGTGCGGTAGAACCGGCTCTTGGAAAAAGGCGGGCAGGGGGGTCCGCCGACCAAAAGGTCAACGTCCTCCAGTGCTTCTTTCCCGACAAGGTCGACCGCAGCCTGCTGGGTGAAGTCGCTGATGCTCCCCTCGAAGAACCCGGACGTCGGGAAGTTCCTAGCGTGGCTGCGCGCGGAAAAGGGGTCGGTGTCCACTCCGGCGACAATTGAGAATCCGGCTTCACGGATGCCCAGGTCAAGGCCGCCGCAGCCCGAGAACAGGCTGAGCGCTTTGAGCTTCGGGGCCATCACGCGGCCGCTCGAAGGGCGTTGACGGACTCTAGGACGGAGCCGACCATCGCGGCCGCCATCACCGAGGGAACAGCATTACCTATTTGGCGAACCTGCTCACGACGTGGACCCGCAAATCTATAGCCGTCCGGGAAACACTGAAGTGCGGCGAGCTCGGCGATCCGGAGCCGACGTCCGCTCCAGTGGAAGGGACCGGTCCAAGGCCCGGGGCTCGCGGGAATGGTCCACGATGGGCGGTTAGGATCAAGTTTGAGCAGGAAATTCCAGTAGCGCGTCTCAGTCTCGAAAGTTGGCGAAGGATGCCCCGCCCAGGCGGTGTGAAACTTGTAGTTCATTCCGGGTGGAATGTCGCGAAGGTGACTAGCCCAGCGGCCCGTGATGGTTTCGTCCGCCTCGGCGAACTCTGGACCCTCAAAGCGGGCTAGCGCATCGCCTGCCGTCACCCAGGGCAGCATGCCCTCGGCAGATGTCTCTGAGTGAGTTAGGGCGGGTGCCACTGGAGCCTCGTTCAGCGACCCCAAGAGGAATACACGCTGTCGTGTTTGAGGTGCGCCATAATTGGTCGCTGTCGCGACGACCGTAGTCGTCTTATATCCGGCCGCTTCGGCGTCTTCGCGAAGTGCGGCGAATATGTGCTTGTTACGAGGGTGCAAAATGCTCGGAACGTTCTCGAATACAAAGCCTGTCGCGTCCGCCTCCCGTACCAAGCGCCAAAACTCGTGCACGAGCGTCCGGCGGCTATCCGGACGTGCAACTATCGGCTCCTGAGGCCTCTCGGCGTTCTCACCACGTGCCCGAGCCCGTCGGTATGCGGCTTCCTGCCCGGGATCGATCCAATAGGCGGCCTTGCTGAAAGGTTGGCACGGTGCGCCACCGACCACCACGAGATCGTCGGTCCTTCCCAGACCGGCGGAGCGCCGTAGTTCAGAGCCGGTCGATTTCGTCACATCGCCGACCTCTGCCTTGCCGCCATGGAGTGTCGGATTCGAATTCATCGTCTCGACTGAATGAATGTCGTTATCGACCGACAGTCGAAGGTCGCCGCCCGCTTGCTGGGCTCCGAGACCTAGACCACCGGCGCCGGAAAAGAGGTCGATTACGGGCATCTGGTTTGGCACATGCAATCCTTTTTCGCGAGTTGATAACGCGCCCACGCTACGACGGGCCACTGACATTGGCGCGCCGGCTCGGCATCGAAATAAGGCTAAGCGTTTTGTGCTGCGGAATAGCTCAGGCGCTCCGGGGCACAATTCCGTGAGGTGCGCTATCGAACGGCCTGATCGCTGTTGACCTGTAGGTGAGCCGACTCACCCACCATCGCTGTGTCCACGCGCGGCTCAATCGCGCGCACTACACCAAATTGCCCTCACTCACGAGCCACCCACCGCTCGATCCTCCGGTGATCCGGCGTGAACCCGTGCTCCACACCCCACAGCACCGCCTGCGTGCGGCTGCTCGCGCCGATCTTGCGGTAGACGCTCCGGATGTGCGACTTGACCGTGTTCGGGCTGAGGTAGGTGAGTTCGGCGACGGCCGCGTTGCTCTTACCTTGCGTGATGAGGGCCAGGATCTCGGACTCGCGGTCGGTGATGCCCTCCTCTTTGCCGGGCCAGTCGAGTTCTTCGGCGCTGCGGGCTCGCGCGGGGGAGTCGCTCACCACGATCTGGCCGGAGTTCACGGCTTCCAGCGCGGCGACCAGCTCTGAGGCTGTGAGGGTCTTCGAGAGGTAGCCGTGGACGCCCTGCGCGCTGGCGCTCTCGATGAGTTCGGGATGGAAGTTCCACGTGTAGACCACGACGTGGCGGGCTCGGGGGTTCCTCACGAGCTCGCCGATCTGCGCGTGGCCGGACTCGGGCTGGGCGAACGCGTCGTACAGGACGACGTCGATCGGCTCATCCAGCGGGGCGTTCGCGTCGATCTCGGCGACGACCAACCGGTCGCGGAAGTCATCCAGCATGTGCGCGAGGCCCAGCAGCACGACGTCGTAGTCGTCCACGAGGGCGATCGTGAACGGCTTGGTTGCTACGTCCGGGGCTGCCGACATGGCCGCACATTACACCCCTAGGGGTGAGGCGCCGCACCCTCGCCGGTGGTTGCGTGGAGCCATCAACCCCCGACCAGAAAGGGTCAACTGATGAATATCCTGCTCATCATCATCGCTGTGATCGCCATCATCCTCCTGCTCACGGGAGGGTTCGTCTCGTCGCTGAACTTCCTGCTCTGGGTCGGGATCGTGCTCCTCGTCATCGCGGCCATCGTCTTCCTCGTCCGGATGCTCACGGGAAGCCGGCGCGTCTGACCCAACCCACCCAGGCGGTGCGGGGGAGGAGCGGTCGTCCGCTTCGTCCCCCGGGCACCGCATCCAGCTCGCCGCCGAAAACGCGGGCGTCGTCAGGTGTCTGAGCGCCGGCGCCGGCGCACCAGCGCGACGATGATCAGCACGACGCCGGCGATGAGCACGATGGGGCCGATGGTGCCCCACAGCGGGGACCCGCTCATGACGGAACCGCCGAGCACGTTCAACCCCTGAAGCGTCCACAGCAGTCCGATGAGGACAAGCACGATGCCGATGACGAGGAACAACCACTTCGTTTTCACGATGCGAGGCTACGTCTCCTGTCGCGATCCGTGGGTGCTCCGCCCGAAATCCCGAGACGCTCAGTCGTGAGGAGGGCGACGCAGCCGCTTGATGTCCGTGCGCCGCTTCTTCGCATCCAGACGCCGTTCCCTGGCGCCGCGACTCGGCCTCGTCGGTCGTCGCGGTGCCGCGGGCGGCCGGAGGGCGTCAGCCACGATGTCGGCCAGCCGAGCGCGCGCGGCCTCCCTGTTGCGCAACTGTGCGCGGTGCTCGGATGCGGCGATCGTCAGCTTCCCGTCGACGAGGCGACCGCCCAGACGCTCGAGGAGCCGCTCGCGCTGCGCGGGGGAGAGAACGGCGGAACCCGCCACATCCCACACGAGTTCCACCCGCGAGTCGGCCGTGTTCACCCCCTGCCCGCCGGGACCGGACGACCGCGAGAACCGCCACGACAGCTCGGACTCGGGGATGGTGAGTCCCGAGTCGACCGTAAGGCCGGGGCGGTGAGGGGCGGGCATGAGTCCATCATCCCGCGCTCCCGCTAGCTGGGCCGGAATCGCAGCGCGGTCACCCCTGACCGGAAGTCCCGGCGATCTACGAGGTCCAGCTGGATGCGCTCGCGCAGACCCGCAAGCAGCGTCGGCCCGTGCCCGGCGATGACGGGATGCACGACGAGCACGTACTCGTCGATCAGCCCCAGATCCGCCAGCGCGAGGGGGAGCGTCACCCCGCCGACGAACAGGCCTTCGCCGGGCTGCTGCTTGAGCTGTTCCACCGATTGCCCCACGTCGCCCTGCAGCAGTTCGGCGTTCCAGTCGACCTCGCCCAGTGTGCTCGACACGACGTGCTTCTTCGCCCCATCGATGGCTTCGGCGAAGGGGAGCTGCGACTCGTCCATCCACTCGGGCCAGGTGCCGGAGGCCGGCCGCCGCCACGCGGACTCCATCATCCCGTAGGTCACCCGCCCGAAGATGAGGGCGTCGGCTCGCTCCATCTCCGCGGTCCAGTAGCGCATCGACTCCTCGTCCGGGGGAAGCCCCGCCTCGTGATGGCAGCAGCCGTCGAGGGTGACGTTGATGGCGTAGCGAAGCGGTCTCATCCCGTTCTCTCCCTTGATGTGCGAGGCGCCTACTTACGGGACGGTACTACCTCGCCGCGTGACCATGGCCTCCGCCGTCGCCACGACGTGGCTGCGGTAGCGGCGCTTGGCCTCCTCATCGGACACGTCGCCGAACACCATCCGGACCAATTGCGGCGCTGCCACGAACCAGTAGCACATGGCGATGATCGAGAAGAAGATGGCCTCCGCGTCGCCATCCGCGTCCCCGTCGCTGTCGAGGGCGGCACGCACGGCGGCCACCCGGGACTGGAAGTAGTCGGACCGCTCAGCGAGGGCAGGCACATCGTCCGCGCCGTAATGCAGCCCCTCCTGCTCGAACAGCCAGGCCACGGACGGATCCGCGGTGAGGAAGTCGAACAGGTCGCCGGCGTACGCGGCGAGGTCGTCGGACTGGATGGCCACCGTCTTGGCCAGCTCGCCGAGCTTGGATTGCAGGGTCGCTTCGAACAGGTCGTCCTTGTTGCCGATGTAGGAGTAGATGGACGCCTTGTTGACCTCGGCGCGGTCGGCGATCCGCTCGATGCGCGCGCCCCCGACGCCATGGCGGGCGAACTCCTCGGCACTCGCCTCCAGGAGCAGTCGGATGCTCTCATCCCGGTCGTACCGTCTGGCCATGGCGCCTCCCGCTTTTCTTTTGCCTGGACATGATCTACCATACAACTAAACGTTTATTTATATTGGAGGTCGCAATGAACGTCGAACTCACGCAACGCACCATCACCGAGGCTCGGCTGGACGCCGCGAAGGTGGCAGAACTCACCAGCCGCCCGCAGGCAGCAGGTCCGCAGGTGGTACTCCAGGCCGAGGGTCTGGGCTCGCCCCGTCAGTGGACCGCGCAGCTCCCCACCGCTGCAGACCGCATCGTCGTCGAGTACGACTCGACCGGCGGACGCTTCGAGCGCGCCTGGGCACTGTCAGCACAGACTGGCAGCACCCGGTACTACACGCTGGAGCACGACACAGACGGCGAGTACATCAGCCGCTGACCGCAGCAACCACGTCAGCCGGACGAGAAGGGGCGCAGCATCCGCTGCGCCCTTTGCTGTGTCTGGGATGTGGACCTCGCGCCCTCCGACGAACCGGGGCGTCGCCCTATTGGTGTTCGGGGAGCAGCGGCGTGGACCAGCCGGGATCGCGACCGAGCTGTGCGGCGCGCGCGACCGAGGTCGCCCCGAAGCGGTCGCGGACGGCGTCGAGCACGGTGTCGAGACGCGCCCCGTCATCCCAGTCGATGGGCAGTTCGGGCTGGAAGGTATCCGATCGGCCAAGGTGCGAGAGCGAGATGCCGATGAGGCTGATTCCCCGCTCGCCGATCTCGGGCTGAACCGCGGCGAGGAGGCCGCGGGCCACGGTCAGCAGCACCGAGGTGCGGTCCGATGGGAAGCCGAGCGTGCGCGATCGCGTGGCTCTGGCGAAGTCGCCGAAGCGCAGCCGCAGCACGATCGTGCGACAGGTGCGATCCCCATCCCGCAGCCGTCGAGCCAGCCGGTCGGTGATCTGGGTCAGGATGAGGTCGAGCTCCCCCGGCGTCCGCGGACGACTGCCCAGTGCGCGCTGTGAGCCGATGGATCCGCGGCGCTTCGTCGCGTTGACCGGGCGGGGGTCGCGCAGCCGGGCCAGGGCGTGCAGGTGCGCGCCGGCCGCCTTGCCGAGCAGCCTCTCGGTGGTGGCTTCTTCGAGTTCGGCGAGCTGACCGACGGTGCGGATACCGAGGCGGTGGAGCTTCTCTGCGGTGACGGCGCCGACGCCCCAGAGACGTTCCACGGGGAGCGGGAGCAGGAACTCCTGCTCCCGGTCGGGTTCCACCAGGATGAGGCCGTCGGGTTTGCTCACGGCGCTTGCGACTTTCGCGAGGAACTTCGTTCGGGCGATCCCGACCGAGATGGCGAGTCCGACCTCCGCGCGAACGCGTTCCCGCAGGCGCGTCGCGATCTGCTCGGGTGTGCCGGCGATGCGTCGGAGCCCACCCACTTCGAGGAAGGCCTCGTCGATCGACAGTCCCTCGACGATGGGGGTCGTATCGCGGAAGATCGCGAACACGTCCTTGCTCGCGGCGGAGTACGCATCCATTCGAGGCGGGACGACGACGGCCTCGGGGCACAGGTCGCGCGCCTGCCGGCCGCCCATCGCGGTGCGCACCCCGCGCGCTTTCGCCTCGTAGCTAGCAGCGAGCACGACGCCACCGCCGACGATGACCGGGCGGCCGCGCAGCTCCGGCGCATCGCGCTGCTCGACGGAGGCGTAGAAGGCGTCGAGGTCGGCATGCAGCACGGTCGCCTCGCCCCGCATCTCGGCCTCCGATCCGTCGAACGTGCGTTCAGGTGAATCGTCGCAGGGACCGCGGACATCGGAGGTGAGACCGCGGTGCGGAGACCGAGGGCGTCAGGGCAGGTCGGCCCACCAAGAGGGAGAGGTTCGTCTACAGGCCGACCTGGCCGGCCGCATACTCCGCCTGCTCGGGGGTGAACTTGTTGCCGTACGGCGAGCTCAATTGGTCGACGAGCGACTGGTGCGAGAACCCCTGGCCTGACGACAAGTACCCCTTCGCGGCGATCACGGCCTGGGCGTTCCAATCGGCGTGAAGCGAGTCCACGGCAGCAGTCGCGTCGGCCGCAGCGAATCCGTTGCCGTACGGCGACGTGAGCTGATCGATCAGGCCTTGGTAGCTGAAGCCCATACCGCTGCTCAGATAGCCCTTTGCGGCGAGGAGCGCTTGCTGCTGAGCGACGCTGAGCACCGGGCCTGCCGGCGTCGGTGCCGCGGACGGGGCGGCGGCCTTCAGGCTCGACGATTTGACGACGGTCAGCTTGATCTTGGTACCGGACTTGACCTTCGACCCTGCTTTCGGTGATTGCTTCGTGACCGTCCAGTTCTTGGACAGGATGACGACGCTGCCGCTCGGAGGGCTATACGTGTAACCGAGCCCGGCCTTCTTCAGTGCTGCCTTGGCGTCGGAAGCGGTCTTGCCGACGACGTTCGGTACGGTCTTCGACTTCGACGAGGTGGTCGCGAGCTGCGCCGAACTTGCCTGTGATTCGACAGCGATAGCGCTGGACGAGGGCCCAGCAAGTGGAGCTGCTACGACGAGAGCCGCAACAAGGGCAGCAGCAGCGATGAACGCGTGACGGATGAGCGGCCGGGCCGAAATGTGCATTGTGATTCCCCCAGTTATCGAGTGCCCTGACTCTAGCCAGCACCGGGTGCCAACCGAACGCCCCAAAGTGAGGGACGCTCACAACCGCTGCTCATGTTCGGGCCACTCCCTCGTGCCGTATGGCTATGCTTGCCCGCATGAAACGACGCCGTGAGCCGGAGCGGAGACACGTCGTGCGCGGTCCCGGCGACGATCCCGCGCTCAGCGACGATGAGATCCTGGCCATGCGAGCGGCGTGGTTCGAGAGGTACGTCTCCTTCGAGAACGTGTGGGCCCCGGCATCCGAGGGACCGTACTCCTGTCCGTGCTGCGGCCACGTCACCCTGAGCAAGCGGGCCGGCTACGAGTCCTGCGATGAGTGCGGCTGGGAGGACGACGGCCAAGACGATCACGACAGCCACATCGTGCGTGGCGGGCCGAACGGTAGTCAGAGCCTGGATGCTGCTCGGGCTCGGTACGTGGAGGAAGGCGGGGTGCCTCTTCCGCATCACCCGCCTTCGCCGCCTGAACGGGACTGGATCATCGAGCCCTGAGGCCGTCGTCGGCGTCTGGGCGACCCGTCACCCCCGCGCCACGTACTCCACCAGCAGCGCCCCCGTGTCCATCGTCCGCGACGACACCAGCTGCAGGTCGGCACCCGGACCGCCGGATGCGAACACCGATCGCCCGCTTCCGGCAAGGCGCGGCATCAGGAGCAGGCGGTAGCGGTCGACGAGCCCCGCCGATACGAGCGACTCGACCAGGGAGAGGCCTCCGACGGCGACGATCTCGCCGTCGATCTCGCGCTTGAGGCGGGCGATGACATCGGGGAGCGGACCCCGGGCGACGGTGGTGTTCCAGCCGGGGGTCTCAAGGGTGTCGGAGACGACGACCTTCGGGAGGCTGTTCATCGTGCGGGCGAAGGCGCGGTAGTCCTCCGGATTGTTCTCGTCGGCGGCCGCGGTGGGCCAGTAGCCGGCGTTGAACTCGTAGGCGACCCGGCCGTAGAGGAGGGTCTGGCCCTCGTGCGCGTTCGCGCCGGACCAGTACTGCTGCATGTCATCCGACCAGTCCGGCGAGATCAGTTCGCCGTCCGCCGTCTCGGTGTAGCCGTCGAGGGTCATGAACATGGCGACGGTGAGTGTTCCCATGGTGGTTTCTCCTTAGTGAGATGCGGTCAGGCGGCGCGGTGCCGGCGGACCAGTGTGAGCGCGAGCGGGAGGGCCAGCGCGAGGATGAGGAAGGCGAGCGGGCTGCCGATCAGGGCGGCCAGCGCGCTGACGGCGACGGCGCCGACGGCCATTCCGCCGTCGTAGCCGGCGTTCCAGAGGGCGCTGACGGTCCCGAACTGGCGTTCGTCGGCGTTGGCGTACATGTCGGCGATCGTCGCGTTCTGGAGAGCGCCGAAGCCGAGGCCGAAGAGGGCTGCGCCGGCGAGCAGAAGCAGGATGTTCGAGGTCGCGGCCAGCGCGGCCATCCCCGCCGCCGAGAGCAGGATGCCGGGGACGAACAGCCGACGGTGGCCGACGCGGTCGCCGAACCGGCCCGCAACCCAGCGGCCGACGGCCGTGGTGGCGGGCTGCACCAGCAGCAGCGCCGGGCCGAAGGCGACGGCACCGCCGGACAGCGCGCCGGGGACGCAGGTGACGACGACACCGGCCACGGCGGCGGAGGCGGCGAAGACGAGCGCCGGGCGGAGGATCGACGGCGAACGCAGGCCGGCGAGGATGCCGGCCGAGGCGGCCTCGGCCGGAGACGCAGGGCGGAGCGACCGTCCGGGCAGGCCGGCGACGGTCGCGAGCGCCAGCAGCGGCGCGGCACCGGCGATCCAGAACACCAGGGCTGGTCCGGCGGCGGCGGTCAAGGTCACGCCGAGCGGCAACCCGATCAGCGACGGGACGGCGCTGACCAGCCCGGCGACGGCCAGCCCCTCGCCGCGACGCTCCGCGGGGACCAGCGCGGCCGTCACGGCACCGCCCGCCACGATGGCGAGGGCGAAGCCGAGACCGCGCAGCACGCCGACCGCGACGAGGGCGGCAACCGAGGAGGAGCCGAGCAACAGGAAGGTCGGAGCCCCGAGCAGGATGAGACCGGCGGCGAGCACCGCGCGAGCGCCCAGCCGCTGCATCAGCCAGGGCGAGACAAGTTCGCCCGCGACAGTCGCCCCGAGCAGCGCCCCGTTCGCCAGGCCGCCCGCGACCGGCGAGGCGGACTCGGCGAGCAGCGGCACGACGGCCAGCGGGAGGAAGAACCCCACCGAGCACGCCACGATCGACACGAAGCGCAGCAGCAGCGGGCGGGTGATCAGCCGCGGCCGGGCGGTGAGGCCGGTGGTCGGGGCGGTGGTGGTGAGTGTCGTCGCGGTCATGGATATGACACTAGGAACCGGGTGGCTCAGCAGTAAGATCCATTGCCATGGCGGTGGAGTGGTCCAATTCGAGTCCCGAACTGCTGATCCAGCTCGACCGGGACTCGGGCGAGCCGCTGCGGTCGCAGCTCCAGACCCAGCTGCGGGATGCCATCCAGACCGGGCGACTGAGCGCGGGGGAGCGGCTGCCGTCGTCGCGCGACTTCGCCCGGAGCCTCGGTGTCGCCCGCGGCACGGTGCAGGACTGCTACGAGCAGCTGCGATCGGAGGGGTACCTCGTCGCCCAGACCGGATCGGCCACCCGGGTCGCCGACCTGCGTGTCGAGCCGGCCGAGGCGACGGCCCCCGGCGCACCGATACCGACGCCCGACCCTCACCCGCCTCGCCGCTGGATCGCCGACTTCGCCTCCGGCGTCCCCGACCTCGGCACCGTCCCGCGCGACGACTGGACGTGGGCCCTGCGCGAGGCCACGCGCACCGCCCCGAACGCCGCCTTCGACTACGGCGACCCCCGAGGGGATGCGGACCTCCGAACCGTCGTCGCCTCCTACCTCCGCCGGGTGCGCGGCATGAGCGCGCATCCACACCAGGTCGTCGTCTGCGCGGGCTTCGCGCAGGGAATCGCGCTGACGTTCCGTGCGCTCGCCGACCGCGGGATGACACGGGTCGCGGTCGAGGACCCCGGGTCGATCGGCACGGTCACCCGGGCGGCGGAGGCGGCGGGCGGGACGGCGGTGCCGGTCGCGGTCGACGATTCGGGGATCGATGTGGATGCGCTGGACGCGAGCGGCGCACGCGTCGTCGTGCTCACACCGGCGCACCAGTGGCCGACCGGCGTCGTGCTCGCCCCGGAGCGCCGCCACGCGCTCATCGCCTGGGCCGAGCGCCGCGACGCCGTGATCGTCGAAGACGACTACGACGCCGAGTTCCGCTACGACCGGGAGCCGGTCGGATCGCTGCAGGGACTCGCGCCCGACCGCGTCGTCACGCTCGGCACGGTCAGCAAGTCGCTCGCGCCGGCCCTGCGGCTCGGCTGGGCCGTCGCACCCGTGCACCTGGTCGAGGCCCTGACCGCGGCGAAGGAGGCGGCCGACCGCGGTGCGCCGACGCTCGACCAGGTTGCGCTCGCCCGGCTCATCGAGTCCGGACGCTACGACCGGCACCTGCGGCGGATGCGCGCACTGTACGGAGCACGGCGGGATGCGCTCGCGGCGGCGCTGCGCGAGGCGGCGCCGCACATCCCGCTCACCGGTCTCGCGGCGGGATTCCACGCGGTGGCGCACCTGCCGAGCGGCGCCGACGAGCAGGCCGTGATCGCGGCGGCCGCGGAGCGGGGAGTCCGGCTGTACGGGATGAGCACCTACCGCTCGACGCGCAGCTCGCATCCACCGCAGCTCGTGTTCGGCTTCGGCAACACGTCGGTCGAGGAGATCCGCGACGGGATCGCGGTGGTCGCCGACCTGCTGAGGTGAGCGCGTTGCGTGTCCGGAGGACGGGCGCCCGACTCACGGCAGGTAGCGCAGCCACTCCTGGCGCGACAGCCGTATCCGGCGTCCGTGGTGGTCGACGATCCACTCGGTCAGCGTGGACGAAATGTAGACCGCGATGATGGTCTCGGCCGTCCACTCTTCACGTCCGCGCGTCCACCGGATCAGATGGAACTCGGCCCCCCGGCGGGGCGTCAGCCCGATGGGCAGATCGATGTAGGTCACGTCCGCTCCTTCCCCGAACCCATGCCGGCCGGAGGGCCCGAACCTCCGACCGGCACGAGAGTCGCATCACTACACCGAGGACGCTAAGGCGCGGGGGAGCCGGCGGCGTCACCCGAACGGGGTGACCTTACGCAGGGGCGGCGGGCGACGCGTGCAGGCGTCAGCGCTCGTCGACCAGGTCCAGCGGCTCCAGCAGGCCGAGCTCCGCCGCACGGTCGACGGCGGCCGCGCGCGACTGCACGTCGAGCTTGCGGTAGATGCGCGCGATGTGGGTCTTCACGGTGTTCAGCGACACGTAACCCCGGGCCGCGATCTCGGCGTTGGACAGGCGTGTCGGCAGGTAGGCGAGGATGGCCAGCTCGCGACGGGTGAGCGGGTCCGGCAACGCGTCGGGCCGGGTGCTCACGACCAGCCCCGCGAGGCGCACGACCTCGCGGCGGAAGGCGTCGGGTGCGCCGGGCAGCGCCTCGATCAGGCCGGCGACGGGTCGGCCGGCGCGCACGAAGACGTCGATCAGGCCCTCCGGCTCGGCGACGGCCAGCGCGCGGGCCAGGTGCAGCTCCGAGCCCGGGCGGTCGCCCGCGGCGGCGAGGAACCATCCCCGTGCGACGTCCCGCTCGACGCGCTCGATGATCGACGCGGACGGTCCGGCGGGCGGCAGCTCGTCGAGGCGGCGCCCGGCACCCGACACGTCGCCGCGCGTCAGCCGTCCGACGATCTCCTCGAAGGCGACCGGCGACCACACAGCCGGAGAGTCGTGCGCCGGCTCCGGCTGTCCGGCGAGCCGGGCATGACGGAGGCGCAGCGCATCCAACTCCACCTGCACGATCGGCGGCGCCTCGGTGACGGGATCGGCGACCTCGGGCTCCGCGTCGGGCGGCAGCCCCAGCCGCTCGGCCAGCACGGCCAGCCACAGCAACTGCAGCCGGGCGTTCCAGGAAGCGCGCAGCACACCCTCCCGCAGCGACAGAGCCCCGGAACCCGGCCGTCCGCGCCGGACGGCGACGAGCGCGAGCGCGATGTGCGCATCCCCGGTCGCCGGATGGTCGAGCAGTGCGGACTCCTCGGCCAGGCGCAGGGCCTCGTCGGCCCGGGCGGCGGCGCGCATGAGTCGCCCACTGAAGGCGTCGGCCACGGCCAGGCTTCCGAGCGCGTGGATGCGGTACGGCGTGTACTGCCCGCCCGCCGAGTTCAGCATCCGTTCGATCCACTCCTGCGACTCGTCCAGGTTGCCGAGGAACAGCTGCGCGCGCCCGGCTGCCACCAGCGAGACCGCGAGCAGGAGGTCACGACGGTTCAGCTGCAGCAGGTCCGGCAGGGTCAGATCGGGGTCGGCGAGGAGGAGCGCAACGGCGCTCGCCGCCTCCTCATAGGCGGTCTCCGCCGGCGGGTTGAACTGCACGGTGACGCCCAGCCACGCCAGCGCGACGGCCCGGCGACCGGGGTCGACGTCCGACCGCGCGGCGACACTGCGGAGGAACTCGGCGGCCTCCCGGGCGCGTCCCGTCATCCCGTACGTGATCGCGTAGACGATCTCCGCATCCACCGACGTCCGCCGGATGTCGTCCGGGACCGTCCCGAGCCACCGAGCGACTGTCGCGACGTAACCGCGCTCGAACACCTCCCGGCCGGAGGTGACGATCAGCTCCATCGCGTCGTCCCAGGCCTGGGCGCGCAGCAGAGCCTCCACGGCCGTCGCGGTGTCCCCGCGGCCGCGCGACCAGTCGGCGACGCGCACCAGCAGCGTCCGCTCGAGGCCGGGATGTTCGGCTCGCAGGCGCATCCGCATCAGTTTCCGGAACAGCGCGTGGAAGGCGAACCAGCCGGGCTTCTCGGGAAGAGCGGAAAGGAACATCGACTCCCGCTCCAGCCTGCCGAGCAGGTCGACGCCGAGATCCGCCTCCGTCAGGATGGGCACCAGATCGGGGTGCAGCTCGTCGGCCACGGACAGCCGCAAGAGGGCCTCGCGGCGCTCGGGCGATTGCGCGTCGAGCACCTCCTCGCCCAGATAGTCGACGATCAACCGGTCGGACTCCGCGAGGCTCGCCACCAGATCCTCGCCCGGCCGTGACCGCAGGGTGAGACCCGCGAGCTGGACGCCCGCGGCCCAGCCGTCGGTGTGCTGGCGGACGGTCGCGGCGGTGCGGAGGTCGACCGCGGAGCCGGTGAGCCGCCCGAGCAGGTCCTCCGTCTCGTCGTCGGCGAAAGTCAGCTGGTGCTGCCGGATCTCGACCAGCGCGTGCTGCAGACGGTGGTGGGTCAGCCGCATCCCGGCGTCCGAGCGGGAGGCGAGCACGAGGTGGGCGTTCGGCGGGAGGCGGTCGGCCAGGTTCGACAGGTCGTCCACCAGTTCGGGCAGGAGCACGTGGACGTCGTCGATGACGATCACGATCTCGACACCGGACTCCGCGAGCGCGCCGACCAGCGCCTCGAGATAGCTCTCGCCGAGGCCGCCGGTCGCCTCCGCCGCGGGTTGCACTTCGACGACGGCGGGATGCGCGGCGGCGAGGCCGGCGGCCAGACGGCGCGCGAAATGCGTGACATCGCGGTCGGCCCGCGTCGCATGGAACCACGCGACCGCGAGATCGGGGCGCGAGGCCGTCCACTGGGACAGCAGCACGGTCTTCCCGGACCCGGCCGGGGCGATGATGACCGTCAATGGGCCGCGGACGCCGACATCCAGCAACTCGAACAGCGCGGGGCGGTCGACCGCGTGCACGGGGGCGAGGCGATGGTCTGGCATCGAGGCGGCTCCGGTCGGCGCGCGTCGGGTCTGCGCCTGCCGAAATCATCCCACAGGGGTGACGACCTCAGGATGCTCGGGTGGAAAGATGACGCCCCCTCCCGCATTTCCAGGATACCGGTCGGGCGGGGGCTTGTGGCAAGGCCCATCCCATCCACCAGAATGGCTGGTCGCGCGTGAAATCGTGGCGCGCGGCGGAAGCGAGGATGGGGAGACGCGTGGGTTCTGACGTGTTCGACGTGGTCATCAGCGGGGGCGGGCCGACGGGCATGATGCTGGCGAGCGAGCTGCGCCTGCACGGCGTGGAGGTGCTGGTGCTGGAGCGCGACGTGGAGCCGACGACCGCGGTCCGGTCGCTCGGCCTGCACCCGCGCAGCATCGAGATCATGGACGCGCGCGGGCTGCTCGACCGCTTCCTCGCGGCCGGCACGACCTACCCCGGCGGCGGGCGGTTCGCCGGCATCCCGAGCCCGCGGCCGGTGCACCTCGACACGGCGCACGACTACATCCTCGGGATGCCGCAGCCCGTCACCGACCGGATCATCGCCGAGCGCGCGGCTGAGCTGGGCGCGCAGATCCGCCGCGGCGAGGAGGTCGTCGGCTTCTCGCAGACCGCTGACGGGGTGGATGTCGAGCTCGCGTCGGGCGAGCGGGTGCGCGGACGCTGGCTGGTCGGCTGCGACGGAGGACGCAGCCTGGTGCGGCGGACGCTCGGGATCGGCTTCCCCGGCGAGGCGGCGACCACCGAGTGGATCCTCGGCGAGGTCCAGGCGACCGCGTCTGCGGAGGAGATCGCCGCCGTCTCCGAAGAGGTGCGGAAGACGCACCGCGGCTTCGGGATCGGGCCCAACGGCGAGGGACTCTACCGAGCGGTCGTTCCGGCCGCATCCGTGTCGGAGGACCGGTCGGTGCCGCCGACGCTCGACGAGTTCCGGACGCAGCTCCGGGCGTTTGCGGGAACCGATTTCGGCATCCACTCGCCGCGCTCGATCACGCGGTTCACCGACGCGACGCGGCTCGCCGAGCGGTACCGCGTCGGGCGGGTGCTGATCGCGGGCGACGCTGCGCACATCCACCCGCCGCTCGGAGGGCAGGGACTGAACCTCGGCATCCAGGACGCCTTCAACCTCGGCTGGAAGCTCGCCGCCGAGATCGGGGGATGGGCGCCGGACGGGCTGCTCGACACCTACTCCGGCGAGCGGCACCCGGCGGCGGAGGACGTGCTCACGATCACGCGGGCGCAGAGCGAGCTGATCTCGCCGGAGCCCGGGCCGCAGGCGGTGCGGCGGCTGCTGACCGAGCTGATGGATGTGGACGGGGTGGGGGAGTTCTTCGGCGCGAAGGTCGCCGGGATCGCGGTGCGGTACGACGTAGGGGAGGTGGACGCGGTCTCGGACGCGGGCGGGCCGCTCGGGCGGCGGCTGCGTGATGTCCGGCTGTCGCGGGGGCGGCTGTACGAGCACCTCCACGACGGACGCGGGCTGCTGCTCGACCAGACGGGAACGCTCGGCGTCGCGGGATGGGCGGGCCGGGTCGATCTCGTGTCTGACGTCAGTGACGAGCTGGATGCGCCGGCGGTGCTGCTGCGGCCCGACGGGCACGTGGTCTGGATCGGGAGTTCGCAGGAGGAGCTGGAGGTGCGGCTGGCGCGCTGGTTCGGGGTTGCGTGAGTCGTGCCCGCCCGTGATCGTGCGCCTCGAAATGGGGTGCGGGCGGCGCGAGACTCGCGGGCTGCGGGTGTGGGAGGCTGTCCTCCGCGCCTCGGTGGGAGGCCGGGATGGGGGACACGCGTGACCGACGCGACAGACGACCGAACTCAGCCGCGATACGGGGAGCTCGTGCCCGGGGAGCCGGCGCAGGAGCCGACGCAGGAGCAGGCGGCAGCGGCGCCCGCGGAGGCATCTGCCGCGACGCCGGCGGCGGATGCCGACGCGCCTTCCGCGGCCGCGTACCCGTCGGCGGAATCGCTCGCGCCCGGCGGACCGCTCACCCAGCAGGAGCGGGTCGGCCGGGGCCTCGCGCTCGCGCTCGTCATCATCCCGGCCGGGGTGATCGCGTGGACCATCCTGTGGAACATCGGCTTCATCGCCTCCATCGTCTCGTGGGGTGTCGCGGCGGGAGCGGTGTGGCTGTATCGCGCCGGATCGAAGGCGCGCGTCACGCGTGGCGCCTTCTGGGGGCTCGTCGCGATTGTGGTCGTGACCGTGGTGCTCAGCCTGCTCGCCGGGATCTTCTCCGATCTCGTCAGCGCGGTCGGCATCCCGCTGACCCAGGCGCTGACCGACCCGGACTTCTGGGGACTGTTCGCGGACAACATCTTCAACAACGGCGAGCTGTGGCAGGCGTACCTGCCGCAGGTGGTCTTGGCCCTGGCGTTCGCGTTCCTCGGCTGCTTCTGGACCATGCGGCGTCTCGCCCGCGAGTCCCGCGCCTGACCCCTCGCGCCGCTCCACCCCCACCGTCGAGTCCGCAAACTTTGCACGCGACGCGCGGTGAGGGCGTCAAATTTGTGCGGACTCGACGGTGGGGGATGCGGCGTCAGGAGGTCGGGAGGGTCAGTTCGGCGAGGAGGAGCTCGTCGGCGCCGTCCGTCCAGGTGGTGGTGCGGGCGACGCGGAAGCCGGCAGCCTCCACGGTGTCGGCGAGGTGCTCGACGGAGTCGAACGGGGCGTGGTCGATGAACGCCTGCGGTGGGGCGGAGCGGTGCTTCGACGGATCGAAGGTGAGGAACGTCGCCGTGACGGCATGCCCGCCGGGGCGGAGGACCCGCGCCCACTCGGCGATCGCGGCGACGGGATGCGGGAACAGCTGGAGTCCGGTGACGCACGTCACGAGGTCGAACGTGCCGTCGCCGAGCGGCAGGCGGGTCGCATCCGCCTCGAAGAGTTCGGCGTCCGGGAGGTGGCGGCGGGCCTCGGTGATCATGCGCGGGGAGAGGTCCACACCAGTGGCGCTTCCCGTGAAGCCGCGGTCGCGGAGGGCGCGGAGCACCAGACCGGTGCCGGTCGCGACGTCGAGCACAGCATCCACCCCGGTCAGGTCGGCGAAGCCGGCGACGGCGGCGGCGAGGTTGTGGTGCATGGCGCTTTCGTCGTACGTGGGCGCGCGGTCGTCGAAGCGTTCGCGCACGGCCCGGAGGTGTTCGTCAGCGGTCACTGCATCATCGGTCACGGCGGCCAGCGTACCGAGGTCCGGAGCGACGAGGGAGGGCCGGGAAAGAATTAGCGGCGGCCGGCTCACCCGAAAAAGCCGACCGCCGCGCACCGGGAACGCAGTACAGCTGCCCGCCCCCTGCGGTTCAGCCTGCCATCCGTTGCTTAGTGCACACAGTAAAGGGCTTTCCTGGGTTGTCAACCGGTCTGCGGCTATGAATTCCGGATGTTCATCTCCAGTTCACGCACCGCGCGCGCGACGGCCTCGGGTGCCTCCCACGCGGTGAAGTGGCCACCGCGCTCCAGGCGCTCGAACGAGCGGATGTCGGTGTAGCTCTTCTCGGCGAGCGACCGCGGGTAGGCGGCTTCGTGCCGTTGGATGACGATCGCGGCCGGAACCTCGATCAACGGGTGCAGGTCGTCGTCGTCCGGCGACTCACGGTAGGGACGGAAGCTCGTGCCGATGGAGCGGGTGACCCAGTACAGGGCGACGTTGGTGAGCACGTCATCCACCTCGAAGTGATCCAGCCCGTCGCCGTCGCTCCACGCGGCCACCTTCTCGGCGATCCAGGCGAGCAGACCGCTGGGGGAGTCGAGGAGCGCGGCGGCGAGCGTGTCGGGACGCGTGCCTTGAAGGTGCGCGTAGCCGGACTCCTCGGGTCGGGCGACCGACCGCAGGAATTCGGTCTCCTCCTCCGTCAGTTCGACGCCCGGCCGGGAACGCCCAGAGAAAGAGGCATGCGTGGCGACGATTCCGGCGACCGACTCGGGATGCGTCCCCGCCAGCCAGTCGCTCACGCCCGCACCGACATCCTCTCCGTAGGTCAGATAGCGGTCGTATCCCAGCTCGGAGGTCATCAGCGTGTTCCACCGGCGAGCCACGCCCTGGGCGGAGAAGGGGTCGGGCAGCGCCGCCGAGTACCCGTACCCGGGCAGTGAGGGCACGACGACGTCGCGGTCTTCGGAGAGGAGGTCGGCGAGGTAGAGCATGGAGGCGAACGAGTACGGCCAACCGTGGGTGAGCACGATCGGGAGGCCGGACGCGCGGCGGGCCGGGAGGCGCACGACGTGGACGTCGGAGCCCTCGATCTGCACCATCCGCTGCTCGTATCCGTTGACCCGCCGTTCGAAGGCGCGCCAGTCGTACCCCGTTCGCCACCGGTCGACCAGCGCCGCCAGCACGCGCGGCGGGATGCCGTTCGACCACTCCGGGCCCGGCGTCGGCTCGGGCAGGATGGTTGTCTCCAGCCGGCGCCGGAGGTCGTCGAGCACGGTCTGCGGCACCTCGATGCGGAACTCCATGGGCCGAACGTAGCCGCTGCCACCGACAGCGCCACCGACACCGGCGACGGGGCGGTCGCAACCCCCGGCGGAGCGTCGGCGCCCGGCGTAATGTGGATGCATGGCCCGCAACCGCGACGACATCCGTCGCGCGCCTCGGGAGTCCGACCCGCTCGTCGAGGCCGCGCGTTACCGCCTGCGACGAGACGCGGAGGCGCGCGGAGAGCCGGTGGAGGAAGCCAACCCCGGCCAGCCCACGATGGAGCAGCGCGCGCAGATCGTGGAGACGTCCATCCAGCAGGCGATCCGCCGCGGCGACTTCGACAACCTGCCCGGCGCGGGCAAGCCGCTGCCCGGGCTCACCGGGACGCACGACCCGGATTGGTGGATCCGCCGCAAGATCGAGCGCGAGCAGCTGACCGGACTCGGACCGCCGGCGCTGCTGCTGCGCACCGAGGATGCGGAGCTCGACGCCAAACTCGACCGGCTCGCGTCGGAGAGCGCCGTGCGGGAGCACCTCGAGAGCTTCAACCGGCGCGTGATCGAGGCTCGCAGGCAGCTGCAGGGCGGCCCGCCCGTGATCACGCGCACCCGCGACGTCGAGGAGGAGGTCGCCCGGTGGCGGCAGCGACGCGACGAGCGCATCCGCGAGGCCGATGCCAGGCGGCGGGCCGAGCAGGAGGCGTACGCGGCGCTCAGCTGGCGCGAGCGGCGACGGCTGCGGCGCGGGCGCTGAGCACCGCATCCACTCCGATCCATGCAGTTGACGCAACACGCCGTCGACGCCGACACTCCGACGGCGTGTTGCGTCAACAGGATGGGGTGAGCGACGGGGCCGCTACTCCGTCAGGTGCTGGTGCGGGTTGGTGAAGTGGATGCTGTCCGCCGTCACCCCGACGAGCCCGAGTGTGACACGCAGCAGCTGGGGAGGCAGGCCGTCCGCCGGGGGAGGCGTGGCCGCGCCGAGGGTCAGGGTCTTGCCGTCGGGGCCGGTAGCGGTCACCGAGTCGAGGTAGACCTGCACGTTGCCGCGCAACGCCATCTGGTCGGCGGTGGTCGCGAGCTTGGGGCCGGTCTCCTTGCGGACGGTCAGGCTGAAGCCGTCGATGGTGATGCTGTCGGCCGAGATCTTGAGCACCGGGATGCGGCTGCCGTCGGCGAGCGGGACCGTGACGACGCTGATGCCCTTGAGGCCGGAGAACGACAGCGAGCTGCTGCCGAGCTGCGCGGGCGGCTGGGTGAAGACCGGAGCGCTCGCGTCCGGGCCGGCGGGGGCGGCGGGGGCCGCCGGAGCCGTCGGCGTCGGGGTGGGGGAGCCGGGCGCGGTCGGCGCGCCCGGAGCGCCCGGGATCGGCAGCGTGGGGACGCCCGGGATGCCGGTGCCGGTCGGCGTGGGCGTCGGGGTCGGCGTCGGCGAACTGCACGGCATGATGATCGGGATGCACAGCGCGGCGGGAGCCGCTGTCGGCACACGTGCGGCGCCGAGGCCCGCGAGGGCGGCGGCGATGCACGCGACCAGGGCACCCGCGACGATGCCGGAGCGGCCCCGCCTCATGCGTTCGTGCCTTCGGTGGATGATGCGGCGGGCGAAGCGGTCGGCGATACGGTCGGCGATTCAGCGGGCGAAGCGGCGGCACGCGCGTCGTCGTCCCCCTCGGCGCCCGCCGCATCCACCTCGGCCTTCTTCGGCATCCACGCCACCGTCAGGATGCCGCCGATGCTGCTCAGCAGCATCCCGATGAAGAACCCGCCGAGGTTGACGCCGACCAGCGAGTAGACGGCGACCGCCAGCGCGATGACGCCGTAGAAGATGCGGTGCGCGGGCATCGCGATCACCAGGATGCCCAGCAGCACCAGCAGGATCGGGATGATCGTCGCCTGCAGTCCCTCGATGCCGAGCTGCACGTGGATCTTGCCGATGTCGAGCTGCCCCGAGAAGAACATCTCGACGCCGCCGATCGCGGTCAGCAGGCCGCCGACGAAGGGGCGGCGGCGGCGCCACGCGCGGAAGCGCGCGCGGGCGCTCGGCGCGGTCGTCTCCTCGCCGGCCGCGATCGGGCCGTTCGCGTGCGCGCGGGCCACGATCAGAAGCATCCCTTCGAGCCGTCGGTCAGCTCGACGTGCATGCCGCTGAGGGTGAAAACGGAGGCCTGGGTGCTCCACGCGGTCTGCTGGAGGTTCGTGATCGTGACCGTGTCCGCATCCTGCGCGAAGTCGCCTGCAGAGCCCTTTGCCGTGGTGTTCACGGTGGACGCGTCGACGCCGATGCGGATGTTGTGGAACTCGGAGTCGCCCTTGAGGTCGGTCATGCCGATCTGCAGGTCGGAGGCCGAGGCCGGGTTCCCGCCGCCGCCGGCGGTGATCAGCATCCCGACCTTGCCGAGCGGGGTGTCGGTGACGACGGCCTGGCAGAGGTCGGAGAGCGTGGCGGACTTGATGTTCGCGATGGCGACCTGGTGCTCCTTGCCCGCGGTGTCGGGCGCGACGCCGGCGTACTGCGAGAAGCCGGTGCCGTCGAGCTTGGTTGCGCTGATCTGGAACTGGCTGCCGGAGACGGCGAAGGAGACGGGGACGGCGCCCTGAGCGACACCGGTCATCAGCACGGTGGAGACGACGGCGACGGGGACGGCGGCGAGCACGATCCGTCCGGCATGCGACCCGGCGAGCTTTCGGAACTTCATCGATCCTCCTGTTCGGGGGACTTGACAGCGTCGGCGCAGTCAGGTCCAGATGCGAGCTTAGACGTTATTGACAGGCTGTCAATAGGTGATCCGACACCTCAGCGTTCGGGAGGCGGCCGATAGTCTCGAAGCATGGACACCGACCGGCGCACACGGCTCACGCCGGACGAGCGTCGCGGGCAGCTCGTCGCGCTCGGGGTGGCGTTCCTCGCCGACAACCCGCTGGACCAGCTCTCCATCGAGGAGCTGTCGGCGCGCGCGGGCGTCTCGCGCGGGCTGCTGTTCCACTACTTCGGGTCGAAGCAGGGGCTCCATCGGGAGGTCGTGCGGACGGCCCGCGACAGCATGCTGCACGCCACGGAACCGGTCGCCGGCCTCGCGCCGCTGGACCGCCTCCACGACACGCTGGAGCGCATCGTCGCCTTCGTGCGCGAGCACAGCGGGACGTTCTACTCGCTGGTGCGCGGCGTCGCCTCCGGAGATACAGAGGTGCGCCAGGTCGTCGAGGAGGCACGCGGGGAGCAGGCGGATCGCGTGATCGCGGTGTTCCTCGAACTGGGCGTGCCGGACACCGTGCTGCTGCGCATCGCGCTGCGATCGTGGATCGCGTTCGCCGAGGAGGCGCTCGTCGAGAGCGCGATCGGTACCGACCTGCCGTCGGAGAAGATCGTCGGCTTCCTCGAGCGGAGTGCCCGCGGAGTGGTGGATGCGCTGGGCTAGATGCCCTCTTCCTCGACGTCCTCTTCGGTCAGCACGCCGTCATCCTCCGGCTCGTCGCCGTGCTCGTCGTAGACCGGCTCGGCTTCGCGGGCCTGACCGCCGGTGGGGCCGTCGTTGCCGTCGCCCGGTCCCGGCCAGATCGTCTCGCCGGCGACCGCGTCGTTCGTGACGAGCTCGTCGGCGAAGTCGGCCTCGGCCTCGGGGTCGTTGAGCGCGTAGTCGACATCGCCGTCGGCCGGATCGGCCCAGCCGGGCGTCTCGCCCGCATCCGTCTCGCCGACCTCGACGCCCTCGACGCCGTCTTCCGGAATCCGATCCATCGCCTCGTCCCTTCCGCTCTCTCGCCTTGTCGCCCCCGACGCTACACCCACCGTCGAGTCCACAAACTTTGCACGCGACACGCCTGAGCGGTGTGCAATTTGTGCGGACTCGACGGTGGGTGGGGCGAGTGGGAGGGCGTTACTTGGCGGTGGGGAAGGTGATGGTCTTGCCCGAGCCGGCGTCCTTCACGGCTGCCTGCGTGAACGCGGCGAACTGCGAGGCGTCGGTGAACCCGCCCTGGTAGCGCTCGCCGTTGACGAAGACGGTCGGGGTTCCGAAACCGCCGGTCGTCGGGTTCTTCAGCTGCGAGTTGGTCGTCGCATCCTTCGTCATCGCGGTCACGAAGTCGGCGTACGTCTGGTTGTTCACGCAGTCGGTGACGGCCTTGGAGCTGACGCCCGCATCCTTGAAGAGGCTGAGGATCTCGGCGTTCGTGAGCCCGGTGCCGGTCTGCTCGTCCGGCTGCTTCGCGAAGAGCGCGGAGTTGACGTCCCAGAACTTGTTCGGCTGCGAGTTGGCGACGCACGATGCGGCAGCGCCGGCGCGCGTCGAGTAGTTCTTGTTCTGGACGCTGTCGAGGATCGCGACGGGGTGGATCTCGACGGTCGCCGAGCCGTCCGCCATCCACTGCTTGATCTGGTCGTCGTTCGTGGTCTCGAACTGGTCGCAGTAGGGGCACTGGTAGTCGAGCCAGATCTGGATGTGCGCGGTCTTGCCGTCGAGCTCCATCTTGTTCGGCGTCGGCTGGCCGCCTGACGGGATCGCCGGCGTGGTCACGGCCTTGCTCGACGATTCGAGCAGGATGCCGCCGCTGGCCATGTTCTTCGGGTTCGCGGCTCCGGCGCCCCCGGTTCCCACCGTGGTGAAGATGACGACGCCGATGATGGCGAGCACGGCGATGACGCCGGCGATGACCGATCCCTGAACGATGATCTTGCGCCGCTTGGCCTTCTTGGCGGCCTCTTCGCGCATCCTCCTGGCGGTTTCGCGCGCCTCCTCACGGCGGTCGCGTTTCGTAGGACCAGTCGTCCCTCTGCCAGTTGCCATTCAGCTCATCCCATCGAACAGTGGACAGTTCTCACATGATCGTAGGGGGACTTTGCTTTGAAGGCGCTGTACCGGGTGCTCTACCGTGGACGCATGCAGTCGACAGACCGAGCCAGCTGATGCCGTCGGATTCCGAAGGGCACGGAACCGGCGCGGAGCCGAACGAGGGCCGCGACACCGCGGGCGCCGACTACGCGGAGCGCCTTCGTCGCCTGGACACCAGCTGGTGGCGCCGCACACTGAACGTGCAGGCGCCGTACCGCTGGAACATCCGCCGGCTGCACCTCGGACGGGTGCTGGATGTGGGGAGCGGCCTCGGCCGCAACCTTGCGCACCTCGGCAACAACGGTGTCGGCGTCGACCACAATGCGGAGTCCGTGGCGATCGCGCGGGCGCGCGGGCTGACCTCGTTCACGAGCGACGAGTTCCCGTCCACCGAGTACGCGGTGCCCGGTGCGTTCGACTCGCTGTTGCTCGCCCACGTCGTGGAGCACGTCGACCCGGACTTCGCGGTCGAGCTGGTGCAGACGTACCTTCCGTATGTGAAGCCAGGCGGTCACGTCCTCTTCATCACGCCGCAGGAGCGCGGCTACGCGAGCGACGCCACCCATGTCGCGTTCACCGACTTCGACGGCCTCCACCGCCTCGCCGACCGCCTGGGCCTCACCGTCGAGCGGGAGTACTCGTTCCCGCTGCCGCGCTTCGCGGGAAAGGCGTTCACCTACAACGAGTTCGTCGTGCTCACCCGCCTGCCGGGCTGACGCGTCCACCCCCTGTTCGCGGGCTATACCGAGGAGTTCTCACTTCTTTAGCCTTCAGGTGTCGCCCGGTTCTCGGGCGATCGACCCGAAGGAGTGGATGTGGCGCGCGTAGGAGCGAAGGGATGGGCGGCGATCGGACTCGGCGCGGCTCTGGTCCTCGGAGTGGGGATCGCGGCGAACGCGGCCAATCATCCTGCGGCGGAGGACGCCGCCGCGACGTCGTCCACCTCGTCGGCATCCGCATCCCCGTCCGCGACGCCGAGCCCGACGCCGAGCGTCGAGGTGCGTACCGAAACGGCGGACGAGGTCATCCCGTTCGCCGCCACGAACGCCGACGACCCCGGGCACGACGTGGGCTGGTCGGCCGTCACCACTGCCGGCGCCAACGGTGTGAAGACGAAGACCTACCGGGTCACGTACGTCGATGGGGTGGAGACCTCCCGCGAGCTGGTCTCCGAGGCGGTGACGACGGCGCCCGTGGACCAGGTCACCAGCGTCGGCAGCAGGCAGCCCGCCCCGCCGCCCCCTCCCGCGCCTGCGCCTGCTCCTGCTCCCGCGCCCGGTGGAGGCTGTGATCCGAACTACGCTGGAGCCTGCGTGCCCATCGCCTCGGACGTGGACTGTGCGGGCGGCAGCGGAAACGGCCCCGCCTACGTGCAGGGACCGGTGACCGTGGTGGGTTCCGACATCTACGACCTCGACCGCGACGGCGACGGCACCGGCTGCGACGGCTGACCCCCGCCGCGACCGGTCTGGTTGACGCAACACGCCGTGCGGGCGAGTGCGCGCACGGCGTGTTGCGTCAACTCGATGCGGCCGGCGCGCGGCCGAGCTCCACATCCTCCACGCGTGAGCGCGGCATCGCGAGGCCCGCGACGATCGTCAGCACGGCCGCGATCGCGACCGCGACGAAGACGGCGGTCGACGCCTGCTGGATGGTCGCCGCGGCGTGCGCGCCGCCGGCGGACGCCCCGATGATCGCGTTGGCGATGGCACCGAACACGGCCACGCCGACCGCGCTGCCGATGGAGCGCGCGAACATGTTGCTCCCGGTCACCACGCCGCGCTCGTTCCACGCCACGCTCGACTGGGCGGCGATCAGCGTGGGGGTGGCGATCAGACCCATCCCGAGGCCGACGATGAAGCAGCTGACCGCGACGAACAGGACGGACGGGGTCAGCGAGGTGAGCGCGAGCGAGATCGCGCCGACGATGGCGATGCTCATCCCGAGCAGTGCCGTGTTGCGGAACCCGATGCGCAGGTAGAAGCGGCCAGAGAGGCTGGCCGCGATCGGCCAGCCGAGGGTCAGGGCGGCCACGGCGAGGCCGGACACGATGGGGGCGACGCCGATGGTTCCCTCGAGGTAGGTGGGCACGTACGACGTGAGTCCGATGAGGATGGCGCCGACGCCGAGCGAGATCAGGGTCGTGGTGACGAGCAGCCTCCTCGAGAACACCCAGAGCGGAAGCACGGGCTCTGCGGCTCGCCGCTCGACGAGGACGAACGCGACCAGCAGGACGCCGCCCAGCGCGAACGAGCCGATGCTCCACACCGAGTCCCACGCCCACGCCTGTCCGCCCTCGAGCACCGCCAGGATGATCAGCGTCATCCCGCCGGTGAGCAGCGCGGCTCCCGCGTAGTCGATGCGGTGCTTCCGCGGCTCGATGCTCTCGTGGAAGCTGCGGATGAGCATCCACGCGGCCAGGATGCACAGTGGGATGTTGACGAAGAAGATCCAGCGCCACGACAGGAACTGCGAGAACACGCCGCCGAGCGTCGGCCCGACAACGGACGAGATCGCCCACACGCTCGCCAGGTAGCCCTGCGTCTTGGCGCGCTCGGCGACGGTATATATGTCGCCCGCGATCGTCATGGACATCGGCTGGATGGCGCCGGCGCCCAGCCCCTGCAGGGCGCGGAACGCGATCAGGGCGGGCATGCTCCACGCGAACCCGCAGAGCACCGACCCAACCAGGAACAGCGCGATGCCGATGAGAACGATGGGCTTGCGGCCGACGGTGTCGGAGAGCTTCGCATAGACGGGGACGGACACCGCCTGCGCGAGCAGGTAGACGGAGAACAGCCACGGGAACTGCGCGAACCCGCCGAGGTCCTGGACGATCGAGGGCACCGCCGTCGCGAGGATCGTCGAGTCGATGGCCACGAGCCCGGTCGTCAGCATGAGGGCGATCAGGATGGGGGCGCGCTCGGATCGGAATCCGACGCTCGCTCGGGTGGGTTCGTTCATAGAGGTCAACAACGCGGGGGAGCCGGTCGCATTCCCTGCTTGACGTGAAAGAGGACCAGCGCGACAATCTGAAACATGTCTTTCATAACTGGGTCGGAAGGGAACGCCGACGCCGACCGCGCGCGTCCCGAACGGCGCACGACGGTCACCGACCCGCGGGCCCTGCGCGCGCTCGCGCATCCCCTCCGTCTGGCGCTGCTCGACCACCTGATGTCGTTCGGGCCGCGCACCGCCAGCGAGTGCGCCGCCGTTGTCGGCTCCACCGCATCCAACTGCAGCTACCACCTCCGCGCACTCGCCAAGGTCGGGCTGGTCGAGCCGGTGGATGCGGAGGACGGCCGCGAGCGTCCCTACCGGTCGTCCTCCACCGGGCTGACCTTCGGCCGCACCGAGGACCCCGAGTTCGCGATCGGCGCCAACACCGTCGAGCGCGCCCTCGCCGATCGCCAGGTCGACGACGAGGCGGCGCTCGTCCACCGCGCCATCGCTCAGCGCGACGAGCAGCCGATCGAGTGGCGCGAGGCGAGCCTGCTGACGGGGTACGCCCTGAAACTGACGCCGGGCGAGCTGCGCGAGCTGATGCAGGGGCTGGATGCGCTCATCCGCCCCTACATCGCCCTCACCCGGGTGGATGCGCCCGAGGGCAGCGATGTCGTCGCGCTGCACCTGAACGCCTTCCGGCATCCGGACGCGATCGCGGCGGCGCGGACCGCGGGCGCCTCGGCCGAGCAGCACGACACAGACTCCGAGGGAGGCGCGTCGTGACCACCACGGCGACCCGCGAGCGTTCGCCGCTGCTCCGCCGCGACTTCGCCCTGGTCTGGACGGCGGGCCTGGTCTCCGACACCGGCGACTGGCTGCTCATGATCGCGCTGCCGCTGTTCGCCCTGTCGGCGACCGGGTCGGCGCTCGGCGCATCCACCGTCTTCCTGGTCGAGCTGGTCCCCATGCTCCTCGTCGGCAGCTTCCTCGGCGTGCTGGTCGACCGGTGGGATCACCGCCGCACGATCATCATCGTCGCCCTGTTGCAGGGACTGCTCCTGCTTCCACTCCTCGCGGCGAGCGCCGACCGGATGGGCATCGTCTACGCGGTCGCCGCCGTCGAGGCGGTGCTCGGCGCGATCATCAACCCCGCGCGGCAGGCGATGATCCCGCAGCTGGTCGGCGCCGACCAGCTGGCTCGTGGCAACGCCCTGATCGCCGTGAGCGACAGCCTCGCCCGGCTCATCGGCTCACCGCTCGGCGGCCTCTCGTTCGCGCTGTGGGGGCTGCCGGGTGTCGTGATCGCGGATGCGGCGTCGTACCTCATCACCGCGGGGCTCGTGCTGTTCGTGCGCGCGCAGCGGCGGAAGGCCGATGCCGCGCGGGCAGCGGACGGCGAGCCTGCGGCGGTCGCCGAGCGGCGCATCCTGCACGAGTGGGTGGAGGGACTGGCGCTGATCGCGCGGTCCGCTACCCTGCGCACGCTCGCGGGCATCGCCGCGCTCGCCGGCGTCGCGCAGGGCCTCTTCCTCGTGCTGTTCCTCGTCTACGTGACGCAGAACCTCGGCGCAGGCGACACCGGCGCGGGCATCATCCGCGGCGTCCAGGCCATCGGCGGGGTGCTCGGCGGCCTGGTGACCGGCGCCCTGGCGCGACGACTGGCGCCGCGCTGGATGATCGGCGTCGGCTACCTGGTGTTCGGGACGCTGTCGCTCGTCACCTGGAACCTCGCTCCGTTCACCACGGCGCTGTGGGTCTACGCCGGGCTGTTCATCGCGATGGGCATCCCCGGGGTGACGACGGCGACGGGCGAGATCACGCTCGTCCAGACGACCGTCCCTGCGCGCGCCTTGGGGAGGGTGATCGCCGCGGTCACGACCCTCGACGGTGCCGCCCAGGCGGTCGGGCTGCTCATCGGCGGCCTCCTCGCCGACTCGGGCGACATCGTCCCGGTGCTCGACGTGCAGGCGTCGCTCTACCTGCTCTGCGGGCTGATCGGAGTCGTGGCGTTGCGCGACAGGCGCGGGCTCGCCGGAAGCGGTGTGGCTGCCGAGAGGACCCGTCTTACGTAACGGCCCGCGCGGACGCTAGGGTGCTGCCACCGTGGTCCCTCGGAGGTGGATGATGTCGTACCGCACCCTCTCGCGCATCCCGCTGTTCCGCCGCACCGTCGGCGCCGTGGCGCTCGCCGCGGCCCTGACCGGGGGACTGACCGCGTGCGACCTGTTCGCGCCGCAGGACACCCTCGACATCGAGGAGGCCAGCGTCGGATCGAGCGCCACCGTCGGGGACGT
Source organism: Leifsonia sp. 115AMFTsu3.1 (assembly GCF_004362795.1). Lineage (NCBI taxonomy): Bacteria > Bacillati > Actinomycetota > Actinomycetes > Micrococcales > Microbacteriaceae > Leifsonia > Leifsonia sp. 115AMFTsu3.1. The sequence continues at coordinate 1,109,374 of NZ_SNYB01000002.1, forward strand.
GTTCGTCGGCAACGCCGTGCTGGTCACCAGCGACGACGGCGAGACGGCGAACCTGGTCGTCACGCTGGTGAACCAGGGGAACGACACCCAGCAGGTCGAGATCGCGCCGAGCGGCGGGAAGAGCATCACCGTGTCCCTCGACCCGCGCGACACCCAGCAGCTCGGCGACCCGCCGGACGACGAGAGCCTGGTGAGCGACCTGAATTCGGCTCCTGGCTCGCTCACGACCGTGACGGTCACGAGCGGGGGAGACTCGGTCGGCCTGCAGGTGCCGGTCGTGACGGGCGCGCTCCCGCCGTACGGCACGCTCACCCCGGCGCCCTGATCGCACTCGTCGGTCGCACTCGCCGGTCGCGCGTCGCGACTCGCTGGATGCGCCTGGAGGGCGGCACCGGTATTCCGGCACATGATATTGGCGCGAAACCCGCCCGGGTTCCCGCTGTTTCCGGGGATGTGAACGTAGGGTGTCGGTGTGTGGCGACTGGACAGGAAGACCGAGGATGACGACGCGACGTCGGGCATCCCAGACGATGACGCCCTGAACCCGCGCACGACGACGGCTCCGCACGCGCTCAGTCTGGGCGACCCGGCCCTGGTCGCCGGCAACATCGCCGACCCGGTCTGGAAGCGCTGGCGCGACGAGATCGCGGCGGTCGGCGGGGTCTCCCCGCTGCTCCACTTCGAGGACAGCCCGCGTACGCGCATCGAGCTGAGCACGACGCATCCCGGCGGCCTGCCGCAGTTCATCACCGGGCAGAGCACGCTGCTCTCCAGCCTCATCCGCGACGAGCTGGCGCTCCGCACCGCGCGCGCGGCCGCGAACGCGATCACCGCGAAGGGCATCGAGCTGCGCTCCGTGCGGGGCATCGAGTCGGTGCACCTGGCGATCGGCCTGGCGCAGTGGCGACACGGCTCCGAGGAGTACATGGCGCCGATCCTGCTGCGCCCGCTCGCCATCCGCCGCTACGGCCGCGACTTCGAGCTGAAGCTGAAGGGCCACACGTTCCTCAACCCCGAGCTCGCGCGCGCCCTCAACGAGCAGTTCCAGATCACGCTGGATGCGGACGCCTTCGTCGCGCTCGCCGTCAGCAACGGCGTGTTCAAGCCGCAGCCGGTGATCGACCGTCTGCGCGGCCTGACATCGCACCTGCCGTGGTTCAACGTCCAGCCGCGGCTGGTCGCCTCGTCGTTCGCCGACGTCGCCCCGGCGCTGAGCGAAGAGGCGCGAGACCTCGACACCGTCCTGCTGGATGCGCTGGCCGGCAACCCGACAGCGCGCACGACGGTCGAGAGCGCCTTCAATCCGGTGGAGCCCATCCGCCAGGACGAGCGCCCGCCCGCGACCGACACCCTCCTGCTCGACGCCGACGAGGCGCAGGAGAACGTGGTGGCGCAGATCGCCGCAGGCAATTCACTCGTCGTCAAGACGCTGCCCGGCACCGGCGGCACCCAGACGATCGTCAACGCGATCGGCGCCCTGGTGGCCCAGCACAAGCGCGTGCTCGTGGTGAGCCCGCGGCGGTCGAGCCTCGACGACATCGCCCAGCGCCTGACGAAGGCCGGTCTGCCCGGTCTCGCGGTGACGCCGCGCACGCTCCGCCGCGACCTCATCCAGTCGATCGCGCGCAACGAGAAGGCCACGCAGCCGAAGGTCACCGACGTCGACGAGGCACTGGTGCGGCTCCGCAAGGTGCTCGTCGACTACCGCGCCGCGCTGACCCGACGCGACCCCGTGCTGCGCGTGTCCGTCCTGGATGCGCTGCGCGAGCTGTCGCGCCTCTCCCTTCTTCCTGCCCCGCCCTCGACGACGGCCCGTCTCGGCCGCCGGGCGATCGAGGGGCTCGCCCGCGACCGTGCCGCGTCGGCGGACGCGCTGATCCGCGCCGCCCGCCTCGGCGAGTTCCGGTACGGACCCAACGACTCTCCCTGGTACGGCGCCTCCTTCACGACGACGGAGGAGGGGAAGGCCGCGCACGAGCTGGCCAAGAAGCTCAACCGCGCCGAGCTGCCGCGCCTCATCGACCGCGCCCAGGCCCTCATCGGCCAGACGCGGATGCGCCCGTTCGCCTCGATCGCCGAGCTCGGCGTCTACCTGCGGCTGCTGCTCGACATCCGGGAGACGCTCGACAAGTTCACCCCCTCCGTCTACGACCGTTCGCTGACCGAGCTGATCGCGGCCACCGCATCCCGTCGCGAGTCGCCGTCGATGTCGAGCGCCAACCGCCGCCGCCTGCGCAAGCACGCCCTGGAGTACGTCCGGCCCGGCGTGCACGTCACCGATCTCAACGAGAGCCTGCGGCGCATCCAGCAGCAGCGCATCCTCTGGAACCGGTTCGCCGTCGCCGGCGTCGTGCCCGAGGTCCCGGTCGGGATCGCGGACGTGCAGGTCGCCTACCAGCGCGTGGCGGAAGACCTGGCGCGCCTCGACATCCCGCTCCGCCGCACCGGGACGCCGCAGTCGCTCGCAGCCCTCCCGGTGGAGGAGCTGACCCGCCAGATCGCCGGGCTCGCCGCCGAGTCCGAGGTGCTCGCCAACCTGCAGGAGCGCACCGCGCTGCTCACCCAGCTGCGGGAGCAGGAGCTCGACCCGCTGATCTCCGACCTGTCCATCCGGCACGTTCCGGAGACGCAGGTGAGCGCCGAGCTGGAGCTCGCGTGGTGGCAGTCGGTGCTGGAGTCGCTGCTCGCCTCCGACCGCGCCCTGCTCAACGCCAACACCGGGGTTCTCGACCGGCTCGAGGCCGACTTCCGGCTGGTGGACGAGGCGCACGCCTCCGCGACAGGCAAACAGCTGGCGTGGATGCTCGCCGAGACCTGGAAGATCGGCATCGTCGACTGGCCGGACGAGGCCGCAGCGCTGAAGCGCCTGCTGAAGAGCACGACGCCCACGGCGACCACGCTCAACGAGGCGGCGCCGCACCTCGCGCGCCCGCTCGCGCCGGTCTGGCTGATCTCGCCCTACGAGGTGCCGTCGATCGGCCGCGAGGTCGGTTTCGACGCCGTGCTGCTGGTGGATGCGGGCGCGTCGAGCCTCGCCGAGAACGTCCCCGTCATCCGTCGCGCGAAGCAGGTCGTCGCGTTCGGCGACCCGGTGACGCAGACGCCGTCGCGCTTCGACATCGGCGTGCACGAGTACGGCACGACCGTCGAGGACGTCGACGTGGATGCGCTCCACGCCGACTCCGCGCTCGCGCGTCTCTCCGAGCTGCTCCCGGTCTACACGCTCAGCCGCAGCTACCGCGCCGGCGGCGAAGACCTCGCCGAGCTGGTCAACCGCCGCTTCTACGGCGGGATGATCGACTCGATGCCCTGGGCCGGCACCTACCTCGGCCACGGCAGCCTGTCGCTGCACTACGTCAGCGGCGGTCAGGGCATGCCGGACACCGACACGGGAGCCGTCGAGTCGACCGACGCCGAGGTCGCGAAGGTCGTCGAGCTGGTGCTCGCGCATGCGACCGAGCGTCCGCGCGAATCCCTCATGGTCATCACCGCGAGCGAGCGGCACGCCGTGCGCGTCAACCAGGCGGTGCTGGCGGCGTTCGCCAAGCGCTCGGAGCTGGCCGACTTCATCCTCGGCGACCGGGCGGAGCCGTTCACCGTCGTCACCCTCGACCAGTCGGTCGGGCAGAGCCGCGACCGCGTCATCTTCTCCATCGGTTACGGCCGCACCCCGCACGGGCGACTGCTGTCGAACTTCGGCGCCCTCGCCGAGCCGGGCGGCGACCGCCTGCTCGCGGTCGGCATGACCCGTGGCCGCCGCGGGATGGACATCGTCTCCTGCTTCCGGCCGGAGGACATCGACGAGACGCGGATGCGTCACGGCATCGCTGCGCTGGCCCAGGTGCTGGGGGAGGCGGACCAGATCCAGGCCGCCGCTCCGGAGTACCTGAGCCCGGACGCCGACCCGATGGTGCTCGACCTCGCCAAGCGCCTGGCCCGTCGCGGCCTCGACGTGCACCTCGGCTACCGCGGCAAGCTGACCCTCGTCGCCTCGCACGGCGGCCGCGCGGTCGCGGTCGAGACGGACCAGGACGTGTCGAAGGGAAGCCTCCGCGAATCGCTGCGCCTGCGGCCGGACGTGCTGCGCCGCCTCGGCTGGCACTACCTGCGCGTGCACAGCTTCGAGCTGTTCGCCGACCCGGACGCCGTCGCCGGACGCATCGCCAAGCTCATCGGCAAGACGGAGCCGGATGCCGAGACCGCGCCGATCACGCTGCCGCCGCTCGCGTAGGGCGCGTCCGTTCTAGGCTGGACGGGATGAGCGAGACACCCGGAAGGCGGCGGCACCGCCGCGTGCAGCGCCCAGGCGCGCCCGGAACCGACCCCGCGCCGCGCGTCGACCCGCGCGAGGGCCCGACGCTCCCGCCGGCAGCCCCCGACTCCGACAACGCCCCCAGTTGGTCGTCGAACGACGAGCAACTCCGCCGCGACGTCCCCCCGCACTGGTAGCCCGCCGCACCCCTCCGCATCCCCTCCTCTTCTCGTCGAAGTGCACGTAGTTGCGCACCTGCGCGGCGTGTCACCCGCAACAACGTGCACCTCGGCGGATGACGGCTCGGGGAGACGGCGCGGCCGCGAGCGTTCGAAATCCTCGAAGTGCACGTAGTTGTGGGGTTGCGCGGCGTGTCGACCGCAACAACGTGCACTTCAGCGGTGAAGGCTCCGCGGGAGGGCGCGGGAGGGGTTAGGTGAGGGGGTCGGCGTGCTTGCCCGAGGGCTGCGGCGGCGACTGCTGCGCCTGCAGCAGGTCGCGGATCTCGGTGAGGAGGTCGAGCTCCGTGATGGGAGCCTCCGGCTCGACGACGCCCTTCTTGCGCAGGCGCTCTGCCCGCTTCTTGACCTGGTTCAGCGGGTAGACGAAGACGAAGTAGACGACCACGGCGACGATCAGGAAGTTGATCACCGCACCGAGGACCGCCCCGAACTTGATGTCCGAGTTGTTGAGGGTCACGATCATCGCGTTGTCCAGATCGCTCGCCTTGAAGAACGCGCTGATGAGTGGATTGATCAGGTTGTTCACGATGGCGGTGACGACGCCCGTGAACGCGGCGCCGATGACGACCGCGACCGCCAGGTCGATCACATTTCCGCGGAGGATGAACTCCTTGAACCCTTTGAGCATGACCGGAACGAACCCTTCTACGCGGCGGAGCCCGACGACGGAGTCGACGGGGTCGAGGAGGTGGAGGAGCTGGACGAGGTGGAGCCGGAGGAGGACGAGCCGGACGAGGAAGACGACGAGCCCGACGAAGACGACGACGAACCCGAGTCCGCCTTCTTCGCCCCGCCGCGCGAGTCGGTCCGGTAGAACCCGGAGCCGTTGAACGTCACGCCGACGGTCCCGAACACCTTGCGGAGCGATCCGCCGCAGTTCGGGCACACCGTGAGGGCGTCGTCGGTGAAGGCCTGCTGGATGTCGAAGGCGTGGCCGCAGTCGCGGCACGAGTAGGAGTAGGTCGGCATTCTTCTTCCGCTGCGCTCGCTGTCGGGGTGGGGGGTCAGGTGAACTGGACGATGCGGGTCGGCGTGACCGCGCCGTCCACCGGCTGGTCGTGACGCTCGCGCGGCACCTCGTCCACCAGTTCGCCGTCGAACAGGACGGCGTACACCGGGGGACATTTTTCCATGCTGCCCAGCGTCTTGTCGAAGTATCCGCGACCCCAGCCCATCCGCATCCCGGTCGCATCGACCGCGGCCGCCGGCACCAGGATGAGGTCGACGTCGTTGATCGCGATCGGCCCGAGCAGCTCGCCGACCGCCTCGGGCAGGCCGAACAGGCCTTCGGTCTCGGTCTCGCCGTCGCCCGTGGTCCAGTCGAGCAGGCCGTCCTCGCGCGAGATCGGCAGCAGGACACGAAGGCCCTGCGTGTGCGCCCAGTTGAGGAAGGGGCGCGTGTCCGGCTCCACCGGAGTGGAGAGGTACGCCGCCACCGAGCGGGCGGAGAGGTCGGTCGCGAGGTCGACGAGGTTGCGGGTCAGGCCCGCCGTCGCGGTCTGACGCTCGGTCGTCGTGAGGTTCTGCCGGCGCTCGCGGAGCTCCGCACGCAGGGCACGCTTGCGATGAGCGGCAGTGTCCGAGTCCATACGGCAATCCTAGGAGATGCCATCCTGTGCACCGCCGAAATGCGGATACTGTAGGCGGCATGGCAAATCACGACCGCGTTACGAAAGCAGTGATCCCCGCAGCCGGCCTCGGAACCCGCTTCCTCCCGGCGACGAAAGCGATGCCCAAGGAGATGCTGCCGGTCGTGGACAAGCCCGCCATCCAGTACGTCGTCGAGGAGGCCGTGGATGCGGGCCTGCACGACGTCCTGATGGTCACCGGCCGCAACAAGAACGCCCTCGAGAACCACTTCGACCGCAACGCCGAACTGGAGGAGACCCTCACCAAGAAGGGCGACACCGACCGGCTCGAGAAGGTCAACTACTCCACCGCCCTCGCCGACATGCACTACGTGCGCCAGGGCGACCCGAAGGGCCTCGGCCACGCCGTCCTGCGGGCCAAGATGCACGTCGGCCGCGAGCCGTTCGCCGTGCTGCTCGGTGACGACATCATCGACGCGCGCGACGACCTGCTGAGCCGGATGCTGACCGTGCAGTCGCAGCGCCACGCCAGCGTCGTCGCCCTCCTCGAGGTCGACCCCGACTCCATCCACCTCTACGGCGCCGCCGCCGTCGAGAAGACCGACGAGGAGGACGTGGTCCGTATCACCGGCCTCGTCGAGAAGCCGGACAAGGAGCACGCCCCCTCGAACTACGCCGTCATCGGCCGCTACGTGCTGCGCCCGGAGGTCTTCGACGTCCTGGAGCGCACCGAGCCGGGTCGGGGCGGAGAGATCCAGCTGACCGACGCGCTGCAGTCCATGGCGGAGGCGCCCGACTGGACCGGCGGCGTCTACGGCGTCGTCTTCCGCGGCCGCCGTTACGACACCGGCGACCGCCTCGACTACATCAAGGCGATCGTCCGGCTCGCCGTCGACCGTGAGGACCTCGGTCCCGATCTGCGCCCGTGGCTCCGCGAGTTCGCCGCGGAGCTCGCGGACGAGCCCGTGGACTTCGTCGAGGAGATGCCCGTCGACCCGACCGGGCCCATCCAGACGCTCTCCGACCGGTCCCGCTGACGGCCGGCCGAAGGAGGACTCCGTTGGCGCTCGTCGTCCCCACCCTCACCGAGGGTCGCGTGGGGTTGCGTCCCATCCGCCTGCGCGACGCGCGGCCGCTGGAGCGTTCGCTGCTCGACAACCGCAGCTGGCTGCGGCAGTGGGAGGCGACGAGCCCGTACGCGCCCGGCTCGTTCGACACCCGGGCGAGCATCCGGTCCCTGCTGGCGAACGCGCGCGCCGGGCACGGCCTGCCGTTCATCGTCGAGTGGGACGGGCGCCTCGCCGGGCAGCTGAACGTCTCGTCGATCGCGTACGGCTCGCTGTCGAGCGCGACGATCGGCTACTGGATCGCCGAAGAGTTCGCCGGCCGCAACATCACCCCGACCGCGGTGGCGCTGGCGACCGACTACTGCTTCTACCAGCTGGGGCTTCACCGGATGGAGATCTGCATCCGGCCCGAGAACGGCCCGAGCCTGCGCGTGGTCGAGAAGCTCGGCTTCCGCTATGAGGGGCTGCGGCGCCGCTACATCCACATCAACGGCGACTGGCGCGACCACTTCTGCTTCGCGCTGGTGTCGGAGGAGCTGACCCAGGGCGTGCTGCGTCGCTGGCTCGACCACAACGTCCCGGAGGACGCCGCGATCATTCCCGCGGAGGACCGCGCGGCGGCGGCCATCCCGCTGCCGATCGCCCGGCATTACTGAGCCGGTTCTCATCCCCGGGCCGTTCAGCCGTGTGCTTCCGGTGGAAATGTGCTGAAAGCGCGCTGGATCGGGTGACACACCCCCGCGGGTGACCGAGGCACGGCCGTCGCCGCCCCTACCGTAGAGGACATGAACGGGGATGTGATGGGCGGTGGGGTCGTCGTCGCGCTCGCGGCCGCTTTGTGGCTCGCCTATCTGGTCCCGGTGTGGTTGCGCCGCCGCGAGTATCTCGCCACGGAGCGGAACGCCGTGCGGCTGCAGCAGACGCTGCGCATCCTCGCCGAGACCAGCGAGCTCCCCGACGAGGTGCGCCTCGAGGCCACCGCCCGGACGGTCGCGGAGCAGCAGCGCATCCTCCGCAGGTCGGAGCAGAAGACCCTCGCCGCCGCTCGCGCGGAGGCCGCCGCCCACGCGCGCCGCGAGCAGGCACTCGCGGAGGAGCGCCGCCGCGCGGCAGAGGAGGCGGAGCGGGCCGCCGCGGAGGCGATCGCCCTGGAGCGTGCCGCCCGCGCGGCCGCCGCGCAGCGCGCTCGTGTGCTCGCCACATCCACTTCTCGGCCTGCCCTGTCGCCGCAGCGCCGCCGCCGTCTCCGCCGGGCGCGCGGGCTCTCGACCCTCGTGCTCGTCGCCGGACTGATCGGGCTCGTCTCCGGCACAGTTCTGCTCTTCGAGACCGGAGCGTGGCTGCTCGCCGCCGCCTCGGTCGGCGCGGTCGCGCTGTCCGGATGGATGCTCGGCCGCCTCGCGCGTCCGGAGCGCGCCACCGGGGTCGCCCAGCCCCTGGTGCGCACGTCCGTCGTCGCGCCGGAGCTCTATGACGACGCTCAGCATGACGACGTCCCGGTGCAGGAGCGCCTGCGTCAGAGCTGGACGCCCCGCCCGCTCCCGAAGCCGCTGCACCTGTCGCCCGGCACCGTCGCGGCCGCCGCGATGGCGTCGGTGGATGCCGCCGCGGAGCTGCGCCGCGCGGCTGCCCGTGCCGAGTTCGAGCGGAAGGCGGCCGAGGTCGCACCGCCCGCGCCGGTGGCCGCGCCCGTCCCTCTGCGGGCCGTGGAGCGCCCGGTCGCGGAGTCGACGGTCCCGTCCGCTGTCGCGTCCGCAGTGGCCCCGGTGGCGGCCTCCGTGGTGGCTTCCGCGCCCGCTGCGGCGACCGTCCCGAGCCGCTACGCGAGCATGGGGATTCTCGATGATGCGGACACCGGAAGCATGGACCTGGACGCCGTCCTGCGTCGTCGCCGAGCGGCCAGTTGAGCCGTGCTCGATTTCGACGGGACCCGCGAGGGGTGCTATTGTTTCTAAGCAGTTCCCCGGGGCTATGGCGCAGTTGGTAGCGCGCTTCGTTCGCATCGAAGAGGTCAGGAGTTCGAATCTCCTTAGCTCCACCAGAACCGGAAAGGCCGCCCAGTCGGGCGGCCTTTTTGTTTGCCTGCGTTCGCTCCCATCCTTGTTTGTTGGTACAGTCGTGCTAACACAGAGGGATGCGGGGGCGAGATGATTCTGCTGGCGATCGTGGCGTGCGAGATCGGGTTCTGGGTGGCCATCGTCGCCGGCCTGATCGCCCGTTATCCGGCGGGGAAGCCCCGCGTGGGCGCCGCGCTTCTCATCGCGGGGCCGCTCATCGACGTCGTGCTGCTGGTGCTGGTCGCCGCCGACCTGATCGGAGGAGCCACGGCATCCTGGCATCACGGCCTCGCCGCCCTCTACATCGGCATCTCGGTCGCCTACGGGCACCGGATGATCTCCTGGGCCGACGCGAAGTTCGCGCAGCGCTTCCGTGGTGCCGAGCCGCGTCCGAAGCCGACACGGTGGGCGTACACGGTCGCCTGCTGGAAGGATGCCGGGCGAACGCTGCTCGCATGCGCCGTCGCCGCGGCGATCCTCGGCGTCTTGATCCTCGCAGTCGGCGCTCCCGAGCGCACCGCGGAGCTGCTCGGTTTCTTCCCCCTCCTCGGAGTGATCCTCGGCATCGACGTGCTCTGGGCGGTCAGCTACACGATCTGGCCCAAGAAGACCGCGCAGCCGGCCGCGTCGGGCAGCTGACGATGCCCCGGCTGATCGACCACGAGGAGCGCGACCGCGAGATCGCCGAGGCGGCTCTGCGCGTGCTGGCGCGCGACGGCCTGGCGGGCCTGTCGGTGCGCAATGTGGCGGCCGAAGCGGGCATCGCCACCGCATCCCTCCGCCGGGCCTTCCCCGAGCAGGATGCGCTGCGCCGCTTCTGCCTCGAGCACATCCGGCAGAACGCGACACGTCGCATCGAACGAGTTCGCGGCGAGGGCAGGATGGCCGTGCTCGCCGTTCTGGAGGAACTGCTGCCCCTCGACGAGGAGCGTCGGATCGAGCTGACCGCACACCTCCAGCTCGGCGCGCTGGCGCTCAGCAGCGGGCAGCTCCGACCGGTCCTGCTCGAGTTCAACGCCGCCATCCGCGAGTTGTGCGTCCGCCTGATCGCGGAACTCGAACGGGCGGGGGAGCTTCGGGCGGGAGCGGATGCGCCGGCCGAGGCCGACCGGCTGCACGCCCTGGTCGACGGCGTCGCTCTCCACCTGCTCTGGGAGGACGGACCAGAGGAGCGCAGGCAGGCTGTCGGCGTGCTGGCGGCGCACCTGGACGGTCTCCGCTGAGATGCGCGGCATGCCGGGCTAGACGACCAGCAGGATCGCGAGCACGACCATGAGCACTGCGATCCCGCCGTCCAGGATGCGCCAGGCGATCGGCTTCGCGAACACGGGAGCGGCGAACCGCGCACCGAAGCCGAGCAGACCGAACCAGAGCAGGCTGGCGGTCGCGGCGCCCGCGCCGAAGACCCAGCGGCCCGGGTCGCCGTGGGATGCCGAGAGCGAGCCCAGAAGCAGCACGGTGTCGAGATAGACGTGCGGGTTGAGCCAGGTGATCGCGAGGCAGGTGCCGACGGCCGCGGCGAGGGATCCGGCCACGGCGCCGGAGGCGGTCAGCGACTCCGGCTTGAGCGCCCGGCGCGCGGCGAAGACGGCGTAGCCGAGGAGGAAGGCGAAGCCGGCCCAGCGGACGATTTCCAGTGCGATGGGGGCGTTCTTCACGAGAACCCCGATGCCCGCCACGCCCGCCGCGATGAGGAGCGCGTCGCTGATCACGCAGATGAGGACGATGGGGAGGACGTGCTCGCGGCGCAGCCCCTGGCGGAGGACGAAGGCGTTCTGCGCGCCGATGGCGACGATGAGGGATGCGGCCGAGCCGAGGCCGGTGAAGAACGTTGCGAGCACTCCTCGACGCTAGGGCTGTGCGTGGGCTAAGTACAGCTCAGGTTCGTGATGATGGATTAGCATCCCTTCATATGGCGAACGTGGAGCACCTGCGGACCCTCGCCGCCGTGGTGGACGGCGGGACCTTCGAGGCGGCCGCCGCTGCGCTCCACATCACCCCCTCGGCGGTCAGCCAGCGCATCAAGGCGCTCGAGGAGCAGAGCGGGCGGGTGCTCGTCCGGCGCAGCAAGCCGGTCGAGCCGACCGAGGCTGGCAGCGTCCTGCTTCGCCTGGCCCGCCAGCTGACCCTGCTGGAGGCGGAGGCCGCGGCCGAGCTGGCGGGCGATGACGATGAGGCGGCCGCCACGCCGCTCCCGCTCGTCGTCAACGCCGACTCCCTCGCCACCTGGGTGCTTCCCGCGCTCGCCCGGCTCGACGGCGTCGCGTACGAGCTGGCCATCGACGACCAGGAGCACACCCTCGACCGCCTGCGCGACGGGACGGCGCTGGCGGCGATCGGATCCGACCCGGAGCCCGTGCAAGGGTGCACCTCCCGGCCGCTCGGCTCGATGGTCTACCGCGCCACGGCGAGCCCCGCGTTCGTCGCGCGCTGGTGCCCCGACGGCTGGAGTCCGGAGGCGGCCGCCGTCGCGCCGATGCTGGTGTTCGACCGTAAGGACGCCCTGCAGGACCGCTACCTCGACGTGTTCGCGCCCGGTGCCCGACCGCCGCGCCACTACATCCCGGCGTCCACCCAGTTCGTCGAAGCGGCGGTGCACGGGCTCGGCTGGGGGATGCTGCCCGATCTGCAGGCGGATGCGCTCGTCGCCTCCGGCGCGCTGGTGGTGCTCGACGACGAGCGGACGGCGGAGGTTCCGCTGTACTGGCACCAGTGGTCGCTGCGTTCAGCCGCGCTCGACGCCGTCGCCGCCGCGATCGGAGAGGAGGCGCGCCGCGTCCTCCGGCCTACAGGGTCGCCAGCACGAGGTCGAGCGCGTCCGCGAAGCGATCGGCGCTCTCGCGCGTGATGCAGAGCGGCGGCTTGATCTTGAGCACGTTCTTGTAGTCGCCGGTCGGCTGGACGATGCAGCCCTCAGCCAGCATGCGGTCGCACACCAGCGCCGCCTCCGCGGTCGCGGGCTGCAGCGTCTCGCGGTCGAGGACAAGCTCCATGCCGAGGTACAGGCCCATGCCGTGGACGGCGCCGACGAGCGGATGCCGCTCGGCCAGTTCACGCAGACGCGCGGCGAGGTGGTCGCCGACCGTTGCGGCGTTCTGCTGGAGGCCCTCGTCGCGCATGACGTCGAGCACGGTGAGGCCGACCACCGACGAGACGGGGCTGCCGCCGGCGGAGGAGAAGAAACTGCCCTCGGCCGCGAACGACTCCGCGATCTCACGCCGGGTGATGACGGCTCCGAGCGGCTGCCCGTTGCCCATCGCCTTCGCGATCGTGATGACGTCCGGCACGACCCCCTGCTGCTCGGAACCCCAGAAATAGTGCCCGAGCCGGCCGTAGCCGACCTGGACCTCGTCGGCGATGCAGACGCCGCCGCGCGCGCGGATGCGCTCGTAGACCCCGGCCAGGTAGCCGTCGGGGAGCATGAGGCCGCCCGCATTTCCGAACACCGGCTCGGCGACGTAGCCCGCGACCTCGGTGCCGGTCGCCTCCAGCTCCGCCAGGTCGGCGTCGAGGTCAGCCAGGTAGGCGGCCGCGGAGTCGGGGCCGCGGTGGCGCCCGCGCAGCGAGTTGGGAGCGGCGACGAGCTTCACCCAGTCGGGCCGGGTCTCCAGGGCGCGCGGGTTGTCGCCGAGGGACGACGAGACGGCGTCCGACCCGATGGTCCAGCCGTGGTAGGCCTCGGTCACCGCCAGGATCGTCCGGCGGCCGGTGTGGATCTGGGCCAGGCGGAGCGCGAGGTCGACCGCCTCGCTGCCGCTGTTCACCAGGAAGACGGTGTCGAGCCCCTCGGGCGCGATCTCCACCAGGCGCTCGGTGAAGCGGGAGAGCTCGTCGTAGTGGAACCGCGAGTTCGTGTTCAGCCGCGCCCACTGGTCCCGGACCGCGTCGACCAGCCGCGGGTGCCCGTGGCCGATCTGCGTGACGTTGTTGACCATGTCGATGTAGCTCTGGGCCTGTGTGTCGACGAGGTGGTGCCGCCAGCCGCGTTCGATCAGCGGTGGATGCGCGAAGTAGTGCTCCTGAACCTGCGCGAAGGTCGCGTCCCGTCGGGCCAGCGACCCCTCCGGATCGGGCTCCGCCACCGCGAGGTCGACGCCGAACAGCGCCGACGGATCGGGGGAGACGGCCGTCCAGGACGAGAACGGGAGCGTCGGCGTGACGAGTGACGGCGGGCGGTGGCCGCGAAGCGTGCTGAGCTGCGCCGTGAGGCGGATGGCCGTGCCGATCGGCGTGCCGGCCGTAACCGTCGCGGTCGTGAGTGGACGGGTGAGGCCGTCCAGCCACAGGTCGGCATCGTCACCGCGCAGCAGCCAGGAGCCGCCGACGAGGGCCAGCTCGCCCGCGAACGGGGCGGTCACCTCGACGCCGGTGGGCGCATCCAGTGTCACGGCGAGGGCGACGGTCGCGGAGGGCAGGGCGCGGTCGGTCCGAGCGCGGGTCAGGCGCGCTTCGCCGTACCGGGTGACGGCGTGCCCGTGCTCGCGGCACACGCGGGCCAGGACAGCATCCTCCGCATCCACCGCCAGCCAGGCTCCCGCATCGAGGTCGCGGGCGGTGACGGAGAGGTCGGCGAGGTTCTCGGGAGTGGGGGTGAGTGCGATCAAGCGGCCGAGTCCGGTCGGCGCCCCGGTGACCGCGGACCGGGCGAGCCGGGCGCGGATCAGCGTCTCCAGCTCCGCCGCATTCAGTCGTCGGGCCACGTCGAACGCGACCCACTCGTGCGCACGGTTCTCGGCGGCGTAGACGTTGTCGGCCTCCAGCGCGACCTGCTGCTCGCCGCTGACCACGAGCACGGCGCCGCGGAGGACGACCAGCGGCCATAGTGCGGCGAGGTCGGCGTCGTCGAGCGGCGACTCGGCGTTGAACGCCTCGATGACGTCCAGTACGGCGAGCGGCTCGTCCGGAAGGTGGTGCAGGGCGCTCGTGACGGTCGCGGCCAGTTCGGCCACGAGCCAGCCGTCGGACACGTCGCCGAAGTCGATCACGCCGGGTCCGTCGTCGCCGAGCACGATGTTGTCGTCGGTCACGTCGCCGTGGACCGCCTGGACGCGCAGCCGGTCGCGGACCGGGTGCAGCCGGGCGAGGGCGGCGTCGGTCGCCTCCCGCACGACGGAGCGCTTCGCCGGCTGGGCGACGTGCTCGATCAGCAGGTCGACGACCTCGCCGCTGACGCGCGCATCCCACTGCGTCGTCCGGTCGAGACCGGGGTGACGGAGCGCCGAGAGCCCGGCGGCGACGCGGCCGGCGAGGGTGCCGAGAGTGCGCAGCTGTTCGCGCGTCGGACGGCCGACGTCGGTGAGCGGGTCGCCGTCCAGGTAGCGCAGCACGCGGGCGAGCAGGGTCGTGCCCCGGACGTCGACCTCGATCAGTTCGTCCCCGCCGGTGGTCTCGAGGACCTCAGGGATGCGGATGCCCGACCCCGCGAGCGCGCGGAGGGCCGCGTTCTGAGCCCGCAGTTCGTCGGCGGAGAACACGGGGTTGGCGAGCTTCAGCACGTACCGGTCGGTGCCGGTGTCGATGCGGAAGTTGCGATCCTGGTTGCTGCCGAGCTCGGTGATGCGGCCGTCGAGGCCGAAGTGCGCCGCCGCGATCGCCGCCGCGTCGTCGGCCGTGACATCCGGGCGCGGGAGAGCGGGCTGGGTGAGGAAGTCGAAGTTCGGCAACGGGGCTCCAGGGCTCGGGCGGGGCGGATCTGACGCCAGTCTATTGAGGGGGTATGGACGCTATGTCGACCGTGGACCGAGGTTGTGGACAGGCTGCCGATTGTGGATAACCACCGGTATCAATTCGGCTCCCGTCCAGCGAACGCTCGGGGGTGTCCGCGTAGCCTGGTGCCCGTGAAATCCTGGAGGACCGCGCTCGCGGCATTCGTCATCGACGTGGCCCTCGTGACCCTCTTCGTGCTCATCGGGCGCCGCAGTCACGGAGAGGCGAACTCCGTCCTCGGGATCCTCGACACCCTCTGGCCGTTCCTCGTCGGTCTGGTCGTCGGCTGGCTGGTGACGTGGGCCTGGTACCGTCCGCTCGCGATCATCTGGCCGGGCATCCCCGTCTGGCTGATGACGGTCGCTGTGGGGATGCTCATCCGCACATCCGCGGGCCAGGGCGTCCAGCCGTCGTTCATCGCCGTGGCTGCCGTCGTGCTCGGCGTGTTCCTCGTCGGCTGGCGCCTGATCGCCCTGCCGTTCGTGCGGCGGCGCCGGACCCTCGCCGCCGCGCAGCAGGTCGCGGTCGACCGCGCCGTGCGCTAGAGCCTCTTCTCGGCGCGCCTTTTCAGCAGCCTCTTCTCAGCCGACCAGGTGCAGCTCCCTGCTGGAGTTGTTCAGCCGGTGCGCGCCGTCTTCCGCCGCGACGACGATGTCCTCGATCCGGACCCCGAATCGACCGGGCAGGTAGATGCCCGGCTCGATGGAGAAGCACATCCCCGCCTCGATGGGATGGTGCTCGCCCTCGACCATGTACGGCGGTTCGTGCGTGGTCACTCCGATGCCGTGCCCGACCCGGTGGATGAAGAACTCGCCGTATCCCGCCTCGCGGATCACCCGCCGGGCGGCCCGGTCGATCTCCTCGCACGGGACGCCGACGGCCACCGCCTCGAAGGCCGTCTGCTGCGCCAACGCGACCACGTCGAACACCTCGCGCTCCTCGTCCGTGGGCTCGCCGACGTGGACGGCCCGGGTCGTGTCGGAGCCGTAGCCGTCGAGCAGGCCGCCGAAGTCGAGGACGACCATGTCGCCCTCGACGATGGTCCGGGAGCCCGGCTCGTGATGGGGGTCGGCGCCGTTCGGACCGGAGGCGACGATCGTGAAGTCGACCTGCGCATGACCGTGCTCGCGCAGCAGCCGGTCGAGGTCGGCCGCCACCTGCAGTTCGGTGCGTCCGGCGAACCGAACGCGCAGGATGTCCTCGAAGGTCGCGTCGGCCGCGGCCCCGGCGGCCGCGAGCCGGTCGACCTCGTCGCCGGTCTTGACCGCCCGCAGCATCGGCAAGGCGTTGGAGATGGCGGCGAAGCGCGCGTCGGGCAGCCTCTCCTGCAGGCCGAGCAGGTGCATCGCCCAGGTCGCGTCGGAGATCGCGTATCGGCCGTCCGGCCGGAGCAGTGCGGCCGCCGGGACGTACTCGTCCTGACCGTCGGACCAGTCGGTCAGCCGGATCGCCCCAGCGGCGCGGGTCTCGGCGGCGCCGCCGTGCTCGAGCGCAGGTACGAGCATCGTCGGCTCGCCGTCGGCCGGGATGACGAGCAGGGTGATCCGTTCGGTCGTGGCAACGGGAAGGTAGTCGGCGAAGTAGGCGAGGTCGGGGCCGGGCGCGATCACCAGGCCGTCGAATCCCGCCGCGCGGGCCTGGGTCGCGCCGCGCTCCAGGCGCTCCGCGAAGTGGCGCGCTGTGATCTCCTGCATGTGCGTCTCCTCTCCCGGTGCTGTCGTGCCCGGTTCAGTCTTCGATCGGCCCGAGCCAGGCGTTCGCGACGGTGTTGTGCGCCGACTCGGCGTCGGAGGGATGGAAGATCCCGGCGAGAACATCGCGGTACAGGCGCCCCAGCTCGTTGCCGGCGAAGAAGGTGGAGCCTCCCGAGACGCGGATCGCCTGATCCACGACCCGCCGCGCAGTCTCGGTGGCCCGGACCTTCAGTCCGACCAGCTTCGGGAACCACAGCCGGCCGTGGTCGGCGAGGGTGTCGACGTCGCCGGCCAGCGCATCCAGCTGGGGGAGCAGAGCATCCTGCTCGATCGCGGCTTCGGCGACGCGCCACCGGATGTCCGGGTCGTTCGCGTAGCTGCGCCCGTCGTTCTTGAGACTCGTGCGGCGGTGGGCCGCCTCGACCGCGAGATCGAGAGCCCGTGATCCGATGCCCGTGTAGACCGCGGCGAGCAGGATCTCGAAGTTCGCGAAGATGGCGAACACGAGCGGGTCCGGATTCGGACCGGGGTCGAGGCGCCGCACGACGCGGTCGGCAGAGGCTCGCGCACCGTCGAGCACCGTCGTGTTGCTCTGCGTCGCACGCATCCCGAGCGTGTCCCAGTCTTCCCGGATCTCGAAGCCGCCGCCGGTGCGCTCGATGAAGCCGTACACGATCTTGGGGGCGTCGTCGCTCGTGCTGTCGAGGCCCATCGTGCCCAACCGGGTCCATGCGGGGGAGAGGGACGTGAAGATCTTTCTGCCGTGGAACCGATACGACCCGTCAGATTCCGGCCGCGCCTCCGTCGTCGAGCCGAACAGCACCAGGTCGTTGCCCGCCTCGCTGAGACCGAAGGCGAAGACTTCGCCCTGGCCCGCCTCCCGGAGCACGAACTCCAGGGAGTCGTCGCCACGGTCGCGAAGTGTCTTGGCGATGCCCGTCCAGACCAGGTGCATGTTCACGGCGAGGGCGGTCGCGGGCGCGGCCCCGGCCAGGCGCGCCTGCAGGCGCGCGGTCTGCTGCAGGCTGAGCCCCAGGCCGCCGAACTCGGTCGGCACGAGGGCGCGGAGGTAGCCTTCGTCGGCCAGTTCGGCGAAGTCTTCTGTGAAGAACCGGTTGTCGCGGTCGTAGCCGACGGCTCGCTCCCGGATGCGGGAGAGGAGGTCGTCGGACAGCAGAGTGGCGTCGGGGGAGGTGTCGTGCTCGGTCACGTTCCTCACCCTAGGCGAGCGCGACCGAGCACGGCAGGCCTCCGGCTCTTCTGTGGA
Organism: Leifsonia sp. 115AMFTsu3.1; assembly: GCF_004362795.1. Taxonomy (NCBI): domain Bacteria; kingdom Bacillati; phylum Actinomycetota; class Actinomycetes; order Micrococcales; family Microbacteriaceae; genus Leifsonia; species Leifsonia sp. 115AMFTsu3.1. The sequence goes on from NZ_SNYB01000002.1 coordinate 1,127,248, forward strand.
AAGCCGGAGGCTGTGGAGGATTACTGGGCGGTGTAGCCGCCGTCGACCAGGTGGTAGCTGCCGGTGATGAAGCTCGCGGCATCCGAGGCGAGGAACGCGACGAGCGCGGCGACCTCCTCCGGCTCGCCCAGGCGGCCGAGCGCGTGCTTGCCCTCGAGGAATTTCAGGGTGTCGGCATCCAGATTCGATGCGACGAGCGGGGTGCGGATGAAGCCGGGACCGACGGCGACGACGCGCACGTTCTGGCCGGCGTACTCGAGCGCGGCGTTCTGGGTGAGGCCCAGCAGGGCGTGCTTCGCGGTGACGTACGCGGACGAGTTGGCGAATCCGACGCTGCCCAGGATGGACGCCATGTTCACGATGGCGCCGCCGCCGTTGGCCGCGATGGCGTCGAGCTGGGGCTGCATCCCGTAGAAGACGGCATTGAGGTTGACCTCGATGACCTTCCTCCAGGAGTCGACCGGGTACTCGCCGACCGGGGCGGAGGCGCCACCGATGCCGGCGTTGTTGACGGCGATGCGGAGCGGAGCGAGTTCGTTCGCCGCAGCGACGCTGGCGGTCGCGAACTCCGGGTCGGTCACATCCCCGGCGAGCGCGCGAGCGGTGCCTCCGGCTGCCGTGATCTCGTCGACGACGGCCTTCGCGTGCTCCTCGTTCAGGTCGGTCACGAGGACCGAGGCGCCGCTCGCCGCGAGGGTGAGGGCGACGGCGCGGCCGATGCCCGAGCCGCCTCCGGTCACGATCGCGGACCGGTCGGCGACATCGTACTGAGCCATGAAGATCTCCTTTCGTTATCCGACAACTGTCGGATAACTCCATTGTACGATCGTCCGGTGGATGCACGCCAGCAGAAAACGCTCGCCCGGCTCAGCGCCACCATCCTCGACCTCGCCAGTCGCGGGCCGGTGAGCGAGGTCACGGTGTCGGCGCTCGCCGCGGCGGCCGGCGTCCACCGCTCGACGGTGTACGAGTACGCGCCGTCACCCGCCGCCCTGCTGGAGAGCGTGCTGCGGTCGGAGCTGGATGCGCTCCGCACCGAGTACCTCGTCGACGTCGAACCGTCGGATGCCGGAGCCGCCGTCGTCGGCGTCACCCGCGCGGTGCTGCGGCACGTTGACGACCACGACATCATCTACCGGCGCGGGCTGGGGACCGAGAGCGGCGCGGCGAGTCTGCACGCCATGCTCAGCGAGCACTTCCAGGCGTCCATCGAACTGCTCCTCGACCAGCACAGCCTCGTCGTCCCGGCGGACGACGACGGGGAACGCCGAGCGATCGCGCGCTACCTCGCCGACGGCACCATCGGGGCGATCGACGTCTGGCTCACGCGCCCGCGGCCGCGCGACGTGGATGCGTTCCTCGCTCTCGTCGGGCGGCTCACGCCCGCATGGTGGCCGGGAAGCGGTGGATCGCAACCCCCGGACACCGCATCCCGCCCGGCATAGGCTGAGGGCATGGAACAGCGCATCCTCGGCGGAACAGGACGGGAGGTGTCGGTCGTCGGACTCGGCACCTGGCAGCTCGGAGCGGACTGGGGAGACGTGTCGGAAGACGACGCCCTCGGTGTGCTCGAAGCGGCGGCGGAATCCGGCGTCACCTTCTTCGACACCGCCGACGTCTACGGCGACGGCCGCAGCGAGCAGATCATCGGGCGGTTCGTGACCGAGCACCCAGAACTGCCGCTCACCGTCGCGACCAAGATGGGGCGGCGCGAAGCGCAGGATCCGGCCAACTTCACCCTGCCGAAGTTCCGCGAGTGGACGGACCGCTCGCGCCGCAACCTCGGCGTCGACCGGCTGGACCTGGTGCAGCTGCACTGCCCTCCCACTCCCGTCTTCTCGACGGACGCGGTGTACGACGCGCTCGACACGCTGGTGGAGGAGGGCGCCATCGAGAACTACGGCGTCAGCGTGGAGACCGTGGACGAGGCGCTGGCGGCGATCGCGCGGCCCGGCACGGCGACGGTGCAGATCATCCTGAACGCCTTCCGCCTCAAGCCGCTCGACCGGGTGCTCCCGGCGGCGCGCGAGGCCGGCGTCGGCATCATCGCGCGGGTGCCGCTGGCCTCCGGGCTGCTGAGCGGCCGGTACAGCGAGCAGACGACGTTCGCGGCGGACGACCACCGCACCTACAACCGCCACGGCGAGGCGTTCGACGTGGGCGAGACCTTCTCGGGCGTGGACTTCGAGGAGGGCGTGAAGGCCGCGCGCGAGTTCGCGGAGTTGGTGCCCGAGGGCGCGACGCCCGCGCAGGCGGCCATCGCGTGGATCATCGCGCAGGAGGGCGTCACCACCGTCATCCCCGGCGCCCGCTCGCCCGAGCAGGCGCGCGCGAACGCGGCCGCGGCCGACGTGCGCCTCCCTTCCGGCTTCGACGAGGCCGTGCACCGCATCTACGACACCCACTTCCGCGCCTCCGTCCACCCCCGCTGGTAGCTCCGCCTCCCCTCCGCTCCGCCCCCTCGCCCCCGGGCCCCCTCCGCCGAGGTGCACGTTGTGGCGGCTATTCCGACGGAATTGCGACCACGACGTGCACCTCGACGATCATTCACCGGGTGCGGAGCAGGTGACGGACCCGCGAAGCTAGGGTGTGCGGCTCGCGGAGGTCCGCCGCGGTCACCCGCACCATGCGCCAACCCAGGTCTTCTACGCGTTCCCGGCGGCCGATGTCCTTCATCCAGGTCGCCCGATCCACGCGGTGGACATCGCCCTCGTACTCGAGCGCGATTCGGGATGCCGGGTAGGCCAGATCTGCACGAGCGACGAAGCGGCCGTCGTCGTCGCAGATATCGACGTTGAGGAGTGGCTCGGGCAAGCCGGCCTCGTGCAACGCGAGGCGCAAACGCGTCTCGCCCGGCGACTCGGAGCCGACGCGAATCTTCTCGAAGGCCGATCGCGCGCGGGCGATGCCTCGCCGACCCGACGCGGCAGTGATCGCTGCGCGCAGGGCGTTCTTGTCGGTCAGTGGATGACGTCCGCCGATCAAGAAGTCGCCGGCGACGACGAGGGCGGACACCGACAGAAGGGAAGCGAGGTCGATCCAGGTCTGCTCCGGTGTCGTGACGGGCAAGCCTCCGACCACGCGCACATCCCAGCGGCGCAGCTTGTGTCCGATGAACCCGTGAATCGACGGCGGTCGTCCGGGGTCGGGCACACTGACATGGATGCCTGGCGGGAGTTCCGCCGGTACGGGGATGTCGTACAGCCGGGCTGCCGTCGTGTGGCTGAACGCGAAATCCCGGTTGCGGTGCAGAGCGTATGCGCGTAGGCGGGCTTCGAGACCGTCCGCACAGAGGGGGATGCGGACCCCGCGAATCGGCGTGATGAGGTCGCCGGCGCGCATCCGGGAGCGGGTCACCCCCGTCTCAGCACCCGCTCGCGTGGTGAAGGGGCCGTCGGTGAGCGCGTCGTCCAGTTCGGCGAGATGTCGTCCCATCTGCACATCGTCTCGGCTGCCGCCCCGTGCATCCGGTTATCCACAGCCCCGGCTTTGTCGAGGTGCACGTTGTGGTCGCTAAAACGGTGAAATTGCCGCCACTACGTGCACTTCGGCGAAAGGGAGGTGGGGGTAGGGGGTTAGGAGGGTTGGACGGGGACGGGCTCCGTGTCGGGGATGGGGGAGGCGTCGCGACCGCGCAGGTCGGGGTGGATGCGGTGCGCCAGGGCGGGCACGACGAAGCCGACCAGGGCGAAGGCCCCCGCCACCCAGAAGGCGCCGACCGCACCGACGCCGTCGATGAGGAAGCCCGCGACCGCGGAACCGAGGGCGGCTCCGATGAGCTGGCCGGTTCCGACCCAGCCGTAGGCCTCCGCGGTGTCGGAGAACTTCACGCTCGCCGACACGATCGCGAACAGCACGGCGAGGGCGGGGGCGATGCCGAGACCGGCGATCAGGAGGGTGAGCGACAGCCCCCACCACGACCACAGCATGAACGTCGACAGCACGACGCCGACGAAGACGATGAGCATGCGCCGCGCGGTCGCCCACGGTCCGATCGGCACGTGACCGAACGCGAGGCCCCCGACCAGCGAGCCGAGCGACCAGATGGCGAGCACGATGCCCGCGAGCGGAGACCCCTCTCCGAACGTCGCGACCACTCCGGCCTCGACCGCCGAACAGGAGCCGATGAGCAGGAAGCCGACGACCGTCGCGAGCAGCACGGGCGGCCGCGCCAGCACCGTCCCGAACCGCCGCTTGCTGCGCGGGATGCGCACCCGGCCGACCTCGGGCGACGAGATGAACCAGCATCCGCCGGCGAGCATGATCGCGACCGACATCAGGATGCCCTCGACGGTCCCGATCTGGGTCGAGACGAAGGTGATGGCGACCGGGCCGGCGATCCAGATGATCTCCTGCGCCGAGGCGTCGAGCGAGAACAGCGGGGTCAGCTGCCGCGAGTTGACCATCTTCGGATAGATCGTGCGGACGGCCGGCTGGATGGGCGGCATGCTGAGGCCGGCGAAGAACGCAACGCCCATGGTCAGGGGGATGGGCATGACGAAGAGGCCGATCGCGGCGACCGCCACCGAGCACAGCGCGAGGGTCGTCCAGAGCACGACGCGCATGCCCAGGACGCCCATCAGCCGGCTGGTCATCGGCCCGGCGATGGCCTGTCCGATGCTCATCGCGCCGAGCACCAGACCCGCGGCGCCGTACGAGTCGTGGACGCGCTCGATGTGCAGCAGGAAGGCGAGCGACAGCATGCCGAACGGGAAGCGTGCGGTGAGCTGAGCCGCGATGATGCGGGCGACGCCCGGCGTCTTCAGAAGGCTCGTGTAGGTGCTCACAGCCATCCACACTATCGGTCGCGGAGGCGGTTCTGCGGGAGTATCCACACTGTCCATCCCCCCTTCGTGGGGTGTGGAAACTGTGCATAACTTCTCCCCATCTGTGGACGACACGCCCACTAGATGTGGGGGAGTGGAAATGTCGGACCCCCGCTATATAGTGGTCGAGCACACAGAGCCGGTCAGCCTCCCCCCGATGCGGGAAGGCACGGTTCCGCGGGGATTTCCGCCGCTCACGCGGCTTAGCGAATGAGGGAGAGACAGTGGCTATCACAGTCGTGAAGCGCAACGGCGAGCGCGAGCCGTACGACGCCAACAAGATCAACCTGGCCATCGAGAATGCGGCCCAGGGTCTTGACGAGAACATCACGTGGGTGACGCAGATCGCGAGCGAGCTCGAGCTCACGCTCTTCGACGGCATCACGACGCAGCAGCTCGATGAGGCGGTCATCCAGGTCGCCCTCCAGAACGTCAAGGACGACCCGGCGTTCGACACGGTCGCCGCGCGCCTCCTCCTCAAGACGATCTACAAGCGCGTGCTCGGCGACTACGAGAGCCACGACGAGCTCGTCGAGCTCCACACCTCCCGCTTCCGCGGCTACATCGAGCGGGGCGTCGCCGAGACGCTGCTCGACGGCCGTTTCACGACCGCGTTCGACCTCGACCGCCTGGCCGGCTACCTCGACCCCTCGCGCGACGAGCTGCTGAAGTACATCGGCGTCGTCACCCTCAACAACCGCTACGGCATCAAGGCGCGCAACGGCGACTCCCTCGAGGTGCCCCAGTTCTTCTGGATGCGCATCGCGATGGGCCTCTCCCTCAACGAGGCCGACCCCACGAGCCACGCCATCGCGTTCTACGACAAGATGTCGAAGCTCGAGTACCTGGCCGCCGGATCGACCCTGGTCAACGCCGGAACCGCCTACCCGCAGCTCTCCAACTGCTTCGTCATGGAGATGCAGGACGACATCGAGCACATCGCGAAGAGCGTCCGCGACGTCATGTGGCTCACCAAGGGCACCGGCGGCATCGGCCTCTCGGTCACCAAGCTGCGTGCGCAGGGCTCGCCCATCCGCTCCAACAACACCACCTCCACCGGTCCGATCCCGTTCATGCACACGATCGACTCGGTGCTGCGCGCGGTCAGCCGCGGCGGCAAGAAGTTCGGCGCCCTGTGCTTCTACATGGAGAACTGGCACATGGACTTCCCGGAGTTCCTCGACCTCCGTCAGAACTCCGGCGACCCGTACCGCCGCACCCGCACCGCCAACACCGCGGTGTGGATCAGCGACGAGTTCATGAAGCGCGTCCAGAACGACGAGGACTGGTACCTCTTCGACCCGCTGGAGGTCGCCGACCTCAACGAGCTGTACGGCAAGGCCTTCTCGGAGCGCTACGCGCACTACGTCGCCGAGGCCGAGGCAGGCAACCTCAAGATGTTCAAGAAGATCAGCGCTCGCGCGCAGTTCAAGGACATCCTGATGAGCCTCCAGACCACCAGCCACCCGTGGCTGACCTGGAAGGACACGATCAACAACCGTGCCCTCAACAACAACACGGGCACCATCCACCTCTCCAACCTGTGCACCGAGATCACGCTGCCGCAGGACCGCGACAACGTCTCGGTCTGCAACCTCGCGTCGATCAACCTGTCGCGTCACCTGGTCGACGGGAAGATGGACTGGGAGCGCATCGAGGCCAGCGCCCGCCAGGCGGTCCGCCAGCTCGACAACCTCATCGACATCACCGTGTCGAGCGTTCCCGAGGCCGACTTCTCGAACCAGCAGAACCGCGCGATCGGCCTCGGCGTCATGGGCTTCACCGACGTCGTCGAGAAGCTCGGCCTGAGCTACGAGAGCGAAGAGGCCTACCAGCTGATCGACGAGATCATGGAGCACGTCTCGTACGCCGCCATCGACGAGAGCGCCGACCTGGCGCAGGAGCGCGGCGCGTACCCGAACTTCGAGGGTTCCCGCTGGTCGCAGGGTCTCGTGCCTTACGACTCGATCGCCCTCACCGAGGCCGACCGCGGCGTCCCGATCACCGTGGACCGCACCATCCGCCTCGACTGGGACCGTCTCCGCGAGAAGGTCAAGGGCGGCATGCGCAACGCCACCCTCATGGCCATCGCGCCGACCGCGTCCATCGGCCTCGTCGCGGGCACCACGCCCGGCTTCGACCCGCAGTTCTCGCAGATCTTCAGCCGGTCGACCTCCTCGGGCAAGTTCCTCGAGGTCAACCGCAACCTGGTCGAGACCCTGCAGGAGCGCGGCATCTGGCAGGACGTCCGCGAGGCGATCCTGCGCTCGCAGGGCGACATCCAGAACATAGCGGAGATCCCGGACGAGGTGAAGGCCACGTTCAAGACGAGCTTCCAGCTCTCGCCGTACGCCTTCATCGAGGTCGCGGCCCGCGCCCAGAAGTGGATCGACCAGGCGATCAGCCGCAACATGTACCTCGAGACGCGCGACCTCGGCGACATGATGGACATCTACTACGCGGCCTGGGAGAAGGGCGTCAAGACGACGTACTACCTCCACATGAAGCCGCGTCACCAGGCCGAGCAGTCGACCGTCAAGGTCAACAAGGCCGAGGAGATCAGCGGAGGCCGCAAGGGCTTCGCCTCGGTCGGCGCCGGCGCTCCGGCCCCGGCTGCGGCTCCCGCCGTCACGGAGACCGCTCCGGCCTCCGCCCCCGCTCGCCGTGGCTTCGGCTTCGGCGGTCTCGGTTCCTCCACCCCGGCGGGCGGTGAGAACAAGTGAACAGCACCAAGATCGAGGAGTACTACGTGCCGGTCGACCCGATGGACGACCTGCAGTGCGAGTCCTGCCAGTAACCCGCCGACCCACCGAATAACGAAAGAGACGGAACACCATGGGGATTCTGGGAACGGGAATCGAAGAGGGCCTGCTGCTCAAGCCGGTCACGTACCAGTGGGCGATGGACCTCTACGACCAGGCCGTCGCGAACACCTGGTTCCCGAACGAGATCCAGCTCGGTGAGGACATCGCCGACTTCAAGCGGATGACCGACGAGGAGCGCCACGCGGTCACCTTCCTGATGAGCTACTTCAACCCGAACGAGTTGCTCGTCAACAAGGCCCTGGCCTTCGGTGTCTACCCCTACATCAACGCGGCCGAGGCGCACCTCTACCTCGCCAAGCAGATGTGGGAGGAGGCGAACCACTGCATGTCGTTCGAGTACGTCCTCGAGACGTTCCCGATCGACCGCGAGCAGGCCTACAACTCCCACGTCGACGTGCCGTCGATGGCGAAGAAGGAGGAGTTCGAGGTCCGCTTCATCAAGCGGATGACCGAGCAGGCGCTCGACATCACGACGACCGAGGGCAAGCAGGACTTCATCCGCAACCTGGTGGCGTACAACGTCATCCTCGAGGGGATCTGGTTCTACTCGGGCTTCATGGTGGCGCTCTCGTTCCGCCAGCGGAACCTGCTGCGCAACTTCGGTTCGCTCATCGACTGGGTGGTGCGCGACGAGTCGCTGCACCTCAAGTTCGGCATCAACCTCATCCTGACGGTGCTGGAGGAGAACCCGGACCTGCAGACGCCGGAGTTCGCCAACGAGATCCGCCAGATGATCCTGGACGCCGTGGAGATGGAGGAGCAGTACAACCGCGACCTCCTCCCCGGGGGCATCCTGGGCCTGAACGCGAACTACATCAACCAGTACGTGAAGTACCTGGCCGACCGCCGTCTGGAGGAGCTGGGCTTCGAGGCCGAGTACAAGGTCTCCAACCCGGCCAAGTGGATGGCGACCGCCAACGACACGCTGGAGCTGGTGAACTTCTTCGAGTCCACCAACACCTCCTACGAGTCGAACGCCAAGGCCTCCACCGGTCGCTGATATGGCAACGGAGACCTCTCCGCTGATCACCGCCGCCGCGCTGGACGTCGCTCTCGGGGCCGAATCCCTGTGGAGCGGCGCCGGCCGGCGGCGTTCGGCGTGGCGCGTGCTCGACGTCCGCTGGAAGCTGGGCGGACCGCCCGGCCGCGAGGAGTTCGAGCGCGGGCACATCCCCGGCGCGGTGTACGTCGACCTGGACACCGAGCTGGCCGGTCACGGCGAGCCCACGGATGGTCGCCACCCCCTTCCGTCGCCGGACGCCTTCCAGGAGGCGGCGCGACGCTGGGGCCTCGGCGACGGCGACTCCGTCGTCGTGTACGACGACGCCTCAGGAACGTCGGCCGCTCGGGCGTGGTGGCTGCTGCGCCACGCGGGCGTGCGCGACGTCCGCGTCCTCGACGGCGGGATCGCCGCCTGGCGCGACGCCGGGATGCCGCTCGAGAAGGGGCCCGGCGCTACGCCGATCCCCGGCAGCATCCACGTGCAGTTCGGCGCGCTTCCGACCCTCGACGGCGACGCGGCCGCCGCCCTCGCCGCCTCGGCGCACGCCGTGTTACTGGACGCGCGCGCGGGCGAACGCTTCCGCGGCGAGGTGGAGCCGGTCGATCCGCGACCCGGCCACATCCCGGGTGCCGTCAGCGCACCCACCACGGACAACGTCGACGCCGACGGACGGATGCTTCCCGCCGACGCGCTGGCGGAACGGTTCCGCGGCCTCGGCATCGACGCCGACACGCCCGTCGGCGTGTACTGCGGATCGGGCGTCACGGCTGCCCACGAAGCCCTCGCCATGGTCGTCGCCGGTCTTCCGCTGCCCGCTCTGTACGCGGGTTCGTACTCGGCGTGGTCGAACGACCCGGAACGGCCGGTCGTTACGGGAGCGTGACCTCCGGGCGCCACCGCGGCGTCCGGGCGCATCCCGCGCGGGTTTCGCCGTGCGTCCACGCACAATTCCACGGATTTCGCTGCCGGAATCGACGAAACCTTCCGGAAACATCCGTGAAAAACGCCGTTCCCTGCGCGAATTAGTGTTGAAGCGCGGCGACGCCGCTGGGGTATCCTCCCCTTACCCTTGCAATACGCATCAGGCACATTCCTGTACAGGAAGAAGGACAACGACAATCATGCGCATTCGTACCGTGGCTCCCATCGCCGCAATCGCCGCCGTCGCAGCGCTCGCGCTCAGCGGTTGCGTCGACAACAGCACCCCGTCCGGCAGCTCAACGACGAGCTCGGTCTCGGACGTGAAGAAGGACGACACCCTCGCCGGGCAGCTGCCCCAGAAGGTCAAGGACGCCGGCAAGCTGGTGGTCGGCATGGACAACACGTACCCGCCGAACGAGTTCAAGGACGACAACTCCCAGCCGGTCGGCTGGGAGGTCGACCTCGCCAAGGCCATCGGCGACAAGCTGGGGGTGAAGACGGAGTTCGCGATCGCGAAGTTCGACAACATCATCCCGAGCGTCGCGGGCGGCAAGGACGACTACGGAATGTCGTCGTTCACCGACACCACCGAGCGCGAGCAGCAGGTCGACTTCGTCAACTACTACTCGGCCGGCATCCTCTGGGCCGCCCAGAAGGGCAAGAACATCGACCCGGACAACGCCTGCGGCCTGAAGGTCGCCGTCCAGTCGACGACCTACGAGGACACGGACGAGGTCCCCGCCAAGTCGAAGAAGTGCACGGATGAGGGCAAGCCCGCCATCCAGGCCCTCCGCTACGACACCCAGGACGACGCGACCAACGCGGTCATCCTCGGCAAGGCCGACGCCCTCAGCGCCGACTCGCCCGTCACGCTGTACGCCATCTCCAAGTCGAACGGCAAGCTCGAGGCCGCCGGCAAGACCTTCGACGAGGCGCCGTACGGCCTCCCCGTCAAGAAGGACTCGGAGCTCACCCCCGTGCTGCAGAAGGCCGTCCAGGCCCTCATCGACGACGGCACCTACAAGAAGATCCTCGACAAGTGGGGCGTCGCCGACGGCGCCGTCGAGTCGGCCGAGGTCAACGCGGCCTCGAAGGGCTGACCTTCATGTCACAGAGCAACACCGCCCGCCCGGCGACGGGATCCGTCCCGTCGCCGGGCGGGACCCGTCCCGAGCCGATCAAGGCGATCAAGCTCCGGCACCCCTGGCGCATCGTCATCGCGGCGATCCTCATCCTCCTGCTGGTCTGGTTCATCGTGGACGCCTCTCAGCGCGAGGCCTACGGCTGGCAGTACGTCGGCAAGTACGTCTTCGACAAGCGCATCAGTGCTGCTGCGCTCGTCACCCTTCAGCTGACGATCTACTCGATGATCATCGGCGTCGTGCTCGGCCTCATCCTTGCGGTGATGCGCCTCTCGCCGAACCCGGTCGTGAAGTCGGTCGCCTGGCTGTACCTGTGGATCTTCCGCGGCACCCCGGTCTACGTGCAGCTGGTCTTCTGGGGCCTGTTCTCGCTGATCTACCCGCAGATCTTCCTGGGCGTGCCGTGGACGAACATCGGCGTGGATCTGAACCTCGGCTTCATGCAGAACGCCTTCATCATCGCCGTCATCGGCCTCGCGCTGAACGAGGCCGCGTACATGGCGGAGATCGTCCGCGCCGGCCTGCTCTCGGTCGACGAGGGCCAGGAGGAGGCGGCGACCGCGCTCGGAATGTCGTGGTGGCAGACGATGACCCGGATCGTCATCCCGCAGGCCATGCGCGTCATCATCCCGCCGACCGGCAACGAGGTGATCTCGATGCTGAAGACGACCTCGCTGGTGGCGGCGATCCCTCTGACGACCGACCTGTACGGTGTCGCGCGCGACATCTCGGCGGTCACTTACACGCCCATCCCGCTGCTCATCGTGGCGTCGCTCTGGTACCTGCTCTTCACCTCCTTGCTGATGGTGGGGCAGTACTTCTTGGAGAAGCGGTTCTCCCGCGGCGTCAACGCGCGCCGCCCGGACCGCAACGACCCGGCCCTCGCGACCGGCGCGCTCCCCGCGGCCGGCGCACCGGACGGCAACGACCTCGGAGGCAAGGGATGACCGACACGAAGACCCCCATGGTGCTGGCCGAGGGCGTCTCGAAGAGCTTCGGCTCGAACGAGGTGCTCAAGAGCATCGACCTCAAGGTGAACCCGGGCGAGGTGCTGTGCATCATCGGCCCGTCGGGCTCCGGCAAGTCCACGTTCCTCCGCTGCATCAACCATTTGGAGCGCGTTGACGCCGGCCGTCTCTCGGTTGACGGCGAGGTGGTCGGCTACCGCCAGCACGGCGACAAGCTGTACGAGCTGAAGCCGAAGGAGGCCGCCCGGCAGCGTCGCGAGATCGGGATGGTGTTCCAGCGGTTCAACCTCTTCCCGCACATGACGGCGCTGGAGAACATCATCGAGGCGCCCATTCGCGTGAAGGGCCTCTCGAAGGCGAAGGCGGTAGAGCGCGCGACCGAGCTGCTCGCCCGCGTGGGACTGAGCGACAAGGGCGACCACTACCCGTCGCAGCTGTCCGGCGGTCAGCAGCAGCGCGTCGCGATCGCGCGTGCGCTTGCGATGGACCCCAAGCTGATGCTGTTCGACGAGCCCACCTCGGCGCTCGACCCGGAGCTCGTCGGCGAAGTGCTGGATGTCATGAAGGGCTTGGCCGCGAGCGGTATGACCATGGTGGTCGTGACGCACGAGATGGGCTTCGCCCGCGAGGTCGCGGACGAGCTTGTGTTCATGGACGGCGGCGTCGTCGTCGAGTCCGGCGACCCGCGCGAAGTTCTCAGCAACCCGCAGCACCAGCGGACGCAGGCGTTCCTCTCGAAGGTGCTCTAGCCTCCCCTCCATCGGCTCCGGAGTTTTTCGGCCTCGACACGGCGTGTCGAGGCGAAAAACTCCGGAGCCGATAGCATCACGGGGTGGATGCGAAGCGGGCTGTGGTGTTCGTGACCGGTGCGAGCCGACGGGGGTCGATCGGCGATGCGATCGCCCGGAACCTCGCGTCCATCGGGTTCGATGTCGCGTTCGGGTACTGGGACGGGTACGACTCGGAGATGCCGTGGGGTGCGCATCCGACCGAGCACGAGGCGCTCGCGGAGGAGCTGCGCGGGATGGGCGCTCGCGCGTTGCCCGTGCCGGTCGACCTGGCGGACACGGAGGCTCCGGCCGCCGCGATGGCGCGGGTGCGCGACGAGCTGGGACCGGTGCAGGCGCTCGTGATGAGCCACGCGCACTCGGTCGACAGCGGCATCCTCGACACCTCGGTTGAGGCGTTCGACCGGCATTTCGCCGTGAACACGCGCGGCTCGTGGCTGCTCATCAGGGCGTTCGCCGAGCAGTTCCCGTCCGGCGCATCCGGTCTCGGGCGGATCGTCGCGCTGACCAGCGACCACACCGCGCACAACCTGCCGTACGGCGCGAGCAAGGGTGCTCTCGACCGGATCGTGAAGGCTGCCGCCGTCGAGCTTGCGCACCTCGGGATTACGGCTAACCTCATCAATCCCGGACCGATCGACACCGGGTGGATGACGCCCGAACTGGTCGAGCAGCTGACGGCGGAGACCGCGCTGGGCCGCCTGGGACGCCCGCACGACACCGCCGACCTCGTCGCCTTCCTCCTGTCCGTCAGCGGCGGCTGGATCACCGGCCAGCTCCTCCACTCCAACGGCGGCTTCCACCTCGGCGTCTGACCCCGTCCCCGTCGTCAGCCGCCCGCCGTCGAGTCCGCAAACTTTGCACGCCACACGCGGTCGGAGTGTGCAAAGTTTGCGGACTCGACGGTGGGACGGAGTGGCGCGGAGGCGCGACGGTCAGGAGGTGAGGACTTTGCGGATGCGCTGGAGGGAGACGGTCTCGGCGGTGCCGAGGGACTGGGCGAACAGCGAGACGCGGAACTCCTCCAGCATCCACCGCGCGTGCACCAGCGACGGCGGCGACCCGGGCGCGAGCGGGATGCGGCCGCCCGCGTCCGTGTACAGCGCGACCGCCGTCTCCACCTGCGTCTGCCAGGCCCGGTCGCGGCCGGGGTTCGTGGGCAGCGCCTGCATGCGCTGCGTGATCCCGGCGAGGTACCGCGGCAGATGCCGCAGCTGCTCGAGCCCTGTCGCCGACACGAATCCGACGCCCTTCCCGGCCCAGACGAGTCCGGAGAGCTGCCCCTTCGCGTCGTTCAGCGCCGCCAGGTAGGTCAGCGCCGTCACGCCCGCGATCGCCTTCTCGGCTGTGCGGGCGGCGGTGAGGATGCGCGTGACGAGCGCGACCGTCTCGAACATCGAGTCCATCACGATGCCGGACACCCGATCCCGCACCGCCTCGAATTCGGCGCGCATGAACACCTGGCCGTCGGGCTTCATCCGGTACAGCACCGAGTCGATCACGGCGAGCAGGCAGTCGTCGAACAGCGCCTTGGTGTTGGGGTAGGGGCTCGCCGCGAGCGTGAGCTTCTCGTTGACCGTCAGGTGCTGCTGCACGTAGGCGACGGGCGAGGGGATGCCGGCGAGCAGCAGTCGCCGCACACCGCCCGGCATCGCCCGGGCCTGCTCGGCGGGCGTTCCCATCAGGCGGATGCTGACGGAGTCGCCGTCGTCGACGAGTGCCGGGTAGGCGCGGATCACGTTCTTCGTGCCGCCCGGGCCGGTGTGCGTGGAGTCGACGAAGCGGGGGAGCTCGTCGAGATCCCAGGTCGTCAGAGCGGTCCGTTCGATCGCGTTGGGCGTTCGCGCCTCCGCGACGGCGGCGACGGAGTCGCGGGCCCGCGATCGCAGCCGCTCCTGCAGGGCGCCGAGGTCCTTCCCGCTGGCGAGCGTGCGTCCGCGCTCTCCGACGACCTGGAACGTCGGCCGGAGGTGCGCGGGGAGGCGGTCGAGGTCGAAGTCCGAGCCGCTGACCCGGGATCCGGTCAGCCGCGAGATCGCCGCCGCGAGCGTGTCGGCGAGGGAGGCCGCGGGCCGTTCACCCTCGTGGGCGCGCATCCCGGCTGTGCCCGACAGCTCGCCGAGCAGCCGCTGCGCCCAGTCGGCGGCCGGGACCACCTGCCGCCGGATCGCCTTCGGCAGCGACTTGATGAGCGCGGTTACGAGCTCGTGGCGGAGCCCGGGCACCTGCCAGTCGAAGCCGTCGGGGAGCAGCCCGGCGAGCAGCGGAAGCGGCACCTGCACGGTCACCCCGTCGTCCTCCGCGCCCGGCTCGAACCGGTACCGCAGGGTCAACTGCTGGTCGCCCTGGCGCCAGACCGGCGGGAAGGCGTCCTCGTCGACCTCGGCCGCCTCCTCGTCGAGCAGCGCCTCCGGCGTCATCGTGAGGAGGTCGGGCGTCTCCTGCCTTGCCTTCTTCCACCAGCCCTCGAACGACCGCGTCGACACCACGTCGGCGGGGATGCGCTTGTCGTAGAACTCGAAGACCGCCTCGTCGTCGTTGAGGATGTCGCGGCGGCGGGTGCGCTCCTCCAGCTCGCGCAGCTCCGCTCGGAGCTTCCTGTTGGCGCGGTCGAACGCCTGGTGCGAGTCCCATTCGCCGTCGACGAGAGCGTGCCGGATGAAGAGCTCGCGTGACAGCTCCCGGTCGATCCGCGCATACTGCACGCGCCGGCGCGGGATGATCGGGACGCCGAACAGCGTCACGCGCTCGTAGGCGACGACGGACCCCTGGTTCTTCTCCCAGTGCGGCTCGCTGTACTGGCGCTTGCAGAGGTCTCCCGCGATAGGCTCGGCCCACGCCGGGTCGATGGCCGCGTTCATCCGCGCGAACAGCCGGGATGTCTCCACCAGCTCGGCGCTCATCACCGCGTTCGGCTGCTTCTTGGCCAGGGTGGATCCGGGGAAGATCACGAACCTGGTCTGGCGGGCGCCGAGATACTCGGCCTGCCTGCTGCGCGGGGCCTTGCCCGCACCCTTCGGCGCAGGACCGGTCTCGCGCACATCCTTCAGCCCGATGTGCGAGAGCAGCCCGGCGAGCAGCGAGCGGTGGATGCCGTCGGGGTTCACGGACGGCTCGCCGATGGTCAGCCCCAGCGGCTTGGCGAGCTGCCGCAGCTGGCGGTAGACGTCCTGCCACTCGCGGACCCGCAGGAAGTTGAGGAACTCGGCCTTGCAGAGCCGCCGGAAGGCGCTGGACGAGAGCTCCTTCTGCTGCTCTTCGAGGTAGTTCCAGAGGTTGAGGAGGGTGAGGAAGTCGCTGGTCGGGTCGGCGAACCGGGCGTGCTTCTCGTCGGCGCTGCCGCGGCGCTCGACGGGACGCTCGCGCGGGTCCTGGATGGTGAGTCCGGCGACGATGGCCATCACCTCGCGCGAGGTGCCGTGGCGTTTCGACTCGACGACCATGCGGGCGAACCGCGGGTCGATCGGGAGCTGTGCGAGCTGGCGTCCGACCGGCGTGAGCTTCGTGCCCTCCTTCGCCGTCGCGATTGCCCCGAGCTCGGTGAGCAGATCCAGACCGTCTTTAATGCCGCGTGAGTCGGGCGGCGTGAGGAACGGGAATGCCGCGATGTCGCCGAGGCCGAGCGAGATCATCTGCAGGATCACCGCGGCGAGGTTGGTGCGGAGGATCTCGGGCTCGGTGAACTCGGGCCGCTTGGCGAAGTCCTCCTCGGAGTACAGCCGGATGGCGATACCGTCGCTGGTGCGGCCGGAGCGGCCCGACCGCTGGTTGGCGCTGGCCTGCGAGATCGCCTCGATCGGAAGCCGCTGCACCTTCGCTCGCGTGCTGTACCGGCTGATCCGGGCCGTGCCCGCATCCACCACGTACTTGATGCCCGGGACGGTGAGGCTGGTCTCGGCGACATTGGTGGCGAGGACGACGCGGCGCCGGATGCCCGGGAGCGTCGACGGCTGGAAGACGCGGTGCTGCTCGGCGGAGGAGAGGCGGCCGTAGAGCGGCAGAACCTCGGTTCCGGGTAGATTGCGGCCACGGATCGCGTCGGTCGCATCCCGGATCTCGTTCTCGCCGGAGAGGAAGACGAGCACGTCGCCTGCGGCCTCACGCGCCAGCTCGTCGAGCGCGTCGTTGATGCCCTGAAGGTAGTCGCGGTCGGCCGACGGCACCGGGTCCGGATCGTCGTCGTCCTCGTCCAGCGCTTCGGCGACCAGCGGACGGTAGCGGATCTCGACCGGGTAGGTGCGGCCGGAGACCTCGACGATCGGCGCCGGGGTGCCGTCCGCGGAGGCGAAGTGCTGCGCGAAGCTCTCCGGGTCGATGGTCGCCGACGTGATGATGAGCTTGAGGTCGGGACGCTGCGGCAGCAGCTGCTTGAGGTATCCCAGCAGGAAGTCGATGTTGAGACTGCGCTCGTGGGCCTCGTCGATGATGATCGTGTCGTACGCCCGCAGCATCCTGTCGCGGCGCAGCTCGTTGAGCAGGATGCCGTCGGTCATCAGCTTGATCCTGGTCGCCTTGGACACGCGGTCGGTGAAGCGGACCTGATAGCCGACCAGCTCGCCGACGGACTGCCCCAGCTCCTCCGCGATCCGCTCCGCTATGGTGCGCGCGGCGAGGCGCCGGGGCTGCGTGTGGCCGATGCTGGTGCGGCCGAGCTCCAGCGCGATCTTCGGCAGCTGTGTGGTCTTGCCCGACCCGGTCGCGCCGGCGACGATGACGACCTGATTGTCGCGGATGGCGCGCGCGATGTCCTCCCGCTTCCGGCTGACCGGCAGCTCGGGCGGGAAGACGATGCGGGGGAGGGTCGCGGTCGAAGACATGAGCCCTCCAGTTTACCCGTGTGGGGCGCCATCCCGGACGGTCCCCAGCCGGGGGCGTTGCCCCGCGCCCGCCGCTGACGTAGGTTCGCATCACACCCGGAACGGGTCCGGCGTCAATGGAGACGAGGAGAACCCATGAGTCACGGCTATGCGACCATGTCTGTCGCGAGCATCCTGGCGGAGACGGCGCATCGGATGCCCGACAACGTCGCTCTGATCTTCGCGGGGCAGGAGATCCGCTACAGCGAGCTGTGGGATCAGACCCGCGCCTACGCCGGAGCGCTGAAAGGGCTCGGCGTCGGGCCGGGCGACAAGGTGGCGCTGATGCTGCCGAACGTGCCCGACTTCCCGCGGTCGTACTACGCCGTCCTCGCCCTCGGTGCGGTCGTCGTGCCGGTGCATGCGCTGCTGAAGGCCGACGAGATCGCGTACGTGCTGCGCGACTCCGGGGCGTCGCTGCTGATCTGCGCCGCGCCGCTGCTGGCGGAGGGGGCGCGTGGAGCCGCGCTCGCCGCTATCCCGATCGTGTCGGTGCTGGTGCCGGACGAGATGTACGAACAGGCGCCGTTCCCGCGCCTGGAGGAGCTCGCCGCCGACGCCGAGCCCGTCGACACGTACGTGCCGCGCGACCCGTTCGACACCGCGACGATCCTCTACACGAGCGGGACGACCGGCAAGCCGAAGGGCGCGGAGGGATGCCACTTCTCGCTGGTCGAGCAGGTGAACGTGCTGCTCTCCGGCACGCTCGACCTGGAGCCGGAGGATCGCATCCTCGGCTGCCTGCCGCTGTTCCACACGTTCGGGCAGACCTGCGTGATGAACATGGGATTCCGCGCGGGCGCGGCCGTCGTGCTCGTGCCGAAGTTCGACGGCGCCACCGCCCTGCAGTTGATGAACCAGCACGCCTGCACCGTCATGACCGGGGTTCCGACGATGTACATCGCACTGCTGGAGGCCGCGAAGACCAACCCCGACCGTCCGCCGCTCCGGTACGGGATGAGCGGCGGCGCGGCCATCCCCGTCGCCGTGATCGAGCGCATGAAAGAGGTGTACGGCATAGACGTGCACGAAGGCTACGGCCTCACCGAGACGTCGCCGGTCGCCTCCTTCAACCACCGCGGACGGCCGACCCGCGTGGGCACGGTCGGAACGCCCATCTGGGGCGTGGATGTGGAGATCGCCGACGCGGAGGTGGATGACCGCATCCAGCTGCTCCCGCGCGGCGAGCTCGGCGAGATCGTGGTGCGCGGACACAACCTGATGAAGGGCTACCTCAACCTCCCGGAGGCGAATGCGGAGGCGGTCGTCGACGGCTGGTTCCGCACCGGCGACCTCGGCACGAAGAGCGACGACGACTACATCACGATCGTCGATCGCAAGAAGGACATGATCGTCCGCAACGGCTACAACGTGTACCCGCGCGAGGTCGAGGAGGTGCTGTCCGCGCATCCGGCTGTCGCTATGGTGGCCGTTTTCGGGGTGACGCACGAGACGCACGGGCAGGAGATCATGGCGGCGGTGACGCTGATGCCCGGCGGCGAGGTGGAGGTCGACGAGCTGCTCGTGTTCGCGCGCGAGCGGGTGGCGGCGTACAAGTACCCGCGGCGCGTGGAGATCCTCGAGGCGCTGCCGCTCGGGCCGAGCGGGAAGGTGCTGAAGCGCGAGCTGGTGGCCCGGTTCGAGGCGGAGGGGGCGTCGATCACGGAGGTGTCGACCTCGGGCGCATCCGGCTGAGGTCGTGGCGGCCCGGTGGGTACCCGGGTCAGCCGGCGGTGTACGTCTTCGGCGGTGGGCAGAGGACTTGGGATTCGTCGAAGGTGACCTTGAGGTAGGCGCGCCGGTACTGGGGGATGGGGGAGTTCCAGACCTGGAGGACTTTCACGGTGGCGGGACCGAACCGGTAGCTGTGGCCGACCTTCACCATTTGATTGAAGATCGTGCGGTTGGGCCAGCTGTCTTCGAATGGGCTGTCCTGGCTGATGCTGCTGGGATCATAATCAGGCCTGATCGAAAGGGTCTTCAGATCGAATCGGAGGCGAATAGAGTCCTCGGTCCACTCCCATGCACCATAAGTCCCGACGCTCAGCTGGCATCTGTCGACGGCCTCGGAGTAGGTGGATTGCTCGTGCGAGGGGACGTTCGGGTATTCCGCGCGTTGAAAATCGCCGGTGACGACGTTGTTCGTGCCCGCTGGCTTCGGGGGCGGGGCAAGGAAGGCGTTGACGACGGCTCCGGTCGTGATCAGGACGCCCAGCACGATTGCGGTGACGATCCACCCGCGCCTACGGGCAGGAGTGGTGGTCTGGTCGGTCATTTAATTGGTGCTCCGATATTTACGTAGAAAACGGCTCGTTGCAGTTCATCGAAGGTGAGGGGAGGGTGGTCCGGTTGGGGAACGCCCGTGGAGTCGGACATGTTCGGCACCCAGCCGCCGCTGCGATTGTCGTACGCACCGCCGTCCGGGAGGGCCGCCCGCACTTTCTGGGGGGTTGGCGCTGAGCCGACGTTGATCACGAGTCGGCGGACACGGTGCGCGCGGTGTCCAATCTTCGCTGGTGTCGTGAGGTGTGGTTTCGACATCGTCACTCGGCCGCGTAGGTCTTGGGTGGTGGGCAGAGGACTTGGGACTTGTCGAAGGTGACCTTAAGATACGCGCGCCGGTACTGCGGCAGGGGGGAGTTCCAGACCTGGAGCACCTTCACGGTGGCGGGTCCGAACCGGTAGCTGTGACCGACCTTCGCCATTTGATCGAAGGTGGTGCTGCCCCAGATGTTCTGGTCAGGTCCGTCATAGACCAATTCGGTCGAGGGGTCCGAAGAAACTGCGGAGGTCATGGACGTCACATCGAATCGGAGTCGGAACGAGTCGGTAGTCCAAGGCCATGCGCCGTAGGTTCCCATGACGACCTTGCATCCATTGACGGTTGTAGAGGTGTATTGCTCGTCGGACGGAACGTTCGGGTATTCCTCGCGCTGAAACTCCCCGGTGACGACGTTGTTCGTGCCCGCCGGTTTCGGCGGCGGGGCGAGCAAGGCGTTGACGACGATCCCGGCTGCGACCACGGTGCCGAGCAGGGCTGCACCGATCGCGAACGCGCGTCGGCGAAGCCGACCTGTGGGCCGAGTGATCATCGGATCGGTGCCCCGATGTTGATGTAGAAACCGGCCCGTTGCAGTTCATCGAAGGTGAGGTGCAGATATTCCGGCTTGGGCGTCCCGTTGAGAGAAGCGTCCTGTCCCCATGGGTTGCGGAGGGTGACGGTGCTGTCGGGATTGACGCTGGTGACGGTGTATTGGTGGAAGTCGACCATGTCGGTGCGGCCGCTGATGTAGGTGGTGACCGTGACTGGGCGGCCGTCGAAGAGGTCTTTGCGCAGGTCTGAGAGTTGGTATCCGGGGAGAGGGAGGCGGGTGATGGGGTCACTGGGGGTGATCCAGCTTGCCTCGTCGCCGGTAAGTGTGCCCATGGCACCGCCGGACCCGAAGTTCGGGTTCACGATCGACCAGCCGCCGCTGAGGTTGTGGTACGAGCCGGTGTCCGGAAGCGCAGCACGGGCCTTCTCGTAGATCGATGCCCAATTCGGTACTTTCTTGTTCTGCTCGTTCCAGAACCCGTTGCCGGCGGTAGATTCTTTGTCACTCGCGGGGAAGTACTCCGTGACGGTGACCTCGACCGGCTTCCCATCGACATACAGGGTGACGGTGAAGGTCCCGTTGGGATTGGCGCGGATGTGGTCCTTCAGCCACTTCTCGCCTTCGGGGCTATTGGCGTATGCGGCGAGGGTGCCGATCCACCAGCAGTCGTTCACGGCGCCCTGATTGATGTCTTCGGGAGAGAACCTGCCGGTGACATCGATGTCGGACCACTGCTTCCACCGTGTGCCGTCGATGAGCCCGGGCTCCAGCTCGGGAAAGTGGTCGTGCAGCCAATCCACATCGCCGCGTTTGGTACCGCTGAAAAGCCACGATGCCAGCCCGTACCGGTCGGGTCCCATCCCGGCGAGGAGGTCTGTGAGCCGGTCCCGCTGTTGCGGGGTCATCTTCTTGATCAGGTTGACCAGGTCCTGGGGGCTGTAGCCGTTCTTCTTGGCCCACGCGACCCAATCGGCGGGACTCGCGCCGCGAAGGAACTGCATGGTCAGTTCCTGGATGACCTGCTCGGCTGAGTGGTTCGGTTTCGATCCGGCTGGCGTTGCAGTGGTCACCGGCTGTGGGTGGAACTGCTGTGCGAACAGTCCGCGGGTGTCCGAGTCGAACGTATGGAGTGCTTTCAGCCTGTCTTCCAGCTCGCGGACGTCGCGCTCGAGCTGATTCAGGACGAGTTCCAACCGGTCGTTGACCAACTGCAGCGCGTCGCTCAATCCGGGAATCACGGACGTCGCAGTCGCCACCGCGCGATTCGTCTCCACCAGCCGCTCCGTCGCGTCCCGTTGTCGTTGTGTCGCGGTGAGTTGGATGTTCAGCGCGTCTTCGTCCAGCACGCCCAGACGAGAGACCTTGGCGTCCGCGACGGTGTATGTGTCGAGGTCGGCCTGGATCGCGTCGAGCTTCGCGTTCCCCGTCGCGAGGCGAGGAGCGATGCCTCGCGAAAACAGCTGTCCGGCCGCAGTGTAGGCCTTGCCGGACAGCGGTCCGCCTGGAGCCATGGCGGCGACCAGCTGTCGGGTGGCCCGGGAGGTCGTACCGAGCGTGGATCGGGCAGCCGCAAGATTGGACGTCAACGCATCCATCACGCTGCGTGAATCGGTCGGATCGTAGATCAACCCGGGCATAGCTCGCCCTCCTCGAACTCTCTGAAATACAAATCGATATGTAAGTACCTACAGAATAGAGGTATCGCCCGCGCGTGCGTCGCCTGACGCTGGTACCGTGGCGGATATGGTTGCAAACGCAAATACTCCGCTCCTGACCCTGAACAATGGGACGACCATCCCGCAGCTCGGCTTCGGCGTCTTCAAGGTCGATCCGGATGAGACCACCCGGATCGTGACCGACGCTCTCGAGGTCGGCTACCGCCACATCGACACCGCCGCCATCTACGGCAACGAGGAGGGCGTCGGCCAGGCGATCGCGTCCTCCGGCGTCCCGCGCGACGAGCTCTTCATCACCACCAAGCTGTGGAACGACCGCCAGACCGATGCGGAGGCGGCCTTCGACGAGTCGCTCGGCAAGCTCGGGCTCGACTACGTCGACCTGTACCTCATCCATTGGCCGACGCCGCAGAAGGACACCTTCGTGCAGGCGTGGAAGTCGCTCGAGAAGATCTACGCGTCGGGCCGCGCGAAGGCGATCGGCGTGTCCAACTTCCTGGTGCCGCACCTGGAGAAGCTGCTCGCCAACACGGATGTGGTCCCGGCCGTCAACCAGATCGAGCTGCACCCGGCGCACCAGCAGCCGGAGGTGACCGCGTTCTCCCGCGAGCACGGCATCGCGATCGAGGCGTGGGGTCCGCTCGGCCAGGGCAAGTACCCGCTGTTCGAGACGCCCGAGGTGTCGCAGGCCGCCGAGGCGCACGGCAAGACGCCGGCGCAGGTCGTCATCCGCTGGCACCTGCAGACCGGGAACATCGTCTTCCCGAAGTCGAACCGCCGCGAGCGCATGGCCGAGAACTTCGACGTGTTCGACTTCGAGCTGAGCTCCGACGAGGTCACCGCGATCAGCTCGCTCGAGCGCGAGGGACGCGTCAGCGCGCA
Organism: Leifsonia sp. 115AMFTsu3.1; assembly: GCF_004362795.1. Lineage (NCBI taxonomy): Bacteria > Bacillati > Actinomycetota > Actinomycetes > Micrococcales > Microbacteriaceae > Leifsonia > Leifsonia sp. 115AMFTsu3.1. The sequence goes on from NZ_SNYB01000002.1 coordinate 1,150,230, forward strand.
CCCCGACGAGGTCAACTGATTCACCGGCCGGGAGCGTGCGGCCCATCCGTGTCGCCGCTCCCGGCTAGGCTCGACGGGTGAGGATCACGTCGGTCACGGGGAAGATCGCCTACGTCGTCGGCGTCTTCGCGTTCATCCTGCTGGTGAACGGGTTCATCATCGCGAACCTCGTCAACGCCACGCTCGACGTGCTGATCGTCGCCGCCCTGAACGTGGCGTACGTCATCGTCGGGGTGCGCTGCTTCCGCGGCGCCGGCGAGAACCGCACCGACCCGCGGCCCTGGTGGCGCGCGACCGCCCGTCCCGCAGCCGGGTTCTGGATCGGCGGAGCGCTGGTGATCCTGGCGTTCATCTCCGGCGTCGGCGCCCTGGCCAGCCGCCCGGAGGGGGCCTTCATCCCGGCCGTCTCCTGCCTGACCTACGCGGTGCTCGCCGCGTTCTACCTCAACTCGTCCGTGCGGCTGCACGGGATGGATCGGCCGGCCTGACCGCATCCGTACGGCTGCTGTCTGGCGGCGTCGAGGGCTTACGTTCCCGCGCCCGGGTCGTAGGGTGAGCCCATGGTGAATCGGCTCGCGGACGCGGTCAGCCCCTACCTGCGCGCTCACGCGTCCAACCCGGTCGACTGGTTCCCGTGGGGCGCCGAGGCGTTCGCGGAGGCGCGGCGGCGGGATGTGCCCGTGCTGATCTCCATCGGATACGCCACCTGCCACTGGTGCCACGTCATGGCACGCGAGAGCTTCAGCGATCCGATCGCCGCCGGCGAACTGAACGCGCGGTACGTGGCGATCAAGGTCGACCGGGAGGAGCATCCCGAGGTGGATGCGGCCTACCTCTCCGCCGCGAGCGCCTTCACCGACAACCTGGGCTGGCCGCTGACGGTGTTCGCCACACCGGAAGGCCGCGCGTTCTTCGCGGGGACCTACTTCCCGCCCGAGCCGATCGGCGGCCGCGCGTCGTTCCGTCAGGTGCTCGACGCCGTCGCCGACGCGTGGATGAACCGCCGGGACGCCGTGGAGTCGGACGCCGCGCGGGTCGGCGAGGCGATGACCGCTGCGGCCGCAGCCGCGACGGCGGTCGCCGACCTGCCCGACGACCGAGCCCTCGACGCGGCTGTCGAGCGGCTCGCGCAGGCGGAGGACCCGCAGTACGGCGGCTTCGGGACGGCGCCGAAATTCCCCGTCGCGCCGGTCCTTGGCTTTCTGCTCGCCCGGCCGTCCGGGCGCGAACTGGGGCACCGGACCCTGGAGCGCATGGCCGCCTCCCCACTCCGCGACCCGGTCGACGGCGGCTTCTTCCGGTACGCCACCCGCCGCGACTGGAGCGACCCGCACTACGAACGGATGCTCTACGACAACGCGCTGCTGCTCGACGCGTACGCCACCGCGTGGCAGCAGGGCGGCGCCGCCTGGGCGGAGCGGACGGCCGACGGGGTCGCCGCGTTCCTGCTGGCGGTGCTGCGGCGTCCGGCCGGAGGCTTCGCCTCGGCGCAGGACTCCGAGAGCGTGATCGACGGCGCGCGGGTCGAGGGCACCTACTACACGGTCCCGCCGGAGGAGCGCGCCAGGCTGGAACCGCCGGCCGTTGACGGCAAGGTGCTGACCGGGTGGAACGGCTTCGCGATCGGCGCCCTCGCGCGAGCCGGTCGCATCCTCGACCGACCGGCCTGGATCGCGGCGGCGGGGGAGGCAGCCGACATGCTGCTGACCCGCCACCGGCGGCCGGACGGGCTGCTGCTCCGCGCCTCCCTCGGCGGCCGGGCCAGCGACGCGGAGGCGACCCTCGAGGACTACGGCGGGCTCGCCGGCGGCCTCCTGGAGCTGGCGCTCGCCGGCGGCGGAGCGCGCTACGCGGCGGCGGCGCGCGACCTGGTGGACCTGTGCCTGGATGCGGCAGGCGAGGGGACGTGCCCGTTCGAGACCCCGGGCGGAGGCGACCCGGTGTTGGCCGCGACCGGGCTGGCCGTGCGCGTCGACCCGAGCGAGGGCGCGTATCCCTCGGGTCTGAGCGCGACCGCCGCGGCGGCGCACACGCTCTACCTGCTGTCGGGGGAGCGGAAGTACGAGCGGGCTGCACGGGAGGCGATGCGGATGGTCGCCGCGCAGGCGCCCCAGGTGCCGAGCGGCTTCGGGGCGTCGCTCACGCTGATGTCCCGCCTGGGGGAGGAGCCCGAGCAGCTCGTCGTGGTGCGGCCGGAGACGGGCGGTGCGGGCGTCGGCGCAGGATCGGTGGGCGCGGATACCGGAGGGCTCGTGCAGGCCGCGCGGCGGCATCCGGCACCGCTGATCGCTCTGGTGACCGAGCAGGATGCGATCGACCTGGCCGCGGACGGGTTCGAGCTGTTCGAGGGGCGCGTCACTCGCGACGGCCTGCCGACCGCGTATCTCTGCCGCGACTTCGTCTGCCGGCTGCCCGTGACGGACGCGGCGGCGTTGTAGCAGCCGGCGCACAACCGGGAACCTCCGACCGGACGGGGTCATTGCGGTGCGATTCCCTGGGCGTACCCGAAGACGCCGCTCGGGTCGTAGGCGGACTTGACCGCTCGCAGCCGTGCGTAGTTGCGCCCGTAATAGGCCTGCTGCGGATCTCGCAGATACGGGTCCGGGAAGTTCTGGTAGGCGCGCGTCGACGGAACGAGGGCGGTCAGGCCGTCCAGCCACTCCCGGTGCACCCGCAGGCTCGACGCTGGATCGCGCTCCGACCAGTTGACGTTGAACTGCGCGATGAACAGGGCATCGCGGTGGACGTATGCCGTCGCTTCCGCGGCGACGTCGTTCACGGCGCCGCCAAGCGCGAAGAGGGCGATGTCGACGCCGTCCGGGTTGGAACTGCCCGGCCAGGTCAGCAGGTGGTCGCGGACGGCGGCTATCCGTTCGCCGGGAAGCGGCTCGGTCAGCACGGCCGATGCTCCCGTGAACGGAGCGGGCGCGACATCCTCGTTGAGCAGTTCGCTCGCCTCGGCCAAGGTGACGTCGCGGATGCTCGCCGCGTTGGCCGCCTGCTCCGACGGCGTGCCGAGTCGCAGCGCGGAGGCGAGCAGATCGCGCAGCTCACGGGCGCTGCCATAGAACTGCCCGATGGCCGTCACCGAAGCGTTGGCGCGAACCTGTTGGGCTGACGTGCCGGACGTCCCCAGGCCGATGCGCATGTGCAGCCGTGGGTCGCGGAAGGCGTCGGCGCACGCGCGCTGGAGCGCGACGGCCGCATCCACCGCCGTGTCGATGCTCCAGCTGAAGCGGTAGAAGGCGACCGTCCCATGGTATTTGTCGTAGTCGAGGGTGAAATCGAAATGGATGCCGAAGTTGTCGCCCGCTCCACCGCGCACCGCCCAGAAGAGGTCGGCGTTCTCCTTCTCGCTGCACGTGATCCACTCGCCGTCGGCCCCGATCAGCCGGGTCTCCACCAACCGGTCGCAGGTGAGCCCCGCCATCTTGTCGCTGAATCCGATGCCTCCGCCGAGCACGAGCCCGGCGACCCCGACACTGCTGCATCGACCGGTCGGGAGGACGATGTTGCCCCGTTCCAGCTGGGGATGCAGCATGCCGTTGGTGACACCGGCCTCCACCAGGAGGGTCCCCGCTTTCTTCGTCATCGTGCCCGTCGAGTAGCCGACGACCGGCGCGGACGCGCGGGCGTCATCCCGCCAGACCACATCCGTCATCAGCGAGAGCACCAGCAGCAGGCCGCCGGTGGTCGAGAACCCGGCGTAGCTGTGGCCGAGCCCGCTGCGCGGCGTGATCGGCACGCCGTTGCGCACGGCCCAGCGGACGCACGCCGCGATGTCGGCAGGGCTGCGCGGCGTGACGATCGCCAACGGGCGGACGGAGGCGAACTGGCGGTTGAACGGAGGCGCGAGCTGCTCGTACCGCGGCTGGCCGGGGATCAGCAGGTAGTCGGGCCGGGAGAGGGCACGACGGAGCTCCTCGAGATCGGGGCCGTCACCGCCGAAGGGCGCCGCCTCCGGTGCCGAGTGCGCCATCGTCGTGGGCGAGAGGCCCAGCCCCGCGCCGATCGCCGCACCGAATCCGGTGCGGAGCAGTGTTCTCCGGTCCATGTCGACTCCATCCCTCGCCTTAACCGACGGAGACGGACGCGCGAACATGACCGGATCGGGCGTTTAAACCTGATGGGGTGCGAGCGGCATCCCGGGCGGGTATGCGCGCCCGGTGACCGCCCTCTCAGCGGCGCACGCGATAGGTGAGGTGCGCGACCTCGGGGGTCACGCGCTCGCGCAGCAGCTCCAACTCGAGCGAGGGCACACGGTCGAAGACACGCTCACCCGCGCCGAGGGTGACGGGAGCGATGTGCAGCCGCAGCTCGTCGACGATCCCCGCCCACAGCGCCTGATTGAGGGTCTCGGCGCCGCCGGCGATGGCGACGTCCGCATCCCCGGCGATCTCTCGCGCCTGCTCGACCGCCGAGTGGATGCCGTCGGTGACGAACCGGAACGTGGTCCCGGTCAGCTCCAGCGGGTCGCGGGCGTAGTGCGTGAGCACGAACACCGGCGCGTGATACGGCGGCTCCTCGCCCCACCATCCGATCCAGTCGCCGAGCGGCTCGTCGGGGGTGGGCCACTCGTTCCGCACCGGGCCGAACATCTTGCGTCCCATCACGTAGGCGCCCGCCGCGGTGATGGCGTCGATCTCCTCCGCGTGCGCGTCGGCGTACTCGAACATCCACGCGTGCAGGCGGTTGGCCGCTCCACCGCCCAGCGGCTGCTCCAGCGACTGGTCGGGGCCGGCCGCGAAGCCGTCGAGCGAGATGGCGATGTCGGCGGTGACGATTCCCATGCGGGAAGAGTAGTCAGGCGCGCTCGACCTTGTCGAGCATCCCCCAAACCGCTTCGCTGAGTTCGGGATGCTCCAGGGCGATCCGGCGCAGCACCCCGTACTCGAAGCGGGCGAACACATCGCGGCCGGCCGAAGGATGGTGTGCGCGGGACTGCTCGTCGGCGAGGTCGAACGCCTCGATCGCGGTAGCGCGGAGGCCGATGACGACCTGCTCGTCCACACTCGGCAGATCGGGAATGAACTGCCACGGATCTTCCCCGGCACGGCAGCGGTGCTCGATGATCGCGGACAGCTCGTCGCGCGCCTGCTGGCGGAGCAGCTCGATGCTGCGCGGCACCGGTTCGGTCATCTCGCACCCTCCTTCCCCGGGTCGTGGACGGGTCGTTCGCCCGCCGCGCCGGCCCCATCGCCCGCGCAGTGGGAACAGCCTAGGCGGTGCCGGCGACACCACGCCAATCGGGGTGCAACGAAGGGTCTACGTGTCGCGCGATGTCACTCGGTGCGAGCGAGGAGGTAGGCGTTCAGCTCGGCGGTGAGGGCCGCATCCACTGGGTACTCGCGCTCGTCCAGGTGCGTGACGGGCGCCGCCTGGCGGACGCTCGACACCAGCCAGAGGGCGTCGGCTGCGGTCACGTCGTCGAGGGTCAGCGGAGCGAACTCCGTCCGCAGACCGCGGCTCTCGAAGAAGTCGAAGACGGCCGCCTGCGTGGTCCCGGCGAGGATGCCCTGGTCGGTGTTCGGCGTGCGGACGACGCCGTCGGTGAGGGTCACGACGTTCGAGGTGGGGCCCTCGAGTGCGTAGCCGTCGCTGCTGACGAAGAGCACGTCATCGGCCCCGCGGCGGACCGCCTCGCGCTGCGCGGCGCGGTTGATCGCGTACGACAGCGTCTTCGCGCCGGCGAGCAGCCAGGGCGAGGTCTCGGCGACGTCGTGGCGGTACCCGCGATCGAGGGTGACCACCCGGATGCCGAGGCGGGCCCGCGAGAAGTCCTCGCCCAGATCCACGAACAGCCAGCCGCTCGGGACGCCCGAGCCCTCGATCCCGCGGCTGTAGATGAGCTTGGCGTAGAGCTCCGCATCCCGGTCGCCGTTGCGGGTCAGGTAGTCGGCGACGCCTGCGCGAACGGCTTCCCGCCAGACGTCGAGCGCCGGAGCCGGGAGGTCGAGCAGCGCGGCGGAGTGCGCCAGTCGCGCGAGGTGCGGTTCGAGCGCCTGCGGGTGGCCGTCGATGACGGCAATCGTCTCGAAGACGCCGTCGCCGCGGGTGACCGACAGATCGGTGACGCGCACCTGCGGCGCGTCGAAGTCGGACACCACGAACCCGGGATCGCCGGCCTCCGGGGTCCCGGTCGGCGTGGTGATGGTCAGCAGTGTCGCGCGCGTCATGCCCCCATTCTGCCCCGCGCCTCTCCGTCCGTCCCTCCCGCGCCTCCGCCCACCGTCGAGTCCGCGATTTTTGCACACCGCCGCGGCGTGTCACGTGCAAAATTTGCGGACTCGACGGTGGGGGTCAGGCGGTTTCGTGGATGCGGAAGGCGTCGTCGTGGGCGAGGGGGAGGTCGGAGACGGCGACGTTCGAGACGGATGCCCCCGGCGGGCCGGTGCGCAGCCAGTCGAGCATCCCGTCGACCTGCTCCGGCGTGCCCTCGATCTCGGCCTCGACCGTTCCGTCGAGGCGGTTGCGCGCCCATCCGGTCACGCCGAGGCGCTGCGCGGCCTCCCGCGCACCCCAGCGGAACCCGACGCCCTGCACGCCCCCGGACACGATCGCTCTCTTGCGGATCACAGCCCCATTCTGCCCCTGCTTCAATGGAAGGATGAGCGCACCCGCCGTCCCGGCCGCCGAACGCATCCCCGACCTCCGGTCCGACCTGATCCGCGCCGGCCTCACGGTCGACGCGCTGACCGACCTCTGGGGCGAGGAGGCGGCGGACGCCCTGCACCGCGGGCAGCGCGTCCCGGCGGAGCGGGCGCTGCGACGCCGCGGTCCGTCGGCGCTGGCAACGCTCGCCCGCGTGTTCGTGCTCGGCCGGCCGGTCCCGAGCGACGAGGTCGCCGAGGCCCTCCCCGCGCTCGGGATCGACGGTGCGCTCGCGCTCGAACTCGTCACGGTCGACGGCGACACGGTCGCGTCGGCGGTCGACCTCCGGCCCTACGGCTTCGTGGATGCGGCGGGCCCCGCCGAGTGGTGGATCGTCTCCGACCTCGGCGAGCTCGCCCTCGGCCACGCCCTGCCCGAGGACCATGTGCTCGGCGTCGGCGGCGCATCCCTCACCCTCAGCGGACTGATGCTGCAGAACCCCGTCGACAGCGCGCTCGACCTCGGGACGGGATGCGGCATCCAGGCGATGCACGCCGCACGCCACGCCCGCCGGGTCGTCGCGACCGACATCTCGCCGCGCGCCCTCCGCCTGGCGGCCCTGAACCTCGCGCTCAACGAGATCGACGGCGTCGAGCTGCGGCTCGGAAGCATGTTCGAGCCGGTCGCCGGCGAGCGTTTCGATCACATCGTGTCGAATCCGCCGTTCGTCATCACGCCGCGGGTGGAGGGTGTCCCCGCGTACGAGTACCGCGACGGCGGCATGGTCGGCGACGGGCTGGTGGCCTCCTTCGTGAGTGGATGCGGCGAGCATCTCCAGCCCGGCGGGGTCGCGCAGCTGCTCGGCAACTGGGAGTACCGCGGCCCCGGCGACGGTCTCCAGCGTGTGCGCGACTGGGTGGATGCGTCCCCCGTCCCGCTCGACGCCTGGGTCATCGAGCGCGACGTCGAGGACGCGGTGCGTTACTCGGAGACGTGGATCCGCGACGGCGGCACCCGCCCGGGCACCCCGGAGTTCGAGCGGCTGCTCGGCGCGTGGCTCGACGACTTCGAGGCCCGCGATGTGCGCTCGGTCGGGTTCGGTTACCTGCTGCTCCGTCGGTCGGCGGGCGTGCCGACGCTGCGCCGGTTCGAGCGGCTGCACGGTTCGCTCGGCGCCAACGAGGCAGGGCTCGGCGTACACCTGGGCGAGGCGCTGGCAGCGCATGATCTGCAGGCCGCACTGACGGACGATGAGCTCGGCCGCTTGCGGCCGGTGGTCGCCGGCGACGTGACGGAGGAGCGGCATCTCTGGCCGGGCGCCGACGCACCGACGGCGATCCTGCTCCGGCAGGGTGGAGGGTTCGGGCGGACGGTGTCGGCCGACACCGGACTCGCGGCGCTGGTCGGCGCGTGCGACGGCGAGCTGTCCGTCGCGGCGATCGCTGCGGCGCTGGCGCAGCTGCTGGAGGTCGACGACGATGCGCTCCTCGCTGACCTCCTGCCGGCCGTGCGGGGCATGCTCGTCGACGGCTTCCTGCGCGCGTGACGCGCTGGCGCATCCCGGGGTCGCATCCCGGGGTCGCAACACGCCGTTATGGGGCGCGTGTAACGGCGTGTTGCGCCCCACGGAACGTCAGCCGCGTTCGACCGGCACCAGCGTGACGTCGGCGATCCGCCCGTCCGCGACGTCCAGCGTCAGGTAGGTGCAGACCGGCTGACGTCGCCGATCCGTCGGCGAGCCGGGGTTGAGGAGGCGGAGCCCGCGCGGCGACACCGTGTCCCACGGGATGTGCGAGTGCCCGAACACCAACACGTCCGCATCGGGGTGGTCGCGTTCCGCCCGCATTTCGCGGCCGGTCGCCGGGCCGGCCTCGTGCACGACCGCGAACCGCAGCCCGCCCAGCTCCACATGTGCGACCTCCGGCAGTCGCCGCCGCAGCTCGGGTCCGTCGTTGTTGCCCCAGACGCCGACGAGCCGCCGTGCGCGCTGCTCCAGCAGGTCGAGCGTCGCCGCATCCACCCAGTCCCCGGCATGGATGACGACATCGGCCGCATCCACCGCCGCCAGCACCTGGGCGGGCAGGGCGCGAGCGCGTTTCGGGACGTGCGTGTCGGAGATCAGGAGCAGCTTCACGATGGCACACAGTACGCAAACCGCCGGGACGGGGCTAGTTTCGCGCTATGGATCTACGCAACCTCGGAACGGCTGCGGCGGGCCGCTCACCCCGGGATGAGGGTCACCTTCCCGTCTCCCGTGTCATCGAAGGTTGCAGCGGTTGCCACCCCCAGTGCCACCCCGACGACGATTGACAGACTGAGCAGGACGATCGCGGTGGTGAGCATCGCCACCGAACGCGGCCGCTGGCGGGCCAATCGCACCACGGCCCAGACCAGGAGGACGACTGCGACGACGAGAGCGGGCCACACGATCGGGGCCAGAAGACCCACCACTACGGAAGCGACCAGCAGCCGCCGATCGGTCGCGAGAGAGTGGGTTCGGGTGACAGTGGGCGTGGTCATGGCTAAATGTTCTTCAGGCTCGTGCTGGTGAGCCTTGTGCCCTTGTAGACGAGCTGCTGCTGCTTGTTGGCGGTGAAGAAGGATCCCTTGAAGGCAAGCGACATGGTGTACTTGACCGTGCATGCGCCCTGACCGCCGGAGACGTAGTTGCTTTGGCTGGTCCCGATGTTCCAGACTCCGGCCGCCCCGGTGAACCAGCCCGTGCACTCCAGGTTCCGGGTGACGTTGGTCGACGTCGCCTCGAAGACGTAGCGCATGGTGAACGTGCCAGTCGTGATCCCGAACAGGCTCGCGTTCACCGGGTAGGTTGCCGTGTACCGAGGCGCGGCCGCGGACGTCCGGATGTGGAGCCCGCGGGCCGAATTGCGTGCCAGCGCCGGCTGTGCAGAGGTTCCGGTTCCCGAGGTCAGCGTCGGCGCACCGGCGTCGAATACCATCACAGACAGCGGATCCTCCTCTATCGCGTCCGCGACCCGCTTCTGCTCGGCTGGCGGCAGGTCATCGAACCGCTCGGTCAGCGCAGCATCGGTTTTGGCGTCGACTTTCAGGGTGTCGAGAAACTCCTCGAACACCGCCTCAGCCGAGTCCGGTGCCTCCTCCGCATGAGCCGCGGTGATTCCGGTCCCCAGGATCAGGCCCAGCGCAACGCCGCTTGCCGTCGCCATCTTCGTCAGTCGGTTCATCTGAATCTGCAATTTCCGTTCGTCCTTGAACGCGCGATCCTCGTGTCCCTCACCCGACGTTCGGAAGGGGCGGTGCGGTTCGCGACCGTACAGGGAGTGACCCCGTTACTCAGGAAGACGACGCATCGCTCGGATCGTGACGCCACGTGCGCCGAGGGGAGGGTGATGGCGCCCGGAAGCTGCGTGAGTGGCGGTCCCGGACACAGAGGTGCGAAACCTCACGATGGCACACAGTACGCAAACCGCCGGGACGGGGCTAGTTTCGCGCTATGGATCTACGCAACCTCGGAAACAGCGGAACGATCGTGTCGGAGTTCGCCCTCGGCACCATGACCTTCGGAGCGGAGGCGGACGAGCAGACCTCGCACGCCATCCTCGAGCACTACATCGACGCGGGCGGCAACTTCATCGACACAGCGGACGTGTACACGACAGGTGCCTCGGAGTCGATCATCGGCCGGTGGCTGGCCCGTAACCCGGGTCGCCGCGACGGGGTGGTGATCGCGACGAAGGGCCGGTTCCCGATGGGCGGCGGCCCCAACGATCTCGGCCTCTCGCGCACCCACCTTCGCACCGCGCTCGACGCCTCCCTGCGGCGGCTCGGCGTCGACCACATCGACCTGTACCAGATGCACGCGTGGGATGCCCTCACGCCGATCGAGGAGACCCTGCGGTTCCTCGACGACGCCGTCACCTCGGGCAAGATCTCGTACTACGGCTTCTCGAACTACCTGGGCTGGCAGCTGACGAAGGCGGTGCAGGTCGCCCGCGCGAACGGGTGGGCCGCGCCGGTGACCCTGCAGCCGCAGTACAGCCTGATCGTGCGCGGCATCGAGCACGAGGTGGTGCCGGCTGCTCTGGATGCGAACATCGGCCTTCTGCCGTGGTCGCCGCTCGCGGGCGGCTGGCTGAGTGGCAAGTACCGTCGCGACGAGCCGCCGACGGGCGCGACGCGGCTCGGCGAGAACCCGACCCGCGGCATGGAGGCGTGGGAGGCCCGCAACGCCGACCCGCGCACGTGGGAGGTCATCGACGCGGTGGATGCGGTCGCGAGCGAGACCGGAGCATCCGCCTCGCAGGTGTCGCTGGCCTGGCTGAGCGATCGCCCGGCGGTCACATCCGTCATCCTCGGCGCCCGCACGGTCGAGCAGCTGGAGGACAACCTCGGCGCGGCCGACCTGGAGCTGACCGACGAGCAGCGGGCACGCCTCGACGAGGCGAGCACGCCGCGCACCGACATCTACCCGTACGGCGAGCAGGCGATCCAGCAGCGTCACCGGAAGCGCGAGGGCGGCCGCTGACCCGGGCCGCGGCGTCCGCCGACCCTAGCGGCGGAGGCCGTCGAGCTCCAGGAGGAGGTCGCAGGCGGCGGCGCTGACCGCCGCCTGCGGCGCGCGCAGACCGACCACGACATCCGCGGTGCCGCCGCCGGCCGCCGCCATGCGCAGCACCGCCATCCGCAGTTCGACGGTTCCGCCCGGGATGCGGTGGCCGCTGAGCGAGATGACGGTGGAGGCGAACGTGAGCGACGTCCACTCGTCTGCGGCGGCCGTGGTGTCGTCGGCGATGCCGGCGAGCCATGCCGCCAAGTCCCGCGCCTCGTCGTCGGTCAGGCAGGCGTCGGTCAGCGTCCAGCGCCGGGCGCCGTCCTCCACGACCGCGTCGACGACCACGCGGTCGCTCGCCGAGTCGTAGGCGGCCGGCCGTAGCTCGACGCTGCGGTCGCCGCCCTCGTCCTGCAGTCTCACGATGCGCTCGGCACCACCGTCAGCACGCGCTCGATGTACTCGAAGAACGCGTTCATGAAGCCGCGGAGGAACTCCTCCGTCCCCGGATCGGTGACGGTGCCGTCCTCCTCGATGAGGCCGGGGCGCATCCAGATGTAGGCCTCCGGTGCGTTCATCTGCGGCGCCTGGAGGAAGCTGAGGACGCTGCGCAGCTGCTGCTGTGCGACGGCCGTCCCGATCTGCCCGGGCGACGCCCCGATGACGGCGGTCGCCTTGCGCGCGATGACGTTCTCGCCGTAGGGGCGGCTGGCCCAGTCGATCGCGTTCTTCAGCGCGCCCGGGATGGACCGGTTGTACTCCGGCGTGATGAAGAGGAGCGCATCCTGCTCGGCGATGAGCGCCTTGAACTCGCGGGCGACCGGCGGGAAGTCGCCGTCGAAGTCGCGGTTGTAGAGGGGCAGCTCGCCGATGGGGATCTCGGTGAACACGAGGTCGGACGGAGCCAGCCGGAGCAGGGCGCGGGAGAGCGTGCGGTTGACGGAGCTCGTGGACAGGCTGCCCACGAAGTAGCCGACTTTGTACGGAGGTTGGAGTTCGTTGATCGTCGCCATGTCCGCCATGCTGCTCCCCGCGGTCGGCGGAGTGAAGCCCCCTTATGCGTCGGTCTCGCGTCGCCGGGGTGAGGAATAGGGCATCTTCCCGATGTCTGCGGGGGGCCTTAGCGAGAAGTCTGAGACTCACGAAGAAGAGGGGATCGGATCATGATGATCGAAGAGTTCGTGGACTTCCGGGTACGGGCCGGCGAGACGGCGCGCGAGGAGCGGCAGCGCGAGCAGGCGCGCCGCGCCGACGAGCGGGGCCGGTGGTTGCGGTCGGAGCACCGGGGGCGCATGAGTGCACGGTCGGCGGCCGTCGGCGCGGCTGCGGTCGTGCCGGTGCCGGCGCCCGCGGCGGAGGGCCTGAGCGAGGAGCGCAGGGAGCTGGCCGACGTCGCCCGCTGAGGGCGGCGCCGGGCGGCTGTCTGCCGTCCGCAGACCCACGTTCGCGGTGGGCACGGATGTCGGTGGTCGGTGGCACGATGATGTCATGCGAGCACCGGCGTCGAGCCCCACATTGATCGGACGGGAGTCCGATCTGGTGGCGCTGCGCGACGCGCTCCGCGACGCTCAGGAGGGGGAGCCGCAGGCCGTCGTGATCGGCGGCGAGGCGGGCATCGGCAAGACCCGGCTGCTGGAGGAGTTCCTGTCGGCCCAGGAGTCGACGGCCACCGTGCTGCTCGGCCGTTGTGTCGATCTGGGCGACGACGCCGCGCCGTACGCGCCGTTTGCCGCGGTGCTCCGTCGCCTCATCCAGACGGTCGGGCTGGAGCGTGTGCTCGACGCGACGGGCTCAGGGGCCGGGGTGCTGTCGGCTCTGCTGCCCGAACTTGCCGACGAGTCGGCGGTTCCTCCGCGCACCGGCGCCGAGCGGCTCTACGAGCTTGTGACGGTGCTGCTGGAGAAGATCTCCGGCGACCGGCCCGTCATCCTGGCGATCGAAGACGTGCAGTGGGCCGACCGCTCGACGCTCGAGCTGCTCCGGTTCATCGTGCGGATGGCCGAGGGAGGGCGTCTCCTGGTCGTCCTCACCTACCGCAGCGACGAGGTGCCGCGCGGCCACGTACTGCGGTCATGGCTGCCGGAGCTGGAGCGCACCCGGCGCGTGACGCGCTGGGAGCTCTCCCGCCTGTGCCCGGAGCAGGTCGCCGAGCTGGTGGCGGAGCTCCTCGGGCGCGTGCCCGACGATCCCTCCCTCGCCCGGGTCACGGAGCTGAGCGAGGGCGTGCCATTCTTCGTCGAGGAGCTGGTGTGCATCGACGGCCTGCAGTCCGGCGACGACCTCCCCGAGACACTCCGCGAGCTGGTGCTCGCCCGGTTCGAGAGGCTGAGCGACCCGGCGCAGCGCCTGCTGCGCGTGCTGGCAGCGGGCGGTGTCTGCGTCACGCACGAACTGCTCGCGGCCGTCTTCGAGGGCACACCCGACGAGCTGGATGCGGGAGCCCGCGAGGCCGTCGTCGCCAACCTGCTCTCGGCCGACTCCACCGAGTACGCGTTCCGTCACGCGCTGGTCCGCGAGGCCATCCACGCCGACCTCCTGCCGGGGGAGCGCACGCGCTTCCACGCCCGGTACGCCGAGGCGCTCGAGCAGAGCCCGCAGCGGTCCGCGGTGCAGCTCTCGTCGCACTGGCTCGCGGCGCACGATGTGCGGCGCGCCTTCCTCGCCTCCCTGGAGGCGATGGAGGAGGCCAAGCGCTCCTACGCGTACGCCACCACCGCGGCCATGGGCGACCGTGTGCTGGAGCTCTGGGATCGCATCCCGGACGCCGAGACCCTGAGCGGGCGCGACCGCGCGTCGGTGATCGCCCGCACGGCATCCGCCCTCCGCAACGCCGGCAACAACGAGCGGGCGCTGGCGCTGGTGGAGTCCGCGTTGGCCGAAGCCGACGACCTGGCGCCGTCCCGCCGGGCACGGCTGCTGCGCGACAAGGGCCAGTACCTTGCGAACCTCAACCGCCCGGGCAGCGCCGAGCTCCTGGAGGAGGCGCTCGCCCTCGTGCCGCCGGAGGCGGTCTCGCCGGGCGACCCCCTGCGGCCGCATCTGCTGACGGAGCTCGCGGCGCAGCGGATGCTCGCCGGGCTCTTCGACATCGCGATCGAGACGGCACGTGCCGCGATCGCGGAGGCCGAGGCGGCTGCCCCCTCGATGCGTTCCGTCGCCCACAACATCCTCGCGGCGTCGCTCGTCGAGTGCGGTCGCATCGAGGAGGGGTTCGCCGAGTTCGAGATCGCCGGACGCCTCGCGGTCGGTGACGCAGGGGCCACGTTGCGCTATGCCGTCAACGCGTCGGACGCCCTGAACTCGGTCGGCCAGTACGCCGAGGCGGTCCGGTTGGCGGAGTCCGGGGTCGCCCAGGCGCGCGAGCGCGGGGTCGAGCGCACCTCCGGAGTCTGGCTCGCGGCCAACACGGCCGAGCCGCTGATCGCGCTCGGACAGTACGAGCGGGCGGAGGAGATGCTGCGCATCGCCCTCGGGTTCGACGACCGCACGGGCGTGACCGCCCAGCTGCAGCGAGCGCGTCTCTGGGTGTGGCACGGCGAGCCGCAGCGGGCGGAGGCGTTGCTCCGGCGGTTGCGGACACCCCTCCGTGCGCTGGCCGAGCTGGAGCAGCAGACCCGGCTGTCGCTGGCGCGCGTGTCCGCCGAGGTGGCGATCGCGCTCGGCGACTACGATCGCGCGTGGGCCGAGACGCGGGGGATCGGGTCGCTGCCGTTCCGCTCGCTCCCGGGGTACGACCTGCCGGTGCTGGCGTCCGCGTCGCGGGCGCTCGCCGAGCTCGCGGTCCGGGGCGACGGCATCCCTGGCTCGACTGCCGGTGCGGCCGGCGGCGACGACGGTGCGCTGGATGTCCTGGCAGAGGCCGCGCGCCTGGAGGCCACCCTCGACCGCCTGCGTTCCTGGCCGACGGCGACGGCGTGGGCACCGCTGGTCGAGGCCGAACTCGCGACCGCGCGCGCCGCGGTCTCGGACACCGCGGACCGCGCCGGGCGTTACGCCGACGCCCTCGCCGCCTGGGAACGCGCGATCGTCGCCGCGGAAGACGCGGTGGCACCCGCTCACCTGCGGCCATATGCCCTGCTGCGCGGCGCACGCGTCGCCCTCGCCGCCGGGGAGCGTTCGCGGGCCGACGCGCTCGTCGCCGAGGGTCGTCAGGCGGCAGCCGGTCACGGCATCCCACTGCTCGTCCACGTCGCCGACGCTCTCGCCGAGCACCCCGTCGGTCGCCCCGCCGCGGTCGCGACCGCGCACGGCCAGCCGCTGACCGAGCGCGAGGAACAGGTGCTCGCCCTCATCGAGCAGGGCCTCAGCAACAAACAGATCGGCGAACGCCTCTACATCAGCGCCAAGACCGCGAGCGTGCACGTGTCGAGCATCCTGCGCAAGACCGGAGCATCCAGCCGCACGGAGGCTGTCTATCTGGCCTCGAAGCCGTTGCCCTGAGCCGGTGCCCTAGGCGGGTGCCGCCGACCGATCAGCTCTCGACGGCGACCGCGCACCGGATGCACAGCTCGGCGGTCGGCCGCGCCCGCAGGCGGTCCACGCCGATCGGCTGCCCGCAGCGTGCGCACACGCCGTAGGTGCCCATCCGCAGCCGCTCGAGCGCCGCATCCACCGCGACGATGTCGTGTGCGGCATCCGACCGCAACGCCTGCAACCGGCTCCACTCCGACGACAGCGTCGGGCCCTCCGGATCGTGTTCGTCGTCGGCGGTCGACTCCGACCGCGACGCGAGCAGCACACCCAGCGACTCCGCCATGCGCTGCGACTCGGCGAGGTCGCCGCGCCGCCGCTCGCGCAGCAGTGCGCCCAGCTCGTTCCGCTCCTCGGCGGTGAGGACGTCCTCGTCCGACACCAGCCGCAATTCGGCGGTCACCGGCTCGTCGGCCCGTGCCCGCTCATCCATCTGCGCATCCTGCACCAGCGCACCCCTTCCGATCCCCCGATCGTGCTTCTGACCGAGTCAGGGTACGCCTGCTCGATCGATTCCGCCTCCGCGACGCGCGTAGGCTCAGCGGGTGCCCTCCTTCCGCGTGATCGTCGCCGTCGGCCGTCTTCGCCCGGGAGTGGACCCGCGCTCCGTGGAACCGGCGGCCGCAGACGCCGCCCGCGAGTTCGCCGTCGTCGAGGCGTCGAGCGTGGATGTCGTGGCCGGCGAAGCGCGCATCACCGTCCGGTTCACCGAGGACTCCGCGCAGTCCGCCCTGCGGGTCGCCGAGCACACCGTCGCCGGCCTCCGCTCGGTCGCGGAGACCGGTCCGTGGCGGCTCACCGAACGCGTCGGAGGCCGCTGGTTCCGTCGGGCGTGAGCCTGACCGCCGGTGCGCCGCTCAGGCAGCGGCGGGCAGTGACTCCTCGATCAGCCCGAGGATGGCCGGGTCGTCCGGCTCGGTCTGCGGGCGGAAGCGGTACACGGCGCCGTCGGGCGTGATCACGAACTTCTCGAAGTTCCACTTCACCCGCCCGGCCTTGCCCTCCGCATCCGGCGACTTGGTGAGCTCCTGGTACAGCGGGTGGGCGTTGCGCCCGTTCAGCCGCACCTTCTCCATCATCGGGAACGTGACGCCCCAGGTAGTGGAGCAGTACTCCTTGATGGCGTCGGTGGAGCTCAGCTCCTGGAGGAACTGGTTGCTCGGGAACCCGACGACGGTGAACCCGCGGTCGCCGTAGGTCTCCTGCAGCTTCTCGAGCTTCTCGTACTGCGGAGCGAGCCCGCAGCGAGAGGCGACGTTGACGACGAGGACGACTTTCCCGGCGAATGCCGCGAGGGAGGTCTGCTCGCCGTCGATGGTGTGGAAGGGGATGTCCATCACGGTCATGATCGCAGCGTATGGCCCGTGCCTTCGAACCTGCTCTGAGTCTGCGATTCGGCGCGCCGCATCCGGCGCCACCGCATCCGGCGCCACCGCATCCTCAGCACTCGATGACGTTGACCGCCAGGCCGCCCTCGCTGGTCTCCTTGTACTTGGTCGACATGTCGAGACCGGTCTGCCGCATGGTCTCGATCACGGTGTCGAGCGACACCAGGTGCGAGCCGTCGCCGTGCAGGGCGAGGCGGGCGGCCGACACGGCCGTCGAGGAGGCGATCGCGTTGCGCTCGATGCACGGGATCTGGACGAGGCCGCCGACCGGGTCGCACGTGAGGCCGAGGTGGTGCTCCATCGCGATCTCGGCGGCGTTCTCCACCTGGCGCGGGGATCCGCCGAGCACCGCGCAGAGGGCGCCGGCCGCCATGGCGCACGCCGATCCGACTTCCGCCTGGCAGCCTCCCTCGGCTCCGGAGATGGAGGCGTTGGCTTTGAACAGCGAGCCGATCGCCGTCGCGGTGAGCAGGTACTGCCGGATGCCCTCGGCGGAGGCGCCGGGCACGAACCGCAGGTAGTAGTGGGCGACGGCCGGGACGATGCCGGCCGCGCCGTTCGTCGGCGCGGTGACCACCCGGCCGCCGGACGCGTTCTCCTCGTTCACCGCGAGCGCGAACGCATGAAGCCACTCGAGAGCGGTTGCGCGGCCCGGGTCGTCCTGGACGGACTCCAGGTGCTGTCGCATCTTCGCGGCGCGGCGCCAGACGCCGAGGCCGCCGGGCAGTGTCCCGTCGCCGGAGAGTCCGCGGGCGACGCACTCGGCCATCGCCTCCCAGATGAGGTCGAGGCGTTGGCGCGTCGCGTCCTCCCCGTGCAGTGCGACCTCGTTGCGGCGGGCGACTTCGCAGATCGGGATCGACTCCCGGTCGCAGATCGCGATCAGCTCCTCGGCGGTGTCGTACGGGAGCGGATGCGCCTTGCGTGCCGCGAGGTCGGCCTCCTCGCCGTCGCGGCGGATGAATCCGCCGCCGATGGAGTAGTAGGTCTCTTCGAGCAGGGGGAGCGGTGACCGCTCTCCGTTCTCGTCGCGGCCCCAGGCTCGCAGGGTCAGGGCGTTGGGGTGGCCGGGTAGGCGCGTGCGCGGTTCGAAGGCGATGTCGTCCTTCGACAGCGGGATGCTGCGGCGGCCGGCGAGCTGGAGCGTCGCGCCGGGGGTGAGATCCGCCCAGGCGCCGCGGACGTCCTCCGGGCGGCAGGTCTCGGGCTGCAGCCCGCGGAGTCCGGCGATGACCGCGTCCGGTGTCCCGTGGCCGATGCCGGTGGAGCCGAGCGAGCCGTAGAGAGCGCAGGTGACCTGGTCGACGCGGTCGAGCATCCCTGCGTCGTCGAGCCGCGAGGCGAACGCGGCGGCCGCTCGGAGGGGTCCGACGGTGTGCGAACTCGACGGGCCGATGCCGATCGAGAACAGGTCGAAGGCCGAGACGTACGCTGTCACTTCTCCAGTGTATGTCGCTGTCCGCGCGGCTTTCCCGCGTTCCCGCGCGCATCCGCGCACGATCCGTGCGCGAGCCGCGACGCCCGCGCGGTGGACTCGATCGCGCCGAGGCTCACGATTTGCGCCAAATCGCGGTTTTCGGGCGGCGTTAACCGAGATTTGGGGCAAATCGTGGTTTTCGGGCGGCTAGGGCGGCGGGGACGGGGAAGCGGCCGCCGCATCCCTCCGCAGGATGCGACGGCCGCCATTCACGGGACCGGGTGTCGGCGTCAGGCCTTCCGCATGTAGGCGCGGACCGTCAGCGGGGCGAACACCGCGACGATCACGGCGGCGCCCGCGAGGGCGATCCAGCCGTCGGCGCCGAAGGTGCCGCTGTTGGCGAGGTCGCGGACCGCGGTGACCAGGTGCGACACCGGGTTGATGTTCACGAACCACTCCAGCCAGCTCGGGAGTGTGCTGGGCGACACGAAGGCGTTCGAGAAGAACGTCAGCGGGAACAGCACCAGGAACGAGATGCCCTGCACCGAGCCGGCGGTCCGGGCGATCACCCCGAAGAAGGCGAAGATCCAGCTGATCGCCCACGCGCAGGCGATGACGAGCAGGCCGCCGAGCGCCGCATAGCCGACCCCGGCTCCGGGCTTGTAGCCCATCGCGAACCCGACGATGAACGTGACCGCCGTGGCGATCGTGTACCGCAGGGTGTCCGCGAGCAGGGCGCCCGAGAGCGGGGCGATGCGCGCGATCGGGAGCGACTTGAAGCGGTCGAACACGCCCTTGTCCATGTCCTCGCGGAGCTGGACGCCGGTGACCACGGAGGCCGTGATCACCGTCTGGACGAGGATGCCCGGGATCAGCTGCGGCAGGTACGCCTGGACGCTGCCCGCGAGGGCGCCGCCGAACAGGAACGCGAACATGACGGTGAAGATCACCGGCTGGAGCGTCACATCCATCAGCTGCTCCGGCGTCCGCTTGATCTTGAGCAGGCCGCGGTGCGCCATGGTGACGGTGTTGGCGAGCGTCTGGCTCAGGCTCACGTGGTTCTTCAGCCGCCGCTCGGACGGCGGGGTGATGGTGGTCAGGGCGGTCATGCGGAGACCTTCTCTCCTTCTTCGGCGGACGCCTCGTCCGCCTTCTCGTCTTCGACGCCGTGGCCGGTGAGGGTGAGGAACACCTCGTCGAGCGTCGGCTTCTGCACGGACATCTCCGACAGGTGGATGCCCGCCTCGCGGAACGTGATGAACAGGTCGGTGACCGCGTCCGCGTTGCGCATGGGAGCGGTGATGCGGGAGCCCTCGGGCGACACCACCGCATCCACCCCGAGCACCGTCTGGATGGCACGGCGGGCGTCTTCGATGTCGGCCGGGTCGCTGATGCGCAGCTGCAGCGACGACTCTCCGACAGAGGCCTTGAGCTCGTCGGCGGTGCCCTCTGCGACGACGCGGCCCCGGTCGATGACCGCGATGCGGTCGGCCAGCTGGTCGGCCTCGTCCAGGTACTGCGTGGTGAGCAGCACGGTGGATCCGGTGGCGACCAGGCGGCGGATGGTGTCCCACATCTGGGCGCGGGTGCGCGGGTCGAGCCCGGTGGTCGGCTCGTCGAGGAAGATGAGCGGCGGCTGCGCGATCAGGCTGGCCGCGAGGTCGAGGCGCCGGCGCATGCCGCCGGAGAACTTCTTCAGCGGGCGCTTCGCCGCCTCCGTCAGCCCGAACTCCTCGAGCAGCTCGGCCGTCTTCTGCTTGGCCTCCCGCCCGCTCAGGCCGAGCAGGCGCGAGAAGATGATGAGGTTCTCGTTGGCCGACAGGGTCTCGTCGACCGAGGCGAACTGCGCGGTGACGCCGATCAGCTGGCGGACGACCTGCTGCTCCTTGCGGATGTCGTGGCCGAAGATGAAGGCCTCACCGGCATCCGGCTTCAGCAGGGTGGCGAGCATGGAGATGGTGGTGGTCTTGCCGGCCCCGTTCGGGCCGAGGACGCCGTAGACGGCGCCGGCGCGAACGGTGAGGTCGACGCCGTCGACCGCGCGGTTGTCGCCGAAGACCTTGACGAGCCCGTGGGCTTCGACGGCCCACTCGGAGCTTCGAGTCATGGTGTTCCTTTCCTGGTTGGAATGGTGATGCTCCGATAGTGCGCGGGCGCGCTTGCATCGCCCTCACGTGCCGCTTACAGCGCGGGCGAGGGGATGTAAGAGCGCGTGAGCGCGTGTCAGGATGCGGTGCGAGCGGCGCTGAGGTCAGGCCGCGCGGCGTGCCGACGCGAGGAGTCCCTGCCGGTCGATGTCGGCGAGAGCGAGGGCGCGTGGCACGGTGCCGAGCTCGAGGCTGAGGAGGGCGGCGAGAAGGTCGAGCTCGCCCGACCGCTGCCGCCGGTTGGCGGCGGCGACCCGGTGGGCGCGGACGAGTGCCTCTCGGGCGGAGGCGCCCCAGCGGGGGCGGACGACGCGCGGCGACGCCGACAGGCGTTCGGCCGGCGGCGGGGTGACACCGGCGACGCGCAGGCTGGCGGCCCGCTCGTCGGCCAGCGCTGCGTCGAGGCCCTTCGGGTCGAGGCCGGCGGCGGCGAGGACGGTGCGCACCGGCTCGCTTCCCTCGCGGGACAGCGCGAGCAGCAGGTGTTCGGCTTCGACCGTGGACGAGCTGCGCTGCTGCGCCTCGGCGACCGAGCGGATGATCACCGGACGCAACGCGCGCGACAGCGGCTGGCCGGGCACGTTCTGGGTGGAGCCGGGAGCGATCTCAGACATTGCGTCTCCTCAATTCGACGCCGGCCGCGGCGACACGGCGCAGGTGCTTCTTGTGGACCGCCTGCCGCGTGATGCCGAGAGCGTCGGCGATCTGGGTCCAGCTCCAGCCTTCGCGGAGCGCGCGCTCGACCTCGGCGTCTTCGAGGCGGTCGGCGAGTTCACGGAGGGCGACCACCGCGGCGAGGCCGTCGGCGACGCCTCCGACCGGGTCGGGGAACGGTGCTTTCGGAGTCATGGAAGCAACTATAGTTGCTTATCCGACTTTGTCAACCAAAGTTGCTCATCCACGAACGAGTGGGTCGCAACACGCCGTTATGGCGCGCGCATAACGGCGTGTTGCGACCCACGGAGGGCGTGGGAAGGGGCGGACGGGACGGGAGGGAAGGACGCGGGGCCGGGTCAGGGGCGCACGTCGGAGAGCAGCGCAAGCCCGCGCACGACGGCCTCGGCGGGCGGGACGGCCGCCACGGACGCGGCGGCGGCCCGCAGGCGCTCGCGCCCCCACGTCTCCGCGATCCGGTCCGCGAGCACGTCCTGGTGCAGGCTCGCGACGTCCTGCCGGGCGTTCGCCCGGCCGGAGAGTGCGAACAGCGTCAGCCCCGCATCCACCCAGCCGTCGGGATGCCGCTCGGCCGTTCGCGGGTCGAGCATCCACACCGCGAACCCGGACAGGCCGGACCCGGTGACCGGCCGGTCGAGCGACGGCGGGTTGAGGCGGGAGGTGACCAGGATGCGCGTGCGCAGTGCCGCGGCCGCCGCATCCGTCTCCGCGGCGTCGACGACGGTCGGGTCCGCGGCGAGCACGCGCAGCCGCACGACCAGCGCCGCCGCCCCCAGCACGATCGTCCACGGGTTCAGGATGCGCTCGCCGGTGGTGGGCGCGCCGCCGAACGCGGCGAGCGCCTCGTCGTAGAGCCGCAACGCCTCGGGCAGGTCGCCCTCCGCCACCGCGATCTCCGCCATCCCGGCGTAGCCGATCGCGTAGTAGTCGGCGTAGTCGAAGCCGGTGCGGTCGATCTCGACGGCGAGGTACCGCTCCAGCAGGGTGCGGCCGCGAGCGGTCTCGCCGTTCGCGATGGCGTTCATCGCGATCAGCCAGTCGAGCTGGCGGAGGTCGCCGTCGGCCTGCAGCTGCGACATCTGGTCGTGGGCGCGCTGTGCCCACTCCAGAGCCTCGGCGGGATGCGCGAGCTGGCTGTGGCACTGCGCAATGGCCTGGGCGGCGGACGCCAGCGACCAGGCGTCCCCGGCGGCCTGGGCGGCCTCCCACCCGCGCGTTGCGCGCTCGAGCGCCTGATCCAGCTCGCCGGAGTTCTCGTGCAGCTGCGCGAGCAGCAGGTTGCCGATGGCCGCGCGCTCGGGATCGTCCGAGTCGGCGTAGGTGCGCAGCAGATCCAGGCCGGTGTCGGCCCGGCCGGCGTGCAGGACGAGCGCGGCGAGTGCATCCAGCCGGGAGTCGGCGAACGGCTGTCGTCGACGGAGCCTGCGCAGCCGAGAGATCGCCCGGGCGGAGGTGCGCAGATCGACGAACAGGAAGGTGCCGCCCACGATGGTGTAGGTCGCGGCGACCGCCTCCCGGAGCTCGCCCTCCGGCTCCCACCCCTGCAGCAGGTCCATGATCGCCGAGCCGAAGCCGAGCACCTCCGAGTGCGCACTGCGGAGCGACCAGTAGTAGGCGAGCGTGGCGAAGACCACCGCGGCGGTGTCGCGCCGTCCGCCGTCGATCGCCGAGCGCAGCACGGTGACGAGATTGTCCTGCTCCGCGGTCACGCGCTGGAAGGTCGGCACCTGCTGCGGGCCGTGCATCAGCGACAGCGTCTCGCGGCAGAACGCCACGGCCCACGCGTCCATCCCGACGAGCACGGCGTCCTCCTCGCGGGCGCCGACCAGCTCGTGGTCGCCGAATTCGCGGACGGTCTCCAGCATCCGGTAGCGGAGGAGTCCGGTGCTGCGGTCCTCGGTCACGGTCACCAGCGACTGCGCGACGAGCGCGTCCAGATCGTCCAGCACGGTCACGGCGCCGGAGCCGGCGACGGCCTCCGCGGCCTCGGCGCTGAAGCCGTCGGGGAAGCGCGACAGCCGCCGCAGCAGCGCCTGCTCCGACGTGCTGAGGAGGTTCCAGCTCCACTCGATGACGGCGAACAGGGTGCGGTGCCGCTCCGGGGCGGTGCGCTCGCCGCCGGTGAGCAGGGCGAAACGGTTGCCGAGACGCCGCTCGATCTCATCCACCGACAGCGATCGGGTGCGCGCGGCGGCGAGCTCGATGGCGAGCGGGAGGCCGTCGAGCCGGTCGCAGAGCCGGGCGACGACGTCGAGGGGCAGCACGGCTCCGGGTCGTGCGGCGCGGGCGCGCTCGACGAACAGGGCGACGGCCGGGCCGTAGGCGTCAGCGGGCGACGAGCTGGATGCGGCCGGGGCACCCGACGCGTGCGCCGCGTCCCCGTCGGTGCTCTTGAGCGAGTCGAGCGGATACACGCGTTCGGCCCCGATCGCGAGCGGAGCGCGGCTGGTCGCCAGCACGCGGACGTTGGTGGTGGAGTCGAGGATGTCCTGCACGTACGCTGCCGCCGCATCCACGATGTGCTCGCAGTTGTCGACGATGAGCAGGGTCTCGCGTTCGGAGAGCAGGCCGAGGATGCGCGAGCGCAGGTCGAGCTGCGAGCCGGGGTCGGCCGCCCGCGTCGCACGGGCCTCGCGGATGCCGAGGGTCGACGCGAACGCGAGCTCCACATCCTCGCCCGACCGGACGCTCGCCAGCTCGACCACGATGACGGCCGGGGTGTGCACGGCGCGATTGCCGACCTCCTGCGCCAGACGGGTCTTGCCGAGGCCGCCGGCGCCGAGGATGGTCGTCAGCCGGGAAGTGGCGATGAGGTCTTCGACGGCTTGAAGGTCGTACTCGCGGCCGACCAGCGCGTTAGGCGCGGTGCGGAGCCCGATCCGGACGCGGCGCGGAGTGCTGGGCCGCTCGTCCTCGTCGGCGGCGAGCAGTTCCGCGTTGAGGGCGACGAGTTCGGGGCCGGGGCGGGTGCCGAGCCGGTCGAGGAGCGCCTCCTTCAGCTCGGCGAACGCCAGCAGCGCCTCGCTGCGCCGTCCGGCGTCGGCGAGCGCCCGCAGCTGCTCCAGCCGCAGTGTCTCGTCGAGCGGGCGGCTCTCGAGGAGCGGTCGCAGGTCGTCGAGGGCGGAGGTCGGATCGCCGGCCGCACGCCGGGCGCGGGCGCGCAGGAGCAGCAGCTCGTCGCGGAGGGAGGCGGCCGTGCGCTGCAGTTCGTCGGCGAGCGGCGAGCTGCCCAGCTCGGCACCCGGTTCGCCGCGCCACAATCGGAGCGCACGCGTCGTCTCGGCGATCGCGGAGGCGGTGTCGCCCGAGCGCAGGGCGGCGGTGGCGCGGTCGAGGCAGTGACGGGCGAGCCCGAGGTCGGTCTGCTCGGGCGCGACCGCGAGCGTATAGCCGCTCGGCGTGGACTCCAGCAGACCGTCGGCGCTGGTCGTCCGCACGCGCGAGACGAGGGTCTGCAGCGCCGCGCGCTCCTGCCGGGGCGGGGCGTCATCCCAGAGGTCCTCGACGAGGGACGGGACCGTCGCGACGCCGCGAGCGAGCACCAGGGCCACGATCAGGCTCTTGCCGAGCACACCGGCGGGCTCTGCCAGCGCGCCGGCACGGTCCTCCACCAGCACCGGGCCGAGCACGGCGACGCGAGGGGGCGGGGGCGCGGACTGCACCCGCCGATCTTAGCCAGTGCGGACGACGCTCGGTGGGATGCGCTCAGCCGGTCACGATGGGGAGGTGCGCGATCGCGCGCACGGGCAGGGCCAGGGTGGACTCCGGCGAACCGACGCGGACTCCGTCCGGCCCGATTCCGGTCGCGACCGCGGTGTCGCTGATCGACGTCGCGAGCATCATGTCCGCGGCGGTGACGGTGTAGGTGGCGGTGCACGTCATCCGCTCTCCCGGTGCGAGGACGGCGGCCGGACAGGAGACGGGCGAGAGGTTCGCCTGGTCGGAGGGGGCGGCGACGGTGTCGGTGACGACGATCCCGTCGAGGGTGACGTTTCCGGTGTTCTGGACGGCGAACTGGAAGACGACCTGCTGCGCGGCCATGGTCACGGCTCCGGTCTCGGTGGTCTTGTCGACGGTCAGGCCGGGTGCCGGGGTCGCGGCCAGGGTGACGGTGGACGGCGGCGACGTGATGGGCGACGGCGTGGGGTCGGTCGGCGTGGCCGGAGGGGTGCCGGTCGCGGTGGCGGTATCGGTGACCGAGCCGTTGTCCAGGTCCGCCTGCGTGACCGTGTAGGTGGCGGTGCACGTCATCGTCTGGGCGGGCGCGAGCGTGCCCTGCGGGCAGTCGACGGCCGACAGGTTCGCGGGATCGGAGGGAGCTGCGACCTGGTCGGCCACCGTCACGGCGGTCAGCGTGCTGGTGCCGCTGTTCGTGACGAGGAACTCGTATGGCACGACCTGGCCGACCTGACTCACAACCACGGTCGTGGACGACTTGGTCACGGTGAGCGACGACGTCGCCGGCGACGGGATGCTGAGGGTGCTCTCGGGGGAGGCGGTGCGCGGCGGCGTCGGATCGGCCGGGGTCGCGGGCGGCAGCCCGGACGCGGTGGCGCGGTCGGTGATGCTGCCATGGTCGACGTCCGCCTGGGTGACGGTATACGTGGCGGTGCACGTGACCTGGCCGCCGGGCGCGAGGAGACCGGGCGGGCAGGTCACGGCCGAGAGGCTGCTCTGGCTGGCCGGGGACTCCTGGATGTCGTCCACTTGGATGCCGCTCAGCGTCACGTTTCCGGTGTTCGTCACCAGGAACGCGTACGGCACCACCTGGCCGACCTGCGTCACTGCGGTCGTGGTGGACGACTTCGCCACTGTCAGCGCCGGAGCCTGCGTGACGGCGATCGTGAGCGTGTCGACGGGTGAGCCGACCGTCGGCGGGTTCGGATCGGACGGAGTCGCGGGAGGGGTGCCCGACGCCGTCGCGCTGTCCGCGACCGCACCGCTGTCGACATCCGCCTGCGTCACCGTGTACGTCGCGGTGCAGGTCGTCGTCGCGGTCGGCGCGAGCGTGGTCACCGGACACGAGACAGCGGAAAGGTTCGCCGGGTCGGAGGGCGCCGCGACTTGGTCGTCGACGGTGATGCCGGTGAGGGTGACGTTTCCGGTGTTGGTCACGAGGAAGGCGAACGGCACGACCTGCCCGACCTGCGTGATCGCCGGCGTGGTGGACGATTTGGCCACGGTGAGCGCGGGCTGGTCGGCCACAGCGATCGTCACAGACGAGATCGGCGAGCTGACCGTCGGCGGGTTGGGATCAGTCGGCGTGGCGGGCGGCGCCCCCGTCGCCGTGGCCGTGTCGCTGACCGAGCCGCTGTCCACATCCGCTTGGGCCACGGTGTAGGTGGCGGTGCAGGTCATCGTCGCGGCCGGCGCCAGCGCCGTCTGCGGGCAGGTGACCGCCGACAGGTTGGCGGGATCGGAGGGCGCGGCGACCTGGTCGTCCACGACGATCCCCGACAGGGTGACTGTTCCGGTGTTCGTGACGAGGAACTCATACGGCACCTGCTGCCCGGCCTGCGCGACCGCGGTGGTCGTGGAGCTCTTCACGACGGTGATCCCGGTGACCCGGTCCGCGTCGATGGTGACGGTGGAGACGGGCGAGACGACGGCGGGCGGGTTCGGGTCGCCGGGGGTCGCGGGTGGCAGACCGGACGCGGTGGCGCTGTCGACGACGGATCCGTTGTCCACGTCCGCCTGCGTCACCGTGTAGGTCGCCGTGCAGATCGTCGTGGCCTGCGGTGCGAGCGCGGTCTGCGGGCAGCTGATCGCGGAGAGGTTCGCCGGAGAGGATGGGGCGGCGACCTGGTCGTCGATGGCGATCCCCGAGAGCGTCACGTTTCCGGTGTTCGTCACCAGGAACGCGTACGGCACCACCTGCCCGGGCTGCGTGACGGTCGCCGTGGGCGAAGACTTGGTCACGGTGATCGCGGGTGCGGGAGCGGCCGAGACGGTGAGCGTCGTCTGCGGCGACGTGATCCGGGGAGGGTTCGGGTTCTGCGGTGTGGTCGGCGGCTGTCCGGAGGCGGTCGCCTGGTCGGTGATGGCGCCGTTGTCGACGTCCGCCTGGGTGACGGTGTACGTCGCGGTGCAGGTGATCCGGGCGCCCGGCGCGATCGGACCCGTCGGGCAGGTCACCGGCGAGAGGTTGGCCTGGGTCGCCGGCGCCACCTGCACATCCTCGACCGTCACGTCCGCCAGGGTCTCGTTGCCGGTGTTCTCGACCAGGAACTCGTACTGGATCTGCTGGCCCGCCGCCGTCGGCGGGTTCGCCGTCTGCGGGGAGGACTTCACCACGGTCAGCGCCGGGTCGGAGGCGACGAGCAGGGTCACCTGCGATCCGGTCGAGACGACCGGCCCGGGGGTCGGGTCGCCGGGACTCGGGGCGGGCCGGCCCGATGCGATCGCGGTGTCGTGCACCTGGCCGCTGTCCACATCCGCTTGGGTGGTGGTGTAGCTCGCCGTGCACGTCGTGGAGGCTCCCGGCGCCAGCACCGTGACGGGACAGACCACCGGGGTCAGGTTCGCGGGGTCCGACGGCGCGGTGACCGTGTCGGTGACCTGGATGTCGGAGATCGACAGGTTGCCGGTGTTGGTGACCAGGAACGTGTACGGGATGGTCTCGCCTGCGCGCGTCACCTCGGGTGCGGGCGAGGACTTCAGGATGGTCAGCTCGGCCTGGTAGTTGACCGGGAGGGAGACGGTCGAGGGGCCGGAGGTCGTGGGCGCCGGGTTCGGGTTTCCCGGGGTGGCCGGTTGGATGCCGCTCGCAGTGGCGGTGTCGTTCACGGTGCCGTGGTCGATGTCCGCCTGGGTGACCGTGTACGTCGCGGTGCAGGTCACCGTCCCGGCGGGCGGAACCGTCGTCGTCGGGCAGGTCACGGCGGTCAGGCCGCCGGGGAGGGAGGGCGGCGCGACCGTGTCGGTCACGGCCACGTTCGCGAGAGTCACGTTGCCCGTGTTGGTGACCAGGAACCGGTACGGGATCTGCTGTCCGGCGCGCACCACGGCGGTCGTCGTCGACGACTTCACCAGGGTGATGGCCGGCGCGGCGACCGTGGGGATGCTCAGCGCATCCTCGCCCGAGTGGATGGGCAGCCCGGCCGGTGTCGTCCCGTGCGCGGTCGCCGAGTCGTTCACCGACCCGTTGTTGAGGTCCGCCTCGGTGGTCGTGTACGTGGCCGTACAGGTCGCCGTGGCGTTGGGTGCCAACGGAGTGGTCGGGCAGGTCACCGCGCTGAGGTTGGACTGCGCCGACGGCGAGGCGACCACATCCGTCACCGACAGCGCGGTGATGGTCTGGGTGCCGGTGTTGGTGACCAGGAACTGGTACGGAACCTGCTGACCGACCTGCGTGATCGTGGTGGTGGTGGAGCGCTTGTCGATCGTCAGGCTGTTGTCGACCGGGTCGACCAGCACCACGAACGTCGACGGCGACGACTGCACGACCGTGCCACCCGGGTCGCGCCCGGTCGCCACGGCCGAGTCGTCGATCCGTCCGTGGTCGAAATCGGGCTGGGTCGTCGTATAGGTGGCCGTGCACGTCATCGACGCACCGGCCGCGAGAGTCGTGGACGGACAGGTGACGGACGACAGGTTCGACTGCGACGCCGGCGGCGCCTGCGTGTCGGTCACCCGTACCTCGGTGAGGGTGACCGCGGAGTTGTTGGTCACCTCGAAGCTGTACGGGATCTGCTCGTTCAGGGTGCTGACGCCCTGTGACGACGAGGACTTCACGATGGAGATCGCCGGCGGTGTGGAGGGCGCCGGGATGCTGAGGGCGTCGGGCGTCGACCGCACGGCGACGCCGCCCGGCGTCGTTCCGGTGGCGACCGCGAAGTCGGCGACCGAGCCGTTGGCGACGTCGGCCTGGCTCACGGTGTAGGTGGCGGTACAGGTCTGCGACTGGCCGGGTTCGAGCGACGGGTACGGGCAGGCGATCGGCGAGAGGCTGCCCTGCTGCGCGGGCGGCAGCTGCACATCTTCCACATCGACGCCGTCGATGCGGACATTTCCGGTGTTCGTGATGAGGAAGCGATAAGTGAGGGTCTGGCCGACCGCGGTGATCACCGAGGTGCTGGACGACTTCGCGACCGTCAGCTCGGGGGACTGCTGCGCCGGGATGGCGAGCTCGGACGGCTCGGACGGCGGCAGCGGCAGGCCGTTCGCGTCGGTGCCCTCCGCCACGGCCGAGTCGTCGACCGCGCCGTTCGCGATGTCGGCGGCGGTCGCGGTGTAGGTGCCGTGGCAGAGCGTGGAGGCGCCCGGCGCGAGCGTGACGTCGTCGCAGACGATCGCGGACATCCCCGCCTGGCTCGACGGGAAGATCTGCGTGTCGTCCACCCGCACGTTCGAGACCGGTGTCGTGCGGATGTTCGTCACCAGGAACTCGTACGGCACCTGCTGGCCGATGGCGGTGATGAGCGTGGTGGTCGACGACTTCTCGATGGTGAGCGCCGGGTTGGCGGTGATGCGGAGCCGGGTCTCGGGCGCATCCACCGGGTTCCCGGTCGGGTCGGTCGCGCGCGCGGTCGCGGTGTCGGCGACGAGGCCGTGGTCGAGGTCCGCCTGCGTGACCGTGTACGTGCCGGTGCAGTCGACGGTGTCGCCCGGTGCGAGCGCACCCGGCGGACACGTCACGGCGCTCATGTTCGCCGGGGTGGCCGGCGGCATCTGGGTGTCGGTGACGGTGACGTCGGTCACGTCCACGTTTCCCGTGTTGCGGACGGTGAAGACGTACGGCACCTCCTGGCCGAGCGCCGTGATCCGGGTCACGGTCGACGTCTTGGTCACGGTGATGGCGGGCGATTGGATGGCCGGGATGATCGTGCTCGACCGCGCGGTCGTGTAGGTGTTGCTGGCCACATCCACTCCGGTCGCTGTCGCGAAGTCGCTGAGCCATCCGTTCGTGATATCGGCCGCGGTCACCGAATAGGTGGCCGAGCAGACCGCCACCTGACTGGGCGCGAGGGTGGTGCGGTCGCAGGTGATGAGCGACAGCCGGCTCTGCGTGGCCGGCGCGACCTGGGTGTCCTGGATGGTGATGTTCCGGTACGTGGTCGACGAGTTGTTGGTGACGGTGAACGTGTACCGCACCGGTTGACCGACGGCGTTGAAGGAGTTGGTCGACGAGGCCTTGACCATGGTCAGGGCCGCGGGCGTCGCGTTGACCGATGCGGCCGACTGCGGGGAGGTGACGGTGGCCCCCGCCGGGTTCCGGCCGGATGCGGTCGCGAAGTCGTTCACCGACCCGTTGCCGAGGTCGGCCGCCGTCACCTGGTACGTCCCTGTGCACGACATCGACGCGCCGGGGTTGACGGTGGTCTGCGGGCACGAGACCGCCGACATGTTCGCCTGTGAGGCGGGCGGCACCTGCGTATCGGCGACCGCCACGTTGGTGAGCACCTGGTTTCCGGTGTTCGTGACGAGGAACGCGTACGGGACCAGCTGGCCAACGGCCGACACCGAGGTCGCGGTGGTGGATTTCACGATCGTCAGTGCGGAGACGGGGGAGAACAGCTCGACGCGCGACGGCGAGGAGAGCACCGGGTTGCCGACGGGATCGGTCCCGGACGCGCGGGCGTGGTCGGCGACGACCCCGGCGTTCACATCGGCGGACGTGACGCGGTATGACGCCGTGCACGTGGTCGACGCACCCGGCGCCAGCGTCGTCTGCGGGCAGCTCGGGGTGGTCAGGTTGGCCGGCAACGACGGCGCCTCGACGGTGTCGGTGACGACCACGTTGTTGACGACGACGGTGGAGTTGTTGGTCACCAGGAAGGTGTAGGGGATGACCTGGCCGATCGCCGTCACCGCGGCCGTCGTCGTCGCCTTCCGGATGGTCAGCGAACCGGGCAGCTGGGTCGGGATGGACAGGTCGGACGGCGCGGAGGTCACCGCGGTCCCACCCTCCGGGGTGCCGGAGGCCGTCGCCGAGTCCGCGAGCGTGCCGTTCTGCAGGTCCGCGAGGGTCGCGGTGTACGTGCCGGTGCACGACTGTGACTCGCCCGGCGCGAGAGCCGGGTTCGGACAGGTGATGGCCGACAGGTTCGCGGACGACGCCGGAGGGGTGGGGGTGTCGGTCACGGAGACGCCGAACAGGGTCACGTTTCCGGTGTTCGTCACGAGGAATCGGTACGGGATCTGCTGGCCGACCGAGCTCGCCAGCGTGGTCGTCGTCGACTTGACCACCGAGATCGCCGGGCGGGCGCTCGTGATGGTGAGGGTGGCCGGCGGCGCGGTGACGGTCGCCCCGCCCGGGTCGAGACCGCTCGCGGTCGCGGTGTCGTGCACGGAGCCGTTGTCGAGGTCCGCCTGCGTCACGGTGTAGCGCGCGGTGCAGGTGGTGGATGCCTGCGGCGCCAGAGTCTGCGTCTCGCAGAGGATCGCGGAGAGGTTCGCCTGCGAAGCGGGCGGGGTCTGCGCATCCACCACCGAGATGCCGTGCAGGGTCACCTGCGACCGGTTCGTGACCACGAACTTGTACGTCACCACCTGCCCGACCCGCGTGATCGCGGTCGTGGACGACGCCTTGGTCACGAGCAGGGAGGCAGGCGGTGTCACCGTCAGCGGCGTGTCGGCCGGCGGGTTCAGCCCGTCGAGCCCGGCCGTCCCCTCGGGGAAGTTGCCCGGACCGTTCGTGTAGGTGCCCGGCACCGTCGCGGTCACCTGCACGGTCACGGTGCAGGCGTTCTGGCCCTGGGTCAGGGTGCCGTTCGCGACGACGACCGAAGTCGATCCGGCCGCGGCCGTGACGGTTCCGCTGGAGCAGGTCGTCGCGTTCACCCCGGTGGCCGTCACACCGGCAGGCAGGTCGTCGTGGAAGGACCAGCCGTTCTTCGCCGCGAGCTCGGAGGTGTTGGTGATCGTGAAGGTCAGCGTCGAGGTCTGGCCGGAGGCGATGGTCGCCGGGCTGAACGCCTTGTCCAGCTGCGGGGTGACGTCCAGGATCTGGGGGAGGTCGAACGCGCCGTCGTTGCCGGCGACCACCGCGCTCTGGTTCTCGAGCTGCATGCCGACGGTCGGCGTCCCCGTGCTCGGCACTTTGATCGCCGCCGAGGTGAGGCCGGCGACCATGGTGGGTCCGAAGGGTCCCGAGCCGTACTGGACGGCGCCGGGGTAGTTGCAGGGATCGAGCTGCGACGCCAGCACGTTCTTGACCCCGTTGATGAACAGCGACAGCGTCTCGGCCGGGTTCCCGGAGCTGTTCGCGACGCAGTTGGTCGCGGCGACGATCGACGTCACCTGGTAGAAGTGGCCGGGAACCGCGGGGATGGCCGTGTTCGTCCTCAACTGGATGCCCGGGACGGTGCCGCTCGCGGTGTACGCCGTGACCGCCTGGTTCTGGGCCGCTGCCGCCGTCGAGTAGCCCTGGTATTGACCCATCGCGTTGGCGAGGATCTGCACGCCCGAGATCGGGCATCCCGAGTTCCAGCCGGGCGGCGCCGGGGTCGTCGAGCCGTTCACGATGTAGCCGTTGCAGTACAGGCCGTCCGCCCAGCGCGGGTCGGCGTAGTACGTCTCGGAGTTCGCGCCCGACACGCCGGGGACGTACGTGCTGCCGGGCGTGCCCTGGTACGACGTGATCTTGATCGCGGTGGATGCGGCGTTCTGGCCGGAGAAGTCCTCGGTGAACAGGGCGGTCGGCGGTTGCGGAGTGCCCGGAGTGCCCGCGGTCGTCGCTGCGGCGCGAGGCGCCGGGATGCCGACGCTGATGCCGGCCACCGTCAGGCCCAGGATGGCGACGGCGGCCACGATCGCTCGTCGGACGCTCGGTTTCCGCTGACGCATGTGAACTTCCTTCCGGCGCTCCGCCCCCGACCGAAGCTGCGAGAGAGCGCCGGTGGCCGCCTGCCTGACAAGTTAGGGCGGCGCCGGGTGACTCGAAAGACAGCTGCGTGTGGCTGGCCCGGCCGTGCCGCGCTCCGCGTAGGCTCGGCGACATGGCGTTCGACTGGTCGCAGTTCTACGGGAAGCAGGGCGGACGCGGCGTGCGGCCGACCTTCCAGAGCGCCCTCGCCGCGTGGGACGGAGAGCCGGGCGACGCGGTCGATCTCGGCTGCGGCGACGGCGTCGAGACGCGTCATCTGGCCGAGCACGGGTGGCGGGTGCTGGCGGTGGATGCGGACCCTGGGGTCGAGGAACGCGTGCGCTCGGGACTGTCAGGGGAGGCATCCGAGCGGGTGGAGGTGCGGCGCGCGTCGTTCGAGACGCTGGGGGAGCTGCCGCCCGCGGATCTCGTCTATGCCGGCTTCGCGCTGCCGTTCTGCGACGAGTCGCACTTCCCGTACCTGTGGGCCGACATCCGCGAGGCCCTGCGGCCCGGCGGGGTGTTCGCGGGGGAGCTGTTCGGCCCGCACGACGAGTGGGCCGGCCGGTCAGGGATGAGCTTCCACGACCGATCCCAGGTGGAGGGGATGCTCGCTGGGATGGATGTGGTGCAGCTGGTGGAGGACGACCGCCGTGGCATGTCCTTCGAGGGCCCGAAGCACTGGCACGTCTTCCACATCGTGGCGCGCGCCTGAGATGTCGCGCCTCTCAGCTCACAGCTCCTGAGTTTTTCGCGCTCTGACCATCCATTCGTGCGAAAAACTCAGGAGCTGTTCGTGAGGGGAGGGGTCTAGCGGAGCGTTTTGCGCGCGGTGATCTGGCCGGTGTCGAAGCCGAGCAGGTGCAGTCCGCCGTGGAAGCGGGCGTGCTCGATCTTCATGCAGCGGTCCATGACGACCGTCAGCCCCTTGGACTCGCCGTACTCGGCGGCCTCCTGGTTCCAGATCCCCAGCTGCACCCACACGGTCGGAGCGCCGATCGCGAGCGCCTCATCGATGACGGCGGGGATGTCGGCGGGCTTGCGGAACACATCCACGATGTCCGGCACCTCGGGCAGCGACGCGAGGTCGGGGTAGGCCTTCTGGCCCAGGATGGTGTCGGCGTTCGGGTTGACGAAGTACAGCCGGTAGTCGCTCGACTGCTGCAGGTACGTGCCGACGAAGTAGGAGGAGCGGGCCGGGTTGGGCGACGCGCCGACGATCGCGACGGACTTCGCGCCACGCAGGATCTTCAGGCGCTCCTTGGCGTCCGGCCCCACCCAGGTGCGCTGCGACTTCAGCAGCTTGGCGAGCGGGGAGTCGGACGGCAGCGCGCAGCTCAGCCCGTTCGCGAGCTGGACCTCGGTCGTGGACTCCGCGGTGGACTCGGTGGTGGGTTCGGTGGCAGTCGTCATGCTGCGTTCGCCTCCTCGACGGCGATCGTGAGCGCCTGATCGAGATCGTAGATGATGTCGTCGACATCTTCGATCCCGACGCTGATGCGCACGACGCCGGGCAGCACACCCGCGTCGAGCAGCTGCTGCTCGGTCAACTGCGCGTGGGTGGTCGACGCGGGATGGATGACCAGCGTCTTCGCATCGCCGATGTTGGCGAGGTGGCTGGCGAGGTTCACCGACTCGATGAACTTCTGGCCCACCTCTCGGCCGCCCTTCACGACGAAGCTGAACACGCTGCCCGGCCCCTTCGGCAGGTACTTGAGCGCACGCTCGTGGTGCGGGTGCTCGGGCAGTCCGGCCCAGAACACCTTCTCGATGCGCGGGTCGGCGTCCAGCCATTCGGCCACCGCCCGGGCGTTGTCGACGTGCGCCTGGATGCGGTACGGCAGCGTCTCGACGCCCTGCGCCAGCAGGAAGGCCGAGTGCGGTGCGAGCACCGGGCCGATGTCGCGCAATTGCTCCGCGCGCAGCCGGGTAAGGAAGGCGTACTCGCCGAAGTTGCCCGACCATTGCAGCCCGCCGTACGAGGGCACCGGCTCGCCGAAGAGCGGGAACTTCGAGGAGTGCCAGTCGAAGCGCCCGCTCTCGACCACCACACCGCCGAGGGTCGTGCCGTGGCCGCCGAGGAACTTGGTGGCCGAGTGGATGACGATGTCGGCTCCCCACTCGAACGGCCGGTTGAGGTACGGGGTCGCGATCGTGGAGTCGATGGCGAGCGGGATGCCCGCCGCGTGGGCGACCTCCGCCAGACCTTCGATGTCCGCGATCTCGCCGGACGGATTGGCGATGGTCTCGGCGAAGACGAGCTTCGTACGGTCCGTGATCGCGGCGGCGTAGTCCGCCGGATCGGCGCTCTGCACGAAGGTCGTCTCGACGCCGAAGCGCCGGAGGGTCACATCCAGCTGGGTGATCGATCCGCCGTAGAGGTTCGCGGACGCGACGATGTGGTCGCCCGCGCCGACCAGCGACGCGAAGGTGATGTACTGCGCGCTGAGGCCGGAGGCCGTCGCCACGGCGCCCAGGCCGCCTTCGAGGCTGGCGACCCGCTCTTCGAACGAGGCCACGGTCGGGTTGGCGAGACGCGAGTAGATGTTGCCGTACTTCTGCAGGGCGAAGCGCGCCGCGGCATCCGCCGTGTCGTCGAACACGAACGCGCTGGTCTGGTAGATCGGCAGCGCGCGCGCTCCCGTCACCGGGTCGGGGATGTTGCCCGCGTGGATCGCCCGCGTGCGGAAACCGTATTCGCGATCTGCCATGGCCTCACGCTACCCGACGCCGCCGACGCTCTCCGGCGGGCGTCGTAACACGCCGCAACCCGCTTTGCTACCCTGGTGCGAGGCCCACGCAGGGCCCCGGACGACGGTTCAGTACCCGGTGAGCGACAAGACTGGCCAAGGAGTCGGATCGTGTCCTGGATCGTTCTCATTCTCTCCGGCGTGCTCGAAGCCGTCTGGGCGACAGCACTCGGCCGCTCGGAGGGGCTCTCTCGGCTGTGGCCGTCCGTGGTCTTCGTCGGAGCGCTTCTCGCATCCATGGCCGGACTGGCCTTCGCGATGCGGGAGATCCCCACCGGGACCGCCTACGCGGTCTGGGTCGGAATCGGCGCGGCGCTGACCGTGCTCTACGCGATGACGTTCGGCGGTGACGGGTTCTCCCTCGTCAAGGCGCTGCTGATCGTCGCCCTGGTGGGCTGTGTCATCGGACTGAAACTCGTCGACTGAGCGCGGCTCAGGCGGCCGTCGACACCCAGACGGCGGCCAGCGCGAGCACGGCGATCAGCAGCCACGAGACGAGTCCGGTGACGAGGGCGCGCCAGCCGGTGCCGACCAGGGTGCGGAGGCGGACGGCCGTGCCGAGGCCGAACAGCGCCATCGCGAGCAGCACGGTCTGCAGGGTGTCGGCGCCGTCCGTCACGGCGGACGGGAGCGGCACGAACGTCCGCACCAGGACGGCCAGCAGGAACCCGGCGACGAAGAGCGGGACGATGGGCGGGCGCTTCACGCCCGGGTCGCCGGCGACGTGGCGGCGACGCTCCACGACCGCGGCGACCGCCACGATCGGGGCGAGCATCAGCACGCGGGTGAGCTTGACGACGACCGCGACGGCGAGAGCGGCGGCGCCCGCGAGCTGCGCGGTCGCGACGACCTGCCCGACGTCGTGGACGCCGGCGCCGACCCAGTGGCCGAACTGCTGCGCATCCAATCCGAGCGGATGCCAGAACAGCGGGAGGACGAAGATCGCGAGCGTGCCGCACAGCGTCACCAGGGCGACCGGAGTCGCGGCCTCCTCGTCCTTGGGCTTGACGACGCCGCTCATCGCGCCGATCGCGGACGCCCCGCAGATCGAGAAGCCGGTGGCGATCAGGAGCGGCTGGTGACCGGGGAGGCGCATCAGCCGACCGATCCAGAAGGTGCCCGCGAAGCTGAGCAGCACGACGCCGACGGTGGTCAGGATGGCGACCCAGCCGAGCCCGGCGATGTCGCCCAAGCTGAGTTTCAGGCCGAGCAGTACGACGCCGATGCGGATCAGGCGTTTGGCACTGACGGACAGTCCCGGTGCGAGTCGTCCGGTCACGGCCGGCCGGGCGACGGGGAGCTGGCCCACCACGATCCCGAGCACCACGGCCGCGGTCAGCAGCGGCACGGCGGGCACCAGCCAGTGGATTCCCCACGCGACGGCCGCCGCCACGGCGCACACCACGAGGCCCGGAAGCCAGGGCAGCGGACGGGCGGTGACCGACGGAGTGCTCACCGATCCATTCTGTCGGCCCGGCGCGCTTGCCCGAGCCGCGCACGCGTCGCGCACGTCCGCAGCGTGGGTCGCAACACGCCGTTATGCGCGCCGCATAACGGCGTGTTGCGACCCACGCTGCCGCGCGTCCGTGCCGGTCAGAGCGACGACAGCAGTCGCGTCCCGTCCGGCACGCCCAGACCCGTGCAGGCGTCCCACCCGGCCGTCGCGCGGTAGGCGCCGTTGTCGCCGGTCGTGATGTCGCGGAACCCGTCCGCCACCTTCCCGGCGGGAACCGAGTCGTACAGCCGCGGCTGGAGGAGTCCGAGCGGCTTCCCCGTGGACTGCGCGAGCCGCGCCACGAGCGCCGCCCACAGCGGGGCGACTGCGCTGGTGCCGCCGATCACGGTGTCCTGACCGTCGACGCGGATGCGGTATCCGGTCTGCGGGTCCGCGACCGCCGAGACGTCGGGCACCCCGCGCCCGCCCGGGCCGTTGGCCGAGCCTCCCGCGTCGGTCCCGTCCGCACCCGACGGCACCCCGACTCCCGCCTGCCACGACGGCAGCGGGAACACGGCGCTGACGCCGCCGCCGGTCGCACCGCCGCCCGTGCCGTTGTTCCACACGATCTCCGAGCGCACCGTGCCGGTCGAGGTGTCCGCCTCGAGCCGCGTGCCTCCGCAGGCGAGCGCGTGCGGCGAGGAGGCCGGGAAGTCGACGTGCGGCCGGCCGTCGCCGACCCGGTCGCTGCTCCCGTCGTCGCCCGCGGCCGCGGTGGTCGTCACACCGAGGGCGGCGGCGTCCTGCAGCGCTTCATCGAACGCGGTGCGCGCCTGCGCCGTCCAACCGTCCTCCGACTGACCCCAGCTGATGCTGATCGCCGCGGGGGTCGGGTCGGCGTGCGCGGCGGTGGTCACGGCATCCAGGAAGCCGGCGTCGGTGTTGGGCGCGAAGTAGACGACGATCTCGGCCTTCGGGGCCAGCGCGCCGGCCACCTCGATGTCGAGCATGACCTCGCCGTCGGCGCCATTCGGGTTGCCGTCCGGTGCGTTCGAGCCGCCGTCGACGCCGACCGCGCGCACGCTGGGCGTCGGGATGCCGAGGCCGGCGAAGTAGGTGTCGAGGTCCTCCTGCACGTAGCCGCCGCCGAGTTCGATGATCGCGATGGTCTGCCCGCTCCCGTCGGTGCCGTCGGGGAACGCGTAGACCGTGCCGAGCTGCGGCGGTGTGTAGCTCGTGTTGACCGCGGCCGCGGGGACGTAGCGGTACTGGGCCCGTGCCTGGGGCCGGTCGTCGAGACCGAGGACGGCGGTCACCACGCCGGCGAGCGCGGCCGGGATGCTGAGCCCGCCTGTCCGCTGCCGGTAGACGGTCGCACCCTCGCCCGCGTCGTCGGCGCTCGACTCGGCCAGGTCGGTGCCGAACACCCGGGCGACGGTCTGCACGGGGCCGGAGACGCGGACACGACGCGCGCCCGCATCCACTTCGTCGACGGTCAGCCCGAGCCCTTCGAGCGTGCTGCGGACCAACTCGACGTCTTCCGGGGACGCGCCGTAGCGTTCCGCGAGCTCGTCGCGGCTCAGCGGCTCGGCGAAGGCGCTCTGCGGGAGTTCGGCGCGGCGGCGCAGGACGAGCGTCGCATCCACCCGGGAGTCGGGCGCAAGGCCGCCGTGCGCGCGGTAGCCGGGACGTTCCGGCCGTTCACTTCCGGGAAGGGGGACGAGGTCGAGGGGCTGTTCCGCATCGGTCATACCACTCGGTCTACCACCGGCCTCCGACACCGGATAGGGCACCGTATGGAGCGTCCAGCCGACCCATGCGCTACACCCAGCTGGGCAGCCACATGTGGATCTGCCAGAACCAGAACGGCACCTGCTGGCCCGTCCAGATCGGCCAGAAGAACGCGCTCACCAGGGTGCAGGCGGCCAGGAAGACGCCGGTCCAGAGGATGCCGCGGCGCCGTCGCGGCTCCGGATCGGTGCGTTTCCCGAGCACGATCGCGATGGCCGCCGTGAGGGCGAGGATGAGGTACGGCTCGAAGGCGATCGAGTAGAAGGTGAAGATCGTCCGGCCCATGTAGAGCCACCACGGCAGGTAGCCCGCCGCCAGCCCGGTGAGGATGAGGCCGATCCTCCAGTCGCGGTAGCGGATCAACCAGTACACCAGGAAGAGGATGGCGGCCGTCCCCGCCCACCAGATGAGCGGGTTGCCGAGCGATGTGATCGCCGCCGAGCAGGAGTCCCACTGGCAGCCGTCCTGTCCCTTCGTCGTTCCGACGTAGTACATGCTCGTCGGTCGCAGCATCAGCATCCACGTCAACGGGTTCGACTGGTAGGGGTGCGGGGTGTGCAGATTGATGCTGTAGTTGTACATCTGCGTCTGGTAGTACCAGAGGTTCTGCACCCAGAGCGGCACCCAGCTGAAGGCGCCCGTCCACTGCGCGTGCGCGGCCTCCGCCCAGTGGCGGTAGTAGCCGTTGCTCGACAGGATCCAGCCCGTCCACGTCGCGACGTAGGCGACGAACGCGAGCGGGACCATGAGGACGAAGGTCGCCGGCGCCTGCTTGAGCAGGGCGCCGCTCGCGTAGAACGGCAGCCGCTCTCGGCGGCGGGCCACCGCATCCACCACAACGGTGTACACGGCGAAGAAGGCGAGGAAGTAGAAGCCGGTCCACTTGACCCCGGCGCACAGCCCGCAGAGGATGCCCGCGGCGATCAGCCAGGGACGCCACCACAGCACGGGCCCCCACGCCGGATCGCGACCCGCCGACCGGGCGGCCGCGACCTTGGCAGCCAGCCGATCGGCCGCCCAGCGCCGGTCGAGCAGGATGCAGCAGAACGCCAGCAGCGCGAAGAACATCACGAAGTTGTCGAGGAGCGCGACGCGGCTCATCACGATAGCGTGACCGTCGATCGCGAACAGGAAGCCGGCGATCGTGGCGAGCATCGTCGAGCGGAACAGGGTGCGCGCGATGAGGAAGACGAGCAGCACGGCGATCGTCCCGGCGATCGCGGTGGACACCCGCCAGCCGAACGAGTTCGCCGGGCCGGTGGCCGCCATCCCGAGCCCGATCAGCCACTTTCCGAGCGGTGGATGCGCGACGAACGACGGATCCGCGTCGAAGATCTGCGTCTGGCCAGCGGCGAATCGCGCGTCGGCCTTGTCGGGCCAGCTGCCCTCGTAGCCGAGATTCCATATGCTCCAGGAGTCCTTCACGTAGAAGGTCTCGTCGAAGACGAGCGCGTGCGGCTGGCCCAGGTTCCACAGCCGCAGCACGGCGGCGAGCAGGGTAACCGCGACGGGCGCGCCCCACATCCACAGCCGCAGGCGGGCCGGCGTTCCGAGGGCGCGCGCCCACCAGTCGTCGAGGCGCGTGCCGACGGGTACCGCGGCGACGTGCGCGGCCGGGAGGTCGGTCGGAGGAGCAGAGGTCACCCAGCCATGCTAGGGGCGGAGGCTCGGTGTCGCCTTTTCGACGGACAGACAACTTTCGACTGCCACACTAGAAGCCATGATCATCCTCGCCGCGACTCCGATCGGCAACCTCGGCGACGCGTCGCGGCGGCTGGTGGAGGTGCTGTCCGCGGCGACGGTGGTCGCGGCGGAGGACACCCGGGTCGCCCAGCGGCTGCTGGCCGGCCTCGGCGTCGAGAACCGCCCCCGGCTGATCGCCCTGCACGACCACAACGAGCGGGATCGGGCGGCGGAGCTCGTGGAGCTGGCGCGCGATCAGGATGTGGTGCTGCTCTCCGATGCCGGGATGCCCACGGTGTCCGACCCCGGATTCCACCTGGTCGAGGCGGCCGCGGCGGCGGGGGTGGGCGTGACGGCGCTGCCCGGGCCCTCGGCCGTGCTGACCGCGCTCGCCGTCTCCGGCCTCCCCACCGACCGCTTCACCTTCGAGGGCTTCCTCCCGCGCAAGCAGGGGGAGCGGCTGTCCACCCTGCGGGCGGTCGCCGCCGAGCAGCGGACCATGGTGTTCTTCGAGTCGCCGAACCGGCTCGCCGCCTCCCTCGGCGACATCGCGACGGCGCTCGGCGCCGACCGGCGCGTCGTTGTCTGCCGCGAGCTGACGAAGCTCTACGAAGAGGTGCGTCGCGGGACGGCCGCTGAGCTCGCCGCCTGGGCCGCCGAGGGCGTGCGCGGGGAGATCGTCGTGGTCGTCGCCGGCGCTCCGGAGCGGGCGGCCGACCCCGAAGCGGCGGTGCAGCAGGTGCTCGCGCTGGTCGCCTCGGGCACGCGGCTGAAGGATGCGGCGGCCGAGGTCGCCGAGGCGACGGGCCTCGGGAAGCGCGACCTCTACCAGGCCGCCCTCGAACGGCGCGGCTGACGAGTCCGTCCACAGCGCAACCCGTTCTCCACAGGCGGAGTAACACACCGGATCGCGTGCTCCAGCGCCCGTAGGATAGTCACCATGTCCGACGGCTCTTCCTTCTACATCACCACGCCGATCTTCTACGTGAATGATGTCCCGCACATCGGGCATGCCTACACGGAGGTCGCGGCCGACGTCCTCGCCCGCTGGCACCGCCAGGCCGGTGACGACACCTGGCTGCTCACCGGCACCGACGAGCACGGGCAGAAGATCCTGCGCACGGCGACCGCCAACGGCACCACGCCGAAGCAGTGGGCCGACAAGCTGGTCACCGAGGAGTGGCTGCCGCTGCTCGACACCGTCGACATCGCCAACGACGACTTCATCCGCACCACCGACGAGCGGCATGAGGTCAACGTCCAGAAGTTCCTGCAGAAGCTCTACGACGACGGCTACATCTACGCCGGCGAGTACGAGGCGCTGTACTGCGTGGGCTGCGAGGAGTTCAAGCCGCAGAGCGAGATCGTCGACGGCACGGGGGAGTACGAGGGCCAGAAGGTCTGCGCCATCCACTCCAAGCCGCTCGAGCTGCTGCAGGAGAAGAACTACTTCTTCCGGATGAGCCAGTTCGCCGAGCGACTGCTGTCGCTCTACGAGGAGCGCCCGGACTTCGTGCAGCCCGAGTCGGCCCGCAACGAGGTGGTCAGCTTCGTGCGTCAGGGGCTGAGCGACCTGTCCATCTCGCGATCGAGCTTCGACTGGGGCATCAAGGTGCCGTGGGACGAGTCGCACGTCGTCTACGTGTGGTTCGACGCGCTGCTCAACTACATCACCGCCGTCGGCTACGGGCAGGACGACGAGGAGTTCGCCCGTCGCTGGCCCGCCAATCACCTGGTCGGCAAAGACATCCTGCGGTTCCACGCGGTCATCTGGCCCGCCATGCTGATGGCAGCCGGCCTCGAGGTGCCGAAGCGCGTGTTCGGTCACGGCTGGCTGCTCGTGGGCGGCGAGAAGATGTCCAAGTCCAAGCTGACGGGCATCGCGCCGACGCAGATCACCGACACGTTCGGCTCCGACGCGTTCCGCTATTACTTCATGCGCGCCATCAACTTCGGGCAGGACGGCTCGTTCAGCTGGGAGGATCTGGCGGCCAGGTATCAGGCCGAGCTCGCCAACGGCTTCGGCAACCTGGCGTCGCGCGTGATCGCGATGGTGACGCGGTACTTCGAGGGCATCGTGCCGCCGGCGGGCGAGTACCAGGAGGTCGACCTGCACGTGCAGGAGGTCGTCCGCACCGCGGCGGCCGACGCCGATGCGGCGATCTCGCGGCTGGCGATCCACGACGCCCTGACGGCCATCTGGCGGATCGTCGACGAGCTCAACGGCTACATCACCGAACAGGAGCCGTGGACTCTGGCGAAAGATGAGGCCAAGCGCGAGCGTCTCGGCACCGTGCTGTACACGGCGGCCGAGGGGCTGCGGTCCCTCGCCGTGCTGCTGTCGCCGGTGATCCCGGTCGCGACCGGCAAGCTGTGGGAGTCGCTCGGTGTCGCCGGCGAGCTGGGCGCGCTCGACGCGCAGCCGCTCCGGACAGCGGGCGACTGGGGTCAGCTGCCGGCAGGCACGGAGGTCAACGGTCTCGAGGCGCTGTTCCCGCGGATCGACGCGGAGGCGGTCGCCGCGGTATGACGGACCCGTCGTTCGTCCGGCAGCGGCACGTCACGGACGGCCGCGACCTCAGCTACCCTCCGCTGCCCGAGGCGCTGACCGTTCCCGTCTACGACAACCACACGCACCTCGAGATCGCCGACGGCGAGCAGCCGCTCGACTACCGCGAGCAGCTGGACCGCGCGTCCAGCGTCGGCGTGCGCGGGGTCGTCCAGGTGGGCAACGACGTCGAGACGTCCCGGTGGTCGGCCGAGACGGCGGCCGTCGAGCCGCGGATGCTGGCCGCCGTCGCGCTGCACCCGAACGACGCGCCGGACTACGACGAACGCGGAGAGCTGGATGACGCCCTCGCCGTGATCGCCGAGCTCGCGGGCCGACCCCGGGTCCGCGCCGTCGGCGAGACCGGCCTGGACTTCTTCCGCACGGAGGAGGGGCCCCGGCGTGACGCGCAGTTCCGGTCGTTCGAGGCCCACATCGAGATCGCGAAGCAGAACGACATCGCGCTGCAGATCCACGACCGCGACGCGCACGCGGCCGTCGTCGCCACGCTGAAGCGGGTCGGAGCCCCCGAGCGGACGGTGTTCCACTGCTTCTCGGGCGATGTCGAGCTGGCCCGCATCTGCGCCGACAACGGCTGGTACATGTCGTTCGCGGGCAACGTCACCTTCAAGAACGCCCCCAACCTCCGTGCCGCCCTCGAGGCGGCCCCGCGCCACCTGGTGATGGTGGAGACGGACGCCCCCTTCCTCACGCCGATGCCGTTCCGCGGCCGCCCGAATGCGCCGTACCTCATCCCGCACACCCTCCGGGCCATGGCCGAGGTGATGGGAACGGACGCCTCGACCCTCGCCGCGCAGATCAACTCCAACACGGAGCTCGTGTACGGCCGGTGGGACAGCGAACCCGTCGGACCGCCGCCGACCACTCCCATCGGGATCATCGCGTGACCGAGCTCCGGCTGCTCGGCCCGGCGGAGATCCGCGACCTGGCGGAGCTGCTCGACGTCACCCCGACGAAGAAGCTCGGCCAGAACTTCGTGATCGACGCCAACACCGTCCGTCGGATCGTCCGCGTCGCCGAGGTGAAGGCGGGAGACAGCGTCGTGGAGATCGGCCCCGGGCTCGGATCCCTCACCCTCGGGCTGCTCGAGGCCGGAGCGGACGTGGTGGCCGTCGAGATCGACGGGCGGCTGGCCGCGCAGCTGCCCACGACGGTGGCCCAGCTGGCGCCGGACGCCGCCCCGCACCTGACCGTGGTGCATCGGGACGCCCTCGCCATCACCGAGCTTCCGGTCGATCCCGTGCGCCTGGTCGCGAACCTTCCCTACAACGTCTCGGTCCCGGTGCTCCTGCACTTCCTGGAGCACTTCCCGAGCCTCCGCTCCGGTGTGGTGATGGTTCAGGCCGAGGTCGGGCACCGGATCGCCGCGCAGCCCGGATCCAAGGTC
Organism: Leifsonia sp. 115AMFTsu3.1; assembly: GCF_004362795.1. Classification (NCBI taxonomy): domain Bacteria; kingdom Bacillati; phylum Actinomycetota; class Actinomycetes; order Micrococcales; family Microbacteriaceae; genus Leifsonia; species Leifsonia sp. 115AMFTsu3.1. The sequence continues at coordinate 1,194,867 of NZ_SNYB01000002.1, forward strand.
TACGGCGCCCCGAGCGTGAAGGCCGCCTGGTACGGCACCTGGCGCACCGCCGGCTCCGTCAGCCGCCAGATCTTCTGGCCGGTGCCGAACGTCGACTCGGTCCTCGTCGCCTTCGAGCGCCGAGACGACCCGCCGGGCGACGAGCAGCTCCGTCTCCGCACGTTCGCCCTCGTCGATGGCGCCTTCCAGCAGCGCCGCAAGACGCTCCGCCAGGCCCTCGCCCCGGTCTACGGCGACCCCGTGTCCGCGGAGGCGGCTCTGCTGGCGGCGGGCATCTCTCCGTCCCTCCGCGGCGAGCAGCTCGCCCTGGCCGACTTCGCACGCCTGGCGGCCGCGGGCGCGGAGTAGCGGCGGCGCGAACAGGCGCTCAGGCCGTGCCCAGCATGGGCGTTCCGGTGTGTGTAGGTTGGAGACATGGTGGACGCGTGGGACGTCGACGGCGTGCATGTTCGCGCCCCGGGCAAGATCAACGTGTTCATGCGTGTCGGCGCCGTCATGGAGGACGGCTACCACGACGTCGCGACCGCCTATCAGGCCGTCTCCCTCTACGAGGACGTCCGCGCCTATCACGCCGATGACTTCTCGGTGAGCTTCGGCGGCAGCGTCGACACGAGCGGCCTGCCGCGGGACGAATCCAATTTGGCGATCAAGGCCGCGCGCCTGCTGGCCAAGAGGACCGGTTACTCCAGCGGTGTCCGGCTGGAGATCGACAAGCACGTTCCCATCGCCGGCGGGATGGGCGGAGGCTCGGCGGACGCCGCCGCCACGCTGGTCGCCTGCGACACGCTCTGGGGCACGGAGCTCGGGCGGGAAGAGCTCCTGACCCTCGCCTCCACGCTGGGTGCCGACGTGCCCTTCGCCCTGGTCGGCGGTACTGCCATCGGCACCGGTCGCGGCGACCGGCTGAGCCCGGCCCTGGCGACGGGCCAGTTCCACTGGGTGCTGGCGCTCCCCGACGGCGAGCTGAGCACACCGCGCGTCTACAGCGAGCTCGACCGGCACCGCGAGCGCCATGCGGCCGACATCGCCCCGGCGCAGGTTTCGCCGACCGTCGACTCCGCCGTGCTGCAGGCCCTCCGCGCCGGTGAGCCGGCCATGCTCGCGGAGGCTCTGACGAACGACCTGCAGGCTCCGGCCATCCACCTGGTGCCCGAGATCGCCGACGTGATCGAGCTGGGCGAGATGAACGGGGCTTTGGCCGGAATCGTGTCCGGATCCGGCCCGACCGTCGCCTTCCTGGCGGCCGATCTCGATTCGGCCATCGACCTGCAGATCGCGCTCAGCGCTTCCCGGGTGAGGGCGGTCCGCGCCACCGGGCCGGTGCATGGGGCACGCATCCTCGGCGACTGACGGCGGATGCCCGAGGATGTCGATGCCCGAGGGTGTCGATGCCCGAGGATGCCCGGCCACGACACGCGTCGGGTTGAGACGATTCGTCGGAATCTGAAGCGTATCCACGTCCCGGGCCGGGCATCCCAGGTGTTCTCACCCTAACCAGCGCTCGGCCCGCGAACGCTGCCCAGAGCGCGAAACCGTCAAGACTTGACGGGTCTCCTCCGCGACAGCGTGCGGAGGTCCCGGCGCGAGCGCAGCCCGAGCTTCGAGAGGATGTTGCGGACGTGGAAGTTGACGGTCGTCACGGACACGTAGAGGCGCTCCGCGATCTCCTTGTTCGTCATCCCCGCGGCGAGCGCGTGCGCTACCTGCCGCTCCCGCGTCGTGAGCGTCGCGAGCGGGTCGACGGCCGAGGTCGCGACCGCCGTCTCATCGAGCAGACGCACACAGCGGGCGAGGTATCCCGCTGCACCGAGCCGGCGGAACGTCTCGGCCGCCGCATCCAGCTGCGCCCTCGCCCGCTCTCTGCCGTCGGCCGTGGCGCCCGGCTGCGCGGCGGCGAGCCGTCCGGCGTCCAGGGCAGCCACCGCGCGGGGGAAGGGGAAGCGCTCCGCGCCGGGCTCGGCGACCGCGTCTTCGTAGGCCTCGAGCGCCTCGGCGGTGTGCCCCTCGGCTTCGAGCACCCGCCCCTCCAGCCACCGCAGCGAGCCGTAGTACGGCCGCCACATCGGCGACGACGCCGCCCGCTCGTACGCCTCGCGCGCCTCCGCCGGCCGCCCCAGGGCCGCGAGGGCGTCGATCCGGTACGTCAGCCAGCCGAGCGTGGAGCCGCGGGAGGCGGCAGCCTCTGCCTGCTCGGCGGCCGCCAGCTGCTCCTCGGGCCGGCCCAGGGCGCGCCCGAGCTCCGCACGCGCGAGATGCGGCAGGTCGCCGTCGTACGATCCGGTGATGCGCGGGTCGGCCTGCGCGGCAGCGCGGAGCCGCTCCTCGACCGCCTCCGCCTCGCCGCGGCCGGCGCGCACCAGCGCGGAGGTCCACAGGGCGATCGGCCAGCAGGACAGGTCGGTCTCGTCGAGCGCGAGCGCGACGGCCGTGTCCGCGAGGGTGACGGAGTCCTCCCATTCGCCGGTGAGGAAGAGGATGTGCGCGTACATCGTGCGTGCGAATCCGGCGGTCCAGCTGGAGGGGAAGCGTCGCACCAGGTCCGCAGCGCGCGCCAGGTCGGCACGCGCGCGGCCGATGTCGCCGCTGAGGATGAAGACGCGTGAGCGGCTGACCAGCGCATCCACCGCTGCGGGCGACTCGTGCCCGACGAGCAGCTCGTCGAGTTCGACGGTGAGCGGTCCGAAAAGGTCGGGACGACGGGAGTGCGCGGCCGAGTTGATCGCCCAGCCGAGCAGACGCGTCAGGTCGTCCTGGGGCGCGGCCAGCCAGCGGAGGGCCGGATCGGCGACCTCGTTCGGCGCGGGGGAGGCGGCGATGTGCTCCCGTGCGGCGTCGAGGTGGTCGATCACGCCGGCGAAATCGCCCATCGCCATGAGCACCTTCGGGAGCGCCTCGGCCACGTGGGAGCGGAGGGCCCGCTCGTCCGGGGTGACAGCGGGCCGCCGCTCGAACTCAAGCGCCAACGCCAGCGCGCCCGGGAGGTCACGCGAGAGAGTCCGCAGTTCGAGCAGGACCGCGTCCCGCGTGGGCGACGCCGGCGTCGCCTCGAAGGCGGGCCGGAGGTCCAGGATGCGCTCGTGCATCCGGAACCGCATGGCGATGAGCCCGAGTTCGAGCAGCGCGCGCTCCGCGTCGCTGCCGTCCGCGAGGTCGACGGCCGACCGGGCGTAGCTGAGGGCCTGCTCCGCCTGCCCGAGGTCGGACACCGTGAGCGCGGCGGAGAGCAGCTCGGCGACCAGGGTCGGGTCGGCGCGGTCGGCGGCCTCCACCCGGTGCCGCAGCGCCCGGTGACCGGAGAGCACCTCGGAGGCGACGCGGTGGATGGCGACGCGCCTCTCCAGCGACAACTCGCCCGCAAGGGCGTCGGCGAGGATGGCGTGCGCCGGCTCGACGCGGACCACCCCGTCGCGCGTCTCGGCGAGGACGAGCCCGCGGGCGACCGCACCGGGCACATCCACGTCGATCCCGAGGCGCTGCGCGATGGTGCCGACGACCGGCAGCGGAAGGGGGTCGCGGAGCACCGCGATGAGCTCCGCCGCCGCGCGCACGGACGGCTCGGCGCCCTCCAGGGAGGCGGCGATCGCGGTGGCGAGCGGCGTGATCGCGGTAGCCGGGAGGTCCCATCCGGCTGGGTGCAGCGCCTGGGCGAAGGTGTCGCGCAGCTGGCCGAGGAGCACACTGAGCAGCAGCGGCGACCCCTGCGTCGCCTCGGTCAGGCGCGTCGCGGTGCGGCGTGAGACGGGGTGCCCGAGGATGTGGCGGGCGAGCTCCTGCGTGTCGCCGACGGCCAGCGGTGTGAGCTCGACGCGGGCGTGGTTCGTGGTGGTGGAGGCCAGGTCGTCGAACAGGCCGCTGACGCTGTTCGACTGCGGCCGCGCGGCCGCCGTGAACAGGAAGGACTGCTCCGCGAGCCGTCGTACCAGGAAACGCAGGGCGCGCGCGGACGGCTCGTCCACCCACTGCGCATCGTCGACGATGAGGCACACCGGTCCGTCGATCGCGTCGATGGCGTCGAGCAACAACCGGCCGACCGTCAGCGGGTCGTCGCCGGGCGACGGCGGGCGGATGGCGGCATCCGTTCCCCGCTTCGTGCCGGTCCGCTGGGCGTTCAGGCCGCGGACGAGGGTCTCCACGGTCGCGTAGGCGAGGTCGGACTCGAACGAGTCGGCGTGCACCCGCAGCACCGTCCAGCCGTCGAGCCGCTGGGCCACGTCGGCGAGCAGCGCTGTCTTGCCCATGCCGGCCTCGCCGGTGACGAGCACCGCCCCGCCGCGCTCCTTGGCGCGGTGCGCGACCAGGAGCATCGTCTCGCGGGCACGGTCCCGTCCGAACAGGGGCCGCTCGTCGGCCCGTTCCTGGTCAGTCACGTGGCGCTCCCGTCCCCGTCGGCCGCGTCGGGTCGGGTTTCGCGACCGATCCTCAGGATCATCGCACAGCGAGAGGCCGAGTTCGTTCCCCAGTCCGGGGGAGTGGACGCGGGATGCCGCGCGTGCGTGGTCAGCCCTCCAGCTGTTCCGAGAGTTCCAGCCAGCGGGTCTCCAGGTCGGCGATCTCGCCCTCCAGCGTCCGGAGCTCGTCGGTGAGCCGGCCGAGGCCCTGGTAGTCGCTCTGGTCGTGCCGCGCCAGCTCCTCATGCTTGGCGGCGACCTGGTCGCCCACCTTGGCGAGCCGGCGGTCGAGCGCCGACAGCTCCTTCTCGGCGGCGCGGAGTGCGGCGCCGGAAAGCGCGGGGGTGACGGGCGTCGTCGGTGTGGATGCGACGCTCGCGACAGCATCGGAGACCGCAGCCCCGACCGCGCCCTGTGCGCGGCGCAGACGCAGGTACTCGTCCACGCCGCCGGGAAGGTGCCGCAGGCGGCCGTCGAGCACGGCGTACTGCTGGTCGGTGACGCGCTCGAGCAGGTACCTGTCGTGGGAGACGACCAGCAGCGTCCCCGGCCACGAGTCGAGGAGGTCCTCCATCGCGGCCAGCATGTCCGTGTCGAGGTCGTTGGTCGGCTCGTCGAGGATGAGCACGTTCGGCTCGTCGAGGAGGATGAGGAGCAGCTGCAACCGGCGCTTCTGGCCGCCCGACAGATCCTTCACCGGGGTGGAGAGCTGGGCGTTCGAGAAGCCGAGACGCTCCAGCAGCTGGCCAGGGGTGACCTCCTTGCCGCCGGCGAGGTAGGTGGTCCGCTTGCCCGCGACGACCGCGGAGACCCGCTCGTCCTGCACGTCGTCGAGCTCGGCGAGCTGCTGGGTGAGGGTGGCGATGCGCACCGTCTTGCCGCGCTTCACGGTTCCGGAGTCCGGCTTCACGGTTCCCGCGACAAGCCCGAGCAGTGTGGACTTGCCCGCTCCGTTGACGCCGAGGATGCCCGTGCGCTCGCCGGGGGCGATGCGCCACTCGACGTCGCGCAGCACCGTCTTCGGCGGGTACGAGACCGAGACGTCGATCAGGTCGACCACGTCCTTGCCCAGGCGGGAGGTGGCCAGCGTCGTCAGCTCGACGGTGTCGCGGGGCGGCGGCTCGTCGGCGATCAGCGTGGCGGCCGCGTCCATCCGGAACTTCGGCTTCGAGGTGCGCGCCGGAGCGCCGCGACGCAGCCATGCCAGCTCCTTGCGCATGAGGTTCTGCCGCTTCGTCTCCGCGACCGCGGACATCCGGTCGCGCTCGACGCGCTGCAGGACGTAGGCGGCGTACCCGCCCTCGAAGGGCTCGACAATGCCGTCGTGCACCTCCCACGTCGTCGTGGAAACCTCGTCCAGGAACCACCGGTCGTGTGTCACGACGACGAGTGCGCCCGACGCCGCCGACCAGCGGCCCTTGAGGTGCTGGGCGAGCCAGGCCACGCCCTCCAGGTCGAGATGGTTCGTCGGCTCGTCGAGGAAGAGGATGTCGTGGTCGTGCACCAGCAGCGCGGCCAGCGCGACGCGACGACGCTGGCCGCCGGAGAGCTCCCCGATCGTCGCCTCCCAGCGGATGTCGGAGACGAGCCCGGCCAGCACGTCGCGGACGCGCGGATCGCCCGCCCAGAGGTGCTCCTCCCTGTCGCCGACGATGGCGTGCCCGACCGTCAGCTGCGACGGCAGCTCGTCGCGCTGGTCGAGCATCCCGACCGTCACCCCGCGGCGGCGGGTCACCCGGCCCGAGTCCGGCTCGATGCGCCCGGCGAGCAGCTGCAGCAGCGTGGACTTGCCGTCGCCGTTGCGGCCGACGACGCCGACGCGGTCGCCCTCGGAGAGCCCCAGCGTGACCGAGTCGAAGACGGTGCGCGTCGGGTACTCCAGGTGAAGGGATTCCGCGCCGAGAAGGTGAGCCATGAGGGTCTCCAGCCTACCCGGCGGCCGGAGCTAGACTCCCGCCATGGTCACCCACACCGTCGTGAACCAGGCGCCGCCGCGCGTCGACGTGGACGAGTTCGCGGCGAACCTGCCGCTCCGGGAGGGCGTGGAGCGCTATGACGCCGCCTGGGCCATCCCCTCGCTCGGCGACATCGGCCGCCTGGTCGGCTCGGAGGCGTTCCAGCGGGATGCTGAGCTCGCCAACCGGCACGAGCCCGAGCTGCACGCCTTCGACCGCTGGGGGAACCGGATCGACGAGGTCGAGTACGACGACGGCTACCACCGGGTCATCGCCGCTGCGGTCGCGGCCGGTGCCCACACCTCCGCGTGGGCGGACCCGCGTCCCGGGGCGAACGTCGCCCGCGCCGCGGCTTTCCTGCAGTTCGCGCAGGTCGAGCCGGGCCACGCCTGCCCGGTATCGATGACGCACGCCGCCGTCCCCGCGCTCGCCGCCTCCGAGAGCCTCTCCGCCGAGTGGATGCCGCGGCTGCTCAGCCGCGACTACGACGGCCGGTTGCTCGCGGGCAAGACCTCCGCGCTGTTCGGGATGGCCATGACCGAGAAGCAGGGCGGATCGGATGTGCGGGCCAACACGACCCGCGCACTCGCAGACGGCGACGGACGCTGGCTGCTCACCGGCCACAAGTGGTTCTGCTCCGCGCCCATGTCGGACGCGTTCCTCGTGCTCGCGCAGACCGCGGACGGGCTCTCCTGCTTCCTCGTGCCACGCGTGCTGGACGATGGCGCGCGCAACGTGTTCCTCATCCAACGGCTGAAGGACAAGCTCGGCAACCGTTCGAACGCGTCGTCCGAGGTCGAGTTCGACGAGACGGTCGGATACCTGCTGGGGGAGGAGGGCCGCGGTGTACGCACCATCCTCGAGATGGTGAACCGCACGCGTCTCGACTGCGTCTACGGCAGCGCGGCGGGGATGCGGCAGGCGGTCGCCGAGGCGGCCTGGCACGTGCGGCACCGCGCGGCGTTCGGGCGGCGGTTGATCGACCAGCCCGCGATGACGGCGGTGCTCGCCGACCTCGCGCTGGAGTCGGAGGCGGCGACCGCCGTGTCCCTCCGGTTGGCGCGCGCTCACGATGCGGATGCGCCGGAGGGGGATGTGGCGCTCCGCCGGCTCGCGACCGCCGTCACCAAATACTGGGTGTGCAAGCGCGGTCCGGGGCACGCGTACGAGGCGTTGGAGTGTCTGGGCGGCAACGGGTACACGGAGGCGTTCCCGCTGGCCCGGCGGTATCGGGAGCAGCCGGTGATGGCGATCTGGGAGGGCTCGGGCAACGTGATCGCCCTGGATGTGCTGCGCGCGCTGCGTCGGGAGCCTGCGGCGGCGGAGGCGTTCGACGCCGAGCTAGCCGCAGCGCGCGGCGTGTACAGGACCTTCGACGGACACCATGACCGCCTGCGGGCGCGCCTGGCGACGGCAGCGGCGTTCGCATCCGACGACCCCGCCGCGGCCGAGGCGGCGGTGCGCCCGCTCGTCGCCGCACTGGCCGTCGCGCTGCAGGCCTCCCTGCTCATCCGCACAGCACCCGTCGCCGTCGCGGACGCCTTCGTCGCCGCCCGGCTCGGCCCCGAGCGCGGAGCCCTCTACGGCGAGCTCCCCTCCGGCCTCGACCTCGCCGCCCTCGCCGCCCGCGCCTGACCCCCCGCACCCCCCACCGTCGAGTACACGATTCCTTACCGCGACACGCCGCCGCGGTGTGCAAAAATCGTGTACTCGACGGCGGGGGGAGGGGCACGGGAGAGGTATAGATGCGAGAGGGCGTCATGGGCGGAGTGAGCGGCGCGTCCTAAAGGGCGTGTTGCGTTATTCCTTCGGGCGCTGGGCCGCTGCGGCCGTCGCCGTCGTCCTGCTCGTCACGTCCGGTGTGTTGGCCGTCGATCGACCTGCCCTCGCGTGGGTGGATGCGGTGAGCAACTCCCGCTGCTCGCCGACCCAGCCGGTGCGCCCGGCGATGCACGTGACGTACGACTCGGAACTTCCCGCGAACTACCGGACGGCCGTCCGCGCGGCGGCCGCCGCCTGGGAGGATGCGCTGCCCGGGCTCATCACCCTCGAGGTGTCGGCAGAGCCGCCGGCGACCTTCCACGCCAACACGTCATACGTCACGGTCTACCCGGCGACCGGCCGCCGCGACGCGTACGCGTCCGCCGGGGCTTCGGCGTGCGGCACCGCCGGGACCGGCACCTACGACACCGGGCGGATCGACGCGTACCGGGCCCAGATGGACGGACTCACCCAGCTCGAGAAGGCGGCGGTGATGATCCACGAGTTCGGGCACCTGCTGAGCCTCAACCACCCGGTCGTGAACGACCGCTGCCGGTCGGTGATGAGCCACATCGGCTGCCCGGGCCAGGACATCGGACCGTACCCGGACGACATCGCCGGCGTCCTCGCCTCCCTCGCGCCGAACGCCACGCCCGGTTTCCCCGCGGACGCCCCGATCGTCATCGACGCCGGCCTCGCCCTGCACGGCGGGGGCGAACCCGGCGGTGCGCTGTTCATGAACCGACGGGCGACCGACACGTCGGCACGCTGGACCTTCGTCCCGCAGGAGCGAGCCGGTGTCGGCCCGGCCGGCGAACGGGCGGGCGTGATCGTGAACACGCTGTCCGCCCTGTGCCTCGCGTCATGGTCGACCGACAACGGCCATGAGGTCGCGACGGAGCAGCAGTGCTACGAGAGGAGCGACCGCGCCGGACTGTTCTGGTCGGTGCAGCAGCAGGCGGACGGGACGACGACGCTCCGCAACCAGAAGGACGGGCAGTGCCTGCTCGCGCGCCTCGGTGTGTTCGGCATCCACGCGGTCCTGGGGGGCTGCGATTCGCAGAACGCCCGGATGATCGTCTCCCACCCTGAGACGGCCGCGTCGCCGGCGGTTCCCGGCTCACAGGCGTACCCGCTGGTGGGGCAGCAGTCCGGTCGCTGCATCGACGTGCCCGACAGCGACACGAAGCCCGGCCGGCAGCTGGGGATCTGGGACTGCAACAACGGAAGCAACCAGAAGGTGCGGTTCCACGACGAGGGCCGATCGATGACGGTGTTCGACCTCACGGGTCCCGGAGACGTGGACGGCCCGGACCTGACGCTCTGCGTCGCAGCCTCCGGCGTCGCCGACAACAGCACGATCGTGACGGCACGCTGCCGCCAGGGCGACGCCCTCCAGGTCTGGCATCACCGCGGCGACGGGACGATCTACAACCCGGTCTCGAACAAGTGCATCAACGTGGCCGGCGGTGCAACCGGAAACGGAAGCCGCTTGATCCTCTGGTCCTGCACGACCACCGAGAACGAGGTCTTCAACGACGTCGGGGCGCTGGGCCGCGAGCCGCGGGTCAGCGTGCGCACGCTGCTCGGCACCGGCAAGGTGCTGACGGCGACCGCGGGCAACGGCGTGGTCGGCAACGATGTCAACGGCGAGAAGCAGAACTGGGCGTGGGCGGCCTCCCCGACGGATCCGGCTTCCGGGATGCTGACCTCCTGGCGCTCGACGTCCGGGACGGAGGAGCTGCAGTGCCTGACCGCATCCGCCGAGTCGGCGCCCACCCTCGTGCGCACCTGCAGCAAGGACGACCTGGCGCAGCGGTGGAAGCCGTCCACCAACACCAACGGATCGACGACGTTCACCAATGTCCGCTGGAGCGGCCAGTGCCTCGACGTGGCGGAGGGGAAGACCGACGAGGGGACCGCCATCGTCAGCTGGGCGTGCAAGACGTCGGGCGACCGCACCAATCAGCAGTGGCGCATCCTGCCCGAGAACCCGCCGGCAGCCGTGCCCACCGTCCCCGCGCCGACCGCGGAGGTGTCGCTGTCGGCACGCGCGAACTCCCGGCAGGTCACGGTGGTCAGCTACGAGTCGAACGTGCTGTGGCCGAAGGCGACCACAGTGGGAGCCGACGAGCTGTTCGACCTCGTCTTCAACAACGACGACCTCGGGTCGGTGTCCTTCCGCTCGCGGAGCGCCGGCCGCTTCGTGACGGTCGACGCGACCTCGACGGAACTGCGGGCGAGTGCCGGATCCATCGGCGATCGGGAGAAGTTCACGCTCACCGAGTCGACCGAGGGATGGGTGGCGCTGCTCTCGAAGGCGACGGGCAAGTACGTCGTCGCCGAGTCTGGGGGCGACGGTGTGCTCCTCGCGAACCGGGCGGCGATCGGCCCGTGGGAGAAGTTCGACCTGAGCGGCAACCACCACCTCCCCGAGATCGCCTGGAACCCGGGCCTCGGCGGAACGATCGCGAGCGCTCCCGCCGTCACCTTCGACCCCGGGCAGAGCCGCTACGTGGCGGCCGCGCGTACGACGAGCGGAGCGATCGCCTGGAAGGTCCGGGCGACGACCTGGACCGGCTGGAACACCATCTCGCCGCCGGCCGGGACGACCATCGTCGGACGACCGGCGCTGACCGCATCGCGCGGCCGGATCGAGTTGTGGGCGCTGACCAGCAACACCCGTGTGTACTCGATCACCAGCACGGACAGCGGGAAGACCTGGGCCCCCTGGACCGACCCCGGACTGCCGACCGCCCTCGAACCTCCCGCTGTCGCCTTCGACGCCGTGTGGGGCGACTCCCATGTCGTCGTCCGCAGCACCGACGGAACCACCTGGCACTCCGTGCGCACCCTCGCCGGCCAGTGGGTGGGGTCGCAGAAGATCCTGTTCGGCGTGCCCCTGGTCGGAGAGCCGGCGATCACGGTGTTCGGCTCGTCGGTGGATGTGTTCGCCCGCGGCGCCGACGACAAGCTCTACCAGACCTACAGTCGCACCAACGGCTCGCAGTGGACGGTGGTCGAGGGCGTCGCCCTCGCGGGCGGGCTGACCGGCAGTCCGGCGGCCGCGTACGACCCGGCGGCGAACGTCTACCTGGTCGCCGTGAAGGGCGCGGACGGGAAGGCGTACCTCAACAGGTGGAACGCCGACTGGTCCGGGTGGAAGGCCATCCCCGGTCCGACCGGAGGGACGTTCACCGACTCGCCCGCCCTGGTCGCGTACGGCTACACCGCGCAGCTGTTCGCCCGCGGAACGGACGGCTACGGCTGGTACACGCCCGTCTCGGCGTACTACTGAACCGCCGCCGGGCGCTCAGGCGCCCGGTGCGCCGATCGCCCGGTAGAACTCGCCGACCGCCTTGCGGTTGTACGCGTGGTAGTCGAAGTGGCTGTCCGGCACGTCTCCACGAAGGAAGGCGCGCATCCCGTCCGCCACGCCGTCCACGGTCTGCGGCACGATCATGCCGCTGCCCGCGGGGAGGGCGTTCTTGGCCGAGGCGAACTCGACCGTCACGATCGGCAGCTGCAGCACCAGCGCCTCCAGCAGCACCATCGGCTGGCCCTCGTAGTCGCTGGAGAGCACGAAGCAGTCGGCCTTCGCCATGATCGCGTGCGGGTTGCGCTGCATCCCGGTCAGGAACACCGAACCCTCGAGACCCAGCTCGGCGACCAGACCCTCCAGCTCGCCTGCCAGCGGCCCGGACCCGACGATCACGAGACGTGTCCGCGGGTTGTCCGCATGCACCGCGGAGAACGCGCGGATCAGCCGCGCCTGGTTCTTCTCGGGCGACAGGCGGCCGACGTTGACGAACGTGGTGACGTCGTCGTCGGCGAGCAGCAGCTCGGCCCAGTCCGGGATGCTCCCGGTCTCCTCGTCGAAGGTCAGCTCGTGCAGGTCGGCGCCCGCGTTCTCGAGGATGTGCTCGGCGTCGACCGTGTTCAGCGCCGACACGAACTTCTCGGGCGCCGCGTACTCGGCGAGCGACGTGCGGTTGATCTCGGACAGCGTGGGCGAGACGGAGACGAGGTGGTCGTACTGGCCGTACAGGGTGAAGATCTGCGTGAGGCTGTGCAGCATCCGCTTCTCGCCGTTGACCTCGCGGTGCGCGTCCGACGCCAGGTCGTTGTGCAGCCAGATCGCGCGCTGGGCGTCGGGGGAGTGCAGCAAGAGCGTCGCCCAGAACGGCCCGTAGCCGGAGAAGTCGACGACGTAGTCGAACCGGCTCTCGCCGAAGCAGCGGTACCACTCGTCGTCCCACAGCCGGTTCTGGGCCGGGATGTCGGCGTGCTGGGCGATGCGCCCGCGCCGGAAGTCGAGGTGCCGGGCGACATGCAGCAGCTTGGTGCCGTTCATCCCGCCGACGCGCGGGAACTGCCGGACCGATGGATGGATCTGCCGCTGCTTCCCGATGACGACCTGCGACCGGCTCTGGGCGAAGAACGCGGAGACGTCGTAGCGGTCGTGGTCGAGGTTGTTGAGCAGGTTCAGCGCAGACGTCGTGATGCCGTTGGGGCGCATCCCACCGAGGTACAGCAGGATCTTCTGCCGGCCGTCGTCCGCTAGGTCGGTGCGCAGGCGGTACCCGTCGCGCACGCCGCGGAACACGATGTCGACGACCCGGCGCGACGCCTCGCCGTCCTCATAGGGGGTGAACCGCCGCTGCATGTCCAGGTATCGCTCCTGCGACTCGACCGGGACGGTGTCGCCCGCCTCGGCGATGGCGTGCAGCTCGTCGCCGACCTCGCGGGCCGACAGCAGCACAGGGCCCGGCCACTCCTCGGGCTCGAAGTAGAGCCCGCGGGTGCCCGCGTAGTCGGCGAGGTCGGGCGTGAAGAACACGATCGGCCGGCCCGTCTGCAGGAAGTCGAAGAAGATGCTGGAGTAGTCGGAGATGAGGATGTCCGTGGCGCCCAGCACGAGGTTGGTCGGGATCTCGTTGGGGACGAGCATCCGCTTCAGCTCCGGCCGGTGCGCGGCCAGGGAGTGTACGGTCTGGTGCGTCTTCAGCAGCACCGCGTACCGGCTGGTGTCGATGCGCTCCTCGATCTGCGCGATGTGGGCGAGAAGGGCGTCCAGGTCGTCCTCCGGACGGCCGAACGTCTGCCCTTTCCAGGTCGGCGCGTAGAGCACGATCTTCCGGTCGCCGAGCGGGATCCCGGCGGCGATGAGCCGCTGTCGCACCGTCTCGCGCCCAGCGCCGTCGAGGAACTGCCGGTCGATGCGCGGGTACCCCTCCTCGACGAGGGTGCCGCTGTAGATCCCGGTCAGCTTGTAGCCGGCCTCGTACATCTGCTCCGACATGAACGGGTTCGCCGAGAGCAGGTAGTCGGCCTGCACGAAGTTGCGGATGATGTTCGCGGTGGCGAGGGCGCCGTCCTCGATGTCGTAGCCCATCCGCTTCAAAGGCGTGCCGTGCCAGGTGTTGAGGTAGACCTGGCCGGGACGCTTCGAGAAGTCCGGCGGGAAGGTCGCGTTGTTGACGAGGTACTGGCTGGTGGCGAGCGCGCGGTAGTACGCGGCGGATCCGTAGCGGACGAAGCTGACGCGGTCGTCGCCGGCGAACTCCTCGACCGCGGCGCGGTACTGCGTCAGATCCGACAGAGCCCAGATGTGGGTCAGGTGGCCGAGATCGGGGCTCGCGAGCAGCTCGCGGAAGATCGCCTCGGGGTTGTCGAGCATCCCGTTGCCCGAGAACGACTCGTAGAAGACGGAGCCCTGTACGATCGGCTGGCGGCGCCAGTGCGCGTGGATCTCATAGCGCGCGGCGCGCTTGACCCGAGAGGGGAGTCGCTTCAGTCGGGAGAGTCTCATCGCGCCCGAGTTTATGAGAGCGGGATAACAGCATCCTGGGAGCGGATCATGCGGCGGCCGTGAGCGTCGCGCTCCCGAGCCGCATCACCCTTCGGTGTCGAACCCGAGGCTCAGCTTGCGCAGGAGCCCGGCGAGACGCTCGGCGTCGGCGGGGGAGAGGCCGTCGAGCAACTCGGCCTCGGCATCCACTAGGCGGGTGATGGCCGCATCCACCCGGGTGAGACCCTGCGCGGTCATCTGGACGAGGATGCCGCGGCCGTCGTTCGGGTCGGTGCGGCGCTCGACGAGCCCGCGCGCGACCAGGCGGTCGATGCGGTTCGTCATGGTGCCGGACGAGACGAGCGTCTGCTGCAGCAGCGACTTGGGGCTCAGCTGGTACGGCGCTCCCGCGCGGCGGAGGGCCGCCAGCACGTCGAACTCCCACGAGTCGAGGTCGGAGCGCTCGAACGCCCCGCGGCGCGCGCGGTCGAGGTGGCGGGAGAGCCGGTCGACCCGCGAGAGCACCTGGAGCGGGGCGAAGTCGAGGTCCGGACGCTCGCGCAGCCAGGCGTCCACGATGCGGTCCACCTCGTCTCGTGCGTCGGCCATCCCCCCATGCTATTGGGGGTTCGGTCGGGACACGTCTGGCAGACTGTCATCTGCGCGAAACGCGCGTTCCGCCTTGGTGTAATGGCAGCACGACAGCCTTTGGAGCTGTGAGGTCCAGGTTCGAGTCCTGGAGGCGGAGCGACCGACAGCCCGACCCCCTGGAGGGACATTGACCGACCAGAATCTCGCCATCGTCGTTCTCGCGGCGGGGCAGGGCACGCGGATGAAGTCCGCCACCCCCAAGCTGCTGCACCCGCTGGGCGGCATCCCGATCGTGTCCCACGTTCTGGCCACCGCGCGCGAGCTCGACGCCGCGCACGTCGTCGCCGTCGTGCGTCACGAGCGCGACCGTCTCGCCGAGGTGATCGAGGCCGACCTGCCGGAGGCCGTCATCGTCGACCAGGACGAGGTGCCGGGCACCGGCCGCGCGGTAGAGCTCGCCGTCGAGGCCCTCCCGGCCGACTTCTCCGGGGATGTGCTGGTCGTGAACGGCGACGTCCCGCTGCTCGACGCGGGCACTCTCCGCGAGCTCATCGAGCGGCACCGTGCGGGCGAGGCGGCCGCGACGATCCTGTCGTCGTTCCCGGCCGACGCGACCGGCTACGGCCGCATCGTGCGCACCCCCCAGGGCCACCTCGACCGCATCGTCGAGCACAAGGACGCGAGCGAGCAGGAGCGGGCGATCGGCGAGATCAACGCCGGCATCTACCTGTTCGGGCTCGCCGCCCTTCGCGACAAACTGGCGCTGGTCTCCACCGACAACGCCCAGGGCGAGAAGTACCTGACCGACGTGATCGGGCTGCTCCGCGAGGCCGGCTTCGACGTGGATGCGCTCCCCGTCGCCGAGTCGTGGCTGGTCGAGGGCATCAACGACCGCGCCCAGCTGAGCGACGCGGCGGCGAAGCTGAACGCGCTGATCGTCCGCACCTGGCAGCTCGCCGGCGTGACCGTGCAGGACCCCGCGACGACGTGGATCGACGTCAAGGCGAAGCTCGCCCCCGACGTCACCGTCCTCCCGGGCACGCAGCTGCGCGGCGCCACCGTCATCGAGACCGGTGCGACCGTCGGACCGGACACGACGCTGACCGACACCGAGGTCGGCGAAGGCGCGACCGTCACCCGCACGGACGCGACGCTCGCCGTGATCGGCGCGGGCGCGACGGTCGGCCCGTTCGCGTACCTCCGTCCCGGCACCGTGCTCGGCGCCCGCGGCAAGATCGGCACCTTCACCGAGACCAAGAACGCGGTCATCGGCGAGGGCACCAAGCTCGCGCACTTCAACTACGTCGGCGACGCCGAGGTGGGGGAGAAGGGCAACCTCGGCGCCGGCGTCATCACCGCGAACTACGACGGTGTGAACAAGCACCGCACGGTCATCGGCTCCCATGTCCGGATCAGCACGAACACCGTGCTCGTCGCGCCGGTTAGGATGGGTGACGGAGCGTACACGGGGGCGGGCACGGTCGTCCGCAAGGACGTCCCCGCCGGAGCCCTCGCCATCACCGTCGCTCCTCAACGCAATATCGAAGGCTGGGTCGCCGAGAAGCGGCCGGGCACGGACGCCGACAGAGCGGCTCGCGAAAGCGACGCGTCGGAAGAGAGCGGAGCGTAAGTGTCAGGGATCACCGCGACCGGCCAGAAAAGACTCGTCCTCATCTCCGGTCGCGCGCATCCTCAGCTCGCCCAGGAGATCGCCGAATGCCTCGGCAGCGAGCTCATCCCGACCGACGCGCGCACCTTCGCCAACGGCGAGATCTACGCGCGCTTCGACGAGAGCGTCCGCGGCTCGGATGCGTTCGTCATCCAGTCGCACACCTCGCCGATCAACGAGTGGCTCATGGAGCAGCTCATCATGGTGGATGCGCTGAAGCGCGCCTCGGCGAAGCGCATCACCGTCGTCGCCCCGTTCTACCCGTACGCCCGTCAGGACAAGAAGGGCCGCGGCCGCGAGCCGATCTCCGCCCGACTGGTCGCCGACCTGTTCAAGGCCGCCGGTGCTGACCGCATCATGTCCGTCGACCTGCACGCCGCGCAGATCCAGGGCTTCTTCGACGGCCCGGTCGACCACCTCTTCGCCATGCCGGTGCTGCTCGAGCACATGCGCCGCGAGCTCGACCCCTCGACGCTGACCGTCGTGTCGCCCGACATGGGCCGCGTGCGCGTTGCCGACATCTGGAGCGACAAGCTCGGCGCACCGCTCGCGATCATCCACAAGCGGCGCGACCCGCTCGTCCCGAACCAGGTCTCGGTGCACGAGATCGTCGGCGACGTCAACGGCCGCGTCTGCCTGCTCGTCGACGACCTGATCGACACCGGCCGCACCATCGTGAAGGCCGCAGAGGCGCTCAAGGAGGCCGGCGCGACCGGCGTCGTGGTCGCCGCGACGCACGCCGTCTTCAGCGACCCGGCCGTGGAGCTGCTGCAGAGCGACGCGATCGACTCGGTCGTCGTGACCGACACCCTCCCGTTGCCGGAGCACAAGCGCTGGGAGGGCCTCACGGTCCTGCCGATCGCGCCGCTGCTGGCCAACGCGATCCGCGAGGTCTTCACCGACGGTTCGGTGACGTCGATGTTCGACGGGGCCGCGTAGCAGCCGCTTCGCGGACGGTCTCGACCACCGCTCGCTCCAGGCCGTCCAGTCCCGAGGATGCGCGGATGGCCCGGCCGATCGCCGCGCTGCGCTCCGCGCAGCCGGGGTCGTCGAGCACGGTCCGCACCGCCCGTGCGATGGCCGCGGTTTCCGGGCGGTTGGTCGGCAGCTTCACTCCGACACCCGACCAGGCCACCCGCGCGGAGACCTCGGTCTTGTCCTCCGTGGTGCCCGCGACGACCACGGGGACGCCGTTCTCCATGGCGTAGTGGATGCCGCCGTATCCACCGTTCGTGACGTACACCGCCGTCCGCGGGAGCAGCCGGTCGTACGGCAGGTAGGACGCGACGCGGGCGTTGCGCGGCAGGTCGGCGCCCAGCTCGGCCACGGGGCGTCCTCCGGTGCTCGCCACCACCCACACGTCCTGGTCCGCGAGCGCATGGATGGTGGGCAGGATGAGATCGTGCAGGTCGCGGTTGGCCACCGTCCCCTGGGTGACGTGGACGACCGGGCGGCCGTCGTCCAGATCGCCCCACCATGCCGGCAGCGGGGTGTCGGAGGGTTGCGTGCGGGAGACGGGCCCGACGAAGTGGATGGGCACGCGCACGTCTGCGCGCGGGTACTCGAACTCGGGGACGGTGAACTGCACGACGCCGTCCGCGTGGGACGGCCAGTCGAGCACGAAGCCGTTCAGGCCGGTCCCCGCCTCCTGCCCGATACGCTGCGCGGCCCGCTGGACCGGAGCGAACACGACCTTCTCGGCGATCGCCGTCAGTGCGGCGTTGCGGACACGGCCGAGGGCTCCGGGTCGCGGCGGCACACCGAGCCCGAACGGCGCGGTGTCGCGGCTCTTGACCCCGAGCGGGACGATGCCGAGGTTGAGCAGCGCCGGGCGGTCCGCGGGCGGGCGGGCTGCGAGGAGGGCGGCTCCGAGGAAGAGGCTTTCGGCGAGTACGACGTCGATGTCCAGCTCGCGGATGACCGCATCCATCGCCGCCAATTGCGTCCGCGCCGGGCGGAGGAAGATCTCGGTCATGTCCCACCGGATCCCGGCCGGGCCGGTGAGCCCGACGCGGCCGGGGAAGGCGGCGTCGATGTCGGTGTCGTCGTAGTCGGCCTCGGCCGGCAGCCGGAGCGCCGACGCGCCGGTCGCGGCCGCGCGCTCGAGATACCGCTCGCCGGTGAGGAAGTGGACGCGGTGGCCGCGGTCCACAAGGGCGCGGCTGACGGCGAGAAGGGGCGTGACGTGTCCGTGCACGGGCGTGCTGCAGAGAAGGATGTCGAGCGGGCGGGCGTTCATGGTCCGGGTCCTCGTTTCGGGTAGAGTCGAATAAACGTCAACAGTATTCACTACACCCGAAAGGTAGTCAATAGTGGCCGGCACGCGCCCGTACCGTTCGACCCTCCGGCAGGAGCATGCGCAGCAGACGCGGCGCCGCATCCTGGAGGCCGCCGCCGAGGTGTTCTCCGCACGCGGCTATGCGAGCGCCTCGCTCGCGGACATCGCGACGGCCGCCGGCGTCTCGGTCGAGAGCGTCAAGGTGCACGGGCCGAAGCGGGCGCTGCTGCTCGCCGCTTTCGAGCTGAGCTTCGGCGGCGAGGCGGGGGAGTCGTCGCTCACCGAGCGGCCCGAGATCGCGGCGATCGCCGCCCTCGACGATCCGCAGGAGATGCTCGACCGGCTCGTTCCCTTCATCGCCGCCGCCAACGCGCGGACGGCGGGCCTCTGGGCGACGTTCACCGCCGCGTCGCGTGACGATCAGGCGGTTCGCGCCGCGTACACGGAACTGCTCGGGCGCCGCCATGCCGACTACCTGGCGATGGTGGGTCTCCTGGGAGAGCGCGGGATCGCCTCCATCGCGGCCCTCCCACCGGCCGGGCGCCGTGAGCTCGCCGACGCGCTCTCGTTCGTCATGTCGCCCGAAGGCCACCAGCAGCTCGTCGGCGAGAGCGGTTGGACCTTCGAGCGCTATGCGGCGTGGGTGCTCGCGACGGTGCGCACGCTCATCATGGAAGCCGGTGCGGCGTCGACGGGATGAGGCCCAGCGGCGCGACCCACGTCGCGTCGCCCTCGGTGTTGAGCGCGTAGCACTGCCATCCCGGCCCGACCGGCCCGGCGAGTTCGAAGCGTGCGGACGAGCCCTGCGCCTCGGGCTGGTAGTGCTGCGCGTACACGGAGCAGGTGTAGTCGGCGGTCTGCGTCTGGATGCTGATCGTCAGCAGGATGCCGGGCAGCAGCAGCGCGCTCAGCGCGACGACGACGAAGACCCGGCTGGCGACCGTCATCGTCCGCCCGCGGAGCGGTCGCTCCCCGAGCGGCTCGTACTCCGCGAGCTCCGGATGGTCGTCGTACGTCACCCTCCCATCCTCCCTCGCCACCGCCGTCGAGTACACAAAAATTGCACGCCGATCGCGCGATCAGCGTGCAATTTTTGCGGACTCGACGGAGGGCGGAGGCCCGAGACGGTCAGTGGGTGGAGGGCTCGGTCTCGATTTCGGTGCGGTCGCCGGACCAGAGGGTGTGGAAGACGCCGTCCTTGTCGACGCGCTTGTATGTGTGCGCGCCGAAGAAGTCGCGCTGGCCCTGCACGAGCGCGGCGGGGAGGCGCTTCGAGGCGAGCGAGTCGTAGTACGACAGCGCCGAGCCGAAGCCGGGGACGGGGACGCCCGAGAGCGCGGCGGTGGCGACGATGCGACGCCAGGCGGCCTCGCCCTCGCGGACGGCGTCGGCGAAGTACGGCGCCTCGAGCAGCGTCGCGATGTTCGGGTTCTCGTCGTAGGCGTCCGCGATGCGGTTGAGGAACTGGGCGCGGATGATGCAGCCGCCGCGCCAGATCTTGGCGATCTTGTCCTTGTGGATGTCCCACCCGTACTTCTCGGCGCCGGCGATGATCGCGTCGAAGCCCTGCGCGTAGGCGACGACCTTCGAGGCGTACAGCGCCTTCGAGACGTCGTCGGCGAACGCGGCCACGTCGGACGCCTTCTGCACGTCGGGTCGCGACTGGATGGTCGCCTGCACGGCCGCGCGCTGCGCCGGCTTCGACGACACGGCGCGGGCGAACACGGCCTCCGCGATGCCGCCGACCGGGACGCCCAGGTCGAGCGCGTTCTGCACGGTCCAGACGCCGGTGCCCTTGGAGCCGGCCTGGTCGAGCACGATGTCGATGAACGGCTTGCCGGTCTCCGCATCCACCTGGCGCAGCACCTCGGCGGTGATCTCGATCAGGTACGACTCGAGGTAGCCGTTGTTCCACTCGGCGAACACGTCCGCGATCTCCGCGGGCTCCAGCCCGCCGATCGTACGCAGCAGGTCGTATGCCTCGGCGATCAGCTGCATGTCGGCGTACTCGATGCCGTTGTGGATCATCTTGACGAAGTGGCCGGCGCCGTCGGTGCCGACGTGGGTCACGCACGGCTCGCCCTCGGCGACCGCGGCGATGGACTCGAGGATGGGGCCGAGCGTCTTGTACGACTCCACCGAACCGCCCGGCATGATCGACGGGCCGTTCAGCGCGCCCTCCTCGCCGCCGGAGATTCCGGCGCCGACGAAGTGGATGCCCGTGGGCGCGATGCGCTTCTCGCGCTCGATGGTGTCGTGGAAGTTGGCGTTGCCGCCGTCGACGATGATGTCGCCCGGCTCGAACCGCTCCACCAGCTGGTCGATCACGGCGTCGGTGCCCTTACCGGCCTGCACCATGATGATCGCGGTGCGCGGCTTCGACAACGACGCGACGAAGTCGTCGATCTCCTCCGAGCCGACGAAGCCGGCCTCGGGGTGCGCGTTCATCAGGTCTTCCGTCCGCGTGTAGGTGCGGTTGTAGACGGCGACGGTGTTGCCCTCGCGCGAGGCGAGGTTGCGGGCCAGGTTCGACCCCATCACCGCCAAGCCGACGACGCCGATGTTCGCGGTTGCTTCCTGTGACACGTATTGCTCCTTCGTGTAGCCGCGACGGACGGAGGCCGTCCGCCACGACGGGGATGTAGTCGGGGGTCAGCTCTCCCGCTGGTGGCAAGATTCGAGCACTCCCACCAGCGTAGCGCGACGCCCGGTCAGCCGAGTCGAAAGGTGGTGCGGGGGATGTCGTCGACGAGCCGCCGGGCGAGGACGAACGCGTCCTCCTCGCTGAGCCGGTGCTCCGCGACGAGGCCGGCGAGGTAGGACGCATCCACTCGACGCGACATGTCGTGCCGTGCCGGGATGGAGCAGAAGGCGCGCGTGTCGTCGATGAACCCGCTGGTCTTGGTGAACCCGGCGCTGTCGGTGACCGCGCGGCGGTAACGGAGGATGGCGTCCGGGGTGTCGATGAACCACCACGGAGCGCCCGCGTACACGGACGGGTAGAAGCCCGCCAGCGGCCCGATCTCGCGCGAGAAGGTCGTCTCGTCGACCGTGAACAGCACGAGCCGGAAGACGGGATGCGTCCCGAAGTCGCGCAGGATGGGCGTGAGCGGCTGCGTGAACGACCCGACGGCGGGCAGGTCGTGACCGGTGTCCGGGCCGTAGGCGTCGAACGTGGGCCGGTGATGGTTGCGGTGGACGCCCGGGTGCAGCTGCATCACCAGCCCGTCCTCGGCGGAGAGCTCCGCGAGCCGGTAGAGCAGGTTGCGACGGTAGGCGACGGCTTCCCCCGCGGTGAGGGTGCCGTCGAGGGCGGCCCGGTGGATGCGGGACGCCTCGGTCTCGTCGAGGGGATCGCTCCCGGCGTCGATCACGCCGGTGTCGGTCGCCGTCCCGCCCGCCTCGATGAACGCCCGACGGCGGCGCCGCAGCCCCTCCAGCAGCCCGGTGTACGTGGCGGTGTCGACGTCGGCGACGGTGCCCAGGCGCTCCAGCCGACCGGCCCATCCCGCTTCGTCGGGGTGCATGTAGCGGTCCGCGCGGAAGGTGGGGATGACGCGGCCGCCGAACGTCGGGTCGGCGGCGAGCCGGGCGTGGGCGGCCAGGTCGTCGGCGGGGTCGTCGGTGGTCGCGAGGACCTCGATGTTGAAGCGCTCGAACAGCGCCCTGGGCCGGAACGCCGGGTCGGCGAGCGTCGCGCTCAGCTGGTCGTACAGCGCGTCGGCGGTCGCTGCGGACGGCTGCTCGGTGAGGCCGAAGACCTCGCTGAACTCCGTCTCGAACCAGAGCCGCACGGGCGTGCCCAGGAAGACGTCCCAGTGCTCGCAGAGCCGCCGCCAGATCGAGCGTCCATCGGCCGTCGACGGACGGCCGTCGCGCGCGAGCCCCAGGTCGTCGAGCGGCACGCCGACCGCGTGCAGCATCCGCGTCACGTAGTGGTCTGGCGTGATGAGGAGGGCCGCCGGGTCGGGAAAGGGCTCGTCGTCGGCCAGCATGCGCGCATCCACGTGTCCGTGCGGCGAGAGGATCGGCGCCGTGGCCACCTCCGCGTGCAGACGCCGGGCGAGGTCGCGCACACCGGGGTCGGCGGGGAACAGGCGGTCGGGATGGGGCGCGAGGGCGGTCATGCGGTCGATGCTCCGTTCGTGGTCGGTGCGTTCCGGGGTGCCGGTCCGGTGGAGTCGCGGACGGTCAGGTGCGTCGGGAGGGTGACGGCCTGCCGCGTGACAGGAGAGGGACCGCCGTCGAGCCGGGACAGCAGCATGGCGACAGCCGTGCGCCCCGCCTGCTCGATCGGTGCGGTGAGGGTCGTCAGCGGCGGGTTGCAGAAGTCGGCGCCGAAGATGTCGTCGCAGCCGACGATGCTGAGGTCTTCGGGGATGCGGACGCCGCGCTCGCGGAAGCGTGGAAGCATCCCGATCGCCAGCAGGTCGTTGAAGGCGATGCAGGCGGTGACGCCCGCGTGGAGGACGGCGTCGGCCGCGGCGGCTCCGGCGTACTGCCGCGGCGCGAACGGGCCGACGCGGACCGCCTCGACCCCGTAGTGCTCGGCGGCACGGACGAGGGCACGCCAGCGGCCTTCGTTCGGCCAGGATGTCGCCGGGCCGGCGGCGTACGCGATCCGGCGATGGCCGAGGGAGACGAGGTGCCCGACGGCCTGCTCGATCGCGCTCGGCGTGTCGATGAAGACGCTTGGCACGCCGCGCGTCTGCCGGTTCACGGCGACGAGCGGGATCTCCTTGGCGAGGGCCGTGAGCCGCCGGTCGGTGAGACGCGAGGCGGCGAGGATGGCGCCGTCGAACGAGCGGCGGAGCTTGTGCAGTGTGCCGTCCTCCAGCTCGTCCGACTCCTCGGTGTCGACCAGGAGCTGCGTGTAGCCGGCGGCCTTCAGCTGGTGCTGGGTGCCCCGGATGATGCCGAAGTAGAACGGGTTCGTCACGTCCGAGACGAGCACGGCGATGGCGCGGGTCCGTCCGCTCGTCAGCGCCCGCGCCTGCGAGTTCGGCACGTAGTTGAGCTCCCGGGCGGCGCGCTCGATCCGCTCCCGGGTGAGGGCGTTCACGCGGCCCGGGTTGGAGAGCGCGCGCGAGACCGTGGAGGTGGCGACTCCGCTGAGCGCAGCCACGTCCGCCAGGGTCGCGGGGCGGTCGTTCCCCGCACCGGTGAGAGGGCTCATGCGGATATCAGAGCACACGATGGCAAATTGTGGCAATCGCTTGCAGTCCGATTTGCCGCGCTTCTAGAGTCGCAGCCAACCTGCCCGGCCCACCGGGTCGAGGTCACACGATCCCTGCTCAAAGGAGAGTCACGAATGAGATCACGTCTTGCGCTCGGCGCGGTGGCGGCCCTCGCGGCCGCAACGCTCGCCCTCACCGGATGCTCCGGCTCCGGCTCCACGTCCTCGTCCTCCGCGGGCGGGAAGATCGACGGAACGGGGAAGACCCTGGACGTCATGATCGCCGCCAACACGCTCTATCCGACGGAGCAGCAGAAATGGTTCTCCGACGTCTCCGCCCAGTTCCAGAAGGAGACGGGGGCGACTGTCAAGTTCGAGACGTTCGCCTCGGCGAACGACGAGCTCACCAAGATCCAGACCTCGGTGCTGAGCGGTCAGGGCCCGGACATCTACGACCTGGGCACCACGTTCACCCCGACGGCCTACTCGACCGGCGCGTTCGTGAAGCTCACGAAGGACGACTGGGAGAAGATCGGGGGCCGCGACCGCTTCGTGCCGGCGACCCTCGGCATCTCCGGCCCGAGCGAGTCCGACGAGGTCGGCATCCCCTTCCTTAGCCGCCCGTTCGTGATGGCGTACAACAAGGATCTGCTGAAGGCGGCGGGCATCGACAAGCCCGCGGACACCTGGGACGGTCTGGCCGAGCAGGCGAAGAAGCTGACCAGCGGCGACGTTCACGGCATGGCCGTCGCCTACGCGGACAGCTTCGACCCGTGGAAGTTCGTCTGGGCGATGTCGATGCAGCAGGGAAACACCATCCTCGACCTGAAGACGAAGAAGGCGACCATCGACGACGCTGCCGTGAAGAAGGCGTACCAGACGTACTTCGGCTGGCTGACCGAGGACAAGGTGGTCGACCCGGCCGCGATCGGATGGAAGAACGCACAGGCCGTCGCCGCCTTCGCCTCGGGCAAGGCCGCGTTCCTGCCGATGGTCTCCTCGTCGTCCCAGGTCTCGCTCGACAAGTCGGGCGTGGCCGGCAAGTACGCCTATGCGGTCATGCCGACCGTCCCGCCGGGCGCCTCGAAGCTGCCTAGCGATGGCAAGGCCGCCGCGACGATCATCTCGGGCGACAACATGGTCGTCGCCAAGTACTCGAAGAACCAGGACCTCGCGTTCGCGCTGATCAAGATGCTGACCAGCGAGGAGAACCAGGTGGCGTACACGAAGACGTTCGGCGACCTGCCGACGAACGCCGCCGCGGCCAAGAAGATCGAGGACGGCAACGAGCTCCTCGGCCCGATCCTCGACGCCGGGACGAAGGCCTACGGCACGCCGTTCTCCGGCGCCTGGGGCGACACCCAGCTGGCGCTCGTGAACGTGGTGGTGCAGTCCATCCCGGCCCTGTCGTCCGGAGGCGTCTCGTCGTCCGACCTGCAGGCCCGGCTGAAGGCCGCGCAGGCGACCGCGCAGGCCGCGCTGAGCAAGGCGAAGTAACCAGACCGATGTCGAATCCCACCATCGCCGCGCCGCAGAGCCCGGCGCCGGCCGACGGCTCGCCCGCGGGACGCGCTCCCGCGGGCGGCCGCTCCGGCCGGTCGAGCCGGAACGGCGGCGCGGGCGACCGCACACCCCGGGCCCCGCGCCGCCGCGGCCTCGAACGACGCAACCGACCGCTCTGGATGCTGCTCCCCGGCGGCATCCTCATGCTCGTCATCATCGTCGTCCCGCTGATCGTGGCCGTCGTCATGTCGACGCTCGACCTCGACCAGTACACGCTGCAGAGCTGGCTCCAGGCGCCGTTCCTCGGGTTCGGCAACTACGTCGAGGCCGTCACCGCGTCGCCGCTGCTCCGCTCGATCGGGATCAGCGTCTCGTTCGCGGTCATCGCCGCGGTCGTCACGCTCCCGATCGGGCTCTCGGCGGCGCTCGCCACGCAGAACCGCTTCCGCGGCCGCGCGCTGGTCCGCTCGCTGTTCCTCATCCCGTACGTGCTCCCCGCATTCGTCGTCGGCACGCTGTGGCGGACGATGCTGCAGCCGGGCGGCGTGGTGGACAGCATGCTCGGCGCGGCCGGCGCGCATCCCGGGCTCTGGCTGAACGGCCCGTTGAGCTACTGGTCGCTGATCATCGTGCAGCTGTGGACGTCGTGGCCCTTCTTCTACCTGCTGGTCGTCGCGGGCCTCCAGAGCGTCGACCCGGAGGTGCACGAGGCCGCGGCGATCGACGGCGCGACCTGGTGGATCAAGCTCCGCTACGTGATCCTGCCGTACCTGCGGGGATCCATCCTGCTGGCGCTGATCATCGCGTTCCTGCACAACATCAACGCCTTCACGCTGCCGTTCGTGCTGTTCGGCATTCCGGCGCCGCAGGACGTCGACGTGCTGCCCGTGCTCACCTACACGACCAGCTTCCAGAGCTTCCGGTTCGGGTTGAGTGCGGCCATGGCCATCTGCTCGCTCGTGCTGATCGCCATCCCGCTGTTCGTCTACCTGCGGGCCGTGCGGCTCGACTCCGGAGAGGAGGCGCAGCGATGACGGCCGTCACCTCCAGCGCCGACGTCCACCGCCTGCTGCCGCGCTGGCTCATCGTCACGATCATCACCGTGCTTCTCGTGATCGTGCTCGGCCCTGTGCTGTACATGCTGTTCGCGTCCGTCAATTCGGATGTGTCTGTCGCGTCGGGCGCGTTCCTCCCGACCGAGCTGCACCTCGACAACTACCTGAAGGTGTGGACGACCGTCGACCTCGGCACCGGGCTCGCCAACAGCGTGCTCATCTGCGGAGCGGTGGCGATCGTCTGCGCGTTCCTCGCGGTGGCGACGGCGTACGTGCTCGTGCGGTACGAATTCCGCGGGCGGCTGTCGTTCCTGCGGGCGCTGCTCGGGCTGCAGTCCATCCCGGGCACGCTGATGCTGCTCCCCGTGTTCGTGCTGTTCTCGTCCACGGCGTCGCTGCTCGGCGTGCAGATCATCGGGACGCGCTGGGCGGTGTTCATCACCTATCTCACGTTCGCCCTGCCGTTCTCGACCTGGGTGATGGTGACCTACCTGCGCGGCCTGCCGAAGGCGCTGGAGGAGGCGGCCAGGATCGACGGCGCGTCGTCGTGGCGCATCCTCACGGGCATCGTCGTCCCGCTCAGCTGGCCGGGCATCGTCGTCTCGGGCATCTTCGCCTTCCTGCTCGGCTGGAACGACGTGCTGTTCGCCTCGGTGCTGACGAATCCCGAGACGCGCACGGCCGCGGTGGCCCTGCAGGTGTTCGGCGCGACGCAGGAGGGCGGCGCCGTGCCGCTGTACGGCCAGATGATGGCCGCATCCCTGATCTGCGCACTGCCGGTGGTGGTGCTGTACCTCGTCTTCCAGCGGTACCTGGTGGGCGGATTGACATCCGGAGGAGTGAAGTGACCAGTGAGTGACGTGAACGGTGGAGGAATGGCAACACCCGTGAGCTGGACCCTCTCGGGGTTCGGCGACGAGATCGACGCGGACCCCGTGGTGCAGACGGCTGTGCTGCAAGCGCTCGGCGCCAGCTTCATCGAGGTGCGGAGTGCGTGGGGCGTCAACATCGTCGACCTCGACGCGGGGCAGCTCGACCGGCTCGCCGGCGTGTTCGAGGAGCGCGGGATGGGCGTCTCGGCCATCGCCTCGCCGGTCGGCAAGGTGGATGTGGCGCTGCCGGTGGAGCACGAAGTGGAGCGACTCGGCCGCGCGATCGCCGCGGCCGAACGGCTGGGCGCGCGTTACATCCGGCTGTTCTCCTTCTTCCGCGGGGAGGGCGTCGCGGTGGAGAGCATCCGCGACGACGTGATGGTGCGGATGCGCGCTCTTGCCGACCTCGCCGAGGCGGCCGGCGTGATCCTGCTGCACGAGAACGAGAAGGACATCTACGGCGACACCCCGGAGCGCTGCCTCGACATCGTCGAGACCGTCGGCTCCCCGTCCCTCCGCCTGGCCTGGGACAGCGCGAACTTCGTGCAGGTCGGCGTCGGGCATCCCTTCGACGACGGGTACGCGCTGCTGCGCCCGCACCTGGAGTACCTGCAGGTGAAGGACGCGCTGTCCGCCACCGGCGAGGTCACCCCGGCCGGGGAGGGCGACGGCCAGGTGCTTGAGACCCTGACCGCGCTGCGTGACGACGGCTACACCGGCTTCGCCTCCCTCGAACCCCACCTCACCGACGTGAACGCGCTCGGCGGCTTCTCCGGGCCGGCGGCCTTCGGGCGGGCCGGACGCGCGTTCCGCCTCCTCACCGACCGGATCGGAGTGACCCTCGTATGACAGACCCCGCCACCACCGCACCCGCGTCGCCGTTGCGCGTCGCCATCGTCGGCTGCGGCATCATCGGCCTCAACCACGCCCGCGCGATCCTGCGTCATCCGCGCCTCGCGATCACCGCGCTGGTGGATGCGGTGCCCGCGGCCGCGCGCACGCTCGCCGACACGATCGTCGCCGAGTCCGGTGCCGACCGCCCGGCCGAGTTCTCGACGCTGACCGCGGCGCTCGCCGCCGCCCCGATCGACGTGGTCGTGATCTGCACGCCGAGCGGGCTGCATGTCGCGGTGGCGCGCGAGGCGATCGCCGCCGGCACGCATGTCGTCATCGAGAAGCCGCTGGACACCGAGATGGGGCGGGCCCGCGAGATCCTCGAGCTCTCCCGCGCCGCCGAGCGCGACGGTCTCGTCGTCTCCGTGATCAGCCAGCACCGCTTCGACCCGGCCTCCCGGGCCGTCGCGGAGGCCGCGCACACGGGCCGGTTCGGCCGGGTCACGAGCGGCGTCGCGTCGGTGGCCTGGTGGCGCAGTCAGGAGTACTACGACTCCGGGCAGTGGCGCGGCACCTGGGAGCTCGACGGCGGAGGCGCGCTGATGAACCAGGGCGTCCACACCGTCGATCTGCTGGTCTGGTTCCTCGGCCGCCCGGTCGAGATCACGGCGCACACCGCCCTGCTCGCCCACGAGCGGGTCGAGGTGGAGGACATCGCCGTCGCGACCATCCGCTTCGAGTCCGGCGCGCTCGCCGTGCTGCATGCGACCACCGCGGCCTTCCCCGGGCTCGCCGTGCGCATCCAAGTGCACGGGGACCGCGGCTCGGCGATCGTGCACGACGACCAGCTGGAGACGTTCTTCGCCGACGGCGACACCGCCGAGCGGGCCGCCGACGTGGTCCCCGCGGCCGAGCTGCGCGGCGGCGATCGCGGGCCGGACGCCTTCGTCGTCGGGCACCTGCGGCAGTACGACGACATCGTCGACGCCATCGACGGCCGGCGTGCGCCGGGCGTCCGGGTCGAGGACGCGTTCGAGTCGCTCTGCGTCGTCCGCGCCGTCTACCTGTCCGCCACCCTCGGCCGGCCGGTCCGCTTCGACGAGGTGCTCGCGGGCGAGCTCGACGATGTCGTGGTCACGACGGGGGTGCCGGCATGAGGTTCTCCGTCTTCACCGCATCCACCCCGGAATGGACGCCCGAAGAGGCCGCGCAGTACCTCGCCGAGCAAGGCTGGGACGGCATCGAGTGGCGGATCACCGACCAGCAGGAGGCCGATGAGCCGGGATTCTGGTCCGGCAACCGCGCGACCTGGCCGCTGAGCGGGCTCGAGGAGCGGCTGGACGACATCGCCCGGATCACGCGCGAGTCGGGTCTCGAATTCTCGGGCATCGGCGGCTACGCCCGCTGCGACCAGCACGACGACGTCGAGCGGATGCTCGCCGCGACCGCGCGACTCGGCGCCCGCCAGGTGCGCGTCACCATGCCGCGGACCGATTCGGGGGACTACCGCGCCCTGTTCGCCGCCGCCCGCCGCGACATCGAGTGGGCCGCCGAGCGCGCCGCGCACCACGGCGTGAAGGCGCTGGTCGAGCTCCACCATGAGACGATCACGCCGTCCGCCTCCGCAGCGTTCCGTCTGCTCGACGGGCTCGACCCGGAACACGTCGGCGTCATCCACGACCTCGGCAACCTCGTCATCGAGGGGCGCGAGGAGACGCTGGCGTCGCTCCAGCTGCTCGGCCCGTACCTGGCGCACGTGCACGTGAAGAACGCCGCGTGGGTGCCGGGGGAGCCGGAGACCGACGGCACCGTCCACTGGCACCACGAGTGGGCGCCGCTCCGCAGCGGCACCGGCGATGTGGATGCGTACTTCCGGGCGCTGCATGCCTTCGGGTACGACGGCTGGGTCACGTGCGAGGACTTCTCGACCGCGGTTCCGCTCGCGGAGCGCACTCGCGACGACCTCGCGTACCTGCGCGCCGTCGACGCGCGGACCCGGCCGACGGCGGTCGCGTGACGCCGCCGCCGCGGTCCGCGCGCCACCCCGTCCGGGTCGCCCACCTCGGCCTGGGCGCCTTCCACCGTGCCCACCAGGCCTGGTACACGCAGGCCGCCGACGACGCGGGCGGCTCCTGGGGCATCGCGGCCTTCACCGGGCGCAGCCCCGAGGCGGCCCGCGTGCTGGCCGCACAGGACGCGGTCTACACCCTCGTCGAGCGTGGAGCGGACGGCGACGCGGCCCGGTCGGTGGATGCGCTCAGTCGCGTCCACGACGGAGCCGACCGCGACGCGTGGCGGGCGACGATCGCCGACCCCGACGTCGCGGTGCTGACGCTGACCATCACCGAAGCGGGGTACCGGCCGGGCTCCGGCGCCCCGGCCCGGGTGCTCGACGGCCTCGCCGCGCGCTCGGCGGCCGGCGCAGGCGGCATCGCGGTCGTCAGCTGCGACAACCTCGCGCGCAACGGCGAGGTCCTCCGGGATGCCGTGCTCGCGCTCGCCGCGCCCGATGCGGAGCTCTCGGACTGGATCCGCGCCGAGGTGTCCTTCGTCTCGACCATGGTGGACCGGATCACCCCGGCCACCACCGATGCCGACCGGGCGGAGGTGCGTCGGCTGACCGGCTGGGACGACGCGGCGCCCGTCGTCACCGAGCCGTTCACAGAGTGGGTGCTCGCCGGCGCGTTCCCCGCCGGACGGCCGGACTGGGAGGCCGGGGGAGCCCGGTTCGTCGCCGATATCGAGCCGTTCGAGCGCCGCAAGCTGTGGCTGCTCAACGCCGGTCACTCCCTGCTGGCGTACCAGGGGCTGCTGCGCGGTCGCGCGACCGTCGCAGAGGCCGTCGGCGACCCCGCGCTCCGCGACGAGCTGGAGCTGCTCTGGTCGGAGCAGCGCACCGAGCTCCCGTTCGACGACGCCGTCGTGGACGAGGCGCTCGCCGCCCTGCGTGACCGGTTCGCCAACGGGCGCATCGAGCACCGCCTCGCCCAGATCGGGGCGGACGGTTCGCAGAAGCTCGGGCCGCGCATCCTCGATCCGCTGCGCGCCCGGCTCACGGCCGGACGCCCGCCGGGCACCGCGCAGGCGGGCGTGCTCGCGGCGTGGGCCCTGCACCTCGTCCAGGAGGCCGGCGACCTGCGCGACGCGGGAGCCGCCGCCCTGGCCCCGCGACTCCGTGAGGCACAGACCGACGCCGACCGTGCCGTCCTCGTCCTCGACGCCCTCGCCCCCGACCTCACCGAACGCAACGACCTGGTCGGCCTCATCGCCGACCGCATCGCATCCCTGCAAGGAGCCCCCGCATGAGAATCACCTCCGCCGACGTCCTCGTCGCCAGCCCCGGCCGCAACTTCGTCACGCTCCGCATCACGACCGACGACGGCGTGGTCGGGCTCGGCGACGCCACCCTCAACGGCCGCGAGCTCGCCGTCGCCGCCTACCTGAGCGAGCACGTCGTCCCGCTGCTGATCGGACGTGACGCGCACCAGATCGAGGACACCTGGCAGTACCTGTACCGCGGCGCGTACTGGCGGCGCGGCCCGGTGACGATGGCGTCGATCGCCGCGGTCGACACCGCGCTGTGGGACATCAAGGCCAAGGTCGCCGGGCTGCCGCTCTACCAGCTGCTCGGCGGCCGCAGCCGGACGGGATGCCTCACCTACGGTCACGCCTCCGGCGCGGAGCTGCCGGAGCTGTTCGACTCGGTGCGCGCCCACCTGGAGCAGGGCTACCGCGCCATCCGCATCCAGACCGGGGTGCCCGGCCTCGGATCCGTCTACGGCGTCGCGTCCTCGCCGAACGCGATCGCCGGAGCGGACTCGCACGCGGGCGGCAGCACCGCGCGGTACGACCACGAACCGGCCCGCCGCAGCGCCGTGCCCGTCGAGGAGCAGTGGGACACCCGCGCGTATCTGCGCCACATCCCGGGCGTCTTCGAGGCGGTGCGGAACGAGTTCGGACCCGAGCTGCCGCTGCTGCACGACGCGCACCACCGGCTCACGCCCATCCAGGCCGCGAAGCTCGGCAAGTCGCTGGAGCCGTACGACCTGTTCTGGCTCGAGGATGTGACCCCCGCCGAGAACCAGGCGGTGCTTCGGCGCGTGCGCGAGCACACTACGACGCCGCTCGCGATCGGCGAGGTCTTCAACACGATCTGGGACTACCGGGAGCTGTTCGAGGAGCAGCTGATCGACTATGTGCGGAGCCCCGTCACGCACGCGGGAGGCATCACCGGCCTCCGCCGCATCTTCGACTACGCGGCGGTGTACCAGATCAAGTCGGGCGTGCACGGACCGACCGACGTCTCGCCGGTCGGACTGGCCGCGGCCATCCACCTCGGCGTCGCCATCCCGAACTTCGGCATCCAGGAGTACATGAAGCACAGTCCCGAGACCGACGAGCTGTTCCGGCCCGGCTACCGGTTCGAGGACGGCCTGCTCGTGCCGGGCGAGGAGCCGGGGCTCGGCGTCGACTACGACGAGGTGCTCGCGGAGTCCTTCCCGTACCAGGCGGCATACTTGCCGGTGAACCGTCTGCTCGACGGCTCGATGCACGACTGGTGACCGGCGACGCACGGAAGGAGCGCACGTGGAGCGTGTGCAGGTGGTGGTGATGGGCGTGTCCGGTTCGGGCAAGAGCACTGTGGGGGAGCTGCTCGCGGCGCGCCTCGGGGTGCCCTTCGTCGACGGCGACGCGCTGCACCCGCCCGCGAACGTCGCCAAGATGGCCTCGGGCGTGCCGCTGACCGACGACGACCGCATCCCGTGGCTGCGCGAGGTCGGCCGTGTGCTCGAGACGACGGCGCCGGAGGGCGTGGTCGTGGCGTGCTCGGCGCTCAAGCGGGCGTACCGCGACCTGATCCGATCGGAGGCGCCCGGTGCGGTGTTCGCGGAGCTCGACGGCTCCCGCGAGCTGCTCGCGTCGCGGATGGCCGCCCGGCCCGGCCACTTCATGCCCGTGTCGCTGCTCGACTCGCAGCTCGCGACCCTCCAGCCGCTGCAGGACGACGAGACGGGGATGCGCCTCGACGTCGCCACCCCGCCGAGCGAGCTGGCCGACAGCATCGCGCGAGAGCTGCCCGCCCGCGCCTGATTCCCT
This sequence comes from Leifsonia sp. 115AMFTsu3.1, assembly GCF_004362795.1. Lineage (NCBI taxonomy): Bacteria > Bacillati > Actinomycetota > Actinomycetes > Micrococcales > Microbacteriaceae > Leifsonia > Leifsonia sp. 115AMFTsu3.1. The sequence continues at coordinate 1,227,837 of NZ_SNYB01000002.1, forward strand.
ACCTCTGTGGGTCGCAACACGCCGTTATGGCCCGGCCATAACGGCGTGTTGCGACCCACGGATGCGTGCGGCGGTCAGTCCGGCTCCGGCGGCGTCGCGAGGACGGCCAGCCGGCTCGCGAACGCGGCCGCATCCACCGGGGCAAAGAACGCCGCGTCGGCGGCCTCGACGTCGGCCGTCGCTCCGCGGGCAGCCGCGACGCCGTCCGCCGTCGGGCGGAGCACGCGCGCGCGGCCGTCGGTGGGATGCGGCAGCCGCTCGACCAGCCCCGCACGTTCGAGCGTGCGGACGACCTGCGAGGTCATCATCGGATCCGTCGCGGCGAAGCCGGCCAGGTCGGCCTGCGTCACCAGTCGCTCCGGCTCCCGATCGCTCAGCCAGGTGAGGGAGGCGAGCAGCACGTACTGCACATGCGTCAGCTCGTGCGGGGCGAGTGCTGCGCGCATCGCCGCCTGCCAGCGGTTGGTGACCCGCCAGAGCAGGAGGCCGGGGCTCTGCGCGGCGACGGGGAACCGGCTGCCGAGGCCGCCGTCAGGCACGGGCCGCCGTGCGGGTCTCGGCCGCGTGGAGCAGCTCGGCCATCGCCACGGGGAAGTCGCCGGCGATCTGCGGGCCGAGCTCCGGGCCGACCGCGTCGGCGCCATCGCCGTCGATCTCGAGGGTGTGCGTGACCGCCGTCCGGCCGTCCGCCTGGGGCGCGATCGTGTGCCGGAAGGTGAGGGTCAGCCCGCCGAACGCGGTGCGGTCCGCGTAGACGCGCTCGGGCACGAGCTCCACGATCTCGGAGGTCATGGCGTCCTGCCCCTGCGGCGTCACGGTGATGGCCGTCCCGACGGCGAAGGGGCCGTGCAGCTCGAAGCGGTCGCTCGCCGGGCCGAGCGGCGTTCCGCTGTGCAGGTCGCGCAGCGCCGACCAGACCGCAGAGGCGGGGGCCGTCGTCACGTCGCCGTACTGAGTGGTCCACATGGTGGTCTCCGATCCGTAAACTAATAAGCGCGCTTAGCTTATCCCCATCGGGTAGACTCGGCAACTGAACTTCGGCGAGGGATGCTGCCCCCAGCATCCGTGATCGACGCGGTGGAGCAGGCTACGCAGTCTTTCCTCGCGCACTTCGATGCGTTCGAGTCGAACAACAACCACACTGCGGGCCTCGCGGCTCGCCCGACAGCCGGACCCCGTCCGGCGAGGAGACACCATGGCAGACGAGTCCAACAAGGTCGCAGCCGAGCTGCGCGAGAGCTTCGGCAAGGGCGCGGCGCGCAAGATCCGTGCCGCCGGCAAGATCCCGGCCGTCATCTACGGTCACGGCACCGACCCCGTCCACATCACGCTCCCGGCGCACCAGGTCGGCCTGCTGCTCCGCAAGGCGAACGCGGTCCTCGACCTCGACATCGCCGGCAAGGCCGAGCTCGCGCTCGTCAAGGACGTGCAGAAGGACCCGGTGTCGCAGATCATCGAGCACCTCGACCTCATCCTGATCCGCCGCGGCGAGAAGGTCACCGTCGAGGTCCCCGTGCACATCGAGGGCGAGCCCTACTCCGGCACGATCGCCATGCTCGAGGTCAGCACCATCCGCCTCGAGACCGAGGCGACCCACATCCCGGAGCGCATCGTCATCGACGTCACCGACGCGGCGGAGGGCACCCAGTACCTCGCGAAGGACTTCGACCTCCCGCAGGGCTCGACCCTGGCCGAGGACGAGGACCTCCTCATCGTCAACATCGCGGTGCCGGCTTCCGCCCGCGCCGAGGACGAGGAGACCGCAGCGGCCGAGGCCGCCGCCGACGCCGAGGCCGCCGGAAGCGCCGAGTAAGCACCTCCCATGGAATCCACCCGTCAGGCGTCGTCCACGGGACCGTCCGACGGGCCGTGGCTCGTGGTCGGGCTCGGTAACCCCGGGCCCGGCTACGCCGCCACACGCCACAACGTGGGTCAGATGGTGCTCGACGAGCTCGCCTCGCGCGGCCGTCTCACCTTCAAGACCCACAAGACGAACGCGACGGTCGCCGAGGGTCGGCTGACCCCCGGCGGCCCGCGTTTCGTCCTGGCCAAACCGAACACGTACATGAACGTGTCCGGCGGCCCGGTGTCGCAGCTGCTGCGTTTCTACTCGCTCGACCCGTCGCACCTGATCGTGGTGCACGACGAGCTCGACATCCCGTTCGACACCCTCCGCCTCAAGCATGGCGGCGGGCACGGCGGCCACAACGGCGTCCGCGACGTGATCGCCGCGATCGGCACGGGCGACTTCACGCGCGTGCGCGTCGGCGTCGGCCGGCCGCCCGGTTCATCGGCCGCCGCCGACCACGTCCTCAAGGGATTCTCGGCGACCGAACGCAAGAACCTCCCGATCCTCGTGGCGGATGCCGCGGATGCGGTCGAGCAGATCGCCGCCGACGGCCTCACCACCGCGCAGAACCGCTTCCACGCGCGCTGACCCGTCCGCCGCGAACGGAGGAGATCCCGGCTCAGCCGGCCCGAACGCCTCCCTTTCGCGCTCCCACCGGCGTGTCGAGCCGGAACCTCCTCCCTTTCCCGCACGCGTCGAGGCGGCCGGAAAGGGAGGAGAAACGGGTGCGCGATCCGCGTGTCGGCCGGAAACGGAGGTGGATGCGGGCGTCAGGCACGCGAATGACCTCCGTTTCCGGCGGCCGTCACGCGGCGGGGAGCGTCGCCCCCAGCGCTGCCGCGTACACCGCGAACGACACGATCGGCGCCGCCGCGGCCACGATGATGGCCACGACGCCGAACGGCCGTCCGCGCTTCGTCGCGACCGCCACGATGCCGAGCACCAGTGCAAGGATGCCCAGCACCGTCCCGAGCAGGATCTGGACGCCCATGAGGAGGCCGACGGGGGCGAACGCCGCAGCCTGATCCGCGGTGAGATCGCTCGTGTTGAACGAGAAGCTGGACGACGTGCGCGACGCGAGCGGACCGGCAGCCATGCCCACGAACAACGACGCGACCACCGAGAGGATGAAGACCGGGATCGCGATGGACATCGCCGTGACCCCGAGCGCGCGCGAGCGCGGGGGAGCGGGCGGCGCATCCCACCCGGCCGGCGCGTACGGCGACGGCGGCGGCGGATACGAGTTGTAGTACGCGGGCTGGTTCGGGTCGGTCACGGTTCCCCCCTCGGGTTCGGGCCGCCTCACGGCGGATGCTCAGCCAGAGCGTAGCGGACACTCTGCCCCGGACCAGGCGCGACGCGTACCGTGACCGGCATGGAGTTGTACACGCGCGAGTGGGGCAGCGGAGACCGCCTCGCGATCCTGGTCCACGGGGTCATGTCGGACTCGCGCAACTGGCGCAGGGTCGGGCCGGTTCTCGCCGAGCGCGGCTACCACGTCATCGCCGTCGACCTCCGCGGTCACGGGCACAGCCCCCGGACGGAGGAGTACTCGGCCGAGCTGATGGCGCAGGACATCGTCGACACGGTGCCGACGCATCCCGAGCTGGTCATGGGCCACTCGCTCGGCGGTCTGACCGTCAGCCTCGCGATCGAGCGGCTCGACCCGCAGCGCGTGATCTACGTCGACCCCGCGTTCTCGTGCCCGGCCGCCAACCGGTTCCAGCAGATGCTCGCGCCGGCCTTCCTGCGCACCCTGGCCCGGCAGTCGGCGGCACGCATCGCGAAGCGCAACCCGCGCTGGGATCCGGCCGACGTCGCCATCGAGGTCGAGACGTTCAAGGCGTTCGACCGGGCCGTCCTCCCCGTGGTGGTCACCCCGTCGGCGATGCGCGCTCCCGAGGTCATGAGCGTGCCCTCGATGGTCATGCTGGCCGACAACTCGCAGCTCGTGAAGCCGGAGCTCGCCCAGCGGCTGCGCTCCGAAGGGTACGAGGTGCGCGTCGTCCCCGGTTCCGGCCATGTCATCAACCGCGACGACCACGACGGCTTCATGCGGGCCCTCGAGGGATGGATCTGACCGCTCGTCCATTCCGCACCCCTCGACGTGTCGGTGGGCCCACGTAGAATTGACCGAGTGATACTCCAGGGTCTGGTCGCCGCGCTCTCACGCGAGTCCTCGTTCAACGATGCGCTCGGCTATGCGGCGCGCGACGCCGACTTCTCGCTGACGGACGGCCTGCGGGCTCCGCTCCTCGCCGGGCTGCTGCGGCGCCGTGCCGAGCAGGGCGCATCCCAGGCGATCCTCCTCATCACGGCCACCGGTCGCGAGTCCGAGTCGATCCGCGGCGCGCTGCCGTGCATTCTCCCCGAAGCGGAGATCGTCGAGTTCCCCGCGTGGGAGACGCTGCCGCACGAGCGGCTGAGCCCGAGCCCCGAGATCGTCGGCAAGCGCCTGAGCGCGCTCCGGCGTCTGGCCGACTGGTCCGAGGGCGACCGCACCACCCCGTTCATCCTGGTCGCGTCGGTGCGTGCCGCGCTGCAGCCGCTCGCCGACAACCTCACCGACTACGCCACCGTCGCCCTGCAGGCGGGAGCGCGTGGTTTCGACCTCGGCGGCCTGTCGACGCAGCTGGTCGACCTGGCCTACGGGCGCGTCGACATGGTCACCCGGCGCGGCGAGTTCGCGGTCCGCGGCGGCATCCTCGATGTCTTCCCGCCGACGGCCGACCACCCGTACCGCATCGATTTCTTCGGCGACGAGGTGGATGCGATCCGCGCCTTCTCGGTGGCCGACCAGCGGTCGATGCCCGAGCCGATCGCCGAGGTGAGCCTGCCGCCGAGCCGCGAGCTGCTGCTCAGCGACTCGGTGCGTCAGCGCGCACGGGAGATGGAGCACGAGTTCCCGAGCCTGTCGGCCATGCTCGCCAAGATCGGCGAGGGCATCCCGGTCGAGGGGATGGAGTCGCTGGCTCCCGCGCTCGTCGACCGTCTGGTGCCGCTCACCCACTACCTGCCCGACGGCGCGGCGGTCGCGGTGCTGTCGCCCGAGCGCGTCGCCTCGCGCGCGGTGAGCCTGGCGGAGACGAACCGCGAGTTCCTCTCCGCGGCCTGGAGCGCGGCGACCGTCGGCGCCGCCGCTCCGATCGACCTCGCGGCGGGCGACTTCCTGACCCTGCAGCAGCTGAAGGACTCGGTGAAGTTCAGCCGCCCGGGCTCGCCGAGCCCCGACCATCCGTGGTGGACGATGAGTGGCTTCCAGGCGAATGACGTCCTCCCCGAGGAGCGCGAGCTGGAGGAGCACCTGCAGGTGCGCATCGACGCGGAGGCCGTCCCCAGCTTCCAGGGCAACGTCTCCGGCGCCGTCGAGCACGTCGCCACGCGGCTGCGCGACGGCTGGAGCGTCGCGATCGTCGCGGCCGGCAACGGGCTGGTCGAGCGAGCCGCCGACGTCCTCGCCGAGTCGGAGCTCCCCGCGCGGCCGGTCGACGAGTTCCCGGCCGACCCGGAGCCCGGCATCGCCTACCTCGTCAAGGCCACGGCCGAGCACGGCTTCGAGGTGCCGGGGACGAAGCTCGCGCTGATCAGCGAGGCCGAGTTCTACGGCCGCGCCGTCGGCTACGACTCGCGCCAGGTGAAGAAGCTGGCGGCCCGACGCAAGAACGTCGTCGACCCGCTGCAGCTGAAGCCCGGCGACTACGTCGTGCATGAGACGCACGGAATCGGCAAGTTCGTGGAGCTGACCCAGCGCGAGGTGTCCAGCGGCGGCCGCAATGCGGTCAAGTCGAAGCGCGAGTACCTCGTGCTCGAGTACGCGCCCTCGAAGCGCGGCTACCCGGGCGACAAGCTCTACGTGCCGACCGATCAGCTCGACCTCCTCACCCGCTATGTCGGCGGCGAGGCGCCGCAGCTGTCCAAGATGGGCGGCAGCGACTGGGCGGCGGCGAAGGGCCGCGCCCGCCGGGCGGTGCGCGACATCGCCGTGGAGCTGGTCAAGCTGTACTCGGCCCGCATGGCGAGCAAGGGCCACGCCTTCGCCCCGGACACCCCCTGGCAGCGCGAGCTGGAGGAGGCCTTCCCGTTCGCGGAGACGCTCGACCAGTTGCAGACCATCGACGAGGTGAAGGCCGACATGGAGCGGCCCATCCCGATGGACCGCCTCATCTCGGGCGACGTCGGCTTCGGTAAGACCGAGATCGCCGTGCGCGCCGCGTTCAAGGCGGTGCAGGACGGCAAGCAGGTCGCGATGCTCGTGCCGACCACCCTGCTGGTGAAGCAGCACGCCGAGACGTTCCAGGAGCGCTTCGCGGGCTTCCCCATCCACCTGCGTCAGCTGAGCCGCTTCCAGACCGACAAGGAGGCGCGCGAGACGCTGCGCGGCATGGCCGACGGCACGGTGGATGTGGTGATCGGTACCCACCGCATCCTGGCCGACGGCGTGAGCTTCAAAGACCTCGGACTCGTGATCATCGACGAGGAGCAGCGCTTCGGCGTCGAGCACAAGGACGCCCTGAAGAAGCTGAAGACCAACGTCGACATCCTGGCGATGAGCGCGACGCCCATCCCGCGCACGCTGGAGATGGCGGTCACCGGAATCCGCGAGATGTCGACGCTCGCGACGCCGCCGGAGGACCGGCACCCCATCCTCACGTTCGTCGGCCCGTACTCGGACAAGCAGGTGGCGGCGGCGATCCGTCGCGAGCTGCTGCGCGAAGGCCAGGTGTTCTTCGTGCACAACCGCGTCGGCTCGATCACGAGCATGGCCGCGAAGCTGGCCGAGCTGGTTCCCGAGGCGCGCATCGGTGTCGCCCACGGCAAGATGAACGAGCATGCGCTGGAGCAGGTCGTCGTCGACTTCTGGGAGCGCCGCTTCGACGTGCTGGTCTCTACGACGATCATCGAGACCGGCCTCGACATCGCCAACGCGAACACGATCATCATCGACCGCGCCGACAAGTACGGCCTCAGCCAGCTGCACCAGCTGCGCGGTCGAGTCGGACGCGGGCGCGAGCGCGCCTACGCGTACTTCCTGTGGGATGAGAACAAGCCGCTGAGCGAGACCGCTCACGACCGGCTCTCGACCATCGCAGCGAACAACGACCTCGGCAGCGGCATGCAGGTCGCGCTGAAAGACCTCGAGATCCGTGGAGCGGGCAACCTGCTCGGCGGCGAGCAGTCTGGTCACATCGCGGGCGTGGGCTTCGACCTCTACCTCCGGATGATCGGCGAGGCCGTCTCCACGTTCCGCGGCGAGGTCGCCGAGGGCCAGACGGAGCTGCGGCTGGAGCTGCCGGTCGATGCGCACATCCCGGAGGAGTACGTCGACAGCGAGCGGCTGCGGTTGGAGGCGTACCAGAAGCTGTCGACCGCGAGCTCGCCCGCGGCGAAGGACGGCCAGATCGACCTCGTGCTGGAGGAGCTGACCGACCGCTACGGCACCCCGCCGGAGGCCGTCACCAACCTCGTCGCCGTGTCGCGGCTGCGCCGCGCGGCACAGAAGGCCGGGCTCGGGGAGGTCGTGGCGATGGGTTCCAACCTGCGCCTGGCGCCGGCCGTGCTGCCCGACTCGCTACAGGTGCGCCTGCAGCGCATGTACCCGGGGTCGAAGTACCACGCGGCTCCGAAGGTCGCGACCGTCCCGCTGCCGCGCGTGAACGGCGAGGCGCTCGACGACGCGTCCCTGATCACGTGGGTGGCCGACCTGCTGGGGGCGCTGTTCCCGGAGAAGGAGCAGGCCGCCGCCGAGCGCGCCAGCTGACGCGACCCGTCCCGCGCATCCGTGGGTCGCAACACGCCGCTATGCGGCGGCCATAACGGCGCGTTGCGCCCCACGGATGCGGCGGGGTCAGGCAGACGGCTCCGCCTGCGACTCCGGCTCCGCCCGCTTCCGCGGATCCGGGTGCGGGTGCTGGCGCCGGTTGCGCCGGGCGAGCGCGCTGACGAGGAACCCGGAGACGACGATCGCGACCGCCGACCCGAGCAGCACGGCCAGCGTGCCCTCCGCCCGGACCTCCTCCGACCCGGCGAACGCCAGCTCGTTCATCAGCAGGGAGACGGTGAACCCGATCCCGCCGAGCGCGGCGACGGTGATGAGCCCGAAGAGCGAGATGCGCCCGCGTTCGGCACCGCGCTTCGTGAACGAGCCGAGCCATCCACCCAGGGTGATGCCGATCAGCTTGCCGACCGGCAGGGCGACCAGGATGCCCCAGAACGCCGGCGACAGCTGCGACGGCGACACGGCGGGGATGGGCACCAGCGCCGCCGAGAACGCGAACAGCGGCAGGATGAGCCCGTTCGACCACGGTTCGAGCGCGTGGGTGACCTTCCCGGCGGGCCGGCGCGCCATGACGAGCCCGAGGGCGACGCCCGCGATGGTCGCGTGCACGCCGGAGTCGTAGACCAGCCACCAGGTGAGCAGAGCGAGCAGCACCATGAGGACACCGAGCGGCCAGCGCATCCGCCCGCGCAGCATCCGGCTCATCACCCCGAACACGGCCACCGTGACAGCGGCGAGCGCCAGCTCCAGCAGGTTCGGGTCGGTGGTGAAGAACACGGCGATGATGACGATCGCGATGAGGTCGTCGAGCACCGCGAGGGCCAGCAGGAAGACGCGCAGCCGGTTCGGCAAACCGCGGCCGAAGACGGCGAGCACGCCGAGCGCGAAGGCGATGTCGGTCGCGGTCGGGATGGGCCAGCCCTGCGACACGCCGGTGCCCGCGGTCAGCGCCAGGTAGATCCCCGCAGGCACGATCACGCCGGCGACCGCCGCGATCGCCGGATGGATGGCCTTCTGCACACTGTTGAGCTCGCCCACGACGAGCTCGTGCTTGAGCTCGACCGCGACGATGAAGAAGAAGATCGCGAGCAGGCCGTCGCTGATCCAATGGCCGACGCTCAGATCGAGCGGACCGGCGCCGAGGTGGGCGTGCTGCACGTCGAGCAGCGCGGGGCCGACGGCCGTGTTGGCGAGGAGGAGGCCGAGCGCGGCCGCTCCGAGGAGGAGTCCGGCGGCGGTGCGCTCGGATCGGATGATGCTCATGCGGTCACCAATCATGCGGGGTCACGGAAACGACGCCGACCAGACTTCCCGGCACACCGCTCATGACTCTACCCGGTGGCAGGATGGATGAATCGTAGAGCGAGGAGGTCGGCATGGGCGAGGCAGTGGGTCAGGATGCGGGTCCGGTGGTCGTACCGGAGGCCGCGACGAAGCTCGACGAGCTGGTCGCCGTGATGGCCCGCCTGCGCGCTCCGGGCGGCTGCCCGTGGGACGCCGACCAGACCCACGAGTCGCTGGTGCAGTACCTGATCGAGGAGACCTACGAGCTCATCGACGCCATCGAGACCGGTGACCGCGACGAGCTGCTCGAGGAGTTGGGCGACGTGCTGTACCAGGTGCTCTTCCACGCCGACATCGCGGCGCACACGCCGGGGGAGGACTTCGACATCCAGGATGTCGCCGCTCACATGACCGCGAAGATGGTCGGTCGCCACCCGCACGTCTTCGGCGACCGGACCGCCGCCGACGCCCGACGGGCCGAGACCGCGGACGACGTGGTCGGGTTCTGGGACGAGCTGAAGAAGCAGGAGAAGCCGGGCCGCACGAGCGTGCTCGACGGCATCCCCCAGGGCATGCCCTCGCTCGCGCTGGCCGACAAGCTGCTCGGCCGCGCGCAGAAGGTCGGTCTGCTCGACCTGCAGGAGTCGGGCGGCGTGCAGGTGGCCAGCGAGGACGAGCTCGGGCCGCTGCTGCTCGCGATCGTCGCGTCGGCCAAGGCGCAGGGGCTGGATGCGGAGCGCGCGCTGCGCTCGACCCTGCGCGACCTGCAGGACGAGATCCGCGAGCAGGAGGCCGTCTAAACCCCGTCGCTATCTCACTCGCTGAGCGAAGCCAGGTATTCGCGGATACCGTCGGTCACCAGCAGATGGTCCTCTTCCGAGGTGAGGCCGGACGCGGTGACCGCTCCGACGACGCCGGTGCCGGCGACCCGGATCGGGAACGAGCCACCGGTGAGCGCGTAGTCGCGCGCATCGAGCCAGCCGAGACCCTCCACATCCACGTCGGCCAGGCGGAGAGCCACCAGGGCGCTGCTCGCCTCGAACCGGTGCACCACGGCCGCCTTCTTGCGGATCCAATCCTGCTGATCGACCGTCGTTCCGGGCAGCATGGCGCGGAACAGGATGTGATCTCCGCGCCGGATGTCGACGGCCACACCGGCGTCGGCCGCGAGCGCGCGCTCGATGATGAGGCTCCCCAGGCGCCACGCTGCGGCGAGGTCGAACGACGGCAGGACGAGCTCCCGCTCCTGCTGCTCGAGAAACGGGATCGAGAGGTCGGTCATCGTGGTCCTTCGCTCGGGGCCGCCGCACGGCGCGTCACGCCGACACTAGCCGAGTGGGCCTACGCCGTGTGGTGCCGTCCGAGCGGTACGACGAGCGGCGTCCCGGTCACCGGGTCGTCGGCGATGACCGACTCGACGCCGAACACGTCGCGCACGAGCTCCGCCGTGACCACCGCGGCCGGGTCTCCCGCCGCCACGACCGACCCCGAGCGCATGGCGATGAGGTGTCCGGCATACCGCGCGGCCAGATTGAGGTCGTGCAGCACCATGACGACCGTCGTGCCACGGGCGGCGTTGAGGTCGAGCAGGAGGTCGAGCACATCCAGCTGGTGGCTGAGGTCGAGGAAGGTGGTCGGCTCGTCCAGCAGCAGGATGTCGGTGCGCTGGGCGAGCGCCATCGCGACCCACACGCGCTGCCGCTGACCGCCGGAGAGCTCGTCCACCGGACGGTCGGCGAGGTCCGTGATCCCGGTCGCCGTCATGGCCTCGGCCACGGCTTCGTCGTCGTCGGCCGTCCAGCGCCGGAACCAGCCCTGGTGCGGGTACCGGCCGCGCGAGACCAGGTCCGCGACGGTGATGCCGTCGGGCGCGGTCGGCGTCTGGGGCAGCAGTCCGAGGCGCTGCGCCACCTGTTTGGTCGGGAGCGAGTGGATGTCGGAGCCGTCGAGCAGGACGCTGCCGGAGGCCGGCGGGAGCAGCCGCGACAGCCCGCGCAGCAGGGTCGACTTGCCGCAGGCGTTCGGCCCGACGATGGCGGTCACACGGCCGGCCGGGATGTCGAGGTCGAGTCCGTCGACCACCACCCGTCCCTCGTAGGCGAGCGACAGATCGCGGGCGGCCAGCTCCGGCACGGCGGAAGGGGTCTCGTATGTCATGTCAGCCTCCACGGCCGATGCGGTTGGTCCTGGCGAGCAGCCAGAGCAGGTAGGGGGCGCCGACGATCCCGGTGACGACGCCGACCGGCAGCACGACGCCCGGGAGCGCGAACTGGGCGACGATGTCCGAGACGACGAGGATGAGCGCGCCGAGCAGCGCCGACGGGATGAGCGCGAGCGACCCGCGGCCCAGCAGCCGCCGGGCGATCGGCGCGGCGAGGAACGCGACGAAGGAGACCGGGCCGGCGACGGCGACGGCGAGCGCCGCGAGCGCGACGGCCACGGCGACCACCAGGAGGCGTGTGCGCTCCGGCCGCACACCGAGCCCGGCGGCGAGGTCGTCGCCGAGGGACAGGGCTCCGAGCGGACGGCCGATCAGCAGTGCGCAGGGCACCAGCAGCACCGTCCCGATGCCGAGCACCAGCAGCGAGGTGGGGTCGACGGAGTTGAGGCTCCCGGTGATCCACACCAGCGCCTGCTGCACGTCGGAGAGGTCGGCGCGGGTGAGCACGTACGAGACGATGCCCGCGCAGAAGGCCGCGATCCCGATCCCGACCAGCACGAAGCGGTAGCCGCTGACACCGCGGCGCCAGGCCAGCAGGTAGATGGCCGCGGCAGCGACGAGCGTCCCAGCGAGCACGATGCCGGAGAGCGCGAGACCCGTGAGCCCGAACCAGATCAGGGCGACAGAGCCGGTCGCGCTCGCCGCCGCGGTGATGCCGATGATGTCGGGGCTCGCGAGCGGGTTGCGCGCGACCGATTGGATGAGCGCACCGGAGAGCCCGAGACACGCGCCGACCAGAGCGCCCGCGACCAGCCGCGGCAGCCGCAGCTCGAGGATGACGAACGACGTCAGCCGGTCGGCGCGGCCGACCAACGCGGCCAGCACATCGGCGGGGGAGACCGCCACAGCGCCGAGCGTCAGGGAGACGGCCGCGACGAGGAGGACGAGCACGGCGAGCACGATCGACACCCGGAGCGCGCGCGAACGGCCGTGGCGCCGGTCGGCGCGCACCGCATCCACTGTGCCGGCGGCCGACGTGCCCCCGGCCCGTGACGGCGGGGACACCGGTGCGGCGCTCACAGGCTCACCAGCCGTCGGCGCCGCACCAGCGCGATGAACACCGGCGCGCCCACGAACGCCAGCACGACGCCCACCTGCAGCTCACCGGGAGGGGCGACGACGCGGCCGAGGATGTCGCACGCGAGCAGCAGCGTCGGTGCGGCGACCGCCGAGTACGCCAGGATCCAGCGGTAGTCCGCCCCGACCACGCGCCGGGCGATGTGCGGGATGATCAGGCCGAGGAACGCGATGGGCCCGACCGCCGCGGTCGCCGAGCCGCAGAGCAGGACGATCGCCACCCCGCAGAGCACCCGCGTCACACCCACGCGCTGCCCGAGACCGCGGGCGACGTCGTCGCCGAGCGCGAGGCCGTTCAGCAGCCTCCCGAGCCCGAGAGCCAGGATCGCGCCGACGGTGAGCGTCGGGAGGATCTGCCACAGCACTCCGAACCCGCGGCCGGCGAGCGACCCCACCTGCCAGAAGCGCATGGCGTCGAGCGAGGCGCGGCTGGTCAGTTCCACCGCGGTGATCAGCGAGCCGAGGGCGGCGGAGACGGCCGCTCCCGCGAGCGCCAGCTTGACCGGCGTCGCCCCTTCGCGCCCGAGCGAGGAGACGGCGTAGACGAGCACGGAGGCGAGCGCCGCTCCGGCGAACGCGAACCACAGGTACCCCGTCGGCGCGGTGATCCCCAGGAACGCGATGGCGACGACCACGGCGAGCGACGCCCCGAAGTTGACACCGAGGATGCCCGGGTCGGCCAGCGGGTTGCGCGACAGCCCCTGCATGACCGTGCCGGCGAGCCCCAGGGCGAGCCCGGTGACCAGCCCCAGCAGAGTGCGGGGGAGGCGGCTGTCCACCACCACGAGGGAGTCCGGGTCGCTGCGCGAGTAGTGCAGCAGGGCGTGCACGACGTCGGCCGGGGCGATCGTGCGCGCGCCGACCATGAGGCTCAGCACCGAGACGACCACGAGCAGGACGGCCGCGACGGCGAAGCCCGCGAGCAGCCGGCGGCGCCGGGCGCGCGGGGACGACCCCGCGCGACCGGTACCCGCCCCGCCGGCGGCGGCGGGCGCGTCGACGCTCGCGGACATCCGCGCTACTTGACCTTGTCGGCGGCCTTGGCCAGCTGCGGCACGTAGCGGTCGAGCATCCACGGGATGCTGAGCACGCTGGGCGCGCTGGTCGCGGCGACGAACGACCGTCCGATGATGGGGGCGAAACGGCCCTCCTTGATCGTCGGCATCGCGGCGACGAGCGGGTCGGAGGTGAACGCATCCACCGCGGCCTGGTCTTCGAAGTACATCACCAGCAGGTCCGTGTCGATCTTCGACAGGTTCTCGTAGCTGAGCTGGTAGAAGAAGCTGCCGTCGCCCTTCGAAGAGTCGAGGGAGTCGATGCTCGGGGAGTTCTTGAGCCCCAGGTCGTTGAGCAGCTGCACGCGCGGGTCGTCGGCGCGGTAGACGTTGAGCTTGCCCGGCTCGTTGGCGGCGGCGTAGAAGAAGGTCTTGTCCTTGAGCACCGGGTACTTCCCGGCGAGCGCGGTCACCGAGTCCTCGGTCTTCGTGACGAGGGCGTCCGTCTCCTTCGTCATACCGAGCGCCTTGCCGACGATCTCGGTCTGGTCGCGCCAGCTGGTGGACCACGGCTTCTCCGGGTAGGCGACGACCGGGGCGATCTTGCTGAGCGTGTCGTACTCCGCCTGCGTCAGCCCGGAGTACGGGGCGAGGATGACGTCCGGCTTGGCCGTCACGAAGTCCTCGAACGGCACCTCTCCGGTGTCGGCGGGGATGATCTTCGGCGTCTTCCCGCCGAGCTCCTTGATCCGGTCGGCGTCCCACGGCAGGATGCCGTCCGCGGTGCCGCCGTAGGCGAACGCCGGCATGGCGACCGGGACGATGCCGAGGGCCAGCACGATGTCCTGCGCACCCCATCCCCAGGTCGCGATGCGCTTCGGCTTCTCGTCGATCTTCGCCTCGCCGAGGGCGCTCTTCACCGTGACGGGGAAGGCGCCGGTGCCGCTGTCCGAGCTGCTCTGCGCGGCGGATCCGCCGGCGCTGCAGCCGGTGAGCGCGAGGGCGGCGGAGGCCACGATCGCGGTGGCGATCACAGCGAGACGCGACCGGCGACGGGCGGCGCGGGGGACAGGCAGCATGGTTCTCCTCGGGAGGAATGGGATGGGCGGCTGCCGACGACATGGTCGGCGCGATGTAAGGCAAGCCTAACCTAAGAGATCACGGGCGACCAAGACCCGTCCACCGACCCGCGCGGTCGACCGGGGAGCGCACGCGACCGGCGGAGCGCAGAGATGGCCGGCAGCGCATCCGCCCGTTCAGGTCGCCATTCGGGTGAGGCGGCGCCTCGCGGCGGCGCACTCCTGGTCTCGGCGGACGCGTTGTCGGCCCGTGTCTGGCAGCGAGCAAGCGCCGTGGTCGGACGGATGCGACTCATGCCAGGTCCTGTATTGAGGACGCCACCGAGCCTCGCACAAGGGCGGAGCCTCAGGGTGGCAACGCCTGGATTTTACGCCCGCGGGTGGATGCGCACCATACCCTCCGGCACCGGCTGTGGGCCGCCTTCATGGAAGAATCGACGCATGGCCTCACCGATCACCCCGCCCCGCGGCATGCGCGACTTCCTCCCCGCTGAGAAGGCCCGCCGCGAGCATGCGCTCGGGGTGATCCGCCGCAGCTTCGCCGCGCACGGGTTCGACGAGATCGAGACCCCGGTCGTCGAAGACATCGAGCGCCTGCACTCGGGACTCGGCGGTGACAACGAGAAGCTGTCGTTCAGCATCCTGAAACGCGGGCTCGACGGCGACGACCTCACCGCCGCCATCGACTCGGGCGACCTGCTGAGCCTCGCCGACCTCGGGCTCCGGTTCGATCTGACGGTTCCGCTCGCCCGCTTCTACGCCACCCACCGGGCCGAGCTCCCTCCGGTGTTCCGCAGCATCCAGATCGCGCCGGTGTGGCGGGCCGAGCGTCCGCAGAAGGGCCGCTACCGCCAGTTCGTGCAGTGCGACATCGACATCATCGGCGAAGCGACTCAGCTGGCCGAGGTGGAGCTGATCACCGCGACCGCTGCGGCGCTCGAAGCGCTGGGCCTCAGCGACTGCACGATCCGCATCAACGACCGGCGCATCCTGAACGGCCTGCTCGAGTACTGCGGCTTCGACGAGACGCGGTGGCCACAGGTGCTCATCTCCATCGACAAGCTGGACAAGATCGGCGCGGAGGGCGTGGTCGCCGAGCTCGCCGAGTGCGGGGCGGACTCCGCGGCCGTGCTCGGCGGCATCCTCGCCGACCTGGAGCCGCACCTGGCCGACGGCGGCGTCGCGCTCACCGTCGAGGCGATCACCGGCATCCTCCCCGAGGGGATGGACACCGACGCCGTCGCCGACCTGGAGGCGCTCGCCCACGCCCTCGACACCCTTCCCCCCGGCGTCGCCCTGCGGTTCGACCCGACGCTCGTGCGTGGTATGGGCTACTACACCGGCACCATCTTCGAGATCGCGCACCCCGGCTCTGGCAGCTCGGTCGGGGGCGGCGGGCGCTACGACGGGATGATCGGCCGCTTCCTTGGCACCGACGTGCCCGCCGCGGGCTTCTCCATCGGCTTCGAGCGGGTCGTCGACCTGATCGAGCTGCCCGAGGACGCCTCCGCGGAGTCCGTCGTGCTCGTCTACGATCCCGCCGTGCCGCTCGACCGCCTCGTCGCGATCAAGTCGGAGCTGATCGCGCGCGGGCAGCGTGTCCGCCTCGACCGGCGGGCGAAGAACCTCAAGGCCGTGCTCGACCGTGCGGCCTCCGCCGGCTTCCGCTCGTTCGCGTTCGTCAACGCGGACACGGCGGATGCGGCCGCCCTCGACGTCAAGCCGCTGAACTGAGCGGCTCACCTCGCATCACTAGACTGACGTCGTAAAACCCACGAAAAACCACGCAAGGAGACAGTTGTGGCTGCAATCGAAGCTGTAGGCGCTCGCGAGATCTTGGACTCGCGCGGCAACCCGACCGTCGAGGTCGAGGTGCTCCTCGAGGACGGCACGGTCAGCCGTGCCGCCGTCCCGTCCGGCGCGTCCACCGGGGCGTTCGAGGCCTACGAGCTGCGAGACGGCGACAAGGAGCGCTACCAGGGCAAGGGCGTGCTCAAGGCCGTGGATGCGGTGCTCGACGAGCTGGGACCTGCGATCGAGGGCTTCGAGGCCTCCGAGCAGCGCCTGGTCGACGAGGCCCTCATCGACCTCGACGGCACCGACAACAAGAAGCGCGTCGGCGCCAACGCCATCCTCGGCGTCAGCCTCGCCGTCGCCAAGGCCGCGGCCGACTCGGCCGACCTGCCGCTGTTCCGCTACGTCGGCGGACCGAACGCCCACGTCCTGCCCGTCCCGATGATGAACATCATCAACGGGGGCGCCCACGCGGACACCGGTGTCGACATCCAGGAGTTCATGGTCCTCCCGCTCGGTGCGGAGACCTACTCCGAGGGCCTCCGCTGGGGCGTCGAGACCTACCACTCGCTCAAGGCGCTGCTGAAGTCGAAGGGCCTCAACACCGGTCTCGGCGACGAGGGCGGCTTCGCCCCGGAGCTCGAGCACAACCGTGCGGCGCTCGACCTGATCTCCGAGGCGATCGAGAAGGCCGGCTTCACCGTCGGCCGCGACATCGCCCTCGGCCTCGACGTCGCCTCCACCGAGTTCTTCGAGAACGGCGTGTACCGCTTCGAGGGCCAGGAGCGCACCGCCGCCGAGATGAGCGCCTACTACCAGGAGCTCGCGGCGAACTACCCGCTCGTCTCCATCGAGGACCCGCTGGCGGAGGACGACTGGGAGGGCTGGGCGCACCTCACCGCCGAGCTCGGCACCAAGCTGCAGCTCGTCGGCGACGACCTGTTCGTCACCAACCCGAAGCGCCTCGCCGAGGGCATCACCAAGCACGCGGCCAACAGCATCCTCGTCAAGGTCAACCAGATCGGCACCCTGACCGAGACGCTCGACGCCGTGTCGCTCGCCCAGCGCAGCGGCATGACCGCCGTGCTCTCGCACCGCTCCGGCGAGACCGAGGACACCACGATCGCCGACCTCGCCGTCGCCACCAACGCCGGCCAGATCAAGACCGGCGCCCCGGCCCGCTCCGAGCGCGTCGCGAAGTACAACCAGCTGCTCCGCATCGAGGAGGAGCTGGGCGACGCCGCCGTCTACGCCGGCCGCAGCGCCTTCCCGCGCTTCACCGCGTAACACGCACCCACCGGACGGCCCCCGGGGTTCCCCCGGGGGCCGTCCGCGTCTCCGGCTGCGTGAGGTGCACGTAGTTGCGCCTCCGCACGGCGTGTCGCGCGCAACTACGTGCACCTCGAGGCCGCGGGCGGGCGCCCGACGGTAGGGTGCTGGGGTGCGGATCGACGAGGACGGGGACGCGGGGGAGGTCGAGGCGCCTGTGGGGGCGCCCCTCCGCTGGTATGAGGCCGTCCTCCCCGCCGCGCTCTTGGCGCTGGGCGCTGTCGCGGCGGTGCTCTTCCTGGTGCCGCGCGCGACGCCCGGTTACGCGGTGTACCTTCTCGTCGCATCGCTGGTCGCCCTCGGCGCCGCAGTGACCCTGGGTGTCTGCGGGTGGTGCGCTTATGCGACGCTCGAGCCTCTGTGGGTCCGCAGGTATCGGTTGGCTGCGGATGCCGCCCTGGTGGCCCTGGGGCTGCTCGTGCTCCTTGCCCCCTTCTCGATCTTCTTCTTCGCATTCGCGGGATACCGCGCGGGCGCGCTTGACTTTCCGTTCGTCGCCCGCGTCGCCCTGCGAGCGTCGCCCGCCCAGTGGCACCGCCGCGCGATCTGGTGCGGTGCCTCCGCGGTCGTGCTCACGGTCGCCAGGCCGCTCGCGCAGGCTCTCGGGTCGCCGCTCCTGTTCGTACCCGTGCTCGTCGCCGGCGCGGGTCTCGCTCTGGCGGCCGGCTTCGCGTACCGCCTGGGCCGGAGCGCCGCATGACCACGGAGTCGGAGGTCGTCCCGCTCGTCCTGTTCCTCGCGCTCGCGGCGCTGTTCGCCCTCCTCGGGCTGTTCCTCCTGCTGCGTCCCGACCGAAGCGCCGAGTTCTTCTCCGAGGAGGATTCGCACCGCCGCTTCCGGGCACGCGACGCGCGGGCGCTCGGCCTGGTCTTCCTCGTCGGCGGCGGGGCACTGGTCGCGCTCGGCGCTGTGCGTCTCGTGGGCATCCTGACCGCCGGCTGAGCGCATCCCGACACCCCGTGCCGCCCAGGGGTCGAAGGGACGCCATCGCCTACGATGGGAGGGGGCCGCCCGGTCCCGATCCGCCACCAGCATCCCGAACCGGAGGGCCCATGCCGAAGCCGCGCACGCAACGCGTCCCGGTGCGCATGTCACGCCCGACCGGCACCGGCCGGTGGCTGCGCCAGCTGCACTTCTCGGCGTTCTCGCTCGTGATGATGGGCGTCCTCGTGCTCGCCGTGCTCATCCTGGCGCCGACCGTCCAGGCGTTCCTGTCGCAGCGACAGCAGATCGCCGACCAGCAGCACGCGGTCGACCAGCTCGCCGCTCAGGTCGACACCCTCAAGGACCAGCGCGCGCGCTGGAACGACCCCAGCTACCTGCGCGCCCAGGCCCGCGACCGGCTGTACTACGTCATGCCCGGCGAGGTCAGCTACCTCGTCATCGACGACCGTCCGCCGGCGGCGAAGCAGGATACGACCCCCGTCAGCTCCAAGCTGGTGAAGACGCAGACCGACTGGGTCGGCTCGCTGTTCGGCTCCTTCATGGGCGCCGGACTGACGCAGGCGACCCCGCAGCAGCTGAGCGGAACCCCGGCTCCCGA
This sequence comes from Leifsonia sp. 115AMFTsu3.1, assembly GCF_004362795.1. Classification (NCBI taxonomy): domain Bacteria; kingdom Bacillati; phylum Actinomycetota; class Actinomycetes; order Micrococcales; family Microbacteriaceae; genus Leifsonia; species Leifsonia sp. 115AMFTsu3.1. The sequence continues at coordinate 1,246,784 of NZ_SNYB01000002.1, forward strand.
CCCGACGGCTCCCGCCACCGGGTCGCCCACCCCGAAGAAGTAACGCCATGACCAGACCCCCGTTCGACCCCGTGACCGACGAGGACATCGCCGTCGTCTCCGAGCAGCTGGGCCGTCCCGCCCGCAACGTCGTCGGCATCGCCGCGCGCTGCGTGTGCGGCCGCCCGACGGTGGTCTCCACAGCGCCCCGCCTGGACGACGGGACGCCGTTCCCGACGTTCTACTATCTGACGCATCCCGCCGCGACCGCGGCCATGTCGGCGCTCGAGGCGACCCAGGTCATGGCCGAGTACAACGACCTCCTCGCGGAGGCCGACGACGTCGCGACCGCCTACCGCGCGGCGCACGAGCAGTACCTGGCCGACCGCGAGTCCATCGCCGTGGTGGAGGAGATCGCCGGCATCTCGGCGGGCGGCATGCCCTCCCGCGTGAAGTGCCTGCACGCCCTCGCCGCACACGCCCTCGCCGCAGGCCCGGGAGTCAACCCGATCGGCGACCTGGCGCTCGCCCGCGGCGACTGGTCGCCCGCGGTGTGCGAGTGCCGCATCGACGTCGCCGGCTAGGACGCCTGGTGGGGGACCGGATGCGGCGGTCGGCCGCACGTGAGCCCCGAGTCGCCGCAGGCGGCCCGGCGGCTTCGGTCCGCCCGCGCGGCGTTCGCACCCGGCCGGCCCGCACCCACCCGGCCCGCGGCCTCGCCTCCATCGCCGCCGCGGCCGCGATCGCCATCGCATCCACCCTCGTCCCCGCCACGGCCGCCCGCGCCGACCAGGTGCGCGACCTCGAGTACTGGCTGAACGACTACGGCTTCGCCCAGGCCTGGAACACGACCCGTGGCGCTGGAGTGAAGGTCGCCGTCATCGACACCGGCGTCGACGGCTCCGTACCCGACCTCGCCGGCGCTGTCGTCGGCGGTACGGACGTCTCCGGGGTCGGCGCCGCCTCCGGCCAGAAGCCGCTCGGCGACGCGGAGAGCGCCAACCACGGCACCTGGGTCGCCTCCCTGCTGGCCGGCCGGGGGACCGGGCCGGACAGCGGCGTGCTGGGCGCCGCACCGGACGCCACCATCCTCAGCGCGTCCGTCGCCCTCGGCAAGGCGATAGGACCGGTCGGCAGCGACGAGCAGATCGCCGAGGCCGTCCGCTGGGCGGTCGACAACGGCGCGTCGGTGATCAACATGTCGCTGACCCGCAACACGCTCGACTGGCCGACCAGTTGGGATGAGGCGTTCCAGTACGCCTTCTCGCACGACGTGGTCATCGTGGCCGCGGCGGGCAACCGGGGGAGCGGCACCAGCGAGGTCGGGGCGCCGGCGACCATCCCCGGCGTGCTCACCGTCGCCGGGGTCGACCGGGCGGGCAAGGCCAGCTTCGACGCGTCCGCCCAGGGCATCACGATCGGCGTCTCGGCGCCGAGCGAGCAGCTCGTCGGCGCGAACCCGGGCGGAGGGTACGTGCAGTGGGCGGGCACCAGCGGCGCCGCGCCACTGGTGTCGGGGGCCGTTGCACTCGTGCGCGCCGCGCATCCCGAGCTGAAGGCGCCGGATGTGATCGAGCGGATCATTCGCACAGCGAAACCCGCGGGCGGCACCGTGCCGAGCCCGATCTACGGCTACGGACTGCTGGATGCGGCGGCCGCGGTCACGGCCTCCGTCCCGCATGTCACCGCGAATCCGATGGGCGATCTCGGCGATTGGATCCGCATCCACCGACGGGCGGAATCGCCCTCGACGCCCGCGCCGTCGACCCCCGCTCCGGGCGGCGATCCGCAGGCCGCGCCCGTCCCGGCCAAACTGACCCCCGAGCGCGCGCTACCATGGAATCGGTTCTTCTGGCCGCAATGGAGCGTCCTCACCGCATTCTGGCTGCCGTTCGGTCTGATTGCCGGCTTTCTCGCTCTCGTCGCCCTCGGCGGCGTCGGCGTCTGGTCGCATTTCAGGCGGATGCGCAGCAAGGAGTAATGTAAGGCCCAAACTTATCGGTTAGAGGAGACGCTTCACTGTGCCCAAAATCCTGATCGTCGGCGGCGGATACGCCGGCTTCTACACCGCGTGGAAGCTCGAGAAACAGCTCCGCCCGGGCGAGGCCGAGGTCACCATGGTCGACCCGCTGCCGTACATGACGTACCAGCCGTTCCTCCCGGAGGTCGCCGCGGGTTCGATCGAGCCGCGTCACGCGGTCGTCGCGCACCGCCGCCACCTCAAGACCACGAACATCATCACGGCGAAGGTCACTTACGTCGACCACGCACGCAAGGTGGCGACCATCCAGCCGCCCGTCGGCGAGGCGTACGAGTTCGAGTACGACATCGTCGTGGTCACGGCGGGTGCCGTCTCGCGCACGTTCCCGATCCCGGGTGTCGCGGACCAGGCGGTCGGCCTGAAGAACATCGAGGAGGCCGTGTACATCCGCGACCAGCTCCTCACCAACTTCGACAAGGCCGCCGGGATGCCGGCCGGCCCGGAGCGCGACCGCCTCCTCACCGTCGTGGTCGTCGGCGGTGGCTTCGCCGGCATCGAGATCTTCGCCGAGCTGCGCTCCTTCGCCAGCACGCTGCTGAAGCGCTACCCGGAGCTGTCGTTCGAGGACACGCACTTCCACCTGATCGAGGCCATGGGCCGGATCATGCCGGAGGTGTCGCTCAAGACCAGCCACTGGGTGATCAAGAACCTCGCGGAGCGCGGCGCGCAGATCCACCTGGAGACGCAGCTCACCAGCGCGGTGGACGGCGTCATCCAGCTGTCGACCGGCGAGAGCTTCGAGACCGACCTCATCGTCTGGACCGCCGGCGTCATGGCGAACCCGACGATCGTGCGTCACACCGACCTCCCGATCGAGGAGCGCGGCCGCCTCCGCGTCCGTGCCGACCTCCGCGTGGGCACCGACGAGGAGATCGTCGAGGACGCCTGGGGCGCCGGCGATGTCTCGGCCGTCCCCGACCTGACCGGTGCGGGCGTCGGCGGCTACTGCGTGCCGAACGCCCAGCACGCGGTGCGCCAGGGCAAGCTGCTCGCGAAGAACATCGTGGCGTCGCTGCGCGGCGAACTGCCGCGCCAGTACTACCACAAGAGCCTCGGCGCGGTTGCGGGTCTCGGCGTGGGCGTCGGCGTGCTCCAGTCCGGCAAGATCGCCATGAAGGGCGTCATCGGCTGGCTCGCGCACCGCGGCTACCACGGCCTGGCCATGCCGTCGTGGGAGCGCAAGTGGCGCGTCATCTGGGGCTGGTGGAACAACTTCTGGCTCGGACGCGACATCGTCTCCCTCGAAGCCGTGCAGCACCCGCGCGCCGGTTTCGAGGAGTTCGCCGCCCGCCCGAAGCCGGCCGTCGAGGCCGCTCCGGAGGAGCCGGCGAAGAAGGCTCCGGCCCGCAAGAAGCCCGCTGCCGAGAAGCAGCCGGCGGAGGTCACCGCGAAGTAGTTCGCGGAGCGAACGCCGCACGAAGGCCCGGTCCCCTCAGGGGACCGGGCCTTCGGCGTCCGTTTGAGCCGTTCCCAATCGGAGATCTGCTCCCGATCACGCCGAAACTCCATCCGCACCGCGGTCGGTCGGAGTTTCGGGCCGGTTTTACCGACGCAAGCGCGCCCGGCGGCAAAGTACCGCCAGTGGGACTCGAACCCGAGTCCTGTGCGCGCGGTAGCGGGGATCGAGTCTCGAATCCGCGTCATTTCGCGGCTTTTCGGTTACAGCGACACCGTTTCAATTTCAGGAATGCGGGCGATTCGTGGGCGATATGGGTTGTCATGCCATCTAGCCCTGCAATAACTTGCCGTTCATGGCCGAGACAAGAGTCACAGTTGACTCACCTATTGCAGAGCTGAGGCAGTACTACCGCGACAAGCGAAAGATACTTGACGACCTCGAAGCACCTCAGTTCGTCATGAGCGACAAGAACCCGAACGATCTAGAGTGGCAGCGTGAGAAGGGCCTTGTCTTCGCGCTCGATTTCATAGACGTGCTACTCGAGCGGCTAGAAATCGTCGAAGGGCGCATAGCCAAGCTGGAAGAAACTGCCAGCGGGTAGTCGGTAGCTCATTGGGACGGTCGAAGCCGTGGACGGATGCTCTGTGTGTGAAAGCCGCCTTGACCCAGAGGTACGACGGCGGGGTGGGGCGGGGCCGGGCCTGGAGCCTAAGCCGGGCAAGCGGGCTAGCGTACGGCGCGGCTCAGAAGAGCCTGGGCTGCATCCTCGTATGTATCGAAGGCTGCAGCGAAGTCATCGTTCCAGTCTTCACGCCCAGGGTGCACATGCCACGAGCTCGCGATGCCCTCGTCCCACGTCACGGACCCGAGCAACTCCTGCCCCTCAAGGATGGTCCGCTCGAACGCCCAAAGGCGGTAGGTAACTCGCCGGATCGCGACGACGCGTTCCCGGAAGTCAATGTGACAACCGTGGCCCTCAGCCAAATCGCTACCGAACCTTGCCATGTCGGCATCATAGCCCGAGCCTTCCGCATGACAGCCCGGCCGGTTGAAGCCATCACGGCCTGGCTTGACCCCCGAAGTCGCAGAGAATACTTAGTACCGGGGTGGCCAGGGGGAAGTGGCCTGGCGCGCTCACTCGAACGGACAGTGGTCGACACAGATCGCGGCCGCATGAGGCGCGATCAATGCCACATGCGGTAACGTGTCGACCATGGCGAAGACAGTGGTAGGAAACGCAGCACGCCGCCGCGACCAGGGGGCCCGCAGGGATGTGAACCGGGCTGACTACCGCTCCCTCGGCGCGAAGCCCCCTACAAAGGCGGAGCGTGACGATCTTCGGGCTCTTCTAGAGGATCGTGCTCGCCTGGCATAGCGCGAAGCAGGAGCATAGGTCAGACCTTGGTCGCTTCAGATGCACTGACCCTGCGAGCATAACCTTCGATGATGATACGGGCCCTCAGTGTGAGGACTATCCGTGGGAGTTCGAAGTAGAACAGCACATTAATCGTCTGAATGTGCCGGCGCATCCCCCGTCATTTCTGCTCGTTGGCTACGACGACGTGGGTCTGGCAGCCGTTATTGAGATGCAGGTGTACCAGCTTGACCGCTACTGCTTCGTTAGCGCGGTGGCTGTGGCGCATCGAGTGAGCGGGAACGGCTTATGCGGTGAAGCGCTCGACCGGGTTCCGCAGGTGATGGCGAAGTACGGCTTCGAAAACGACTTCACTGTCGAAGGGCTAGTTGATGTAGACAACTATGCAGCAAAGAGCGCTTTCGAACGTCGTGGCTACGAGTTCTCTGGAATGAGAAACGGATATGAGCGTTGGGGTCGATTGTTCTGAGGTCCTGTGGTCACTCCGCCCTCTCAGCACGGTGGCCCAAAGGTGGGTGGCGAGGTTGTGGTCGGTACCGCGAAGTCTCATCGGCCAGATCTGTCCCGTTCCCCGCGTTCTTGGCAGAAGCGCTGGCAGGACAGCGTGAGGGGAAGACGCGGGATCACCTGGCGTTCGGCGATGGACACAATCAGATCACGACACCTGCATGGCGGGATGGGTGGTTCGTGTGCGCGAAGAAGGGGTCAGAGGTCACCGCGGCGCTGACGATTCACAACCTGCGCCAGACCGCCGCATCGTTGTCGATCGCGGCCGGTGCGAACGTGAAGGCAGTGCAGTGCCTGCTTGGTCATGCGTCTGCGGCTATGACCTGGACGTGTGCGGGCACTGTTCGACGATCGCCTGGATGCGGTTTCGACGGCTTTGGATGACGCCCGGGTGTCTTCGATTGCGGGCGATTCGCGGGGGATCGGCACTGATCGTGGTGGGGTAGTGGTCGCCGATCACAGTGGTTGCAAGGGATCCACGGCCATCTAGCGAAGTACCCCCAGTGGGACTCGAACCCACACTCGGGCGAGTTTAAGTCGCCTGCCTCTACCGATTGGGCTATGGGGGCCGGTGGTGCAGCGGGCCGACGGGCGGCGCGGACGGCCGCCGGTCGCGGTCTAGCGGTCGCGGTAGGGCGACTTGACCATCTGGACGATCGCGGCTGCGGCGATCCCGCCGCCGACGATCACGACGAGCCAGATGAATCCGATGAGCAGACCTTCCATGCGATCAACGCTACACCGTCGCCGCCTCACGCCGCGTCTGCGAACTCCTTCAGCCGTTCCGGAGTCCTTCTCCAAGCTTCTGCGGCACACTCGTCGCAGACACCCTTTCTGGTGAGGTGTCCTCGGTCCGGCCGGTGCCCGGGATCCCCCGACGCGGGCTCCGGCCGGGCCTCCACCCCGCTCAGCGCGGCCGGTTAGGCTCGATACGTGACCACCCGGTGCCCCTGCCTGAGCGGCGAGACGTACGACGCCTGCTGCGGTCCGCTGCACCGCGGCGAGCCGGCCCCGACCGCGGAGCGGCTGATGCGGTCCCGATTCAGCGCCTTCGCCCTCGGCGACGCCGCGTATCTGCTCCGCAGCTGGCATCCGTCCACGCGACCCGACGAGCTGGAGCTCGACCCCGGGCTCCGCTGGTACCGCCTCGACATCGAGCGCACCGAGCGCGGAGGTCCGTTCGACCGGGACGGCGTGGTCGAGTTCGTCGCGCACTACAAGGGCAGCGAGCGGGGGAGCCTGCACGAGGTCTCCCGGTTCGCGCGCGAGGGGCGCGACTGGTTCTACGTGGATGCGCTCAGCGCATCCTGACGCCTGCTACGGCACCGTGCGGTCGAGGGCCGGCGCGACGTAGCGCTCCCACAGCCACACCGCGACGCTGGCCGCCGCGAAGCCGGCCGCGACGCCGACGATGACGATCACGCCGACACCCCGTTCGACGAGGGAGGCCACCGGCAGCAGCAGCGCGAACAGCACGGTGTACACGACGAGGCTCAGCCCGCCCCAGAGCCAGCGCGACCACTGGGCGACGGCACGGCCCGCGAGCCCGCCGAGGGGGAGCAGCATGACGGAAGCCGAGCCGATGCCGATCAGGGCGAGCGCGTTGACGAGCTCGACCAGGAACGCGGTGAACGCCCCGGTGGGCGTGGGGAGCAGCCCCACCGCGAGCCAGGCGAGCACGCCCAGTGCTGCGACGGCCGAGATCTGCACGGCCGCGATCCGGCCGCGGCGCGCGCGGCCGGCGTGCGGGGCCATCGAGAGCCCGAGCACGAGGGCGAACAGCAGAGCGGGCGAGAGTCCGAGCAGGCGGGAGCCGAACGCCGCGACCGCGACCACGACGAGCAGTTCCGGCCGCACAGTGATCCGCGGCACGGGGAGGCCGAAATGCGGCGCCAGGGCGCGACCGGCGAGCACCCAGACCGCGTTGACGGCGGCGACGGCGATCCCGATCGCGAGCAGCACCCGCAGATACGCTCCCGGGTCGGAGAGCGGAGTCGAGAGGGTCACCAGCACCGCCGCGGCGATCCCCACCACGGGCACGAGCCAGCGCGGCTGAGCCCGCACGGACGGCGACGAGGGCACGGCGTCCCCGTTGTGACCCGTCCGAGCGCGTTCCGATCGCGCCGCCGCCCCGAACAGCGCCGAGGCCTCCGCGACGTCGGAACGCGGCCGGTTGCGCCCGAACACGGACACGCGGCGGCGCTCCCGATCCGCCCGGGCGGCGCGCCCGCGGGCGAGCGCGGCGGTCAGCAGCCGCGCCGGCAGGACCAGCAGGAGAAGTGCGGCGATGGCGAGACCGACCGAGCGCATCCACCCGGGCAGGGAGGCCGCTGTCACGACCGGTGCGGAGGCGTTGGAGAACGGCGTCGCGATCCAGCCGCGGGTGTCGGGATGGAGCGGTCCGGCACCCGTCCCGCCACCGGCCGCGGGCGGCACCGGCACCGCGGGGGTCGGCGTCGGGGTCGGCGTACGCGTCGGCGACGGTGTGGACGGCGTGGTGGCCGCCGTGACGCCGAGGGTGACAGCGTTGCTCCCGGCGCTCACGTTCCCCGCGGCATCCCGCTGCAGGGCGGAGAGCGTGTACGCGCCCTCGGGGAGGGCGCCCTGGCACGACCACGCGCCGGCGGCGACGTCCGCGGTGCACACCACGGTCGTGCCCTGGGCGGTGGTCGCGTAGAGGGTCACGTGGGCGCCGGTCTCTCCCGTGCCGCCGAACGCGACTGCCGTGCCGGCGAGCACGGAGGTGCCGCTGGGCGGGGAGGTGATGCCCGGGGCGGCGGGGGCCGTGCGGTCCACGTCGATGGTGACCCGGCCGCTGGCCGCCGACGACTGCGACGAGAACGGAGCCGTCTGCGTCGCCGTCACGGTGTGGCGTCCGTCGGGCAGCGAGCCGCTGAGCACGCACGCCCAGCCGCCGTTCGCGTCGACGGGGAAGGTGCAGCTCGCGCCGGTATCGGCGGTGACCGTGACGCTCGCGCCGGGGTAGGCCGTCCCGCGCACACTGCCGCCGGTCGAGACGACGCCGGTCCCGGCGATCACGGGCGGGTGCAGCACATCCACCCGGGCGCTGTCGGACCCGCTGAGGGTGGACTCGGCGCGGACGGAGACGCCGGGACCGTCGGGCAGCGAGGCGAGGGTGCAGCGCCAGTCGCCGTCGTCATCCACCGTGGCGGTGCAGCTCTGCGCGCTTCCGGGAGAGGAGCCGGCCGAGACGGAGATCGTGTCGGTCGGCGTCGCGGTGCCCGAGACGGCCAGCGGGAAGCTGCGCACCAGATCCGGGAGGCGGTCGATGCTCACGGGGCTGGGCGTCGGCGTCGGGGTCGGAGTGTCGGACGGTGACGAGGTGTCCGTCGGCGAGACGGCCGACGGCGTCGGAACGGCCGCCGGGCGCGCAGCAGCGGACGCCGGCGATGAGCCGGAGCCGGAAGAGAAGGAGGCTGCAGCGGACGAGGCTGCGGAGGAGTGGACTGCGGTGGAGCCGGATGCTGCGGTGGAACCGGATGCTGCGAATGCGGACGTCGATGCGCCGGGTGGGGGCGGCGACGCGGTCGCGGGGGGAGCGGCGCCGATCAGGCCGGCCGCGCTGAGCAGGAGGACGGCGAGCGCTGCGACGGCAGCGACGGACACCAGTCGGCTCGACCCCCGTGGCCGGACTGGTGGTGACACGTCGCTCGTAAATCCCCGCATTCCACCCCATTCCAGGGGGTACGGGTGGCCGGTGTCAAACGAATCGCCCGGATTTGCGGCATACTGTGATCTGGGTCAACTGTCCCACTTTTCTTCCCGTGCGATGGAGCGCGGGTGGAGCCCGAGGAGTCCGGATGACGCGCATCCCGGTCGCAGACCGTCGCACCGCCCTGGTCCAGGCCGCCCTGCGCGTGATCGCCCGTGACGGTGTCGCCGCCGCGACGACCCGCCGGATCGTCGCAGAGGCCCGGATGCCGCTCGCCAGCTTCCACTACGTCTTCGCCTCGCGCGATGAGCTGATGGCCGAGCTGATCGAGGCGGCCGTCGGCAGCGAGCAGACCGACCTCGCGCCCGCGCTCACCGCCGACGCAGGCGGGGGAGGGATGCGCGACGCCGTCCGTGCGGGCCTTCAGCACTACTTCGACGGCGTCCGCGCCGATCCCGGCCGCGAGAAGGCCATGTTCGAGCTGACGCAGTGGGCGCTCCGCGAGCCGGGATTCGAGCCGCTCGCGCGCCGGCAGTACGCGCGCTACCACGAGGTCGCGGCGCAGGCCGCCGCCGAGACCGCGCGTCTGACGGGTCACGAGTGGACGCGTCCCCTCGACGAGATCGCCCGCATCCTGGTCTCCTTCACCGACGGACTCACCGTCGGCTGGCTGGTCACCCGCGACGACGCGGCGGCCGCCGCCGTGATGGATGTGGCCGCCGACGCGCTGGCCGCCCTCGCCGTCCCGGCCTCCGAACCGCACCACCGCACCACGCACCACACCCCGGCCCCCTCGACGAACGCAGGTGCACGATGACGAACACGACGACGCCGGCGGTCTTCGCCGAGCCGGTGCGCAAGGTCCCCGGACGGTGGATCGCCGCCTTCGCCGTCGCCTGGCTGGGCGTGTGGATGGCGCAGCTCGCGCCCATCCAGAAGCTCCTGCCCGACCAGGTGCAGGCGCAGTTGCACTCCGACTGGTGGGTGGACAACGTGATCGCCTTCGGGGTCATCTCGGGCATTTCCGGGGTGTGCGCCATCGTCGCCTACCCGCTGACCGGGGCTCTCTCCGACCGCACGACCAGCCGCTTCGGCCGCCGCCGTCCGTGGATCGCCGCCGGAGCCGTGGTCTTCGCCGTCTCGCTGGTGCTGCTCGGGCTGCAGACCACCATGGTCGGGATGGGCGTGTTCTGGTCGCTCGCGCTGACCGGCTTCTGCATCCTCACTGCCGCGCTGACTGCCACGATCAGCGACCAGGTGCCTGTTGACCAGCGCGGCTACGTCAGCGGCTGGATCAGTGCGCCTCAGGCGATCGGCATCATCCTCGGCGTCGCCCTGGTCACCTACGTCTTCGTCGGCGCGTTCGTCGGCTACACCGCGATGGCGGTGCTGCTGGTGGTGCTCGTGCTGCCGTTCCTGTTCCTGCCGGACGCGGTGCTGCCGGTGGAGCTGCGCGAGCGGATGTCGTTCCGCGGCGTGATCGAGGGTCTGTGGATCAGCCCGCGTGAGCATCCCGACTTCGGTTGGACGCTGCTCAGCCGCGTGCTGGTCAACTTCGGCAACGCGTTCGGCACGTCGCTGCTGCTCTACTTCCTCGAGTTCGGCCTGCGCGACCCGAACGCCGACGACGACCTCCTGATCCTCATCCTCGTCTACATGGTGTTCGTGATCGTGGCCTCGCTCGTGCTCGGCCGGCTGTCCGACCGTCTCGGCCGCCGCAAGGCGTTCGTATTCGCGTCGTCCGCTGTGCAGGGCGTCGCGGCGCTGCTGCTCGCGTTCGTCCCGCAGCTGTCGGTCGCCATCGTCGCCGCCGCGCTCCTCGGCATCGGCTACGGCTGCTTCCTGTCGGTGGATCAGGCGCTCGCCACCCAGGTGCTGCCCGACCCGGAGAGCCGCGGGAAGGACCTCGGCATCATGAACATCGCCTTGGCCGTTCCGCAGGCTGTTGCGCCCCTGTTCGGCGCGGTGATCGTGGCGGCGTTGGGCGGCTTCGCCGGCCTGTTCGTCCTGTCGGCCGTGTTCGCGTTCGCGGGAGCGCTCGCGGTCGCCCGAGTGAAAGCGGTGCGCTGATGAGCGACCTCGACCTGTCCACTCCGCCGGCTCCGTCCGAGCGGACGTGGACGACGCCCGACGTCTTCTGGCCGTCGCTCTCCGCGGCGACCGCGCGGCTGGACCCTCCGCTCGCGGTGCTCCACCTTCCCGCCCTGCGGCACAACGCCCACGACCTGGTGCGCCGGGCGGCCGGGCCGTCTGACCGGCCGGCGAAGGCCATCCGGGTCGCCTCCAAGTCGGTGCGGGTGCGCTCGGTGATGGATGCGGTGCTCGCCCTTCCCGGGTACGCGGGCGTGCTCGCGTACACGCTTCCGGAGGCGTTGTGGCTCGCGGAGGGCGACGCGGAGCACCCGCCGATCGAGGATGTCGTCGTCGGCTACCCGACCGCCGACCGCACCGCGATCGCCCGCCTCGCCGCGTCACCCGAGCTCGCCGCGCGCGTCACGCTCATGGTCGACTCGATCGCCCACCTGGACTTCATCGACGCGGTGGTTCCGCCGGCGCAGCGGGAGACCATCCGGCTGTGCCTCGAGCTCGACTCCTCCTGGTTCGCGCCGGTGCTCGGTCACGTCGGCGTGTTCCGGTCGCCGCTGCACTCGGCGGCGTCGGTCCGCACGGTCGCCGAGGAGATCGTGCGGCGCCCGGGCTTCGCGCTCGTCGGGATGATGGGGTACGAAGCGCAGATCGCCGGCCAGGGCGACAACCCGCCCGGCAAGCCGGCCTGGGGTGCGACGCTGCGGTGGATGCAGAAGAACTCCCGCGACGAGCTCCTCGGCCGCCGGGGTGAGGCCGTCGCCGCGGTACGGCAGATCGCCGACCTGGAGTTCGTGAACGGCGGTGGGACGGGCTCCATCGAGTACACCGCCTCCGACGAGTCGGTCACCGAGATCGCCGCGGGCAGCGGACTGTTCGGCGGCCACCTGTTCGACACCTACCGGGCGTTCCATCCGGCGCCGGCCGCATCCTTCGCCCTCTCGGTGGTGCGCCGGCCGAATCCGGAGACCGCGACCCTGCTCGGCGGCGGCTGGATCGCCTCCGGCCCTCCCGGGCCCGACCGGATGCCGAAGGTCGAGTGGCCGACCGGGCTGAGCATGGTCGCGCGCGAGATGGCCGGCGAGGTGCAGACTCCGCTCACCGGCGCCGCGGCCGGCGTGCTGCGCATCGGCGACCGCGTCTGGCTGCGGCACACCAAGTCCGGCGAGCTCAGCGAGCACGTCGACGCCTTCCAGCTGGTGGACACCGTGGACGGGCGGGCGCGCGTCGTCGGCGAGGCATCCACGTACCGCGGCGACGGGAAGGTCTTCCTGTGACGGCGGTCGGCGGCCTGTGGCGCACCTGGGGCCGGACCGAGGCGGTGCGCCCGCAGCGCGTGGAGCGCCCGACGACGGCGGAGGCCGTGCAGCGCGCAGTGCAGGCGGCGAACCGGACCGGGATGCGCGTCAAAGCGGTCGGCGCAGGGCACAGCTTCACGGGCATCGCCGTGGCACCGGGTGTGCAGCTCGACCTCGAAGACCTCAACGGCATCCGCGATGTCGACCTCGAACGCGGGCGTGTGACGCTCGCGGCCGGCACGCACCTCCACCAGCTGCCGCGGCTGCTGCGGCCGCACGGCCTGGGGCTCGAGAACATGGGGGACATCGACCGGCAGACGATCGCCGGGGCGACCTCCACCGGCACACACGGCACGGGCGGGTCGTTCGGCGGGCTGGCGACGCAGATCGTCGGGCTCACGCTGGTTACCGGCACAGGAGAGCTGCTGCGCGTCGACGAGACGGAGAACGCCGAGCTGCTCCCTGCTGCGCGCCTGGGGCTCGGCGCGCTCGGCGTCATCGTCGACATCACCCTGCAGTGCGTTCCCGCGTACCTGCTGCAGGCCGTCGAGCGGCCCGAACCGCTGCAGGCGACCATGGAGTCGTACCTGGAGCGGTCGGCGGGGGAGGACCACTTCGAGTTCTACTGGTTCCCGCACACCGAGACCGCCCTGACCAAGACGAACACGCGCCTGCCCCTGACGGCCGAACGGAAGCCGCTGCCACGCGTCGGCCGCTGGGTGGACGACGAACTGCTCGCCAACGGCCTCTATCGGGGAGTGTGCGCGCTCGGCACGGCGGCGCCCGCCGTCATCCCGCCGTTCAGCCGCCTCGCGCAGCGCCTCACCGGCAACCGCGACTTCACCGACCACGCGCCGCGGGTCTACGTCACCAACCGCACGGTGCGATTCCGGGAGATGGAGTACGCACTGCCGCGGGAGGCGGTGCCCGAGGCGCTCGCCGAGGTGAAGGCGCTCATCGAGCGGAAGGGATGGCGGATCTCGTTCCCGATCGAGGTGCGGAGTGCCGCGGCCGACGACAACTGGCTGTCGACGGCGTACGGGCGCGAGACGGGCTACATCGCCGTGCACCGGTACTACCGGGAAGACCAGCGCGAGTACTTCGCCGCGGTCGAGGAGATCATGGTCGCCCACGACGGGCGCCCGCACTGGGGCAAGCTGCACAGCCGGGATGCGGACGCGCTGCGCGCCACGTACCCGCGCTTCGATGACTTCCTCGCGGTCCGCGACCGCCTCGACCCCGAGCGGCGCTTCGAGAACGCCTACCTGCGCCGCGTCCTCGGTCCCTGATCGCCGAGGTGCACGTCGTGGTCGTTAAACCGCCGGAATAGCAGCCACAAGGTGCACTTCGGCGCCTAGAAAGTGCCGCCCATTTGCTCTAGGCGCTCGACGCGCTGCGGGATCGGCGGGTGGGTGGAGAAGAGGCGCGCCATGAGGCCCGGCTTCAGCGGGTCGTTGATCCACAGGTGGGCCATGGACGAGTTCTGCTTCTGCATCGGACGGCCGTAGGCCTCCAGCTTCAGCAGCGCACTGGCCAGGGCGTCCGGGTGGCGGGTCGTCATCGCACCGGTGGCGTCTGCGAGGTATTCGCGCTGACGCGACACGGCCAGCTGCACGAGGGTCGCCACCAGGGGCGCGACGATCGCGGCGATCAGCCCGAACACCAGCACGACCGGGTTGCCGCCGCCGTTGTTGTTGTTGCGGTTGCCGCCGAAGAACGCCATGCGGAGGAAGATGTCGGCGATGAAGCCGATCGCCACGGTCAGGCCGAAGACGATCATCCCGAGCCGGATGTCGTAGTTGCGGACGTGCCCGAGCTCATGCGCCATGACGCCCTCGAGCTCGGCGTCCGTCATGATGTCGAGCAGTCCGGTGGTCGCGGCGACGGAGGCGTGCTCCGGGTCTCGGCCGGTCGCGAACGCATTGGGTGCCGGATCGTTGACGATGTAGACGGCCGGCATCGGCGTTCCCGTCGCGATGGACAGGTTCTCGACGACGTTCCAGAGCCGTGGGTTGTCCGCCTTCTGGATCGGGATCGCGCCCGACATGCTCAGCGCCTGGCTGCTGGCCAGGTAGTACTGGAAGAGCGCGTACAGCACCGCTCCGACGAGCACCACGACGAGGATCGTGTAGCTCTGGTAGATGTACGCCGCCAGCCATCCGAGCGCACCGATGAGGACCAGGAACAGCAGGATGATGAAGACGGTGTTGCGCTTGTTCCTGGCGATCGCCCTGTACATCTACGCCCTAGAACTGGACGCGCGGGGGCTCGGCGATCGCGGCGAGGTTGTCGACCTCGAAGAACTCGCGCTCGGTGAAGCCCAGGCGTCGGGCGAACAGGTTGTTGGGGAACACCTTGATCTTGGTGTTGAACTCGCGCACCCCGCCGTTGTAGAACCGGCGCGACGCCTGGATCTTGTCCTCGGTGTCGACCAGGTCGGCCTGCAGGCGCAGGAAGTTCTGGCTCGCCTGCAGCTGCGGGTAGGCCTCGGCCACGGCGAAGATGCTCTTCAGCGCGGTCTGCATGTGGTTCTCGGCGACGGACGCCTCGCCCGGCGTCTGCGCGGAGAGCGTCTCGGCGCGCGCCTGCGTCACGGACTCGAAGACGCCTCGCTCGTGCGCGGCGTATCCCTTGACCGTCTCGATCAGGTTCGGGATGAGGTCGGCACGGCGCTTCAGCTGGACCGTGATGTCGCTCCACGCCTCGTCCACCCGGACCTTCAGGGTGACCAGCGAGTTGTAGGTGGCCCACAGGTAGATCCCGATGATCGCGACGATCACGACGACGATGATGACCGGAATGAGCCATTCCATGTTCGCAGAACTCCTTGTGTGCCAGGCGCCGGGTCGAGCAGATGCGCAGACCTCATCCTAGCTTCGGCGAAGCGCGCTCTCACCGCGTTCTCATCACACTCGAAGCAAGCGCATCGGCTGTGGACAGCACCCTCGGTCGGCGCCGCGGCGTGCAGAATGGGGCCGTGAGCGAAGCAGGCACGCGGCGACGTCCCGGACGGCCGCGGAAGGAACGCGGGGCCGGGTCCGCGCGGGCGTCGATCATGCGTGCGGCGGCGGAGGAGTTCGCCGAGCGCGGGTACGAGGGGGCGTCGCTGCGGGCGGTCGCCCGGCGTGCGGGCGTCGACCCGGCGCTCATCCACCACTACTTCGACGACAAGGCCGACCTGTTCACCGCGACGCTCGAGGCGCCGCTTCGGCCGGACCGCGCGGTGGATCTGATCCTCGCCGGCACCCAGCACGACATCGGCGAGCGCCTCGTCGCCTACCTGCTGGAGCGTCTGGACGACGAGAAGTCCGGCCGCCGCATGGTCGTCATCCTTCGCACCGCCCTCAGCTCGGGCCCGGGCACGCGCATGGTGCGCGAGTTCCTGCTGCGCGAGGTCCTGTCCAAACTCGCGGGGCTGGTCGGGGGAGAGGATGCTGAGCTGCGCGCCGAGCTCGCCGCCAGCCAGCTGGTCGGCCTGATCATGACGCGGTACGCCCTCCGGGTGGAGCCCATCGCCGGTACGCCCCGGGAGGAGCTCGCGCGTCGCGTCGGCGCCGTCGTGCAGTGGCACCTGTTCGGAGCGCCGGACGCACCTCTTGACGCGGAGCCTCCCACAGGCGAATAATTCATCACATGATGAATTCGCGGAGAACGTCCGCGGAAGCGGGCGACGACGCCCTCGCCGATGCGATCGCCATCGAGGGGCTCCGGGTGCGGCGCGGCCGCACCGACGTCCTGCACGGGCTCGACCTCCGCATCCCGCGCGGCCAGGTCGTCGGCCTGCTGGGGCCGAGCGGCTGCGGCAAGACGACGCTGATGCGCGCGGTCGTCGGCGTGCAGAAGGTGAAGTCGGGCACCGTGACGGTGCTCGGCCAGCCCGCCGGAACCGCGGCGCTCCGCCACCGCGTCGGGTATGTGACCCAGGCGGCCAGCGTCTACGACGACCTGACCATCCGCCAGAACCTCGAGTACTTCCGCCGCGTGCTGGGCGCCGGCCGCGCCGACGTCGACCGCGCGATCACGGCGACCGACCTCGACGAGCACTCCGGTCGCCTGGTCTCGACCCTGTCGGGAGGTCAGCGCAGCCGGGTCTCCCTCGCCGCGGCCCTGCTCGGTTCGCCCGACCTCCTCGTGCTCGACGAGCCGACGGTCGGGCTCGACCCGCTGCTCCGCGTCGAGCTGTGGGCGCTGTTCCACCGCCTCGCCGAGGCCGGCACCAGCCTCCTGGTGTCGAGCCATGTGATGGATGAGGCCAGCCGCTGCGACCGCCTCATCCTGATGCGCGAGGGGGCCGTGCTCGCCGATGCGACCCCGGCGGAGCTGCTCGCCGAGACGGGAGCCGTCGACGCCGAGGGCGCCTTCCTCGCGCTGCTGCGTCGTCACCACGCCCGGCATGCTCTGCCGGACGCGGAGCCGGACGCGGAGCCGGATGCCGAGTCGGAGAGCGGAACGGAGGTGGAAACGCCATGAACCCGACGCGCACGCTCGCGACCACCGGCCGCGTGCTCACCCAGATCCGTCATGACCCGCGCACCGTGGTGCTCCTGCTGGTGGTGCCCGCGCTCCTCGTCGGCCTCGTCGCCTGGATCTTCACCGACACCCCGGTGTTCCAGACCATCGGCCCGGCCATCCTCGCCCTGTTCCCGTTCATCGTGATGTTCCTGGTGACCTCGATCACCACACTGCGGGAGCGGAGGACCGGCACCCTGGAGCGTCTCCTGTCGATGCCTCTCGGCCGCAGCGACTTCATCCTCGGCTACACGCTCGCGTTCGGGCTGCTCGCGGTGGTGCAGGCGCTCATCGCGTCGGCGTACGCGCTGTGGGTGTGCGGGCTCGACGTGAAGGGCGACCCGTGGCTGCTGGTCGCCGTCGCGGTGACGGATGCCGTGCTCGGCAGCACCCTCGGACTGTTCGCGAGCGCGTTCGCCCGCACCGAGTTCCAGGTCGTCCAGTTCATGCCCCTGCTGGTGTTCCCGCAGATCCTGCTCGGTGGGATCTTCCTGCCGCGCGACCAGCTCCCGGCCGGCCTCAAGGAGATCAGCGACTGGCTGCCGCTGTCGCACGCGGTCGATGCGCTGAACGCCGTCGCGACGAACTCGCACGACGCCGCCTACGTGGGCGGTCAGCTCCTCATCATCGGAGCGTTCGCGGTCGCCGCGGTCGTCTTCGGGGCGCTGACCCTGCAGCGGCGCACCGCCTGACCGCACCCGCAGGCCGCCGGCTTGCGTAGGTAAGAGGGCCGCAAATCTCCGACATACCGCGGTGCGGATGGAGATTCTGGGCGGACGCGGCCGAGTCTCCGACGGAATGCGGCGGGTGTCCGACCGTGGCGGAGCTCCGACGCAGGCGGCGCAGCGGCGCGGAGCGCGCTACGCGCTCGCCTCCTCATCGGACACCGGCAGCTCGGCCGTGCCCGTGTAGCGGTAGCGCACGCGCGAGCCGGTGCGCGGCTCGTCGATCGGACGCCACTCGGTGCCCACGTTGTCGTCGCCCACGATCGAGACGTCGCGGATGACGTCCTTCGGCTGCCCGTCGACGAACGACTGGATGACCTCGGCGTAGACCTCGGAGTCGGGGTTGAGCAGCACCGCGATGTAGTGGTCCGACTGCCGCACCTCGCGCGCGGGCACCCACAGCCGCTCGTCGAACTGCACCAGCGTGCCGCCGTCTGCGGCTGCGTGCGGCCGGACCCCGGTGACGATCCCATCGAGCCAGGTGTCGCCGTCGTGGTACGCGTACAGCTCGCGCATCGGCGTCTCGTAGTCGGCCTCGTCGGCCCCGTCCTGATCCAGATAGTCCAGTGGTGACGTCGTCATGCCCCGAACCCTACCCCCGCCCGCAGTGCGCCCGCGAGGAGCGGCGCGAGGTCGCCGCGCGCACCCTCGGCCACCTCGACGCGCTCCAATCCCTGCCACGCGGCCGTCGAATCCAGCAGCGGGAGGAGCCGGTCGATCGTCGCCGGGGGAGCGCCCGGCTCCGTCCATGCCGACTGCACGCGCAGGACGCCCGCCTGCCGGTCGCTCTTCAGGTCGATGCGCCCGACCAGGGCGTCGTCGAGCAGGATCGGCAACGAGTAGTACCCGTACACGCGCTTCGGCGCCGGCGTATAGATCTCGATGCGGTAGTGGAAGCCGAACATCCGCAGCGCCCGGTCGCGATACCAGACCACCGGGTCGAACGGCGAGAGCAGTGCCGCCGCTTCGATCTGCCTCGGCTTGCGGGCGTCGCGGTGCATCCACGCGCGCAGCGGCCGGCCGGCGCTCTCCCAGCCGGGCACCTCGACGGGGACGAGCTCGCCCGCGTCCTCCAGCTCCTGCAGGGCGACGGAGACGCGCGGGCCCTTGATGCGGTAGTAGTCGGCGAAGTCGCGGGCCGTGCCGATGCCGTGCGCGACCGCGGCCCGGCGCAGGAGCTCGCGGACCGCATCCTCATCGCTCACGGTCTGCTCCAGCACGCTCGCCGGCAGCACGTCGGCGGCCAACCCGTAGCGGCGCTGGAACCGGGTGCGCCCGGCGATCGCCACCTCGCCGAAGAGGAACATCCGCTCGAGTGCGCGCTTCACCTCTGACCAGCCCCACCACGGACCCGTGCGGTGGTTGGCGTCGTGCTCGATCTCACCCGCGACCAGCGGACCGTTGGCGGCGAGCTCTCCGCGCAGCCACTCCACCGTGCTCTCGTTGACCTCGAACCAGCTCCCCGGACCGCCGTACCGGGCGCGGTAGTCGCGCATCCGCCAGGCGAACAGCGGCCAGTCCTCCGTGCGCATGAAGGCGGCCTCGTGCGGCCAGTACTCGGTGTACGGGCCGCGGGCGTCGAAGGTGAGCCGGTCGAGGAGGCCGCGGTCGTACGCGCCCAGGCGTGCGAACGCGGGGAGGTAGTGGCTGCGCTCGAAGACGTTGACCGAGTCGATCTGCAGCAGCCGCAGGCGGTCCATCAGTCCGTTGAGCTGCCGGGTGCCGACCGCGTCGGGATGCGGCCGGCCGAAACCCTGCGCGGCCAGCGCGATGCGACGTGCGAGTGCGGGGGAGACCTGTTCGACCACGCGACGACCCTATCGACAACCCCGGACACCGGACGTTCACCGCCGCGTCACCGGCACGCGACCGCCCGGACGCCTGGCCTTCCTACCGTGACCACGTCCGGGCGCTCCGCCCGGTCGACACCTTGCACTGGAGGAAACCCGTGATCAACAAGCGCGCACGTGTCGCCGGCTTCGCCGCCGCGGCCGCCGTCGTCGCACTCTCGCTCTCCGCCTGCTCCGGTGGCGCGAGCGCCAGCACTGCAGACACCGCGAAGATCAACTCCGCCACCGACGTCGCGTCGGCCGGCGGGATGGACGCGCTGGTCGCGGCCGCGAAGAAGGAGGGCAGCCTCAACATCATCGCGACGCCGGGCGACTGGGCGAACTACCAGGAGATCTTCGACGGCTTCACCAAGAAGTACGGCATCACGATCAACCCGAGCCAGGACAGCGCCTCCAGCCAGGAGGAGATCGACGCCGCCAAGAAGCTCAAGGGCCAGGACACCGCTCCGGACACCTTCGACGTCGGCTCCTCGGTCGCACTCGCGAACACCGAGTACTTCGCGCCGTATAAGCCGACAGGCTGGGACGACATCCCCGACAACCAGAAGGAGAAGGACGGCCTCTGGAAGGTCGGCTACTACGGCGTCATGGCGGTCGGCTACGACGCCAACAAGATCAAGACCGCGCCGAAGTCGTTCGACGACCTCCTGAAGCCGGAGTTCAAGGGCGCGGTCGCGCTCAACGGCAACCCGACCCAGGCGGCCGCAGCGGCCGGCGCCGTCGCGTACGCCACCCTGCAGAACGGCGGGACGCTCGACGACCTGACCCCTGGCATCGACTGGTTCACCAAGCTGAAGAAGGCCGGCAACTGGAACGCCGCCGATGGCAAGCCCAACACCATCGCCTCGGGTGAGACCCCGGTGCTGCTCGACTGGTCGTTCAACCAGAAGGGCTACGCCACCTCCGACACCATCAAGGGCGGCGGCGTGGACTGGAAGTACGTCGTGCTCCCGGGCACCGCGTACGTCGGCTACTACAACCAGGCCATCAACAAGGACGCCCCGCACCCAGCGGCCGCGCGCCTCTGGGAGGAGTACCTCTACAGCGACGCCGCCCAAAACGCATGGCTGAAGGGCGGCGCCTACCCGGCGCGCGTCGACGCGATGGAGAAGGCCGGGACGCTCGACAAGGACGAGTTCCCGGGCAAGCTGGATGAGGTGGCCGTCATGAGCGACAAGCAGGCCACCGACGCCGGCACCCTGCTGAACGCCAAGTGGGCGAACGCGGTCGGCTGATGACCGAGACCGTCACAGGCGCCGCGGCGCCTGCGGTCGGACGCACCGCCGCCGGAGTCTCCGAGACGGAGACCCGGCGGCGGCCGTCGTCGGCCCGGGCCGCCGTCGAGCGGCCGAGACGACGCCGCAGGACGGGCGCGGCCGCCGTGCTGGGGCTGACGCCGTTCGCGTTCTACGTCATCGTGTTCCTCGCCATCCCGACGGTCGTCGCGGTGGGGAGCGGGTTCCTCGACGACGCCGGCCGCTTCACCTGGGCGAACCTCACCGGTCTCGCCGAGCCGGCCATCGCCGGCTCCTTCTTCGGCGCGTTCTGGCTCTCGGCCGTGACCGCCGTCGTCGGTGCGATCGCCGGAGCCGCGCTCTGCTTCGCCCTGCTCCGCTCGCGGTCCGGCGGCGTGACCCGCTCCCTGGTGGATTCGGCCAGCAGCGTCCTTGCCCAGTTCGGCGGCGTCATGCTCGCTTTCGCCTTCATCGCCACGATCGGCGCGCAGGGCCTGGTGACGGTGCTGCTGCGGAACGTCGCGCACATCAACATCTACGAGAACGGCGTCTGGCTGTACACGGTGCCCGGCCTCATCCTCCCGTACCTCTACTTCCAGATCCCGCTCATGGTCATCACCTTCATGCCTGCGTTGGAAGGACTCCGCCCGCAATGGCTGGAGGCGACGGCGACCCTCGGCGGCAGCCGCTGGACGTACTGGACGCGCGTGGGCGGCCCCATCCTGCTCCCGTCGTTCCTCGGCAGTCTGCTTCTGCTGTTCGCCAACGCGTTCTCGTCGTACGCGACGGCCGCGGCCCTCGTCGGCCAGGCGAACAACATCGTGTCGTTGCAGATCCGGCAGGCGCTCATCAGCGAGACCGTGCTCGGCCGGGCGAACCTGGCCGGGGCGATGGCGCTCGGGATGCTGCTGGTCATGGTCGTCGTCATGCTCGGCTACTCGGCCCTGGTGCGACGGACGGCACGGTGGCAGCGATGAGCCGCGCGGTCGAGTCGCGCCCGGTCCGCCCGCGCCCGGTCCGCCGCCGAGCGCCCGAGCTGCGGCTCGGCCCCGGTCCCGTGGTGCGTGCCGTGATCTGGACGCTGCTCGGGCTGTTCTTCCTCGTCCCGCTGTTCTCGATGGTCGAGTTCACCCTGCGCACCGCCAAGCCCGGCGTGTACAACCTCGACCGCTGGGTGGCCGTGTTCTCGGGCGAGACGACCCGGTACGACCGCGTCTACCAGGGCCTCGGCAACTCGCTCGTGCTGGCGGTGGTGACGGTCGCGATCGTGCTCCTCGTGCTGCTGCCGACGATCGTGCTCGTCGAACTGCGGTTCCCGAAGCTGCGGAGGCTGCTGGAGGGGATCTGCCTGCTGCCGATCATGATCCCGGCGATCGTGATGGTCGTCGGTCTCGCTCCGACCTACGCGGTGGTGACCGAGGTCTTCGGCTCCGGCGCCTGGACGCTCGCCTTCGCGTACGGCATCACCGTGCTGCCGTACGCCTACCGGGCGATCCAGAGCAACGTCGCCGCCGTCGACATGATCACGCTCAGCGAGGCCGCCCGGTCGCTCGGCGCCGGCTGGTGGACGGTGTTCTGGCGGGTCCTCGTGCCGAACCTCCGGCGCGGCATCCTCGCCGCCTCCGCCCTGTCCGTCGCCGTCGTGCTGGGCGAGTTCACCATCGCCTCGCTGCTCTCCCGCGTCAACCTGCAGACCTCCCTGCTGCTGGTGTCGCAGTCCGACCCCTTCGTCGCGGTCATCTTCGCGCTCCTCGCGCTGGTGTTCGCGTTCGTCCTCCTCGTCGTCGTCGACCGCCTCGTGAGCGTCCGGCGCCGCACCGCGAAAGGCTGACATGACCGCCCTCGAGACCCCGCTCCTCTCCTCCCGCACCGGCTCCACCGTCGAGTTGCGCGACCTCGTCCGCGACTTCGGCGGCGGCGTCGGCCTGTCGGGCTTCGACCTCGAGGCCGCGCCGGGGGAGCTGATCGCCCTCCTCGGCCCCAGCGGGTGCGGAAAGACCACGGCGCTCCGCTCGCTCGCCGGACTCGAGCGGGTGGACAGTGGCAGCATCCTCATCGATGGACGCGACGTCACCGACGAGCCCACCAGCCGGCGCGACCTGGGGATGGTATTCCAGTCGTACTCGCTGTTCCCGCACCTCACCGCCGGCCAGAACGTCGAGTTCGGGCTGCGGATGCGCAAAGTCGCCCCGGCGGACCGCCGCCGCCGCGCCGCTGAGGCCCTCGAGCTGGTCGGCCTCGATCACCACGCGGGCCGGTACGCGCACCAGCTGTCCGGCGGCCAGCAGCAGCGCGTCGCCCTCGCCCGCGCCCTCGTCACCGAGCCGCGCGTCTTGCTGCTCGACGAACCGCTGTCGGCGCTCGACGCGAAGGTCAGGGTCCAGCTCCGGGATGAGATCCGCCGCATCCAGACCGAGCTCGGCATCACCACGTTCTTCGTCACGCACGACCAGGAGGAGGCGCTCGCCGTCGCCGACCGGGTCGCCGTGATGCGCGCGGGCCGGATCGAGCAGATCGGCAGCCCGGAGGAGCTGTACCACCGCCCCGCGACCGCGTTCGTCGCCGAGTTCGTCGGCCTCACGAACCGGGTGGACGGCGTGGTCGCCGGCGGGCGGCTCACCGTACTCGGACACGAGGTGCCGCTCGCCTCCGATGCGGTCGACGGCCCCGTGACCGCGTATCTGCGGCCGGAGGACGTCGTGCTCGCCGGCGGCGGCATCCCGGCTGTGGTGCTCACGACGAGCTTCCTCGGCGCGTTGCGCCGCACGCGCGTCCGGCTGGAGGACGGCACCGAGCTGTCGCTGCAGCACGGCGCACGCGAGCGGCCGGAACCGGGCGAGCGGGTCGCCGTGGGGCTCACCGGGTCTCCGGTCACCGTCGCGCCGCGGGACGCCGGAAATGGGGCAGTCCCGGCGCGCTGACCGCGGAGTAGAGTCCGCGCATGTCCAGCGAGACTCCGAATCGGGGTGGGCGTGCGGGGGAGGACGCAGAAGTCGCTGTGCAGATCGATCCCGCAACGTTCGAGAAGACCCAGTCCCTCACGGACATCGCGCACCGCATCTCGGTGCACGATGTCATCACTTTTCCCTGGTACCGCCCCATCGACACCATCAGCCCCACGCACACCGTGGGGAAGGGGCGGACCAACCTGACCCTCATCGCGTCCGACATCATGCAGACGGACACGACCGGCACCCCGTACGCGTCGTTCACGTACCGCCCGACACCGTCCGGCGGCCCGGGGGTCTCGGTGCACTTCACGCCGGGCGACTACGGGGCGACGGCGGTCGGCGACTACGTCGTCACCTTCGTCATCGCGGCGAACGGCAGCGTGAACCTCACGGTCGGCGGCTACGCGGGCGGCACGATGCCCACCGGGCTCGGGCCGCGGGTCGTGAACGGGAACGTCGCCATCGTCGTCGGGCTCAAACACGTGCCGCCGACGCAGGTGACGTATGCCTCCATCCAGCAGACCGGGGGAGCCACCTGGCAGTGGTACCGCACGGCCATCGAGTATCCGCCGTTGATCCTGCAGCTGTGAGCCGGCGCCCCTGAGCCGAGGCACCGATCCAAGGCCCCGGCCGGCCCCGGATCCGCCCGGCTGTCAAGGGGCCGGGAGCCGCGGCCCCGTTTCGGCGAACGAGCGGAGCCGCGGCCTACACTGACGGTCATGTCCGACATCGACCGCCCCGTCCCGTCGCCCACGACTGCGCCCGGAGCCGGCCCCGAGGCCAACCGCGCACCGGCCCGCGCCTGGTTCCAGCGCCGCCGCCGAGAGCTCGGCGAGCCGATCGAATCCGCCGACGAGACGGTCCCGCGCGGGATGCGCATCGCCGGCGCGTGGTCGTGGCGCCTCCTGGTGATCGGTGCGGTCCTCGCCGTCGTCATCTTCCTGATCATCCAGCTGAAGCTCATCGTCATCCCCGTGCTCATCGCGGTGCTGCTGGCGGGCCTGCTGGTTCCGTTCAAGGATTTCCTGGTGCGGCACCGCTGGCCGAAGTGGCTGGCGATCGTCGTCGTGCTGATCACGCTGGTGGTCGTCGTCGGCGGGCTGCTCTATCTGGCGATCTGGCAGGTGACGCGGCAGAGCGGGGAGCTGCAGAAGCAGTCGGTCGCGTCCTTCAACGACCTGCAAGCCTGGCTGACGAGCGGACCGCTCGGACTCAGCCCCGACCAGATCAGCAACGCGTTCGCGTCGATCGGGAAGTCGATCCAGCAGGACGGCCAGGTCTTCCTCTCGGGTGCGCTGTCGGTCGGCTCCACCCTCGGCCACGTCTTCGCGGGCGCTCTGCTCGTGCTGTTCAGCACCATCTTCATCCTCATCGACGGCAAGAGCATCTGGGGATGGATCGTCCGCGTTTTCCCGAAGCGGTCGCGCGCGGCGATCGACGGAGCAGGACAGGCCGGCTGGGTCACGCTCAAGAACTTCGCGAAGGTGCAGGTGCTGGTCGCCTCGATCGACGCGCTCGGCATCGGCCTCGGGGCGTTCTTCCTCGGGCTGCCGCTCGTCATCCCGATCTCGGTGCTGGTGTTCCTCGGCTCCTTCATCCCGGTCGTCGGAGCGGTCGTCACCGGGGCGCTCGCGATCTTCATCGCGCTCGTCTTCAAGGGCTGGGTGTTCGCGCTGATCATGCTCGGCGTCGTGCTGCTCGTGCAGCAGATCGAGGGGCACATCCTGCAGCCGCTCATCATGGGCAGCGCCGTGAAGGTGCACCCGCTCGCCGTGGTGCTCGCCGTCGCGGCCGGTTCGCTGCTGGCCGGCATCCCCGGCGCCCTGTTCGCCGTGCCCTTCGTCGCCGTGCTGAACGTGATGGTGCACTACATCGCGAGCGGCGTGTGGCGGAATGTGCCGCCCACGGATTACACGCCGCCGGAGCGGGCGATCTGGGAGACGGTCCCGCGGCCGGTGCGCCGCCCGCCCGCGCGGTCGTAGCACGAGCACGCATACAGTCGCCGGCATACGAGCGCCGCTAGGCTGAGCGCGTGGCAACCGCGACCGATCACACGCGCACCCCGTTCGCAGGCCCCAGCCTGGACGAGTTCGAGGCTGCGCGCGCCATCGTCGCCCACGTCGCCCAGCCGACGCCGATGGAGAGCTCGCGGTTCCTGACCGAGATCCTCGGCGCCCCCGTGCTCCTCAAGTGCGAGAACCTGCAGCGCACTGGCTCCTACAAGATCCGCGGCGCCTACAACCGGATGTCGAAGCTGAGCGCCGAGGAGCGTGCACGCGGCGTCGTCGCGGCCTCCGCGGGCAACCACGCGCAGGGCGTCGCCTTCGCCGCGCGCGAGCTCGGCATCCACGCGACGATCTTCATGCCGGTCGGTGTCGCCATCCCGAAGTTCCAGGCCACACGCGCCTACGGGGCGGATGTGGTGCTCAGCGGCAGCATCGTCGACGAGACGCTGCAGGCGGCCGCCGACTTCGCCGCCGAGACCGGCGCCGTGCTCATCCCGCCTTTCGACCACCCGGATGTGGTCGCCGGCCAGGGGACGCTCGGCCTCGAGATCCTCGACGCCGTCCCCGACGTCTCGACCGTCGTCGTGCCGATCGGCGGAGGCGGCCTCATCTCCGGTGTCGCCAGCGCGATCAAGCAGCGCGCGGCGATCACGGGACGGACGGTCCGCATCGTCGGCGTGCAGGCGGCCAACGCCGCCGCGTACCCGCCGTCGCTCGCCGCGGGGGAGCCGACCGACATCTCGCTCACCGGCACCATCGCCGACGGCATCGCCGTGCGGCGGCCCGGCGCCCTCAACTTCGAGATCATCCGCGAGGCGGTGGACGAGATCGTCACCGTGTCGGAGGACGACATCGCCCGCGCCATGGTCGTGCTCCTGGAGCGCGCCAAGCTCGTGGTCGAGCCCGCGGGCGCGGCCGGCGTCGCCGCCATCCTCGCCGGGTCCGTCACCGCCGACGGCACGACCGTCGCCATCCTCTCCGGCGGCAACATCGACCCCCTGCTCATGCAGCGCGTGATCAGCCAGGGTCTGGCCGCCTCCGACCGCTACCTCAAGCTGACGATCATGCTCCCGGACCGCCCCGGCCAGCTGGCGCGCATCGCCGAGATCCTCGCGGGCGTCAATGCGAACGTGGTCGAGGTGCTGCACACCCGGCACGGGCGGGGGATGCAGATCACCCAGGTCGAGCTGAACGTCAGCGTCGAGACCCGTGGCACCGACCACCGCCGGCACGTCATCGACGCCCTCCGCGCCGCCGGATACGACCCCGTCGTCGTCGACGACGAATAAACGCGAACAGCTCCTGAGTTTTTCGCCCGTTTCACGAGGAAACGGCGGAAAAACTCAGGAGCTGTTCGCGTGGATGCGGGGGAGCGGCTTACTGGCCGGTGTAGGTCTCGACCTTGGTGACCTCGACGGCGATCTGACGGCCGTTCGGAGCCGTGTACTCCGTCTTGTCGCCGACCTTCAGGCCGAGGATGGCCGCGCCGAGCGGGCTCTGCTCGCTGTAGACGGGGAGGTCGGTGCCGGCCGCGATCTCGCGGTTGCCGATGAGGAACACGCTCTCGTCGCCCGCGATGGTCGCGGTGATGACGGTGCCCGGCTCGACGACGCCGTGGCTCTCCGGCGCCGCGCCGACGGTGGCGCTCCGAAGCAGGTTGGTCAGCTGGACGATGCGGGCCTCGATCTTGCCCTGCTCGTCCTTGGCCGCGTGGTAGCCGCCGTTCTCCTTGAGGTCGCCCTCCTCGCGGGCCGCCTCGATGCGCTTCGCGATCTCGTTACGGCCGTTGACGCTGAGCTCCTCGAGTTCGGCCGAGAGACGGTCGTACGCGTCCTGGGTCAGAAACGTGACCTGAGACTCCTGAGACATGATGAACTCCTTCGCGCCTGCGGCTGGAAGCCCCACAAGCTGATAGCACAGTGGCTGATGGTCCGGTTCGGTACCGGTGCTAAAGTCGACGCCCCGGCCACGGCCGGGGCGTATCCGCACAATACTAGGACAGCCAGCAGGTGTTGATCAAACCCGTGTTGGGCTTCATGATCGTGCGGATCGACTCGGTGTGGGCGGTCAACCGGCTCGCGGAACCGGGGTATTCGACGATGCGCCAGCCGACGATCGCGAAGTCCTCGTTGAGGGCCTGGAGGGCGCACGTCACCGGGGTCCCGACGGGCGCGTTGATCGAGAACGAGATGTCGACATGGCTGTCGTCGGGGATCGTGTAGGCGGTGTCGGTGGTCTCGAGGTTCGCCTGGTCGTTGTCCCAGCCGGCCCAGAACGCCCAGACCGTGGCGATGGCGACCGCGGCGATCCCCCCGACGATGAGCAGCCACCGGTCGCGCCGCTTGCGCTGGGGCGTCCGGCCGTAGCGGGTGTCGAGGGTGGGGACGCGGTGGGTCGTCGTCATGCGTGCACCGCCATGCCGTCCAGCCCCGCCTTCCGCTCAGGAGCCCTCCGTCGGGCGACGGTAGGCTGAGACCAGACTAGGAGAGAAAGCTGTGAATGCTGCCGCCCGCAGGCTGATGGCCGTGCACGCCCACCCGGACGACGAGTCCAGCAAGGGTGCGGGGACGTACGCGTCGTACGTCCGCCGCGGCGACGAGGTCATGGTCGTCAGCTGCACCGGAGGGGAGCGCGGCGACGTGCTCAACGAGCGGCTCCCCGCCGACGCTCTCGCGATGGCGGCCCGCGATCTGCCCGGACTCCGCCGGAAGGAGATGGCGGCGGCTCAGGCCGTGCTGGGCATCCAGCACCGGTGGCTCGGCTACGTCGACTCCGGCATGGCGCGTGAGGACGGCTCCCTCCCCCTCAACTCGTTCGCGTCCATCCCGCTCGAGACCTCCGTCGCGCCGCTGGTGAAGCTGATCCGCTCGTTCCGCCCGCACGTGCTCGTCACGTACGACGAGAACGGCGGATACCCGCATCCCGACCACATCCGTGCGCACGTCGTCGGCGTCGAGGCGTACCGCGCGGCCGCCGACCCCGACCGGTTCCCGGAGCTCGGGAAGCCGTGGCAGGTGTCGAAGCTCTACTACGACCGCATCTTCAACGGAGAACGCATCCGCGCGGTGCTCGACGCCCTGCTCGCGGCGGACCCGTCGTCGCCGCTCCTCGACCAGCTGCGGCAGATGCGCTCCTGGATGGACGACCAGCCGCCGCTCGCGACGACGCGCGTCTCCGTCGGCGACGTGCTGGAGACGAGGGATGCCGCCCTGCGCTCCCACGCCAGCCAGGTCGCGCCCGACAGCGCCTTCTTCTTCTGGCCCAACGACATCCTGCGCGCCGCCTGGCCGACGGAGGAGTTCCAGCTCATCGACTCGAAAGTGGAGACCGAGATGCCCGAGACCGACCTGTTCGCGGGGGTGCGTGCGTGATCGCCGACGCCCTGCTGCGCGCCTCCGTCTGGCTGGCCGCCACCCCGACCCCCACGCCGTCCGGTACGCCCGATGACGACTCGGTCACCCCGGGCGTGCTCGGGTTCGTCGTCACGTTCCTGCTGGCCGTGGTCGTCGTCCTGCTGGTGCTCGACATGGTGCGCCGGATCCGGCGCGTGCGGTACCGCGCCGAGATCGCGGAGAAGCTGGATGCGGAAGAAGCGGAGCGCCGCGGCGACGGTTCCGGCGGCCCTGACGGCTCCGACGGTTCCGGCCGGCCGTAGCGCTCGTCAGAACGCCTGCGCCACCCGCTCGGCGAGCAGCGCGACGCCGATCAGCGTCATGGCGATCGCCGACACGCGCGCCATGACCACGGTTCCGCGCGGGCGCGCCGCCAGCAGGCGCCGGGCGAGCACGGCGACGGTCAGGTAGACGACCGCGCACGTCGCCACGAACAGCCCGCCGAGCATCAGCATCTGAGCCGCCGGTGCCCACCCGCCGTGCGCGTTGGTGAACTGCGGCACGAGCGCGACCAGCACCAGCAGGCCCTTCGGGTTGAAGCCGCTGACGCCGGCTCCCCGCAGGAAGGACGCGACCGACGACGAACCGCCCGTCGCCGTGCCGGTCTGCGCGGCGATCGGCGTCGCCGACCGTGCCAGCCCGCTGATCCCGAGCCAGAGCAGGTACAGCGCGCCGCCCACCGTGAGCACGTCGAGAAGCACCGGATTGGCGGCGACGAGCGCTCCCAGCCCGACCGCGACCGCGACGACGACCACAAGGTATCCGAAGAGGATGCCGCCGATCGAGGGCAGGAGGGTCCGGCCGCCGAGCCCGGCCGTCACCGCGTACGCCCAGTCGGCACCGGGCGTGCAGACGAGGAGGGCGGCCACTCCCCAGAAGCCGAAGACCAGTGCCGGATCCATCGCCGTCCTCCCTCCGCCCGCGCTCTGCGGTCTACCGGAAAGCTATGGCGTGGGCGACCGAAAGTGCTTGCGACTTTCGTGCCTTCTGCATCCATTCGTGGAAGAATCTGCTGCATGGACGCCATCGATCGGGAGATCCTCGCTGCGCTGCAGGAGGACGGCCGGCTCAGCCTCACCGACCTGGCCGCACGCGTCGGCCTGACACTGTCGCCGTGCCACCGCCGGGTGCGCGAACTGGAGCGCGCCGGCGTGATCGAGCAGTATCGCGCGGTCGTCTCTCCCGCCGCGGTCGGGCTCGACTTCGAGGCGATCGTGTTCGTCACCATCGACCGCACCGACCCGGAGACCGTCGGGGCCTTCGAGGAGGGCGTGCTCGCCATCCCGAACATCGTGCAGGCCGAACGCCTGTTCGGCGACCCGGACTACATGCTGCGGGTGCTGACCGCCGATCTCACCGGGTACCAGGAGCTGTTCGACGGGCCGCTCGGAGCGCTTCCGGGCGTCCGCAAGCTGTCCTCGACCCTGGTCATGAAGCAGGTGACCGGGCGGCGGGCGCTGCCCACCTGATCCCGCGCCGCAAGCGGCGACTGATTCCGGCAGGTCTCAGCCGGCGTTGTAGGCGGGATGCAGCGCGATCAGGAGCGTCGCCGTCCAGTGACAGAGGAACGCCAGCACCGTCAGCGTGTGGAAGATCTCGTGGAAGCCGAAGCGCCCGGGGAACGGGTTCGGGCGCTTCATCCCGTAGATGACCGCGCCCACCGTGTACATCAGTCCGCCGACGAGCACGAGCACCATCATCGCGACGTTGGCGTCGACGAGGTCGACGATGTACATCATCGCCGCCCAGCCGAGCGCGACGTAGATCGGCACGTACAGCCAGCGCGGGGCGCTGATCCAGAAGACGCGGAAGCCGATGCCGATGAGGGCGCCGGCCCACACCAGGGTGAGCAGCAGGATGCCCTTCTCCGGCGGCAGCGCCAGCACGGCGAGCGGGGTGTACGTGCCCGCGATCAGCAGGAAGATGTTCGCGTGGTCGATGCGCTTCAGGATGATCTTGGCGCGCGGCCGCCAGTTGAAGCGGTGGTACAGGGCGGAGTTCCCGAACAGCAGCATCGAGGTGAGCATGAACACCGCGGACGCCCACTTGGCCGGAGCGCCGTGCGCAAGGGAGATCAGCACGATGCCCGCCACGATGGTGACCGGGAAGGTCGCGGCGTGGATCCAGCCACGCCAGGTCGGCTTGACCTCGCCGGGGAAGGCGGGGGAGGCGTCCAGCAGCGGGATGTTCGGCAGCTCCGGGCCGCCGTCGCGCGCCTCGCGCTCGTCCGCCTGAACGGCCGCATCCGAGGAGCTCAGGTCGGCCGTCGGCTCCGCGAGGAGCTCGGCGACGTCTTCATCGGCTTCGCGGTCGTCGGTCGTACCGGGGTTCTGACTCTCTCGGGGCGACATAGACCAAGAGTAGGGGAGGACGGGTGGCCGGATGCTGTGAGCCGGGCGCCGTCGGCCGCGCTAACGTAGCAGCGTGAGCAGACGCGGAACGCCGGGGATGGGCCGGCGGGAGGGTAGCGGGCTGCTGTACGGGCTCTACCAGAAGCGTCTCCGCCGCGATCTCAATCGCGAGTCGATGCCGAAGCACGTCGCCATGATCATCGATGGCAACCGGCGGTGGGCCCGGCAGGCCGGGCTGACCACCGTCGCGCACGGCCACCGGGCCGGTGCGGCGAAGATGCGCGAGTTCCTGGAGTGGTGCGACGAGCTCGGCATCCAGGTCGTCACGCTGTATCTGCTGTCGTCCGACAACCTCACCAACCGCGAGAGCGGCGAGCTCGGCGACCTGATCGACATCATCGCCCAGCTGGCGGACGACCTCTCCCACTACCGCGACTGGCGGGTCAAGCACGTGGGGTCGGCGACGGGCCTCCCGCCCCGCCTGCTGGAGGCGTTGGCGGATGCGGAGAAGCGCACCGCCGCCAACACCGGGATGCACATCAACCTCGCCGTCGGCTACGGCGGCCGCAAGGAGATCACCGACGCCATGCGCAGCATCGTGGCCGCGCACCACGCCGAGGGCGGCAGCCTGGAGACCCTCGCGGACCTCCTGACCCCCGACCTCATCGGCGAGCACCTCTACACCGGCGGCCAGCCCGATCCCGACCTCGTCATCCGCACATCGGGGGAGCAGCGCCTCAGCGACTTCATGCTCTGGCAGAGCGCCCACAGCGAGTTCTACTTCGTGGAGGCGCTGGGGCCGGACCTGCGCGAGGTCGACTTCCTGCGCGCCGTCCGCGACTACTCGCGCCGGCACCGCCGCTTCGGCGGCTGAGAGGGCGCGTTCGTTTCGTCGCCGATTTCCGGAGGCCGGTCGGGTTCGGCCAGAATCGGAGGGTGACGACGGTCGAGGAGTACGCCCGCGGGTTCGGCGAAGAGCCCGGATATCTGGACTACGGACGGGTCGGACCGCTGTCCGCGACCGTGCGCGCGGAGGCGATCGGGCAGTACGAGATCCTCTCCAAGGCGCGCTACGGCACCATCGAGCGGATGCGCACGGAGGACGAGCGCGTGCGCGAGGGCGTCAGCGCCCTCACCGGGTTCCCAGCCGACCAGGTCAGCTTCCAGCCGAACGCGTCGAGCGGCCTGCTGCACGCCGCCTTCGGGCTGACCGGCGGCGACGTGCTGCTGTCGCTGTCCGAGTTCCCGTCCCTCACCTACGCCGCCGAGCGCGCGGCCCGGGCTCTGCGCGTCATCACGCCGACCTGGCTGGAGACCGACGGCGGCCGTGTGACGCCGTCGCGCATCCGCGAGCAACTGACCGACAGCACCTCGGCCGTGATGGTGAGCCTCGTCGACTCGCGCACCGGCTACCTCGCCGACATCGACGGCATCCGTCAGGTGATCGGCGACCGCCTGCTCATCGTGGACGCCATCCAGGGCTTCGGTGTCGTCGACGCCCCGTGGGAGGTCGCCGACGTCGTCGTGTCGGGCGGTCAGAAGTGGATGCGCGCGGGCTGGGGCACGGGATTCCTCGCGCTCAGCGAGCGCGCGATCGACCACCTGACGCCCGTCTTCAGCGGCTGGACCGGCTCCGGGCCGCAGCAGCCGTGGGATGAGGTGCTCGAGCCGGTGCGCGGCGCCGGCGCCTTCTCGATCTCCAACCCGGACCTCGTCGCGGAGGCGCGCTTCGCGGCGGCGCTCGAAGAGGTCGACGCGGTCGGCGTGAGCGCGATCTCCGCGGCCATCTCCGACAACGTCGAGCGCGTGCTGCAGCTCGCCGACGAGTTCGCCGTGCCGGTCAGCTCCTCGCGGAGCCCCGCCGAGCGCGCCGGGATGATCGTGCTGGAGCCGCTGCCCGAGCAGCTGACCGTGCTCGGCGCGTCCCTCCACAACCACGGCGTCACGGCCTCGGTGCGTGCGACGAACGCGCGGATCAGCGTGCACGCGGGGACGACGGAGGAGACGCTCGACATGCTGCGGGCGGCGTTCACGTCGTACGCGTCGGCGGCCTGACCCGCCGTTCCCGGGCATCCCCTCATCCGGTCGCCTGACGCTCGTCGGCGCCTCCCCGAAGTGGGGGCGATTGTTCACGTCGTCGTAACACGACACGCGGCGGCGCGGTCGAACCGATGTCGGTGCCCGGGCGTAGGTTCAACCCATCGGGCACCGCGCCCGATCGAGACGGCCACAAAAGTTCGTCTCGAAACCAAGCGGCCGTCTCGTCAGTGAGATCCGCCGGTTCCCGAGGGAGCGGCGGGGTGGGAGTGGTCGTGGCGGAATCAGCAACCCGACAGGCAGCAACCCGGTCGAACGGCGAGGCAGCGGGAGCGGCGAAGACGAAAGAGCGCACGTATGTGCTCGACACGTCCGTCCTCCTCTCCGATCCGAAGGCCATCTTCCGTTTCGCGGAGCATGCTGTCGTCATCCCCGTCGTCGTCGTCAGCGAGCTCGAGGGCAAGCGCAACGACCCCGAGCTGGGGTACTTC
This sequence comes from Leifsonia sp. 115AMFTsu3.1, assembly GCF_004362795.1. Lineage (NCBI taxonomy): Bacteria > Bacillati > Actinomycetota > Actinomycetes > Micrococcales > Microbacteriaceae > Leifsonia > Leifsonia sp. 115AMFTsu3.1. Next base: position 1,280,688 of record NZ_SNYB01000002.1, read on the forward strand.
GCGCGGCAGGCGCTGCGCAACCTCGACGACCTCCGGGTCGAGCACGAACGGCTCGACTTCCCGATCCCCGTCGGTGACGGCGGCTCGCTGCGGGTGGAGCTCAACCACTCGAACATGTCCGTCCTGCCGAGCGGCATGCAGCTCGGCGACAACGACTCGCGCATCCTCGCGGTCGCCCTCAACCTGTCCAACGACGGGCTCGACGTCACCGTCGTCTCGAAAGACCTGCCACTGCGGGTGAAGGCCGCCTCGATCGGCCTCGCCGCGGAGGAGTACCGGCACGAGCAGGTCGTCGACTCCGGCTGGACCGGGCTCGCCGACATCTCGCTCGGCAGCGACCAGATGGCCGCGCTGTACGAAGACGAGTGGATGCGCACCGAGCTGGCCGCGGACTTCCCCGTCAACACCGGCCTCGTCATCCACTCGGACCGCGGCTCGGCCCTGGGCCGCGTCGTTGCCGAGGGCGAGGTGAAGCTGGTGCGCGGCGACCGCGACGTCTTCGGGCTGCACGGGCGCTCGGCGGAGCAGCGGCTCGCGATCGACCTGCTGCTCGACCCGGAGATCGGCATCCTCTCGCTCGGCGGCCGCGCGGGCACCGGCAAATCGGCGCTCGCGCTCTGCGCCGGCCTCGAAGCCGTGCTGGAGCGGCGCCAGCACAAGAAGATCATGGTGTTCCGCCCGCTGTACGCGGTCGGCGGTCAGGAGCTCGGCTACCTGCCCGGCGACGCGGGCGAGAAGATGAACCCGTGGGGTCAGGCGGTGTTCGACACGCTCGGCGCGCTGGTCTCGCAGAACGTGCTGGACGAGGTGCTCGATCGCGGCATCCTCGAGGTGCTGCCGCTCACGCACATCCGCGGCCGGTCGCTGCACGATGCGTTCGTGATCGTCGACGAGGCGCAGTCGCTGGAGCGCAACGTGCTCCTCACGGTGCTCAGCCGGATCGGCCAGAACTCGCGCGTCGTGCTCACTCACGATGTCGCGCAGCGCGACAACCTCCGCGTCGGCCGGCACGACGGCGTCGCCAGCGTGATCGAGACCCTCAAGGGCCACCCGCTGTTCGCGCACGTCACACTGAGCCGCTCGGAGCGCTCCGCGATCGCGGCCCTCGTCACCGAGATGCTGGAGGCCAACGAGCTCGCGTAGCCCGTCGCGCGTCATGCATCGCTGCCCTCCCTCGTCTCCATGGTGACGGGGGAGGGCGCATGACTGCTGCCGACATCCAGCGGGTGCTGGGAGTGATGGATGCTCTGGGCGTTCCGCACGGCGCGCCCCGCCCGGAGGCGGATAACGGCGGGTACGACGCGGCCGTGTGCGACACCCTGGACGGTGTCGTTCGGTTCCGGGTGGCGCGTGTGACGCCCCGCAAGACCGGGCTGTTCGTCGCCGTCTGGCGCCGTGCGGCCGATGGCGGTACCGAGCCGTTCAACCCGGGCGATCAGCGGCGGCTCGTGATCGTCGCCCGGGAGGGGAGTGGCTTCGGGGCGTTCGTGTTCCCGCGCGAGGTGCTCGCTTCGCGCGGCGTCGTGGCAGTCGGCGGCGCGGGCGGCAAGCGCGGGTTCCGGGTCTATCCGCCCTGGTCCGAGGCGACCAGTCCGCAGGCCGCGGCGACCCAGAGCTGGCAGTGCTCGTGGTTCCTCCCGCTCACCGACGACGCACCGGGAGCCCTCGACGCCGCGCGCCGCTTGTTCTGACGCGACCCACGCAATCCACTCCTGAGTTTTTCGCGCGGAAGGCGGCGTGTTGCGCGAAAAACTCAGGAGCTGTTGGTTGCGGTGGCGGCTTGAAGCGGGCCAGCGAGCCAGTGTTCGACCTCGCGCGTCGAACGGAGGCGCACGACGACGAGGTGCGGGTGCGCGCGCTCCGCGACGGGGACGCGCTCCGCGTACGTGTTGCGGGACGAGATCGACCAGCGGATGATGTGCTCCGGGTCGCGGAAGATCGTGCGGAGCCGCGGCTCGCGATTGCCGTTCCAGAGCTCCGTGCGGTGGATGCGGCGGTGCAGCGTCCGGCGGACGACCCGCGGCAGCGTCACCCGGGCAAACGGCAGGTCGAGCCAGACGAGGAGGTCGGCGCGTTCGGCCAGCAGGTCGCGGACCGCGGAGTACTGCCACTCGGTCGTCCACGAGTCGGCCGCGGTGAAGGTGCGGACGTCATCCACGAACTCCGGCCGCGGCTCCCATCCGGGGCCGTGGAAGAGCCCGTCAATCTCGGTGTGCGGTCCGCCGGTCAGGTGCGCGATGCGCCCGGCGAGCGTCGTCTTACCGCTGCCCGACACCCCCGCGACCACCACCCTCCGCGGCCTCCCCGGCAGCGCATCCCCGTACGACAACACCCCTCGACCCTAATTCCGCCCCCCGTCGAGTACGCAAAAACTGCACGCAGAGTGGGGATTCTGCGTGCAGTTTTTGCGTAGTCGACGGGGGTGGGAGACCTCAGCCGGGGTGGGTCATGGAGAGGACGTCGAGGGCGGCGTCCAGCTGCTCGAGGGTGACCTCGCCGCGCTCGACGAAGCCGAGGTCGATGACGGCCTCGCGCACGGTGATGCCCTTGGCGACGGCGTGCTTGGCGACCTTCGCGGCGGCCTCGTAGCCGATCACCCGGTTGAGCGGGGTCACGATCGAGGGGCTCGACTCGGCGAAGGCGCGGGCACGGTCGAGGTTGGCCTCGAGGCCGTCGATCGTCTTGTCGGCGAGCACGCGGCTGGCCTGCGTGAGCAGCCGGATGGACTCCAGCAGCGCGGTCCCCATGACCGGGATGGCGACGTTCAGCTCGAACAGGCCCGACGCCCCGCTCCAGGCGATGGTCGCGTCGTTGCCGACGACCCGCGACGCCACCATGAGCACGGCCTCCGGGATGACCGGGTTGACCTTGCCGGGCATGATCGAGGATCCGGGCTGGAGGTCCGGGATGTGGAGCTCGCCGAGGCCGGTGTTCGGGCCGGAGCCCATCCAGCGGAGGTCGTTCGCGATCTTGGTCAGAGAGACGGCGATCGTGCGGAGGGCGCCGGACGCCTCCACGAGCGCGTCGCGGTTGGCCTGCGCCTCGAAGTGGTTGCGCGCCTCCGTGATCGGCAGCTCGGTCTCGTCCGTCAGCAGCTCGATGACGAGCTGCGGGAAGCCGAGCGGCGTGTTGATTCCGGTTCCGACCGCGGTGCCGCCGAGCGGGACCTCGGCGACGCGGGGGAGGGCGGCGCGGATGCGCTCGATGCCATAGCGGATCTGCGCGGCGTAGCCGCCGAACTCCTGGCCCAGGGTGACCGGGGTCGCATCCATGAGGTGCGTGCGGCCGCTCTTCACGGCCTCCGCCCACAGCTCCGCCTTGGCCTCCAGCGAGACCGCGAGGTGATCGAGGGCCGGGATGAGCTCGTCGATGAGCGCGCCGGTCACGGCGATGTGCACCGAGGTCGGGAAGACGTCGTTCGACGACTGGGAGGCGTTCACGTGGTCGTTCGGGTGCACCGGACGGCCGAGGCGACGCGACGCGAGGGTCGCCAGCACCTCGTTCATGTTCATGTTCGAGGACGTGCCGGAGCCCGTCTGGTACACGTCGATCGGGAACTCGGCGTTGTGCGCGCCGGAGGCCACCTCGTCTGCGGCCGCGGCGATCGCGTCGGCGATCTCCTGGTCGAGCACGCCGAGGCGGGCGTTAGCGAGGGCGGCCGACTTCTTGATGCGTGCCAGTGCGGCGATCTGGGCCGGCTCGAGCACGTCGCCCGAGATGGGGAAGTTCTCGACCGCGCGCTGCGTCTGCGCGCTGTACAGGGCGTCCTTCGGGACGCGCACCTCGCCCATCGTGTCGTGTTCGATGCGGTACTCGGCGTCCGCCTGGGTGTCCACCACGGTGTGTATTTCCTTTCTGTTGGCGGGAGCTGGTGTCAGTCGCGCATGCCGACGACGACGTCGGGGACGACCCGGCCCTCCGCGAGCCGGTAGTTGGCGCCCACGATCGCGAGGGTGTTCTCGGCGACCGCGGAAGAGATGATCTCCGACTGCGCGAGCAGCTCGGAGACGGTGTCGCGCAGGTGCTCGCGGCCCACGGCCGAGGCGTCGACCGCGGACGGCTCGACCGCACCCGGTCCGGCGACGCGGTGCACGGCCGGGACGATCGGCGCGATCAGGTCGGCGATGTGCGGCGGGAGCGGATCCGCGTCCGCGGCCTGGGAGGCGATGGCCGACGCCACCGCGCCGCAGCTGTCGTGGCCGAGCACCAGGATGAGCGGGACGTTGAGCACCGCCACCGCGTACTCCAGCGACCCGACGACCGAGTCGGAGACGACCTGCCCGGCATTGCGCACCACGAAGGCGTCGCCCAGCCCGAGGTCGAAGATGATCTCGGCAGCGAGACGGGAATCGGCGCACCCGAAGATGGCGGCCACCGGCTCCTGGCCGCCGGCGACGACCTCGCGGCGGGTCACATCCTGATGGGGATGCTGCGGCTCGCCCGCGACGAAGCGGGCGTTGCCCTCGAGCATGGCGTTCCAGATCTTTCCGGGGCGCGTGGTGGGCACGGTTATCGTTCTCCTCCGAGTGAGTGGATCTGATCGGCCAGCGACGACGCCACCGTGCGGAACTCGGCGTCGATCGCGGTGCCGAACACGATGATGGAGCTGTCCCCGGCGTGGGTCACCAGGGCGTACTCGACGTTCCCGTTGCCCGACCCCGCTGCACGATTGTCGTAGACGTCCCAGGTCACGCCGTCGATCTCGCGGGTACCCGCGATCCGAGACTTGGCGACCTGATCGGACACCCAGCTGTCGTTCGCGCCGAATCCCTGCGTGACGCCGATGAACTGCTCCTTGGGCGTGATCAGCCCGATGTACCAGGAGTCGACGCCATCGGCGGTCTTGGTGCGCAGCTCGGCGTTGTTCGACTTCCAGGTCGAGGGGAGTTTCGGCACGAGCAGGCGGTCCGGCTCGCTGCCCTGCGCCTCCTGCGCGACGGACGCGTAGTCGACCGGCGGCTTCGTCGCCGTCGGGTTGCCGCGCGGCACGACAAGCACGATCACGGCGACCAGCGCCAGCGTCGCGATCAGCGAGTAGATCAGGTTGTTGATCGTCTGGCGATTGCGGTGGTTCGCCGAGTTCTGCGCCTTGCGGGCGGCCGTCTCCTCCGGCGTCTCCGGACGGCCGAGTTCGGCGACGACCGCGGGCGGCTTGCTGGTGCGGGGGCTCATCCGCCCATGACTTCTGAGGACTGTGGGGCTTCTGACGACTGCGAAGCGGCTCCTGCGCCCGACCGCGCCGCATCGAGTCGGGCCTTCGCGCCGATCAGCCACTCCTCGCAGTGACGGGCGAGAGCCTCGCCGCGCTCCCACAGGGCGATCGACTCTTCGAGCGTCGCCGACCCCTGCTCGAGCTCTCCGACCACGCGGATCAGCTCGTCGCGCGCCTCTTCGTAGCTGAGCGCGCTGAGCGGGTCGCCCGCGGGGGCGGTCTCGGAACTGGGCATGACGTCCATTCTATTTGTCCCGCTGAGGGTCCGCTGGAGCCGACGATCCATCGGCTCCGGCCGACGTGCCGTGACCCGCGGGCGACGGGAGCTCGTCGCCGGCCGTGGCGGCAAAGGAACCGCCCGACACGGTGACCCGCAGTTCGGTGCCGACCCCTGCCTCGGCCGGTTCGGAGACGACGTGACCGGCGGACGTCTGCACGATCGCGTAGCCGCGGTCGAGCGTCCCCTGCGGGGACAGCGCACGGAGCTGGCCGCGCAGCTCGGCGACACGCGTGGTCTCGCGTTCGACGCAGCGGCCGACGAGCTCGGTGCCGCGGGCGACGTAGCGGGTGAGCTCTTCGGCCCGCGCGTCTACGATCCACGAGGGGGAGGCGAGCACGGGTCGCGTGCGCAGGTGCCCGATCCGGTCGATCTCGTGCGCGATCCGTTGCGTGACGCGCACACCCATCCGGGCGCGCGCCTGCTGGACGCGCGCGAGCTCCTCGGCGACGTCCGGCACCACGCGCTTCGCGGCATCCGTCGGGGTGGATGCGCGCAGATCGGCGACCTCGTCGAGCAGCGGCCGGTCGGCCTCGTGCCCGATGGCGCTGACGATGGGCGTGAGCGCGGCCGCGGCCGCCCGCACCAGCCGCTCGTCGCTGAAGCCGAGGAGATTCTGGAAGTCGCCGCCGCCGCGCGCGACGATGATGACCTCGACCTCGGGGTCGGCATCCAATGTGCGGATGGCCGAGACGACCTCCGTCACGGTGCGCTCGCCCTGGACGGACGCGTGCACGACCCGGAAGCGCACCTGCGGCCAGCGCAGCTGCGCGTTGCGGAGCACATCCTTCTCAGCGTCGGAGTCTTTGCCGGTCACCAGACCGATGGTGTGGGGGAGGAACGGCAGGCGCTTCTTGCGCTCGACTGCGAACAGGCCCTCGGCGGCGAGCTGCTGACGCAGCCGCTCCAGCCGCTCGAGCAGGTCGCCGAGGCCGACGTGCTTCATGTCGTAGACCTGCATGGTGAGCGTGCCGCCCTTGACCCAGAAGTTGGGCTTGATGGCGGCCACCACACGGTCACCCTGCTTGAGGTCGGCCGGGATGCGCGCCTTCACCGACGACCAGATCGTGAAGCTGATCGTGGCGTCCTCGTTGAGGTCTTTGAGCTTTCCATAGACGTTTCCGCCCGAGATGCCCCACTGGGTGATCTCGCCCTCGACCCAGGCGGTGCCCAGCCGGTCGATCCATCCCTTGATCTTGCTGTTGAGCAGCGCGACCGGCCACGGTGCGTCGACGGTCGGCGGCGCCGCCTGCATTGCGACCGTGGTCGTCTGGCTCACCGCCGTCTCCCATTCCGTGCTCAGCGCGCTCACGTAGGATCGAGGGGTGAGCGACGCAACCATCAGCCTCCCGATGCCGCGCATTCCCGGCGCCAGGCGACGGCTTCAGGATAACCCGGTCGTCGGACATAAGCGGGTGCTGCTGGCCGCGCCCCGCGGCTACTGCGCCGGTGTCGACCGCGCCGTGGTCGCCGTCGAGAAGGCGCTCGACCTGTACGGTGCCCCCGTCTACGTGCGCAAGCAGATCGTCCACAACGTGCACGTCGTGTCCGAGCTTGAGCAGCAGGGCGCCATCTTCGTGGACGAGGTCGACGAGGTGCCGTCGGGCGCGCACGTCGTGTTCTCGGCGCACGGGGTGTCCCCGGCCGTCGTGAACGCCGCCGCCGAGCGCGGGCTCCGCGCCATCGACGCGACCTGCCCGCTTGTGACCAAGGTGCACCGCGAGGCCGTGCGCTTCTCGCGCGACGACTTTCAGATCCTGCTGATCGGCCACGCTGGTCACGAGGAGGTCGAGGGCACCGCGGGCGAGGCTCCGGACCACGTGACCCTGGTCAACGGACCGGACGACGTCGACTCGATCGTCGTGAAAGACCCGGACAAGGTCGTCTGGCTGTCGCAGACCACGCTCTCTGTCGACGAGACGATGGAGACGGTTCGCCGCCTCCGTGAGCGCTTCCCGAACCTGCAGGACCCGCCGAGCGACGACATCTGCTACGCGACCCAGAACCGGCAGGTCGCCATCAAGAAGGTCGCCGAGCAGGCCGACCTCGTCATCGTCGTCGGCTCCGCCAACTCGTCCAACTCGGTTCGCCTGGTGGAGGTCGCGCTGGAGTACGGCGCGAAGGCCGCCTACCGCGTCGACTACGCCAGCGAGATCAAGCAGGAGTGGCTGGACGGCGTCTCCTCCGTCGGTGTGACGAGCGGCGCATCCGTTCCCGAGGTCCTGGTGCAGGAGGTGCTCGACGACCTCGCCGGTGCCGGCTACCAGGACATCGAGGAGGTCAAGACGGCGGAGGAGGACCTCATGTTCTCGCTGCCGAAGGAGCTCCGCAAGGACATCACGGGCAAGCAGGATGCGCGGGCGCTTGGTGGTCGCGGCCGCTGAGCCGGGAGTCGACCGCTGAGCCGGCGCGCTACGGTGTCTGCACCGGAGTCGACGGCGGCGTGACGCCCCCGTAGAACCCGAGCAGCACCGGGTCCGTCGCGAGGATGGCCCCCGCGAAGATGATCAGCGCGAGCATGGCGACGATCCCCGCGACGAGCGGCACCCAGAACGCCAGGCGGCGCTTCACCAGCAGCCAGGCGGCGAATCCGGCCGACACCGCCCAGATGACCGCGATCACGATCGAGCCGATGAGCACGAGCGTCCCGACCAGCGGCACGGGCACGTACTCGCCGAGCCCGTTCGTGCTGTGCAGCAGTTGCATGGATGCGGGGATGGCCTGCAGCGTCGCGATCGAGTACGTCATCCCGAAGAAGCCGAAGACGCCGAGCAGGACCGTCAGCGTGAGGTTCCAGGTGGGCGCCGGCCGGCCGTCCACGTTCGCCGGCGGAGCACCGGGGGCCGGCGGACGCGGCCCGAGGACCGGGGTCGCCGGCACGGGCGGAACGTCGTCCTCCCGCTCCAGCGGGCGCGAGGTGTCGAGACGGTCGGCATCCGCGGGCGGACGCCACACCCAGCCGGGAGGCGCGAGCTCCCCGTACTGCGGGCGCGGCCGGTCGTCCGGCTGCGGTTCCTGCTCGGCCATCGTGGCCGCCTCCCTTGCTGGAGCCCGTGGCTCGCGTGGTGCGGGCGGCGGCGCGTGACGCGACCGCCGCCCGTGAGTGCTACTTGCCGGAGTGGCCGGCCGAGCCGAGCTGCTGCGTCGCCTCGACGACGCGCGCGGCCATCCCGGTCTCGGCGACCTTGCCCCAGGCGCGCGGGTCGTACGCCTTCTTGTTGCCGACCTCGCCGTCGATCTTGAGCACGCCGTCGTAGTTCTCGAACATGTAGCCGGCGACCGAGCGCGTGAACGCGTACTGCGTGTCGGTGTCGATGTTCATCTTGACGACGCCGTTGCGGACCGCCTCTGCGATCTCCTCGTCGGTCGAGCCCGATCCACCGTGGAAGACGAGGTCGAGCGGCTTCGGGCCGTGGCCGTATTTGGCGGCCAGGCCGTCCTGGATCTCCTTGAGCAGCTCCGGACGCAGCTTCACGTTTCCGGGCTTGTAGACGCCGTGGACGTTGCCGAAGGTGAGCGCGGCCATGTAGCGGCCCTTCTCGCCGAGGCCGAGCGCGTCGACCGCCTTCTCCGCGTCCGCGAGGGTCGTGTAAAGGGCCTCGTTGGAGCCTTCGTGACGGACGCCGTCCTCCTCGCCGCCGACGACGCCGATCTCGACCTCGAGGATGGCGTTGATGGCCTTGGTGCGCTTGAGCATCTCCTGCGCGATCTCGAGGTTCTCGTCGAGCGGGACCGCCGAGCCGTCCCACATGTGCGACTGGAAGATCGGGTTGCGGCCCGCCTTCACCTCCTCCTCGGAGGCGGCGATGAGGGGCAGCACGAAGTCGTCGAGGGCGTTCTTCGGGCAGTGGTCGGTGTGCAGCGCGACCGTGATGGGGTAGTTCTTGGCGACCTCGGTGGCGAAGCGGGCGAACGCGAGCGCGCCGGTCGCGCGGGCCTTGACGGTCTGGCCGGCGAAGTAGTCGGCACCGCCGGTGGTGACCTGGATGATCCCGTCGCTCCCCGCCTCGGTGAGACCCTGCAGCACGGCGTTGATCGTCTGCGACGACGACACGTTGAACGCCGGGTAGGCGAAGCCGCCGGCCTTCGCTTTGTCGAGCATCTCTGCGTACTGGTCCGGCGTGGCGATGGGCATTGCGGCTCCTTGAGGATCGGGGTGTCGAACGCCCTCATCATACCGAGGCGCCCCGGTGCGCCCGGGGGCGCGTCTCGCGGACGCGCGGGCTCCGCGCGGGTGCACATCCGTGCGGACCCCCTGACGCGGCAGGGGGCGGTCGATACACTGGCAGCGTCCGGCGGCGGGCATCCCGCTCCGGTATCGACGACGACGTTCCGAATCCGTCCGGGAGGACCCACCATGAGCATGACCGACACCGCCACGCACTTCCAGCACCCGGACAGGAACCTGGCGATGGAGCTGGTGCGGGCGACGGAGGCGGCGGCGATCCGGGCGACACCGTGGATCGGGCGCGGCGACAAGAACGCGGCCGACGGTGCGGCGGTGGATGCGATGCGCAAGTTCCTCGGGACGGTCAACTTCGACGGCGTCATCGTGATCGGCGAGGGCGAGAAGGACAACGCGCCGATGCTGTTCAACGGCGAGCATGTCGGCAACGGACGCGGGCCCGCCGTGGATATCGCGGTCGACCCGATCGACGGCACCTCGCTGACGGCGGCCGGGCGGCAGAACGCGCTGTCGGTCATCGCGGTGTCCGACCGGGGATCGATGCTGGACGCGTCGAGCGTGTTCCGGATGAACAAGATCGTGACCGGCCCGGCCGGCCACGGTGTCGTGGACCTCTCGCAGTCGATCGGTGAGAACATCCGGGCGCTGGCGAAGGCGCTGGGCAAGCCGGTCACGGAGGTTCGGGTGGCGGTGCTGGACCGGCCGCGGCATGAGGGCCTGATCGAGGAGATCCGGGCGGCGGGGGCCGGGACGCGGCTGCTGCTCGACGGCGATGTCGCGGGTGGCATCAACGCCGCCCGTTACGAGTCGCGGATCGACATGTGCGTCGGCATCGGCGGCAGCCCGGAGGGCGTGATCACGGCGGCGGCGATCAAGGCCCTCGGCGGGTTCATGCAGGGCATGCTGGCCCCGAGCGACGACGAGGAGCGGGCGAAGGGCATCGCCGCAGGGCTGAAAATGGACACCATTCTGAGCGCGGACGACCTGGTGCAGGGCGACAACACGTTCTTCGTCGCGACCGGCGTGACCGACGGCGGCCTGGTGGAGGGCGTGCGCCGTAAGGGACCGATCATCCGGACGGAGTCGATCGTGCTCCGGTCGAAGTCAGGCACCGCCCGTCGCGTGGTGGCGGACCACCTCGCGGAGAAGTGGCTGGAGCCCGACCAGCTCTGAGGTCCAGCGCGCGGTTTAGGCTGCGCCGGTGTCGCGCTCTGCGTCAAGGGCGTGGGCGCGCTCCTGCTCTTCGATGGCCAGCTTGTCGATCCCGTGCATGTCGCGGGGCTCCAGCTCGCTGACGAGTTCGAACGCCGTCAGCTCGCGCGGCGCCTCCTCGATGCCCTCGATCACGCCGATGACCTTCGACTCGTCGAGCGCGTTGAGCTTGCGGGCCGCGGGGAAGACCTGGCGCTCGAACGACCCGACGAAGCCGTTGTAGTCCTTGACCGTGCGCTCCAGCGACCGGCCCAGCTTCTCGATGTGACCGGCCGTAGTGGAGAGACGGCTGTACAGCGTCCGGCTCAGGTCGAACAGCTGCTTCGCCTCCTGCGTCAGCACATCCTGCTGCCAGCTGAAGGCCACGGTCTTGAGCACGGACCACAGGGTTACGGGCGAGGCGAGCGCGACCCGCTTACCGAAGGCGAACTCCATGATAGAGGGATCGGCTTCGAGAGCCGACGACACGAGCGACTCGCTCGGGATGAACGCGATGACGAGCTCGGGGGAGGACTCGAGACCGGTCCAGTACGCCTTGCTTCCCAGAGCCGTGATGTGGTCGCGCACCGCCTTGACGTGCTGCTTGAGCAGCGCCTCCCGCTGTGCGGCCTCCGAACCGGTCGCCGTCGCCGGGATCTGGCTGGCCTCGAGGTACGCGTTGAAGGGCACCTTGGCGTCGAGCGCGATGCTCTTGCCGCCGGGGAGACGCACGATCATGTCGGGACGGCCTGCGCCGGACTCCGAGTGGATGCTCGACTGCACGTCGAAGTCGACGCGCTCGATGAGACCCGCGGCCTCCACGACGCTCCGCAGCTGGGTCTCGCCCCAGACACCGCGGGTGCTGTTGGAGCGGAGGGCCGACGCGAGGGCCTCCGCCGTGCTGCGCAGCCGCTCCTCCGACTCCGCCGCCGACCGCAGCTGCTGGGCGAGCTGCCCGTGCTGCTGGTTGCGCTGGGTCTCGAGCTCGATGACCTTGCGCTGCATGTCCGTCAGGCTCTCGCGCACCGGGGCGAGGGCCTGCAGCACCTTGCTCTCGGCGCGCTCGCGCTCGGCGCGGGCCTCCGCCTCGGCGCGATGCTGCTCAACCGTCTCGCGGTACTGCTCCTGGGCGGCCCGTAGTTGATCCTGGAGCGCATCCACCCGGCTGTGCGCAGCGGCGAGGTCGGCCCGGATCTCCGACTGCACCGCCGTTTCGGCCGCCCGCAGCTCGGCGAGCTCGGCCTGATGTTGAGCGGCGAGCACGACCGGGTCGACGACCGGCGCGGCGGGCTCGGTCGACGTCCGCGAACGCAGGAGGCGCAGGACGGCGACGCCCGCGCCGACGGCGCCGACGACGAGGCCGATCAGGAGGCCGAGGAGCAGGGCGAGGATGTCCATGCCCTCAGTGTGTCAGCAGCCGCCGACACTGCCGCTTCCGCGCCCCGCGAGTCCGATCCCGTCCCGCCGAGACGTGCGGAATCGCTCCAATCCGCGGCGGATCGCCGCATCATGTCGCGACTCGATCAGGCGGCGATGGGAACGCCGATGCGTCCGAGCCGGGCGCCGGTCAGCTCGGCGAGGTCGGCGATCGTGGCCGCGTCGTGCCGCCGGGCGGCGTGGATCATGATGGCCGCGCACGCCTCGGCATCCGCCAGCGCGTCGTGGTGCGCGAAGTCCTCGAACCCGGCCGCCATCGCCGCGACGGGAAGGCGGTACGACTCCAGGTGGTACGTCTTCCGCGCGACCTGCAGGCTGCACAGGTAGCTGTACTCCGGGCAGGCGACGAAGGTCGCCGCGCACGCGGCCCGGATCACGCCCATATCGAAGCCCGCGTTGTGGGCAACCAGGTGGTCGTCCTCCGCGAACTCGACCAGATCGGCCAGCTGGTCGACCCAGCCCGCCGCGTCGGCCACATCCTCGGGCCGGATGCCGTGGATGCGCACGTTCCACTCCTGGAAGACGTCGTGCCCCAGCGGCGGCCGGATGAACCATCCCGCGCGATCGACCACCTTGCCGTCCCTGACCTTGACGAGTCCGACCGAGCAGGCCGATGCGGCGGAGGAGTTGGCGGTCTCGAAGTCGATGGCGGTGAAGTCCAGGGTCACGTCGTCATGCTGACACGGCCCACCGACGCCGCCCGGCATCCCGCCCGCGCGCCGCCGCATCCCGCCGCGAGGTGCACGTTGTTGCGGTCGACACGCCGTGTGAATGCGCACCTACGTGCACCTCAACCGCGCGGCCGGGCGTGCGTCGGTCGCGACGCGTACGATCGGCGGCATGCGATCCCGTCAGCAGCGCGACCTCCATGCCGCCTCGTTCGACCGCGCCGCCGACCTCTACGACGCTGCCCGGCCGACGTACCCGGCGGAGGCGGTCAGCTGGCTCCTCGACGGGGTGGAGGGGCCGGTGCTCGACCTCGGCGCAGGGACGGGCAAGCTCACGGCATCGCTCGTCGAGCGCGGACTCGAGGTCGCCGCTGTGGACCCGTCGCCCGAGATGCTGCGCGTCCTCCAGGAGCGTCTCGCCGACGTGGATGCGCGCGAGGGCGCCGCCGAGCGCATCCCCTTGCCGGACGACGCCTTCGGGCTGGTGGTCGTCGCTCAGGCGTGGCACTGGGTGGACGCCGACCGAGCTGTTCACGAGGTCGCCCGCGTGCTCCGCCCCGGCGGCCGGCTCGGACTGGTCTGGAACGAGCGCGACGAGAGCGTCGGCTGGGTGCGCGAGCTGGGGGAGCTGATGGATGCGGGCTCGGCCGTGTTCGACGACGAGGCCGACCCGGTGGTGCCGCCGCCGTTCGGTCCGCTCGAACGTCACGAGACCCGCTGGGTGCAGGCGCTCACCGTCGACGGCCTGCTCGATCTGGCGCGCTCCCGCAGCTACTTCATCACGAAGGACTCGGACGGCCAGGCCGCCGTGATCCAGTCGCTGCGGCGTCTCGCTCGCGAGCATCCCGACCTCGCCGGGCGCGACACCTTCGAGCTGCCGTACGTGACCCGCAGCTACCGGGCCACGCTGGAGGGCTGAGCCGCCCGACCGTCGGCCGGTCGCAACCCACCCGCCCCGTAGAATGGACGACCGTGGCTCTCACTATCGGAATCGTCGGGCTGCCCAATGTGGGCAAGTCCACCCTGTTCAACGCGCTGACCAAGAACGACGCGCTCGCCGCGAACTACCCGTTCGCGACCATCGAGCCGAACGTCGGCGTGGTGAACCTGCCCGACCCGCGGCTGGATCGCCTGGCCGAGCTGTTCCACAGCGAGCGGACCGTGCCCGCTCCGGTGTCGTTCGTCGACATCGCCGGCATCGTGAAGGGCGCGAGCGAGGGCGAGGGCCTGGGCAACAAGTTCCTGGCGAACATCCGCGAGGCGGACGCCATCGCCCAGGTCGTGCGCGGGTTCAGCGACGCCGACGTCGTCCACGTGGCCGGGAAGACCGACCCGGCCGGCGACATGGAGACCATCAACACCGAGCTCATCCTCGCCGACCTGCAGACCCTCGAGAAGGCGGAGCAGCGGTACGAGAAGGAGGTCAAGGGCCGCAAGCTGGAGCCGGTGGTCCTGGAGACCGCGCGCGCCGCGATCGAGTACCTCAACTCTGGCAAGCCGCTGTCGACCTCGTCGATCGACCTGGAGCCGGTCCGCGAACTGGGCCTGCTCACCGCCAAGCCCTTCATCTACGTCTTCAACGTGGACGAGGATGTGCTCACCGACGAGTCCCGTCGAGCCGAGCTGGCCGCCCTGGTCGCGCCCGCGCAGGCCGTCTTCCTCGACGCCAAGCTGGAGTCGGAACTCATCGACCTCGACACGGCCGACGCCGCCGAGCTGCTCGCGTCGACCGGCCAGGAGGAGTCCGGCCTCGACCAGCTCGCCCGCATCGGCTTCGACACCCTGGGCCTGCAGACCTACCTGACGGCCGGCCCGAAGGAATCGCGTGCCTGGACCATCCACAAGGGCTGGAAGGCCCCGCAGGCGGCCGGCGTCATCCACACCGACTTCGAGAAGGGCTTCATCAAGGCGGAGGTCATCTCCTTCGACGACCTGATGGATGCCGGAAGCGTCGCCGAGGCCCGCTCGCGCGGCAAGGCGCGCATGGAGGGCAAGGACTACGTCATGCAGGACGGCGACGTGGTGGAGTTCCGCTTCAACGTGTAGGTGGCCCCGGCGTTCACCAGTGCCGTGACCCGGGCGACCCCTTGAAGGGTCCGACCACGGCTCTAGTGATCCAGCCGCCGTAGAAGTCTCCGGGCTGCGGCGTGACGACCTCGCCGTCGACCGTGCACTCGTCCATCTGCTGGGCGTAGACGGCGACGCGGTCGCGGAGCGGCTCGAACCCCGGCGACGGATGCGGGTAGTTCCACGCGCACGCGGGCCGAATCTCGCCTCCGCCGCGCACGTCGAAATAGCGTGCGGTGCCTTTGAACTCGCAGAACGACGAGCCGTCGGCGTCGACCAGGGCGCCGGTCGCGAAGTCCGCTATCGGGAGGTAGTAGACCGGCGGATGGCTTGTCTCGAGCACTCGGACAACGTCCCGGGTTTCGACGATGAGCTGCCCGCCCAGACGGATCGTGACAGGCACGGCGACGCTCTCGATTCGCGGCGGCCTCGGGTAGTCCCACACAGACTCCTGACCCGGTCCGGGGATCTCGGGGCGCGGTCGGGGCACCTGTTCACTCTACGTCCGCGGTGATTCACTGGAGCATGGCCGCCTCACCGATGTTCCCGCTCGGATCCGTGCTGTTTCCCTCCGTAACCATCCCGTTGCGGGTGTTCGAGCCTCGGTATCTCACGCTGGTCGGGCGTTTGCTCGACGAGGTCGAACCGGGGTTCGAGTTCGGCGTCGTGCTCATCGAGCGCGGATTCGAAGCCGGGGGAGGCGACCAGCGCGCCTCGGTCGGAACGATGGCGCGTCTTGTGAGCGCCGCCGTGGGCGCCGACGACCTGCTCATCGTCGGCGTGGGGACCCGGCGGTTCACGGTCGAGCGATGGCTCGACGACGACCCGTATCCCCGGGCCGAGCTCTCGATGCTGCCGGATCTGGAGTGGTCCGAGGCTCTCGATCCTCTACGGGCCGAGGCAGAATCGGTTGTCCGCCGCGTGGTCGCCCGCGTCGCGGAGCCGCCGTCGGATGCCGACATCGAGCTGTCGAACGACCCCGTCGAAGCAGCGTGGCAACTGGCGGCGATCGCCCCGCTGGGCGAGTACGACAGGTATACCCTGCTGAGATCGACATCGTTGGGAGGTCTCCTGCGTCAGACGATCGATCTGGTCATCGAAGTCGAGGAGCTCGGGTCCGCCGAGGGAGGCGTCTGACGCGTGGATTCCCGCTTCATTGTGGGTGACGAATCACTTTCTCCATGGCGGCGGGCCTCCCCGGTATAAATGCAGGTGATGCGGTTATGTCCTGGTGGCTCGCACGAGCCTTCCAGCCCGTGCGGCGATGGGATATCGGATGGGTTCGGCGAACGACGATCTGGAAACTCTGCTCTTCGAGAGCAAGACCACCGCTCCGCTCTTCGACCCGGCCTATGTTCGCCGGCAGGACCTCATCCAATCGCTGCGCGCCAGTACCTCCCGGATCGTCACGGTCGAGGCGCCCGCCGGCTACGGGAAGACGTCGCTCCTCGCCGAATGGGAACACGACGAAGATCGGGCGACCGGTTGGCTCACACTCCGCGAAGACGATGACGATCCGGCGGCGCTGATCCGCCTCCTGGCCCGCGTGTGCACGGCGTTCGCATCGGAGGCCGAGTCGGTCTTCACGCAGATCGCGACCACCCAGACGGGAGTGCTGAGCAGGCTCGCCCCGGCGCTGGCTCTTGCGCTCTCACGGTGCGAACGCCCATTCGTCCTGTTCATCGACGACGTCCACGTGCTGAGAACGGTCGGGTGCATCGACGCCTTGGAGGTTGCTCTGGCTCGCGTGCCGGCGGGATCACAGGTGGTGCTGGCGAGCCGGCAGCATCTGGCGGCCCTGGCCCGAGGTCGCGTCGAGATGTCGGCGGCCAGGGTCGGGGCGGCCGAGCTGCGCATCGACCTCGAGGGGGCGGCGCGGATCGCCGACGAAGCGGGCGCTCACGTGGACCAGAGCATCCTTGAGGACTGGGTGGAGCGATGCGAGGGCTGGGCGGCCGGGCTGCACATGTACGCACTGCTCTCCAGAAGCCGGCCGTTCGCCGTCACGAGCGACCACAGCGCACTCGCCGACTACCTCTATCGAGAATGCGTGCGCGACCTCCCGGAGGACACCCGCCAGTTTCTGATCCGCACCTCGATCCTCAGCACCCACATCCCGGACCTGTGCGATGCCGTGCTGGAACGTGACGATTCGATCCGGATCCTTCGGGACCTGGAATCGCGCCAGCTTTTCGTCACCGCGGACGTGGACGGCCGCGCGTTCCGCCTGCATCCCCTGTTCAGGGAGTACCTGTCGGATGAGCTGCAGCTCGAGTCCGCCTCGCTGGTGCCGGCCTTGCACGCTCGAGCATCGCAGTGGTTCGCCGAGCGCGGGCAACTCCCCGCGGCCATCGATCATGCCATCGCGGCGGGGGACTTCCCTACCGCGACGGCCCTCGTGACCGCCGCCGGTCTCCCGGCCTACGAGGCGGGCCAGAGCGGGACACTCGGCCGGTGGCTGCGTGAGATCGGCGACGCCAACCTCCTGGCGAACCCGTCAGCCGTTGTCGTCTTCGCCTGGTTCGCGGTCCTCGCGGGATCGGATGACGACGCCCGCAAGTGGGGCACCCTGTTGGGGATGGTCCCCGATGACGCTGCAGCCGCCGGAATCAATGTCGCGTCGGCGAAGGCGATGATCCGGGCCATCATGATGCGCGACGGCATCGAATCAGCCCTCGAGGACGCGGAGTTCGCGGCTGAGGTCGAGCCGCTGGAGAGTCCGTGGCGAGACCCCGCCGTTCAGATACTCGGAAGCACCCTGCTCCATGCCGGCTATGAAGAGCGTGCCAGGATCGTGCTCGGTGAGGCGATCCACATCGCCAGCGTCCATGGCAATCCCGCCTCCATCGTGATCTGCGAGTCCGAGCTCGCCTTCCTCGCGATCGAGGCCGGAGGGTGGGAGCAGGCGGCGCCGCACATCCAGAGAGCCTTGGACACCATCCGGGCGGGAGGCATCGAAGGCTACGTCATGTCCGCGTACGCGCACGCGTCCGCCGCCTGTCTGGAACTCCATGCCGGCCGAACCCTGTCGGGGAGACGGTACCTGGCGAGGGCCATGTCAGAACGCCAACGATGCGGGAGCGCCGTGCCGCTCCTCAGCATCCCGACCCGGCTGCTCCTCGTCCGTGCGCAATTGGCCGTCGGGGATGCGGATGCGGCCCGGATCCTCCTCGATGAGATCGATGAAGTCCTTCCCCCGGGCCTCCCAGGCGACGCCTTGGACACACGGAGAGCGTTCGCCCGGAACCTGCTTGCCGAGCACACGCGGACGCGGGAGCGTCGTGCCGACTCCGTGGCGCTGACCGAAGCCGAACAGCGTGTGCTTCCCTACCTGCAGACTCACCTCACCCGACCGGAGATCGCACAGCGCCTTTACGTCTCGCCCAATACGGTCAAGACCCACATCAGCGCGATCTTCCAGAAATTCGGGGTGTCGTCGCGTTCGGAGGCGGTGCGGCGGGGGGTCGAGTTGGAGCTCCTCGGCAAGGCGACCGAGCTCACGCCGGTCTGACGCGGGCGGCGGGCGTGCTCGTCGCTACTGCGGACGTCGAACTCAGGGAAGAGGCCGTCGCCGTTGCGCCTCATTTCGCGGACTCAATCGCCGTCGCCCAGCATGTTGAAATGATGGGCGAGTCGGTCGAGGGTGAATTCCTGCCTGAGCTTGCACGCGCTGTTCTGGTTGGCGAACAGGCCTTTCTCCCAATACGCGTCTTCCTCCGGAACCGTGCGCGTCCACGCAACCGGCACGACCCACTCGTCGTCGTCATCCGACTCGGCGTCTGGATGAACGTAGGAACCGACGAGGGGCTGACTCGCGAGAGGAACGATGCTTCCCTCGACGTCTACGCGCGCGTCAGCAAATCTAACGGGGGACCCGGTGACTGTGCCGACGCCGACGTAACCGGTTTGTGGAATGTGAACCCATATCCGGGCGCCCTCAGGCAACGCACGGATCGTCTGACTGTAAAACTTGCCACCGCCGGCCGAGACGAAGCCAAGCCTGCGGGCGTCATTCCAGGATCGGTCTCCACCGAAGGAGACGTACCAGTCGAGTCCGTTCCACGTTGCCCGCTTTGAGGCGGAATTCGGACCGCCGCCTGCTGATCGCTCGTCGGACGCTGCCAGCCACGACCGCGCGAGGTAGCGCCGACCGTCGTCCTCGATGTAGGTGAAGAAAACGGCGTTGATCGGCACCCCGAAGCTGCGAAGGTACGTAACGATTCGCTCGGAGCTCGGGTCCAAGGCAGAGGCGACCACAGTGAGCTGAAGCTCCCCGTTGATCTCGTCGGGCGGCGCAACGCCGAAGGCCTCCTCGAATGCCGCCTCGAAGGGCTGGCCGAGCTCCTTCCTGGCGATGTCGATGACGTCGTCCCGCGACAGCGTGGTCACCCACGAGCCGTAATCGAGCACTTGCGCAACAACTTCTCGTGGCGTTCGATCCCGTTTGAGTTCGAGCACGTGGAGATTGCCGTCGGCATCTATCGCCAACAGGTCCAGTCGTTTCCCAAACGGCGTGATGACTTCGCTGCCTATGACCAGCAGAGGAGTTCCTAGAAGGGACGGGTCCCGCCTGAGCAGTTGGTGCAGTTCGTTCTCGGTGGGAAGTGCTGCGGCCGTCAGAGGCCTGAGTTCTCGACCGTCGATCCGCCACATCCGCATCTCCACTGGCATCGATCGTCGCTCCACTCTGAATTGCCCAGGCCGCAAGAGAAGGTCTCCGATTTCGGAGAGCCCACCTTGTGGATCACGAGATGACTTTAGCCGGGGTGAATGCCGCTAGCGCGGTGCCGGCCCCTTCACCAGCTCCGCAGCACCGCCGCCTTCGGACCGGCGACCAGGGTCCGCGCGGGCACGTCCTCCGCGACGGTCGCGCCCGCGGCGATCACGGAGTCGCGGCCGATGGTGACGCCGGGGAGGATGGTGGCTCCCGCGCCGATCCACACGTTCTCTTCGACCGTGATGGGGCCGCCGGTCAACCAGATGCGGCGGTCGTCGGTGTCGACGGGGTGGCCGACGGTGATGAAGGTCGCCTTGGGGGCGACCATGACGCGCTCGCCGAGGGTGATGCCCGCGTAGTCGAGGAAGGTGCAGTTCTGGTTGATGAACACCCGCTCCGCCAGCTCCAGGTTGCGCCCGTGGTCGGTGAAGAACGGCGGGTGGATGGTCACCCGTGGCGGGAGCGGGCGGCCCAGGATCTGCTCGAACAGTGCGGACTTGCCGTCCTCGTCGTCGAAGGGGAGGACGTTCAGCCGCGAGGTGAGCGCGGTCACCTCCAGCACCCGCTCGGACATCGCCTGGAACTCGAGACTCTGGATGCGCATCAGCAGCTCGGACACCCCACGATCCTGACGCGGCGCCGAGCGTGCGCGCAGCGGACACGCCAGCGCGCGCCCAGAGCGCGACGCACGCTACGGTAAGGCTCGACACCGCACATCCAGGAGGACCCATGCCGTACGTCGTCGACTTCGAGAACGTCTCCACCGTCGGGCTCGAATCGTCGCCCGTGGCGGACGCGCTCGCCGGCCTCCGCGCGAACGAAGCGCGGTACTACCGCAACAAGTACGACCACGTCTTCACCGTCGGCACCGCGGAGGAAGAGCAGGATGCGGTGGACCGGGTCGCGCGCGTCCTGAAGGAGGAGCGCGGCATCGTCATCGGCTCTCCGGCGCTCGAGGCCACGAACTTCGAGGCCGACGGGATGCGGATGACGTACGTCTTCTACGAGTCCGGGCTGTCGATCAACGTGATGTACACGCTCGCCGAGGGCGGCAAGCGGGCGGTCGGCTTCAAGCTCTCCGACGGGATGGACGTGCCGGAGGAGCTGTCGTCGTTCAAGTTCGCGCGCCAGAAGTCCCGGCTCGCGGGGACCATCCGCGGGTCCTATTTCGTGATCAAGGGCGAGTACTGACCTCCTCCGTCACACGACGGCGCGGACGAACTCCGCGACGGTCGAAGCGATGAGGTCTCGCACACCGGCTGCGCCCAGCGGGGACGCCTTCGGCACCCTCATGCCGTGATCGGCGCCCGGGACCTCCACCACCCGGATACGATCGGCTGCCGTGGCGGGCGACGCGCCGACCTCCGCCGCACCCACTTCGGAGGCGACGAGAGCCGCTGACCCGAACGGGTCGCCGCTGCCCTGGACGACGAGCACAGGGACGACCGGCTCGAGCAGTTCGTCGAGCCGCGACCGGTCGGCCTTGCCCGGCGGGTGCAACGGGAACGCAAGGCAGACGACAGCTCGAGCGCCAAGGACCGTCGCCGTCCGACAGGCGACGCGCGCGCCCGCGCTGCGGCCGCCGGTCACCAGGGGAAGGTCGCCCGCGAGCTCCCGGACCCGCGGCGCGGTCTCCTGCCAGGCGATGTCGAGGGTGGTCGGGCGGGCGGCCACGCGCTTGCCCGCGACACGCCACGGCTGCTCGTAGCGCACGACGGTGATGCCCTCCCCGGGCAGCCGGGAGGTGAGCACTGCGAGGTCGGCCGCCTCGATGCCGCCGCCGGCGCCGTGGCCCAGCCAGAGCACTGCGGTGGGGTGTTCGGCCGCGGAGACGGTCAGGCGGCCGGGGCCGACCGTGGTGGGGACGTCGATCTGCATGGAGTCGACGCTACCCGTTCGGTTCAGCGGGGGACGGTCGGCGAGGGAACTGTGGAAAAGGGGGAGAGGACGTCCGCTGGGGACGGAATTGCGCACATCCCGACCGCCCGGCATTCGTCGCAACTCTTGCTTCCGCACGCCGCCGGGCGGACCATGGAAGAGGCGATGCGGGCGCCACGGGTCGGATGGGGATGATCACGATGGTCGCGGACTCACGGGTGTGCAGAGTGTGCGGAGGGCCGATCTCCGCGGAACGGCGGCTGGTGCCGACGTCACGCGGGGCATGGGCAGTGGTGACGGTCGCGGTGGGCTGCCGAAATCCGCTCTGTCGCGCGTCGTCGATCGCCCAGCAGCGCATGGTGCCCCCCGGCACCACCCTGGTCGCCTGAGCGCAGGCGACCGGCCGACCGTCTGTGGGTCGCAACACGCCGTTCTGTCGCGCCCATAACGGCGTGTTGCGACCCCCAGGCCAAGACGCCAGCAGCCGCGGTCAGGAGGCAGCGGCGGCCGCACGCCCCGCCCGCCCGGGCCGCACGAACACCAGCAGCGCCAGGTGCACCACCGCCAGCACGGTCGCGACGCCGACGGCCGTCAGCCAGCTGCCCGCGGTCGTCCCACCGCTGAACAGCAGCCCGAGCACCGTGGTCGCGACGATCGCCCCGACATAGCGCGACGTCTGGAAGATGCCCGCAGCCACGCCGCTGTCCTCCGGGCGGGCCGCCGAGTAGAGCGCCTGATTCATCCCGATGCTCACGACGCAGTAGGGGATGCCGAGCGCCGCGGTGAGCACGAGCACGACCCAGGGTGCCGTCGTCGCGGCGGCGACGGCGAGAAGGGCGGCCCCGACGACGAGCGCGATCGCACCGGTGATCAACGTCGGCCGCAGCCCGACGGACTCGATCGCGCGCGCGGCGAGCGGCGTGACGACGATGGTCACGGCCGCGAGCGGGAACATCAGCAGCCCGGCAACGCCCGCGCTGTAGCCTCCGTGCGTCTGCAGGTACTGCGGCAGACCGAAGAAGGCGGAGTAGTAGACGACGTTGAAGATCGCGAAGCTGAGGTACACCAGCAGCAGGCGCCGGTTCGCCGCCAGCAGCCGCAGATCGAGGAACGGGTGCGCCGTGCTCAGCTCCCGCCAGACGAACAGCGCGGCGGCCAGGGCGCACACCGGCAGCAGCCACCAGAGCGGCTGCGGTTCGAGGTCGAGCAGGAAGATCAGCAGCGACGTGAGGGTCGCGATGAACAGCAGGATGCCCGGAATGTCGGACTCGGCCAGGGTGCGCGCCAGCGGCACCCGCTCCCGCTCGGCGTCCGCCGGTGCGAAGAACCACACGCCGACGAAGGCGATCAGGGCCAGCGGCACGTTCACCCAGAAGATCGACTGCCAGCCGAGGAACGTGATCAATGCGCCGCCGAGCACCGGCCCGATCGCGGCGCCGGAAGTGTTGGCGATCTGGATGCGGCCGAGCAGTCGCGGCGTCCCCACCCCGGAGGCCGCCGCGAGCGGTCGCAGCAGGGCGATCGCCGAGGGGAACGCGGTCGCGGTCCCCACCGCGAGAGCGACTCGGCCGACGCAGACCGCGGCGAGGGACCCGGCGAACGGCGTGAGCGCGCACGCGAGGACGACGACCAGCATCCCGAACAGGAACAGGCGGCGCGGGCCGAAGCGGTCGCCGAGCCGGCCCATCAGCGGCTGGCCGGCGGCCGATGCCAGGTAGAACGACGTGATGACCCAGGTCACGGCTGTCACATCCACACCGAAGTCGTGCTGCAGCGGCACGAGAGCCACGGCGATCATCGACGAGTTGAGCGGGTTCAGCAGCGTGCCGAGGCTGAGCGCGGCGACGGCCGCCCCCGTGCGCGGGCGCGCAGGATCGTCGGAGCGGGTCACTCGGTCCACGCTACCCGGATCGCGCGATCAGTCGTCGAGGTCCTCGGTCGTGACGGGCACGGTGGAGCGGTAGGGGTAGGCGGGCATCGACGAGTACTCCTCCTCGTCGGCCAGCTCGTACACGTCGTAGGCGAGGGCCCCGGCGAACAGGGTGGCGACGCGGATCTCGCCGGGAGGGCACCCGCCGATCAGGGGCACGACCACGACGCTGTCGAGGGTCCGGCCGTCCTCGTAGAGGAGGGCCGCTTTGATGGTTCGCGTAAGTGCGTCCATGACCGGACTTTACGGCGATTCGCACAACCGTGACTTGACGGCGCGCGGTGGTTTGGAGAAAGTGATCCCGACAGGAAGGACTCGCGTGGGAACGCTGATCTACGACGGGGCCGACGGCTTCACGTTCGACGACCGGGTGCTCGCGCACCTCCAAGCGGTGGTCCAGACCAAGCTGCGGCGCCGGGAGGGCTTCCTCCTCATCTGGACGGATCGCACGGCCGGAGCGGAGGGTGTGCTGCGGTCGATCTGGCTCGACCCCTCCATTTCGCTGCAGTTCGTGTTCGCGCGGCCGGAGCTGCCGGAACTGAACCGCGATTGGCTGACCATCCTCGGCGAGAGGGCCAACAGCAACTCCGGGCTGATGCTCGAGGACGACCTGCGCGCGGAGATCCGCGAAGAGATTCCGGAGGGAACCTACCGGGCGAGCCGGACGAGGAACGGCAAGCGCCGCGAGGGGGCGTGACGTGGGCAGGCTGGTCTACGGGACCGCGCCGCAGGAGTACGAGTTCGACGACCGCACCCTGGCGCACGTCAAGATCGCCGTCGTCACGAAGCTGCGCCGCCACGAGAGCTTCCTGCTGAACTGGCAGATCCCTGCGGAGCTCGGCGGAGGCCGGGTGAGCCTCTGGATCAGCCGGGACATCCCGCTCGCGTTCGTGTTCAGCGGGACCAAGCCGCCGCGACTCAACGACACGTGGATGGATGTGCTCCTGCGCACGAGCCAGCGCACCGGTGGAATGGTGGTCGTCTCCGAAGCGGAGGCGGAAGCGATCGTCGAGCGGGACGAGAGAGGGGACTGAGGATGTCGTTCCAGGCGTATCTCGACGCGGTCGAGGACAAGACCGGCAAGACGCCGCGCGAACTGGTCGCGGAGGCGGGGGAGCGCGGGTTCGGCCCGGGCACCAAGGCGGGTGAGATCCTCGCCTGGCTGAAGGACGATTACGGGCTGGGGCGCGGACACGGGATGGCGATGGTGCATGTGATCACCAAGGGCCCGCAGATCGACACGAAGTTCGTCGGGACGGACGGCGTGCACCGGGACGAGTCGGCAACGCTGTGGCTCGACGGGAAGGCGACCAAGCCCGCCGGCTGAATCCTTGCCTCACGGTCCGCCTGGCCGCGCTCAGGGCAGCAGCGCGAGCTTGCCGCCCGGGTGTCCCTCCTTCAGGAACGCGAGGGCCTCCGGCGCATCGGCGAGTGGATACGTCCGCGCCATCGGGACCTGGAGGCGGCCGCTGCCGGCCAGCTCGAGGAGCGGGCCGCGCACGGAATCGCGGAACGCCTGGCTCTCCGGCTGCGCGCCGAAGACGGCGTGGAAGCCCTCCTGCTGTGCGCGCTGGGCCGCGACGATCGTGACGATGCGCAGCCGGTCGGGGACGAGTTCTAGGGAGACGTCGATCGCCTCGTCGGTTCCGACCGTGTCGAGCGCCGCGGCGATGGGACCTTGGGCGGCCTCGGTCGCCCGCTCTGCGAGCCCCGGTCCGTATGCGATGGGCAGGCCGCCGAAGCGGCGCACTCGGGCGAAGCTCGCTTCGCTCGCCGTTCCGATGACGCGTGCGCCGATCTCGGCCGCCTGCTGGAGGATGCTCACGCCGACCGCGCCCGATGCTCCGTGCACGAGGATGGTCTCGCCCGCGCGCACGTGGGTCACGTCGAGCATCTGGGCGGCCGTCGTGCCGACGAGCAGCAGGTTCGCGGCCTCTTCGTCGGCCAGCCGAGCGGGCTTGGCGAACACGTCCTTCGCCGGGACGGTGACGGCGGTGGCATAGCCGCCCTGGATGCGGAACGCGACGACCGCGTCGCCGACGGCCCGGCCACCGGACGCGATCTCGGTATTCGGACCGATGGCCGCGATGACGCCGGCGACCTCGTAGCCGATCGGGACCGGGAGCTCGAGGCCCTCTCGGGGTGCGGACACGTGCTTGTAGTCCGCCGGATTGACGCCCGCGGCGCGGACCTCGATCGTGACCTCGCCCTGCCGAGGTTCCGGAACCTCGACCTCCGCGAACTCCCATGTCTCCGGCCCGCCCCAGCGGGTCGCTCGCCACTGTCGTGCTGTCTTCTGGCTCGCCATGGTCGCAGTCAACTCCCGTCGGCTGTGCGCCGGCTCAAGAAGCGCACGACGGTGTCTCAGGTGGCGGAGACGCGGTCCGCAGCGCGGCCGCTGTGCCGGGCACGGCGCGGGCGGGTCGGTGCGAGGCGAAGCATCTGGGCGGTCGAGCTGTCGTCGAGCTCGACCAGGTCGCCGCGCGACTTGATGAAGTCGCTGAACGACCGGTACCCGAGGGCCTTCTCGCTGAAGGACGGGTCCATCCTCTTCATCTGGCCCTTGACCGTCGAGCTGTGCAGCCACGGCGAGTCGTCCTTCTCGTGGCCGAGCTGCATGGCGCGGGCGAGGAGGCGGGTGGCCACGTGCTGGGGGTCCTCGCTCTGCTCCTCGTCCGCGTCGTCGGCGCTGGTCGTGGTCGCCGCGCGCTTGCGGCTGCCGCGCTTCGGCCGCTGGGCAGGCTCGGCGGCTGGAGCCGACGCATCCACCGCCCCGGCTTCGGCAGCGGCGCCATCCGTCTCGGCCCGGTCGCCCGCAGGCTTCGCGGCGACCGCGGTCACCGGCTCGGTGACGGCCGCGACCTCGACGTCGTCCGCGTCTTCCGCCTCGTCACGGGCGATGCCGGGGAGGTCGTCGTAGCTGACGAACTCGTCGCACGCCGCGGCGAGCGACTTCGCAGTCGAGCCGGCGACGCCGATCCCGATCACGTAGCGCCCGAGGCGCTTCACCCGCTGGGCCAGCGGGATGTAGTCCGAGTCGCCCGCGACGATGACGACGTGCGTGAGCTCGGGAAGCCGGAAGAGGTCTTCGACCGCGTCGACCGCGAGCCGGATGTCGGCGCCGTTCTTGGCGTAGGCGGCGGCCGGGAAGAGCTGAACGAGGTCGACCGCGCGGCCCACGAGCTGGCCGCGGTACTCGGCGTTGACGGCGGACGACCAGTCGGCGTACGCCCGCGTCAGCACCAGCGTGCCGAACGACGAGGAGAAGTCGATCACCGCACCCAGGTCGACGCGCGCTTCCGCCAGCTTCTCGGCGAAGCCCGCCTTGGGCGCGGTCGAACTCGACTTGGGCCGATCGCGCATATAGGAGCCACGACCGTGCACCTGGTCGTAACGGGATATGACGATGTTGTCGAAGTCTATGTAGACAGCGACACGGCCGTCTCCGGGTTCACTCATGCTGCCACGATAGCTTGCGGCCGCCGTGAGCCGACCGGCGGGAAGCAAGATGTGCACAAGCTGCGGCTGTGGATGGACGACACCAGGTGCCGCCCATCCACTCGCCGGTCAGACCCGCGCGTAGCGGTCCGCGACGTAGAGCGCCGCGTCGATCGCGGCGAGACCACGACGCAGCTCGTCCTCTTCGATGACCAGCGGCGGCGCGACGTGCACGCGGTTGAAGTGGGTGAACGGCCAGACGCCCGCGGCCTTGCAGGCCGCCGCGACCTCGGCCATCGGCGCCGCATCCGGTCCCGCCGCGTTGAACGGCACCAGCGGCTCCCTCGCCTCGCGGTTGCGCACCAACTCCAGCGCCCAGAACAGGCCGCGGCCGCGCACCTCGCCGAGCGATGGGTGCCGCTCCTGCCACGACCGGAGCTCCGGCTCGACCACGCGCGAGCCGAGGTCGCGCACCCGCTCCAGGATGCCGTCCCGCTCGAACACGTCGAAGGTCGCGACACCGGCGGCGCAGGCCAGCGGGTGTCCCGAATAGGTGAGGCCGCCCTGGAACGCCACATCGTCGAACCGCGCCGCGATGGCGTCCGAGATGACGACGCCGCCGAGCGGTACGTACCCGGAGTTGACGCCCTTCGCGAAGGTGATCAGGTCGGGCACGACGTCGAACGCATCCACGGCGAACCACTCGCCGATCCGCCCGAATCCGACCATGACCTCGTCGGCGATGTACACGATCCCGTACCGGTCGCACAGCTCGCGCACGCCCGCGAGGTACCCGGGCGGCGGCACCAGCACGCCGTTCGTGCCGACGACGGTCTCGGCGATGAGCGCCGCGATCGTGCCGGCGCCCTCCAGCACGATCACGTTCTCGAGGTGCTCCAGCGCGCGCTGGGTCTCCTCCTCGGGCGAGGTCGAGTGGAACGCGCTCCGGTAGGGGTACGGGCCGAAGAAGTGCGCGACCGACGGGTCGCTCGGCTCGTTCGCCCAGCGCCGCGGGTCGCCGGTGAGGGCGATCGCGGTCGAGGT
Source organism: Leifsonia sp. 115AMFTsu3.1 (assembly GCF_004362795.1). Taxonomy (NCBI): domain Bacteria; kingdom Bacillati; phylum Actinomycetota; class Actinomycetes; order Micrococcales; family Microbacteriaceae; genus Leifsonia; species Leifsonia sp. 115AMFTsu3.1. The sequence continues at coordinate 1,308,733 of NZ_SNYB01000002.1, forward strand.
GCCGCCGTGATACGAGCGGTACATCGACAGCACCTTGCGGCGGCCGGTCACCGCGCGCGCCAGGCGCACCGCGTACTCGTTCGCATCCGCCCCGCCGTTGGTGAAGAAGACCTTGTTGAGCGTCCCCGGAGCCACCTCGGCGATACGCCGAGCGAGCTCGCCGCGCACGTCGTTCGCCATGGACGGCTGCACCGTGGCGAGGCGGCCCGCCTGCTGCTGGATGGCGGCGACGAGGTCGGGATGCTGGTGCCCCAGGTTCAGGTTCACCAGCTGCGAGCTGAAGTCGAGGTACGCATTCCCGTCGTAGTCCCAGAACGTGGAGCCCTCGCCCGCGGCGATCGGCAGCGGGTCGATCTTCGCCTGGGCGCTCCACGAGTGGAAGACGTGCGCGCGGTCGTCGCTGCGCACCTGGCGCTCGGCCGCCGTATCCCCGAACGGATGCTCGACGCCGTGCCGGTCGCGGTAGCCGGTCCGGGTGCCGGTGGTCGGGATGGTGTCCGTCATCGTCGTCTCCTCGCTCACGCGTTGCCCGGGAAGGCCAGTTCGATGCGCGAGTGCAGGGGGTCGGGCCAGCGCGTGGTGACCACCTTGCTGCGCGTGTAGAAGTGGAACGACTCGGGTCCGTAGATATGCGAGTCGCCGAACAGCGAGTTCTTCCAGCCGCCGAACGAGTAGGCACCGACCGGGACGGGGATGGGCACGTTGATGCCGACCATCCCGACCTCCACCTCGAACTCGAAGCGGCGGGCTGCCCCGCCGTCACGGGTGAACAGCGCGACGCCGTTGCCGTACGGGTTGCCGTTGATGAGCTCGATCGCCTCGTCGAAGGTGTCGACGCGCACCACTGACAGCACCGGGCCGAAGATCTCGTCGTCGTACGCCTTCATGCCAGGCTTCACGTTGTCGAGCAGGCTGACGCCGACGAAGAAGCCGTCGCCGTCGAACGCGCGTGCGGTGCCGTCCTCCACGACCGTCGCGCCCTCGGCCGCGGCGCCTGTGACGTACGACGCCACCTTGTCGCGGTGCTCGCGCGTGATGAGCGGGCCCATCTCGCTGGCCGCATCCGTGCCCGGCCCGATGCGCAGCGCGCCGAGGCGCGACTGGATGGCCGGCACCAGCCGGTCGCCGACGTCGCCGACCGCGACCACCACGCTGACCGCCATGCAGCGCTCGCCGGCGGAGCCGTAGGCGGCCGAGACCGCGGCGTCGGCGGCGGCGTCGATGTCGGCGTCCGCCAGCACCACCATGTGGTTCTTGGCGCCGCCGAGCGCCTGGACGCGCTTGCCGTTCGCCGACGCGCGCTGGTAGATCGAGCGGGCGATCGGCGTGGATCCGACGAAGCTCACCGCGGCGACGTCGGGGGAGTCGAGGAGGGTGTCCACCGCCTCCTTGTCGCCGTGGACGACGTTGAGGACGCCGTCCGGCAGCCCGGCCTCGCGGAACAGCTTCGCCAGGAACACGGAGGCGCTCGGGTCCTTCTCGCTCGGCTTCAGCACGACGGTGTTGCCGCAGGCGATGGCGCTCGCGACCATCCACAGCGGCACCATGACCGGGAAGTTGAACGGGGTGATGCAGGCGACCACTCCGACCGGCTGCTTGACGCTGTGCACGTCGATGCCGGTGGACACCTGCTCGCTGTACTCGCCCTTCAGCTTGTCGATCAGGCCGCTCGCGAACTCCACGTTCTCGAGCCCCCGGCCGATCTCGCCCGCAGCGTCGGAGAGCACCTTGCCGTGCTCGCTGGTGACGATGGCGGCGAGCTCGTCGCGACGCTCCGTGAGCAGGTGACGGAGGCGGAACATCACGTCGGCGCGCTTGGTCAGGCTGGTGGCGCGCCAGGCGGGGAAGGCGGCACGCGCGGCGGCGATCGCCCGTTCGGTCTCGGCGGCGTCGGCGAGGGCGACCTCGTGCTGGCGCTCGCCGGTGGCCGGGTTGAACACCGGGCCGGTGCGCAGGGCGCCGGTCGACTCTGCGGCGGTCTCTTCGCCGGCGATGAAGTGGCGGATCAGGGCCACGGGGATCCTCCTCGCGGTTTCGCCGGACGTTCTGCCCGGCGGTGACAGTAAGCTTTCCTCCCAATGATCACAGAGCAGAGGCGGTAGGAGCGATGCCAGATCGTCGGGACCCGCACGCGGTCCGAACAGTTCGTCCGGAGGGCTCGGGCGGCGCGGCGCGGCCGGTCGTGCCGTCGTCGTCGGTGCTGCCGACGGTGCGCGAGGTGCTCCGCATGGAGCCGGTCGCCGTCGCCTTGCCCGAGGTGCTGACCGGCCGGGATCGGCTGGATGCGCCGGTTCGCTGGGTGCACGTCGCCGAGACGGCCGAAGCGGCCCGGCTGGGCTCCGGCGGCGAACTGCTGCTCGCCACGGGCGTCGGCTGGCCCGCCGACGCCGCGGCCCTGCGCCGGCTCGGACGCGTGCTCGTGGATGCCGGCGTCGCCGGCCTTGTGCTAGAACTCGGACCCCTGATGCCGAGCGCGCCCGCCGCGCTCGTCCAGGAGTTCCAGGCGGCCGGGCTGCCGTTCGTCGTCCTCCACCGCGAGGCGCGCTTCGTCGCGATCACGGAGGCCGTTCACTCGCGCATCATCGCGGAGCAGATGGTGGCGTTGCGGGCGCGGGACGACATCCACGCGCTCTTCACCGGGCTCAGCCTGCGGGGGAGTCCGGCCGACTTCATCGTGGAGCAGGCGGCGCGGGTGCTCGGTTCGCCGGTCGTGCTGGAGGACACCGGCCACCGGGTGATCGCGGCCAGTGGGCTGACGGCCAGTGGGCTAGGGGCCGGCGGCCCAGCGGCTGGCGGCGGCCCGGTCTCGGGCGGGGCGAACACGTCAGGCGAGGACGAGCTCGCCGACTGGGAGCAGCGTTCGCGCGCGGCCCACCGGTCGGGCGCGAGCGGGTGGACGATCGTCCCGGTCGAAGCGCGGGGCATGCGCTGGGGGCACCTCGTCGCGCTGCCCGGGGATCCGCATCCCGCCGGGCGCTCCAATGTGCTGGAGCAGGCCGCGGTCGCGCTCGCGCTCAGCCGGCTCTCCGACCGTGATGACGACGAGTGGACGCGGCGCAGCCACGACGCGCTGCTCGCGGCGCTGATCGGCCGGCGGTTCTCGGGGGAGGGCGGCGTGACCGCCCGGTTCGAGGCGGCGGGCTTCCCGCTCTCCGGACGGCTGGTCGCCGGGGTGGCGGTGCGGCTGCGCTCCGGGACGCTGCCCGTGTCGGCCGCAGCGCGAGCCGTCGAGGCGGCGCGGACGGCGGGTGCCGACGCGGTGGCCGGGCGGCATCCCGAGCAGCCGGGAACACTCGTCGTCGCCGTGTCCGCGCGGCCGGGCCGCCAGCTCGCGGATGCGCTGTTCGGCGCGATCGCGGACGCCGTCGGGTCGGTGCGGCTCGACGACCCGGCCGCGGTCGTCGCCGTCGGGTCGGACGCGCGCGGGATCACCGGGCTGCTGTCGTCGCTGGAGGAGGCGGTCGAACTGGCGGCCGGATCCGCCGCGCGGACCGACGCGCGCCTCGGGCGGAAGCCGCACATCCAGCGCGTTCAGCATCGGCCGCTGCTGCGGCTCGTCAACGCGCTCGGCAGCGATCCGCGGCTGCTGGAGCACACCGAGCAGCTGCTGCGGCCGCTGATCGAGTACGACCTGGCGACCGGCGGAGACCTCGTCGAGGTGCTGCGCGCCTACCTCAGCCACCCCGGGAACCGCACGCGCGCGGCGGCGGCGAGCCACCTGTCCCGGTCGGTCTTCTACCAGCGGATCGCCCTGATCGAGGAGCTGCTCGGGATGGATCTGGACGACGGCGAGACTGTCGCGGCCCTTCACGCCGCGGTGCTGGCGCGGGGTCGCGCGGCGACCTGACGGCGGCCGCTGCTGCGGCATCCGTGCCGAGTCTCGCGTGTCGTGCCTGCGAACGCATCCCCTCGCCACCTGAGCGCTCTCGCACGATGCGACGGGTGCGCGAAACGCGCGAACAAGTATTGTTGGCCGCGCACCATGAAGGGAGGCGGCCGTGAGCAACGGAGCGGGGCGCGTGACCATCGCGGGGCTGGCCGACCAGCTGGGGCTCTCGAAGGCGTCCGTGTCGTACGCGCTCAACGGGCTGCCCGGAGTGAGCGACGAGACGCGCGAGCGGGTGCTGGCTTTGGCGGAGCAGCTGGGATGGCATCCCAGCTCGTCCGCGCGTGCCCTGTCGCGGGCGCGGTCCGACACCATCGGCATCGTCCTCCGTCGCGACCCGAGCCTGCTCGGCGCCGAGCCGTACTACATGAGCCTGCTCGCCGGGGTCGAGTCGGAACTGTCCGAGACCGGGCAGTCGCTGCTGCTGCGCATGGTCGGCACGGACGCAGGTCAGGAGGTCGCCGCCTACCGCCGCTGGAGCGCGGAGGCGCGGGTGGACGGCGTCATGCTCTTCGACATCACCTTCGACGATCCGCGCCCGCAGCTGCTGGAAGAGCTCGGCCTCGCGTTCGTGCTCCACGGCAACCGGGAGGCGGTCGCGCCCGGCAAGGTGCTGCTCTACGACGCGCGCGCCGACGCCGGACTGCTCGTCGAGCACCTGGCCTCCCTCGGCCACCGACGCGCGCTGCACATCGCGGGACCCGCCGAGTTCGAGCACGAGCAGGACCGGCGCGACGCCGTCGCCGCGCACGGGCGGGAGTTCGGCGTCGAGTTCTCGTTCGCGGTCTCCGACTACTCGATGGAGTCGGGGGAGCGGGTCGCCGCCGAGCTGCTGGCGACCGACACATCCATCACCGCGGTGCTGACCTCGAACGACCTGCTCGCCCTGGGCGCACAGACGGCGCTCAACCATGCCGGCCGTGAGGATGTGGCCATCGTCAGCTGGGACGACTCCCTGCTCTGCCGCCTCGGAACCCGCCCGATCACCGCGCTCGACCGGTACCCGGAGGAGCAGGGGCGGCGGTCGACGCGGCTGCTGCTCGACCAGCTCGCCGGCCGTCCGGCGTTCGACCGCCGCGCGCGGCCGAGCCGCCTCGTGCCGCGTGCCACGAGCATCCGCGCCGGCGAGCACGCCGCCCGCTGAGCGCGCGCTCGCTGCGCTCGCCGCTCGCTCTGCCGCCTGCCGAGGTGCACGTAGTTGCGGGCGACACGCCGTAGCCGACCGCCACTACGTGCACCTCACGGCCAGATCCTGGCGGCCAGCGCAGCGCGGGGCGGCGCGCAGCGCGCGGGGCGCGCGGGGCGGCACGGGCGGGGCGACCGGCCGGTATACCCTCGGACGAGGTGAAGTCAAGGATTGACACCTGAACCGGTTAAGTTAGGCTCAGCGTGGCGCTCCCGCGTCCGGCTCTCGCACCAGGGCCGGGATCGCCCCCCCCATCAAGAGACGAAGGAGTCACAATGAGGAAACGCGCCATCGCCGTCGCGGCACTGGCCGCAGCGGTCTCGCTCGTGGTCGCGGGCTGCAGCAGCTCGGGATCCGGAGGGTCGTCCAGCGGGGCGACACTCACGTACTGGGCGAGCAACCAGGGGACCAGCCTCGACAACGACAAGCAGGTCCTCACCCCCGTCCTGGACGACTTCACGAAGCAGACCGGAATCAAGGTCAAGCTGGAGGTCATCGGCTGGAACGACCTGCAGACCCGCATCCAGACGGCCGTCACCTCGGGCCAGGGCCCGGACGTGCTGAACATCGGCAACACCTGGGCCGCCTCCCTGCAGGCGACCGGAGCGTTCCTGCCGTTCGACGACGCCAACATGAAGGCGATCGGCGGCAGCGACAAGTTCGTGAAGGCCGCGCTCGACACCGGCGGCGCCGAGGGCAAGCCGGTCACGAGCGTCCCGCTGTACGGCCTGGCATACGGCCTGTACTACAACAAGAAGATGTTCACGGACGCCGGCGTGCAGCCGCCGACGACGTGGGAGGAGCTCGTCGCCGCGGCGAAGAAGCTCACCAACGGCAGCCAGTACGGCTTCGCCCTCGCAGCGGGCAGCTACACCGAGAACGTCCACTTCGCGTTCATCAACTCGGCCCAGAACGGCGGCGAGTGGTTCGACAAGAAGGGCAACCCGACGTTCGACAGCCAGGCCAACATCGACGGCATCAAGCGCTACCTCGACCTGATGCAGAGCGACAAGGTCGTCAACCCATCGAACGCGCAGTACGACAACGGCGTGCAGGCCGTCAACGACTTCGCCACCGGCAAGGTCGCGATGATCCTCAGCCAGAACAACGCGGACGCCTCGATCGTCGCCAACGGCATGAAGAACGACCAGTACGGCGTCGTCCCGTTCCCGGCTCCCGAGGGCGGCAAGGACATCGCCACCTTCATCGCCGGCATCAACCTGTCGATCTTCAAGAACACCAAGCAGAAGGATGCGGCGCTCAAGTTCGTCAAGTACATGACGAGCGAGGACGTCCAGACCACGCTGGGCAAGCCGTACGCCAGCCTGCCGGTGCTGCAGGACGCCAAGCCGGTGTTCACCGACAACGCCGAAGAGGCGGCGACGTTCCAGAAGATCTACAACGACATGTCCAAGCCGCTCCCGCTGGTGCCGGCCGAGGACCAGTTCGAGAACACCGTCGGCAAGGCGATGAACGACATGTTCGCCAAGATCGCCACCGGCAGCACGGTCTCCGACGCCGACATCAAGGCGGCTCTGAAGAACGCACAGGACCAGGTCAAGCAGTCGCTCGGCGGCTGACACCCGGAAACCAGCTCGTCGGGCGGGGCGCGGCCACCGCGTCCCGCCCGGCGGACAGTCACACCCCCAAGGAGACCCATGTCGACGACGACAGACGTCCGCGGCCCAGCGCGCACCGTGCCGGCTGCCGCAGCTGCCCCGCCCCAGCCCAAGCGCCGCCGCCCCAAGGGATGGTGGCTGCCGTTCATCCTGCTCGCACCGGCGATCGTGTTCGAGCTCCTCATCCACGTCGTCCCGATGCTCACCGGCATCTGGATCAGCTTCACGCAGCTGACGAAGTTCTACATCGCCAACTGGGGCGAGGCGCCGTTCGTCGGCCTGAAGAACTACGCCGTCGCGCTCGACTTCAACGGGTCGGTCGGCGCCGGGCTGCTCCGGTCGTTCCTCGTCACCGTCGGCTTCACCATCCTGGTCGTCGGCCTCTCCTGGGTGCTCGGGATGGCGGCAGCCGTCTCCCTGCAGGGCCGGTTCCGGGGGCGCGCGTTCTTCCGCACCCTGTTCCTCGTGCCGTACGCGCTGCCGCTGTACGCCGGCATCATCACCTGGAAGTTCATGTTCCAGAAGGACACCGGCGCGATCAACCACTTCCTCTTCGACAACCTCGGGCTGCCGGGCGACAAGCCGTTCTGGCTGATCGGCGGCAACGCCTTCTGGTCGATCGTCATCGTCGCGATCTGGCGGCTCTGGCCGTTCGCGTTCCTGATGCTGATGGCGGGTCTCCAGTCCATCCCGTCGGAGGTGTACGAGGCCTCCGCGGTGGACGGCGCCAAGCCCTTCCGGCAGTGGCGCGCGATCACGCTGCCGATGCTGCGGCCGGTCAACTCGGTCCTGCTGCTCGTCATGTTCCTGTGGACCTTCAACGACTTCAACACGCCATTCGTGCTGTTCGGGAGCACAGCCCAACCCGCGGCAGGCGACCTGATCTCGTTCCACATCTACAACGCCTCCTTCCTGACCTGGAACTTCGGCTCCGGAGCCGCGATGAGCGTCCTCCTGCTGCTGTTCCTGCTGGTCGTGACCGGCGTCTACCTGCTCGTCGTCAACCGGAGGAACCGCAATGCGTGAGACCCGCTCTTCCCACGTCTTCCGCTGGGTCACCATCGCCGTGCTCACCGTCTTCACGGTGGTGCCGCTCTATGTCATGATCACGTCGTCGGTGAAGCCGCTCTCCGAGGTGCAGTCCGCGTTCACCTGGTGGCCGCAGACGATCACGTTCCAGCCGTTCATCGACATGTGGTCGACCGTCCCGCTGGCGTCGTACTTCGTGAACTCGCTCATCGTGTCGAGCGCGGCGACCCTGATCTCGCTGGTCATCGCCGTGTTCGCCGCGTACGCCGTGTCGCGCTACCGGTTCAAGGGCCGGAACGTGTTCACCACGACCGTGCTGTCGACGCAGATGTTCCCCGGTGTGCTCTTCCTTCTCCCGCTGTTCCTGATCTTCGTGAACATCAACCAGGCGACCGGGATCCAGCTGGTCGGCACCCGGTGGGGCCTCATCATCACGTACTTCACGTTCGTGCTGCCGTTCTCGATCTGGATGCTCGCGGGATACTTCGACGGCATCCCGCGCGACCTCGACGAGGCCGCGAAGGTCGACGGCTCCGGGCCCATGGGCGCACTGTGGCACGTGGTGCTGCCGGCTGCCCGCCCCGGTCTGATCGCGGTCGCGATCTACTCGTTCATGACCAGTTGGGGTGAGGTGCTGTTCGCATCCGTGATGACGACGGACGAGAACAGGACGCTCGCGGTCGGCTTGCAGCTCTACTCGACCCAGACGAACGTCTACTGGAACCAGATCATGGCGGCGTCGCTGGTCGTGTCCATCCCGATCGTCGTCGCGTTCCTCCTGCTGCAGCGCAACTTCGTCGCCGGTCTGACCGCCGGCGCGGTGAAGTGACGCGCGACCGCATCCCCTCTTCTTTCTGAAAGGCACCATGGATCGCCCATCCCCGGTCTTGCAGGTCGACGACGCCCCCGTGGTGTGGCTCGGCGCCAACTTCTGGTCGCGCACCGGCGGCCCGCTGATGTGGACGCGCTACGACGCGGCCGTCGTGCGGGAGGAGCTGCGTGTGCTCGCCGAGCACGGCCTGAACATGACCCGCTCCTTCTTCTACTGGCCCGACTTCCATCCGACTCCGGACTCCCTCGACGAGCAGTGCATGGCGAACTTCGCCGACTTCCTCGACGCGCACACGGAGGTCGGGATGACGACGGTCCCGACGTTCCTCGTCGGGCACATGTCCGGCGAGAACTGGGATCCGGCGTGGCGCGACGGCCGCGACCTGTACAGCGACGTCTGGTTCGTCGGACGGCAGGCCTGGTACGTGCGGGAGCTGACGTCGCGGTTCGCCGCGCATCCCGCCGTCGCCGGATGGCTGCTCACCAACGAGGTGCCGATCTACGGAGGGGAGGCGCCGCGTCCCATCGTCGACGCGTGGGCCTCGCTGCTGGTGGATGCGGTGCGCGCGGGCGGCGGGACGCAGCCGGTCGCCGTCGGCGACGGTGCCTGGGGCATCGAGACGACGGGTCACGACAACGGGTTCTCGGTGCGCGACCTGGCGAAGTTCACCGACTTCATCGGCCCCCACGTGTACCGGATGGAGACCGACCAGGTGCGGCAGCACCTCAAGGCGGCGTTCATCGCGGAGCTCGCGGCGACCGACGGACTGCCCGTCATCATGGAGGAGTTCGGCCTGACGAGCGACTTCGTCTCGGACGCGGGCGCCGCCTCCTACTACCGGCAGCTGCTGTACTCGACGCTGCTGGCCGGTGCCACCGGATGGATCGCGTGGAACAACACCGACTACGACGACCTCGCCGATCAGCGGCCGTACTCGCACCATCCCTTCGAGATGCACTTCGGGATCACCGACCGTCACGGCAACCCCAAGCCGCCGCTGCGCGAGCTGGCGCGGTTCGCTGCCGACCTGGCCGCGATCGAGCTGCCGTCGGTGCGGCGGGCGCCGGTGGATGCGGCGCTCGTCGTCCCCTCGCACCTCGCCGAGGACTACCCGTTCACGCAGGAGGAGGAGCGCGCGCACATCGTGGCGACGGGGGAGCAGGCCTACGTCGCAGCGCATGAGGCGCACATCCCTGTCGCGGTGGTGCGCGAGAAGGAGGACGGCGGTCTGCCGGCCGGGTACGGCCTGTACCTGCTGCCGTCGGTCAAGCAGCTGTGCGCGACCTCGTGGGAGCAGCTGGTGTCGCTGGCAGGCGAGGGGGCGACCGTGTACGCGTCGTACTCGCACGGGTCGAGCGGCGTGCAGCGCGGGCCCTGGTGGGCGCACACGGAGGAGCTCTTCGGCGTGAGGATGGACAGCGCGTACGGGCTCGCCGAGCCGGTGACGGACGCGACCGTGACGCTGCGGTTCACCGAGGACTTCGGGTCGATCGCGGCCGGGACGGAGCTGTCGTTCGCGGCGGCGGGCAACGAGAACGGGCGGACGTACCTTCCGGTGCTCGCGACCTCGGGCCGCGTCGTCGCGGTGGATGCGCACGGCCGGCCGGCTGTCGTGGTGCGCGATCACGGCGCGGGGCGCGCGGTGCTGTGCACGTATCCGCTCGAGTTCTTCGCGTCGGCGCAGGGGCGGGTGAACCCGGAGGAGACCTGGCGGCTGTACGACGCGCTCGCCGTGGTCGCGGACGTGGAGCGGGATGTGCGGCTCGACGACCCGCGCGTGTTCACCGACGCGCTGGTGCACGAGGACGGCCGCCGCTTCGTGTTCTTCGTGTCGCAGCACGACACCGCGGTCACGGTCGAGCCGACCGTCGCCGGCGGCGAGCTGCGGACGCTCGACGGCGACGCATCCCCGTCCATCGCGCTCGACCCCTACGGCGTCGCGATCCGCCTCCTCGCCCTCGACTGACTCCTCCGGCCGTCCGTCTCTCGCAACTCTCCGCCCACCGTCGAGTCCGCAAACTTTGGACATCAGCGGGGCGTGTCGCGTGCAAAGTTTGCGGACTCGACGGCGGGGGATGGGCCGAGCGAGAGGGTCAGGAGGAGGGGGCGTGGCGGTCGAGGAACGCGTAGACCTCGGTGGCGTCCACTCCGGGGAAGGTTCCGGTCGGGAGCGCGGCGAGCAGTGACGTGGGCGTCCGTGCGGCCGGCCACGCCATTCCCTCCCAGCGCTCGGCCAGCGCGCCGGGCGGCCGTCGGCAGCAGGATTCGTCGGGGCAGCGGGAGACCGCCCGATGCGTCGTCTCGCGCCCGCGGAACCACTTGACGTGCGCGAACGGCACGCCGACGCTGACGGAGTAGTCGCCCTCCTTCGCCTTCTCGACGCGTGAGGTGCACCAGAACGTCCCGCTGGGCGTGTCCGTGTACTGGTAGTACGGGCTGAACCGGTCGGCGACGTCGAACACCGTGCGCGCGGTCCAGCTGCGGCACACGGGCGTCCCCTCGACAGCGCCGAGCGCATCCGACGGGAAGGCCACGGCGTCGTTCTCGTACGCCTTGATGATGGTGCCCGACTCGTGCACCTTCATGAAGTGCACCGGGATGCCGAGACGCGCGGTGGCGAGGTTGGTGAACCGGTGCGCCGCCGTCTCATACGACACGGCGAACGCGTCGCGGAGGTCCTCCATCGAGATGCGCCGGAAGTTCTTCGCCTCGGTCAGGAAGGCCACCGCATCCTTCTCGGGCAGCAGCAGCGCCGCGGTCAGATAGTTGGTCTCGATCCGCTGCCGCAGAAAATCGGCGTAGTTTCGCGGCTCATCGTGGTCGAGCACGTGCGACGCGAAGGCCTGCAGGATGGGCGAGCGCGAGTCGCGGGACGCCGACTGCTCGGTGGGCAGGTAGATGCGCCCGTTGCGCCGGTCGGTGACCGAACGGGTGGAGTGCGGCAGGTCGCCGACGTAGTGCAGCTCGTACCCGAGGTGGTCGGCCATGTCGGTCACGGTCTGGTGCGAGACGGGGCCGCCGGTGTGGCCGACGGCAGCCAGCAGGTCGGCCGCGATGGCCTCGAGCTCGGGGAAATGGTTGTCGCGCGCCCGCATCGTCGCCCGCAGTTCCGCGTTCGCGCGGCGGGCCTCCTCCGGCGTCGCCGCGCGCTCGCGGTGCAGCCGCTCCACCTCCTGGTGAAGCGCGAGAATCGCCTGCAATGTCGCGTCGGGGACAGTCCGGCTGACCCGCACCGGGTCGATGCCGAGGGACGCGAACACCGGCCCGCGTTGCGCCCGCTCGACCGCGATCTCCAGGGCCGAGCGTTCGTCCGGCGGCTCCGGCGAGAGCAGGTCGTCGACGCTCACGCCGAGGGCATCCGCGATCGCCCGGAGCAGCGCCAGCCGCGGCTCGCGGTTGCCGTTCTCGATGGTCGACACCTGTGACGGTGCCCGGTCGACGGCTGTGGCGAGCGCCTCCAGAGTCATCCCGCGCCGTTGCCGGAACGCGCGGATGCGCCGGCCCAGGGTGAGTGCGTCGGCTGCGGGCTGGTCGGCGTGCGCGTCGTCGTACACGTCGTCGATGACGGTCATGGTGGCCATGCTGACACTCCTGCGAAGTTCTGGCAAACAGAAGAACCGGCGAATTTCTGTCCGCGGATCCGGGTCCGGCGGGCTGCGGCGGGCAAAGGATCGAGTCATCCGATCCGACCGATGGAGGTCCCGACATGGAAAACCGGACGACAGAGCCCCGCCCCGGAGACACGACCCAGACCGCCGCCGAGCTGCAGCTGGAATGGGATGCGGATCCGCGCTGGTCGGGCATCCGCCGCGACTACACGGCCGACGACGTCGTCAGCCTGCGCGGCCCGGTCCGCGAGGAGCAGACCCTCGCCCGCCGCGGTGCTGACCGGCTCTGGGAGCTGATCCAGCGCGAGAGCACCGCCGACGATCCGCGCTGGGTCGCCGCCCTCGGAGCCCTCACCGGCAACCAGGCCGTTCAGCAGGTCCGGGCCGGACTCGAAGCGATCTACCTCTCGGGCTGGCAGGTCGCCGCTGACGCGAACCTCGCCGGCCAGACGTATCCCGACCAGAGCCTCTACCCGGCGAACTCCGTGCCGGCCGTCGTCCGCCGCATCAACAACGCCCTGCTGAGGGCCGGCCAGGTCGAGGGCGTCGACGGGCCGGTGAGCGACTGGATGGCGCCCATCGTCGCCGACGCCGAGGCCGGCTTCGGCGGCCCGCTCAACGCGTACGAGCTCATGCACGCGATGATCCAGGCGGGCGCCGCCGGCGTCCACTGGGAGGACCAGCTGGCCAGCGAGAAGAAGTGCGGCCATATGGGAGGCAAGGTGCTCGTCCCCACCGGCCAGCACATCCGCACCCTCAATGCCGCGCGACTGGCAGCCGACCTCGCCGGGGTGCCCACCATCGTCATCGCCCGCACCGACGCGCTCGCCGCGACGCTGCTCACCAGCGACCACGACGAGCGCGACGCCCGCTTCGTGACCGGGACGCGCACCGCCGAGGGGTTCTACGAGGTCGAGAACGGCATCGAGCCGGTCATCGCCCGGGGTCTGGCGTACGCGCCGTACGCCGACCTGCTCTGGGTGGAGTCGGCGGAGCCGGACCTGGAGCTGGCGCGCCGCTTCGCCGAGGCGGTCCACGCCGAGCACCCGGAGAAGCGGCTCGCGTACAACTGCTCGCCGTCGTTCAACTGGCGGCGGCACCTCGACGACGAGACGATCGCGCGGTTCCAGCGGGAGCTCGCCGCGATGGGATACGCGTTCCAGTTCATCACGCTGGCCGGCTTCCACGCCCTCAGCCACTCCATGTTCACGCTCGCCCGGGACTACGGACGGCGCCACATGAGCGCCTACGTCGACCTGCAGGAGGCGGAATTCGCCTCGGAGAGCGACGGCTACACCGCCACCCGCCACCAGCGGGAGGTCGGCACCGGCTACTTCGACCGGGTCGCGACCGCGCTCAACCCCGACAGCGCGACGCTCGCCCTCACCGGCTCCACCGAGGAGCACCAGTTCTGACCCTGTGCCCCCGCCATCCGTTCCTGAGTTTTTCGCCCGACACGCCGTCGCAGAGCGGAAAAACTCAGGAGCTGCGGGCAGGCGCGAGAAACCACGACGACAGAAAGAAGAAAGACATGATCGAGATCTGCGGGACGCGCGACGACGCGACCGACACCATCCTCACACCGGAGGCCATCGCCTTCGTCGACCACCTGCACCAGGCGTTCGCCGCCCGGCGGCAGGAGCTGCTGGCCCAGCGCCAGCAGCACCGAGCGGAGGCAGGCAACGGCCGTGACCCGCGCTTCCTGAGCGCCACCGCCGCCATCCGCGACGACCGCTCGTGGCGCGTGGCCGGGGCCGGCCCCGGGCTCGAGGACCGCCGCGTCGAGATCACCGGCCCGACCGACCCGAAGATGGCGATCAACGCCCTCAATTCGGGCGCCCGCGTCTGGCTCGCCGACCTGGAGGACGCCACCAGCCCCACCTGGGCGAACATCGTGGGCGGCCAGCGGACGCTGCGCGACGCGGTCCGCGGGCGCCTCGCCTTCACCAGTCCAGAGGGCAAGGAGTACCGGGTCACCACGCCGTTCGAGCACACGCCGACGATCGTGATGCGCCCGCGCGGGTGGCACCTGGTCGAGAAGCACCTCGCATTCACCGACCGGGCGGGACGCACGGCGCCGGCCAGCGCATCCCTCACCGACTTCGGCCTGTACTTCTGGCACAACGCCGAGCAGCTGGTCGCGAACGGCCGCGGACCGTACTTCTACCTGCCGAAGCTGGAGTCGCACCTCGAGGCACGGCTCTGGAACGACATCTTCGTGTTCGCCCAGCAGCGCATCGGGATGCCGGTCGGCACCATCCGCGCCACCGTGTTGATCGAGACGATCCCGGCCGCGTTCGAGATGGAGGAGATCCTCTACGAGCTGCGCGACCACTGCGCGGGCCTCAACGCCGGCCGCTGGGACTACATCTTCTCGATGATCAAGACGTTCCAGGGTCGCGGACGCCGCTTCGCGTTCGGCGACCGCGATCGCATCACGATGACGGTGCCGTTCATGCGGGCGTACACCGAGCTGCTGGTCGCGACGTGCCACCGACGCGGCGCGCACGCGATCGGCGGGATGAGCGCCTTCATCCCCAACCGGCGGGATGCGGAGGTGACAGAGCGGGCGCTGGCCCGGGTCGCGGACGACAAGCGGCGCGAGGCCGGCGACGGCTTCGACGGCACCTGGGTGGCGCATCCGGACCTCATCCCGACCGCGCTCGCCGAGTTCGACGCGGTGCTCGGAGAGCGGCCGAACCAGGTCGAACGCCAGCGGGACGACGTGGACGTCAGCGCGGACGACCTGCTCGACGTGCGCGGCGCGGACGCCACGGTGACGGATGCGGGGGTGCGGTCGAACGTCTCCGTCGCTCTCCGCTACATCGAGGCGTGGCTGCGCGGGACGGGCGCGGTCGCCATCGACGGCCTGATGGAGGATGCGGCGACGGCCGAGATCTCGCGGTCGCTGCTGCGGCAGTGGATCGACAACCGGATCGTCACGGCGGAGGGGACGGCTGTCGACCGGGAAGCCGTGACGCGCATCCTGAACGCGGAGCTCGAGCGCCTGAGCGCGGAGGCCGGCGCGGACGCACGGTTCGCGGATGCCGCGGAGCTCCTGCGCGAGGTCGCGCTGGGGGAGGAGTTCCCGACGTTCCTGACCATCCCTGCGTACGCGCGGTACCTGGTCGACACGGCCGAACCGGCCTCGCAGCAGCTCCCGCTCGCGGGCTAGCCCTCCTCGATCCGTCGTCGCCCGCCGTCGAGTCCGCGAACTTTGCACGCTTCCGCCGCGTGTCGTGTGCAAAGTCTGCGGACTCGACGGTGGGCGGTCGTGCGCGGGAGGCGGATCGCGTTGGTAGGGTCGCACCATGATGGATCGGGGGATGGGTCGCGTCGCCGCGGCCGTGGTCGCAGCATGCGTCGTGGGGCTGATGTCCGGATGCGCGCTGGTCGCTCCTCCGGCTCGTTCGAGTGCAACACCACGGGCCACGGCGAACGCCTCCGAGCCCATCGCGCAGCAGATCCCGAACCTGCTCATCCCGGGCGAGACGATCGGCTCGGGCCGGCTGAGCGTCATCGACCATGAACCGATCGGTGATCCGGCGGCCGAGCATCCCGTGACCGGGGACGTTCGCATCGTCGTCCGCCCCGATCGGGGGATCGAGGTGCGCATCCGACCCGACGACCCGGCCCGCGCGAGCCTCGCCGGGATCGACCTGATGCTGACCGGGAAGCGGTACGACGGCCTGCCGGAGAACATCCAGGACGAGGACTACTTCCCCGTGACCTCCGGTGCTCAGAGCGTCGATCCGGATGGCGAACTCGTTCTCCCCGTGCTGCTCGACCAGGCGTCCCTCGGTGACCCGTCGTTCCTGCACTCGATCGAGGAGTCGCCTGACGGGGACGGGCGGGTGATGGCCGCCGCGTCGATCACCTGGACGCTCCCCTCCGCCTACCCGGGCCTGAAGCCCGTGGATCACGGCGTGGTCAGCTACGCGCACGGGCGGACGGTCGTCGAGAGCGGGACGCTGGCTTACTACATCCCCAACCCGTACGACACGCTCTACCAGGTGTCGCGCCGCTTCGGCCTGACCGAGGCCCAGCTGGTGTGGCTCAATCCCGAGCTCCTCATGGACTCGCCGAATCCTGAACTGAAGAGCGGGATCGGCGTCAACCTCGACCCCGCCCGCCGCTGACCGGCGCCCGCGCTGACCGTCGCCCTGCGCTGGATCACCGCCCGCCGTCGAGTCCGCGAACTTTGCACGCTTCCGCCGCGTGTCGTGTGCAAAGTTCGCGGACTCGACGGTGGGCGGTCAGGGGTGGCGCTCTAGGTACTGGCGGAGCACGTTGGCGTGGTTGAGTTCGGGGTCCCGAGCGCCGACGAGCAGGGTCACGGTGGGGTGGGTCCGGCCCAGGCCGCGGAGCACATCCGCGGCAGGGTTCGTGTCCAGTTCGCTCTCGTACCGGCGACGGAACTCGTCGAACACCTCGTCTTCGCCGGACGGGTCCTGATGGAACCAGCGTCGCAGCTCGGTCGATGGCGCGACGCCCTTGAGCCATTCGTCGATGTCGGCACGGTCCTTGCTGACGCCGCGCGGCCACAGCCGGTCGACGAGCACGCGGTAGCCGTCGTCGGGTGCGGGCGCGTCGTAGATGCGTTTCACCGTGAACACGGGAGGCCTCCTTCGGTCGGCGGTCGGTCCGTTCGTCCCTTCCGAGTGTGCCTCGTGCAGTCAGCCCGAGGCCAGCAGTGCGTCGGTCTCTGCGGCGGTCGGCGCGGTCGCCGGTCCGCGCCGCGTCACGGCGATCGCCGCGGCCGCGTTCGCCCGCCGCGCGGCGTCGATCGGTGCGGCGCCGCGGGCCAGGGCCGCGGCGAGCACCCCGCCGAACGCGTCGCCCGCTCCCGTCGTGTCCACCGCGTCGACCGGGAAGGCCGGCAGGTGCGCAGGAGCCGGCTCGTCGGTGGCGACCCAGCATCCGGAGGACCCGTCGCGCACGACCGCGACCCCACCCTCGCGCAGGCTGCCGCGCAGCGACCCGGCAGCGGGCGCGGGATGGGCGTGGGCGCGGAGGATGCGCGCCTCGCGCGCGTTGGCGCTCAGCACGTCGGTGCGGCGCAGCACCGTCTCCAGGAGCTCCGGGTCGAGCGAGCCGACGAGCGGAGACGGGTCGAAGACGACGCGCGTCTCCGGACCGATGGCGCCCAGCCACCCCGCGACGGCCGGGCCGGATCCGGGATGCGCGAGGCTGTAGCCGGAGACGTAGACGACATCAGCCGCGCGGGGGTGGACCGCATCCAGGTCGGCTCGGCTCAGCATCCCCTCGGCGCCGGGTGCGGTGACGAACGTGCGCTCGGCCGCGCTGTCGAGGAGGACGACGCTGTAGCCGTTGTCGACGCCGTCGAGCGGCGGGTTCGCGACCGAGATGCCTTCGCTCCAGAGCGCCTCGGCGACGACCTCGCCGAACGGGCCGGTGCCGGAGCGGCCGGCGAACACGACGTCCGCGCCGTCGCGGGCTGCTGCGGCCATGACGTTGAAGCCGCCGCCGGCGGACATGCCCGCCGAGGAGGCGAGGACGTCGCCGCCGCGCTCGGGCAGCGCATCCACTGTGAGGAGAAGGTCGACCACGACCGTCCCGGTGAAGATGAGTCGTCCGTCAGCCATGTCGTCTCCTCAGCTCCAGCAGTCCGTCGACAAGGGGTTCCAGGTCGAGGGCGTTGACGCGGCGGACCGTCTCGAGTGCGGTGCGTGGCCAGGCGGCCGCTCCGGTGGCGCCGAGCACGGCTCCCGTCATGGCCGCGATCGTGTCGGTGTCGCCGCCGAGAGCGGCGGCGCGGCAGAGCGTGTCCCAGGCGGCGTCCGGGTCGGGATGCGCGGGCTCGGACCCGGCGACGGTCACCGCGACGAGCGCGAGCGCGGCCACCACGGACTCCTGTGCGGCGACCGAGGTGCCGATGACCTCGGAGAGGGCGTCGTCCTGCTCCCGCGGCGCCAGACCGAGGAGGTAGGGGATGGCCCACTCGAGCCGGGCGGCGATGTCGCCGCCCGCGACCCAATGACCGCGCCGTGCTCCTTCGCGGGCTGCCGCGACCGCCACATCCAGCGCCTCCGGGGTGTCCGCTCCGTCGACGCCGGCGCTCACAGCGGCTCCGACGGCGGCGGCGCTCGCGATACCGATGCCCGTGTTGTGGGTGAGCGCGCTCACGGACACCACGGCGTCGACGAACCCGCTGAGCGGTTCGACCGGCACGGCGATCCCGACCGGGGTGATCCGCATCGCCGCGCCGTTCGTGGCCCCGAACCGGCCGGCCTCTTCGGGCGGCATGCCGTCCTGCAGCCGCTGGAGGGCCGCGCGGGTGCTCGGACCGAGCAGGTCGAGGGAGCCGCGGGACTCCATGGTCCGCTCCCAGGCGAGCAGTTCGGCGGCGAAGACGCTCGGGCGGACGGTTCCACGCCCGTCGATGAGGAGGCGCGCGAGCAGAACGGCCTGCTCGGTGTCGTCGGTGATCGAGCCGGCGGGCATCCCGGCGGCGATCTGCTGGTGCGGGCCGGCCGCGACGAGACCGCGGAGGGTGCCGTGGTCGGCGAAGATGCGTTCGCGCGACATCGACTGGGTGGGCATGCCGAGGGCGTCGCCGAGCGCCAGGCCCTGGAGCGCGCTCAGGGCCCGGGCGCGGGTGGTGTCCCTCACAGCGGCGCCAGGAGCGCCCCGCGCAGTCGCTCGCTCAGGTCGGGCGGGACCTCGACGGCGACGCCGAGGGCCTGGATGGCGCGGCTGAAGTAGTTGCGCACTGCGGCGGCCAACGTGATGTCGACGATCTCGCGGTCCGTGAAGCCGAGGTCGCGCAGCCGGCCGGCGTCGTCGGGGGTCATCGCGGAGGAGTCCGTGCTGAGCCGCTCGGCGTACTCCATCATGGCGACGTCCGCCTCGCTCAGTCCGGCGTCGTGGTAGTCGCGGGCGATGCGCTCGAGCTCGGCTTCATCCATGATCGTCAGGGTCTTGCGACCGTGAGCGAGACGGCAGTGCTGCGAGCGGAGCGCCTGGGCGGCCGCGAGCGTGACCAGCTCGTACCGGCGCTTGCCGAGGGTCGGCACGATCGTGCGGACGAGATCCTCGAACGCGCGGAACGCCTCGGGGTTCGTGCTCAGGACACGCGTGTACTCGGGGACGTATCCGAGGTCGTCGATGTCTTCGGCATACAGTTCGGCGACGGCTCCGGTCGCTTCGGACGGTTCCGGGCTCTCGATGATGGACACGGTGGTCTCCTCCCATGCGGACCGCCTCATTCTCACGCGCTCGCCCGCCGAGCACCACTGCCCTGCGCATCCACCCCGTCGAGTCCGCACACATTGCACACGCCGCGCGGGGCGAGCGTGCAAAGATTGCGGACTCGACGGTGGGGATCGGGTCAGTGGGCGAAGGCGACGTCCTCGGACGGAGAGTCGGCGGGCTTCCGGAGGAAGAAGGAGCCTGCGACCGCGAACAGGGAGATGATCGCGCCCGCGACGAACGCCGCCCGGATGCCTCCCGCCTGCGCGGCGTCCACTCCCGCGCCGCCCGCGGCCAGGGCTGTGCCCTGCAGCGTCAGGACTGCGATGAGCAGGGCCGTGCCCGCCGCTCCGCCGACCTGCTGGATCGTGCCCAGGATGGCACTGCCGTGCGAGTACAGGTGCGGCGGCACTGCACCGAGACCGGCCGTGAACAGCGGCGTGAACATCATCGCGAGGCCGAGGCTCATGGTGACGTGCGCGGCGATGACGAGTCCGACCGGCGTGTGCTCCGTCACCATCGTGAGCGACCACAGCACGAGGCTGACGAGGATCGAGCCGGGAACGACGAGCACGCGCGGGTCGAAGCGGTCGTACAGGCGGCCGACGAACGGCGCCGCGAGCCCCATGATCAGTCCGCCAGGCAACAGGATGAGCCCGGTCGCCAGCGTGTCGAGGTGCAGCACGTGCTGCAGGTACAGCGGCAGAACGATGATCACGCCGAACATCGACGCGGTCGTGATGGCCATCAGCACGATCGAGATGGTGAAGATGGGGAACTTGAACGTCCGCAGGTCGAGCAGGGCTCGATCCTTGCGCTGCAGGAGCAGTTGGCGCGTGATGAACGCCGCCAGACCGAGCACTCCGACGATCAGCGACCCCCACAGCATGACCGGGCTCGCGGACGACCCGCCGGACTCGCCGGAGAGCGTGAGCCCGTAGACCAGTCCTCCGAACCCCAATGCCGAGAGGATGACCGACAGCACGTCGATCTTCACCTTCTGGGTCTCCGTCACGTTCTCGACGAACTTCATGCCGATCAGCAGCATCACGAGCGCGATCGGCAGCACGATCAGGAAGATCCAGCGCCAGGGCAGGAAGTTCAGGATGAGGCCCGAGATCGTCGGCCCGATGGCCGGCGCGACCGAGATGACGATCGACACGTTGCCCATCGTGCGCCCGCGCATCGCCGGCGGCACCAGGGTCATCAGGGTCGTCATCAGCAGCGGGATCATGATCGCGGTGCCCGATGCCTGGATCACACGCGCCGCGACCAGCACCAGGAACCCGGGAGCCAGGGCCGCCGACAGGGTGCCGAGCGAGAACAGCGACATCGCCGCGATGAACATCTGCCGCGTCGTGTACCGCTGCAGCAGGATGCCCGTGATCGGGATCACCACGGCCATCGTCAGCATGAACGCCGTCGAGAGCCACTGCGCAGCGAGGGCGTCGACGTGGAGGTCGTCCATCAGCTTCGGGATGGCGACGGTCATGATCGTCTCGTTGAGGATCACGACGAACGTGGCCGCGAGCAGCAGCCAGATCACGCGCTGGTCGCGCGGGGCGATACGCGGCGCGGCGGCGGGCGCGGCCGGCTGCCCGATGGCGCCGGCATCGACCGAAGGCACTGGTGAGGTCTTCTCAGTCACCGGTACAACTTATCGGGGACCACCGACGCTGGGAGTGTCCGTGACCTGAACTGTGGATGAGTTCGCTCACCGCAGAACTGGGGAATAAAACGCCCGCTCAGCGCCCCAGGCCGGCCCGGTCCACCCGGCGGTGGTACCGCATCCCCGCGACGCCTCCCAGGATGGCGCCGGCGAGGCTCACCACCGCGACCACCACGGCCGTGATGATGCCGGTGAGCGTCACGGATCCTTCGCCCAGCGGGATGCGCGGGAAGCTGTTCAGGCTGCCGAGGATGTTGTACTGGCTGCCGAAGATGAGGGTCAGCACGGCGACGACCACGGCGATGATCACCGCCCACAGCCACACCGCGATGCCCTGCTTGACGCCGTCGAAGCGCGCCATCCGCCCGGCCACATACCCGCCGCAGAAGTAGGCGACGAGCAGGATGACGACGAGCGCGATCGCGCCGACGAGCCCGACCGTCGACGCGTTGGCGTTGGCCTGGTCGATCGCGCGGTCGGCGCTCCCCGCGGTGCCGAGGCCGACGGCCGCGCCGGCCGCTGCGACCAACGCGGTCAGCAGCACCGCGGTTCCCGTTGCGGTGAGCCAGCCGAAGAAGGCCGAGCCGAACTTCATCCCGCCGAACTCGCTGCGTTCGCGGGCGACCACGTCCTCACGGAGGGTGTGCGTCCCGTCCCCGTACGTCCCGTCCGGGTGGATTCCGTCGACGGGAGCCGTCGGCGGCGCAGCGGTGGCAGGTGCCTCAGCGGCCACCCGGTCTTCGGGCGGCAAGGGTCGATCGGTCATGTCGTGCCTCTTCCGGTTTCGCCCGCACGCGGCGGGTGGTCGTCGGTCGATGGACACGGTAGGCCGGCACAGAAGCACTCCACAGACGCTTGATTTCCGCCCCGACCGGGAGGATTATCGCCCGCCCCCGCGTACAGGCCTACCCGCCGAGCCCCGCCACGGCCCGCACCGCTTCGCCCACGGCGGGAGCCACCGCGGCGAGCTGCTCGGCCGTCACCTCCGGCCCCCACGAGAACCGCACCGCGGTGCGGGCGACGTCCTCCGGGTACCCGAGCGCGAGGAGCACGTGCGACGCGTCCTCGCTGCCGGCGGCGCACGCCGAGCCGCTGGACGACACGACACCGCGCCGTTCCAGCTCCAGCAGCACCGCCTCCCCGTTGATCCCGGGGAACACGAACGACGCCGTCCCGGGGAGCCGCGACGTGGGATGCCCGGTCAGGGATGCGCCTGGCGTCTCAGCGAGCACGGCGGCGACGAACGCGTCCCGTGCTGCGGCAACGGCCGTCGCCCGCTCCTCGAGCCCGGCGATGCTGAGCCGCGCAGCCGTCGCCAGGGCCACCGCGCCGGCGACGTTCTCCGTCCCCGAGCGGCGGCCGCGCTCCTGACCTCCGCCATGGATGACCGGCTCCAGCGGGATGCGCCCTCTCACGTGCAGCGCACCGACGCCCTTCGGCGCTCCGAGCTTGTGGCCGGAGACGCTCAGCGCGTCCACTCCCAACGTCCGCACGTCGAGCGCCAGCCAACCGGCCGCCTGTACCGCATCCGTATGAAAGGGGACGCCGTGCTCGTGCGCGATCGCGGCAAGCTCGGCGATGGGCTGCACCGTGCCGACCTCGTTATTGCCGAGCATCACGCTCGCCAGAGTCGTGTCGGGCCGTACGGCGGCGGCGAACGCTTCGGCCGTGACCAGGCCGTCCAGTCCGACCGGCACGAAGGTCACCTCGAAGCCGTGCAGCCGCACCAGGTAGTCCACCGACTCGAGCACCGCCTCGTGCTCGATCGGCGTCGTCACGATGTGGCGTCCGCGCGGGTTCGCCAGCGCAATGCCTTTCACGGCCAGGTTGTCGGCTTCCGTCCCGCCCGAGGTGAACGTCACCTCCGACGCGCGGCAGCCCAGCCAGTCCGCGACCGCCGAGCGGGCGTCGGCGAGCCCGCGGGCGGCCGACTCGCCGACGGCGTGATGGCTCGACGGGTTGCCGAAGTCGCCCGTCAGGTACGGCCACATCGCCTCCAGCACCTCCCGGCGGACCGGGGAGGTGGCGGCCGCATCGAGGTAGATCACTCCACCACCACGTCCAGTCCGAGGTCGAGCGACCGGACGCTGTGGGTGAGCGCGCCGGACGAGATCACGTCGACGCCGGTCTCCGCGATCGCGCGGACGGTCGCGAGGCTGACGTTGCCGCTGGCCTCGACGATGGCCCGGCCGCCGACAAGGGCGACGCCTTCGCGCAGTTCGTCGAGGGTGAAGTTGTCGAGCATGATCGTGTCCACCCCGGCCGCGAGCACCGGCTCGATCTGGTCGATGCGGTCGACCTCGACCTCCAGGTGCGTGGTGTGCGACAGCTGTTCGCGCACCCGCAGCAGCGCATCCGTCACCGACAGGCCGGTCTGCGCGGTGAGGACGGCGAGGTGGTTGTCCTTCGCCATCACCGCGTCCGAGAGGGAGTAGCGGTGGTTGTGGCCGCCGCCGGCGCGGACGGCGTGCCGCTCGAACGCGCGCAGGCCCGGGGTGGTCTTCCGCGTGTCCACGATGCGGGCGGAGGTGCCGGCGACCTCGGCGACGAACGCGGCCGTGAGCGTGGCGATACCGCTCATGCGCTGGACGAAGTTGAGGGCGACGCGCTCGGCCTGGAGCACCGAGCGGGCCGGTCCCTCGACCGTCGCGAGCGCATCCCCGGCCGCGAACGTCGCGCCGTCGGCGACGTGCACGGTCACGGCGATCGCCGGATCGGTCAGCGTCATCGCGGCCGCGAACACCTCGCCGCCCGCGAAGGTGCCCGGCTCGCGGGCCACCAGGCGCGCGGTCGCGCGAGCCGTCTCCGGGATGAGCAGCTGACTGGTCACGTCGCCCCAGGGGGCGTCCTCGACGAGGGCGGCCTGGACGGCGGTGTGGATGAGCTGGCGGGTCAGCATGCTGCGGGAACCTCGAGACGGGTCGGCTGGGGGAGCAGGACGGTGTGGGCGGGCTCGCCGGAGCCGGCGAGCGGGAAGTCGGAGCGGAAGTGCGCCCCGCGCGACTCTTCGCGGGCGAGCGCTGCGGCGACGACGAGACGGGCGAGGGTGAGGAGGTTCGCATCCTCTCCGGACCTCGCCCCGGCCTCGGCGTCGGGCATCGCGGTGGCGGCGAGCTCGTCGGCGGCCGCGGCGAGGCGTGCCCCGTCGCGGTGCACGCCGGCGGCCTCCCACATCAGCGCGCGCAACCGGTCGCGGTCGAAGGTGCGGAGAACGGGATGCGGCGAGCCGGCCGCGACAGATCGTGCGGCGTCCGCCTCCACCCGCACCGCGCGTTGCGTCCACGCGGGAGGCTCGGCCCACGGAGCGTCGATCGCCCCGGCCGCCAGGTGGGCGAACACCAGACCTTCGAGCAGGGAGTTGGAGGCGAGCCGGTTGCCGCCGTGCGCTCCGGTGCAGGCGACCTCGCCGACGGCGAACAGGCCGGGGACGCTGGTGCGCCCCTCGGTGTCCGTCGCGACGCCGCCCATCGCGTAGTGCGCGGCCGGGGTGACAGGAAGTGGACGCCGGCCCCAGTCGTACCCGGCGGCGCGCGAGGCGGCGTCGATCGTCGGGAACCGCCGGGCGAGGAACTCCGCGCCGAGCGCCGTCGCGTCCAGCAGCACGGGGCGACCGCCCTGCGCGGCCATCTCGACCGCGATGCCGCGGGCGACGACGTCGCGGGGGGCGAGCTCGGCGTCGGGATGGGCGTCGAGCATGAAGCGCTCGCCTGCGGCGTTCCGCAGGACCGCGCCTTCGCCCCTCACGGCCTCGGACACGAGGAACGCGCCGGCGCCCGCGTCGTCCGCCGCGCCATCGCCCGCGTACAGCGCGGTCGGATGGAACTGCGTGAACTCCAGATCGGCGAGCATCGCCCCGGCGCGCCAGGCCGCCGCCACTCCGTCGCCCGTCGCGACCGACGGGTTGGTGGTGTGCGCGTACAGCTGGCCCCAGCCTCCCGTGGCCAGCACCACCGCGTCGGCGTCGATGGTGAGTGCCTCGCCGTCGACCCACAGCGACACCCCGGCGGCCCGGCCGTCGTCGACGATGACGTCGCGGAGGAACGCGCCCCCGACGACCGGGATGCGCGCCGCCGTCACCGCGGCGACCAGCGCCCGCTCCAGCTCGGCGCCGGTCGCATCCCCTCCGGCGTGCAGCACGCGGGCGGAGGAGTGGGCGGCCTCGAGGCCGCGGGCGAGCGTGTCGCCGTCGCGGTCGAATGCCGCGCCGCGGGCGATCAGCTCGCGGACGCGGTCGGGGCCGTCGGAGCAGAGCGCCTCCACCGCTTCGCGGACGTTGAGCCCGGCCCCCGCGCGGAGGGTGTCGGCGACGTGCGCCTCCACCGAGTCGTCGGGGAAGAGCGCCGCCGCGATGCCGCCCTGGGCGTACGGCGTGCTTCCGGAGGCGACGGACGACGACTTGGTCACGACCGTGACGTCATGGCCGAGCGTGTGCGCTCGCAGCGCCGCGGTCAGCCCCGCGATGCCGCTCCCGACCACGACCACACGGCTCATGTCAGGCCGCCATCGTGGTGTCGGGCCGCGCCGCCAGCATCCGCTCGAGCGCCACCCGCGCGGGCTCCGCGACGGACGCCGGAACGGTCACCTGGTTGAGCACCTCGCCGCGGACGAGCCCCTCCAGCACCCAGGCGAGATACCCGGGGTGGATGCGGTACATCGTCGAGCAGGGGCACACCACCGCGTCGAGGCAGAAGATCGTGTGCTGCGGGAACTGCGCCGCCAGCCGCTGCACCAGGTTGATCTCGGTGCCGATCGCGAAGGTGGACCCTGCGGGCGCCGCCTGGATCGCCTTGACGATGTAGTCGGTGGAGCCGTACTCGTCGGCCGCATCCACCACATCCATCGGGCACTCGGGGTGCACGATCACGCGGACGCCGGGGAACTCGGCGCGCGCGTGCTCGATCTGGCCGACCGTGAAGCGCTTGTGCACCGAGCAGAAGCCGTGCCACAGGATGACCTGGGCGTCCTGCAGCGTCTCGGCGTCCGTCCCGCCCCACGCCTTACGCGGGTTCCACAGCGGCATCCGCTCGACCGGGATGCCCATGGCCTTCGCCGTGTTGCGGCCCAGGTGCTGGTCGGGGAAGAACAGCACGCGCTGCCCCCGCTCGAACGCCCACTCCAGCACGGTCGCCGCGTTCGACGAGGTGCAGACGATGCCGCCGTGCTCGCCGCAGAAGGCCTTCAGCGCGGCGGACGAGTTCATGTAGGTGACCGGGATGACGGGGACGCGGCCGTCGGCGTCCGGCTCGGTGCCGTACAGCTCCTCCAGCTGCTCCCAGCACTCCTCGACCGAGTCGAGGTCGGCCATGTCGGCCATCGAGCAGCCGGCGGCGAGGTTGGGGAGGATGACCTTCTGCTCGGGACGCGAGACGATGTCCGCCGTCTCGGCCATGAAGTGGACGCCGCAGAACACGATCGCCTCCGCCTCCGGCCGGGCCTTGGCCGCGTTGGCGAGCTGGAAGGAGTCGCCCACGAAGTCGGCGTACTGGACGACCTCGTCGCGCTGATAGAAGTGGCCCATCACCGCGACGCGGTCGCCGAGGGTCTCCTTGGCGGCGCGGATGCGGTCGCCGAGCTCCTGGGCCGTGGCGGTGCGGTACTCCTCGGGCAGCTCGCCCTGCCGAGGCGCGTTCGCGGGGATGGGATCGCCGAGCGAAGCGCCGGGCCCGTAGGAGGGCGTCGCGCTGTCGAACGTCCACGGCGCCTCCACCAGGTCGGGGGTGCAGGTGTCGCCGTCGAGCTGCCCCGACGCGATGAGCCGGATGGTGGTGTCGACCGAAGCGATGGTCATGCGTTTCTTCCTTCGAACGGGTGCTGCTGGCGGGGGAGCGGCCCCGCGTCGGCGAGGTCGATCTGGTCGTTGTACCGGTACAGCCGCGGCGGACGGTGCGGCGTGCCGGTGAGGTACTCGTCGGTGGCGACGACGGCCCCGGAGGACTCGATCGTGCGGCGGAAGTTGGCCGGGTCGAGGGCGCGGCCGAGCACGGCCTCGTGCACCCCGCGCAGCTGGGCCAGCGTGAAGCGCTCGCCGAGGAACGCGTGTGCGATGCGGGAGTACTCCATCTTCGTGCGGAGGCGCCAGAGGGCGTACTCGACGATCACGTTGTGGTCGAAGGCGAGCTCGGGCAGGTCGTCCGCGGGGAACCAGCGAACGTTCTCGCCGACGCTGGCGCGCTCGGCCTCCTCGCTGCGGACGAGCGCCCAGTAGACGACGGAGACGACGCGCTCGGCGCCGGGGGAGCGGTCGGCGTCGCCGAAGGCGTACAGCTGCTCCAGGTAGCTGGGCGTCAGGCCGGTGGTGTCGTTGAGCGTGCGGGCAGCGGCGTAGGGGAGGTCCTCGCCGACCCGCAGCGGTCCGCCCGGCAGGGCCCAGCGTCCCTCGAACGGTTCGCGGATTCGGCGCACGAGCGGCAGCCACACCTGCGGGACGCCGCCGGTCTCGTCGTCGGTGCGCAGGGCGAAGATGACCGTCGACACGGCGAGGATCGCACTCGCGCGTTCGTGCCGTGCCGTCATGGCCGCTCCCGTCACCTAAAGGTCAACTTGACTCTAACGTGCTGATCATCTTAGTGTCATCTCGACCAGAACACCAAACGCCGCCCTACTCCGCCTCCTCCTCGCGCAGATTTGCGCCAAATCTCGGGAATGACGGGCGCATTACCGAGATTTGGCGCAAATCTTCGCGTGCGCACGGGACGGCGGGAGCGGATATGCTGGCCGGACAACCGAATACCGGGCCAACGAGGTCGATGCGGGAGAGTCGCGCGAGCGCGACACCGAAGGAGCAATCCTCCCCGACAATCTCTCAGGTACGCGTACCGCATCGGACTGGCCACTCTGAAAAGCAGGATGGCGCCCGCCGTCCTCGCCCACGGTGAAAGCCGCGCATCCCCTCGGGGAGGCGAGGTGAAACTCTCAGGCCGGATGACAGAGGGGGAGTTCTTCCCGGGAGCGGCGACGCCCCCGCAGCCCCCGGCCGACGGCCGGCGATCGGAGAACTCATGACCTCGCAGAGCACGCCAGACGGTACGAACGCCGAGCGCACCTCCCCGCTCCACGACGCCCATACGGCGGCCGGCGCCTCCTTCACCGACTTCGCCGGCTGGCAGATGCCGGTCCGGTACTCCTCCGATCTCGCCGAGCACCACGCCGTGCGCACCGCAGCCGGCCTGTTCGACCTGTCGCACATGGGCGAGATCGTGCTCCTCGGCCCGGAGGCCGGCGAAGCGCTCGACTATGCGCTCGCCGGCAAGCTCTCCGCCCTCAACGTCGACCAGGCGAAGTACAGCCTCCTGCTCTCCCGCTCCGGCGGCATCGTCGACGACCTCGTCGTGTACCGCACCGGCGACGACCGCTACATGGTGGTCGCGAACGCGTCGAACCGGGATGCGGTGGCCGCCGAGCTGCGCGACCGCACCGCGCCGTTCGACGTCGAGGTCTTCGACGAGTCCGACGACATCGCCCTGATCGCCGTGCAGGGTCCGGCCGCCCTCTCCATCCTGCTCGCGACGCCGGGCCTGTCGGCCGACGCCGGGGCTCTCGGCGGCTCCGACTTCGGGGAGCGCCTCTCGGCCCTCAAGTACTACTGGTCGCTCCCGGCCGAGTTCGAGACGCATCCCGTGCTCATCGCCCGCACCGGCTACACCGGCGAGGACGGCTTCGAGCTCTACCTCGCGCCCGACAACGCGCGCGCCCTGTGGGATGCCCTGCTCGAGGCGGGAGCCGAGCAGGGCCTCGTCCCCGCCGGCCTCGCCAGCCGCGATACCCTGCGCCTCGAGGCCGGGATGCCGCTGTACGGTCACGAGCTCGGCCTCGACACCATGCCGGCGCAGGCGGGACTCGGCCGGGTCGTCAACCTCGCGAAGGACACCGACTTCGTCGGTCGTGCCGCCAGCGAGGAGGGGCCGGACCCGGAGGCCCGTGTGCTCGTCGGCCTCGCCGGGGAGGGCAAGCGCGCCGCCCGCGCCGGCTACCCGGTCTTCGCGCACGACGACACGACCGGCGAGGACGCCGAGGTCGGCGTCGTCACCTCCGGCGCGCTCTCCCCGACGCTGGGGATGCCCATCGCGATGGCCTACGTCGCCCCCCGCTTCGCCCGCGAGAACACCGTGCTCCACGTGGATGTGCGAGGCACCCGCCTCCCGTTCACCGTCACCGCCCTCCCCTTCTACAGCAGAAAGAAGCGCTAGCCATGGCCGCAGAACGAGACCTGAAGTACACGCCCGAGCACGAGTGGCTCCTGGTCGATGGCGACGTCGCGACCGTCGGCATCACGGCCTACGCCGCCGAGAAGCTCGGCGACGTCGTGTTCGTGGAGCTGCCCGAGGAGGGCAGCGACGTCACCGCCGGCCGCGTGGTCGGCGAGATCGAGTCGACCAAGTCGGTCGGCGAGCTGTTCGCCCCGGTGAACGGCACCGTCGCCGAGGCCAACAGCGCCGTGGTCGACGCCCCCGAACTCGTCAACTCCGACCCGTTCGGCGAGGGCTGGCTGGTGAAGGTCCGCTTCACCGAGCTGCCCGACAACCTCCTGAGCTACGACGAGTACGCCGCCCTGACCGGCGAGTAAGGTTCCCCCACCTCACATGACCGACCTCTTCCCAGCGCGTCACATCGGCACCGACGGCGACGCGCAGAGCACCATGCTGTCCGCGATCGGCGCGGCCGCCTCCCGCGAGTGGGCCTCCGTGGAGGACCTCGTCCTCGCGGCCGTCCCCGACTCCATCCGCGTGGACGCCGGGCGCGAGTCCGTGCTTCCGGCTCCGCTGAGCGAGCGCGCCGCCCTCCGCGAGCTGCGCGCGCTGGCCGCCCGCAACACCGTCAACCGCAGCCTGATCGGCCTCGGCTACTACGGCACGATCACGCCCGCGGTGATCAAGCGGAACGTGCTCGAGAACCCGGGCTGGTACACCGCGTACACGCCGTACCAGCCGGAGATCTCGCAGGGCCGGCTGGAGGCGCTGATCAACTTCCAGACCATGGTCTCCGACCTCACGGGCCTCGACACGGCGAACGCATCGATGCTCGACGAGGGGACCGCAGTGGTCGAGGGGATGCTGCTGGCGCGCCGCGCATCCAAGGCGAAGTCGCCGCGTTTCGTCGTCGACGTCGACACGTTCCCGCAGACGCTGGCGCTGCTGCGCAACCGGGCGGAGGCGGTCGGCATCGAGCTGGTCGTGCTCGATCTGGCGAGCCTCCCGGCGGATGCCCCGGAGCTGAGCGACGCCTTCGGCCTGTTCGTGCAGTACCCGGGCGCCTCCGGGCGCGTGTGGGATCCGAGCGCCGTCATCCGCACGGCGAAGGAGGCGGGGGCCGTGATCGTCGCGGCCGCCGACCTGCTCGCCCTCACCCAGCTGCGCGCCCCCGGCGAGCTCGGAGCGGATGTCGCCGTCGGCACCAGCCAGCGCTTCGGCGTCCCGATGGGGTTCGGTGGCCCGCACGCCGGCTACATGGCGGTCCGCAAGGGCCTCGAGCGGCAGCTCCCCGGCCGCCTGGTCGGGGTGTCGCAGGATGCGGTCGGGAAGCCGGCGTACCGGCTCACGCTGCAGACCCGCGAGCAGCACATCCGCCGCGAGAAGGCGACCTCGAACATCTGCACCGCGCAGGTGCTCCTCGCCGTCATGGCGGCGATGTACGCCGTCTACCACGGCCCCGCCGGGCTGCGCGCGATCGGTCGCCAGGTGCACCTGACGACGGCCGCCGTCGCCCAGGCGCTCCGCGCATCCGGTGTCGAGGTCGTGTCGCGCTCGTTCTTCGACACGCTGCAGGTCGAGGTGGACGACGCGGCCACCGTCGTCGCCCGCGCGCACGATCGCGGCTTGCTGCTGCACGCGACCGACGCCGGTCTCGTCTCGCTGAGCATCGACGAGGAGTCGGCGGAGGACCTGCGCGACGGCGACTTCCCGCTCGGCGACCTCATCGAGGTGCTCGGCGGCACGGTCGACGGCGTCCCGGCGCTCACGCTCTCCGGCGAGGCGTCCTACGACCCGGTGCTCGCGCGCGAGTCCGAGTACCTCAGCCACCCGGTGTTCAACACGCACCACTCCGAGACCGCGATGATGCGCTACCTGCGCCTGCTGCAGGACCGCGACTACGCCCTCGACCGCGGCATGATCCCGCTCGGCTCCTGCACCATGAAGCTCAACGCGGCGACCGAGATGGAGGCCGTGACCTGGCCCGAGTTCGCTGCGCTGCATCCCTTCGCCCCGGCCGCCGACGTGGCCGGCTCGCTGGAGCTCATCGACCAGCTGGAGGAGTGGCTCGCCGACGTCACGGGGTACGACACCGTCTCGCTGCAGCCGAACGCCGGCAGCCAGGGCGAGCTCGCCGGACTGCTCGCGATCCGCGGGTACCACCGGTCGCGCGGCGACCTGCAGCGCACCGTGTGCCTCATCCCGCAGTCCGCGCACGGCACGAACGCGGCCTCCGCCGTGCTCGCCGGCATGAGCGTCGTCGTCGTGGCGACGGACGAGCTCGGCAACGTCGACCTCGACGACCTGCGCGCCAAGATCGCGGAGCACGCCGACACGCTCGCCGCGCTGATGATCACCTACCCGTCGACGCACGGCGTGTACGAGCACGAGGTGGTCGCGATCACCCAGGCCGTGCATGACGCCGGTGGCCAGGTGTACGTGGACGGCGCCAATCTCAACGCGCTGCTCGGCTACGCCCGGTTCGGCGACTTCGGCGGCGACGTCAGCCACCTCAACCTGCACAAGACGTTCTGCATCCCGCACGGCGGCGGCGGCCCGGGTGTCGGCCCGGTCGCGGCCAAGGCGCACCTCGCGCCGTTCCTGCCCGGCCACCCGCTCGCGCAGGACGCGACGCACCCGATCGTGGGCGGCGGCCGCGTCGAGCACGGCGGAGCGCCGGTCTCGGCGGCCCCGTACGGCAGCCCGAGCATCCTGCCGATCAGCTGGGCGTACGTCCGGATGATGGGAGCGGAGGGGCTGAAGGATGCGACGGGAGCGGCCGTGCTGTCGGCGAACTACGTCGCTGCACGGCTGCGGGAGCACTTCCCGGTGCTCTACGCGGGGGAGGACGGCCTCGTGGCGCACGAGTGCATCCTCGACCTGCGTCCGCTGACCGAGCGCACCGGGGTCACGGTCGACGACGTCGCCAAGCGGCTCATCGACTACGGCTTCCACGCGCCGACGATGTCGTTCCCGGTCGCCGGCACCCTGATGGTGGAGCCGACCGAGAGCGAGGACCTCGCCGAGCTCGACCGCTTCGTGGCCGCGATGATCGCGATCCGCGAGGAGGCCGACGCCGTAGCGGCGGGGGACTGGCCGTCCGACGACAACCCGCTGCGGAACGCGCCGCACACCGCGGAGTCGGCGGTCTCGTCCGACTGGACGCACCCGTACTCGCGGGAGCAGGCGGTCTACCCCGTCCCTGCGCTCGTCCGCAACAAGTACTGGCCCCCGGTGCGCCGCATCGACCAGGCCTACGGCGACCGCAACCTCTTCTGCGCCTGCCCGCCGCCCGAGGCCTTCGCCTGACCCACGCCTAACCGCCTCCGCCCTTCACCCCCACCGTCGAGTCCGCAAACTTTGCACGCTTCGCCCCGCGATTCCGTGCAAAGTTTGCGGACTCGACGGCGGGGGGTCAGGCGAAGATGTGGGGGAAGAGGGCCACGGCGAGGGGATAGCCGACGAACGAGACGATGTCGATGATCGTATGGGCGACGACGAGCGGCATCACGCGGCCCCAGCGGGTGTAGCACCAGCCGAAGACGATGCCCATGATCGCGTTGCCGACGAACGGGCCGAAGCCCTGGTACAGGTGGTAGCTGCCGCGCAGCACCGCGGCGCCCAGGATGATCGACCACGTTCCCCAGCCCAGCTGGCGCAGGCGCGTGAAGAGGTAGCCGACGATGATGACCTCCTCCTGCAGCGCGGCACGCAGCGCGGCGAGGATGAGCACCGGCACCGTCCACCAGTGCGCGTCGAGCGTCGACGCCTCCACTGTGACCGTGATCCCGAGCAGCCGGGTGAGGGCGTAGAAGAGGATGCCGGGGATGCCGATCACGAGGAACAGCAGCGCCCCGCCGCCGAGGTCGCGGGCGGGACGCGTGAGGTCGAAGCCGATCCGCCGGAAGCCGCTGCGCTGCGGCTGCCAGAGCAGGTAGATCACCAGGGCGACGGCGAACAGCGGGAACAGATTGCCCAGCACCTGGTACAGGAAGTCGAAGACCTCCCGGCTCGACTGGGCGGGGTTCACCTCCGCCTTCTGGTCCGCCAGGGGCGTACTCTGAGTCGCACGGTCGATGATCGTGACGATGGAGTAGATCGCCGACTGGCCGAGCGACAGGCCGAGCACGATCGCGACCTCCCACCAGAGGCGGGGGCGCGCGGCGCGCTCCACGGGGGTCTCTCCGGCCCAGGTCAGCGCGTCAGCCATACCGGCATCCTGCCAGCCCGGACCGCAAACCATTCAATCGTTGCATTGCACGATCAAATCCACCGTTTTTGTGCGCATCGTGCACGAATCCTCCGACTGAGTTACCACTCTGTAACGTTTTCCCGCGCTGTTTTGCAATCACTGGCAGCGATACCTAGGGTCATTCTTATCCCGCGCGGACCAGGCTTCTCGCATGCCCGTTCCGACGCACACTTCGCACAGGAGGAACATTGCACATCAACGGAAGAAAGGGCAGGTTCGCGGTCAGCGCGGTCGCCGTCGCAGGCGTCGCAGCACTCGCGCTGTCGGCCTGCACCACGTCCGGGAGCACCAGCACCTCGTCCGCTGCCAAGGGCGGCACCGTGACGGTGGCGGTCGTGAACGACTTCACCTCGTTCAACTCGCAGACGCCGCAGGGCAACCTGGACACCAACGGCCAGGTCGGATACCTCAACGGCTCGTACGGGACCGGTTTCCAGTACATCGACAACAACTACAAGATCGTCCACGACGACAAGTTCGGCACGTTCGAGAAGACCTCGGACGACCCGCTGACCGTCAAGTACACCCTGAACAAGGACGACAAGTGGTCTGACGGCGAGCCCGTCACCGCCGATGACATGATCCTCGCGTGGGCCATCGCCTCCGGCCACTACGACTCGGCGAAGTTCGACGATGACGGCAACGTCACCAGCGGCACGCAGTACTTCCAGATCGCGGGCTCGACCGCGGGCATCGACGCGACCGACTTCCCGACGGTCAGCAACGACAACCGCACGATCACCCTCAAGTACGCGACGCCGTACGTGGACTGGGAGCTCGTCAACCCGATCGCGCAGCCCGCGCACATCGTCGCCAAGAAGGCGGGCCTCTCCTCGGCCGCCGACCTGACGAAGCTGCTGAAGGGCCTGCCCAAGGGCGACCCGGCGAACCCGGCTCCGGCCGACCCGACGCTGAAGAAGGCGGCGGAGTTCGTCAACACCGGCTACGACGTGACCGCGTTCCCGACCGACAAGGACCTGCTGGTCTCCTCCGGCCCGTTCGTCGTCTCGTCGTGGACCCCCGGCCAGTCGCTCACGATGACGCCGAACAAGTACTACGCCGGCGGTCTGAAGCCGAACGTGGACAAGATCGTGTTCCGCATCATCCCGGACGCGAACGCCCAGGTCACCGCTCTCCAGAACGGTGAGGTCGACATCATCAACCCGCAGGCGTCCGCCGACACGATCACCGCGCTCAAGCAGACCAGCGCCAAGATCCTCACCGGTGCCCAGGCGTCGTACGACCACCTCGACCTGAACTTCGGCTCGCCCGTGTTCAAGGACGAGAAGGTCCGCGAGGCGTTCCTCAAGACGATCCCGCGTCAGCAGATCCTCGACTCGATCGTCACCCCGGTCGACTCGAAGGCGAAGGTCCTGAACTCGCAGATCTTCCTGCCGAACCAGGAGCAGTACGAGGGCAGCGTCAAGCAGAACGGCTCTGACAAGTACGACAAGGTCGACATCGAGGGCGCCAAGCAGCTGCTCGCCGGTGCCACCCCGACCGTGCGCATCCTCTACAACACGAACAACCCGAACCGTGTCGACGAGTTCCAGTCGATCTCGGCCTCGGCCGCGAAGGCCGGCATCAAGGTCGTCGACGCCGGCTCGCCCGACTGGAGCAAGCTGCTCCCGGGTGGCGACTACGACGCCTCGCTCTTCGGCTGGATCAGCCCGGGTGCAGGCACCACGCAGCTGCCGCAGGTGTTCGCCTCGCAGGGTGGCGGAAACTACAATCGCTACACCGGCACCAACGACCTGGCCCTCAAGTCGCAGACCACCCTGGACAAGGATGAGCTGACGAAGATCGAGTACCAGATCGACAAGCAGACCTTCACCGACGGCTACGGTCTGCCGCTGTTCCAGCTCCCGGGTGTCTTCGCGACCACCTCGCGGGTTGACGGCGTCAAGTACAACGGCGGACAGTCCGGTCCGTTCTGGAACTTCTGGGAGTGGTCGGTCAAGTCCTCCAAGAAGTAACAGCTCCGCAAGTGAGAGTGCCCGGGTGAACCCCGGGCACTCTTACTGCGGCGGGGCGTCGGTTCCGGCCGGCGCCCCGTATCATGTAGTCGGTGGACGTGATCCGTCCGCCCCGTGAGATACGCGCCTGGCGGCAAACCCCCCTCCGCCGCACCCCCGATCGGCGCGTCCTGTCAGTGAAGGTTTTGAACCTATGGCGAGTTTCATCCTGAGACGCCTTCTGGTCTCAGTGCTCATCATCATCGCCGCCTCGTTCCTGATGTACATGCTGGTCGCCTACAGCGCCGACCCGCTCCAGGACCTCCGAGGCAGCAATTCCCCCAATAAGACGCAGCTCATCAACGCGCGCATCCAGCTCCTGCAGCTCGACGTCGCGCCGCCGCTGCGCTGGCTGCTCTGGCTGGGCGGTGCGGCCAAGTGCCTCATCCCGTTCGCCAACGCCTGCGACCTGGGGTCCACCGTCTCCAACGCGAAGGTGACCGACATCCTCCCGCAGGCCCTCGGGTCGACGGTGCAGTTGGTCACGTTCGCCCTGATCCTCGCGATCCTCCTCGGTGTCACCATCGGCATCGTCACCGCCCTGCGGCAGTACAGCGGACTCGACAACGTCGTCACGTTCCTCAGCTTCTTCCTGTACTCGCTTCCTGCGTTCCTCGTGGCGGTTCTTCTCAAGGAGTTCGTCGCGATCGGCTTCAACAACTTCCTCGCGCATCCGACCATCCCCTGGTGGGTGGCCGTGCTGATCGGGCTGGTGGCCGGACTCATCTGGCAGTCGCTGATCGGCGGTGACCGGAGGCGGCGTCTGCTGACCTTCGTCATCTCGGGTGTCGCGACGGCGGGCGTCCTGCTGCTCATGTCGGCGATGAACTGGTTCCTCATGCCGGGCCTCGGCCCGGTGGTCATGATCCTGCTGATCGCCGCGACCGTGATCGGCGCCACGGCGCTCATCTCGGGACTGCAGAACCGGCGGGCGCTCATCTCGGCGGCCATCGCGGGTGCGATCAGCCTGGTCTGCTACTTCGCGCTCCAGCCGCTCTTCGATGTCTCCACCATCGGCACGATCATCATCCTGGCGATCGTGGCCATCATCGTGAGCCTTGCGATCGGCTGGTTCGTCGGCGGCTACGACCGCGGCCAGAACATGCGGATCTCTGTGATCGTCACGATCGTCTCGGGGTTCCTGATCATCGTCGACCGCTTCATGCAGGCGTGGCCGCAGTACTTCCAGGACACCAACGGCCGCCCCATCGCGACCGTCGGCTCCTCGACCCCGGGCCTCGAGGGCGATATGTGGGTCACCGGCCTCGACACGTTCACGCACCTGGTGCTGCCGACGATCGCCCTGCTGCTCATCTCGTTCGCGTCCTACACCCGCTACTCGCGGGCCGGGATGCTCGAGGTGCTCAACCAGGACTTCATCCGCACCGCGCGCGCCAAGGGCCTGCCGGAGCGGACCGTCGTCGTGCGTCACGCCTTCCGCAACATGCTCATCCCGATCACGACCCTCGTCGCCTTCGACGTGGGAGCGCTGCTCGGTGGTGCGGTCATCACGGAGCGCGTGTTCGCCATCCCGGGCATGGGCTCGCTGTTCAACCTCGGCCTCAGCCGCGGCGACCTCAACCCCGTCATGGCGTACTTCCTCGTGATCGCGGCCATGGCCATCCTGTTCAACTTCCTGGCAGACCTCGCGTACGCCGCACTCGACCCGAGAGTGAGGGTCCGATAAATGTCCGTCAACGACACACGTATCGCCGATGAGCTGCAGGCGCCCAGCGCCCCGCCCGTCAGCCAGGGAAAGCTCGTCTGGAAGCGGTTCCTCTCCAACAAGGTCGCCGTCGCCAGCGCCATCCTGTTCATCCTGATCCTGCTGTTCTCGATCTCGGCGATCGGGCTGGGTCCGATCCCCGGCTGGTGGAAGTACAACTACACCGAGCTGAACGACCAGGTGCAGCAGGGCTCCCCGACCTGGGAGCACCCGTTCGGCCAGGACCGCATCGGCAAGGACTACTTCGCCCTGACGATGCGCGGCATCCAGAACTCGATCCTCGTCATGGTGGTCCTCGGACTCATCGCGAGCGTCGTCGGTGTCGTCGTCGGCGCCGTCGCGGGCTACTTCCGCGGCGTGGTCGACGCGATCCTGATGCGCATCACCGACGTGTTCATCGTCATCCCGGCGCTGGTCATCGGCTCGGTCGTCGGTCACGCGTTCGGCGGTCTCGGCGCGTTCTTCCTGGCGTTGATGCTCGGGTTCTTCTCCTGGATGGGCATCGCCCGTCTGGTCCGCGGTGAGTTCCTCTCCCTGCGCGAGCGGGAGTTCGTGGAGGCGGCCCGCGTGGCCGGCGCCTCGGACGCGCGCATCATCTTCAAGCACATCCTGCCGAACGCCATCGGCGTCGTCATCGTGGCCTCGACGCTGATCATGGCCTCGGCCATCCTGCTCGAGACCGCATTGTCCTACCTCGGCTACGGCATCCGTCCGCCGGACGTCTCGCTCGGCCTCCTGATCAGCTCGAACCAGTCCGCGTTCCAGACGCGTCCGTGGCTGTTCTGGTGGCCCGGTGCGTTCATCGTGACGCTCGCGCTGCTCGTCAACTTCGTCGGCGACGGCCTGCGCGACGCGTTCGACCCGCGCCACCGCCGGTTCAACCTCCGCAAGATGCGGGAGCAGGAGCCGGAGGAGGGCGAAGGCGACGGCCGGAGCCCGAAGACCGGAGCGGCCCTCGCGGAGGACGTGCTGTGACGCCCGCCCGCGTCGCGCTGCTCCCGGCCGGTTCAGGCCAGGAGCAGCGCGGCGACGGTGCCCGCGAGCAGGAGCACCAGCACCGCGAGTTCGACCAGGTGCCAGCGCACCGTGACCGGCGTCTCGTCGGCACGACCCGCGTCGATGGCGCCCGCGTCCTGGAGCATGCCCCAGCGGCGGCGCACGACCTCGGCCGCCGCGCCGGACTCGGTGCCCAGCAGGTCGCCGGGGCGGCGCACGCTGTCCTCGACGCGCGGGCGGCCGATGTGGCCCTTCGTCTCGTTGCGGGTGGCGCGGAGCGTGCTTCCGGTGCCGGGCGCGGGAGCGGCCCACACCGGGATCTTGCGGCCCGGGGTGTACAGCGTCAGGGCGTACTTGGTGTCGACCGCGATCAGCGCCTCCCAAGGGATGCGGACGGTGCGCGTGACATTGACGACCGTGATGCCCTCGTCGGCGACCGTCAGCTGCGGGCGCCAGAGCATCGCCCACGCGACGAACGCGAACAGCGCGCCCGGCACGATGTAGAGCAGCCGGGCGTCGTGGACGCTGAACAGCAGGCCGATGGTCAGGGCAGCAGCGGCCGCCCAGATCAGAACGGCAAGGACCCGGTTGAACCGGGACACGAAAACCTCGCGTTCGGCGGGGGAGACGTAGGGCATGGGTCCATGCTCTCATCCCGCCGGAACGCCCCCGAAAGGAACCACGAATCATGACCGAGACCAACCCGGTCCGGGCGACGGCGCAGGCCGGCGGCCCCGTCCTCGAGGTGAACGACCTCTCCGTCGACTTCGGTGTGGACGGCGTCTGGGTGCCCGCCGCAAAGAACCTGAACTACCAGATCAAGGCGGGCGAAGTGCTCGCGATCGTGGGTGAGTCCGGTTCGGGCAAGAGTGCGAGCTCGATGGCGATCCTCGACCTCCTGCCGAAGAACTCGCGCGTCCGCGGCTCCATCAAGCTGGACGGCCGAGAGCTGACCGGCCTCAGCCAGCCGCAGATGCGGCGCGTGCGCGGTCGTCAGGTCGCCGTGATCTTCCAGGAGCCGATGACGGCGCTGAACCCGGTCTACACGGTCGGTTTCCAGATCGTCGAGACCCTGCGCATCCACTTCGGGATGTCGCCGCACGAGGCCAAGGAGCGCGCGCTCGAGCTGCTCGCCATGGTCGAGCTTCCCGACCCGAAGAAGGCCTTCAACTCGTACCCGCACCAGCTCTCCGGCGGCCAGCGCCAGCGCGCGATGATCGCTCAGTCGATCTCGTGCGACCCGAAGCTGCTGATCGCCGACGAGCCGACCACCGCGCTCGACGTGACGGTGCAGGCCGAGATCCTGGAGCTTCTGCGCAGCCTCCGCGACCGTCTCGACAGCGCGATCCTGCTGATCACCCACGATATGGGCGTTGTGGCCGACCTGGCCGACAACATCGTCGTGATGCGCAAGGGCGACATCGTCGAGTCGGGGACGGTGGCGGAGGTCTTCGCCGAGCCGAAGCACCCGTACACGATCGCCCTGCTCGACGCCGTTCCGCACCTCGGCCAGCGCGAGGACGAGGAGATCGACACGACGGCCGCCCTCGCCGCGGGCACGGAGAACCCGGACGCGTCGTTCACCGAGCGCATCCGCGCCAACGAGCGCGCGGCGCAGGCCGAGCACGAGAAGGCCGAGATGGACAAGCGCGAGGTCGTCGTCGACTTCCGCAACGTCGCGATCGAGTATCCGAAGCACGGCCGCGTGCCCGCGTTCCGCGCGGCGAGTGACATCGACCTGAAGATCCACGTGGGCGAGGTCGTCGGCCTCGTGGGCGAGTCGGGCTCCGGCAAGACGACCCTCGGCCGCGCCGCGATCGGCCTGCTTCCCATCCATTCGGGTCAGCTCGTCGTCGCCGGGCAGGACATCAGCAGCCCGAGCCGGGACGAGATCCGCAAGCTGCACCGTAACGTCGGCATCGTGTTCCAGGACCCGTCGTCGTCGCTGAACCCGCGCCTCCAGATCTCCGACTCCATCGCCGAGCCGCTGCGCCTCGCGAAGAACCTCAAGGGCGCGGAGCTCTCGAAGGAGGTCGACCGCCTGCTCGACAGCGTCGAGCTTCCGCGCGCCTACCGCAGCCGGTTCCCGCACGAGCTGTCGGGCGGCCAGAAGCAGCGCGTCGGCATCGCCCGCGCCCTGTCGCTGAAGCCGCAGGTGCTCATCGCCGACGAGCCGACGAGCGCGCTGGACGTGTCGGTGCAGGCGCGCGTGCTGCAGCTGATGCAGACCCTCCAGAAGGAGATGAACTTCGCCTGCCTGTTCATCACCCACGACCTCGCCGTCATCGACGTGCTCGCCGACCGCATCGCGGTGATGCACCACGGCCGCCTGGTCGAGGTGGGCACGCGCGACGAGATCCTCCGCTACCCGAAGGAGGCGTACACGCAGCGACTGCTCGCCGCCGTGCCGCTTCCGGACCCGGAGCAGCAGCGCGCCCGTCGCGCCCTGCGCCTGGAGCTGCTCGCCGCCGGTTCCGACGACACCGCGCCCGCCCCGACGATCGTCGAGGAGCCTCCGGCGCCCGAGCCGCCGGTCGCCCAGGGGCTCTGAGCCGCTCGATGACACAGGGAGGGTCGGTCCACCAGGACCGGCCCTCTTTGCATCTGCGGCGGAGGAAACCCTGCACGGGCCGCTCGAGAACTCCTCCCTTTGGCGACATCGTCCGGAGTGGCGCGTCGGATCTCCTCCGTTTCGGACGGCCATTGCGGTTCGGCGGGGCCGGGCGAAACGGAGGAGATCCGGAAGGACACGCCGCTGGCACGCACGAATGGGAGGTGCGGGCGGCGGTGACCGCGCGAACGTCCTCCGTTTCGCAGGGCTGAACGGCTCGCTGACAGCGGACACAGGAGAAGGGGAGCGGATCCACGATAGAATGGACCGTTCCCCTTCTTCCTTCTGACGAGAGTCGAGTCTGTACGCATGTCCGAGAACGCCGTCGCCCGCCGCGATGATCTGCGAAATGTCGCGATCGTCGCCCACGTCGACCACGGCAAGACCACGCTGGTCGACGCCATGCTCAAGCAGACGAACTCCTTCGACGCGCACGCGCACGTCGAGGAGCGCGCGATGGACTCGAACGAGCTCGAGCGCGAAAAGGGCATCACCATCCTCGCCAAGAACACGGCGATCTCGTACAAGGGCAAGCACGCCCCGAACGGCCCGATCACCATCAACGTGATCGACACCCCGGGCCACGCCGACTTCGGCGGCGAGGTCGAGCGCGGCCTCTCCATGGTCGACGGCGTCGTCCTGCTGGTGGATGCGTCCGAGGGCCCGCTGCCCCAGACCCGTTTCGTGCTGCGCAAGGCGCTCGAGGCGAAGCTCCCCGTCATCCTCGCGGTCAACAAGACCGACCGCGGTGACGCCCGCATCGACGAGGTCGTCGGCGAGAGCCAGGACCTCCTGCTCGGCCTCGCGAGCGACCTCTCGGACGACGTCCCGGACCTCGACCTGGATGCGATCCTCGACGTTCCCGTCGTCTACGCGTCCGGTCGCGCCGGCGCTGCGAGCCGCAACAAGCCGGCGAACGGCGAGTTGCCCGACAACGACGACCTCGAGCCGCTGTTCGAGGCGATCCTGGAGCACATCCCGGCGCCGAGCTACGACCCCGAGGCCCCGCTGCAGGCGCACGTGACCAACCTCGACGCGTCGCCGTTCCTCGGCCGCCTCGCACTGCTCCGCATCTTCAACGGCACCCTGAAGAAGGGCCAGACCGTCGCCTGGGTCCGTCACGACGGCGACGTGCACAACGTCCGCGTGACCGAGCTGCTGATCACCAAGGCGCTCGACCGCTACCCGGCCGAGTCCGCCGGCCCCGGCGACATCGTCGCCGTCGCCGGTTTCGCCGACATCATGATCGGCGACACTCTGGCCGACCCGGACGACGTGCGTCCGCTTCCGGCGATCCACGTCGACGAGCCCGCGATCTCGATGACCATCGGGACGAACACCTCGCCGCTGGTCGGCAAGGTGAAGGGTCACAAGCTGACCGCGCGCATGGTGAAGGACCGCCTCGACCGCGAGCTGGTCGGAAACGTGTCGCTCCGCGTGCTCGACATCGGCCGTCCCGACGCGTGGGAGGTGCAGGGCCGCGGTGAGCTGGCCCTGGCCATCCTCGTCGAGCAGATGCGCCGCGAGGGCTACGAGCTCACCGTCGGCAAGCCGCAGGTGGTCACCAAGAAGATCGACGGCAAGACGTACGAGCCGTTCGAGCACCTGACCATCGACGCCCCCGAGGAGTACCTGGGTGCGATCACGCAGCTGCTCGCCGCCCGCAAGGGCCGCATGGAGAACATGGCGAACCACGGCACCGGCTGGGTCCGCATGGAGTTCATCGTCCCGTCGCGCGGCCTGATCGGCTTCCGCACCGAGTTCCTCACCACCACCCGCGGCACGGGCATCGCGAACGCGATCTCGCACGGCTACGACGAGTGGGCCGGTCACATCGTGACCCGCAGCAACGGCTCGATCGTGGCCGACCGCGCCGGCGTCGTGACGCCGTTCGCCATCATCGCGCTCCAGGAGCGCATGACGTTCTTCGTGAACCCCACGGAGGAGGTCTACGAGGGCATGGTCATCGGCGAGAACTCGCGCGCGGACGACATGGACGTGAACATCACCAAGGAGAAGAAGCTCACCAACATGCGCTCCTCCACGGCCGACACGTTCGAGTCGATGACGCCGAGCCGTCAGCTGACCCTCGAGGAGTCGCTGGAGTTCGCCCGCGACGACGAATGCGTCGAGGTGACGCCGGAGGCCGTGCGCATCCGCAAGGTCGAGCTGGATGCGACCGCCCGCGGTCGCGCCGCCGCCCGCCTCAAGCGCCAGGACGCCGCAGCCGTCTGACCTGCCCCGCTCACCGAGGGGTCGCAACACGCCGTTCTGGCTCAGCCAGAACGGCGTTTTGCGTCCTCTGGATGACCGCTGGCGGCACTGCCTAGCCAGGGCCGGTCGGTCATCCGGGAGAATGGCAGCATGAAACGCCGCCTCGTCGCCCTGCCCCTCGC
Source organism: Leifsonia sp. 115AMFTsu3.1 (assembly GCF_004362795.1). Lineage (NCBI taxonomy): Bacteria > Bacillati > Actinomycetota > Actinomycetes > Micrococcales > Microbacteriaceae > Leifsonia > Leifsonia sp. 115AMFTsu3.1. Next base: position 1,351,956 of record NZ_SNYB01000002.1, read on the forward strand.
TGCCGTCCTGCTCCTGGGCGCCGCCCCCGCGCTGACCGCGTGCAGCTTCCAGGGCGTCGTGAAGGATGTCTCGGGCGGCAACGTCGACCTGGGTGGCAAATCCGTCCCGGCGGACTTCCCGAAGGAGGTCCCGCTCGCCGACGGCGAGGTCGTGTTCGGCGCGGGCCTCGGTTCCGGCGCCGACAAGGTATGGAACGTGACCGTCAAGGTCGAGAACGGCGACGCCTACACCGCCATCGAGAAGCAGCTCACCGACGCCGGGTTCACCGGCCAGTTCGGCACCCGCGGCCCGAACGGCGGCGGCACCGGGACGTTCAGCAACGGCACGTACGGCGTGCTCGTCGTGGTGACGGACGCGGGCAGCAACGGCTGGGTCGCCAACTACTCGGTGTCGAAGGGCGGCACGCCGAGCCCGACGCCGTCGGCCGGCTGAGCGAAGAGGTCAGGCGAAGAAGCTAGGCGAAGAGCCCGGCTCCCACGTACGAGCCCTCTCTCGCACCGGGCGGTACCGCGAACACGCCGGAGCCGACGTGGCGGACGTACTCGTTCATCAGGTCGTTCTGCGCCAGGCGCTGCTGGATCGGGATGAACTGCTTCCGCGGATCCCGCTGGAACGCGATGAAGAACAGCCCGGCGTTGAGGCGACCCAGCTCGTCGTTGCCGTCGACGAAGTTGTAGCCGCGACGGAGCAGCTGCGCGCCACTGTTCATCGTGGGATGCGCGAGTCGCACGTGCGAGTCGGGGTCGATCTTCGTGCCACCGTCCTTCGCTACCGCCAGGAAGTTGGGGTCGCTGAACTCGGTGCCGCCGGAGAGCGGAGCCCCCTCGCCCTTGTCGCGGCCGATGATGCGCTCCTGCTCGCCGAGCTGCTGGCGGTCCCAGGTCTCGATCACCATGCGGATCTTGCGGGCGACGAGATAGGAGCCCCCGGCCATCCACCCGGCGCCGTCGCTCCCGGAGGCCCACACCTGGTCTTCGACCACGGTCTGGTCCTCGGACTTGATGTTGGCGGTGCCGTCCTTGAAGCCGAACAGGTTGCGCGGGGTCACCTGGGCTCGGGAGGTCGACGACGTGCGGCCGAAGCCGAGCTGCGACCAGCGGATCGCCGCGCGCCCGAAGGCGATGCGGGAGAGGTTGCGGATAGCGTGCACCGCCACCTGCGGGTCGTCGCTGCACGCCTGTACGCACAGGTCGCCGCCGGTGATCGACTCCTGCAGTGCGTCGCCCGGGAACCGGGGCAGGTCCACAAGGGCCTCCGGGCGGCGGGACGCGATCCCGAACCGGTCCTCGCCGCTCGCCGTGCGGAACAGCGTCGGACCGAAGCCGAAGGTGAGCGTCAGGCCGCCGGGCGGCAGGTCGAGCGCCTCGCCGGTGTCGTCCGGCGGGGCGTCCATCGGTCCGGATGCTGGGCCGTACTTGCCGGCGGGACGCCCCTGCGTCATCCGCGCGGCGGCGGCCGTCCAGTCGTGCAGCAGCTCGATCAGCCCGTCCCGGTCGAGGCCGGGGGAGGTGTCGAAGGCGGCGAAGTGGAGGCGGTCCTGCGCAGGCGTGGTGATACCGGCCTGGTGGGGGCCGTAGAACGGGTACGTCGTGGCGGATGCGGCGGTCGCGCCGACCACGACACGGTCGGCCGCGACACCCGCGCCGATGCCGACGAGCCCGGCGCCGACCGTCGCGCCCGCGAGGCCGAGCATCCCTCGACGGGACAGGCCGGAGCGCCCGGTGACCTGGTCGGCCTCCGGGCGCTCGGCGTCGTGGTGGTTCTCGGTCACGCGCCCTACTTGACGATGATCGAGGTCAGGTGGCTGAGCGGTTCGCTGAGCGCGTTGACCTGGTCGGAGAGCTCCTTGACCTGCTCGGTGCTGAGCTCCGTGTAGCTGACGAAGCCGTCGCCTGAGCGGTACTGGGCCAGCGTCTTCTCGATGGTCGTGAACTCGCCGTCGAGCTTCGCGACGACGTCCTTGCCGTTGCTGCCCTTCTGCTCGGCGATGTCGCGGACGACGCCGTAGGCCACCTGGGCGCCCTCGAGGTTGGCCTGGAAGTCCTGCAGGTCCGTGTGCGAGAAGGCCTCCTCCTCGCCCGTGATCTTCGACCCGGCTACCTCCTCCATCAGGCCGATGGCGCCGTTGGAGATCTGGTCGATGGTGAGCGTGAAGTCCTTCGCGTGGACGAGGTCGTACAGGCGCTGGGTGTCGGTCACGAGCTTGTCGGCGAGCTGCGTGCGCGTTGCGGCGTCGGACGGCGTGTACCCGGCGGGGGCCCACAGGTCCTTCTCGATGCGGTGCCAGCCGGTCCACTCCTGGCCCTCGGCCAGGTCGGCCTCGCGCAGGTCGAGGGCGGGGTCGAGGTCGCCGAACTGCTCGGCGGTCGGCTCGATGCGCTCGTAGAAGGAGCGGGCCGCTGCGTACTGCGCGCGGGCGGCCGTGTCGTCGCCGCCGGCGTAGGCGGTGGCGAAGGTCTTCGTCGCGGTCAGCAGCGCGCCGGACTGGTCCTTCACGTAGCCGGTGTAGTTGGCGACGGCCTGGGCGACCTGCTTGCTCTCGCTCTGCGAGACCGTCTTGCCGGTGCCCGGGGTGACGGTGAATTTGGCGACGTGCGCCGGCTCGCCCACCATCCCCTTGCGGCAGGCCGAGAAGTAGTCGCCCTCAGGGAGCTGGACCACGTAGTTGACGGTCGTGCCCGGGCCGATGTTCTCCTTCTCGCCGACGATGCGCAGCTTGTCGGTGGCCAGCAGCTCGAACTCGTTCACGTCGGTGCCCGTGTTGGTCACCTGGAAGGTGATCGGTCCGGCCTTCGCGGTGTTGGTGGACACCGTGCACTTGTCGTCGCTCAGGGTGACCGCGATGGCCTCGTCCGAGGCGGTGGCCTGGTTCGGGACGCAGCCGGTGAGCGCGGCGGCCAGGGCGGCGGTCCCCGCGAGGGATCCGGCGACGGCCGTGAGGCGGCGTCGGGTCGAGCGGGAGGCGAGCGTGCGGGTGGTCACCGGGCGCTGTCGAGGCATGGGTGTGCTGTTCTTTCTCTTGTGGTGCAGTGAGGGGTCAAGAAGAGGGGTCAAGAAGAGGGGGTCACGACGCGATCGGCGCGTGCGGCGCCGAAGCCGCGGCCGGTGCCGTCGGCGCGGGTCGTGCGGCGGAACGGTGCTGCCGGATGTAGAAGTAGCCGACCACAGCGAGGTAGGTGAACCAGGCCGCGACCTGCAGTGCGGTCGGCGACGGGTTGAAGTTGAGGATGCCGGCGGCCAGGGTGCCGTACCAGCTCGAGGCGGGGATCGCGCGGCTGATGTCGTATGCGTGGACGCCTCCGCCGGGGATGAGTCCGGCCTCCTGCAGGTCTCCGAGCCCGTAGGCGAGCACGCCGGCGGCGACGAGGATGAGGAAGGCGCCGGTCCAGGTGAAGAACCTGCCGAGGTTGATCTTGACCATGCCGCGGTAGAGCAGGAAGCCGATGACCGCGGCGGTGGCGATGCCGAGGAGGGCGCCGACGGCCGGCTCCCAGCTGCCCCCGGTGCTCGCGACGGTCGCCCAGACGAAGAGCGAGGTCTCGATGCCTTCGCGTCCGACGCTCAGCATGGCGAGCAGCACGACGCCCCAGCCGGCGCCGACGAGCGCGGAATCGAGGCGGTTCTGGAGGGTGGACTTCATGCTGCGGGCGGTCTTGCCCATCCAGAACACCATCCAGGTGACGAACCCGACCGCGACCAGCGAGAGGGAGCCGCCGAGGATCTCCTGCGCCTGGAAGCTCATGCCGTAGGGGCCCCAGGTGAGGACGGCGCCGATCCCGAGCGGGACGATGAGCGCGATGCCCACGCCGATCCAGAGCTTGGACAGCACCTCGGTGCGGCCCAGCTTCACCACGTAGGCCACCAGGATGGTGACGATGAGCGCCATCTCGAGGCCTTCGCGGAGGCCGATCAGGTAGTTCGCGAGCACAGGTGACCTTCGTCGGGGGAGGGGCTGATGATTGGTAAGGCTAACCTTACTGAATCGAGCGTAGAGCACCGTCCTGGATGTGTCCAGATAGGATGCGAGGATGCTCAGCCGGATCGTCAGCGCCATCCTCCTCGTGCTGGCGGGAGCGGTCTTCGGGGCGATCGGGACGGTCGCCCACCAGTACTCGGTGACCTGGGGGATCCCGATCCCGCTGGGGCTGATCGGCTCGCTTCTGGCGTTCACGGCCCTGCTCGTCGGTCTGCGGCTGCTCGGCCACAGCCGGCTGCCCGCGCTGCTCGCGGCGCTGGGCTGCATCGCCGTCATCCTCCTGTTCGCGCAGCAGAGCGCGGGCGGCTCCGTGCTCATCCAGAACGACCTCGCCGGACAGGTGTGGCTCGTGGGGCCCATCCTGATCGCGGCGATCGTGATCGCCTGGCCCGATGTGAAGACCCGGCAGCCGGCCCGCGACGGCCTAAGCTAGAGGGACAGCTCCACCTGAAGGGATCCGATCCACTGTGACCTATGTCATCGCTCTCCCGTGCGTCGATGTGAAGGACAGGGCCTGTATCGACGAGTGTCCGGTCGACTGCATCTACGAGGGCGAGCGGTCGCTGTACATCCACCCCGACGAGTGCGTCGATTGCGGCGCCTGCGAGCCGGTCTGCCCGGTCGAGGCGATCTACTACGAGGACGACCTGCCCGAGGAGTGGAAGGACTACTACCGCGCGAACGTGGAGTTCTTCGACGACATCGGCTCGCCCGGCGGAGCGTCGAAGGTGGGTGTGATCTCCAAGGACCACCCGCTGATCGCCGCGCTGCCGCCGCAGGCGCACTGAGCCTCGGCGCACCGATGACGGCATCGATGGCCGCGCCGGCGAAGGAGCGCTGACGTGGCGCTGCAGGAGCTCCCGGACTACCCCTGGGATCAGATGGCTCCGTACGCCGAGCGGGCGCGGGCGCATGCGGACGGTCTTGTCGACCTGTCGATCGGCTCGCCGGTCGACCCGACTCCGGACCTCATCCGCGAGGCCCTCGCCAGCGCGACGGACGCCCACGCGTACCCGCAGACCGTCGGGACGCCCGCCCTGCGCGAGGCGATCGTCGACTGGTTCCACCGCCGACGGGGTGTCCGCGGGCTGACGGTCGAGAACGTGCTGCCGACCATCGGCTCGAAGGAGCTCGTCGCCCTGCTGCCGTTCATGCTCGGCCTCGGCGACGGCGACATCGTTGTGCATCCGCGCGCCGCGTACCCGACGTACGCGATCGGCGCGGCGATGGCCGGCGCGACCGCCGTCGCGAGCGACGATCCGGCCGAATGGCCGGAGGGCACACGCCTGATCTGGCTGAATTCCCCGGGCAACCCGGACGGCCGAATCCTCTCGGTCGAGGAGTTGCGCGCGGCCGTTGCGCGCGCCCGCGAGCTGGGCGCCTACATCGCCAGCGACGAGTGCTACGCCGAGCTGGGCTGGGAGGCGCCGTGGGATGCGGAGCGCGTTCCGAGCATCCTCGACCCGCGGGTCATCGGGCAGGACCGCCGCAACGTCCTCGCGGTCTACTCCCTCAGTAAGCAGTCGAACCTCGCCGGCTACCGCGCGGCGTTCGTCGCGGGGTGCAGCGCCATCATCGGGCGGCTCGTCAACGTCAGGAAGCATGCCGGTCTCATGCTGCCGGCGCCGCTGCAGGCCGCGATGGTCACCGCGCTCGGCGACGAGCGGCACGTGGAGGCGCAGAAGGCGCTGTACCGATCCCGTCGCGACCTGCTGAAGCCGGCGCTCGAGGCCGCGGGCTTCCGCATCGACCGCAGCGAGGGCGGCCTCTACCTGTGGGCGACGGAGGGACGCGACGCCTGGGAGAGCATCGGACGGCTCGCCGACCTCGGCATCCTCGCCGGCCCCGGCCACTTCTACGGCGACTTCTACCCGGAGCACGTTCGCCTGTCGCTCACGGCGACCGACGAGCGAGTGGCCGCGGCGGCGGAGCGGCTGCGGGCGTTTGGAGACAACCTCTAACGGGTCGCCGGCCCCTTTGCCCGATGCCGCAGTTGTCGCCGGCGTTCGTTAGGCTGTACCGGCACGGCCTGTCGAGCGGACGGCGCCGGGCAGCGCTGCCACGATCGGCGCGCACCTTTGACCACCCATATGGGCGACTAACCCACCAGGAGGCGTTGTGAGCGGACTCGGCACCGAGAGCACTGGCACCGAGAAGGCCGTAGCGGAGGCCGAACTCGCGACAGCCTCTCTGACCTATCCGGGCGGTGTCGCCGAGTTCCCGATCCGGCCGAGCGTCGACGGGGCCTCGAGCATCGACTTCTCGACGCTGACGAAGCAGACCGGGCTGACCAGCCTGGACTACGGCTTCGTGAACACCGCCGCCACGCGCTCGTCGATCACCTACATCGACGGCGAGCAGGGCATCCTGCGCTACCGCGGCTACCCGATCGAGCAGCTGGCCGAGAACTCCACGTTCCTCGAGGTGGCGTGGCTGCTCATCCACGGCGAGCTGCCGTCGGCGTCGGAGCTCGCGGAGTTCGACGAGCGCATCCGTCGGCACACCCTGCTGCACGAGGACCTGCGCCGCTTCTTCGACGCCCTCCCGCACGACGCGCACCCGATGTCGGTGCTGTCGAGCGCGGTGTCGGCGCTGTCGACCTTCTACCAGGACTCGCTCAGCGTCCACGACCCGGAGCAGATCGAGCTCTCGACCATCCGGCTTCTCGCGAAGCTCCCGGTGATCGCCGCCTACGCGCACAAGAAGAGCCTGGGCCAGGCGTTCCTGTACCCGGACAACTCGCTGAGCTTCGTGGACAACTTCCTGCGCCTCAACTTCGGCACCCTCGCGGAGCCGTACGAGGTGAACCCGGTGCTGTCGCGGGCGCTCGAGCGCCTGCTCATCCTGCACGAGGACCACGAGCAGAACGCGTCCACCTCGACCGTCCGCCTGGTCGGGTCGACGCAGGCCAACCTGTTCGCCTCCGTCTCCGCCGGCATCAACGCCCTCTACGGCCCGCTGCACGGCGGAGCCAACGAGGCCGTTCTGCAGATGCTCGCGGGCATCCGCGACTCGGGCGAGAGCGTCCAGAAGTTCGTCGAGCGGGTCAAGAACAAGGAGTCCGGCGTCAAGCTGATGGGCTTCGGTCACCGCGTCTACAAGAACTTCGACCCCCGCGCCAAGCTCGTGAAGCAGTCTGCCGACGAGGTGCTCGAGGCGCTCGGCGTGCACGACCCGCTGCTCGACATCGCGAAGGAGCTGGAAGAGGTCGCGCTGGCCGACCAGTACTTCGTCGACCGCAAGCTGTACCCGAACGTCGACTTCTACACGGGCGTCATCTACAAGGCGATGGGCTTCCCGACGCGGATGTTCACCGTGCTCTTCGCGATCGGCCGCCTGCCGGGCTGGATCGCGCACTGGCGCGAGATGAACCTCGACCCGCAGACGAAGATCGGCCGCCCGCAGCAGCTGTACGTCGGCTCGCCGGAGCGCGATCTCGGCCGCTGAGCCGCATCCACGACTCGACGTCATCTCGGGGGGATACGCTCCTTCCGAGACGGCGGCACCGGCCGACGAAGGAGCGACGTGGGCGACGACACCCCCCGACTGAGGCGGCACCATCGGGTCCTGAGGGTGATCGGCGGCGTGCTCGCCGTCCTCCTGGTGCTGGTCGTCGTCGCCGGGGGCATCGGCGTGTGGACGATCACGCGCTCGTTCCCGCAGACCGCCGGGTCAGTGGATGTGCCGGGCCTCACGAAGCCGGTCACGGTGTACCGCGACGACGCCGGTGTGCCGCAGCTGTCGGCATCCACCGCCGACGACCTCTTCCGCGCGCAGGGGTACGTGCACGCGCAGGACCGCTTCTGGGAGATGGACTTCCGCCGTCACGTCACCGCGGGCCGGCTGTCGGAGATGTTCGGCGCGAGCCAGGTGCCGACCGACACCTTCATCCGCACGCTCGGCTGGCGTCGCGTCGCCGAGCAGGAGGTGAAGCTGCTCGATCCGACCTCGCTGCGGTACTACCAGGACTACGCGGACGGCGTGAACGCCTACCTCAAGCAGCGGTCGGGCGCGGGGCTGTCGCTGGAGTACGCCATCCTCGGCCTTCAGAATCCGTCGTATAAGCCGGAGCCCTGGACCCCCGCCGACTCGATCGCGTGGCTCAAGGCGATGGCATGGGACCTCCGGTCGAACCTCGAGGACGAGATCGACCGCGCGCTGCTGGCGACCAAGCTGAAGCTGGAGCAGGTCGCGGAACTCCATCCCGGCTACCCGTACACGGGCCACCCGACGATCACCGACCTCGGCGGCGGGAACCCGCGGACCGTCACGCCGGATGCCGAAGCGGGTGCCGCGGGAGCCGCGGACCAGTCCTCCGCGGACGCCTCCGCCCCGGCGCCGACCGCATACGCGTCGCAGCTGGAGCAGGTGGCCGCGAGTGTCGACTCCCTGCCGCAGCTGATGGGTCCGGCCGGCGACGGCATCGGATCCAACTCGTGGGTGATCGGCGGGGCGCACACCGCCAGCGGCAAGCCGCTCCTCGCCAACGACCCGCACCTCGGCGCCGCCCTGCCGTCGGTCTGGTACCAGATGGGCTTGCACTGCACGACGGTGGGGCCGGAGTGCCCGTTCGACGTGTCCGGCTTCAGCTTCTCCGGCTTCCCGGGCATCATCATCGGCCACAACGACCGCATCTCCTGGGGCTTCACCAACCTGGGTCCGGACGTCGCCGACCTGTTCGTCGAGAAGGTCACCGGCGACACGTACGAGTACGACGGCCAGCAGGTGCCGCTTGAGAAGCGCACGGAGCGCATCCGTGTCGCCGGCGGCAAGGATGTGACGATCACCGTCCGGTCGACCCGCCACGGCCCGATCGTGACGGACATCGGCGATGCGTACGCCGTGATCGCGAAGGACCAGGCGGGCAAGCTCGGTGTGCCCGCGCAACAGTTCCAGCTGTCGCTGGCGTGGACGGCGCTGACCCCCGGCACGACCGCGAACGCGATCTTCGCCTTCGACACCGCCCGCGACTGGCCGAGCTTCCGGGCGGCGGCCCAGCAGTTCCAGGTTCCGTCGCAGAACCTGGTCTACGCCGACGTGGACGGCAACATCGGCTACCAGGCGCCCGGCCTCATCCCGGTCCGCTCGGGTGGCGACGGGACGATGCCGATGCCCGGCTGGAGCAGCGGGTACGGCTGGACGGGCACCATCCCGTTCGAAGAGCTGCCGTCGGTGTTCGACCCGCCGGCCGGATACATCGTCACGGCGAACAACGCCGCCGTCGGGCCGGGTTTCCCGCGGCTGATCACGGCGGACTGGGACCAGGGGTACCGCGCCAACCAGATCGAGGTGCGGCTGAGCGCCCTGATGGCGCAGGGGAAGAAGCTGACGTCGAAAGACATGTCGGACATCCAGGCGGACACCTACGACGCGAATGCGGCGAACCTCGTCCCGGTGATCCGTGCGGTGGCCGAGAAGCCGGATGCGTCCGCCGATGTGCAGCAGGCCGCCCGGCTGCTCGCCGACTGGGACTACCGCGACGATGCGGACAGCGCGGCCGCCGCCTACTTCGCGGTGTTCTGGCGGGAGCTGCTCCACGACATGTTCGCCCGGAAGATCCCGGCGGCCACGGCGCCGACCGGCGGCGACCGCTGGTTCACCGTCGTCGCCTCCCTGCTCGGGCAGCCGGAGTCGTCGTGGTGGGCGGACTCGGACCTCGGCACGTCCGACCGCGACTCGATGATCGCCTACGCCGCCGGTCAGGCGTGGAAGGAGACCGCCCACCAGCTGGGCGGCGACGTGTCGTCGTGGCGCTGGGACCGCCTCCACACGCTCACGCTGAAGAACGCGAGCCTGGGAGAGTCGGGCATCGCCCCCATCGAGGCGCTACTGAACCGCGGGCCCTGGCACGTGGGCGGCGGCAGCAGCGTCGTGGATGCGGCGGGCTGGGATGCGACCGTCGGCTTCGCGGTGCAGCGCGTGCCGTCGATGCGGATGGTCGTCGACCTCTCCGACTTCGACAAGAGCACGTGGATCAACCTCACGGGAGCGTCCGGTCACGCGTTCGACGCGCACTACACCGATCAGACCGACCTGTGGGCCGTCGGCAAGACGCGCCCGTGGCCGTTCACCCCGGCGGCCGTGAAGAAGGCGGCGGACCAGACCCTGACGCTGCGTCCCGCGCGCTGACTCCTGCTCCTCCTCCGAGGATTCGTGCCGAATGTGCGGAAAGCGCGCCGCTGAACGCACATTCGGCACGAATGTCGGTCAGGGGGAGGTGAGGGCGGCCCAGGCCATGCGCTCGAGGACGGGGCGCACGACCCCGGGCGCGACCTGGAGCGCCCCGACGCGCGCGGTGTGCGGGGTCGAGTTCAGGAGGCCGAACGTGGCCTGCACACGCACGCGCAGCTCGTCGTCGGCGAGGGCGGGGTGCAGGGTGCCGAGCACGCCCATCCACACCTCCACGTAACGGCGCTGGAGACGGCGGACCTGGCGGCGGGCGGCATCGTCGAGCGAGTCGAGGTCGCGGTCCTGCACGCGGATGGTGTCGGGCTCGCCGAGGGCGAAGTCGATGTGGAAGCCGATCAGCGACCGCAGGGCCGTCGCCGCATCCGCCGCAGCCTGCTCGACCGCCTGACCGCCTGCGAGCAGACGCTCGCTCACCCCGATCAGGAGCGCCGACAGCACGGCCTGTTTGGAGGAGAAGTGACGGTACACCGCCGGGCCGCTCACGCCGACGGCCGCCCCGAGGTCTTCGATCGAGACGCCGTTGAAGCCGCGCTCGGCGAAGAGCGTCGCAGCGGACTCGAGCAGCGCGGCACGCCGGTCGGCCTTGGCCTGGCTGCGCTGCGTCGGCCGCTCGAGGGGAGCGGCGGGACTCGGCTGGGTCATCGTCCTCGATGGGGTCGGGCCGCCCGGTCGGCGACGCTGGACTTTTCGGTTAATGAACACTAACCTAAAAACCGAGTTAGTGACCACTAACCGGATGTCGACGACGACATATGGAGCAGCATGCCGACCCTGACCAGTGAGGCGTCCGCGACGGACGCCCGGTTCGAGCAGAACGACGCCGCCCAGCGCGAGCTCGTCGCCGATCTGCGGCGGCGACTGGCCGTCGCGGCGGCCGGCGGCCCCGAGCGCGCCCGCGAGCGTCACGTCGCCCGCGGCAAGCTGCTGCCGCGCGACCGCATCGACGCCCTGCTCGACGAGGGCAGCCCGTTCCTCGAGCTGGCGCCGCTCGCCGCCACCGGGATGTACGACGACGAGAGCCCCGCGGCCGGCGTGATCGCCGGGATCGGCCTGGTCGCGGGCCGCCACGTCATGGTCGTGTGCAACGACGCCACGGTCAAGGGCGGGACGTATTACCCGATGACCGTCAAGAAGCACCTGCGGGCGCAGGAGGTGGCGCTGGAGAACCGGCTGCCCTGCATCTACCTGGTCGACTCGGGAGGAGCGTTCCTGCCGATGCAGGACGAGGTCTTCCCGGACCGCGACCACTTCGGCCGCATCTTCTACAACCAGGCGCGGCTCTCCGCGGCGAAGATCCCGCAGATCGCCGCCGTGCTCGGCTCGTGCACCGCCGGCGGCGCCTACGTGCCCGCGATGAGCGACGAGACGGTGATCGTCCGCAACCAGGGCACCATCTTCCTGGGCGGTCCTCCGCTCGTGAAGGCGGCCATCGGCGAGATCGTCAGCGCGGAGGAGCTCGGCGGCGGCGACCTGCACGCCCGCACGTCCGGCGTGGTCGACCACCTGGCGGAGGACGACGAGCACGCGCTCGCCATCGTGCGCGACATCGTCGGGACGCTCCCGCCACCCGCGGCGCCGGCCTGGGCGGTCGAAGCGCCGGTCGAGCCCGCGGCCGATCCGGCCGAGCTGTACGGGGTCGTCCCGGTCGACGTGCAGGCGCCCTACGACGTCCACGAGGTGATCGCGCGCATCGTGGACGGCAGCGGCTTCCACGAGTTCAAGCCGGAGTACGGCACCACACTCGTGACCGGCTTCGCGCACATCCACGGGCATCCCGTCGGTATCGTCGCGAACAACGGCGTACTGTTCAGCGAGTCGGCCCTCAAGGGCGCACACTTCATCGAGCTGTGCGACCAGCGCGGCATCCCGCTGCTCTTCCTGCAGAACATCTCCGGCTTCATGGTCGGCCGCGACTACGAGGCGGGCGGGATCGCCAAGAACGGCGCCAAGATGGTCACGGCCGTCGCGACGGCCCGCGTGCCGAAGCTCACCGTGGTGATCGGCGGGTCTTTCGGCGCCGGCAACTACTCCATGTGCGGCCGGGCCTACTCGCCCCGCTTCCTGTGGATGTGGCCCGCCGCCCGCATCTCGGTGATGGGCGGCCAGCAGGCGGCCAGCGTGCTGGCCACCGTCAAGCGCGACCAGCTGGACGCACGCGGCGAAGAGTGGTCCTCCGACGACGAGGCCGCGTTCCGCGCCCCGATCGCCGCCCAGTACGAGGAGCAGGGCAACCCGTACTACTCGACTGCCCGACTCTGGGACGACGGGGTGATCGACCCCGCCGAGACCCGCACCGTGCTGGGCCTGGCGCTCGACGTCGTCTCCCGCTCGCCGCTGCCCGACACCGCCTTCGGGCTCTTCCGGATGTGATCGCGTGACCTCCACCCCCTTCCGCACCGTCCTCGTCGCCAATCGCGGCGAGATCGCCTGCCGCGTCATCCGCACCCTGCAGCGCCTGGGCATCCGCTCGGTCGCGGTCTACAGCGACGCCGACCGCGATGCGCCGCACGTCGCGCTCGCCGACGTCGCCGTGCGCCTCGGACCGCCCGCCGCGCGCGAGAGCTACCTGGATGTCGACCGGATCGTGGATGCGGCCCGCCGCACCGGCGCCGAGGCCGTCCACCCCGGCTACGGCTTCCTCTCCGAGAACCCGGCGCTCGCTGAGGCGTGCGAGGCGGCGGGCATCGTGTTCGTGGGCCCGGGCGTCCACGCGCTGGAGGTCATGGGCGACAAGATCACGGCGAAGCACGCGGTCGCCGAGCACGGCGTGCCGACGATCCCCGGGATCGCCGAGCCGGGCCTCGGCGACGACGACCTGATCGCCGCCGCCGAGCGCATCGGGTTCCCCGTGCTGGTCAAGCCGTCGGCGGGCGGCGGGGGCAAGGGGATGCAGGCCGTGCGCTCTGCGGGCGAGCTCCCGGAGGCGCTGCGGGCGGCCCGACGCGTCGCCGCGGCCGCATTCGGCGACGACACCCTGTTCTTGGAGCGGCTGGTCGCCTCCCCTCGCCACATCGAGGTGCAGGTGCTCGCGGACCGCCACGGCGGGATCGTCCACTTGGGCGAGCGCGAGTGCTCGCTGCAGCGCCGCCACCAGAAGGTGGTGGAGGAGGCGCCGTCACCGCTGCTGGACGAGGCGACCAGAGCGCGCATCGGCGAGGCCGCCTGCCGTGTCGCCGAGAGCGTCGGCTATGTGGGCGCAGGGACGGTGGAGTTCCTGGTGTCGGCCGAGGCGCCGGACGAGTTCTTCTTCATGGAGATGAACACCCGGCTGCAGGTCGAGCATCCCGTGACCGAGCTGGTGACGGGTCTGGATCTCGTCGAGCAGCAGCTGCGGATCGCCGCGGGCGAGCCGCTGTCGTTCGCGCAGGAGGACGTGCGCCTGAACGGCCACGCCGTCGAGGCGCGCGTCTACGCGGAGGACCCGGAGCGCGGCTTCCTGCCCGCGGCCGGCCACGTGCTGGCGCTGCGCGAGCCGGCGGGCGACGGCGTGCGGGTCGACAGCGGCATCGTCGCGGGCATCCCGATCGTCACCGACTACGACCCCATGCTCGCCAAGATCGTCGCCTGGGGCGAGGACCGCGACCAGGCCTTCGCCCGACTGCGCGGCGCGCTCGCCGGCACGAGCATCCTCGGCGCGGTCTCCAACCTGGCGTGGCTCGTCGGGCTCGTCTCCGACGACGACGTCCTGGCCGGACGGATGGACACCACCCTGATCGACCGCCGCTTCGCCGAGCAGACGCCCGCGCCGGTGACCGAGCCGGAGCTGATCGCGGCGGCGCTGCTCGCGCACCGTCACCGCTGGCAGCAACCGCCGACGGGAGTCGGCGCGGTGTGGGGTGCGCCGACGGGATGGCGTCCCGGCCGGGCGCGACCGGTGCGGTACGACGTCGACGGGGTGGCGGTGTCCGTCAGCGGACCGGTCGAGGACGCGACGGTCACCGTGGTTCGGGATGCAGCCGATACGTCGGCGCCCGACGCGCGCCGCGCCACCCTCCGCCTGCGCGAACCGGACGCGGCGGGCCGCCCCGCGGTCGCCCTCCTCGACCTCGATGGTGAGACCATCCGCTTCGACATCGCACGCGACGGCGACACCGTGTGGCTGGCGCGTGAGGGCCGCTCCCGTCCGCTGCGGCTGCGCGACCGCGCGACGCGCCTCGCCGAGCGGCTGGCCGCGGTCGACCGCGGGACGCTCGCGGCGCATCCCGAGCTCCGCTCGCCCATGCCCGGCACCGTTGTCGCCGTCCCGGTCGAGACCGGCGCGCGCGTCGCCGCGGGCGACACGGTCGTCGTGGTCGAGGCGATGAAGATGGAGCACCGCCTGGTGGCGCCCGTCGACGGCGTCGTCGCGGTGCACGTCGGCCCCGGCGACCTGGTGCGGCTCGATCAGCTCGTCGCCCGCGTCGACGCCGACGAGGCGGACGATGCGGACGCTGCCGACGCGACTCCGCCCATCCCGAGCACTTCCAACGTTCCGCCCCAGCCGGCGGACGCGGCGCCGACACGACCGGCCGCCGCACAGCGATAGTCACCACAAGAGACAGGACCCGCATGACCATGCAGATGACCCGCCCCACCGGCCCTGCGGCCGGAGCCGACGACACCGACGTCGCCGGCTTCCAGCTCACCGACGAGCAGCGCCGCCTCCGCGAAGAGGTCCGCGACTTCGCCGACACGGTCGTCGCGCCCGCCGCCTACGAGTACGACACCAAGCGCAGCCTCCCGTACGACATCATCGCCGAGATGGGCCGGATGGGCCTGTTCGGTCTCCCGTTCCCGGTCGAATACGGCGGCCAGGGCAAGGACTACCTGTCCCTCTGCCTCGCCGTGGAGCAGCTGGGACGCGTCGACCAGTCGATCGGCGTCACCCTGGAGGCCGGCGTCGGACTCGGCGCCATGCCGATCTTCCGCAGCGGCACCGAGGAGCAGAAGCAGCAGTGGCTGCCGATGCTCGCCCGCGGCGAGGCGCTCGCCGGTTTCGGGCTCACCGAGGCCGAGGCGGGCTCCGACGCGTCCGGCACGAAGACCACGGCCGAGCTGCACGACGGCGAGTGGGTGATCAACGGAACCAAGCAGTTCATCACCAACTCCGGATCGGACATCACACGGCTGGTCACCATCACGGCGGTCACCGGCGAGGAGCGGCGCGCGGACGGATCGATGAAGAAGGAGCTGTCGGCGATCATCGTCCCGACCGGCACCCCCGGCTTCGTCGCGGAGCCCGTGTACGACAAGGTCGGCTGGCACACCTCGGACACGCATCCGTTGACCCTCACCGACGTGCGCGTCCCGGAGGCGAACCTCCTGGGGGCGCGCGGCCGCGGCTACGCGAACTTCGTGGCGACCCTCGACGAGGGCCGCGTGGCGTTCGCCGCGCTCTGCACGGGTGCCGCGCAGGGCTGCCTGGAGGAGGCCATCCGCTACGCCAAGAGCCGGAACGTGTTCGGCCGGCCGATCGGATCCAACCAGTACATCGCCTTCAAGATCGCGCGGATGCAAGCCCGGGTCCACACCGCCCGGCTCGCCTACTACGACGCCTGCTTCAAGCTGATGGCCGGCAAGCCGTTCAAGATGGAGGCCTCCGTCGCCAAGCTGGTCTCCAGCGAGGCCGCGATGGACAACGCCCGCGACGCCACGCAGATCTTCGGCGGCTACGGCTTCCTCAACGAGAACCCGGTCGCGCGGCACTACCGCGACTCGAAGATCCTGGAGATCGGCGAGGGCACGAGCGAGGTCCAGCTGATGGTGATCTCGCGCGCGCTGGGCTTCTCCGCCTAACCTGAATCCGCAGCAGACAGCTCCTGAGTTTTTCCGCGCAGCACCCGGCGTGTCGCCGGAAAAACTCAGGAGCTGATGGCGAGAGACCCTCGAAGGGGAGGACGCATGATCGACAAGACCGTCGGAAGCGCCGCGGAGGCCGTCGCCGACATCCCGGACGGCAGTACGCTCGCCGTCGGCGGGTTCGGCCTGTGCGGCATCCCGAGCGCGTTGATCCAGGCGATGCTCGATGCGGGGACCACCGACCTCGAGGTGGTCAGCAACAACTGCGGCGTCGACGACTGGGGCCTCGGGCTGCTTCTCGCCGAGCACCGCATCCGCAAGATGATCAGCTCGTACGTCGGCGAGAACAAGGAGTTCGCTCGTCAGTTCCTCTCCGGCGAGCTGGAGGTCGAGCTCACCCCGCAGGGAACGCTCGCCGAGAAGCTGCGGGCGGGCGGCGCGGGCATCCCCGCGTTCTTCACGCCCGCCGGCGTCGGCACCCAGATCGCGACGGGAGGCCTCCCGCGCCGCTACGCCGCCGACGGCTCCGTCGCGGTCGCGAGCGAGCCGAAGGAGGTGCGGACGTTCGACGACGCCGAGTACGTGCTGGAGCGGTCCCTCCGCCCCGACTTCGCCCTCGTCCACGCCGCGAAGGGCGACCGGCACGGCAACCTCGTCTTCCATGCCGCCGCGATGAACTTCAACCCGCTCGCCGCGATGGCCGGCCGTGTCACCATCGCCGAGGTGGAGGAGCTGGTCGAGCCGGGCGAGCTCGATCCCGGCGCCGTGCACTGCCCCGGCATCTTCGTCCAGCGGGTCGTGCACGCGCCGGGCGTCGAGAAGCGGATCGAACGGCGCACAGTCGCCGAAGGGAGCGCACGATGAGCCTCAGCCGCACCGAACTCGCCGCCCGGGTGGCGCGCGAACTGGAGAACGGGCAGTACGTCAACCTCGGCATCGGCATGCCCACGCTCATCCCGAACTACATCCCGGAGGGTGTCGAGGTCATCCTGCACTCGGAGAACGGCGTGCTCGGCGTCGGCCCGTATCCCGCCGACGACGCGGTCGAGCCCGACCTCATCAACGCGGGCAAGGAGACGGTCACGGTGAACCGCGGCGCCGCCTTCTTCGACTCGTCGCTGTCGTTCGGGATGGTGCGCGGCGGACACGTCGACCTGGCCGTCCTCGGCGCGATGGAGGTCTCGGAGCGCGGCGACCTCGCCAACTGGATGATCCCCGGAAAGATGGTGAAGGGGATGGGCGGCGCGATGGACCTCGTCTTCGGCGCCAAGCGGCTCATCGTGATGATGGAGCATGTCGACCGCGAAGGCCGGCCCAAGATCGTGACCGAGTGCAGCCTCCCGCTGACCGGCACGGGATGCGTCGACCGGATCATCACCGACCTGGCCGTCATCGACGTCACGGACGACGGGCTGGTGCTCCGCGAAGTCGCCGCGGGCGTCACCGTGGACGACGTGGTCGCCGCGACCGGCGCACCGCTGCGCGTGGAACTGGAGGAGGCGGCATGAGGGAGATCGAGCAGCGGGGGCTCTACTACGAGGAGTTCGAGCCGGAGACGCGGTACCTGCACCGGCCGGGGCGCACGGTGACGGAGGCCGACAACGTCCTCTTCACAACCCTGACCATGAACACGCAGGCGCTGCACCTGGACGCCGCGTGGTCCGCCCGGCAGCCCTTCGGGGAGCGGCTGGTGAACTCCATGTTCACGCTGGCGACGATCGTCGGAGCCTCGGTCACCCAGCTGACGCAGGGCACGATCGTCGCGAACCTGGGGTTCAGCGAGGTCGCCTTCCCGCATCCGCTGCACCACGGCGACACGCTCTACTCGGAGACCGTCGTGCTCGCGAAACGGCTCTCCGCCTCCCGGCCCGGGCAGGGCATCGTCACGCTCGAGCACACCGGACGCAACCAGGATGGGGTCGTCGTCGCCACGGCAACGCGTCAGGTGATGGTGTGGTGCCGGGATGTCGCTCCGGTCGCGTCCGATCCGGGCGCAGCGGGAGGCGACGGGTCGGACGAGATCCTGTGAGCGACGTCCCATTCCCCTGGGGCCCGGCGCTGCTGTTCTGCCCCGCCGACCGCCCGGAGCGCTACGCCAAAGCACTCGAGCGGGCGGATGCGGTGATCCTCGACCTGGAGGACGCGGTCGACCCTGCCGCGCGGCCCGCCGCCCGAGAGACGCTCGTCGCGTCGGAACTGGACCCCGAGCGCGTCATCGTCCGGGTCAACCCGGCCGGGACCGAGGACCACGACGCCGACCTGTCGGCGCTCGCCGCGACGCCGTACCGCGCGGTGATGCTCCCCAAGGCCGAGCGGCCGGCCGACCTCGACGGGCTGCGCGACTACGCCGTCATCGCCCTCTGCGAGACGGCCGCCGGCGTGCTCGCGGCGCCGTCGCTGGCCGCCGCGCCCGGCGTGATCGCGCTGATGTGGGGTGCAGAAGACCTCGTCGCCTCGCTCGGCGGCACGTCGAGCGGGCACCCCGACGGACGGTACCGCGACGTCGCCCGCCATGCGCGGTCGGCGGTGCTGCTGGCGGCGGGCGCCGCATCCATCAACGCCGTCGACACGGTGCACCTCGACATCGCCGACCTCGCCGGACTCGCGGCCGAGGCGGAGGACGCGGTGGCCGTCGGATTCGCGGCGACGGCGTGCATCCACCCCGGTCAGGTGGAGACGATCCGGGCCGCGTACCGGCCCGATCCGGCCGAGGTGCAGGCTGCTCGCGAGCTGCTCGCGGCGGCCGAGAACGCGGGCGGGGGAGTGTTCCGGCACGAGGGCCGGATGGTCGACGGACCGGTGCTCGCGCACGCCCGGGCGGTGCTCCGGCGTTCGTGATGAAACTGTGACCTAGCTTTCCTCCACGGTTCACCCGTTTCGTCCTTCGCACGTCGGAGGCATGTCGTACGCTGCAAGTGTTCAATCGGGAATCCGCCGTTCTCGAATCGATTCGAGGGCAATCGATTCGCGGGGAACGGACATACGCGGCGGTTGGAGGTCGCGGGGGAGGGGGAGACATGCCACAGCTGTTACCCCTGCGCCTGCTCGAGACCGTCGGCCTCCGCAGCAGCGCCACTGCCGACCCGCGCGCCGGCTCCGCCGAGCCGCCGACCGGCGTCATCGATGTCGACCCGGCCATCGCGAGCACCGGCCCGCTGTCGATCATCGCGCCCCGCCGCATCGGCGAGAGCGACCTCGCGGTGTACCCCCTGTCGCTGGGCGCGAGCGTCTTCGGCTGGACGGCCGACGGCGACACGTCCCTCGCCATCCTCGACCGCTTCACCGAACTGGGCGGCGACTTCATCGACACGGCCGACAGCTACGTCGGCGGCCGCAGCGAGGTGCTCATCGGCAAGTGGATGCGCGAGCGCCGCAACCGCGACCGCATGGTCGTGGCGACCAAGGTCGGGCGGCACCACGACAACCCGGGCCTCGGCTCCGTGAGCATGATCCGCGCGGTCGAGGCGTCCCTCGAGCGGCTGCAGACCGACCACATCGACCTGCTCTACTTCCACGAGGACGACCCGGAGACTCCGCTGGAGGACAGCCTGGCGACGGCCGAGTGGCTGATCGAGAGCGGCAAGGTCCGGTACCTGGGTGCATCCAACTTCAGTGCGGACCGCCTGATCGAGGCGCGCATCCTGGCATCGTCGGGCCTGCCGAAGTTCGTGGCCATCCAGACGCAGTACAACCTGATGCACCGCAGCGAGTTCGAGAGCGCTCCGCGCATCGTCGCGGCGGCGCAGGGGCTCGCGGTGATGCCGTACTACGCCCTGGCGAACGGCTTCCTCACCGGCAAGTACCGCAGCAAGGGCGACCTGACGGCCGGGGCGCGCAGCGTCCGCGCCGCCGCTTACGTGAACCGTCGGGGCCAGCGCGTGCTCGCCGTCCTCGACCGCATCGCGGCCGAGCACCACGTGGCGCCCGCCAGCATCGCGCTCGCCTGGCTGCTCGCCAAGCGGACGATCGCGGCGCCCGTCGCCAGCGCCAGCCGGCCGGATCAGGTGGACGCGCTGATGGCCGCCGCGGGCATCCGCCTCACGCGGTCGCAGATGCTCGACCTCGACCGCGTCTCGGAGTAGCTCGCGCCTGCCCGGCCCGCCCGGTCCGCCGCGCAGACGTGGGTCGCAACACGCCGTTATTCGGGTCGCATAACGGCGTGTCGCGACCCACAGCCGGTCGCGCCGGTCAGACCTCGCCGAGGATGCGGTCGAGCGCCCGGTGCAAGGCGGCGCCCGCGGCGATCGGGTCGCCGACGTAGCCGCCGGCGAGTGCGCCGTCGCGCGCGAGGATGAGGTCGTCCGCGGCGTCTCCCGGCCGCGGGTGGCCGATCTGGCGGAACAGCTCCTCGATGCGGTCGGCGTACCAGTCGCGGTGCGCGGTCACGGCGACACGGACCGGGTCCGTCTCGTCGGCGAACTGCGCGGCGGCGTTGATGAAGGGGTCGCCGTGGAAGCCGGGGCTGACGGCCTGGTCGTTGATCGAGTCGACGAGGGCGCGTGCGATGTCGCGCGGGTCGTCGTGCTTGGCCTCCTGCTCGGCGAACCATTCGCGCACCTGGCGGTCGCGACCCTCGACGTACGCGATGATCAGCAGGTCCTTCGACCGGTAGTGCTTGTAGAACGTCGCCTTCGTCACACGGGCACCCGCGATGATGCGGTCCACGCCGACGGTGTGGATGCCCTCCTGGTAGAAGAGCTGATCCGCCGTCGCGAGGATCTTGACCTTCGACGGCGCGGGCGGCCGGATGGTCGCTCGGGCACTTACGACCATCCGGCACGACTCCTTTTTCGGGGGAGGCTGGGTCGCCTCCGCATTGCTGTTCGTAGGGCCGATCGCATCCGGCGCGGGGCACCGGACACGATGGCTTTCACAGTATAGCGGTAGACAGACGAGTCTGTTTGTCCTCTTTTTCCCAGCCACGGCATCCCGCGTGCTCTGGCGTAGGGTGGAGGGGATGAACAGCGCAGTCGACCTCCCGCTCGGTATGGCCGACCTCACCTTCGCGGCGTCCGGCGAAGCGCTGGTCCGGCGGACGGTGCTCCCGAGCGGAGTCCGCATCCTCAGCGAGCAGGTGCCCGGCGCACGCAGCGCAACACTCGGCTACTGGGTCGCCGTCGGCTCGCGCGATGAGAGCGACGGCCAGCCCGGGCATCCCGGCTCCCTCGGCTCTACGCACTTCCTCGAGCACCTCCTCTTCAAGGGCACGCGCACCCGCACCGCCCTCGACATCGCCGTGTCGTTCGACTCGGTGGGCGGCGAGCACAACGCCATGACGGCCAAGGAATACACCTGCTACTACGCGAAGGTCCAGGACCGGGACCTCGCGATGGCGGTCGAGGTGATCGGCGACATGCTCACGTCGTCGGTGCTCGACGCGGCCGAGTTCGAGAACGAGCGCGGCGTCATCCTCGAGGAACTCTCCATGGCGGAGGACGACCCGGCCGACGTCGCCAACGAGCGGATGTTCCAGGCCGTCCTCGGCGACCACCCGCTGGGCCGTCCCATCGGCGGTCGCCCCGACACCATCCGTGCCGCGAGCCGCGACGGCGTGTGGGAGCACTACCGCGCCAACTACCGGCCGCAGGACCTCGTGATCACCGCCGCGGGCGCCGTCGACCACGAACTGCTGGTCGCCGGTGTCGAGCGCGCCCTCGCAGCCGCGGGCTGGGATCCGGAGCTCGTCGCCACCCCGGTCGCCCGCCGCCCCGCGGCCCCCGCCGACATCCGCCGCGGCAGCCCCATCGTCACGGTGGAGCGCCCCATCGAGCAGGCCAACGTGTTCGTCGGAATGCCCGGGATCCTCGCCACGGACGACCGCCGCACGACCATGAGCGTGCTGAATTCCATCCTCGGCGGCGGGATGTCGAGCCGCCTGTTCCAGGAGGTGCGCGAGCGTCGCGGCCTGGCCTATTCGGTCTACTCGTTCTCCGGCTCGTACTCCGACGCCGGCGTGTTCGGCCTCTACGCGGGATGCACCCCCGCGAAGGCACGCCAGGTCACCGAGCTGATGCTCGACGAGCTGCGGCGGCTCGCGTCCGGCGGCGTGACGCCCGACGAGCTGCGCCGCGCGGTCGGCCAGCTGTCCGGTGGCGCGGCCCTCGCCCTCGAGGACTCCGACACCCGCATGTCCCGTCTCGGCCGTGCCGAGATCGCGCTCGGCGAGTTCGCCGACCTCGATGAGAGCCTCCGGCGCCTCCACCTCGTCACCGCAGACGATGTGCGCGCCCTCGCCGCCGATCTGGCGGACCGGCCGGTCTCCGTCGCCGCGGTGGGGAGCGTCACCGACGACGTGTTCGCCGGCCTCGCCTCCTGACCCGCCCTTCCTTCCGTTCCATCTCCGAAAGGTCCCGCTCGTGCCCCACTACATCTACCTCGTGCGCCATGGCGAGCAGCAGGATGCCGAGCACGGCCTGCCGGACGGCCCGCTCTCACCGCGCGGTAAACGTCAGGCGCAGCTGGTCGCCGAGCGGCTGAGCGGCATCCCGTTCACGTCGATGTACCACTCGCCCCTGGTGCGGGCGACCCAGACAGCCGAGATCATGGCCGAGCGGATGCCGGCGCTTGAACCGCAGCCGTCGAGCCTGCTGTTCGACTGCATCCCCTCCGGTCCGACCCCGGACATGCCCAAGGCGTTCGAGTCGTTCTTCGGCCCGGTGACGGAGGCGGAGATCGAGGCGGGCCGCGCGCAGATGGACGACGCTGTGCACGAGTTCCTCACCCCGGCGATGGGAGACCGGCACGACCTGCTGGTGACCCACAACTTCGTGATCGGCTGGTTCGTCCGGCACGTGTTCGACGCGCCGGACTGGCGCTGGCTGGGCCTCAATCAGGCGAACTGCGGCCTGACGATCATCCGCGTCCGCTCCGCCAAGCCGCCGGTGCTGGTGGTGCACAACGACCTCGGGCACCTGCCGGTCGAACTGCGTACAGGACTCCCCGAGCTGCAGCCGGTCTGACCGCCCCGGCCAAGCGGCGAACAGCTCCTGAGTTTTTCGGCCTCCGAGCGCCGATTCGGCCGAAAAACTCAGGAGCTGTCGGCGTCAGTGGAGGGGCTTGCGGAACCAGTCGGTCGCGTTGGGGTTGTCGTTGTAGGGCTGGATGGGCTCGTAGCCGTGCGAGCGGTACAGGCCGCCGGCCGCCTCCAGACTCGCGTTCGTGTCGAGCACCAGCTCGGTCGCACCGAAGCCGCGGGCGCGCAGCTCCAGCTCGGCGAGGATCGCCCGGCCATACCCATTGCCGCGCTGCGTCGGCGTCACCCACAGGTGCTTGATCTCGTACCGCACGACCGGCACGCCCTCCTCGATCTCCGACAGCGGGACGCGCAGCTCGCGGATCCCGCCGCATCCCACCTCCACGCCTTCGTCGTAGGCGAGCAGGAAGACGCCGTTCGGCGCCACGAACTGGCCAGGATCCGGAAACGAGGTCCGGTACGCGCCCTGCGAGCTCGGGAACGTCTCCGCGCGCTCGGCGAAGTAGTCGGACAGCATCCGGTGGGCGGTCGCGTCGGTGACGGCGACGTCTGCGAAAGACACCATCGGCCCAGCGTAACGCGGCCCGCGGGTAGGCTGATCGGGTGAGCATTCGCGTGGCCGTCGCCGGAGCGACCGGAAAACTGGGAAGCGTGGCGGTCCGTCTCATCGAGGAAGCCGACGACCTCGAGCTCGTCGCACGGCTCGGCTCCCGCTCGCCGCTGGAGGACATGCTCGGCGCGGACGTGCTCGTCGATATGACGCTTCCGCAGGTCAGCCCCCGGATCGTCGCCTTCGCGGTCGATCACGGTCTCAACGTTCTCGTCGGGACATCCGGCTGGTCGGCGGACCGCATCCTCGACCTGGAGCGTCGCGTCGCCGAGCACGAGGGACGCGGCGCCGTCGTCATCCCCAACTTCTCCCTCGGCTCGGCCCTGGGCACCGCGTTCGCCACCGTCGCCGCCCGGTTCTTCGACTCCATCGAGATCGTGGAGACGCACGGTGCGGGCAAGGTCGACTCGCCGTCCGGCACGGCGGTGCGCACCGCCGAACTCATCGGCGCCGCACGCGCGGCGAAGGGCCCGGTGGAGGCGCCGCACTCCGACCAGCGCGCTCGCGGGCAGCAGGTCGCGAGCGTGCCCATCCACAGCCTCCGGATGCGCGGGGTCGTCGCCCAGCAGCAGGTGATCTTCGGCGGTGCGGGGGAGCAGCTGACCATCCGCCACGACACGATCGGCCCGGAGGCGTACGAGGCGGGCATCCTCCTCGCGCTGCGCGCTGCCGTGACCGCGACCGGGGTGACCGTCGGCCTCGACAAGCTCGTCGACCTCGGGATCGCGGAGCCGAGCGGCGAGCCGCCGCGCCCGACCGTCCGGGATGCGGGCGACGACGGCACCGACCCGACGCGATAAGAGACCGGCCGCCATGAGAAACCGTTTGGCCGCCATCCTGATGGCGGTCCTCCTGCTCGTCTACCTCGTGCTGGTCACCCAGCGCGCGGTCATGCTCGTGCTGACCGGCGAGCCGGTCGGCATCGCCATGGGTGTCGCGCTGATCGTGCTCCCGTTCATCGCCGCGTGGGCCATCGGCCGGGAGCTGCTGTTCGGCGCGCGCACCGAGCGTCTGGTGCGACAGCTGGATGCGGAGGGCGCGCTCCCCGTCGAAGACCTGCCGACCCGTGCGAGCGGCCGACCGCTCCGGGACGCCGCCGACGCGGAGTTCCCGCGGTACCGCGCCGAGGTCGAGGCGGAGCCGGAGAGCTGGCGCGCCTGGTTCCGGCTCGGGCTCGCCTACGACGCGTCCGGAGACCGGCGTCGGGCGAGGGAGGCACTGCGGCAGGCGATCCGCCTCGAGCGCGCACAGGCGAAGGCGGAACGTCCCGCGGCACGCTGAGCACCCGGCTCCGGATGCCGGCGGCGGGAGTGCAACTCCGTCAGGCCGCGCGCACCTCGACGAGCCGGTCCATCGCGTCCTCGATCGTCGGATCCCGGAACTCGAAGCCGTCGTCGAGCAGCGCCTTCGGCACCACCAGCTGATCCGCGAGCAGGAGTTCGCGGCCGGCGTCCTGCAGCGCCAGCTCGATCGCGAACTTCGGCACCGGCAGGAGGTACGGCCGTCGCACCGCCTGTGCCAGCGCCCGTACGATCTCTCCGGCCGTCGCGGGCGTCGGCCCGGCGATGTTGACCGGCCCCTCGAGCGACGAGGTCAGCAGGTGGACGAGCGCTGCCGCCTCGTCGTGCAGGCTGACCCAGGGCCAGTGCTGGCGTCCGCCGCCGAGCGGTCCCGCGAGTCCCGCCTTGGCGAGCGGGAGCAGCGGTTTCAGAGCGCCGCCGCGGCCGATGACGACACCGGTCCGCGCGAGCGCCACCCGGGTGGACGATGGCGCGAGCCGGGCCGCCGCCTCCCACGCGTCGACGACATCGGCGAGGAATCCCCGCCCCTTCGTCGCCGCCTCGGTCAGCTGCTGGCCCGGGCGGTCGCCGTAGTAGCCGACGGCGGAGCCGCTGACGAACACATCGGGCGGGGTGTCGGCCCGGCGCATCCCCTCGGCGAGCGTGCCCGTTGCCTGCAGGCGCGACGACAGGATGCGCCGCTTGGTCGCGCGTGTCCAGGGCAGTCGCTGCAGCGAGCTGCCGGAGAGATTGACGACCGCGTCGGCCCAGTCGAACAGCGCGGGGTCGACGGAGCGTTCCTCCGGCGCCCAGCGGAACTCGTCGGCGTCGGCGGGCTCGCGGCGGACCAGCCTCCGCGTCTCGTGTCCCGCCGCGGCCAGCTGGCGGCGCAGCTCGCCGCCGATCATGCCGGAGGCCCCGGCGAGCAGTACGCGCATGTCCGGCCGCCGGCGGATCAGGCGAGAGACGCGTCGAGGGTGATCGGGATGCCGACCAGCGCTCGCGACACCGGGCAGGTGCTCTTGGCCTCATCCGCGAGGCGCTGGAAGTCCTCGTCCGAGAGCCCGGGAACGCTCGCGGTGACGGTCAGGTGGCTGCCGGTGATGCCCTGAGCCGGGTCGAAGGTGACCGCGGCGGTGGTCCGGATGCTCTCCGGTGCGTTGCCGAACTGCGCGAGCACGTTCGAGAAGGCCATCGAGAAGCAGGCGGCGTGCGCCGCTCCGAGCAGTTCCTCCGGGGTGGTGACCTCGGCGCCGCCCTCGGAGCGGGCCTTCCAGTTGACGGCCAGTTCCGCCGCGTGCGACGAATCGAGCGTGACCGTTCCGGAGCCGCTCCTGAGATCGCCGTTCCAGACGGTGGTGGATGCGCTGGTGACTGCCATGAAGACCTCCTCGTGACGCTCCGCCGCCGAGCGCGGCCGGGCGTCTCCCACCCTAGTGACGGGTTCCGACACCGTCACCGGGTGCTGGGCGGATTCCCGGCTGGGCCGCTCGCTCAGGCGTCGACGCGGCGCCGGATGAGCCGGGCGCGCACCAGCAGCAGGTACAGCTGGCAGCCCAGGCAGTATCCGAACACGGAGTTGAGGAAGGCGGCGGCGAACGCGAGCGCCGCCGCGATCGGGAGGGCGAGCGGCACCCCGGACACAAACAGAACGAGGCCCACGCCGGTGACGAGCAGCCCGACCGCCTGCGCGAAAGTCGGGGGCGCCGGGTCTTCGAGCTCCGTCGGAGGCGCGAGCCGGGGCCGGATCACGGCGCGGAACAGCACGCCGTACGGATGGCGGCGGATGCCCGCGAAGGCGCCCCAGGCGAAGAGGAGCGCGATGACGAGCAGCAGCACCGCGGCGGCGGTCGTCGCACCGACGAGCGAGAGGAACAGGTCGATCAGCAGCAGGACAGCGGTGATCCCGGCGCCGAAACGCGGCGACCGCGGGTCGATGCCGGTGCGAGCGGACGGATCAGGCTGAGACATGGTCACTCCCGAGGATGCGGTGGAGGGTGAGGCGGACATCGTCCGGGCGGGCGGCGCCGCCGATCCGGGCGCGGACCGCGCCCGTGGCGTCGAGGACGAGGGTCGTCGGCGTCTGGAGGATCCCGAAGCGGGTGGCGAGCTCCGGCCGGTCGGTGAGGTCGACCTCGGCGTGAGTGACGCCGTCGACGTCGGCGGCGAGGTCGTCGAGCACGCGGGCGGTGGAGCGGCAGGGTGCGCAGAACTCGGTGGAGAACTGCAGGAGGGTGGCACGGCCGCCGAAGCCGTCGACGCCGATCTCGGCGGGGATGACGACGTCGTGGGTGCGCACCGTCCGGGCCCGGCCGGTCGTCGCGCGCCAGAGGAGACCGGCCGCCGTGACGACGGCGACGAGCCCGAGCAGGATGCCGAGAGCCGCGAATCCGTTCACAGGTCGGGACGCTACGCCGACGCTGTGGACAGCGCAGCTAATGTGACCTCCCGTGACGGCGACCCGATAGCCTTGTGCCATGGCTGCTTCCGAGAATCCGTTCGGCCAGGTCCTCGTCGCCCTGGTCACCCCGTTCACCGCTGATGGCGAAGTGGACTGGGCGGCGGTCGAGAAGCACATCGACGACGTGATCCGCGCGGGGGCGGACGGCATCGTGGTCACGGGCACGACGGGGGAGACCTCAACGCTGACGGACCCCGAGAAGCTCCGCCTGGTCGAAGTGGGCAAGTCCGTCGCCGACGGCCGGGCCAAGATCATCACCGGCGGCGGGTCCAACGAGACCGCTCACGCCATCCAGTTGTACCAGCAGAGCGAGAAGGCCGGGGCCGACGGCGTCATGGTCGTCACGCCGTATTACAACAAGCCGACGCAGGCCGGCATCCTGACCCACTTCCGGATGATCGCCGACTCGACGGACCTTCCGGTCATCCTCTACGACATCCCCGGCCGGACCGGCGTCCCGATCAAGTACGAGACCATCCTCCGCATCGCGAAGCATCCGAACGTGCTCGCGATCAAGGACGCGAAGGGCGACTTCAGCGAGGTCAGTCGCGTGCTCAACCAGACCGACCTGATGTACTTCTCGGGCGACGACGCCAACGTGCTCCCGCACCTCTCCATCGGGGCGAGCGGGCTCATCGGCGTCACGGCGAACATCGCCGCCACCCCGTACCGCCAGATCGTGGATGCGGTCAACGCAGGCGACCTGGCGACCGCCACCGCCGCCCACATGAAGCTCGAACCGCTGGTGCGCGCGGTGATGACACACGTGCCCGGTACCGTTGCTGCCAAGTACATCCTCCACGGCCTCGGCCGCATCTCGAGTCCCCGCGTGCGTCTGCCGCTCGTCGGGCCCGAGGAGTGGGAGGCCGCCCAGATCGAAGACGAGCTCGACCTCGTCACAGACATCCCCGGTGTCGACTTCTCGAACTTCCGCCCCGACCGCAACGCGGCCGCGGGCGGTGCGCTCCCGAAGATCGCCGGGACCACACGCTGACGACCGCACAGGCGGTCGAACACATGGCGGGCGCGCGAAGCCCCGAGAAGAACACAGAAATAGGAGGGCACATGCCCAACCTCGTCGCCGAGCCTCCCGCGCTCGAACCCGGAACACTCCGCATCATCCCGACGGGCGGTCTCGGTGAGATCGGCCGCAACATGACCGTCTTCGAATACGAGGGAAAACTCCTCATCGTCGACTGCGGCGTCCTCTTCCCCGAGCAGGACCAGCCGGGCGTCGACCTCATCCTCCCCGACTTCGCCCCGGTGCGCGATCGCTTGGATGACGTCGTCGGCGTCGTGCTCACCCACGGGCACGAGGACCACATCGGCGCCGTTCCGTACCTGCTCAGGCTGCGGCGCGACATCCCGCTGATCGGCTCGGGCCTGACACTGGCCCTGGTGGAGGCGAAGCTCAAGGAGCACCGAATCCAGCCGTACACACTCACGGTCAAGGAGGGGCAGGTCGAGCAGCTCGGCCCGTTCTCCCTGGAGTTCGTCGCGGTCAACCACTCCATCCCTGATGCGCTCGCCGTGGCGATCACCACCCCGGCCGGGGTCGTGCTCCACACCGGCGACTTCAAGATGGACCAGCTTCCGCTCGACGACCGCATCACCGACCTGCGGGCCTTCGCGCGCCTCGGCGAGAAGGGCGTCGACCTGTTCCTCGCCGACTCGACCAACGCCGACGTTCCGGGGTTCACACCGCTGGAGCGCTCGATCGGCCCGGTGCTCGACGCCGTCATCGCCCGGGCGCCCCGTCGCGTGATCGTCGCCAGCTTCTCCAGCCACGTCCACCGCGTGCAGCAGGTGCTCGACGCCGCCGCCGCGAACGGCCGCCGCGTCGCCCTCCTCGGCCGCTCGATGGTCCGCAACATGACCATCGCGGCGGAGCTCGGGTACCTCAAGGTCCCCGATGGCGTGCTCATCGACTACAAGAAGGCCGCCGACCTCCCCGACGACGAGATCGTCTACATGTCGACCGGATCGCAGGGCGAGCCCATGGCCGTGCTCGCGCGGATGGCGAACCTCGACCACCAGATCGAGGTCGGTCCCGGCGACACGGTGATCCTGGCGTCGAGCCTCATCCCGGGCAACGAGAACGCGGTCTACCGCGTCATCGACGGGCTCACCAAGCTCGGTGCGAACGTCGTGCACAAGGGCAACGCGAAGGTCCACGTCTCGGGCCACGCGGCCGCGGGCGAGCTGCTCTACTGCTACAACATCCTGAAGCCGAAGAACGTCATGCCCGTGCACGGCGAGTACCGCCACCTGGTGGCCAACGCGCGCCTCGCGATGGACACCGGCGTTCCCGAGAAGAACACGATCCTGGCGGAGGACGGCTCGGTCGTCGACCTGCGCGACGGCGTCGCCCGCGTGGTCGGCCAGCTCGACCTGGGCTTCGTCTACGTCGACGGCTCCAGCGTCGGCGAGATCACCGACGCCGACCTGAAGGACCGCCGCATCCTGGGCGAGGAGGGCTTCATCTCGATCATCGTCGTCGTGGAGGCCGCGACCGGCCGCATCGTGACCGGCCCGGAGGTGCACGCCCGCGGTTTCGCGGAGGACGACGCGGTGTTCGACGACGTCAAGCCGAAGATCGCCGCCGCCCTGTCGGAGGCCGCCCACAACGGTGTCCGCGACTCGCACGCGCTCTCGCAGGTGGTCCGGCGGACCGTCGGCCGCTGGGTCAACACCAGCTACCGCCGCCGGCCGATGATCGTGCCGCTGGTGATCGAGGCCTGATCCGGCCTCGCGCCGGCCGGCCGGGATCGTTACCCGCCGGAAACACGCCGGTGGGTAACGTTCGTCCATGAACGCGTTCCACATCCGTCCCGCCGTTCCCGGCGACGCCCGGGTGCTCGCGGACATGCTGGTGGAGGCCGCGAACTGGAATCCGGTGCGCACCAGGCCGCGGGTGACGGTCCTCGACGATCCCTCCGTCCGCCACTACATCGCGGGCTGGCAGCGGCCGGGCGACTTCGGCTGCGTGGCCGAGGACGCCCGCGGCGTGCCCGTCGGCGCCGCCTGGGCACGCCTGTTCTCGCCGAGCGACCCCGGCTACGGCTTCGTCGCTGCCGGGGTGCCCGAGCTGACGCTGGGCGTCTATCCGCAGTGGCGCGCGCAGGGCGTCGGCCGGGTGCTGCTCCGCGAGCTGGCGCGCGACGCGGCGGCCCGCGGCCACGCGCGACTCAGCCTCAGCGTCGAGCGCTCCAACTTCGCCCAGCGCCTCTACATCAGCGAGGGGTACGTGACGGTCGCCTCGGGAGAGGGCTCCGACACGATGGTGCGCACAGTTCGCTGACGGGGCCGGATTTCCACAACTCAGGTGAACACGAGTTCCTGGGCGACTGAGCGTCACGATCTCGGAGTGCGCGCGTCCTTCTGATCAAGAGGTCCCTTTCTGGATCTTTGACACGAAGGAGTAGTCATGGGTTGCATTGTGTATTACGGGCTGTATCCGCTCTTCGGAGCCCTGTTCCCGGGACGCAAGCGCTGCCGAATGTAGGTGAGTGCTGCGAGCCGATCGCCCCGGAATGTCGGGTGACGTCAGAAAGCACGAATGGCTCTCGCCCTCTCAGGGCGAGAGCCATTCGTCTCACAACCGGAATTCGGTCGCCACGCGGTCGCTCCGACGAGTTGTGCACACTCCCCGCGGCGGGCCGGATTTCCACAACTCAGGCGCGGGAACCGCGTGATGACGGGGGCACGACGTACCGTTGTGCCATGGCTACGAGCACCAAGTCGAATGCACGCGCCCGGAACTCCGGTCGCGGCGGGTCGACCGCGCGCAAGCCGGCGTCGAAGACCGCGCAGCAGAAGACGGTCGCCTACCCGGCAGCCGACGCGGGGTCCAGTCCGCTGATCCGCGCGTGGATGGGCCTCGCCCACCTCACCGGCGCCGCATTCCGTGCGCTCGGTCCGGAGAAGCTGGCGAAAGAAGAGCGCCGTGACGGGTTTCCGTTCTTCCTGGTCCTGCTAGCAGCCGCCGGTGCCGTCATCGAGTGGTTCTTCATCAACAACCAGGTCGCGCGCATGCTGGACGCGTCGACGTTCGGTCTGCTCTTCGGGCGCGTGGCGTTCGCTCTCCCGGTGGTCATGGTGCTGTTCGCCGCGTGGCTGTTCCGCCATCCCAGCTCGGTTCACGACAACACGCGCATCGGCATCGGCCTGAGCATCCTGCTGCTCACGGTGTCCGGGCTGTGTCATCTGTTCAGCCCGCACCCGTCGCCGAGCGACGGCGTGAACGCGCTCGCGCAGGCGGGCGGTGTGCTGGGGTGGCTGATCGCCGCGCCGCTGTCGCTGCTGATCACGCCATACGGCGCGGGCGCCGTCATCATCCTGCTGCTGATCCTCAGCCTCTTCATCATCACCAAGACACCGCCGAACAAGCTGCCCGAGCGCATCCGTGAGCTGTACGCCTACCTGTTCGGGGCGCAGCTGCCGACGGAGGACGAGCGTCAGGAGGCGAAGGAAGCCCGATCCAAGCAGGTCGAGCTCGACGGCGTCGACGACGAGCCGGAGCAGGAGGCCAACCTGCCCTGGTGGCGCCGGAACAAGTCGCAGCGCGAAGAGGACCCGGAGTACGACGCCGCCCCGGCGGACGGCCTCACCGAGGTCTTCGGCGCAGGCCAGCGGGGCAAGGGGGAGTTCGCGACCGCCCTCGAACCCGACCCGGCCAGCGATCACTACAACACTGAGGTGCTGAGCGAGCTCGCCAACGCCGAGGACGCCCTGCAGCGGTTCACCGGAGAGCAGCCGCCGACGGCCGTCGCGCCGCTCCCGCCGGTGGGCGGCGCCCCTGGAGGCGCGGCCGTGCTCCCCGGTTTCCAGGCCGGCGCCGAGGACTTCGACGAGGATGTCGCCCCGCCGGCGCTCCCGGAGCCGTCTGCTCCGTACAACCTCCCGTCCGCAACCATGCTGTCCGCCGGAACGCCCGCGAAGACCCGCTCCGGCGCGAACGACGAGATCGTCGCCGCCATCACGTCCGTCCTCACCCAGTTCGGCGTGGACGCGAAGGTCACCGGCTACTCGCGCGGCCCGACGGTCACGCAGTACGAGATCGAGCTCGGCCCCGGCGTCAAGGTCGAACGCGTTACCGCGCTCAGCAAGAACCTGTCATACGCCGTCGCGAGCAACGAGGTCCGCATCCTCTCGCCGATCCCGGGCAAGAGCGCGATCGGCATCGAGATCCCGAACAGCGACCGCGAGATCGTGTCGCTCGGCGACGTGCTGCGGTCTCCCGCGGCCACGAAGAGCGTCCACCCGATGACGATCGGCGTCGGTAAAGACGTGGGCGGCGGCTTCGTGGTCGCGAACCTGGCCAAGATGCCCCACCTGCTCGTCGCCGGTTCCACCGGTTCGGGCAAGTCGAGCTTCGTCAACTCGATGATCACCAGCCTCCTGATGCGCGCGAAGCCGTCGGAGGTGCGGATGGTGCTCATCGACCCGAAGCGCGTCGAGCTGACCATCTACGGTGGCGTCCCGCACCTCATCACGCCCATCATCACGAACCCGAAGAAGGCCGCCGAGGCCTTGCAGTGGGTCGTGAAGGAGATGGACATGCGGTACGACGATCTGGCGAGCTTCGGCTTCCGCCACATCGACGACTTCAACCGCGCCGTCGTGAACGACGAGATCGTCCTGCCCGCCGGCAGTGAGCGGAAGCTGAAGCCGTATCCGTACCTGCTCGTCGTCGTCGACGAGCTCGCCGACCTGATGATGGTCGCGCCGCGCGACGTGGAGGACTCGATCGTCCGCATCACGCAGCTGGCACGCGCATCCGGCATCCACCTGGTCCTCGCCACCCAGCGACCCTCGGTGGATGTCGTGACCGGACTGATCAAGGCGAACGTCCCCTCGCGGCTGGCGTTCGCGGTGACGAGCGTCACCGACTCGCGCGTCATCCTCGATCAGCCGGGCGCCGACAAGCTGATCGGCCAGGGCGACGCCCTGTTCCTGCCGATGGGTGCATCCAAGGCGATCCGCGTGCAGGGCGCGTGGGTCAACGAGGACGAGATCCAGAAGGTCGTCGACCATGTCACCCGGCAGGCGCGGCCGGAGTACCGCCAGGACGTCACGGTGTCGGCCGAGAAGAAGCAGATCGACTCCGACATCGGTGACGACCTCGAGCTCCTGCTCGCGGCCGCCGAGCTCGTCGTGTCGTCGCAGTTCGGCTCCACGTCGATGCTGCAGCGCAAGCTGCGCGTCGGCTTCGCGAAGGCCGGCCGGCTCATGGACCTGCTGGAGTCCCGCGAGATCGTCGGGCCGTCCGAGGGCTCCAAGGCCCGCGACGTGCTCGCCACGGCGGAGCAGCTCCCGCAGGTGATCGCGCGGCTCCGCGGCGAGGAGCCGCCCGCCGGCGTGGCACCGTCCGCGCCGAGCGCCGCGGCGGGAGCGGGAGCGGGCGCGTCCGCTGCGCTCGGACCCGCGGCCGAGGCCGGCGACGCCGAGATCGACGACCGCTACGGAAACGACCCCGTCGCGGCGATGACGGCGGGCTATCCTGAGGTCGAGGGCGACTCCGACGAGGACGCCTGGCAGCTGACCGACAGAGAGTAGACGACCACGATGTCGGTGCCCGACACGCCTCCGCCCGCAGCGGCGGACGGCGGAACAGAGCACGTGAGCAACTGGAACCTGCCCAACGCGATCACCGTGGTGCGCATCCTGCTCGCTCCACTGTTCGTCTGGATGCTGCTCGCCGACGGCGGAGACGACGGCTGGCTCCGCTGGGCGGCCGCGGTGCTCTTCATCGTCGCGATCGCGACGGACGGCGTGGACGGCGCCCTGGCCCGTCGCCAGGGGCTCGTCACCGACCTCGGCAAGCTCCTCGATCCCATCGCCGACAAGGTGCTCACCGGGGGTGCGCTCATCGCGCTGTCCATCCTCGGGGAGCTGCCCTGGTGGGTGACCGTCGTGATCCTGGTGCGCGAGATCGGGATCACCGTCTACCGCTTCGTCGTGATCCGGCAGGGCGTCATCGCCGCCTCGCGCGGCGGCAAGATCAAGACCATCGTCCAGTCGGTGGCCATCTCCTTCGCGCTCGTCCCGCTGTGGACGGTGTTCGGAGACTGGATCTTCTGGGTCAACGGCATCCTCATGACCGCGGCCGTCATCCTCACGGTCTGGACCGGCATCGACTACCTCTGGCAGGCGTGGAAGGGCCGGAGAGCGAAGCATGCCGTCGCCTGATCCATCAGCGACAGAGACGGTCGTCCACGCGTTGATCCAGCGCAGGCTCACGATCGCGGTGGCCGAGTCGCTCACCGGCGGCCTCCTCACCGCCGAGCTCACCAGCGTCCCCGGAGCCTCCGCCGTCGTCCTCGGAGGAGCGGTGGTCTACGCCACCGAGCTGAAGCGCACCCTGCTGGGGGTGGACGCCGCTCTGCTCGCGGCGGAGGGCCCCGTCCATCCCGAGGTCGCCCGTCAACTGGCCGTCGGCGTCCGCGATCGTCTGGCCGTCGCCGGCCGCCCGGCCGACATCGGAGTGGCGACGACGGGAGTCGCCGGACCCGATCCGCAGGGCGGG
The DNA here is from genome assembly GCF_004362795.1 of Leifsonia sp. 115AMFTsu3.1. Classification (NCBI taxonomy): domain Bacteria; kingdom Bacillati; phylum Actinomycetota; class Actinomycetes; order Micrococcales; family Microbacteriaceae; genus Leifsonia; species Leifsonia sp. 115AMFTsu3.1. The sequence continues at coordinate 1,386,752 of NZ_SNYB01000002.1, forward strand.
CGACCGGTCGGCACGGTCTATGTCGGTGTCGCTTCCGATGCGGGTGCGCGGTCCGTCGCGCTCGCTCTCACGGGCGATCGAGACGGCATCCGCCGGCAGACGGTCGTCGAGGCCGTCCGGGCGCTTGCGGACGAGCTCGGCATAACGGGTGTTTGAGACTCCCGGATTACCGCGGGAATACGCGGTGTTTCGGTCTGGTTACACCTGCTGCATTCACAAGAAAAGCCCAGTAGCCCTCGATATCGTGGAGCGCAGGGATGCGGTACATTCGTATCCCATCGATACGTCGGCAGGGTAAGAGAGGGAGGCTCCGAATGATTCTTGTACGTCAGGAAATCGGCGACGTGCTCAGGGACTTCCGCCTGCAAAAGGGTCGTACGCTCCGCCAGGTCGCCAGTAAGGCGAGCGTCGCGCTCGGGTACCTCAGCGAGGTCGAGCGCGGACAGAAGGAGGCGTCGAGTGAGATCCTCGCCTCCGTGGCAGACGCTCTGGAGACGCCGGTCTCGGTCATCATGCGCGAGGTCGGCGATCGGATCGCGGTACTCGAGGGTCTCGAGCCGGTCATTCCGGACACGGTTCCGGACGAGTTCGTCTCGGCGATGGACTCGGACCTGGTCGCCCGCTGATCCCGCACACTCAGGAGGACGCCCCGCTCTCGGCGGGGCGTCCTTCGTTTACCCCCTCCCGGCTCTCCGAAACTAAGGACCCATGAAGCTCAGCGAGTTCCAGCGCGCCGTCACCGACGAGTTCGGCAGCACCTACGGTCAGACGCTGCTGACCGACCTCGTCCTCGGCGAACTCGGCGGTCGCACGCCCAACGAGGCCATCGCCGCGGGTCTGTCTCCGCGCGAGGTGTGGATCGCGCTCTGCAAGGAGACCGGTGTGCCGCAGTCGCACTGGTACGGCGCGGGAAAGCCTGCCCCGAAGCGCTGACCGTCGGCGCGACACGCCATTTTCGGTTCTCGAAGATATGTTCGGAACTGGCTACACTTCTTCACATCGGCAGTCGAAAACCGGTTGTCCACAGATGCGCGTCCCTCGCTTCGGGTGTCGGACGTCACTCCTAGAGTCGAACCGTAGCGAAGCCCACGAAGGAGAACCGCAAAATGCCATCACCCGCAGACCGCGAGAAGGCCCTGGAAACAGCCCTCGCGCAGATCGACCGCCAGTTCGGCAAGGGCTCCGTCATGCGACTGGGCAGCGACGAGCGCGCCCCCGTCGAGGTCGTGCCGACCGGATCCATCGCCCTCGACGTCGCCCTCGGCATCGGCGGACTGCCCCGTGGCCGCATCGTCGAGATCTACGGCCCGGAGTCGTCGGGTAAGACGACGCTGACCCTGCACGCCATCGCCAACGCCCAGCGGGCGGGCGGCATCGCAGCCTTCATCGACGCGGAGCACGCACTCGACCCCGAGTACGCGCGAAAGCTCGGCGTCGACATCGACGCGCTCCTCGTCTCGCAGCCCGACACGGGTGAGCAGGCGCTCGAGATCGCCGACATGCTGGTCCGCTCCGGCTCCATCGACCTGATCGTCATCGACTCCGTCGCCGCGCTCGTGCCCCGCGCCGAGATCGAGGGCGAGATGGGTGACTCGCACGTCGGCCTCCAGGCCCGTCTGATGTCGCAGGCCCTCCGTAAGCTCACCGGTGGCCTCAACCAGACCAACACCACGATGATCTTCATCAACCAGCTGCGTGAGAAGATCGGTGTCTTCTTCGGCAGCCCGGAGACCACCGCCGGTGGTAAGGCGCTCAAGTTCTACGCGTCGGTGCGCCTCGACATCCGTCGTATCGAGACCCTGAAGGACGGCGCCGACGCGGTCGGCAACCGCACCCGGGTGAAGGTCGTCAAGAACAAGATGGCCCCGCCCTTCAAGCAGGCGGAGTTCGACATCCTCTACGGTGTCGGCATCTCCCGCGAGGGCAGCCTGCTCGACTTCGGTGTGGAGCACGGCCTCGTCAAGAAGTCGGGCGCTTGGTACACCTACGAGGGCGACCAGCTCGGCCAGGGCAAGGAGAACTCGCGCAACTTCCTGATCGCCAACCCGGACATCGCGTCCGAGATCGAGCAGAAGATCAAGATCAAGCTGGGCATCATGGCCGACCCGAACGCGGTGGCGGAAGAGCCGTCCAACGTCGGGTCGATCGAAGACAAGCTGCAGGCTCGAAAGGGCGCGTAACCGTGCCCTTCGCCTCACGGAGGAGATCCTCGTGGTGGTGAAGTTCCCGTCCTCTCCGCAGGACGACCAGGGTGACGGTACGTCGACCGTCGAGGCGGGGGCGCGGGAGCATTTGGCTCCCGTAACCCCACTCCGGCGAGCGGCCTCCGCCCGCGGTGCCGACGGCGACCAGCATCCGTCGCGCCGCGGCAAGGCCCGCGAGGGCCGGTCGCAGGAAGGCGTTGTGCGGCCAGTGGTCGCATTGCCCGGCGAGGCTCCAGGCGGGGACGCCGCGGCGGGCGCCGCGCGCGGGCGACCCGGTCAGAGGACCGACGCGGGGTCGGACTCCGGGTGGAACAACACCTGGGGTGCCGAGCCCCCGGCGCCATCGATTCCCGACGAGGCCGAGGTCGACGAGGAGACGGTTCGGCAGGCGCGCAAGACGTCCGGGGTCGCGATCCGTCAGCTGGCGCGGCGGGGCATGTCGCGGTGGGAGCTCGAGCAGTTGCTCACCAAGCGCGAGATCGACCCGGCGGTGTACGGGCCGGAGCTCGATCGGCTGGAGGTGCTCGGCGTGATCGACGACGCAGCGCTCGCTGCGACACTCGCCTTCACGCAGCACAGCCGGAAAGGGCTCGGGCGCACGGCGATCGAGCAGGAGCTCAAGCGGCGCCACATCGATCCCGTCCTGATCGAGGCCGCGTTGGCCGACATCGGCGACGACGACGAACTGGAGCGCGCGACGGAGCTGGCCGTGAAGCGCATGGGGCAGCTGTCGTCCTACGACGACGAGACCGCCCGACGCCGGCTGCACGGGTTCCTTGCGCGCAAAGGGTACGCGTCGGATGTCGTGCGGCAGGCGATGGATGCGGCGTTCGCGACCCGGCGCCCGCGTGGCGGTTCCGGAGTCCGTTTCCAGTAGGCGGGCGTCTGCCGAACGCCCCGTGACCACGTCGCCTGCGAGGCGACGAGAAACGTAGACTTGTCGCCATCATGAGCATCCTGGAACAGCACAGCGTCATCGCGCCCTCCGAGGCGGCTATCCGTCCCGACGGCCGAGCGCGAACCTACGAGGTGCGCACGTTCGGCTGCCAGATGAACGTCCACGACTCCGAGCGCCTCAGCGGCTCCCTCGAAGCGGCGGGTTACATCCCCGCCAACGGTGAAGAGGCCGACATCGTCGTCATCAACACCTGCGCGGTGCGCGAGAACGCCGACAACAAGCTCTACGGCAACCTCGGCCACCTCGCCGGCGTGAAGCGCCGGCACGAAGGCATGCAGATCGCCGTGGGCGGGTGCCTCGCCCAGAAGGACAAGAACGTCATCCTCGAGAAGGCGCCGTGGGTCGACGTCGTCTTCGGCACTCACAACATGGGATCGCTTCCGAGCCTTCTCGAGCGCGCCCGTCACAACGACGCCGCCGAGATCGAGATTCTCGAATCGCTCGAGACCTTCCCGTCGACGCTTCCGACCAAGCGCGACTCGTCGTACTCCGGCTGGGTCTCCATCTCGGTCGGCTGCAACAACACCTGCACGTTCTGCATCGTCCCGTCGCTCCGCGGAAAGGAGAAGGACCGCCGCCCGGGAGACATCCTCGCCGAGATCCAGGCCCTCGTCGACGACGGGGCCATCGAGGTCACGCTGCTCGGGCAGAACGTCAACTCCTACGGCGTGGAGTTCGGAGACCGTCAGGCCTTCAGCAAGCTCCTGCGCGCCGCCGGCCAGATCGAGGGCCTCGAGCGCATCCGGTTCACCAGCCCGCACCCCGCAGCGTTCACCGACGACGTGATCGACGCGATGGCCGAGACGCCCAACGTCATGCCGCAACTCCACATGCCGCTGCAGTCCGGGTCCGACCGCATCCTCCGCTCCATGCGCCGTTCGTACCGCTCCGAGAAGTTCCTCGGCATCCTCGACCGCGTGCGGGCGAAGCTGCCGGATGCGGCGATCAGCACCGACATCATCGTCGGCTTCCCCGGTGAGACCGAGGAGGACTTCCAGGAGACGCTCCGTGTCGTCGAAGCCGCCCGCTTCGCGTCCGCCTTTACCTTCCAGTACTCCATCCGCCCCGGCACGCCCGCGGCGACCATGGAGGACCAGGTGCCCAAGGAGATCGTCCAGGAGCGCTACGACCGGCTCACGGCGCTGCAGGAGCGCATCTCCCTGGAGGAGAACCAGAAGCTCATCGGCCGCGAGGTCGAACTCCTCGTCGCCAACGGCGAGGGCCGGAAGGACGCCGACACGCGCCGGCTCAGCGGCCGCGCCCAAGACAGCCGCCTCGTGCACTTCGAGCTGCCCGCAGGCTCCGAGATGCCGCGTCCCGGAGACGTCGTCACCGTCCGCGTCACCCAGGCCGCGCCACATCACCTCATCGCCGACTCTGCAGACGGCGCGCCGCTCCGCATCCGCCGCACTCGCGCGGGCGACGCCTGGGATCGCGCAGAGGCCGAGTCCTGCGCGGTGCCCAGCCACGGCGGCACGGCGGCGGGCGCCGCAGCGGGCCGGGTCTCCCTCGGACTCCCGACGCTCCGCACACGCGAACCGCTCACGTCGCCGGGCGTCGGCACGATGCCGATCTACGACCCGACGGACGGACAGCGCTGAGCGCGGCGCTCGCGCCCCCGCTCGTCGCCATCGTCGGCGCGACCGGCACCGGCAAGACCGACCTCTCGCTGGCGCTGGCCGACGCGCTGCGCGTCCGAGGGCGCACATCCGAGGTCGTCAACGCCGACGCGATGCAGCTGTACCGCGGCATGGACATCGGCACGGCCAAGCTCCCGGCGGAGGAGTGGCGCGGCATCCCGCACCACCTCTTCGACGTGCTCGACGTCACCGACGAGGCCACCGTCGCCCGCTACCAGCCGGAAGCGCGGGCGCGCATCCAGGAGATCGCCGACCGTGGCGCCGTCCCCATCCTGGTCGGCGGCTCAGGACTGTACGTGTCGAGCGTGCTGTTCGACCTGCGGTTCCCGGGAACCGACCCCGAGCTTCGGGCACGCCTCGAAGCGGAACTCGCCGAGCACGGGCCGGGGATGCTCTTCCAGCGCTTGGCCGAACGCGACCCGGAAGCCGCTCAGCGGATCGGATCGCGGAACGGCCGCCGCATCGTCCGCGCCCTCGAGGTCGCCGAGCTGACCGGCACCTCCGTCACCGGCGCGCTGCCCGACGAACCGTCCCTCTGGCACGAACCGACCGTCATCATCGGGCTCGCCGCCCCGCGGGACGAACTCGTCGGCCGGCTCGACGCCCGCGTCGACCGGATGTGGGCGGAGGGGCTGCTCGCCGAGGTGACGGCACTGATCCCTGAGGGCATCGACCGCGGTGTCACCGCCCGCCGTGCGATCGGCTACGCGCAAGCGCTCGCTGAGCTGCGCGGCGAGCTCTCCCGGGAGGACGCGATCGCCCAGACCCAGCAGTTGACCCGTCGCTACGCCCGCCGGCAGGTCAGTTGGTTCAAGCGCTACCCGGGCATCCACTGGCTCGACTATGACGCCCCGGACCTGGTGGATGCGGCCATCGCGCTGGTGGATTCGGCGGAGGCCGTCGAGCGCGGCGCACCCGCGGTGGGTCGCTAGGCTGGAACGCATGGCGACCATCCACTTCACCAAGGGTCAGGGCACGGGCAACGACTTCGTGCTCTACTCCGACCCGGAGGGGCGCCTGCCGCTCACCGCCGCCCAGATCGCCGAGATCTGCGACCGCCACTTCGGCGTCGGCGCCGACGGTGTCATCCGTGCGGTCCGCTCCGCGCACCTCCCCGAGGGCGAGGCAGCCCTCGCCGAGGACGACGCGGCCACCTGGTTCATGGACTACTACAACGCCGACGGGTCGCCCGCCGAGATGTGCGGCAACGGCATCCGCGTCTACGTCCGCTACCTCCTCGAGACCGGCCTCGCCGAGCTCCCCGAGGGCGGGACGATCGCCATCGGCACGCGCTCCGGCGTGCGTGACGTGCAGCGCAGCACCAACGGCTTCCAGGTCGACCTGGGCCGCTGGCGGCTCGACGGCGGCGAGCCGCTCGTCCGCGCCAAGGAGCTCGCCGTCGCCCGGCCCGGGCTGGGCATCGACATGGGCAACCCGCACGTCGTCGTCGCCGTCGCCGACGACTCCGAGCTCGACGCGGCCGACCTCACCTACATCCCGCACATCGAGCCGGCCCCCGAGCACGGAGCGAACGTCGAGTTCGTGGTGCCGCACGAGCCGCTCGTCGTCGACGGCGTCGGCCGCATCCGCATGCGCGTGCACGAGCGCGGGAGCGGCGAGACGCTCTCCTGCGGCACCGGTGCTGCGGCCGCCGCGCTCGCGGTCCGTTACTGGGCGGGCGAGGGCGCCCCGAACCAGTGGCGCGTGGAGGTGCCCGGCGGCACCGTCGGCGTCCGCATGTTCGCGACCGAGGACGGCGAGCACGTCGGCCTCTCCGGCCCCGCCGCCCTAGTCTTCACCGGCACGCTCGACCTCGCCTGACCCGACCCCCTTCTACACACCCACCGTCGAGTCCGCACAAATTGCACGCGCCGCGCCGCGACGGCGTCAAGTTTGTGCGTACTCGACGGGGGAGGGGAGGCGCGAGGGCGTGGGTCAGGCGTCGGCGTGGGAGCGGGCTCGGAGGACGCGGTAGCCCTTCGAGGTCGCGGCTCGCGTGGTGGTCAGCTCCGGGAAAGTCGCCTGGATCCATCGCTGGAGGGAATCGCTGCCGAGGTTGCGCTGCACGACGAGCCACGCGTCCGACCCGGGCTCGAGCCGGGGCAGCCAGCGCTCCAGGATGTTGTGCAGCTCGTTCTTGCCGACGCGGATCGGTGGATTCGACCAGATCGTCGTAAATCGCACGTCATCGGGAACATTATCCGGCGTCACCGGGTTTACATTGGTGAGACCGAGCTTCTGCGCATTCCTGCGCACCACGTCCAACGCTCGGGTGTTGACGTCGACGGCCCAGACCGTCGCATGAGGGGATTCGAGAGCAAGTGTGAGAGCCAGCGGCCCCCAGCCGCAGCCGAGGTCGAGGAACTGACCTCCGGGCGGCGCTGCGGGGACATGGTCCAGCAGCACTCGCGTACCCATGTCGATGCGCTCGGGGCTGAAGATCCCGTTCGCCGTCACCAGCTCGTATGTCTGGCCGGCGAGCTGAACGGTGAACGGCCGCAGGTTCATCTCGCTCTCGGGCGCCGGGGAAAAGTAGTGATCTCCGCTGGCCATAAGCAGACCGTACAGGACACGAACAAACTAGGGTTAACCCGGATCGGGGAACTGAATGACTGATAAGACCGACATCCGCGACCACGACGCAGACGACGTGGTCGCGCGCGTGCTCGCCACGCAGGACAACCGTGCAACGGTGACGCTGTTCGGCTCGGGTGCGTCCGCACGGGCGCAGGCCCTGCAGGCGGACGCCGTCGAGGGCGGACTGCACGACGGCGAGCAGCTCGACCGCGAGGAGCGCGCGGCGCTCAGGCGTGTGTCCGGGCTCTCCACCGAGCTCCAGGACGTCACCGAGGTCGAGTACCGGCAGCTGCGACTCGAGAACGTCGTGCTGATCGGCGTGTACTCGCAGGGCTCCCTGCAGGACGCCGAGAACTCGATGCGCGAGCTCGCCGCCCTGGCGGAGACTGCGGGAGCGGCCGTGCTCGACGGGCTGCTGCAGCGCCGACCGCATCCCGACCCCAGCACCTACCTCGGCCGCGGCAAGGCCGAGGAGCTGGCCGGGATCGTGGCGGCCCTCGGCGCCGACACCGTGATCGCCGACACCGAGCTCGCACCGAGCCAGCGCCGTGCGCTGGAGGACGTGGTGAAGGTGAAGGTGATCGACCGCACCGCGGTGATCCTCGACATCTTCAGCCAGCACGCCAAGAGCCGCGAGGGCAAGGCGCAGGTCGAGCTCGCGCAGCTCGAGTACCTGCTCCCGCGCCTCCGTGGCTGGGGTGAGTCGATGTCCCGGCAGGCCGGTGGCCAGGTGGGTGGAGCGGGCGCCGGCATGGGCTCGCGCGGACCGGGTGAGACGAAGATCGAGTTGGATCGTCGCCGCATCCACACGCGCATGGCCCGGCTGCGCAAGCAGATCGCCGGCTTCAAACCCGCCCGCGAGGCGAAGCGCGCGAACCGCAACCGCAACTCGGTGCCGTCGGTGGCGATCGCCGGCTACACCAACGCGGGCAAGTCGAGCCTGCTGAACCGCGTGACCAAGGCCGGCGTGCTGGTCGAGAACGCGCTGTTCGCGACGCTGGATGCGACGGTCCGCCGCTCGGTGACCGCCGACGGCCGGCTGTACACGCTCGCCGACACCGTCGGCTTCGTGCGCAACCTGCCGCACCAGCTGGTGGAGGCGTTCCGGTCGACGCTGGAGGAGGTCGCCGATTCCGACGTCATCCTGCACGTGGTCGACGGCTCGCACCCGGACCCGGCCTCGCAGCTGGCGACGGTGCGCGACGTGATCGGCGAGGTGGGCGCCCGCGACATCCCGGAGATCGTGGTCTTCAACAAGGCCGACCTGATCTCGGCGGACGACCGGCTCATCCTGCGCGGACTGGAGCCGGGCGCGATCTTCGCGTCGGCACGAACCGGCGAGGGGATCGACGAGGTGCTGGCCGCCATCGCGCGGCTGCTGCCGGATCCCTCCCTCGAGGTGGAGCTGGTGGTGCCGTACGACCGCGGCGACCTCATCTCGGCGCTGCACGAGCGGGGCCGCGTGATCTCGACCGAGTACGTGGAGGAGGGCACCCGCGTGACCGCGCGGATCATGCCCGAGTACCATGCGGCGTTCGAGCCGTTCGAGGTGGCCGCGACCTCGTAGCCGCACACCGTATCCCGAAGGCCGGGCGGATCCTCTGTGTCACTGGATGACGCGGGAGGTTCCGCCCGGCCTTCTGCGTTGCTAGATTGCCAGACAACCGAAGCGGGCGACCGCCGACGTGGTGCGACAGCCGAGCCCGGCACCCGCCCGAGTGAATCCCTCCCTGTGCCGAGCGGCCTGTGCCGAGCGCGGGTGGGACGTCCTTGTGCCGCTGTCCGACCATCCGAGGAACCCATGAGCTGTACCGAGGCCCGGTTCTCCTTCGAGCTGTACCCGCCGCGCACTGAACGCGCCGCGGCGGCGCTGCCGGGGACGATCGACCTGCTGGCCGCGACGTGTCCGGATTTCATCTCCGTGACGTACGGCGCCGGCGGCTCTTCGCGGACCGCCTCCCTCGACGTGCTGCGCTACATCATCGAGCACACCGAGGTCAGCCCGATGGCCCACCTCACCTGCGTCGGCTCGTCGCACGAGGAGGCGCACCGGCTGATCCGCGACTTCCTCGACGCGGGCGTTCGCCGCTTCCTCGCGGTCCGCGGCGACCCGCCGGAGGGGCTGGCCGAAGGGGACGACGGGATCGGCGACATCCGCACGACCGCGGAGCTGGTGCAGCTCATCCATCGCGTCCAGGCCGAGCGGGTCCCGTACGGCGAGCTGGCCGTTCCCGAGCTGCACGCGCAGGCCGTGCTGGAGCATCGCGAGCATGTGCAGATCGCCGTCGCCGCATTCCCGAACGGGCATCCGTCGTCGCATTCGGTCTCGCAGGACATCGACGCCCTGCTCGCCAAGCAGGCGGCCGGGGCGAACCTGGGGATCACGCAGCTGTTCTTCCACGCCGAGGACTACTTCCACTTCACCCAGCGTGCGGCCGAGGCGGGCGTGACGTTCCCCATCCTGCCGGGCATCATGCCGGTGACGAGCCCCGCACGCCTGAAGCGGATGCTGGAGCTCAGCGGCGAGGACCTCCCCAGCGACCTCGCGATCGAGCTGGAGGTCGAGCCGACCGACGAGGGTCGCCGCGAGATCGGCATCGCCTGGGCGGCCCGGCTCGGCGAGCGGCTGCTCGCCGGCGGCGCCCCCGGACTCCACCTGTACACGTTCAACCAGCACGAGGCCGTCCTGTCCGTGCTGGACCGCATCGGCGCCCTCCCGGCGGCGAGCGAGACCGCATCCACCACCCCGGCGAACCCGGCCACCGAGAAGGAACCAGCATGACCGACACCACCTCCGCCGCTTCGGGCCGCCCCGCGTTCCCGGCGGGCACCATCATCGGCTACCCGCGCATCGGCCGCCGCCGAGAGCTGAAGAAGGCCGTCGAGGCGTTCTGGGCCGGCAGCATCGACGCGGACGAGCTGGAGTCGGCTGCGGCCGATCTGCGCGCCGCCACGCGTGAGCGGCTCGCGACCCTCGGCCTCGGCCGCACCGATGCGTCCATCCCGGAGAGCTTCAGCTTCTACGACCAGGTGCTGGATGCGGCGGTCACCGTCGGCGCCGTGCCCTCGCGGTTCGCGGGGCTCGCCTCGGCCGACGGCTCCGTCGACCTGGCCGGCTACTTCACGATCGCCCGCGGCGAGGGGGAGAACCCGCCGCTGGAGATGACGAAGTGGTTCGACTCCAATTACCACTACCTCGTGCCGGAGATCGGCCCGGAGACGGCGTTCCGGCTGGCCTCGGACCGCATCGTCCGCGAGTTCGAGGAGGCCCGCGCTGCGGGGTTCGTCACGCGTCCGGTCATCGTCGGGCCGGTGACCTTCCTGCTGCTGAGCAAGGCGGCCGACGACGCCCCGGAGGGGTTCCGGCCGCTCTCGCGCCTGAGCGACCTGCTGCCCGTCTACGCGGAGCTGCTTTCGCGCCTGTCCGCCGCAGGCGCCCCGTGGGTGCAGCTCGACGAGCCGGCTCTCGTCAGCGAGAGCATCGACGAGCCGCGGGATGCGGTGCTCGGCGCGGTGCGCGAGGCGTACGACGTGCTCGGGCGCGCGTCCGACCGTCCTGCCCTCTTCGTGGCGGCTCCCTACGGGAGCCTCGACGACGCCCTGCCTGTCCTCGCGGCCAGCCCGGTGGAGGCGATCTCCCTGGACCTCGTGCGCGGGTCCATCCCGTCGGGGCTGGACGCGGCGACCGCATCCGCCCTCGCCGGGAAGACACTCGTCGGCGGCGTGATCGACGGGCACAACATCTGGCGCGGGGACCTCGAGGCGGCGTTCGGGAAGCTCACGGAGCTGCTGTCGCTCAGCCCCGACGTGACCGTGTCCACGTCCACCTCGCTGCTGCACGTCCCGCATGACGTGGATGACGAGCCGGACCTCGACGCGCGCTTGACGTCGTGGCTCGCCTTCGCCGACCAGAAGGTCGCCCAGGTCGCCGTGCTCGCGCGCGGGATCGTCGACGGCCACGAGGCGATCCAGGAGGAGCTGACCGCCGCGACCGCTGCGCTCGCCGACCGTGCGTCGGCGCCGGGCGTCCGCGTCCCCGCCGTCCGCGAGCGCGAGGCCGCGCTGACCGAGGACGACTTCCGCCGTGGCGCGTACGCGGACAGGCTGGCGGCGCAGGATGCCGCCCTCAGCCTCCCGTTCCTGCCCACGACGACGATCGGGTCGTTCCCGCAGACGGCCGACATCCGCCGGTCGCGCGCGCAGCTGGCGAAGGGCCTCATCACCGAGGCGGAGTACCTGGGCCGCATGCGCGACGAGATCAAGCGCGTCGTCGACCTCCAGGAGGAGATCGGGATCGACGTGATCGTGCACGGCGAGCCCGAGCGCAACGACATGGTGCAGTACTTCGCCGAGAACCTGGACGGCTTCGCGGTCACGCGCAACGGCTGGGTGCAGTCCTACGGTTCGCGCTGTACGCGCCCGTCGATCCTCTGGGGCGACGTCTCGCGACCCGCACCCATCACGGTCGAGTGGTCGGCGTACACCCAGAGCCTCACCGACAAGCCGGTGAAGGGGATGCTCACCGGGCCCGTGACCATCCTCGCGTGGTCGTTCGTGCGCGACGACCAGCCGCTCGGCGAGACCGCGCGACAGGTCGCGCTCGCGCTCCGAGACGAGATCGCGGACCTGGAGGAGGCGGGCATCCGCGTCGTCCAGGTGGACGAGCCGGCGCTGCGGGAGCTGCTGCCGCTGAAGAAGGCGGCGCAGGGCGAGTACCTCGACTGGTCGGTCGGGTCGTTCCGCCTCGCCACCTCGGGCGTCGCCAACGGCACGCAGATCCACACGCACCTCTGCTACTCGGAGTTCGGCGTCGTCATCGACGCGATCCGGAACCTGGATGCCGACGTCACCAGCATCGAGGCGGCCCGCAGCCGGATGGAGGTCGTCCACGACATCCAGCGCTCCGGCTTCGAGCACGGCATCGGACCGGGCGTGTACGACATCCACTCGCCGCGCGTGCCGTCGGTCGCCGAGGTGACCGAGTTGCTGGAGACGGCGCTGGAGGCGATCCCGGGCCGGCAGCTCTGGGTGAACCCGGACTGCGGCCTCAAGACGCGCGGGTACGACGAGACCGTCGCCTCGCTCCGCAACATCATCGAGGCGACGCGCGGGGTGCGCGAGCGGGCGGCCGTGAACGCCTGACGCCTTCGCCGAGGCGATCCGCGGCCCCGGTACGCTCACGGCGTACCGGGGCCGTCGTGTTTCGGGAGAGCGTGCGTGTGAGGATGGGCGCATGGTGCGCATCCCGGACGAGGAGTTCGAGCGGATGGTCGGCGACATCTTCGATGCGCTGCCGGACGACATGGTGGGGCCGCTGGAGAACGTCGCCATCCTCATCGAAGATCAACCGGACGGCGCCCGGCCGCGCCTGTTCGGGCTGTACAGCGGACGGCCGCTGACCCGGCGTTCGGTGTACGGGTTCGGCGAGCTGCCGGACCGGATCACGCTGTTCCGTAACAATCTGGAGGCGTCGGCCGTCTCGGAGGACGACCTGCGGGCCCGGGTCCGGCTCACCCTGGTGCACGAGATCGGGCACTACTTCGGGCTTTCCGACGACCGGCTGAGGGAGCTCGGCTGGGCCTAGCCCTCTCTTCCCGGTGCCACGATTTGGCGCAAATCGTGGTTATGAGGCGGTCATAACCACGATTTGGCGCAAAACGTGGGGTGGGGCGGGCGGGATGCTCAGACCGCGCGGAGGACCGCGACGACCTTGCCGAGCACCTGGGAGTAGTCGCCGAGGATGGGCTCGAAGTTCGAGTTACGCGGCAACAGCCAGGTGTGGCCGTCGCGCTGGCGGAAAACCTTGACGGTCGCCTCCTCGTCGAGCATCGCGGCGACGATGTCGCCGTTCTCGGCCGTGTTCTGGGCGCGCACGACGACCCAGTCGCCGTCGCAGATCGCCGCATCGATCATCGACTCGCCGACGACCTTCAGCATGAACAGCTCGCCATTGCCGACCAGCTGGCGGGGGAGCGGGAAGACCTCGTCCACCTGCTGCTCGGCCGTGATCGGGATTCCGGCCGCGATGCGGCCGACAAGCGGGACCATCGCGGCGTCACCAACCGGTGTCTGGTTCTCGTAGTCCGGCGCGGACTGCGACGACGACGGCAGGTCGATGAGGATCTCGAGGGCGCGCGGACGGTTCGGGTCGCGCCGGAGGTATCCGCTCAGCTCGAGCTGGTTCAGCTGATGCGTGACGGACGACAGGGAGGAGAGGCCGACGGCGTCACCGATCTCGCGCATGCTCGGCGGATAGCCGCGCTGGCTCACCGATCGCTGGATCACATCGAGGATCGCCAGCTGCTTGTCGCTCAGGTTCTTGCGGCGACGGGTGCCTCCGCGTGCCTGGTTCTCATTCGACACGGGCGTCCTCTCCTGGCGTCGGCGGCCCTGCGGGGATGCTCCCTGCAGGAATGTCGGTGGTTCCTGATCTGATGTCCTCAGACAGTCGAAACTGTATCCGCGTCGGGAAGGGAAGACAAACATGTGTTCGAGTGTGTCGCGAACTTCGTCCCCGAATTCCCGGCCTGAGGGCATCTTGCGGATTCGGACATTCGAAGATACATTCGGAACACAGCTTCGCACCCGCGAGTCTGAGGAGGTCACGACCATGAGCGCAGTACTGATGAGCGAGTCGGTTCCCACCCTTCGTGCGGTCCCGCCGCTGCCGGAGGGAGCACGGGTTCGCCTGCGTCTCACGCGGCGCGGTCGCGCGGTCCTCTCCGCCCTCGTCGCGCTGCCCCTCGTCATCGGAGCCCTCGTGTTCGCACTCAACGGCGGCGGCGCGGTCGCCACCGGTGAGCAGACGCACGTCAGCTTCCAGTACGTCACGGTGGAGTCGGGCGACTCCCTCTGGTCGGTCGCCGAGCGCGTGGCGCCGAACGCCGACCCGCGCGATGTGATCGCCGACATCGTCTCCCTGAACGGCCTCGACTCGGCCGTCGTCTCGCCCGGCCAGCAGCTCGCGGTCCCGGCGAAGTACGCGCACTAGGCGGCGTCCGGACGGCAGGCGCCGTCCGCAACTCGCGGTCGTAAACGGAGGAGATCCGCGGCTCGGCAGCCGGGTTCGCCTCCGTTTCCTGTTCCCGGGCTTGCATCTCGTCGGAAGGTCCTCTGTTTCCGTCGCCCGGAGGCCGGTGGCGAAAAGGGAGGGGATCGGTCGGCAGGAGGCCGGATTCGGCCGAAACGGAGGTGGATGCGGTTGCAGCACCACCGGATCTCCTCCGTTTCATCGGGCGAGCGATCTCGAGCTCTGCCTGGTGGGGCTCGTGGCGCGGCGTCGCCGGGCGTCATCCGGCGAAAGCGGGGTGACGGCGCTGGCTACGATTGAGGGGTGACTTCTCTTTCCGAGCTGCCCATCCGGGACGACCTGCGCGGTCGGTCCCCGTACGGCGCTCCGCAGCGTCCGGTGCCCGTCGCGCTCAACGTGAACGAGAACACGCATCCCGTCCCGGACGACGTCGCCGCAGACATCGTTGCCCGCGTCGCCGCTGCGGTCGGCGGAGTGAACCGCTACCCCGACCGCGAGTTCACCGAGCTCCGCACGGCTTTCGCCCGCTACCTCGGACACGGACTGGCACCGGAGAACATCTGGGCGGCGAACGGGTCCAATGAAGTGCTTCAGCACATCCTGCAGGCCTTCGGCGGCCCCGGACGAACGCTGCTCGGGTACGCGCCCACCTACTCGATGTACCCCCTGCTCGCTTCGGGCACCGGGACCGCGTACGTCGCGGCCGCGCGCGACGCCGACTACGAGCTGACACCGGAGACGGCCGTCGCCGAGCTCCGCCGGCACAACCCGGACATCGTCATCCTCTGCTCGCCGAACAACCCGACCGGCACGCCCCTCGGACTCGACACCATCGAGGCCGTCTACGACGCCACCGACGGGATCGTCGTCGTCGACGAGGCGTACGCGGAGTTCATGCCGGAGGGCGAGCCGTCCGCGCTGACCCTGCTCCCGGGGCGGCCACGCCTGCTGATCTCCCGGACGATGAGCAAGGCGTTCGCGTTCGCCGGGGCGCGCGTCGGCTACCTCGCCGCCGACCCCGCCGTCATCGACGCGCTCCGGCTGGTGCGCCTCCCGTACCACCTGTCCGCCATCACCCAGGCCGCCGCGCTCGGCGCGCTCGCGCACGCCGACGAGATGCTGGCGACGGTCGGCGACATCCGCCGCCAGCGCGACCGGCTCGTGACGGAGCTCGCACGCCTCGGCTACACGCCCCACCGCAGCGGCAGCAACTTCGTTCTCTTCGGCGGGGTGGACGACCCGCACGCGACGTTCGAAGCGCTGGCCGACCGCGGCATTCTGATCCGGGATGTTGGCATCCCGCACCACCTGCGGGTCACCGCGGGGACCGAGGCCGAGACGACCGCCTTCCTCGAGGCGCTGGCCGCGCTCGGCCGGCCCGCCGCAGAGGACGCGGGCGCCGACGAGGCCCCCGACAGGGCCCAGAGCGCCCCGGTAGACTCGGACGCATGACGAATCGCGCCGCCACGGTCACGCGGGAGACGAGCGAGTCGAGTATCGAGCTGAGCCTCGATCTCGACGGCACTGGAGCATCCGACATCCAGACGAGCGTCCCCTTCTACGACCACCTGCTGACCGCGTTCGCCAAGCACTCGCTCACCGATCTGCGGATCCGTGCGACCGGCGACACCGACATCGACGTCCACCACACGGTGGAGGACATCGGCATCGTCCTCGGCCAGGCGATCCTGGAGGCGCTCGGCGACAAGTCGGGCATCTCCCGCTACGGCGACGCCCTGGTGCCGCTCGATGAAGCGTTGGTGCAAGCGGTCGTGGACATCTCCGGTCGCCCGTACCTCGTGCACACCGGCGAGCCCGCCGGCTTCGAGCTGCACCTCATCGGCGGTCACTTCACCGGCTCGATGGTCCGTCACGTCTTCGAGGCGATCACGTTCAACGCCCGCATCACCACGCACATCACCGTGGTCGGCGGTCGCGACCCGCACCACATCGCGGAGGCCGAGTTCAAGGCGTTCGCGCGTGCGTTCCGCCAGGCGAAGGCGCTCGACCCGCTGATCAGCGGCATCCCCTCGACCAAGGGCGCGCTGTGACCGTGGCACGCACTCCCGGCAGCGCCCCGCAGGTCGTCGTCTTCGACTACGGGACGGGGAACGTCCACTCGGCCGTCAAGGCGCTCGAGGCCGCGGGTGCGGAGGTCGAGCTGACCGGCGATCGCAAGCGTGCGCTGGAGGCGGACGGCCTGCTGGTGCCCGGCGTGGGCGCGTTCACCGCCGTCGCCGAGGCGCTCAAGGCGTCGCACGGAGACGAGGTCGTCGACCGGCGCCTCGCGGGCGGACGACCCGTGCTGGGCATCTGCGTCGGCATGCAGGTCATGTTCGAGCGCGGCGTCGAGAACGGCGTCGAGACCGAGGGGCTCGGCGAGTGGCCGGGGACGGTCGACCTGATCCGTGCCGACGTCGTGCCGCACATGGGCTGGAACACGGTGCGTGCGCCCGAGGACTCGACGTTGTTCGCGGGCCTGCAGGACGAGCGCTTCTACTTCGTCCACTCGTACGCCGCCCAGGACTGGACGCTGGAGGCCTCCGGCCCGTTCGCGCAGCCGAAGGTGACGTGGGCGGATCACGGCTCGCCGTTCGTCGCCGCGGTCGAGAACGGCCCGCTGAGCGCGACGCAGTTCCACCCGGAGAAGTCCGGCCGCGCCGGCATCCAGCTGCTCCGCAACTGGATCGGCTCGCTGTAGCCGCCGCCCGTCCGGCCTTCACCGGCTCTGGCCCCACCCGTCCGCGCCGCGGACCGACACGAGGAAACACATGACCGACTTCATCAGCACGCCCCGGCTCGTCCTCCTGCCCGCGGTGGATGTGGCCGACGGCAAGGCGGTGCGCCTCACGCAGGGCGAGGCCGGCAGCGAGACGAGCTACGGCGACCCGGTGGATGCCGCGGCCGAGTGGAAGGCGGCGGGCGCCGAGTGGATCCACCTGGTGGACCTCGACGCCGCATTCGGGCGGGGCGACAACCGGTCGCTGCTCAAGAAGGTCATCCGCGAGGTGGACGGTGTGAGCATCGAGCTCTCGGGCGGCATCCGCGACGACGCCTCCCTCGAGCACGCCCTCGAGGCGGGCGCGACCCGCGTCAACCTCGGCACGGCCGCGCTGGAGAACCCCGAGTGGGCCGCCAGCGCGATCGGCCGTTACGGCGAGGCGATCGCCGTCGGACTGGATGTGCGAGGCACCACCCTTGCTGCCCGCGGCTGGACCCGCGAGGGCGGCGACCTGTGGGAGGTGCTCGACCGCCTGGAGGACGCGGGCTGCGCCCGCTACGTCGTCACCGACGTGACAAAGGACGGCACGCTGCGCGGCCCGAACCTGGAGCTCCTGCGCCAGGTGCTCGATCGCACCGAGCGCCCGGTCGTCGCCTCCGGAGGCATCTCCAACCTCGACGACATCGCCGCGCTGCGCGAGCTGGTCCCGCTCGGGCTCGAAGGCGCGATCGTCGGGAAGGCGCTGTACGCCGGCGCGTTCACGCTGCCCGAGGCGCTGGATGTCGCGGGACGCTGACGACGCCGGGACGGGCGCCGCTGCGGAGGACGCGGCGGACGCTGACGGGGTGACGCCGACGGGCCGACCCAGCGCTGAGGGCGCCGCGCGGCTGGCCGGGTTCGCCGCGTCTCTCGCCGACTCCGCCGGTCAGCCGTGGCAGGGGCGCGAGTTCGACGACAATCCTTTCGGTGACGACGACGGCTCCGCGCCGCCTGCGCTGCTCGGCGCGCTCGCCGCCTTCCGCGCGGGGGAGACCGGGGCGGAGACCGTCGTGGATGCGCTGCGGGATGTGCGCCTCCTCATCCCGCTGATGACGGACCTCGGCGACGAGGGCACGAATGACGCGGGGATGCGCGTCGACAAGACGCAGGAACTGTCGATCGTGACGGTGGCGGGGCCGGACGGGCGCACCGTCCAGCCCGTGTTCTCCTCGGTGACGGCACTTCAGGCCTGGAACCCGTCCGCGCGTCCCGTCCCGGTGGACAGCCGGCGGGCCGCGCTCGCCGCCGCGGCGGAGGGGACGGAGCTCATCGTCCTCGACCCGACGTCGGAGACCGAGTTCGTGCTGCGGCGGCCGGCCGTGTGGGCGGTCGCGCAGGGCACGGCGTGGGTGCCGAGCGACCGCGACGCGGAGGTGCGGGAGGCGTTCCAGCGGTCCATCGCCTCCGAGCTCGGTGTGCATGACGTCGCCCTGCTGGCGGGCGATCCCGGCAACCGCCTGGTGGGCGAGGAACTCGTGGTGCGGCTGTCGCTCGCCGCCGGCCTGACGCGCGAGGAGCTGGACGCCATCCTCTCGCGGCTGGCGCAGCGCTGGGCGGCGGACGACGTGATCGCGACGCGCGTCGACTCGCTGCGCGTGCAGCTCGTCGCCTCGGGTGACTGAGGCTGCGGCGATGCGCCGCCGTCGGCCGCTTAGGCTGGAGGCACCATGACCGTCTTCGCCGCCATCGTGCTGTTCCTCAACGCCCTGTTCAACATCTTCGCCTGGCCGCGGTTCTTCACCCGGGTCCGGAAGGATGCGCGGGCTCGGGATGCGGCGGGCCGCGCGACGCCGTTCCTCATCGTCCATGGCGTGCTGCTCGGGGTGGCCCTGCTGCTGGCCGTGCTCTCGGCGGTGGCGGGTGTGCTGCTGCTGGTGGCAGGCTGATCGCATGGCTCTCAACATCACCGGCGACCCCGAAGCCGACGCGCTGCTCGACCAGTCGCCCTTCGCCCTGCTCACCGGCATGCTGCTCGACCAGCAGATCCCGATGGAGACCGCTTTCGCCGGTCCGGCGAAGCTGCGCGACCGGCTCGGCACGCTCGATCCGGCGACGGTCGCCGCGCTCGACCCGGACAAGCTCGCGGAGGTCATGAAGCAGACCCCGGCCGTGCACCGCTTCCCCGGGTCGATGGCCGCGCGGGTGCAGGCGCTGGCGGCCGCGATCGTGAGCGACTGGGGCGGCGACACCGCGGCCATCTGGACGCAGGGCGACCCGGACGGCGCCGAAGTGCTGCGCCGGCTCAAGGCGCTGCCGGGCTTCGGCGAGCAGAAGGCGAAGATCTTCCTCGCCCTGCTGGGCAAGCAGAAGGGACTGACCGCCGCCGGCTGGCAGCAGGCTGCCGGCGACTACGGCAGTGAGGGCTACCGCTCGGTGGCCGACATCGTCGACGCCGACTCGCTCGCCCGCGTGCGGGAGCACAAGCGGGCGATGAAGGCGGCCGCGAAGGGAAAGTGACCACAGGAGGCGGCTTTCGGCGCCCAGCCGGCCGCCCCTGTGGAGAACCCGCTGCTGTCGGTGGTCGCCGGTAGTCTCGCAGAGCGGGTGGCGCCACAGCCGCCCCGAAGCGAAGGGAGGTCGCCGTGTTCCTGCTCGACGGGATCATCGTCACGAGCGCCAGCGACCTCACTGAGGCGTCCAAGTGCGAGTTCGCTTTCCTGCGCACGCTCGATGTGAAGCTGGGGCGGCTCGAGAAGACCGAAGAGGTCGAAGACCCGATGTACGTGCGCTCCTCGCGCATGGGCGACGAGCACGAGCACCGCATCCTGGAGCGCTACCGCGAGCGGTTCGGGAGCGGCGTGGCCGAGATCGAGCGGCCGGAGCAGCTGACGGCGGAGTCGCTGGCCGACGCGGTCCGTCGCACGTCCGAGGCGTTCGAGCGCGGAGCGCAGGTCGTCTTCCAGGCGACGTTCTTCGACGGTTCGTTCGTCGGGTTCGCCGACTTCGTCGTACGGCTGCCCGACGGCCGCTATCGGGTGCAGGATTCCAAGCTGGCCCGCAGCGCCCGCGTCACAGCGCTGCTGCAGCTCGCCGCCTACGCGGAGCAGCTGCGGCGGATGGGTGTGGATGTCGACGACACGGTCGAGCTGCTGCTCGGCGACGGCTCGGTGAGCGAGCACTCGCTGAACGACATCGAGCCGGTGTACCGCAAGCGGCGCGCGCGGCTTCTGACCATCGTCGCGGAGCACGTGGCCGACACCGGGCCGGTCGCCTGGGGCGACCCGCGCTTCACGGTCGACGGGCGGTGCGACACCTGCGACGCGGAGGTGCAGGCGTCGCGCGACGTGCTGCTGGTGGCGGGGATGCGCGTGACCCAGCGGGAGCACCTCCTCGCGGCGGGCATCCCCACCATCGACGCGCTCGCCGCCTCGACCGGCCCGATCGACGACATCCCCGAAGGCACGCTCGACGGGCTGCGCGAACAGGCGCGGCTGCAGCTGCAGGCCGTGCCGGACGCTCCGCCGCCGGTGCGGGTGTTCAACGCGCCGGTTCTCGCGGTGCTGCCGCATCCCGATCCCGGCGACATCTTCTTCGACTTCGAGGGCGATCCGCTGTACACCGAGGGAGCCGGTGAGCGCTGGAACCTCGACTACCTGTTCGGGCTGGTCGACCAGGACGAGCGCTTCACCGCGTTCTGGGCGCACGACTTCGCGGCCGAGCGCGTGGCGCTGGAGGCGTTCCTGGCGTTCGTCCGCGACCGCCGTGCCCAGTTCCCGGGCATGCACATCTACCACTACGCGGCGTACGAGCAGACGCACCTACTCGCCCTCGCCGCCCGCCACGGCGTCGGCGAAGAGGAGGTCGACGGCCTGCTGCGCGACAACGTGATGGTCGACCTGTATCCGCTGGTGCGGAAGGCCGTCCGGGTCGGGTCGCGCTCGTACTCGATCAAGAAGCTCGAGCCGCTCTACATGGGCGACGAGCTCCGCGAGAGCGACGTGACCACCGGCGCCGACTCGATCACCGAGTACGCCAACGCACGCGACCTGATCGCGCTCGGCCGCCTGGACGAGGCGCAGCCGCTGCTCGACGACATCGGCGACTACAACCGGTACGACTGCGTCTCCACGCTGCGCCTGCGCGACTGGCTGATCGCCCGCGCGACGGAGAACGGCATCCCGATCGGCGCGGCGCCGATGGAGGAGACGGAGGCCGCACCCGAGGCGTCGCCCCTGCGCGCCGGACTGCTGGCGTTCGCCGGCGATCCGCTCGACCCGCATCGCGACGCCGACCGCCGGGCGATGGCGCTCGCCGCCGCGGCGATCGACTTCCACCGGCGGGAGCAGAAGAGCTTCTGGCAGTCGCACTTCGCGCGGTTGATCCAGCCGATCGAAGAGTGGGGCGAGACGCGCGATGTGCTCGTCGTCGAGAGCGCGACGGTGTTGCGCGACTGGTATCTCGACGAGGGCCAGCGCGTCGAGCGGCGCGAGCTGCTGCTCACGGGCGCCTGGGGTGCGGGCAGTTCCATCCGCGTGAGCGAGCGCACCGGACCGTACCTGCTCTACGAGTACCCCGGACCCTTCCGTCAGCCGCGTGCGCAGCCCGGTGCGCGCGCCGCCCGCACGGTTGCGGTGATCGACGCGCTCGAAGACGGCTCCATCGTCGTCCGCGAGACGCTGCCGCCCGAGGTCGCCCCCTACCGCGATCTGCCGAGCGCCCTCACTCCGGCGGCTCCACCGGATTCGCGGCGGCTCGGGGAGGCGATCCGCGAGTGGGGGACCGCGCTGCTGATCGCCCGGCATCACGAAACGTGGCCAGTGGATGCGACGATCGACCTGCTGCGGCGCACGCCGCCTCGAACCCGGTCTGGTGCCCTGGTGCCTGACCCGACGAGCAGTGGAGAGGACGGGGCGAGCGACGGCACGGGACGGATCGACGCGGTCGTCGCGAGCCTGCTCGATCTGGACCGGTCGTATCTCGCGGTCCAGGGGCCTCCCGGTACGGGGAAGTCGTATCTGGGCGCGCACGTCATCGCGCGGCTGGTGGCCGAGCAGGGCTGGAAGGTCGGCGTCGTCGCGCAATCGCACGCGGTCGTCGAGAACCTGCTCGACCGGGTGGTAGCCGCGGGCCTCGATCCCGAACAGGTCGGCAAGGTGCCGAGCGGCGGCGCGAAGCCGGATCAGGCGGAGGCCGTGGATGACGCGGCGGGGGAGTCGGCCGTCCGCTTCACGCCGCTGTCCGCCAACGGGCATCTGGAGTTCGCGGGCATCAATGAGGAGCGCGGGTTCGTGCTGGGCGGCACCGCGTGGGACTTCGCGAACGCCGGCCGTGTGCCGCGGGGCAGCTTGGATCTACTGGTGGTGGACGAGGCCGGCCAGTTCTCGCTCGCATCCACCATCGCCGTGGGTGTCGCGGCGAAGAACCTCCTCCTGCTCGGCGACCCGCAGCAGCTGCCGCAGGTGAGCCAGGGGCGGCATCCGGAGCCGGTCGACGGCTCCGCGCTGGGCTGGGTGAGCGATGGCCACGACGTTCTGCCGCCCGAGTACGGGTACTTCCTCGCGGAGACGCGTCGCATGCATCCCGCGCTCGCAGCCGCGGTGTCGAGGCTCTCGTACGAGGGCAAACTGCGCGCACATGAGGGCGCGTCGGAACGCGAGCTCGGCGGGGTAATGCCCGGGGTGCATCCCGTGCCGGTGCTGCACGTCGGCAACTCGACCGCGTCGCCCGAGGAGGCCGAGACCGTCGTCGCCCTCGTCGACGACCTGCTCGGCCGGTCGTGGAGCGACCCGGCCGCCGGGCGCGACGATGTTCCCCTTGCGGAGGACGACATCATCGTCGTGACGCCGTACAACGCCCAGCTCGCCGAGGTGCGTGCCCTTCTCGATGCGGCGGGTCATCGCGGGGTGCGCGTGGGCACCGTCGACAAGTTCCAGGGTCAGGAGGCCGCGGTCGCGATCGTCAGCCTTGCCGCTTCGTCCGCGGTCGATGTGCCGCGCGGCGTATCGTTCCTGCTCATGAAGAACAGGCTCAACGTCGCCATCTCGCGGGCGAAGTGGGCGGCGTACCTCGTTCACTCGCCGGAGCTCACGGAGTTCCTGCCGACGACGCCGGCCGGGGTGGGGGAGCTCAGCGCGTTCATCCGGCTGGTCGAAGGAGCAGAGCGCGCGGCCGCGCTGCCGGTCGGCTGACGCGCACGCCCGCGACAGCGGACCTGCCGACGCGAGACGCGTCCTGTTACGCTCATCCCGTGTCACCGGAGGAGCTGCAGACGCTCGCGCACCTGCGCCGGGCCAGGGACCTCATCGACCGCGACTACGCGAAGCCGCTCGACGTCCCGACCATGGCCGCGCGCGCCTACATGTCGCCCGCACACTTCTCCCGCCAGTTCCGGGCCGCATACGGCGAGACGCCCTACAGCTACCTGATGACCCGGCGGATCGAGCGGGCGATGGCCCTGCTGCGCACCGGGATGTCGGTCACCGACGCGTGCATGGCGGTCGGCTGTACGTCGCTCGGGTCGTTCAGCTCGAAGTTCTCGGAGATCGTCGGAATGACACCGACCGACTACCGTGCCCGCGAGCACGAGGCGGTGCGAGCGATGCCGGACTGCATCGCCAAGCAGCGCACCCGGCCCGTCCGGGCGCGGGCCTGAACCCGTCCACAGGCCGCCCACGCGACCAGTTATCCACCTGAGCAGTTTTGGAGAAGCGCGGCCGTTCCGGCGTTCCTAGAGTCGACTCATGACCGTTTCACTCCAGTACTCGCAGATCACCGTCCTCGACCCGGAGGAGTCGCTCGCGTTCTACCGCGACGCCCTCGGCCTCGACGTCATCCAGGACGTCACCTCCGGCGACCACCGCTGGGTCACCCTCGGGGTGGCCGGCGACGACGGCGCGGCCGTCGTGCTCAGCGACCCGCACGCGGGCCGTTCCCAGGCCGACGGCGACGCGCTCGCGCAGCTCGTCGTCAAGGGTTCCCTCAGCCCGATCGTCTTCCGCACCGACGACCTCGACACCGCCTTCGAGCGGGTGCGCGCCTCCGGCGCCGAGGTGCTCCAGGAGCCGATCGACCAGCCGTGGGGTCCCCGCGACTGCGCCTTCCGCGACCCGTCCGGCAACATGGTGCGCATCCTCCAGTCGACGCCCGCGACGCAGAACGCCTGAGCCGGAGGCCGGCGTGCGCGGCCGTTCGCCGCGCATGCCGGTCGCCTGCGCCGGCCGCGCACAGGCCACCCGCGTCAGGCGCGCGCGACCGACACCGGAACGAACTCCCGGACCGGATGCGCGATCGTCGCGGCGCACGTGCTCAGCAGGGGCTCAGAGAGTCGCTCACCCACCTCCACGGTGAGGCGATCGCGACCGTGGGCGAGCTCCACCGTCCAGCCGTGGGGATGTGGATGCTCCGCCAGCGGCCGGAACGCACCGATGCGGTCGTCTCCGGTGTCGGCGCGGGCGAACGCCTCCGCCGCCTGGGCGATGGTGCTGCGGCTGGTGCGTCCGCGCAGCAGCTCCGGCACCACGCGGCCCTCCGCGTGACGCTCCACGATGCGCGACGCGTCCTCGGCGCCGACCCGACCGTAGAGGAGGCCCTCGGGAAACACGATCATCGTCGCGGCGAACCGGTCGCCGCCCAGATGGGAGCACTCCCACGTCAGCTCGGGATGCTCGGCGGCCAGGGCCTCCACCACGGGCCGTCCGCGCACCGCGCAGCACTGGTCGTGGCGGGCGTGCGCGCACACCGCGTAGATCGGCGCCTCGCTCGGCTCGCCGGAGCTCCCGGCGAGCGGGAGAGTCAGGAGTTCGGCCGGGTCTTCGACCTGCCCCCAGTTGATGCTCTCGCGGCCGGGACGCGAGTCCACCAGCGCCCAGCGCCACGAGGTCTGGTCGCGGCGGAGCGGCGCGCGCAGCCGCGTGCGCCGGATCGCCAGGGGACGGATGCCCGCCTCCTCGGCCCGCGCGACGATCCGGGCGCCGAGCGCAGGATCGAGCGCCGAGTCGAAGAACGCGTGGCGACCCCATCCGCTCTCGATCTCCACCAGCAGCCAGCGCTCACCGAAGCCGGCCGTCCCGGCCAGCGGGTCGTGCCGCTCCAGGGCGCGATCGCTGCAGGGCAGCCACCCGGGGGTGCCCTGCCCGGCGGATGCCCGCGCCGGTCCGGCGAGATCCGGCGGAAGGCCGGTCACGTCGCCGTCGCGGTCCCGAAGTCGGCGGTCGCGCTCCGCTCGCCGTCGCTCGAGACGCCCGCTTCGTCGGCGGGGTCCACGTCCGGGAAGGCGGCGTCAGCCGGGTCGGACACCGGAATGACGATCCCCTCACGCAGCAGCCTCCGCGCCACGACGACCGCCGAGCGCTCGTCGAGCGGCAGTTCGCCCACGGCGACCGGTGACCCGTCCAGCAGACGCTCGATCGCTGCTCGCGCGGCGATGGGCAGCGCGACCGTCTTGGTCGGGAGCCGCACGGTGACCGTCTCCACCTCCACCGTGACGTCGACGCCGAGACCGGGCCGTGCGGCGACCACACTGTCGACCGACAGCTCGTCGGCGACCGCGATCGTCGCCAGCGGCCGGACGGCCGCGGGCGGGGTGTCCGACCGCTGGCGGCGCCGCAGACGGTCCGTCACTGCAGCGGCAACCGCGGACCGGGCGGACGGGTCGCTGAGTGCCTCGATCAGCGCATCCACCGTCTCCTCGACGATGGGTGCGATCGCCGCGGGGTCGGACGGGTCGAAGCCGAGCGGAAGCGAGCTGCGCAGCGCGGCGGCGTCCGCCGCTCGGGCCACAGCCTCGCGCACCACGTCGTGTCGGGTGTACGCGGCGACGCCGATGGTCAGGTGCACCGAGACGCCACCGAGCGCCTCGGCCGAGTGGATCCACCCGCGCGGGAGGTAGAGAACGTCGCCGGGGTGGAACGTCTCGTCGATCGCCGGTGCCTCCTGGGCGCGGGCGGCGACGGCGTCGCGGTGGTCGCTCCAGGGCTGGTCGCGCAGCGGGTCCACATGCACCGGCTCGTGGATGCGCCAGTGCTTCTCCCCGGCGATCTGCAGCACGAACACGTCGTGCACGTCGTAATGCGGATCGAAGCCGCGGGAGGACGCGGGGGTGATGTACGCGTTCACCTGGGCGGGATGCCCGAGCTCGGTGGCGAGCTGTCGCGCGAACTCCTGGATGGGCGGCCAGGTGCGGTGCAGCCCCTGGAGCACGAGGGTCGCGCCGTTCGCGAACTCGGCCAGCACCTTCGCGGAGTCGAGCTGGTCGCCCACCTCCGCACCGAAGCCGCCGGGGCCGGTGAACCGCGACGGCGGGAGGACGGAGCCCTCCTTGGCCATGCGGACGAACGGCGTGCGGATCGCCCGGGACGAGACCAGCTCATCCACGGCGTCGACGCTGAAGAGGTCGGAGAAGTCCTCCGGGAGCGCGGCCGCGCGGGTGAACAGCGGCTTCCGGCCCCAGTGATCGGTCGCGAACTCCTCCCGGCCGATCGGCACGCAACGCGAAAGCGCGGGCCGGTCGCCCGGCCCGCGCTCGTGGGTCGTCATCAAGCGGACCCGTCGGCTCCGCCGTCGTGGCCGCCGGGGTTCGCTCCGCCGTCGGCCGGGCCTTCGCCTGCGGCCGAGCCGTCGGCTCCGCCGTCGTGGCCGCCCGGGTTCGCTCCGCCGTCGGCCGGGCCTTCGCCTGCGGCCGAGCCGTCGGCTCCGCCGTCGTGGCCGCCCGGGTTCGCTCCGCCGTCCGCGGGGCCTTCGCCGCCGCCGACCGCGTCGGTGCTGATGTCGTCGTCGTTGATGTCGCTCATTCCGTCTCCACTCCGTCTGCGGGAACGCTGACTCCACTCACCCTACGCGTGGCCCACCGCGACCGTAAGGGTCGCCGGATGAACGGGCGGCGTCACATTTCGCAAGACGTTTTGACCACTGTCGTCGGCTCGGGAGAGGCTCGGAGGTGCCGCCACAGCGTTCGCCGGCACATCCCCCCTTCACGAGAGAGAGGCACCGCCATGTCCGACGCCACCCCGCCCACCCCCGCGCTCCCGGAGAAGCCGAAGCGCTCCCGCACCGGCCTCTTCGTCGGCATCGGCATCGCCGTCGTTGCGGTGATCGTGGCCGTCGTCCTCGTCGTCGTGAACCTCACGGGATCGGGCGCCGCCACCGCCAAAAGCGTCACGGTGAAGATCGGCACAACGGAGGCGTCCTCGCCGTATTGGGCCGTGCTGAAGAAGGAGGCGGCGAAGGAGGGCATCGACATCCAGACCGTCAACTTCCGCGACTACACGCAGGCGAACCCGGCGCTCGCCGACGGTCAGCTCGATCTGAACCTGTTCCAGCACCTGCAGTTCCTCGCCAACTACGACGTGCAGGCGAAGCAGAACCTGGTGCCGATCGGCGCGACCCTCGTCGTCCCGCTGCCGTTGTACTCGACCAAGCACAAGAGCCTTGACGACATTCCCCAGGGCGGCACGATCGCCATCCCGAACGACCCGACCAACCAGGCCCGCGCCCTGCTGGTGCTCCAGAAGGCCGGCCTGCTGAAGCTGAAGAACGGCGGCAGCACCCTGGCCACCCCGGCCGACATCGACGCGGCCGCCTCCAAAGTCACCGTCATCCCGGTGGACGCCGCCCAGACGGCCCCGGCGCTCAGCTCGGCCGACGGCGCAATCATCAACAACAACTACGCCCTGACCGCGGGCATCGACCCGAAGTCGGCGCTGTTCCAGGACGACCCGAAGTCGGAGACCGCCGAGCCCTACATCAACGCCTTCGTCGCCCGCGAGAAGGACAAGGACAACCCGACCTACCTGAAGATCGCGAAGCTGTACCACACCAAGGCGGTGACGGATGCGGTGCTCGCCGAGTCGAAGAACACGGCGGTCATCGTCAACCGTCCCGGGTCCGACCTGATCGGCATCCTCGACGACCTGAAGAAGACCATCGAGGCGGCGCAGTAGTGCCCGACACGGCCACCGCGGGTCCCATCATCGAGTTCCGCGGCGTCACCAAGAGCTTCGGCTCGGGCGACGCCGCGGTTCCCGCCGTCGACCGGCTCGACCTCACGATCGGCCGCGGCGAGATCTTCGGGATCATCGGCTACTCCGGCGCGGGCAAGAGCACCCTCGTCCGGCTGATCAACGCGCTCGAGCATCCCACCGCGGGGGCCGTGATCGTCGACGGACGCGACCTGACGACGATGCGGGAACGCGACCTGCGACAGGTCCGCGCCGGCATCGGCATGATCTTCCAGCAGTTCAACCTGTTCCGCTCGCGCACCGTCTTCGGCAATGTCGCCTACCCGCTCAAGGTGGCGGGGTGGCCGGCCGACAAGCGCAAGCAGCGGGTCGCCGAGCTGCTCGCCTTCGTCGGCCTCACCGACAAGGCGTGGAGCTACCCCGACCAGCTCTCCGGCGGCCAGAAGCAGCGCGTCGGCATCGCCCGCGCGCTCGCGACGAACCCCGACATCCTGCTCGCCGACGAGGCCACCAGCGCGCTCGACCCCGAGACCACGTCCGATGTGCTCGCCCTGCTGAAGCGGGTCAACCGCGAACTCGGCGTCACCATCGTCGTGATCACGCACGAGATGGAGGTCGTGCGCTCGATCGCTGACCGCGTCGCGGTGCTCGACGCCGGCCGGGTGATCGAGCAGGGCACGGTGTTCGAGGTCTTCTCCGATCCGCAGACGCCGACGGCCCGGCGGTTCGTGGGGACGGTGCTGCGCAACCAGCCCGGCGAGGCGGACATCGAGCGCCTCCGCGGCAAGCACTCCGGGCGGATCGTCTCGGCGCGCATCCACGACGACGGCCGCCTCGGATCGGTGCTGTCGGACGCGGTAGGCCGCCACAACGTGCGCTTCGAGATCGTCTACGGCGGCATCTCCGCGCTGCAGGGCCGATCGTTCGGCAGCCTCACGCTGGAGCTCCTCGGCGAGCCGGGCGACGTGGATGCGCTGATCGCCGAGCTCCGCACGGTGACCGAGGTCGAGGAGGTGGCCGCATGACCGACTGGTCGACCCTGTGGCCGGTGTACCTGGAGTCCATCGGCCAGACGCTGTGGATGGTCGTCGCCACCCTGGTGCTCGGCGGCATCCTCGGACTCGCGCTCGGCGTCCTGCTCTACACGACGCGGCGCGGCGGACTGCTCGAGAACCGCGCCCTCTTCACCGTGCTGAACGTCGTCGTCAACTTCATCCGGCCGATCCCGTTCATCATCTTCATGACCGCGATCGCGCCGCTGACGCAGCTGGTGCTCGGCACGTTCCTGGGCACCCCCGCGGCGATCTTCCCGATGACGATCGCGGCGACCTTCGGCATCTCGCGGATCGTGGAGCAGAACCTCGTCACCATCGAGCCGGGCGTCATCGAGGCGGCGCGGGCGATGGGGTCGAGCCCGTGGCGGATCATCACGACGCTGCTCATCCCCGAGGCGCTCGGTCCGCTCATCCTCGGCTACACGTTCATCTTCGTCGCGATCGTCGACCTGTCCGCCATCGCCGGCAGCATCGGCGGCGGAGGCTTGGGCGACTTCGCGATCTCGTACGGGTACCAGCGCTACAACTGGGCGGTGACGTGGATCGCGGTCATCACGATCGTCGTGCTGGTGCAGGCGGCGCAGTTCCTCGGCAACTGGCTGGCGCGCAAGGCGCTGCGGCGCTGACCGCCGATCCGTGGGTCGCAACACGCCGTTGAGGCGTCGGCGTAACGGCGTGTTGCGACCCAGGGATGCGGCACACGGGCGCCGCGCATGTCACGGGCCGACGTACCGGCCGACCGGCCGCAGCCGCAACGGACGCTGCGCGTACTCGTCGAGGGCGTGCACGATCCAGCCGACCGTGCGGGCCGTGGCGAACACGACCTCGCCGGCGTCGTCGCGCATCCCCGTCGCGAGGGTGAGGGCGCCGAGGGCGAGGTCGACGTTGGGATGGGCACCGGTGCGCTCGCGGACCACGTCGCCGACGGCCTCCACTGCGGCGGTGACGGCAGCATGGCGCGGCTCGTCGGCCAGCATCCCGAGCAGGATGCGCGCCCGCGGATCGCCCGCCGGGTAGAGGGGCTGGCCGAATCCCGGAACGGGTCCGTGCGTTGCGACCACGGCGTCGGCGACCGCGCGGGCCGGGTCCTCACCGGCGACGACGCGTGCCAGAAGCTGGTGCGCCGCCCGGCTGGTGTTGCCGTGCAGCGGCGAGTCGAGCGCGCCGAGTCCCGCGACGACGACGCCGTACGGGGTGGCGCGGGCCGACGCCGCGGCGCGGGCGGCAAGGGTGGAGACGGCGATGTCGTGGTCGAGCAGCAGAACGAGGGCAGCGTTGAACAGCCGGATGTCGTGGGCCGACGGCGCCGCGGGGGAGAGCCGTGCGAACAGGCGGGAGGCGAGGTCGGGCTGGCCATTCAGGTTCGACGGCGCGTCGGTCGGCCCCTGGTCGATGCTCCGCCTCGGCGCGAGCACCTCCACCATCCCGGCGACCAGGCGCTCGGCGGCGGATGCCACGGCGGCCGGGTCGAGGGAGGCACGCAGCGGGTCGGAAGCCGCGAAGGCGCTCACCGCGACCAGCTGGCGGTCGCGGTCGCCGGCCGCAGCGGGGAGGGCGCGGGCCACGGCCCGCGCAGCGTCGACGCCGGTTCCGGGAGCGAATCGCGCCGCCGCATCCCATTCACCGGTGAGCGCCCAGCGCGCGACGGTCTCGAACGGCTCGGCGGCGAGCTCGTCGACGGGACGGCCGCGATAGCGCAGCTCACCATCTTCGATGAGGGCGAAGGCGGTCTCGATCACCATCAACGGGCGACCCTCGGAGTGGCCGCCGTCGGCGGAGGGGCGGCGGCGCCTGCTCGCCGCGAAGCGCTCGACCTCCAGAGGGTCGAAGGTCGAGCCCTCCGCGGTGCGTTCGCGTCCGAGCCGACCGCGCGCGACGTACGCGTACAGGGTCTCGAGCTTCACGCCGAGCCGCTCGGCGGTCTGGTCGGCGGTGAGGCGGGGGAGCGCATCCATATTGATCCGATCAACGTTGACGATGTGTTGCATCCACGTTCACACTACCGATATGGACAGGATGGACGACACCCTCATCGACGTTCCCCGCGGCCTCACCAACGTGGTCGCGGCGCGGACGGAGCTCGGCGATGTGCGCGGTCACGAAGGCTTCTACCACTACCGGCAGTACTCGGCCGTCGACCTGGCGCGCGAGCGGACGTTCGAGGAGGCGTGGCACCTGCTGCTCTTCGGGTCGCTGCCGACCCCGGCGGAGCTGGAGGCGTTCCGCGCGCGCATCGTGGCCGCCCGGTCGGTCCCGTCCGAGGTGCGCGACCTGCTCCCGGCGATCGCCCGGTTGACAGCGGGCGGGGACGCGCTGGCCGGTCTGCGCATGGCTCTCACTGCGGTTGCCGCGGCCGACGGGGCGCGTCCGCTGTACGACGAGAGCCCGGAGGCGCGGGTGGAGGACGCCATCCGCACCGCCGCGGTCACGCCCGTCCTCCTCGCCGCGCTCCACGCGCTCGCGGAAGGACGTGAGCCGCTCGAGCCCCGGGACGACCTGGGATACGTCGCCGGGTACCTCCAGCTGGTGACGGGTCGCGAACCGACGCCGCAGGAGGAGCGCGCGCTGAGCGCGTACATGACCGCGGCGATCGATCACGGGTTCAATGCCTCCACATTCACCGCCCGCGTGATCGCGTCGACCGGGGCGGATCTCGCGTCGGCGGTCGGCGGGGCGCTGGGCGCGCTGTCCGGGCCCCTGCACGGCGGCGCGCCGAGCCGCGCCTTGGACACGCTGGATGAGATCGGCACGCCGGACCGGACGGACGAGTGGGTGCGGCGCACGCTCTCGGAGGGTGGCCGCGTGATGGGCTTCGGACATGCGGTGTACCGCACGGAGGATCCGCGTTCGCGCATGCTGCGCGAGTTCGCCGAAGGTTTCGGCGGCCCGCGGGTCGAGTTCGCGGTGCAGGTCGAGCGACGGGTGCAGGAGCTCCTCGCGGAGCTGAAGCCGGGCCGGGAGCTGCACACGAACGTGGAGTTCTACGCGGGTGTCGTGATGGAGCTCTGCGGCATCCCCCGGTCGATGTTCACGCCGACGTTCGCCGCCGCGCGGGTGGTGGGGTGGACGGCGCACATCCTGGAGCAGGCGGCCGACGGGAAGATCCTGCGGCCGTCGTCGCGATACGTCGGTCCGGCGGCTCCCGAGCCCCTTCCGGCACGGGAGGCCGCCGTGCACTGAGCGGAGCGTGGGCGGCGTATCGTGCGGGGCAGACGATGCGAGGAGGATACGTGACCGCGAGCAGTGAGCTTCTGATCGATGCGTTCGACCGGATCGCGGGGGTGGTGCGCAGCACCGTCCGCGGACTGGACGCCGAGACCTTAGGAGGCCGGGTCGACCCGGACGCGAACTCGATCGCGTGGCTGGTCTGGCACCTGACGCGGGTGCAGGACGACCACGTCTCCGAGGTTGCCGGCCGTGCCCAGGCGTGGACGGAGGAGGGATGGGCGGAGCGCTTCGCCCTGCCGTTCGATGTCTCCGACACCGGGTACGGCCACAGCTCCGACGATGTCGCGCAGCTCGCCGACGTGAGCGCGACCGACCTGGTCGGGTATCACGAAGCGGTGCACGCACGCACCGAGGAGTTCGTCCGAACGCTCACCGACGACGATCTCGCCCGCGTCGTCGACCGGCAGTGGGATCCACCGGTCACGCTGGCGGTGCGGTTGGTCAGCGTGATCTCGGACGACCTGCAGCACGCCGGTCAGGCCGCGTACGTGAAGGGCGTGCTCCAGCGCCGTGGCTGACCGCACCGTCGGTGCGCGTCACGCCTTCGGCGAGTACACCTTCAGAGCTGCCGGCCGCATCCGGAGGGTGATCTTCCGCGGGTCGCCGGGCGTCTCGGTCGACGCCTCGCCGTCGTGCGCGTAGCCCGGGTCATCGCCCTGCGCCGCGATGGTGATCTCCTCGACGGTGCGCGCCTCGAGCGCGGGCGGCCCCTGCAGGAACGGCAGCCGGGCGACCAGGGCGTCGGTCCTGCCGCCGAAGGCGAGGGCGACCGCGCCGCGGGATCGTGGCTTCCCGCCGGCGAACAGGATGCGCACGTCGAGCAGGTGGTCGTCGAGCCGCCGCCGCTCGATCGGCGCGACCGCGACCGGGTAGTACCGGTCGACGCCGACGAACACCGACCAGACCGTTCGCGGTCGCCCGTCGATCTCGATCTGCAGGGGATCGCCGCGGCGGACGACCCGGATCGCCGCGATCAGCGCCGCGATCGGCTTGCCGAGCCGCTTCTCGTGCTTCTCGCGCTCTTCGACGAACGACGGGTAGATGCCGACCGAGGCCGTGTTCAGCACGGTGATCGTCTCGCCGGTGCCGAATGTCAGGTCTGCGACGTCGACGTGGCGGCCGGACCCGTCGGCCAGCGTCTGCAGCGTCGCGTCGACGGTGTCGAGCAGGGCGGCCTTCGCGAAGTGGTTGAACGTCCCTCCTGGGAACACCAGGAGCGGGAGGTCCGCCGCCCGAGCGCGTTGGGCGACCGCCGCGACCGTGCCGTCACCGCCGTAGACGCCGAGCACGCGCGGCGGCGTCTCCGCACCGAGCCGGCCCTCGATCACCTCGCCGATGTCGTCGCCGTCGGCCAGCTCGTGGATGTCGGCCTGCGGCAGCCGTTTCCGCAACAGCGGCCCCGGCTCCGGGCCGCCGAGCCCGCGACCGGAGCCCGGGTTCACCACGATGAACACGCCATCGCCGGTGTCGGTCGCCGGGAGGTCGATCACGCGGGCCGTCGGCGGGTCGCGGCGCGCGGCGGTCTTCACCGCCGGGGCGGCGAGCTTCAGCGCGACGGCGGCCCCCGCGCCGATCGCGGCGCCTCCGGCGACGTCGGACAGCCAGTGTGCTCCGGTGTGGAGGCGCGAGTATCCGACGCCCGCGGCCAGCGGCGCGAGCACCGCGCCGGCCGCGGGCCACTCCAGCGCCGCCCCGGTCGCGAAGGCGGCGGCGCTCGCCGTGTGGCCGGACGGGAACGACGGCGAGGTGGGGGAGCGCTCCAGCCAACGCGCGAGCGGTATGGACGTGAGGGCCGGCCGGTCGCCGCCGACCAGTCGCTTGCCGACCAGGTTGGCGACGAAGCTGGCGATGCCGAGCGAGGCGAGCCCCCGCACCGCCGCCCGCGGGCGGCCCAGGGCGACCAGGACGGCTGCTGCGGCGAACCACAGCTTGCCGTGGTTGGCCGCGAGCGTGAGGCCGCGCCAGAACCCGTCCGACACCGCGCCCGTCGTGCGCGCGTTGATGCGTGACGCGACCCTTGCATCCCACCTCTTGAGGCGGGCGGGGAGCGAGAGGCGACGGGGAACGCGGCGCGAGGTGCGCGATCGGGTGCGACGACGGGATGCTGCCATACCGCCAACGTACGCCGAGCCGGTCCGGCGAGGCGCGCATCCCCGCTGTCTGTGGAGAACGCCCGGGGTCGCGGAGCTGTGGACGACTGCGCACGACCCGCCCTGTGGACGGCCTCTGCGGGACGTCGCCGCGGGCGGTAGGATCGACGGCGTGAGCACGCACGTCATCTCCCAGCCCAACGAACAGCAGCGCGACGTCGTCGGCAGCGACGAGCACGGCACGCTCGTCCGCAGCCTCAGCACGACCCTTCCGACGGCCCTCGGCAATCTCCTCGCCACGATCGTCGTGCTCGCGTCGCTGGTCATCGGCGTGTGGAGCCTCGTGGCCACCTGGACCGGGAACGCGGAGGACTTCCTGCCCTTCTTCCAGGTGACGGTCGCGGCCACCGTCGTGTCGCTCAACGCGCTCTACGCCCGCCGCACGTTCAGCTACGTCATCACGCTCATCGGCGCGATCCTCTGGCTCTGGGTCTCCGTGACACCGTTCACCCCGTTCTTGCAGGTGCTGCTCCAGGCGATCACCGTGGTGATCATGCTCGCCGGCGTCGTCTTCTCGACCGCCGCGGTGCGCCTCAGCAAGCAGCCTCGCTTCTGAGCACGGACCGGCAGCGCGGCACGGACCCGCACCCGAGCTCCGACCGGATCGGCTCCGACCGGACCAGCACCGACCGAACCGGCCTCCCCGACCCGACCGCGCCCGCGGACCCTTCGGCACCACCGGCCGAGACCCTGTCGCGGCGTCGCCATTTCGTCGACCTCTCGCCGCTGCGCGAATCCCCGGCCTTCGCCCGGCTCTGGGCGGGCGGTGCGATCTCCGGCATCGGCTCGCAGATGACCATCGTCGCGGTCGGCCTGCACATCTACGACCTCACGCACTCGACGCTCGCGGTGTCCCTGGTAGCGCTGTTCGCCCTGGTCCCCATGATCGTCTTCGGTCTCTACGGCGGCGTCCTCGCCGACGCATTCGACCGGCGCACCGTCGCGCTGGTGACCGCGATCGTCGCGTGGTCCTCGACGGCCGCGCTCGCGCTCCTGGCCTGGATGCACATCCCGGTCGTCTGGCCGCTGTACGTCATCACGACGATCAACGCCGTGGCCGGAGTGATGATCGGGGCGACCCGCCAGGCGATCACGCCGCGACTGCTCCCGGTGAGCCTGCTCCCCGCGGCCAGCGCCCTGGGCGGCATCAGCATGGGCGTCATGGTGACCGTCGGCCCGGCGCTGGCGGGCCTGCTGGTCGCGACGGTCGGCATCCCGTGGACGTACACGGTGGATGCGGTGCTCTTCACGGCCGCGTTCCTGGGCATCTTCACCCTCCCGTCCATCGTGCCGGAGGGCGAGCGGAAGAGCGCGGGCCTCTCCTCGGTGCTGGAGGGTCTGCGGTTCCTCCGCACCGCGCCGAACCTCAGCATGACGTTCGTGCTCGACGTCATCGCGATGACGTTCGGTCAGCCGCGTGCGCTGTTCCCCGCGGTGGGTGCGCTGCTGATCGGCGGCGGACCGATCACGGTGGGCATCCTCACGGCAGCCGGGGCGGTCGGGACGCTGCTCTCGAGCGTCTTCTCCGGGCGGCTCGGCGGGGTCCGCTGGCAGGGCCGCGCGGTCGAACGGGCCATCATCGTCTACGGGGCCAGCATCCTCGGCTTCGGAATCGTGCTGGCGGTGGTCGCCTTCACTGGCACGGCGGGAGGCGGCGCGTCCCTCGTTGAGGCGAACCTCCCCGCCCTCATCGCGGCGACGGTGCTGCTCGCCGCGTCGGGAGCGGCCGACAACGTCAGCTCGATCTTCCGGATGACGATCCTGCAGGCCTCCGCGCCGGATGCGATGCGCGGCCGGCTCCAGGGCGTGTTCACCGTCGTCGTCACCGGCGGTCCGCGTCTCGGCGACCTGTACATCGGTGTGCTCGCCGTGACCGGTGCCCTCTGGTTCCCACCGCTCCTCGGCGGCCTGCTGATCGTCGTGCTGGTCGGCGTGATCGCCCGCATCCAGGGCTCGTTCCGCCGCTACGACGCGCTCGCGCCGACGCCCTGAATCCCTCGTCGAAGTGCACGTAGTGGTCGCTATTCGCGCGAAATAACCGCCACGACGTGCACTTCGACGAGGATCACGACTCGCGGACGACCTGGTCCGGCCGCTTGTCGGGCCGGAGCCCGCGCCAAGACGGCTGCCGCAGTCGCCCGGGCCCGGTCCATTCGGCGAACTCGACCTCGCCGACGAGTTCCGGCCGCACCCAGTGGGCGCCGCGTGCGTCGGCGGACGGCACGCCCTCCAGAGGCGGCGTCTTGCGCTCGTGCGCTCCGAGCTTGGCGGCCAGGTCATCCAGGACGCGGTCGGTGAATCCCGTCCCGACCTTACCGACGTAGCGCAGGGTGCCGCCGTCCGGGATGCCGAGCAGCAGCGCTCCGATGGTGTTCGCCCGGCGCCCGTTTCCGGGGGTCCACCCGCCGATGACGACCTCCTGCGTGAGGTGGTGCTTGATCTTGATCCACGAGCGCGAGCGCCGGCCGGTCGCGTAGGTGCTGTCGCGGCGCTTGGCCATGACGCCTTCGAGGCCGAGCTCCCGGCTGGATGCGATGGCGTGCTCGAGGTCGCCGTCGAACGCCGGCGGCACCTGCACCGGGTCGCCGCGGTCGGGCCGCAGCACCTCACCGAGGAGTTCACGGCGCTCGTCGTAGGTGTCGCGCGTGTGCTTCTTCCCGTCCACCTCCAGCACGTCGAACACCATGTAGTGCGCGGGCGCTCGTGTGAGGGCGGACTGCACGTCGCCGGGCCGGGTCAGTCCCATCCGCGTCTGCAGCAGTCCGAAATCGGGCCGGCCTTTCGGGTTCAGGGTGACGATCTCGCCGTCCAGGACGAGGTCGTGGTCGCCTGCGAGGTCCACGAGCCCGGAGAGGTCGGGATACGTGACGGTCACGTCGTTGCCGTTGCGGGTGGTGAGCCGCAGCCGGCCGCCGCGCACCTCCGCGATGGCCCGGATGCCGTCCCACTTCATCTCGAACGCCCACTCGTCCTCATCGGTCACGTCGGCCTGCGAGCCGAGCGTTGCGAGCATGGGGGAGACCGGGTCACCGGTGATCGCCGGACCCGGCTCGCGGGACGTCGCCGCGGAGGCGCGCTTCGATCCCCCCTTGGCCCGATCCTTCGCCTCCGAATGTCCGTCCTGCCCCTCCGTCTTCATGAGGTGGATGAGCCAGTTCTTCTCGTCGCCTCCTTGCGCCGTGCGGATGAGCGCGAACTTCCGCGGCTCCCCGCCGAGCCCGCCGTCCGGCTGGCCGTGCAGCGTGGCGATCACCTCGTCGTCGCGCCACTTCTCCAGCTCGTAGTCGCCGTGGTCCCAGATGTCGACGTGCCCGGCCCCGTACTCGCCGTGCGGGATGTCGCCCGCGAAGCTGCCGTATTCGAGCGGATGGTCCTCGGTGTGCACCGCGAGGTGGTTCTGCTTGGTGTCGGTCGGCGTGCCCTTCGGCAGCGCCCAGCTGACGAGAACGCCGTCGTTCTCGAGCCGGAGGTCCCAGTGGAGCCGCCGGGCGTGGTGCTCCTGGATGACGAACGAGCGTCCCTCCCGGGCAGCGGGCCGCTCTGCGGGAACCGGCTCGGGGGTCTTGGCCGCATCCCGCATCGAGCGGTAGGTGGACAGGCGATCCGGCTCCGACGCGTGGCCCCCGTGCCCGGCGGAGAGCTCCGCCAGCGGGTCCCCGCGCCGCTTCAGCCGCTGCATGACCTCGCGGTAGTCCAGGTGCTCCAGGTTCTTGGAGGCGAGCTCGCGCCAGGTGCGGGGCGCCGCGACCGTGGGATGGAAGCGGCCGCGCAGCGAGTACGGCGCGATCGTCGTCTTCGCGCCGTTGTTCTGGCTCCAGTCGACGAGCACCTTCCCGGCGCGCAGCGACTTCTTCATGTCGCTCACGACGAGGTCGGGATGGTCGGCTTCGAGCGCGCGCGCCAGCTCGTGGGCCACCGCACTGATCTGGTCGCTGGTCTGCGACCCGTCGAGGGCGGCATAGAGGTGGATGCCCTTGGAGCCGGAGGTGACCGGCATCGGGTCGAGCCCCATGTCGATGAGGATGGCACGGGCCAGCCGGGCGACCTCGGCGCAGTCGACGAGGGTGACGCCGTCGCCGGGGTCGAGGTCGAGCACCAGCCGGTCGGGGTTCTTCCGCTCGCCGCCGCGCCCCACCCGCCACTGCGGAACGTGGATCTCGAGCGAGGCGATCTGCGCCAGCCAGATGAGGGTCGCGCGGTCGTTGACCAGCGGGTAGGTGTTCGTGCTGGTCTTGTGGGTGATGGATGCCTGGCGCACCCAGTCCGGGGTGGAGGCCGGGTCGAGGTTCTTCTGGAAGAACACCTCCGCCGGGTCGTCGGGCGTCCCGACGCCGTGCACCCAGCGCTCGCGCGTCGCGATCCGGTCGCGCACGTGCGGGATCATCACGTCGGCGACGGCGTTGTAGTAGCCGAAGATGTCGGCCTTCGTCGTCCCGGTCTCCGGGTACATGACCTTGTCGAGGTTGGTCAGCTTGAGGCGGTGGCCGTCGATCTCGACGACCTCGGTGTCCTGCGCGGCCATGCCCTCACCGTACGCCCGGGCCGTGCGGTCGCGGATGCGTTCCGGCGCATTCCCTGATCATGGCTTGAAAATGCGCCACTTGCCGGACACGATGGGCACATGAGGGCCATTTGGACGGGCGCGATCACCTTCGGTCTGGTCAACGTTCCGGTGAAGGTATACAGCGCGACCGAGGATCACGACGTGCCGCTGCACCAGGTGCACGACGCGGACGGCGGCCGCATCCGCTACCAGCGGCGGTGCGAGATCGACGGCAAGGTGATCCCGTACGAGCACATCGTCAAGGCGTACGACGACGGTGAGCGCACCGTCATCCTGACCGCCGAGGACATGGCGTCGCTGCCCTCGGAGCGCAGCCGCGAGATCGACGTGGTGGAGTTCGTCCCGAACGACCAGCTCGACCCGCTGATGTTCGACCGGAGCTACTACCTGGAGCCGGACTCCAAGTCGTTGAAGGCGTACGCGCTCCTGAGGAAGACGCTGGAGGACGAGGAGCGTACGGCGATCGTGGAGTTCGCCCTCCGCCAGAAGACCCGGCTCGGCGCCCTGCGCGTGCGCGGCAACCTGCTCGTGCTGCAGACGCTGCTCTGGCACGACGAGATCCGGGAGGCCGACTTCCCGTCGCTGGACCAGACCCCGCGCATCTCGGACCGCGAGCTGCAGCTGTCGAGCGCCCTGATGGAGAGCTTCGCCGGCGACTTCGAGCCGGAGAAGTTCAGCGACGAGTACCAGGACGAGCTGCGCAAGCTCATCGACGCCAAGCTGGAGCAGGGGGAGAGCGTCGACACCGCCGCCACCTTCGGCGAGGAGGCGGAGGAGAAGAAGGGCGGTGGCGAGGTCATCGACCTGATGGAGGCTCTGCAGCGCAGCGTCGAGCGCAGTCGCTCGTCGAAGTCCTCTGGCGAGAAGTCCGACGAGAAGAAGCCGGCGGCGCGGAAGAGCTCCGCCTCCGGATCGAAATCCACCTCATCGAAGTCGTCCACCGCACCCACGCGAAAGGCCCCGGCCAAGAAGTCTGCGAAGAAGCCCGCGTGACGCGGCTGAAGCGCAGCAACCCGTCCGGCCCCGGCTACCACCGGAGGATGACGGATTCGGGACCGGTGTACGAGGACGAGGCGGGCAATACGATCGTCGACGAGCGCGAGCTGGAGCGCATCCGCTCGCTCGTGCTCCCGCCCGCCTGGCAGGACGTGTGGATCTCGCCGGACGCCCGCGGGCACATCCAGGCCGTTGGCACGGACCAGGCCGGCCGACGGCAGTACCGCTATCACGACTCATGGAGGCTGCACCAGGATCGCGTCAAGTTCGAGCGGGCCGCGCAGCTGGCCGAGACCCTGCCGTCGGCGCGCCGCAAGGTGACCATGGACCTCCGGGAGGAGGGCTTCGGCCGGGACCGCATCCTCGCCGCAGCCTTCCGCATCATCGACCTCGGCAGCGTCCGGATCGGCAGCGAGGAGTACCTGCATGCCAACGGCAGCCGGGGGCTCACGACCCTGCTCTGCCGGCACGCCCGCATCGAGGACGACGACATCACGCTGACGTTCCCCGCGAAGTCGGCGCA
This sequence comes from Leifsonia sp. 115AMFTsu3.1, assembly GCF_004362795.1. Lineage (NCBI taxonomy): Bacteria > Bacillati > Actinomycetota > Actinomycetes > Micrococcales > Microbacteriaceae > Leifsonia > Leifsonia sp. 115AMFTsu3.1. The sequence goes on from NZ_SNYB01000002.1 coordinate 1,427,333, forward strand.
GAAGTGGACGAGCACGATCACCGACGCCGACCTGGCGGAGCTGCTGCGGCAGATCCAGGCGCTCCGTGGCCAGCGCTCGCGGCTGCTGTCGTGGAAGGACGGCACCTGGCACTCCATCCGTCCGGCATCCCTGAACGAGTACATCCGCCGGCAGACGCGGGGCGAGTTCACCGCGAAGGACTTCCGGACGCTGCACGGCACGATCGTCGCAGCGGAGGCGCTCGCCGAGCTGGGAGTCGCCGGCTCCGACTCCCAGCGGAAGAAGCGGATCAGCGCCGCCGTGAACGAGGCGGCCGCGGCCCTCGGCAACACGCCGGCGATCGCGCGGAACAGCTACATCGACCCGCGCATCTTCGACCGTTACCGCAGCGGCGAGGTCATCGACACTTCCGGCGGTCGCGCCCCCGAGCCCGCCCTCCTCGAACTGCTCTCCACCAGCTGACACACGCCAACAGCTCCTGAGTTTTTCGCGCGACACGCCGTCGCGGGGGCGAAAAACTCAGGAGCTGTCGGCTTGGGACCAGGTCAGCGCTTCGCGGGTGCCTGCGCCTTCGTCGAGGCGGAGAGCGGGGAGGCGATCTCCTCCAGCGACTTGCCCTCCGCGTTCACGCCGAGGAACAGCTCCACGAGCCCGGCCGCGATCATCAGCCCGGCCCCGATGTAGTACCCGATGACCACCGAGTGGATGCCGCCCTCGATCAGGTTCCCGAAGAGGATCGGGCCGATGATGCCGCCGATGCCGGTTCCGACCGCGTAGAAGAACGCGATCGCCATGGCCCGGGTCTCCATCGGGAAGATCTCGCTGACGGTGAGGTACGCCGCGCTGGCGCCGGCCGACGCGAAGAAGAACACGACCATCCAGCACGCGGTGAGCCAGAACGCGTCCAGCACCCCGGAGTCGAACAGGATGGCCGTCCCGACCAGCAGGACGCCGCTGCCGACGTACGAGAGGGTGATCATGAACTTCCGCCCGACCGTGTCGAACAGGTGCCCGAGCAGGAACGGCCCGAGGAAGTTGCCGATCGCGATCGGGACCAGGGCCCACGGCGCCACGTCGTCCGGAACGTTCAGCAGCTTGGTGAGCACCAACGAATAGGTGAAGAACACGGCGTTGTAGAGGAACGCCTGGCCGATGAACAGCGAGAGGCCGAGCACGAACCGCTTCGGGTACTGCGTGATCGCGACGCGCACGATCTCGCCGAAGCCGGTGGAGCGGCGCTGGTGGATCTCGATCTCGCGGTCGCCGGGCACCGCCTCGAGCTTCTGGTGGGTGTCCTTCTCGACGCTCTCCTCGATCTCGTCGACGAGTTTCTCGGCCTCCTCGTCGCGGCCGTGGATGAACATCCACCGCGGCGACTCCGGCACGTTCCGGCGGACCAGCAGGATGACGAGGCCGAGCACCGCGCCCAGGCCGAACGCGATGCGCCAGCCGATGTTCGGGGCGAAGATGTCGGTGTTCAGCAGGAACACGGTGAGGATGGCGCCGAACGCCGTCCCGAGCCAGTACGACCCGTTGATGGCCAGGTCGACCAGTCCGCGCCGCCGGGCCGGGATCAGCTCGTCGATCGCGGAGTTGATGGCCGCGTACTCGCCGCCGATGCCGGCGCCGGTGAAGAACCGGAACAGGAAGAACATCCACGGGGTGACGGCGAACGCGGTCAGCACCGTCGCCACCAGGTAGAGGCCCAGGGTGATGATGAACAGCTTCTTGCGGCCGAACCGGTCGGTCAAATAGCCGAACACCAGGGAGCCGGTACAGGCGCCGGCGACGTAGATGGCCGCCGCGAGTCCGACCTGGGCGGTGGTGAGTCCGAGACCGCTGTCCGGTTCGGTCAGACGGCTTCCGATGGCGCCGACGATGGTCACCTCGAGGCCGTCCAGGATCCACACGGTCCCGAGTCCGACGACGACGAGCCAGTGGAAGCGGGACCAGGGGAGGCGGTCCATGCGAGCGGGGATGGCTGTGCGGATCGTCTTCAGCGACGCCGCGTTCCTCTGCGATGTGTGAGCTGTCACTCGGGGGACTGTACGAGCCCTGTGTATCCGACAGGAGAGCCTTGACAAATCCGCAATCACTTGTTCTCGGGGTCGGTAGCGCACCGCTGGTACCCCTGTCAACCCCTTGTTGGGGTACGGGGTGCATTGCTTATCGTGGCTAACGAACCACCGACCCGGAAGGGGAGGTGGCGCACCCGAACTGAGAGCACTTAAACGAGGTCGCCCGTGCGTACACGGGCTGAATGGGATGACACGATGACGACGCTCGAAGTTACCAGCGACCCGGTACGGGACTACCTCAATGCCATCGGCCGCACGCGGCTGCTGACCGCCGACGAGGAAGTCGCCCTGGCCAAGAGGATCGAGGTGGGAGTGCTGGCCGGAGAGCGGCTGGCGATCCGCCCGAACCTGACCCCCCGTGAGAAGCGCGAGCTGCAGTACCTCGCCGATGACGGCAAGCGCGCGTTCGAGCGGTTCATCGAGGCGAACCTCCGCCTGGTGGTGAGCATCGCCAAGCGCTACGCCGGCCGCGGCCTCCCCGTGATGGACCTCATCCAGGAGGGCAACCTCGGTCTCGTCCGCGCTGTCGAGAAGTTCGACTACCGCACGGGCAACAAGTTCTCCACCTACGCCACCTGGTGGATCCGCCAGTCGATCCTCCGCGGGATCGCCGACACGGCCCGCCTCATCCGCATCCCCGTGCACACGGTGGAGAAGATCGACAAGCTGGACCGCATCCGCCGCGACCTGGGCGGGGAGCTGGGCCGCACGCCCACCCTGGAGGAGATGGCCGAGGCCTCGAACCTCGACCCCGCCGAGGTCCACAAGCTGCAGATGAGCGACTCGGAGACCGTCTCGCTGGCCGTGCCGGTCGGCGAGAACGAGGGCGCCGAGCTCGGCGACCTGATCGAGGACGGCGACTTCGCCGGTCCGCCGGAGGCCGTCGAGGTGGAGTTCCGTCACCGCGACCTGGAGGAGCGCCTCCGCGAGCTGCCGCCGCGCGACGCCAAGGTCGTGCGCATGCGCTTCGGCCTCGACGGTCAGAAGCCGATGACGCTCGACGAGGTCGGCGAGGTGTACGGCATCACCCGTGAGCGCGTCCGCCAGCTGGAGACCCGCAGCCTCAAGCGCCTCCGCTCCCCGGAGCTGCTCGAGTACCTGCGCTGAGCGAGAGCACGAGAAGAAGGACCCCGCACCTGATCGGCGCGGGGTCCTTCTGCGTGTGGATGCGTGTGGATGCGGTCAGCGGGATGCGGTCAGCGCCCGGGAGGCGAATCCGCGTCGACCTCGTCCGCGCCGAGCGCGCCGATCTCCTCGGTCAGCTGGAGACCCTGCGAGCTGTTCGACGACGCCGTCAGCTGCTCCAGCCAGGTCTTGTTGATGCGGGGGTACCGGCCGCCGCTGTAGCGGAACAGCAGCGGGATGGCCGGGTCGATCCAGATCGCGCTTCGGCCGTCGCCGACGCCCTGCTCGTCGCGCCAGGAGAAGAAGAAACCCTCCTTGCGGCGGAGCTTCAGTCCGACCACGATCTGGAGGTGCGCCAGCACCCTGTCCTCGAAACCGATCTCGGTGGTTCCGCCGTAGACGAGCTTGCCCATACGAAAAACGTACAGGATGGTTCCCCCGTTCGAGGCGACGTCGAACGGCTGCCATGCCCGAATGTTCGCCCACGGGCGTACTGTCGCCCCCATGAGCCCCTCCCGCATCCTGGTCACCGGCGCCACCGGCTACATCGGCGGACGCCTCGTCCCGCGGCTGCTCGCGCGCGGTCACGACGTCCGGGTGCTGGCGCGCTCGCCGCAGAAGCTGACGGACGTGCCCTGGGCGGGCGATGTGGAGGTGGTGGAGGGCGACCTGCACGATGCCGATGCCGTCGCCCGCGCGGTCCGGGGCGTGGACGTCGTCTACTATCTGGTGCACTCGATGCGGGCCCGCGGCGACTTCGACGAGGAGGAGTCCGCGGCGGCTCGCACGGTCGCAGAGGAGGCCGAGGCGGCGGGAGTCAGCAGGATCGTGTACCTCGGCGCCCTGCACCCGGACGGCGAGCTCTCCCGGCATCTGCGCTCGCGCGTGGCCGTCGGCCGCATCCTGCTCGACTCCGGCGTCCCGACGGTGGTCTTCCAGGCGGGCGTGGTGATCGGCTCCGGGTCCGCCTCGTTCGAGATGATCCGGCACCTGACCGAGGTGCTGCCGTACATGCCGGCGCCGCGCTGGGTGCGGAACCGCATCCAGCCGATCGCCATCCGCGACGTCCTGCACTATCTGCTCGAGGCCGCCGAGCTCCCGCCGGAGGTGTCGCGCGCCTTCGACATCGGCGGCCCGGACATCCTCCGCTACGGCCAGATGATGAACGCCTACGCCCTGGAGGCGGGGCTGCCGCAGCGACCGATCGCGTCCCTGCCGGTGTTCACCCCGTGGCTCGCGTCGCAGTGGGTCAACCTGGTCACGCCCATCCCGCGCAGCCTCGCCGTCCCCATCATCGAGTCGCTGCAGTACGACTGCGTGATGCGCGAGCACGACATCGACGCCGTCATCCCGCCGCCGCCAGAAGGGCTGACCCCGTATCGCCGAGCCGTCCGGCTGGCCCTGGCGCGCGAGCGGTCGGGAGAGGTGGAGACCAGCTGGCAGGACGCGTCGGTTGCGGGGGCGCCCAGCGATCCGCTGCCGAGCGACCCCGAATGGTCGGGGCACACCGTCTACACCGACCTGCGCGAACGCGACTCGACCGCCGACCCCGAGATGCTGTGGCGCGTCGTCGAGGGCATCGGCGGAGAGCGCGGCTGGTACTCGTTCCCGCTCGCCTGGGCACTCCGCGGCTGGGCGGACAAGCTGGTCGGGGGCGTCGGCCTCCGCCGTGGACGCCGCGACGCCGACCACCTGAACACGGGCGATGCCCTCGACTGGTGGCGGGTGGAGCGGATCGAGCGGGGGAGCAGCCTCCGGCTGCGTGCCGAGATGCGCGTTCCGGGGCGTGCCTGGCTGGAGCTCGCGGTCCGTCCGCGCGAGGGCGGGGGATCGCAGTACCGGCAGCGCGCCGTGTTCTTCCCGCGCGGACTCTCGGGACGGCTCTACTGGTTCGCGATCCTGCCGTTCCACGGCGTGATCTTCAACGGGATGGCGAACCGCATCGTGTACGAGGCGGAGCACCCGAAGGCGGCTAGCCGCGTCGCGCGTCCGACCGGGCAGCAGAATCCGGACCGGAGTCCGACGCACGAGCATCCGGATCGTCCGAACCCGCACCCACGGCGGGAACCGACGCCAGCGTCGTCTCGCTGAGGTCGCGGAGGAATCGGGTGACCGTGTCACGGTCCTGGGGGCTGAGAGACCGCGCCACCTCGAACCGGCGGGCGTGCTGCAGTCCCATGGTCCGGCGCACCTCGCGGTGCGTCTCCGGCGTGATCTCGACGGTGACGGCACGGCGGTCGGTGGGATGCGGGCGGCGGACGACGTGGCCGGCACGCTCCAGGCGGTCCAGCAGCTTCGTCGTGGAGGCGGTGGAGATATGCAGGTGGTCGGACAGCGCCCCGGCGGTGACCGGGACGTCGGCGTTCATCGACGCGATGATGTACCGCAGCGCCCGCATGTCGGTCTCGTTGAGCTTCATGTGCGTGCGGGACTCGAAGCTGAGCCGCTGGTCGGCGTCACGCCACTCGCGCATGGCGGCGAGGAGCCGGACGATCTGCGCCAGCTCCTCCTCGCTCAGGTCGTCGTGCCGGACGAGTTCCTGTCGCGGATCGATCACGCGGGGATCGGTGAGGGATGCGGAGATGCGGCGTGCGTCGCGTCGCGCGTCATCCCGAGCCGGTGTCATGCGAACATCCTATTCCCATCCGTAAGAATCGTGCTAGGTTATTTGCTAACCAAGCTAGACAAGGGAGCGCCGGGCATGACACAGCTGCACCCCCAAACACGGACTCCTGACGCGCGGACTCCTGAGGCACGGACTCCTGAGGAGACGGCGACCGGTCAGAACTCGACCGGCGACAGCACTCTGGCGCACGACCTCGCGTCGGTCGAGGAGCGGCTCGACCGCTTCTTCACCGAGCGGATCTCCGCAGCCTCCGCCTACGACCCCTCCTACCGCCGGCTGTGGGAGTCGGCTCGGGATGCGGCCGACGGTGGCAAGCGCATCCGCCCACGTTTCGTGCTCCTGGCCTATCGCGGACTCGGCGGCGTCGAGCGCGACGTCGCCTGCACGGCGGCTGTGGCGTACGAGCTGCTGCACACTGCGTTCCTGCTGCATGACGACGTGATCGACGGCGACACCGTCCGGCGCGGTCGACCGAACACCGCGGGCGAGTTCGCCGCCGACGCCGTCGCTCGCGGGGCGAGCGCCGTCCGAGCCCGGCGCTGGGGCGAATCCGGCGCCATCCTGGCCGGCGATCTGCTGCTCCACGCCGCATCCACCGTCCTCGCCCGCGCCGACACGGACGAGTGGACGCGCGAGCGCCTCCTCGACATCCTCGACCACAGCGTTTTCGTCACGGCGGCAGGCGAGCTCGCCGACGTCGCCCTCTCGGAGCGCCTGGGCGACGACGCCCCGGCGCTCGACGACGTGCTCGCCATGACCGAGCACAAGACGGCCGCCTATTCGGTCTCCGGTCCGCTGATGACCGGCGCACTGCTCGCCGGCGGGGGAGAGGACGTGCTCGCATCGCTGGCCGAGTACGGCCGGCTCGTCGGGATCGCCTTCCAGCTCGGCGACGACCTTCTCGGCGTCTTCGGCGCGGAGGACGTCACAGGCAAGAGCATCGTCAGCGACCTCCGTCAGGGCAAGGAGACCTCCCTCATCGCGTACGCGCGTGGAACCGCCCGCTGGGAGGAGGTCGCGCCGTCCCTCGGCCGCGGCGACCTCGCGCCGCATGAGGCCGGACGGCTCGCCACCGTGCTCGAGGAGTGCGGCGCGCGCCGGTTCGTCGAGCGGCTTCTCGCCGACCACGTCGATCGCGCCGTCGCGCTGCTCGACTCCCCGTCCATCCCGCCGGCACTGGCCGAACCCCTCGCCGACGTGGCACGCTCCTGCATCGGGAGGATCGCATGACTCGAGCGCCCGAGGCCCCGACGACCACCGTGCCGACCGACCTCGCCACCTACACGGACGCGGCCCACGCCGGCGCGGCCACCATCATCCACGCCTACTCGACATCGTTCGGGATGGCGACCCGCCTCCTCGCCGCGCAGATCCGTCCCCGGGTGGAGGACGTGTACGCGCTGGTCCGCGTCGCCGACGAGATCGTCGACGGGGCCGCGGCCGAGGCCGGGCTCGACGTCGACGACCAGCGCGAGCTGCTCGACGCCCTGGAGGCCGACACCGAGCGCGCGATGCGCACCGGGTACAGCGCCAACGTCGTCGTGCACTCGTTCGCGGTGACCGCCCGGGCGACGGGCATCGGTGTCGACCTGACCCGTCCCTTCTTCGCGTCCATGCGCCGCGACCTCAGTCCCGTTGACTTCACGGCGGAGGAGCTGCGGGAGTACGTCTACGGCTCGGCCGAGGTGGTCGGTCTCATGTGTCTCAGGGTCTTCCTGGCCGACCGTCCGGTGCCGGACGACACGCGACGGAGGCTGGAGGCGGGCGCCCGACGGCTCGGCGCCGCCTTCCAGAAGATCAACTTCCTCCGCGACCTCGCGGTCGACTGGTCAGAGCTCGGCCGCAGCTACTTCCCGGGGATCGACCCGGCGCGGCTGACGGAACGGCAGAAGCTCGCCCTGGTCGTCGACATCGACTGCGACCTCGGGGCGGCGGCCGACGTCATCCCCGAGCTCCCGGACAACTGCCGGCGGGCGATCATCGCCGCGCACGGGCTGTTCGCGGAGCTCAGCGACCGCATCCGCGCGACGCCCGCGAGCGAACTGCTGACCCGCCGGATCAGCGTTCCCACCCGGGTGAAGCTCGGCATCCTGACGCGCGCGACCGTCTCGGCCGCACTCCCGCGCTCGCCGCGGGGGGAACGACCATGACCGGGCAGACCGCGGTCGTCATCGGCGGCGGGATCGCGGGTCTCGCCACAGCGGCGCTGCTCGCCCGCGAGGGCTACGGGGTCACGCTGCTGGAGCAGAACGCGACCCTCGGCGGCCGCGCCGGCTCGTGGGAGCACGACGGCTTCCGCTTCGACACCGGGCCCTCCTGGTACCTCATGCCCGAGGTCTTCGACCACTTCTTCCGGCTGATGGGCACCTCCACCGCGGAGCAGCTCGACCTCGTCACGCTCGATCCGGGTTACCGCGTGTTCTCGGAGGACGGCAGGCCGCCGCTCGACATCCTCGCCGACGGCGCCGCGAACCGCGCGGTGTTCGAACGGGAGGAGCCGGGCGCCGGTGCCGCACTCGACCGGTACCTGACGGGCGCGGCCGAGACGTACCGCCTGGCCGTCGACCGCTTCCTCTACAGCACCTTCGCCGACCTGCGGCCGCTCTTCGCGTCGGACCTGATCCGTCGGCTGCCCCGCCTCGCCCGGTTGCTGCTCGAACCGCTCGACCGCTATGCCGCCCGCTTCGTCCGCGACGTCCGGCTGCGCCAGGTGCTCGGCTACCCGGCGGTGTTCCTGGGCACGTCACCGGACCGCGCGCCGAGCATGTACCACCTGATGAGCCACCTCGACCTCGACGACGGGGTGCGGTATCCGCTCGGCGGCTTCGCAGCGCTGATCGACCGGGTGGCGGCGCTCGCGGAGGGGGCGGGGGCACGGCTCGTGACCGGGGCGCGGGTCACCGCCATCCGCACCACCGCCGAGGGCGCCTCGCCACGTCCGCGCGCCTCCGGCGTCGAGTACCGGGATGCGTCCGGTGGCGTGCACACGATCGACGCCGACGTGGTCGTGTCCGGCGCCGACCTGCACCACACCGAGACGGCGCTGCTTCCCGAGAAGCTGCGCACGCATCCCGAGAAGAAGTGGGAGCGCCGCGACCCCGGCCCGGGCGTCGTGCTCGCGATGCTGGGCGTGCGCGGCCGTCTGCCGGAGCTGACCCACCACAACCTGTTCTTCACCACCGACTGGGAGGCCAACTTCCAGACGATCTACGGGCCGAACCCCGGCATCCCGGACCCGACCTCGCTGTACGTCTGCATGCCGAGCACGACCGACCCGGACGTGGCGCCCGAAGGGTACGAGAACCTGTTCGTGCTCATCCCGGTGCCGGCGGATGTGTCGCTCGGCGCCGGCGGACTCAACGGGGCGGGCGACCGTGCGATCGAGCGTGCCGCCGACGCGGCCATCGCGCAGATCTCCGCCTGGGCGGGCATCCCGGATCTCGCCGACCGGATCGTGCTGCGCCGTACGGTCGGGCCGGAGGACTTCGCGACCGATTTGAACGCGTGGAGCGGCGGCGCTCTCGGCCCGGCGCACACCCTGCGACAGAGTGCGTTCTTCCGCCCGGGCAACGCCTCGGCGAAGGTCGACAACCTGCTCTACGCGGGCTGCTCCACGATCCCCGGCATCGGCCTCCCGATGTGCCTGATCAGCGCCGAGCTGGTGCTGAAGCGGCTGCGCGGCGACGGCGGGGCCGGTCCGCTGCCCGAACCGCTTCCCGCCCCGCAGGCGGAGCGGGTGTCGTGACGTTCGTCTACCTCGGCTGCCTGCTCCTCTCGCTGGCGGCGATGGTGCTGCTCGACGCCCGCTTCCGCCTGGTCTTCTGGCGGGATGCGCGCCGGGCGACGATCGTGCTCGCCGTCGGCCTGGCCTTCTTCCTGGCGTGGGATGCCGCCGGTATCCTGCTCGGCGTGTTCGCCCGGGGAGAGTCGCCGCTGATGACCGGCGTGGAGCTCGCCCCGGAGCTGCCGCTGGAGGAGGTCTTCTTCCTGCTGTTCCTCTGCTACCTCACCCTGGTCACTGTGTTCGGTGCGCGAGCGGTGATGGATGCGCGGCGTCGGCCGTCCGGCGAGCCGCAGCACGCGAAGGAGCGTGCCCGGTGACGTACGCCCTGCTCAGCCTGGTCTTCGTCGCGATCGCGGCGGCCGTTCTCGTCGTCGCGCTGGCGACCGCGCGCGACCGGGCGCGACTGGTGCGTCGCTGGTGGGCTCCGATCGCCGTCGCCGCCGTCGTCATCCTGCTGTTGACCGCGGTCTTCGACAATCTGATGATCGGCGCAGGGTTCATGACTTATCAGGACGCGCGCATCAGCGGCGTGCGGGTCGGGCTCGTGCCGCTCGAGGACTTCGCGTACCCGATCGCCGGCCTCCTGCTGCTGCCCGCGCTGTGGCTGCTGACCCGGCGGCGGGGGAGCAGGTCGTGACCGCCGTGGCCCCGGCCGCCCCCTTCCGGCAGCTCGTGCTGGCGTCGCGCCCGCTCAGCTGGATCAACACCGCGTTCCCGTTCGCCGCCGCCTACCTGCTCACGACAGGCCGGGTGGATGCGACGTTCGTCATCGGCACCATTTTCTTCCTCATTCCGTACAACCTGGCGATGTACGGCATCAACGACGTCTTCGACTACGAGTCCGACCTGCGCAACCCGCGCAAGGGCGGCGCGGAGGGAGCGCTGCTCGACCGGTCGGCGCACCGCCGCACCCTGATCGCGGCGGCGGTGACGACCCTCCCGTTCGTCGTGTACCTCGTGATCGTCGGGTCGCCGCTGTCCTGGCTGGTGCTCGCGTTCTCGCTGTTCGCGGTGCTGGCGTACTCGGTGAAGGGCCTCCGCTTCAAGGAGGTGCCGTTCCTCGACTCGGCCACGTCGAGCGTCCACTTCGTCAGCCCCGCCCTCTACGGGCTGGTGCTCGCGGGCGCGGTCTTCACCCCGCAGCTGTGGCTGGTGCTGCTCGCCTTCTTCCTCTGGGGCGTCGGCAGCCACGCGTTCGGCGCCGTTCAGGATGTGGTGCCCGACCGCGAGGGCGGCATCTCGTCCATCGCGACCGCCATCGGCGCGGCGGCGACCGTCCGGCTCGCGATCTTCGCGTGGGCGGCGGCCGGTGTCGCGATGCTGTTCACCGCGTGGCCGGGCCCGCTCGCGGCGGTGCTCGCCCTCCCGTACATCGCGGCCGCCGCCCCGTTCTGGTCGGTGACGGACGCCGACTCCAGCACCGCGAACCGCGGCTGGCGCCGCTTCCTCTGGATCAACTACGCCTGCGGCTTCGTCGTCACCCTCCTCCTCATCCTCTGGGCCTCCCTCGGCTGACCCCCATCCCCCCATCCCCCCACCGTCGAGTCCACAAAAATTGCACGCCGATCGCGTGGTCGGCGTGCAATTTATGCGGACTCGACGGTGGGGCGGAGCGCGCGGGAGAAGAGGGAGAGCGTGCTAGTCGCGCTTCGGGAGCTGCTGCAGCGTCCAGGCGTTGCCGTCGGGGTCGGTGAAGTCGACGAAGCGTCCCCAGGCGAGGTCGGCGACGCCGCGCGCCTCGACGCCGTGCTCTGTGAGGTGCGCGAGGGCTTCGTCGGCGTCGGGCACGACGATCTGGAGGCCCTTCATCGTGCCGGGCGCCATGTCGGTGAGTCCCTCGCCGAACGCGATCGAGCACGCGGAACCGGGAGGGGTGATCTGCACGAAGCGGAGCTCCGGCGAGACCCGCTGATCGTGGTCGGCGTTCCAGCCGAGCGCATCGACGTAGAAGGCCTTGGCCCGGTCGACGTCCGTGACGGGGAGGATGATGAGCTCGATGCGCCAGTCGGTGATGGTCATGGTGACACCCTTTCGTGATCGGTTGATTCCAGGCTAGAGCGGGATGCGGTCAGTTTGCGGCCGCAATATGGTTTCGGCATTTTCGCGGTCGCGCGCGCTATCGTCGTAATCTCCGCCCCCGCCAGAACCGAAAGCGACGCCCCAGCGATGAGCGACTCCCCGGCCGCCCCGAGCCCCTACGAGGTCCTCGGCGTCCGTCCGGATGTGAGCCACGACGACCTGCGGCGCGCCTACCGACGTCTGCTGCGGGAGACCCATCCCGACACCGGCGGCACAGCGGCCGCGTTCCAGGCCGTCCAGCAGGCGTGGGAGCTCATCGGCGACCCGGAGGACCGCGCACGGTACGACCGGGGCGAGAGCATCACGGTGGATGCGGTGGCCGGCGACTCCGCCGGCGGCGGGTTCAGCGCGACCTTCCACACCTCCCGCGGGACGTCGCGCGGCGCGACCGTCCGCGCCCGCAGCTACGGGCATCCCGGCGGCCGATCGCGGGAGCGCTTCCTCTCTCTCATGCGCGAGTGGATGGGCCGGGGCACCGACGACCGCGACCCGTACGATCCCGCCCTGGTGCGCTCCGCGCCGCGCGAGATCCGCCAGCTGCTCGCGGTCGCGCTCGCCGAGGAGGCGACGGCACGCGCCGTCTCCGGGCTGGGCATCGGCTTCACCATCTGGAACGACGTGGCCGTGCATCCCTCCACCGACGCGAAGATCGACCACATCGTGCTCGGTCCGGCCGGACTGTTCGCCATCCGCTCGGCGGACTGGGGCGCTCCGGTCAAGCTCGCCAAGGGCGAGGTGGTCGGCGAGGGCATCGGCCCCGACGAGGAGCCCTTCCACGACCTGTACCACGCGGCGAAGAGCTTCGGCCGGCAGGCCGGCGTCCGGTTCACCGGGTACATCGTCGTGGTGCCGGACGACGACCTCGACGTGCCCTTCGACGTCGTGCGGCGCGGCCGGCTGAGCGGCTCGATGCTCGTGCGCCGGTCGCTCCTCCCGCGGCTGCTCCGCGACGGCGCCAACGCGGCCGGGCGCGAGAGCGTCGACCGCGCGTTCGAACTGCGGACCCGGCTGCAGGAGGCCGTGCGGTTCGTCTGAACCCGCTCTAGACACGGCGCGGCCGGCGCGAGCAGAGTGGACGCCATGGTCACCCCACTCGAGATCTTCAGCGGCTTCAGCGTCGACGACATCGCCGCGGCCAAATCCTTCTACAGCGACACCCTCGGGCTCGCGATCAGCGACGGCCCGATGGGCAACCTCGACCTCGAGCTTCCCTCCGGCGGTCACGTGTTCATCTACCCGAAGCCCGACCACACTCCGGCGACGTTCACCATCCTGAACCTCGTCGTGGAGGACATCGACGCTGCCGTCGACGACCTCAACTCCCGCGGGGTGGCGACGGCGATCTACGACGATCCGTCGCTGCCGACCGACGAGAAAGGCGTGCTCCGGGGCCGGGCGGCCGGCCAAGGACCCGATATCGCCTGGTTCCGCGACCCCGCAGGCAACGTGATCTCGGTGCTGCAGAACTGACGGCGCGGGCTCAGGCGCGCTCGTCGTCGCTGTCGAGATCGCCGCTCTGCTGCAGGTCGCGCTCGTGCTCGGGAAGGTCGTCGGTGGAACGCGGGACGGTCGACACCAGCTGGAACGTCGCCTCCTCCGGCCATGACCGGTCGTCGACCAGCTCGTAGACGTCGAACGCCGACGCGCCGACGAAGTCGGACGGCACGCGGATGCGGCTCGGCGGCACATCCACGTCGCTGGGCAGCGTGAGCGTACGCGCGGGCTCCCCGTTGTCACGGAGGAGCACGGCGCGGAACGCGTGGGGACCGGAAATCGACACGCTGACACGTTAGGCGTGTCGCGCTGAGAGTTCGAGTCCTCCTCGGCTTTCATTCAGCAGCATCCCGACGAAGTCACGGCGGCCGCACGGGAGTTCTACACTGTGCACGTGGAGCCCTTCATCGTCTGTCTTTGGATCCTGGCCGCCGCCTGCCTGGCGACCTGGGTGCTGTCCCTCATCACCAACGAGCACTCCTGGGTGGATCGCATCTGGTCGATCGTGCCCGTCGTGTACGTATGGGTCTTCGCAGGTGCGGCCGGCCTCGCCGACGCGCGCCTCGACCTCATGGCGATCCTGGTGACGCTGTGGGGAGCACGCCTCACCTTCAACTTCGCCCGGAAGGGCGGCTACGCGCCCGGGGGAGAGGACTACCGCTGGGTGGTGCTGCGCGGGCGGATGGGCGCGGGGGCGTTCCAGGTCTTCAACCTGTTCTTCATCGTGATCTACCAGAACATCCTGCTGCTCCTCATCGCCCTCCCCGCCTGGACCGCGTTCCAGCACCGGACGCCGCTGAATGCGCTCGACGTCATCCTCGCCGCCGTGTTCCTCTTCTTCCTCACCGGCGAGACGATCGCCGACCAGCAGCAGTGGAACTTCCACCGCTGGAAGAAGCTGGAGGTGGCGGCCGGCCGCGAGCCGTCGCCGCGTTTCCTGCAGTCCGGCCTCTTCCGCTTCTCACGTCATCCCAACTTCTTCTTCGAGCAGGCGCAGTGGTGGGTGCTCTTCCTGTTCGGATGCGTCGCCGCGGGATCCCTCCTGCAGTGGACGGTCATCGGGCCGCTCCTGCTGACCGGCCTGTTCATCGGCTCGACGGTGTTCACCGAGAGCATCAGCCGGTCGCGCTACCCGGAGTACGCGGAGTACCAGGCGCGCACCTCGCCGGTGATCCCGTGGTTCCCCGGCCACGGGGCCGGAGCGGCGCGCGTGTCGCCCGAATCGCGGTGACACACCCCGCGCGAGCCTGACGACCGGGGCTACGGTGGAGGCATGTCCTGCATCCGGTTCAACACCCCCGCCCAGCGCCAGGCCATGCGGAACCACCGGCCGGCCATGCTCACCGCCGATGAGGCGGCCGCGCTGCACCCGGCACCCGAGGTGACGGAGAGCAAGCTCCGCCGCCTGAGGTTGCTGGCGTCCGACCCGAATCCGAAGATCCGGGAGGCGGTCGCAAGCAGCTACAACACCCCGGTGGACCTGTTCGCGACGCTCGCGAAGGACCCCGACGACGGAGTGCGCGGCTGCGTCGCGAAGAACGAGGCGACGCCGTGCGACATCCTGCGTGAACTCGCGGACGACCGCTCCGAGACCGTGCGCGGCTGGGTGGCCGTCAACTACTTCGTCCCGGCGGATGTGATGGAGAAGCTCGCATCCGACCGCAGTCGCACGGTCCGGAGCCTCGTGAAGTGGAAGGCATCGCTGGCGGACGAGGAGCAGGCGCCGGAAGGGCAGCGGGCGGAGAGCCGCCCGGTCCCGGTGGCCTGACATGGCCGGCTCCACCCCGCACGCGACGCCGCCCGACGGCGGCCGCTCCAGCGTCCGCGTCGACTCGTGGGCCTGGGCGGTCCGGCTGTTCAAGACGCGCTCCGCGGCCTCCGACGCGTGCAAGGCGGGCCACCTGAAGGTGAACGGCGACCGCGCGAAGCCCGCCCAGCCGGTGAAGGTCGGCGACGAGGTGCGCGCGCTCGTCGGCGGCGTCGAGCGCATCTACATCGCACGCCGCCTGATCACCAAGCGGCTGAGCGCCGCCGCGGCCGCCGACTGCTTCGAGGACCGCACTCCGCCACCCCCGCCGCGCACCGAGGCACCGGCCGCCGTGCTGCGCGAGCGCGGCGCCGGACGCCCGACCAAGCGCGAACGACGACTGCTCGAGCAGCTCCGGGGCCGCTGATGGCGTTCGCGCGCATCGGCATCTCCGGCTGGACCTACGCCCCGTGGCGAGGCGTGTTCTACCCGTCGAAGCTGCCGCACCGCCTCGAGCTGGAGTACGCCGCCGAGCGGCTGGACTCCATCGAGATCAACGGCAGCTTCTACTCGTTGCAGCGTCCGACGAGCTATCGGACGTGGGCGGAGCGCACACCGGACGAGTTCGTGTTCTCGGTCAAAGGCGGCCGCTACATCACCCACATCCTGCGCCTGAAGAACGCCAGGGGAGCCGTCGCCAACTTCTTCGCCTCCGGCGTGCTCGCCCTCGGCCCGAAGCTCGGGCCGCTGCTGTGGCAGCTGCCGCCGACCCTGCAGTTCGAGGCGGGGGAGGTGGATGCGTTCCTCGGCATGCTGCCGCGCACCACGACCGAGGCGGCTGCGCTCGCCCGCGAGACGACGCTGAAGGAGGACCGCACCCACCTGGCGGCGGGGGAGGAGCGTCCGCTGCGGCACGCGGTGGAGGTGCGCCACGCCTCGTTCGACGTCCCGGAGTTCGCCGCGCTCGCCCGCGCACACGGGGTAGCGATCGTGCTTGCGGACACCGCCGGCCGTTATCCGGTCATCCGCGACACGACCGCCGACTTCGTCTACGTGCGGCTGCACGGCGACGAGGAGCTGTACACCAGCGGGTACACCGACGAGTCGCTCGACCGCTGGGCGGCGGAGCTCAGCATCCACCTCGGCCAGGGCCGGGATGTGTACGCCTACTTCGACAACGACGTGAAGGTGCGCGCCCCCTACGATGCCATGGGCCTGCGTGACCGCCTTTCCGAGTGGACGCCGCGTCCTCACTAGACTCGGGAGCGTGCAGGGTGAGAGCGCCGTGGTGAGTTCGCGGGTGTGGACGATCCCCAACGTGCTCAGCTTCTTCCGGCTCGCGCTGGTCCCCGTGTTCCTGTGGCTGATCATCGTCGGGGAGGACGGCCTCGCCCTCCTCGTGCTGGTCTTCTCCAGCGTGACCGACTTCCTCGACGGCTTCCTCGCTCGCCGCCTGCACCAGGAGTCCCGTCTCGGGCAGCTGCTCGACCCCGCCGCCGACCGGCTCTACATCTTCGCGGCGCTCATCGGCCTGTGCTGGCGCGAGGTCATCCCCTGGTGGCTGTTCCTCGTCATCGTGGCGCGGGATGTGATGCTCGCCGTCCTCGGCGTCATCCTCGCGAACCACGGGTTCGGGCCGCTTCCCGTCCACCACCTGGGAAAAGTGGCCACCTTCTGCCTGTTCTGGGCGCTCCCGCTGCTGATGCTGGGTGAGGCGTTCGAGCCGCTGGCCCCCTTCTCCCTGCCGCTCGGCTGGGCCTTCGCGCTGTGGGGAGCGTTCCTCTACTGGTGGGCCGGCATCGTGTACATCCGGGAGACGGCACGGGTAATCCGCCTTCCGGCCGATGACAGGAGCCCGCGATCGGATACGCTGGACGGCAAGGAGGTTGACGGTGCCTGAAGACATTAACCCGAACGGCCCGGCCGACGGAGCCGACGACGCCGCCAAGGGCCCCCTGCGGGACGCGGCGGGCAACGAGGACACGACCGCGCGTTTCGGCGAGGAGTTCATCTCGAAGATGTACCCCTCGGGCGAGGTGTCGCCGGAGGAGCAGGAGGCCATCGCCGCCCTGCCGTCCGGCTCCGCCCTGCTGATCGTGCGACGGGGGCCGAACTCGGGCGCCCGCTTCCTCCTCGATGCCGACGTCACGACGGCCGGTCGCCATCCTAACGCGGACATCTTCCTCGACGACGTGACGGTCTCGCGTCGTCACGCGGAGTTCACCCGCCGCGGCACCTCGTTCGAGGTCCGCGACCTGGGCTCTCTGAACGGGACGTACTACGACGGCGTCCGGATCGAGAGCGCGCTCCTCTCCGACTCGGCCGAGGTGCAGATCGGCAAGTTCCGCCTCACCTTCTACGCCTCGCGTCACGACCTCGCCGCAGCGGCGAACGGCTAGTGGCCCGGCCGGCCACCAGGGCCGCCGACGGCGCTCCGGCCCTGCTCAGCATCGGCCAGGTCCTCGCGCGGCTCACTCCCGAGTTCCCGGACCTGTCGTCGTCGAAGCTGCGCTTCCTGGAGGAGCGCGGGCTGGTGTCGCCGGCCCGCACGGCCTCGGGGTACCGCAAGTTCTCGCCGGCCGATGTGGAGCGGCTGCGCGCCGTGCTCGCCATGCAGCGCGACCACTACCTCCCGCTGAAGGTCATCAAGAAGTACTTCGCCGACCTGGATGCGGGGCTCGATCCGGCGTTCCCTGGCACCGCGCCCGCGGGGTCCATCCTCGCCGGCACCCGGCGGTACCGGCGTGACGAGCTGTTGCGCGAGGCCGGCGCCGACGCGGAACTGCTGCAGGATGCCGTGAGCGCCTCGCTGCTCCCGGCCTCCGACGTGTACGGCGACGAAGCGCTGACCGTGCTCCGCGCCCTTGCCGAGCTCCGCCGCAGCGGGATCGAGCCGCGGCATCTTCGCGGTTTCCGCGCAGCGGCCGAGCGCGAGATCGGGCTGATCGAGACCGCGCTCGTCCCCATCGCGCGCCGCAACGACGTGAGCAGCAAGGCCCGCACCGCCGAACTCGCCCGGGAGATCGCGGCGCAGCTCGACGTGGTGCGCGGCAGCATCATCCGCTCATCCATCGCCCGGCTGCGTCCGTGACGGCGCCGGTGCCTCGACACGCCGAAACCGAAAGGGCGGATGTCGTTGCCCGGCGACCGCCGCATGGGTACCGTGGATGAAGCGACGCGGATGCGACGCGCGATCCACAACCCGGGGTGAGAGGCGAACAACATGAGCGAACTGAGTCGTGAAGACGGCGTCGCCCGGTACGACCTCGGACTCCTCTTCACCGACGGCCTCCCCGAGATGGACGACGTGAACGGTTACCGCGGTGCGGTCGCCGCCCGCGCGGCCGGCATCTCGTACCGCCAGCTGGACTACTGGGCGCGCACCGGACTGGTCGAGCCGACCGTCCGTGGTGCCGCGGGTTCCGGTTCGCAGCGCCTGTACGGCTTCCGCGACATCCTCGTGCTCAAGCTCGTGAAGCGCCTTCTCGACACCGGCATCTCGCTGCAGCAGATCCGCACGGCGGTCAACCAGCTGCGCGAGTCGGGCGTGAACGACCTCGCCCAGACGACGCTGATGAGCGACGGCGCGAGCGTCTACCTCTGCACCTCGAACGACGAGGTCATCGACCTGGTCAGCCGCGGGCAGGGCGTCTTCGGCATCGCCGTCGGCAAGGTGCTGCGCGAGGTCGAGTCGAGCCTCGTCGAGCTGGACACGCAGACCGACGCCATGGACGAGCTAGCCGCCCGTCGCGCCGCGCGCACCCGCGCCTCCTAAACCCTCCGCGCTCCCTCCGCGCTCTCCACCCCCCGTCGAGTACGCAAAAATTGCACGCTCCGGACGGCGAAAGCGTGCAATTCGTGCGGACTCGACGGGAGGGGTGAGCCCGGGTCAGGACTGGGCGGTCGCGTACTCGCCGATGCGGGCAGTGCGCAGCACACGCTCCAGCAGCAGGTCGAAGTTGTGCGCCATCTCCTGAGCGCTCTCGCCCGGCCAGACGTGCAGCGGCTTCGCCGCGCCCTGCGCCTGCTGCAGCGACGTGCGCTCCGGCAGCTGGGGCGACAGCACGAGCGGCCCGAACATGTCGCGCAGCTCCTTGATGCGGAACTGGTGCTCGAGCGACTGGACACGCGCGCGGTTCACGATGATGCCGAGCGGCTGGAGGCGCGGCGAGAGCCCGCGGCGGATCTCCTCGATCGCACGCAGCGCGCGGTCGGCGGCGGCGACGGAGAACAGGCCAGGCTCGGTCACGACGGCCACACGGTCGCTCGCGGCCCATGCCGTGCGGGTGAGCGCGTTGAGCGACGGGGCGCAGTCGATGAGGACCAGCTCGTAGTCGTGCTCGACGTTGGCGAGCGCCTCCTCGAGCTTCCAGATGTCGCGGATGCTCGGGTGCGGTCCGTCGAAGTTGATCGCGGACGGGCTGCCGATCATGACGTCGATCGTGCCGGAACGGCCCTTCGTCCAGCCGGAAGGGGCGATCGCGGCGCGCACGATCTTCTCCTTGGGCGACGCGAGCACATCGGCGACGTTGAGGTGACCGGCGACCTGGATGTCCATGCCGGTCGAGACATCCGATTGCGGATCGAGGTCCACCACCAGCGTCCGGAGGCCCTTCGCGAACGCCGCCGACGCCAGACCGAGCGTCACCGTCGTCTTTCCGACACCGCCCTTGAGGGAGCTAACGCTGAGTACGTGCACGAGAGCCACGTTACCTTCACTAGTCTTAGAGAACCTAACCGTTTGCTGTGTGGTGTCGACCCCTGCTCGAAAGGTCCCCATGTTCCGAAAGATCCTCGTTGCCAACCGCGGTGAAATCGCCATCCGAGCCTTCCGGGCCGCGTACGAGCTCGGCGCCGAAACGGTCGCCGTCTTCCCGTACGAAGATCGCAACTCGATGCACCGCTTGAAGGCTGACGAGGCCTACCAGATCGGCGAGCCGGGCCACCCGGTCCGCGCCTACCTGGATGTGGACGAGATCATCCGCGTCGCGAAGGAGTCCGGCGCGGACGCCATCTACCCCGGCTACGGTTTCCTGTCCGAGAACCCGGACCTGGCCGAGGCGGCTCGCGCCGCCGGCATCACCTTCATCGGCCCGTCCGCCTCCGTGCTCGAGATGGCCGGGAACAAGGTCACGGCGAAGGAGCACGCGATCGCCGCGGGCGTCCCCGTCCTCAAGTCCACCCCGCCGTCGCGCGACATCGACGAGCTTCTCGCGGGCGCCGACGCGATCGGCTTCCCCATCTTCGCGAAGGCGGTCGCCGGCGGCGGTGGCCGCGGGATGCGCCGGGTCAGCAGCAAGGACGAGCTGCGTCCGGCGCTCGAGGAGGCCATGCGCGAGGCGGACAGCGCCTTCGGCGACCCCACGATGTTCCTGGAGCAGGCCGTGCTCCGCCCGCGTCACATCGAGGTGCAGATCCTCGCCGACGGCACGGGCGAGACGATGCACCTGTTCGAACGCGACTGCTCGGTGCAGCGCCGCCACCAGAAGGTCGTCGAGATCGCTCCGGCGCCGAACCTGTCGGAGGACATCCGTCAGTCGCTGTACCGCGACGCCGTCGCGTTCGCCCGCTCCATCGGCTACGAGAACGCGGGGACGGTGGAGTTCCTGCTCGACACCGCGGGCGAGCGCGCCGGACAGCACGTGTTCATCGAGATGAACCCGCGCATCCAGGTGGAGCACACGGTCACCGAGGAGATCACCGACGTCGACCTCGTCCAGTCGCAGATCCGCATCGCGGCGGGCGAGACGCTGGCCGACCTCGGACTCAGCCAGGACACGGTCCAGATCCGGGGTGCGGCGCTGCAGTGCCGCATCACCACGGAGGACCCGACGGCCGGCTTCCGCCCCGACACTGGGAAGATCACGACCTACCGCTCTCCGGGCGGTGCGGGCATCCGCCTCGACGGCGGCACGATCAACCCTGGCGCGCAGATCAGCCCGCACTTCGACTCCATGCTGGCGAAGCTCATCTGTCGCGGACGCGACTTCCCGGCCGCCGTGCTGCGCGCCCGCCGCGCGCTGGCCGAGTTCCGTGTGCGCGGTGTCGCCACGAACATCCCGTTCCTGCAGGCGGTCATGGAGGACCCGGACTTCATCGCCGGCAACGTCTCCACCTCCTTCATCGAGGAGCGTCCGGAGCTGTTCAAGGGCCGTGCGTCGAAGGACCGCGGCACGAAGGTGCTCAACTGGCTCGCCGATGTCACCGTGAACCAGCCCAACGGCCCGCGCCCGCTCAGCGCCGACCCGGCGGAGAAGCTGCCGAAGATCGACCTGAGCGCGCCGGCCCCCGCGGGCTCGCGCCAGCGCCTCCTCGAGCTCGGCCCGGCCGGGTTCGCGGAGGCCTTGCGTGCGCAGAAGGCGCTCGCGGTCACGGAGACCACCTTCCGCGACGCGCACCAGTCGCTGCTGGCCACGCGCGTCCGCACCCGCGACCTGGTCGCCGTCGCCCCCTATGTCGCCCGGATGACGCCGGAGCTCCTCTCGGTGGAGGCCTGGGGCGGCGCGACCTACGACGTCGCGCTCCGCTTCCTCGGCGAGGACCCGTGGGAGCGTCTCGCAACGCTCCGCGAGGCACTGCCGAACATCAACATCCAGATGCTGCTGCGCGGTCGCAACACCGTCGGGTACACGCCGTACCCGACGCAGGTGACCGACGCCTTCGTGCAGGAGGCCGCCGCGACCGGTGTGGACATCTTCCGCATCTTCGACGCCCTCAACGATGTGTCGCAGATGCGCCCGGCCATCGAGTCCGTGCTCGCAACGGGCTCGGCGATCGCCGAGGTGGCGGTCTGCTACACCGGCGACCTGCTCGACCCGGCGGAAGACCTGTACACGCTCGACTACTACCTCCGCCTCGCCGAGCAGATCGTCGAGTCGGGCGCGCACATCCTCGCCATCAAGGACATGGCCGGACTGCTGCGTCCGTCGGCCGCCGAGAAGCTCGTCGCCGCCTTCCGCGAGCGGTTCGACCTCCCGGTCCACGTGCACACCCACGACACCCCCGGCGGCCAGCTCGCCACGCTGCTCGCCGCCTCGCGCGCGGGTGCGGACGCGGTGGATGTGGCCAGCGCCCCCATGGCCGGAACCACCAGCCAGCCGAGCGCCTCCGCCCTGGTGGCCGCCCTCGCCCACACCGAGCGCGACACCGGCATCTCCCTCACCGCGGTCGAGGACCTCGAGCCGTACTGGGAGGCCGTGCGCCAGGTCTACCGCCCGTTCGAGTCGGGTCTGCCCGGCCCCACGGGGCGCGTCTACAAGCACGAGATCCCCGGCGGTCAGCTCTCCAACCTGCGTCAGCAGGCGAAGGCGCTGGGCCTGGCGGAGGACTTCGAGCTCGTCGAGGACATGTACGCGGCGGCCAACCGCATCCTGGGCCGCATCCCGAAGGTGACGCCGTCCTCGAAGGTCGTCGGCGACCTGGCCCTGCACCTCGCGGCGGTCAAGGCCGACCCGGACGACTTCGCCGAGAACCCGCAGAACTACGACATCCCGGACTCGGTGGTCGGCTTCATGGCGGGCGAGCTGGGCGAGCTGCCGGGTGGATGGCCGGAGCCGTTCCGCACGAAGGTGCTCGCGGGCAAGACGGTCAAGGTCGGCGTCGAGGACCTCTCGGCCGACGACCGCAGCGCGCTCGAGGGGTCGAGCGAGGAGCGTCGCGCGACCCTCAACCGCCTCCTGTTCCCGGCTCCCACCCGCATCTACGAGCAGATGCGCGAGCTGTTCGGCGACCTCTCCGTCGTCGACACGCTCGACTACCTGTACGGGCTCAAGCAGGGCTCCGAGCACGTCATCGAGTTCAGCCGCGGCGTGCGCCTGTACGTCGGTCTGGAGGCCATCGGCGAGGCGGACGAGAAGGGCATGCGCACGGTCATGACCACGCTCAACGGCCAGTTGCGGCCGGTGTTCGTGCGCGACCGCAGCATCGTCGTCGAGACCAAGGCGGCCGAGAAGGCCGACTCCGCGAACCCGGGCCAGGTGGCCGCGCCGTTCTCCGGCGTCGTCACCCTCCAGGTCGCGGTCGGCGACACGGTCGCCGCGGGCCAGGCGGTCGCCTCCATCGAGGCGATGAAGATGGAGGCCGCCATCACGGCCCCGATCGCGGGGACCATCGAGCGGCTCGCCATCCCGAAGACCCAGCAGGTCGACGCGGGCGACCTGCTCGTGGTGATCCAGCCCGCCTGAGCGGGCGCTGATCGGCCGCCCCGGCCCGGGGCGGCCTACAATGACGAGTCGGCGGGACACTCCCGCGGCAGAAGGAGGACGAGACGACGTGGCTGACAGGTCCGACGCCGACGCGCCCGAGGAGCGCGCCCCGCGCGACCTCGTGCCCGCGGATGACGAGCTGACGCCCGCGCGCTCGTTCGAGCCGACATCGTCGCGCGAGCCGACGCTGGATGTGGAGTCGACGCTGAGCATCGCCGTCGACCTCCCGCCGACGCCGCCGCGCGAGATCCCGGAGGACGAGGCCGCCGTCGCGATCGACGAGGTCCCGGTCGACCCGGGATTCGTCGCGTCGCCCGCCGAGCCGACCACCATGTCGGTCGCCATCGTCGCCTCGCGTCTCGCGTCGACGCCCGAGCCTCCGGAGGGTGCATCGGCTCCCGCCGCCGACGTGCCCCCGCTGCCCGCGTCCGATGCGTTCGCCGGCTCCCGCCGCGATCGGCTCCGCGGCGAGCAGTCCGGACAGCCCGAGCCGGCCGCGATGCTGACCGCGGACCGCCTCCTCGAGGTCAACCGCAAGACGCGTCCCGGCCCGGAGGGACCGTGGCAGCGCTTCGTCTACAACGTCACCTTCCGCACCGTGAACCTGGGCGACTCGGCCAAGGTGCGCGCGCGCAAGGAGCTCGACCATCGCATCCAGAAGCACTTCGAGGGCGGCGCACGTTTCGTGCCCGTGCTGACCCGTAAGGGCGGCGTGGGCAAGACCACGGTCACCACGCTGCTCGGGATGGCGCTGGCGTCGGCCCGCGAGGACCGCATCATCGCAATCGACGCGAACCCGGACCGCGGGACGCTGTCGGAGCGGGTTCCGCGCCAGACGCGTTCCACCGTGCGGGACGTGGTGCACAAGGCGGCGAGCATCGGCGGCTTCACCGACTTCTCGGCACTGGTCTCGCGCGACGAGACGCGGCTCGACATCCTCGCGTCCGACACCGACCCCATGCTCTCGGAGGCGTTCGACGAGAACGACTACAACGTCGTCGCCGACCTCTCCGCACGGTTCTACTCGATCGTGCTCACCGACTGCGGAACCGGTATCGTCCACTCGGTCATGCGCGCGACCCTGCAGCGGGCGGATTCGCTCGTCATCGTGTCCGGCGGCAGTGTGGATGAGGCGCGCCTGGCCTCCGAGACGCTCACCTGGCTGGAGGCGAACGGCTACGGCGAACTCGTCCGCAACGCCGTCGTCGCGCTGAACACCGCCACGCACGCCACGAACCTGGTGAAGCTGGAGGAGATCGAGGCGCACTTCCGCTCGCGCGTCCGCGAGATCGTCCGTGTCCCGTACGACCCGCAACTGGCTGCCGGCTCGGTGGTGTCGTGGAAGGACCTCAAGCCGCTGACCCGCCTCTCGGCACGCACGCTGGCCGCCCTCGTCGTCGAGGGCCTGCCCGCGGAGCGCGACTGAGCATCCCGACCGTCCGCCCGATCCACCGAGGAGCACCTGTGACCGAGCGTCAGATCCGCCTGTTCGGCGACCCCGTCCTGAAGACCCCGTCCGATCCGATCGGCGAGATCGACGACGGCGTGCGCGGGCTGGTCGAGGACTTGGTGGACAGCGTGCTCCCGCCGGGCCGCGCCGGCGTCGCAGCTCCGCAGATCGGCGTCAACGAGCGCGCGTTCAGCTACAACGTCGACGGGAAGGTCGGGTACGTCATCAATCCCGTGCTCGTCGAGGTGTCGGGGGAGCCGGAGCTGATGGACGAGGGCTGCCTCTCGGTGCCCGGTCTCTGGTTCAAGACGCTGCGCTACCCGTTCGCCCGGGTGACGGGCATCGACCTCGACGGCAACGAGATCGAGGTCTCCGGCACCGGTGTGCTCGCGCAGGCCCTGCAGCACGAGACCGACCACCTCGACGGCAAGCTCTACCTCGACCGGCTGGACAAGGAGAGCCGCCGCGAGGCGATGAAGCAGGTCCGCGAGTCGGACTGGTTCTGACGCCTCGCCGCCCGCGGTACTCGTAGACTGGCCGCATGCGAATCGCGGTCACCGGAGGATCGGGCAAGCTCGGACGCACTGTCGTGCGCGAGCTGCGGAAGTCGGGAGACGTCGTCGTCTCCCTCGACGCGGTGGGGGAGCGCGGTCCTGGTTTCGTCCGCGTCGACCTCACCGACTACGGGCAGACGGTCGATGCGATCTTCGGCGTCAACGACAAGCACGACGGCTTCGACGCGATCGTGCACCTGGCGGCCATCCCGGCGCCGGGGATCCTGAGCGACGTCGCGACCTTCCACAACAACATCCGGGTCACGTACAACGTGTTCCAGGCCGCGCGCCGCGCGGGCATCCGGAATGTCGTCTACGCGTCGAGCGAGACCGTGCTGGGCCTGCCGTTCGACGTGCCGCCGCCGTACATCCCCGTCGACGAGGACTACCCGGCCCGGCCGGAGAGCACCTACTCTTTGGTGAAGCACCTCGAGGAGCAGATGGCGATCGAGCTGGTGCGCTGGGATCCTGCGCTGAAGATCGTGGCGCTGCGCTTCTCGAACGTGATGGACCCGGAGGACTACGCGGCATTCCCGGCGTTCGACGACGACCCGTGGGCGCGCAAGTGGAACCTGTGGGGCTACATCGACGCGCGGGACGGCGCCCAGGCCATCCGCCGCGCGCTGGAGTGGGACACGACCGGTTTCGACCGCTTCATCATCGCCGCCGCCGACACCGTGATGAGCCGCCCCAACGACGAGCTCGTCGCCGAGGTGTTCCCCGGTGTGCCGCTGAAGCGCGAGCTCGGCGTCAACGACACCCTCCTGTCGATCGACAAGGCCCGCCGCGTCCTCGGCTACGCCCCCACGCACTCCTGGCGCGACGAGGTCTGACCCGCCGTCGCGTCCGCCCTTCCTGAGATTTGCGCCAAATCTCGGTTATGGGGGCGTCAAAACCGCGATTTGGCGCAAATCTCGATCCGCGGCGCGGTTGTGGAGAACGCGCGCTGTCCACAGATCGGCGGGCTGCAGGGTCCTGCGGCGGGCGTGTTCGCCATGATGACGGGATGCGAACCCCACCACCCCTCCCACGACCGCTCGTCGGTGTCCCTTTCACTCTGTCGCAGGCACAACGGCACGGCGTGGACGCGTTGCGCTTGCGCGCCGGCGACATCCACCATCCGTTTCACGGCGTGAATCTGTCGTACGGTCCAGGTGAGCTGCAGGAGCTGTGTCGGGCGTACCTGCGCGTCATGCCGATGCATGCGTTCTTCAGTCACACCACGGCCGCTGAACTCCTCGGCATCCCGTTGCGGGCTGATGCGCCTCGTCGCCCCTTGCACGTGTCGGTGCTCTCTCCACGCACAGCCCCGCACGGTCGAGGGGTGACCGGGCACAGTCTGCGAGCGATCGAAGGGATGGACGTCAGCGGCCTTCCGGTGTCCGTGCCCGCTCATGTTTGGTGCCAGCTCTCCGGGATGCTCGGGCCGACCGATCTCGTCGCTGCCGGCGACCATCTCGTCGGCGCGCGAAACCGCCCTCCGATCGTCACGATCGATCAGTTGGCGGAGACATCCGCCCGCGTTCGCCGGACGAAAGGAGGCAAGGCGCGCGCCTGGGCTCTGTCCCGCATCCGGTTCGGAACCGACTCCCGCCCGGAGAGCTTGCTGCGCCTGTTCCTGGAGGAGCTCGGCATCACGGGCCTCAGGGTGAACGAGCCCGTCCTGGTTGCCGACGGCCGGGTCCTGCACCCGGACCTTGCACTTCCCGACCAGCGCATCGCGTTCGAGTACGACGGAGACGGACACCGGGTCGAGAGGCGCCAGTGGTTCCTCGACATCAAACGTCACGACCTTCTCGTGGCGGCAGGCTGGCGGGTGCTCAGGGTCACCGCCGACGACCTCTTCGCCGACCGCTCCGCGTTCGTCGAGCGCCTCCAACGATTTGCGCCAAATCTCGGTATTGCGACGCCTAAAACCGAGATTTGGCGCAAATCGTGAACGAGACGAGGGGTCAGTGGGCGAGGGAGAAGCCCTCGGTGCGGGGGTTGTCGCTGTAGATGCCGTCGATCACGTCCGCGAAGTCGGCGAGGATGACGTTGCGCTTGATGCTCATCTTGGGCGTCAGGTGGCCGCTCGCCTCGCTCAGCTCCGTCGCGAGCACCACGAACTTGCGGACGCTCTCGGCGCGCGAGACGCCGGCGTTGGCGTGGTCGATGGCGCGCTGGATCTCGGCGTGGACGGCCGGATTGACCGACGCCTCGGCGAGGGTCATGTCCTTGTCCTCGCCGTTGTTGGCGAGCCACGTGGGCAGCATTTCGGTGTCGAGGGTGATGAGGGCGGAGATGAACGGCTTCTGGTCGCCCACCACGATCACCTGGCTCACGAGCGGGTTCGAGCGGATGGGGTCCTCGAGCGCGGCGGGGGAGACGTTCTTGCCACCGGCCGTGACGATGATCTCCTTCTTGCGTCCGGTGATCGTGAGGAAGCCGTCCTCGTCGAACGAACCGAGGTCGCCGGTCTTGAACCAGCCGTCGTCGAACGCCGCAGCCGTCGCCTCCGGGTTCTTCCAGTACTCCTTGAAGACGTTGATGCCGCGCACCTCGATCTCGCCGTCGTCGGCGAGACGCAGGTCGACGCCCGGGAGCGCCGGTCCGACCGTGCCGATCCGGAACGTGTCCGGCCGGTTCACGGTCGCGGGCGCCGTGGTCTCGGTGAGCCCGTATCCTTCCAGGACCTTGATGCCGAGGCTGTGATAGAAGTGGCCGAGGTGCGACCCGAGCGGTGCGGAGCCCGACACCGCGAACTTCACGCGGCCGCCCATCGCGGCACGGAGCTTCGAATAGACCAGCCGGTCGTAAAGGGCGAACTTGAGCTTCAGTCCGAACGGCACCGAGCCCGCCTCGACGGCCTTCGAGTGCTCGACCGCGACCTCCGCGGCGGCACGGAAGATCTTGCCGCGGCCACCGGACTCCGCCTTCTGCTCGGCCGAGTTGTAGACCTTCTCGAAAACGCGCGGCACCGCCAGCAGGAACGTCGGCTTGAAGCTCGCCAGCGCAGGCAGCAGCTGCTTGGTGTCGGCCTGGTGGCCGACCTTGACGCCGCCGGTGACGCAGAGCACGGCGATGAAGCGGGCGAAGACGTGCGCGGTGGTGATGAAGAGCAGAGTGGATGCGCCACCCGGCTGCTGCACGACCTGCTTGAGGGCCTCGGCCGAGTTCCGCGAGAGCTCGACGAAGTTCGAGTGCGTGAGAACGCATCCCTTCGGCCGTCCGGTCGAGCCGGAGGTGTAGATCAGCGTGCCGATGTCGGAGCCCTTGGCGATGCGGCGGCGACGCTCGATCTCCTCGTCGGGCACGTCGACGCCAGCGGCGGCGAGCTTGTCGAGGTCGCCGAGGTGCAGCTGCCAGACGGTGCGGATGTCGGGGAGCTCGGGGTGCACCTCGTCGAAGCGCGCGTGCATCTCGGCGTTCTCCAGGAACACCGCCATCGCGCCGGAGTCGGACATGTTCCACTGGATCTGGGTGGGGGAGGACGTCTCGTAGATGGGAACGAGCACCGCGCCGGCGAACCACACGGCGAAGTCGATGAGAGTCCACTCGTATCGGGTCTTCGACATCAGCCCGATCTTGTCGCCGGGCTCGATGCCGGCGGCGACCAGGCCCTTGGCGAGGGCGATCACCTGGCGGTGGAACTCCGCCGCCGTGATGTCGCGCCAGCCGTCACCGTCCGGGAGGCTGAACAGCGGCTGGTCCGGCGTCTGCGCAACGCGGTCGACGAGCAGGTCGGTGGCGTTGGCGTCCGGGTCAGCCGGGACGATCGCGGGGGTAAGGATCTGTTTCACGGTAGCTCCCTCGATACCGGTGGGCGGGCGTGCGGCCGAATGGCTCGGGGCGATTCGGTTGATTACACTCTAGATGGTCCCGCCACGGCTCGCCCGAGACCCGGCTCGACCGCCCCTCTCCTCTCACCATCCCTCCAGGAAGGCCCCACGTGCACGCCATCGGCATCGACATCGGAGGGACCAAGATCGCCGGAGCCCTCGTCGACGAGCTCGGGACGATCGTCCGGGAGGATCGCGTCCCCACCGACGCGACACGTCCGGAGGAGATCGAGAACGCGGTCGTCGCGATGATCCAGCGCCTCAGCGACGGCCCGGAGGAGATCGCCGGTGCGGGAGTCGCCGCCGCCGGCTTCATCGACGCCGCTCAGTCGACCGTCTACTACGCGCCGAACATCAACTGGCGCCACGAGCCCTTCCGGGAGAAGCTCGAGCAGCGCATCGACATCCCCGTGATCATCGAGAACGACGCCAACGCGGCCGGTTGGGCGGAGTTCCGCTACGGCGCGGGCCGGCTGGTCTCCGACATGGTGGTCCTCACCATCGGAACCGGTGTGGGGGGTGCGATCGTCAGCAACGACCGCCTGTTCCGCGGCGGCTTCGGCGCGGGAGCCGAGATCGGCCACATGCGCGTCGTGCCCGGCGGGCTTCCCTGCGGCTGCGGCGCGCACGGCTGCATCGAGCAGTACGGCTCCGGTCGTGCTCTGCAGCGCATGGCGAACGAGCTCGCGGACGCGGGCGGGATCGGCCAGGGACTCGCGGATGTGCGCAGCCGGACCGGCGCGCTCACCGGGAACGACATCAGCGCCCTGATCACCGCGGGCGACCCGGGCGCACTCGCCGCCCTCCGCCAGCTCGGCGACTGGCTCGGGCAGGCGTGCGCGAGCCTCGGCGCCATCCTCGACCCGCAGCTCTTCGTCTTCGGAGGCGGCGTCGCCCAGGCGGGCGAGCTGCTGCTGGAGCCCATCCGGCTGGCGTACCTGGAGAACCTCCCGGCCCGCGGCTTCCACCCGGAGCCCGAGTTCGCGATCGCCGAGCTGGTGAACGACGCCGGGGTGGTCGGAGCGGCCGACCTGGCGCGACTGCACGCATCCTCGCTCTAGGGGCAGCGCGGGGATAGGCTTCGGTTCGATGTTCTACTGGCTGATGAAGTACGTGATCGTGGGACCGCTGCTGCGCGGTATCTTCCGGCCGTGGGTCGTCGGCCTCGAGAACATCCCCACCGACGGACCGGTCATCCTCGCGAGCAACCATCTGTCGTTCATCGACTCGATCTTCCTGCCGCTCGAGGTCGACCGGCACGTCTCCTTCCTCGCCAAGAGCGACTACTTCACCCGCAGGGGCCTGAAGGGATGGGCGACCAAGGCGTTCATGAACGCCACCGGCCAGCTCCCCATCGACCGCTCCGGCGGCAAGGCGTCGGAGGCGTCGCTCAACACCGGGCTCGCCGTACTCGCTCGTGGCGAGATCCTCGGCATCTACCCGGAGGGCACCCGCAGCCCGGACGGCAAGCTGTACCGCGGCCGAACGGGCGTCGCGCGGATGATCCTGGAGGCCGGCGTCCCGGTCGTCCCCGTCGCGATGGTGGATACGGCCAAGATCATGCCGATCGGCAAGCGGCTCCCGAAGATCGGGCGCATCGGCATCATCGTGGGGGAGCCGCTCGACTTCTCCCGGTTCGACGGGATGGAGGGCGACCGCTTCATCCTGCGCTCCGTCACCGACGAGATCATGTACGAGCTGCAGCGCCTCGGCGACCAGGAATACGTCGATGTCTACGCCAGCACGGTCAAGGAGAAGCGGGCGACGCTGTCACAGTAGGACGGCCGCATCGGCTTTCGCGATAGGCTCGGATATCCCATCCAAACCCCGAGTGAGCGGAAGACCAGTGCTACAGACCACAGAGCCCGTCGTGCGACCTGACGAGTCCGTGATCGAGGGCCTGGAGTATTGGCGCACGCTCCCGATCAAGCAGCAGCCGGCGTGGCCGGACCCGGAGGCCGCGGCTGCCGCGTCCGCCGAGATCGCCACCCTTCCGCCGCTGGTGTTCGCCGGCGAGGTCGACCAGCTGCGGACGCGGCTGGCCCGGGCCGCCGAGGGCAAGGCGTTCCTGCTGCAGGGCGGCGACTGCGCCGAGACGTTCGCCGGAGCGACGGCCGACGCCATCCGCAACCGCGTCAAGACGGTGCTGCAGATGGCCGTCGTGCTCACCTACGGCGCCTCCGTGCCCGTCATCAAGATGGGCCGCATGGCCGGGCAGTTCGCCAAGCCGCGCTCCAGCGACATCGAGACGCGCAACGGCGTCACGCTGCCGGCGTACCGCGGGGACATCGTCAACGGCTACGACTTCACGCCCGAGTCGCGCCAGGCCGATCCGCGCCGGCTGGTGCAGGGGTACCACACCGCCGCATCCACGCTGAACCTCATCCGCGCCTTCACCCAGGGTGGATTCGCCGACCTGCGCCAGGTGCACAGCTGGAACCGCGGCTTCGCCGCGAACCCGGCCAACCAGCGCTACGAGGGCCTCGCGCGCGAGATCGACCGCGCCATCAAGTTCATGGAGGCGGCGGGCGCCGACTTCGACGAGCTCACGCGGGTGGAGTTCTACTCCAGCCACGAGGCGCTGCTCATGGACTACGAGCGGCCGATGACGCGCATCGACTCCCGCACCGGCACGCCGTACAACACGTCGGCGCACTTCGTCTGGATCGGCGAGCGGACGCGTGAGCTGGACGGCGCACACGTCGACTTCCTGTCGCGCGTGCGCAACCCGATCGGCGTGAAGCTCGGGCCGACCACCTCCCGCGACGACATGCTGCGCCTCATCGACAAGCTGGACCCCGAGCGTGAGCCCGGCCGCCTGACCTTCATCACCCGGATGGGCGCCGGCAAGATCCGGGATGCCCTGCCGCCGCTGCTCGAGGCGATCAAGCGGTCGGACGCGAAGCCGCTGTGGGTCACCGACCCGATGCACGGCAACGGTCTCACCACGCCGACCGGCTACAAGACGCGCCGGTTCGACGACATCGTCGACGAGGTGAAGGGCTTCTTCGAGGCGCACCGTGCTGCCGGCACCAACCCGGGCGGCATCCACGTGGAGCTCACCGGCGACGACGTGACCGAGTGCCTGGGCGGTTCCGAGCACATCGACGAGGAGACGCTGGCGACGCGCTACGAGTCGCTCTGCGACCCCCGTCTGAATCACCAGCAGTCGCTGGAGCTGGCCTTCCTGGTCGCCGAGGAGCTCTCGGCCGCCGGTCGCTGATACCAGCTCGTCCGTCGCCGGTCCCGATGCTGAGTGGCATCGAGAATCGGCGACGGACTAGGTGCCGCCGCGAAGCGCGGTGGCCGGCTCGATACGTGCGGCCCGGAGGGCGGGATAGATACCGGCCGCCAAGCCGATGATGGTGCCGAGTGCGGGGGCGGCCAGCGCGATCCAGTTGTCCAGAGCCGGACTCCACCCCTGCGTCGCCGCGATCGCGACCACGGCG
Organism: Leifsonia sp. 115AMFTsu3.1; assembly: GCF_004362795.1. Classification (NCBI taxonomy): domain Bacteria; kingdom Bacillati; phylum Actinomycetota; class Actinomycetes; order Micrococcales; family Microbacteriaceae; genus Leifsonia; species Leifsonia sp. 115AMFTsu3.1. The sequence continues at coordinate 1,459,724 of NZ_SNYB01000002.1, forward strand.
ACCACGCCGAGCGCAGTGCCGGCCAGTCCTCCCATGATGCCGATGATTCCGGTTTCCACCATGAACTGAGAGCCGATGTTACGTGGTGTGGCGCCGAGAGCCCGCCGGAGCCCGATCTCGCCGGTGCGCTCCTTCACCGACAGGATGGTCACGTTGATGATTCCGAGTGCGCCCGCGAGCAGCGAGATGATGCCGAGCACGAGGAACGCCATGTTCGTATCAGCTTGCGCTTGGGCCGCGCGACCGGAGGCCGCGAGAACCCGCGATCGAAAATCCTCCGGTGCATTGGGCGACAAGGCGATGGGGGCTTGACGCTGGATGAGCCCGCCGAGACCGCGCTTCACCTTCAGGTGGAGTTCGTCGCCGGGAGGTGCGCGGAAGTCGGTCTGCGCCGTACTGTCAGGGATGATGACGCCGCCCAGCATGTCACGCCGCTGTTGGGTCTCCGTCAGTATCCCGATCACGGTGTACGGAAGGGCATCGATGAAGACCGTGGGCTGCCGGTCGAGTCGGGAAACCCCGAGGTCGGACGCCGCTGACTTCCCGAGGATTGCGACTCTGTCGGTTCGGGAACGGTGGCCGTGGTCGAATGTACGTCCGGCCCCGACGTGCGCTCCGACGGCCTCGAAGAGACCGGGACTCGCGGCGAATACCACCGGAGGCAGGGTGTCGGGGGCGGACGGATCGTTGACCGGGACCGTCGTGATGGCGGCGTCGCCCGTCGGTACCTCTGTGAGCACTCCGGCCGCGTCGACGCCGCGCAGTGCGAGGATACGATCTTCGGCATCGACAGGGAACACGGAGGTCGGGCGCGTGGTGCCGGACGAGTCCCGAGCGGTTTCGGGCGCGACGACGAAGTGAGTCGCCTGGGAGGGGTCGAGCTGCCTCCGCAGCTCGGCGTTCGTTGTCTGAGCCAGACCGTACGTCACCACGAGCGAACCGATGCCGAGCACGGTGCCGACGGTTGTCAACAGGAGTCGTCCCGGATGCCCCGTGAGCCCCCGAGTCGCCTCGGCGAAGAGGTCCTGGACCGTGAAGCGGTCGGGATCGGCGCGGCGGCGCTTTGTGCCCATCCGCGCTCCCGTTCTCATTGCTCCTCCACCCGTCCGTCGACGATATGGACGACGCGGGTCGCCCGCCGGGCGACCGCGGCGTCGTGGGTGATGACGACGACCGCCATGCCGTCGTCATTGAGCTGCTCGAAGAGCTCCATCACCCGCCGTGACGTCTGCTGATCGAGGTTTCCGGTCGGCTCGTCGGCGAGGAGGACCTTCGGTGAGGTGATGATCGCGCGCGCGACGGCGACGCGTTGCCGCTCACCGCCCGAGAGCGTGGCTGGGGTGAAGGTGGAGCGGTGGCTCAGCCCGACCTGTTCGATCGCGGTGAGGGCGCGCTCGAGACGGGACTCCCGCGGAACGCCGCTGTACAAAGTTGATAACAGCACGTTCTCGAGCACCGTGCGTTCAGGAAGCAGATGGAACGACTGGAAGACGAAACCGATGCTGCGCGCGCGAAGGGCGGCACGTCCGTTCTCGGTCAGATCGGTTGTTGGTACACCGTCGAACAGGTAACTGCCCGTCGTCGGTCGATCGAGCAGACCCAGCAGATTGAGCAGCGTCGATTTCCCCGAGCCGCTCGGCCCGACGATGGAGACGTAGGCGCTGGACTCGATACGGATTGTGGCAGCATGCAGAGCAGTGACCACGGGCGGCCCGGGGAACGATTTCGTCACGTCCACGAGCTCGATCACGGGCGCGCTCACCGTCCGACCACCACGCGGTCGGCCGCCGTGATCTTTCCGCTGATCTCGACGAGTCCCTCGGCCGCGAGGCCGGTCTCGACTGGTACGACACGGGTCTCGCGGCCCGTTGCAATTTCGATTCGGGTCTCGCCTCCCGGTCCGGCTGAAAGCGCGGCGGCCGGAACAACGAGTACCTTGCCGTCCGTCGCCGAGACCGGGATGTCGACCCGGACGCTCTGCCCGCGCAGTTGCTCGATCTGTTGCGGACGGGGAGAAGTCAGGGCGAGCGTCACATCCCAACGGGCTCCGGTCTTGTTTTTATCGCCGTCCTTGGCTGTCTGCGGAGTGACTGTGCCGACCACCGCATCCGTCTCCGACCCGTCCGCCAGTTCGACGGTCGCCTTCTGGCCGGCCCGGAGGAGTTTGGCGTCGGCGGAACCGGCTTCCGCGGTGATCGACAGCGTCGCGCCGGAGACGACGAGAGCCGCGCCGTCGAGGGTCTTCCCGCGCTCGGTTCGCACTTCGTCGACGCGGCGCGGAAGGGTCGGAAGGAATTGCACCTCGTTGGCGGGGAGAGGGGTGATGGCGGCCTGGCGTGCTGTCTCGAGGGCGGTTTGGGATGCCGACAGCTCCGTTCGAGCAGCAGCGACCGCGGCTGCTTCGGAAGCGGTGTCGGGCGCAGCTAGTGCGACATCCCGCTGCGTCTGGGCGAGGACCACCGCGTCTTCGGCGCGGGCAATGGCAGCGGGGTCGCCTGCGCTCCGCGCCGCAGCGAGCTCTCGCTGCGCTTCCTTGACTGCATTGTCGAGTTCGACGCGCCGAGCCTGGTCCGGTCCTTTGGCCGCAGCGGCGAGTTCGCGCTGCGCTGCAGCGAGTGCCTTTGCCGCTTCCGCCGCTGCGCCTTCTGCTGCCTCGAGTGCGCCCGCGGCTGCAGAGTCGACTGCGGGGGCGGCATATCCCGCCTTCTCATACATGGCCGCGACGGCAGCGGCTGTCGCCGCATCGTACGTGTCCGAGCTCCCGGGATCGAATCCGGATGCGCGGAGCGCCTCCTTCACCTGGACGACGTCCGGGCCCGAATTCCCCGCGCGCACCGTTCGGTATGCGGGCAGCGCACCCGGAAGGACGATTACCGGGCGTCCCGCGACTTCGAGGGCGACACTGAGCGCGTTGAGGGTGGCGCCGACATCGGGGACGGCGCCCGTGACAACGGCCGCGCCGTCCAGTTCTCCGGCGGCGACGGTCAGTTCGATCGCGTCGTCGAATGTTGCGTCACCGCGGAGCTTCACGGTATTCGTGAGCACCCGTGACTCGACGGGGACGGTGACCGGCCCTCCGTCAACGGAAGGCTCCGCACCCGGCGAGGAGAGTGCGCCCCCACCGACGTACCCGGCAAGAAGGCACGCGACCGAGGCGGCCGCTACGCCCCAGATCGGACGGTTCCCGCGGATCACCCGCGACCACCCCGCGACCGCGACGGGCTGGCGGTCGCGCCGGGTCATTTCCTGTTGCCATACGCGTCGACAAGCTGGTCCAGTTCCTCGCGATGGTCCGCGATGAACTTCTCTTCCAGTTCGAATTGCGCCTTCAGCGCGACCTGGGTGAGGTCGGACTTCTTGTCGCAGCGGAAGTCGGCAAGCGCGATGTCGATTTCCCATTCGCGGAATTTCGCCAGGTCCGCTTTCGAGGGGTCGACGGATTCTGCGCTGTTCACCTCGCCGTCCGTGGCGTTGTAGAGGTCTCCGTGCTTCTGGGATGCGAGTTCGAGGGCATCCGACTTCTTCTTCATCGTCGAGAATCCCGCATCCGCCATGCAACTGGCCCAGGTAGCCGTCGCGGCTTTGACAGCAGGCTGCTTCTCGGCCTTCGTCGTCAGCTCAGACATCGACTCCAGGAGTTGGGCGTACTTCTTGTCCTCCCAGAAGTCACCCTTCCCGCCGTTCGCTTCCCGGTAGGCCGTGTTCCAGCACCCCGCCGTTTTCGGGTCGAACGGCTTGCTGGCGTTGGTGGCCCCTTCCTCGGTTTCCGCGACACTCCCGTGAAGAGCTTCGTAATACGCCGCCTGTTGTGTGTCGGACAGCGACGCGACGTAGTCCTCATTGGGGTCGGCGGCGGCGGCGTCGTCTTTCTCACCGAGCGTGATCCCGTAGCCGTTCTTCGAGATCCAGTCCTCGCTCTCCCGGCTCTCCCCGTCGTCTTCCGCAGGCGCAGCGGCGGAGTTGTCGGTGGGGGTGTATTCGAAGCCCTGGTCGGTCATGCACTTCGCGATCAGGTTCTCGACCTTTCGCTCCAACTCGCGTCTGCCGTCGTCGCCCGTCGGACCGCTCAGAGGGCCGAGAATGGCGAAGAGCGGACTCTTTTCTCGGGTGAGTTCTGTCGCGGGCGTCGATGCGGTCGCGCAGCCGGACAGCCCCGTGGCGACGACGGCGACCGCGGCAATGCACGCTGCCAGGCCGCCGGTGCGGCGACTCGATCGGTGAGTGGTCATGTGTGGGTCCTTTGTTCACGGAAGGGAGGCGGTTCGCGGGCGTTCGGCCGCGTTTTTGCCGTTCCTTCGAGTACACCGGACCTGAGACACGATTGCGTCCTTCGCCGGATGGATTGACATCCATCGTTGGTACGAGAAATGCTACCTATCTATGCGACATTGCATACGCGTTCCGCGCGGCTCGGGAGTCGGCGCGCCGACGCGCGGCCCGGACGTCGGCGCGCCGACGCGCTCGCTCCGACCGCGGGCTCAGAAGCCGGCGAAGTTGACCGTGATGGTGGAGCCCTTGGGCGCCTGAGTCCCGCCGGCCGGCGACACCTTCGACACGACGAACGCGTTCGGTGCGACGTCGGCGATGGCGCTGTACTTGAGCTTGAAGCCGGCGTCGGTGAGCGCCTTCTTGGCCACATCCCAGGTCTTGCCGGCGACATCCGGGATGGTGACGGGCTCCGGCCCCTTCGACGTCTCCAGCAGCAGGGTGTCGCCGGGGCGCACGGGCTCGTGCTGCGGCTGCGCGGAGATCACGTCGCCCTCCTCGACCGTGTCGCTGTAGCTCTGCGGGCCGGCGGAGGTGAGGAGCTTGACCTTGCTCAGGATGGCCGTGGCGTCCTCCACGGACTTGCCGGCGACATCCGGGATGGCGCCGACCGAGACGACGAGGTTCACCGACGCGGCCTCGAAGTAGCTGCCGCCGCCGGAGATGTCCGCGCCGTTGTCGGCGCGGGTCGCCGAGATGACGGTGTTGGCGGGCACCTTGGCATCGAACTGCTCGGCGACCGTGCCGACCTTCGCCCCGACGCCGGTGATGGCGCTCTTGGCGGTGTCGATCGTCGTGCCGGCGAGCGGCGGGATGGTCACGGGCTTCGGCCCCTGCGAGACACGCAGCGTCACCGTGCTGCCGCGCCCCGCGGGCACGCCGGCTCCCGGGTCGGTGCTCGACACCATCCCGGCCGCGACGGTCGTGCTGTACTCAGGTGCCTGCGCCGTCTTGAAGCCGAGCTTCTGCAGCTGCGACACCGCCGCATCCGGCGCCTTGTTGACGACGTTCGGGATGGCGACCAGCGAACCAGGGCCCGCCCCGAAGTACCAGCCGGTGCCGGCCGCGACGCCGGCGAGCACGAGGACGAGCGCGAACAGCCACCAGCCCTTCGAGCGGCGCTTGGCGGCGGCGGCGGTGAGGGTCGTCGCCGCGGCCGGCGTGCTGGACGCGACCTGCTGGCGGATCGCCGGGTTGATGATCTGAGTGTCGCCCTGGTCGATCTCGTACGCGGGCGGCAGCACCATCGTCGGCTGCAGAACGGCCTCGCCGCGGAGCGCCTTCTCGGCCTCCAGCAGGCGGTCGAGCATCTCTCGCGCGTCGCGCGGCCGTCGGTCCGGGTCCTTCTCCGTCGCCCAGAGGACGAGCTCATCCAGCTCGGCGGGCACGGCCGGGTTCTTGCTGCTCGGCGCCGGCACGGCGTCGTTCGCGTGCTGGTAGGCGATCTGCATCGGCTGCTCGCCCTGGAAGGGCTGCTGGCCGGTGAGCATCTCGTACATCATGATGCCGAGCGCGTAGATGTCGCTTCGGGCGTCGGCGACGCCGCGGGTGACGAGCTCGGGGGAGAGGTAGGCGATCGTGCCCAGCAGCGCCTGGCCGGTGGCCGTGTTGGCGCTGGCCGCACGAGCGAGACCGAAGTCGCCGATCTTGATGCGCCCGTCGTCGGCGAGCAGCACGTTCTCCGGCTTGAGGTCGCGGTGGACGATGCCCGCCTTGTGCGCAGCGGCGAGGCCGGAGAGCACCGCCTCCATGATGTCGATGGTCTGCTCGGGCGTCAGCTTGCCGTAGTCCTTGAGCAGGTCGCGCAGGGTGATGCCGGGCAGGTACTCCATGACCAGGTAGGCCATGTCGGAGTCCTGGCCCTGATCGAAGACGTTGACCACGTTGGGATGCGCGAGCCGGGCGGCCGAGCGGGCCTCCTGCACGAAGCGGCTCTTGAACGTGGAGTCGTCGGCGAGGTGGCCGTGCATGATCTTGATCGCGACGCGGCGCTCGAGGCGCAGGTCGGTCGCGAGGTACACCGTGGCCATGCCGCCTCGGGCGATCCGCGAGCGCACCTGATAGCGGCCGTCGATGAGACGGCCGATCATCGGGTCGGTCTGGCTCGTGGTCACGGATCGAGTCTAGGGAACGAGCCGGGCGAGAACCCTGCAAAACACCGGTGGACACGGTGGCTGTGATCGGGCTGTGACATTCCGGCTCAGCCGAGCTGGGCCAGCCAGGTGCGCGCCGACGTCTCCCACTTGGCGTAGGCGTCGGGGAACGCCGAGATCTGCACGGCCTGCGCGGCCTGCGTCACGCTCATCCGCGTCCATCCGGGGATGTCGAGGAGGCCACGGGTGCGGCCGGCGTTGGGGTTCCCCGCTCCGCCGTAGAAGGCGAGCGTCGCGCGTGTCGGGTCGAGCACCTGCTCCGGCGTGCCCCATCCGGTGCTCGGCCGCTGCTGGAACAGCCCGAGGGAGTCGCGGTCGCCATAGCGGACATTGCGGAGGCCGGATTCCTGTGCGGCCGCGGCGAGGGCGATGACGATGCCCTGGTCCGGGACGCCCTGCTGGCGGCCGATGCGGATGATCAGCTGGGCATTCGCGCGCATCTCGTCGGTGAGGGCGACCACCTGACCGGCGGACGCGGTCGGCAGCGGTGCCGGCGCGGCGACGGGGGCCGGAGCGGCGACGGGCGCCGGTGCGGGTGCGTTGAGCGCGGCGGTGGTCATGCCCGGGATGCGGATCTTCTGCCCGGGGAAGATCAGGCTGGAGGTGCTCAGGCCGTTCGCAGCCAGCACCGCGCGGGTGGTGACGCCGAAACGGCCGGCGATGCCGCTGATCGTGTCGCCGCGCACCACGGAGTACACCGTGGCACTGGGAGCCGGCGCGGGAGCCGCGGGAGCCGGGGCGGGCGCGGGTGCGGCCTGCGCGAGGGCGAGCACCTGGCCCGGGAAGATCAGGCTCTTCCAGCTCAGGCCGTTCATCGCGAGGACGGCTGCGGTCGAGAGTCCGAACCGCGCCGCGATGCCGGAGATGGTGTCGCCCGACTGCACGCGGTAGGTCGCGGGTGCTGCCGCGACGGAGGTGAGCGGAGCGGACGTACTCGACGTCGATCCGCTGGGCGTCATCCCGATGGTGCTGCCGAGCGCGGCGCGCTCGAGAGGACTGATCTCGCCGGTGTCGCCGGAGTGGTCGGTCGCGCGGTCCTCCTGGGGCGCCGCCTGTGCGGGCGTGACCAGGTTCAGGGTCACCGCGAGCGAGCTCGCGACCGCGATCGGGACGGTGCCCAGGATGCTGCGCGATCTGCCGGTGTCTGCCAGAGCCATGTGACCCCCTCTTCGAGTGACACGTCGCCCATCACGCTGACACACAAGGAGAGAGGAGTCAACAGGAGTGACGGATGTGACACGGGTTTACATGATCGTAACAATTACTCCCGCTTCTCGCCGGACGGCAATCCGTGGCACGCTGGTGGGGTGACCGAGCACGTCCAGACCACCGAGTGGTTGACCGTACCCGACCTCGTCGAGCTGATGGGACTGAGCGTGAGCCGCGTCCGTCGGCTCATCGAGGACCGCCACCTGGGAGCCAAGCGCGTCGACGGCGTGCTCAAGGTGCCCGCGTCCTTCCTCAAGGACGGCCAGCCGCTCAGCGAGCTGCGGGGAACCCTGATCGTCCTGGCGGACGACGGCTTCAGCGACGACGAGTCGGTGGATTGGCTGCTGACGGAGGAGGAGAGCCTCGGCACATCGCCGATCGAGGCTCTGCGCGCCGGCCGCAAGGCCGAGGTGCGCCGCGTGGCCCAAGCGCTGGCCTGAATCGCTCCCGGCTCAGGGATGGTGCCTACGCGCTCCGACGTGTGACCGCGACCGCGAGCTCGCGGAGCTGCCCTTTCGCCGCCGCCCCGAGCGGCGCCGCATCCAACGCCTCGATGGCGCGCGCGACGTTGTCGGCGATCATCCGCTCCACCGTGTCGACGGCCCCGGACTCCCGGATGGTCAGCTGCATCGTCCTGATCTGCTCCGGCGTGAGCTCCGGGTCGCCGAGCAGTTCGTCCAGGGCAGCACGCGCGCCCGACGGGATGGCCTGGCGCGTGAGCGCGATGAGGACCGTCCGCTTGCCCTCGCGGAGGTCGTCTCCGCTGGGCTTACCCGTCACGTCGGCGTCTCCGAAGACGCCGAGCAGGTCGTCGCGCAGCTGGTAGGCGATGCCGAGGGGGAGCCCGAACGCCCGGAGCGACTCCAGCTGGCCGACGGTCGCTCCCGCCAGGCTCGCGCCGATGAGCAGAGGGGACTCGATCGAGTACTTGGCCGACTTGTAGACGATGACGCGCTCGGCGCGCTCCAGCTGCTCCGAGTCGGGGCGGCCGGACCAGCCGATCTCCTCGAAGATGTCGAGGTACTGGCCCGCCGTGACGTCGATCCGCATCCGGTTGAACTCCGCCCGCGTCGCCCGCCGGGCCGGTGCGCTCACCAGCTGGGTGAGCCCCTCGTCGAACAGCTCGTCGCTGAGGATGAGCAGCAGGTCGCCCAGGAGGGTCGCCGCGCCCGTGCCGAAAGTCGCGCCGGAACCGCCCCATCCCTCGTTCTCGTGGAGGTGCTCGAAGCGCTTGTGGGCGGCCGGCTTGCCGCGCCGGGTGTCCGAGTTGTCGATGAGGTCGTCGTGGACGAGCGCGGCGGCGTGGAACAGCTCGAGGGCGCTGGCGACGGAGACCACGGCGTCGAGGGCGCCGCCGGCCGTGACGGCGCCACTGTCCGACCCGTCGTCGCCCTCGTCTCCTGCGGTGCGGACGGCCTGCCATCCCCAGAAGCAGAACAGGGCGCGGAAGCGCTTGCCGCCGCTGAGAAATTCCCTTGAGAACGCCGCTACGGGAGAGAGCTCGTCGGCGATCGAGACGAGAATGGAGGCACGCGCATCGAAGAATCCATCGATTCTTGACTGGATGAGGTCGACGAATCGGATGCTTTCAGACACACGCCTAGCCTAGCCAGACACGTGAGGTCTAGAATCGACCTCACTGAAGCCTCGAACCCGCGAGAAAGAGGGGGAATCGGATGCCGCTTTCGGAACACGAGCAGCGCCTCCTCGAAGAGATGGAACGCAGTCTCTATCAGAACGACGCAGATTTCGTCGCGAAGGTCGGGGGCAAGCGGGCACGTCCCGCCTACCGGTCGATCGTGCTCGGCATCCTGCTCGCCGTCGTGGGCGTCGGCGTACTGATCGCCGGGGTCTACTACCAGCAGCCGATCGTCGGGATCCTGGGCTTCGTCGTGATGTTCGCGGGCGTCCTCGTGTCCATCGCGCCGGGTAAGCGCGTCGCGGTCGAGCCGGGCGCCGCCGAGCCGAAGAAGGCGAAGGCGCGCGGCGGTCAGACAGGCTTCATGGACCGCATGAACGACCGCTGGGACAAGCGCAACGACGGCGGCGAGGGCTAACCCTCCACTCCGCTCCACACGTTCTTCGACGAAGGGCCGATCTTCTGATCGGCCCTTTTTTGTTGCTCCAGGAGCCGCCTGATCGCTCCACTTTCCTCCACCCGCGAGTTCCGCGTCTTTCCGGGCCTTGACGTACCCACTTCGGGGCAATCTGTCCTCAATGCGAGATTTTGTGGATGGAAGTGGAGTAAAGTGGAGCCACACCGCAACCTGGGCCGGGAGAGTGGGGGTGGCAGCCGATGTTCCTCGGTACGCATGCCCCCAAGCTGGACGAGAAGGGGCGCATCATCCTGCCGGCGAAATTCCGGGATGAGCTCGCGTCCGGCCTCGTCCTCACCCGTGGCCAGGAGCACTGCGTCTACGTCTTCTCGCAGCGCGAGTTCGAATCGCTCCACGAGAAGATCCGCCAGGCGCCGGTGACGAGCAAGCAGGCCCGTGACTATCTGCGCGTCTTCCTCTCGGGGGCGAGCGCAGAGGTCCCGGACAAGCAGAACCGGGTGACCATCCCGTCCGCGCTCCGCTCGTATGCGGGACTCGATCGCGACCTCGTCGTGATCGGCGCCGGCAGCCGCGCGGAGATCTGGGACGCCCAGGCCTGGGAGACCTACCTGGCCGAGCAGGAAGCAGCATTCGCCAACACGGAGGAGGAGGTGATCCCGGGACTCTTCTGAGCCCGCGTCCCTGGCGCCGGACTCCCAGCCATACGCCCTGACACCACTTCCCCGGTGCCAGGTCGGAATGGATGGGGATCCGGGATCAGGGGCAGGCGACTCGTCCCGAACGACCATGGCCGACTCCGACGACACCTCCCCCATCCACACTCCGGTCCTCCTGGAGCGCTGCATCGAGCTGCTCGGCCCCGCGCTGACGCGGCCCGGCGCCGTCTTCGTCGACGCGACGCTCGGGATGGGCGGCCACTCCGCCGGCATCCTCGAGCGCTTCCCGGACGTCACGCTGGTCGGGCTCGACCGCGACCCCGAGGCGCTGGCGATCGCGGGGGAGCGCCTGGAGCGTTTCGGTGACCGCGTGCACCTCGTCCACACGGTGTACGACGGCATCCGCGAGGCCATCGAGGGGCTCGGCTTCGAGGCGGTCGACGGCGTGCTGTTCGACCTCGGCGTCTCCTCCCTCCAGCTCGACCGGGTGGAGCGCGGCTTCTCCTATTCGAAGGACGCGCCGCTCGACATGCGGATGGACGGCACGAGCGAGCTCACCGCCGCGACGGTCCTGGCGGAGTACTCCGAGGCCGACCTGCGGCGCATCTTCCGCGAGTACGGCGAAGAGAAGCTCGCGGGCCGCTACGCCTCCCGGATCGTGGAGTCGCGCGAGCGCGAGCCTCTGGTGCGCTCCGGCCAGCTGGTCGACCTCATCATCAAGGCGACTCCGGTGGCCCTGCAGCGGCAGGGGCATCCCGCCAAGCGCGTCTTCCAGGCTCTGCGCATCGAGGTCAACCAGGAGCTGGCGGTGCTGCAGCGGGCGATCCCTGCGGCCATCGACTCCCTGTCGGTGGGCGGGCGCATCGTCGTGGAGGCGTATCAGTCGCTCGAGGACCGCATCGTGAAGCGCGAGCTGCAGGCCCGCTCCACGTCGAGCGCTCCGGCGGGACTGCCCGTCGAGCTCCCCGAGCACCGGCCGGAGCTGAAGCTCCTCATCCGCGGTGCGGAACTGGCCGACGACGACGAGAAGGCCGCCAACCCGAGGGCCACCCCGGTGCGCCTGCGGGCGGCCGAGCGGGTGCGCCCGGCGAGCGGCGCATCCCACAGCACAGACGAGACGAGGAGGCGGTCGTGAGCGGCAATCTGGCAGAGGCGGCCCCGGTCACCGGGCGCAGACGTCCCGCGACACTGCGCCCCGCGGCGCTCTGGCGCGGCGGCGCCCTCCCCGCACCGGTGGAGGAGCCGAAGCGGACCCACCTCGAGGTCGTCCCGACCCGGTCCCAGCGACGTGCACGCCCTCGCGCCCTGTACGCGGGGATCGCGGTCGCCACGCTGCTCGCGGTCGTGGTGGCCCAGCTCCTCCTCAGCATCGGAATCTCGCAGGGCGCCTACCAGCTGCAGACGCTGGAGTCGAAGCAGACCGAGCTGCAGCGTTCGTACCAGGCGGTGTCGGAGGACCTCAACCGGGTCGCGTCGCCGCAGAATCTGGCCGCGAACGCCAACGCGCTCGGGATGGTCAGCAACAGCAACCCCGCCTACCTGCGCCTCTCCGACGGAGCGGTGCTGGGGGCGCCGCTGCCGGCGAGCGGGGCCGCGGGCACGGTCACCGGCACGCAGGGCAACCTCGTCCCGAACGCACTGCTCGCGGGCGTCTCGCTGGTGACGCAGCCGCAGCAGACGGCGAATCCGTCCCCAGCGGCGGGGCAGGCTGGGAATTCCACAACTTCGGGTGGGGCTACCGGATCCGGGGCCGCGCCGACCGTACCGTTGCAGGGAGCGTTGCCGACTCCGGTGACGCACTGACGACGGGACGGATGCGGGGCATGGTCAGCAAGAAGATGCTGCGGCGGCGGACCGCCATGACGGTCCTCGCCGTCGCAGCGACCGTCGGCATCCTCGGCGCCAAGCTGGTCGACATCCAGGTGGTCCGGGCGGATGCGCTGCAGAAGCAGTCGGTGACCGCCAAGGAGGTGTCGACGCCGCTGCTGGGCAACCGCGGCGACATCATCGACAGTGACGGCACGGTGCTGGCCACCACGATCTACACGTACACGGCTGCGGCCTCGCCGAAGGATGCGATCGCCGGCGGCCGGGCGAAGATGGTCGAGGCGGCCGCGAAGATCGGTGCGATCACCGGCCAGGGCGGCGATGCCGTCGTCGCGCTTCTCGACGCGGCGCTCAAAGAGAATCCGAAGTCGCAGTACGTCCTCATCAAGGCCGGTATGGATGTCGGGACGTTCGACAAGCTCGACAAGCTCCCGTACCCGTGGCTCACCTTCACCAAGAAGCAGGCCCGCAGCTACCCGAACGGCGCCGTCGCGGGCAACCTGCTCGGCTACCTCTCTCAGGGCGGCGACGCGGGGCTGGAGGCCAGCGAGAACGGCTGTCTGGCAGGGGAGAACGGCGAGGAGACCTACCAGCGCGGAGCCGACGGCGTCGCCATCCCGGGCAGCACCGTGGTGCAGAAGGAGGCGAAGGACGGCGGCACGCTCAAGCTGACGATCGACTCGGATCTCCAATGGTTCGCGCAGCAGACCCTCGCGCAGCAGGTCGCCGCGACAGGCTCCAAGTTCGGCTTCGTGACCGTGGCGGAGGCGAAGACGGGGAAGATCAAGGCGATCGCGCAGGTGCCGTCGCTCGACCCCAACAACATCGATGCGACGGACCCGTCGTTCTGGCGGCTTCAGCCGCTCACCGACCCGCGGGAGCCGGGCTCCACCTTCAAGGCGCTGACCGCCGCGATGCTCATCGACCAGGGCAAGGCGACGCCGACCTCGCAGGTGCTCGCCCCGTACTCCTGGCAGTCCGGCAACGGGGCCGACCTGCACGACTCGGGATTCCACGCACCGCTCCGGCTCACGCTCACCGGCGTGCTCATGATGTCGTCGAACACCGGCATGTCGCAGCTGGGCCGCGCGCTCAGCGACCAGACGCGGTACGACTACCTGAAGAAGTTCGGGATCGGCGATCCGACCGGTCTGCCGTACCCCGACGAGTCCGCCGGCGAGCTCCACCCGGTCAAGGACTGGGACGACCAGACCAAGTACGCGACGATGTTCGGCCAGGGCGTCTCGGCGACCCAGCTGCAGATGGTCGGGGCGTACCAGGCGCTCGCCAATGGCGGCACCCGCATCCCGCTGTCCCTGGTCGAGGGATGCGAGCACCCGGACGGCTCGGTGACGGACATCCCGGACAGCAAGCCGACGCCGGTCGTATCCGCTCAGGCGGCGGCCACGACGCTCGGGATGATGGAGTCCGTCGTCACCGACGGCGAGCTGAAGAAGCAGCTCCAGATCCCCGGGTACCGCATCGCCGCGAAGACCGGAACGGCCCAGCAGCCGGACGGCAAGGGCGGGTACCTGCCGTCGTACTACGTGTCGGTCATGGGCGTCGCGCCGGTGGACGATCCGCAGTACGTCGTTTCGGTCAACCTCGGGTTCCCGACTACCATTACTTCGTCGGCAGCCGCCGCTCCGCTGTTCCACACGATCATGAGTCAGGTGCTGAAGACCTACCGGGTGAAGCCCTCCACGTCGAGCCCGGCGGACTATCCGCCCTACTACTAGAAACACCGTCTACTGAAAGTGAGCCACGTGACAGGACCGGCGCCCTCTTCACTGCGCCCCGAGCATCCCGTCGCCCGCCCGCTCGCCCAGCTGGTAGCGGAGTTCGGGCTGGATTGCCGCGGCGACCTCGACGGGGTCGAGGTGACCGGTGCGGCTCTCGCGAGCTCCGCCGTCGAACCCGGTGACCTCTATGTCGGCGTGCCCGGCCGCAACGCACACGGCGCGACGTACGCGACCGCCGCGGCGGAGGCGGGAGCCGTCGCCGTGCTCACCGACGAGGAGGGTGCGGCCCTCGCGGCCGAGTCCGGCCTCCCGGTCATCGTCACGCCGGAGCCCCGGGCCGCGCTCGGTGCGGTCTCCGCCTGGATCTACCGCACCGACGAGAACTCGGCGACCCTGTTCGGCGTCACCGGCACCAACGGCAAGACCAGCGTCGTGTACCTGCTCAACGCCATCCTCGGGCAGCTCGGAGTCGTCTCCGGCCTCAGCTCGACGGCGGAGCGCCGCATCGGCGACACGGCGATCACGAGCAAGCTGACCACGCCGGAGGCGAGCGAGCTGCACGCGCTGCTCGCCCGGATGCGCGAGGAGGGCGTCCGCGCCGTCGCCATCGAGGTGTCGGCGCAGGCTCTGACCCGCCACCGCGTCGACGGGATCGTGTTCGACGTCGTCGGCTTCACCAACCTCAGTCACGACCACCTCGACGACTACGCCGCGATGGACGACTACTTCGCCGCGAAGCTCGAGCTCTTCCAGCCCGACCGCGCCCGACGCGGCGTCGTCACGGTCGACTCCGACTGGGGCCGCGCCCTGGTCGAGCAGTCGCGCATCCCGGTCGCCACGCTCTCCAGCTCGCCCGGGGCCGACTCCGAGTGGCTGCTCACCGTGCTCGAGGAGACGCTCACCCGCACCTCGTTCGCCCTCGAAGGCCCGGACGGCCGCCGGCTGGAGACCAGCATCCCGCTGCTCGGCGCGTACAACGCGGCGAACGCGGCGCTCGCCATCGTCATGCTGGTCGAGTCGGGGTACGACCTCGACGCGATCGGAGCGGCGCTGGAGCGCGACGGCGGGATCGACGCGTACATCCCAGGCCGTGCGGAGCGGCTGTCGGGCGATCGCGGCCCCGTCGTCTTCATCGACTACGGCCACAGCCCCGACGCGTTCCTCTCGACGCTGAGCGCACTGCGCAAGGTGACCGACGGCCGCATCGTCATGGTGTTCGGCGCCGACGGCGACCGCGACACCACGAAGCGCACCGACATGGGGGCCATCGCGGCCCGCGGGTCGGACGCCGTGGTCATCACCGACTTTCATCCGCGCTGGGAGGACCCGGCGAGCATCCGTGCCGCCCTCCTCGACGGAGCGCGTAGCGCCGTCCCCGACCTCGAGCTGTACGAGGTGCCCGACCCGCGCGCCGCGTTCCGCACCGCGCTGTCCCTGGCCGACGAGGGCGACGTGGTCCTGTACGCCGGTCCCGGCCACGAGGACTACCAGGAGGTCGCCGGCCAGCGTCTGCCGTACTCGGCCCGCGACGACGTGCGCCTCGCGCTGCGAGAGGCCGGGTGGCTGTAGATGATCGCCCTCACCCTGGCCGAGATCGCCGAGGCCACCCGCGGCACCCTGCTGCTCGACGGCACCCACGTCTCCCCGGAGACGGTCGTCTCCGGACTGTCCACGACCGACTCGCGCGAGGTCGTCCCCGGCAGCATCTTCTTCGCGAAGCCGGGAGATGTGACCGACGGCCACCTCTTCGCCCCGCAGGCGGTCGAGGCGGGCGCCGCGCTCGTCGTCGTCGACCATCCACTCGAGCTGCCCGTCCCGCAGCTGCTGGTTGAGGACACCGTGGTCGCCCTCGGCGACCTCGCCACCGAGGTCATCGCCCGGGTCCGGGCGCTCGGACTGCTCAAGATCGTCGGCATCACCGGGTCCAACGGCAAGACCACGACCAAGAACCTGCTCCGCGCCGTGCTCGAACAGGTCGGACCGACGATCGCGCCGCGCGCGTCGTTCAACAACGAGGTCGGCGCACCCGTGACCATGCTCCAGGTGACCGAGGAGACGCAGTTCCTCGTCGCCGAGATGGGCGCGAGCGGAATCGGCGAGATCGCCCGCCTGGTGCGCATGGCGCGCCCGGACGTCGGAGTCGTCCTCAAGGTCGGCCTCGCGCACGCCGGCGAGTTCGGCGGCATCGAGAAGACCCTGCAGGCGAAGACCGAGATGGTCACCGACCTGCTGGAGTCCGACGTCGCCGTCCTGAACATGGACGATCCGCGCGTCGCCACGATGGCGGACAAGACCGTCGCCCGCGTGCTCTGGTTCGGCCTGGACGAGCGCGCCGACGTGCGCGCGACCGACGTCGTCTCCGACCGGAGGGGCACGTCGTTCACGCTCCACCTGCCGCCCCGGAACGGGGCCGACGGTCGTGGCTCCGGGGCGCAGTCGCGCCCAGTGCGGTTCCAGGTGCTCGGCGAGCACCACGTCATGAACGCCCTGGCCGCCGCCGCCTCCGCGTACGTGCTCGACGTCGACATCGACACCATCGTGTCCGCGCTCCAGACCGTGAAGACGGCGGAGCGCTGGCGGATGGAGGTCATGGGCGGCAGCGACGTGACGGTCATCAACGACGCCTATAACGCGAGCCCGGACTCGATGGCCGCAGCGATCAAGACCCTGGCGCAGATCGCCGAACCGGACGGCCGCACCATCGCCGTCCTCGGTGAGATGAGCGAGCTGGGGGAGTTCTCCGGCGAGGAGCACGACCGCATCGGCCTGCTCGCCGTCCGGCTCGGCATCGACCAGCTCGTGATCGTCGGACCGGCGGCGCGCCGGATGCACATCTCCGCCATCAACGAGGGCTCCTGGGACGGCGAATCCCTGTACTTCGACACGCAGGACGCCGCGTTTGAGCACCTCCGGGGCGCGCTGCGCCCCGGCGACACGGTGCTCGTGAAGTCCTCCAACTCGGCCGGACTGCGCTTCCTGGGCGACCGACTGGGAGAATCGTTCTCGTGAGAGCCCTGCTGACATCCGGTGCGCTGTCGATGGCGTTCACGCTCTTCCTGACCCCGCTCTTCATCCGGCTCTTCCGCCGGCTGCAGTGGGGACAGTTCATCCGCGACGACGGACCGCAGAGCCACCACGCCAAGCGCGGCACCGCGACCATGGGCGGCATCGTCGTCATCCTCGGCACCCTGTTCGGCTACTTCACGGCCCTCCTGCTGACGGGGGACGAGACGAGCGTCTCGGCGCTCCTCGTGCTGTTCCTCATGGTCGGCCTGGGCGTCGTCGGGTTCATCGACGACTTCCTGAAGACCCGGCGCGAGCGCAGCCTCGGTCTCACCGGCTGGGCCAAAGTGGCCGGCCAGGTCATCGTCGCCACCGTCTGGGCCTTCCTCGCGATCCGCTTCCCGAACGGCAACGGCTATACGCCTGCGACGATGACGGTGTCCTTCATCCGCGACCTGCCGGCGATCGACTTCGGCGAGATCACCCGGTACGGCGCCATCGGGGTGATCGTCGGCTACGGCCTCTACCTGATCTGGATCAACTTCCTGGTCGCGGCGACATCGAACGGCGTGAACGTCACGGACGGTCTCGACGGGCTCGCCTCCGGCGCGTCCATCCTCGCGATCGGCGCCTACATCATCATCGGGTTCTGGCAGTCGATCCAGTCGTGCGCGAGCATCAACCTGAACCCCGAGAACGTCGCGAAATGCTACGACGTGCGCGATCCGTTCGACCTCGCGATCGTCGCGACGGCGATCGTCGGCGCGGTCGTCGGCTTCCTCTGGTGGAACACCTCACCGGCGCAGATCTTCCTCGGCGACACCGGCTCGCTGGCGCTCGGCGGCGCGGTCGCGGCCCTCGCCATCCTGAGCCGCACGGAGCTGCTGCTCATCCTCATCGGCGGCATCTTCGTGATCGAGGCCGGGTCGGTGATCGTGCAGCGGGCGTACTTCAAGCTCACGCACGGCAAACGCATCTTCCTGATGAGCCCCATCCACCATCACTTCGAGCTGAAGGGATGGGCGGAGGTGACGGTCGTCGTACGGTTCTGGATCATCGGCGGACTCCTCGTCGCCGCCGGCGTCGGGTCCTTCTACCTGGAGTGGCTGGCGACGTGACCGATTCCGACGACACCGCCCGCGCGGGCGACGCCCTGGCGGAGCGTCTGGCCGCTCTGACCAGCTGGCACCACGACTGGAGCGGCCTGCGGGTCGCCGTGTACGGCCTGGGCGTCACCGGCTTCTCGGTCGCGGACACCCTCGTCGAGCTGGGAGCCGACGTGCTGGTCGTCGCGGCGAAGGCCGACGACGAGCGGCGGATGCTGCTGGAGGTCATCGGCGCCGAGCTCCTCGAGGAGCCCGACCTCACCGCGCCGCCGGAGCGTCTCGTCGCGTTCGACCCTGAACTGGTCATCGCGTCGCCGGGCTTCCACTGGGATCACCCCCTCCTGCTCTGGGCGGAGCAGCGCGGCACGGCCGTGTGGGGCGACATCGAGCTCGCCTGGCGTCTGCGCGACAAGGTCCCCCGTCCCGATGGCGCCGAAGGCCCCGCCGACTGGATCTGCGTCACCGGCACCAACGGCAAGACGACCACCGTGCAGCTCACCGCGACGATGATCCTCGCCGGAGGCAACCGCGTCGCACCGTGCGGCAACATCGGCGTCCCCGTCCTCGACGCCATCCGCGATCCCGAGGGATTCGATGTCCTCGTGGTCGAGCTCTCCAGCTACCAGCTGCACTGGGTCAACCGGAACGTCGGCGGCGAGCTGTCGCCGTTCTCGGCGGCGTGCCTCAACATCGCCGACGACCACCTCGACTGGCACGGCTCGCTCGAGGCGTACATCGCCGCCAAAGCGAAGGTGTACGACAACACCCGCGTCGCCTGCGTCTACAACAAGGCCGACGAGAACACCCTGCACATGGTGGAGGAGGCGGAGGTCACCGAGGGCGCACGCGCCATCGGCTTCGGCCTCGGCGTGCCCGGCCCGAGCGACTTCGGGATCGTGGACGGCATACTCTGCGACCGCGCCTTCCTCGACGACCGAGCGAACGCGGCGCTCGAGCTGACCACTCTCGACGAGCTGCAGGAGGCCGGGCTCTCGGCGCCGCACGTCGTCGCGAACATCCTCGCCGCCAGCGCGCTCGCGCGGTCGTACGGTGTCGCCCCACAGGTCATCCGCGACGTTCTCACGGCCTTCCGGCTCGACGCCCACCGTATCGAGCTGGTGCGCGTCCAGGCCGGCGTGAACTGGGTGGACGACTCGAAGGCCACGAACCCACATGCGGCCGACGCATCCCTCCGCGCCTACCCCTCCGTGGTGTGGCTGGTCGGCGGCCTGCTCAAGGGTGTCGACGTGGATGCGCTGGTCGGCCGACATGTCGGCCGCCTCCGCGGCGCTGTGCTCATCGGCGTCGACCGGGAGGCGCTCCTCGCCGCATTCCGGCGACACGCGCCGGACCTTCCGGTGCTGGAGGTCGTCGCCGACGAGACTGATGAGGTCATGCCGACGGCGGTTCGGCTGGCCGGTGGTCTCGCGCACGAAGGAGACACCGTGCTGCTCGCTCCGGCGGCGGCATCGATGGACCAGTTCGCCGACTACGCAGAACGAGGCCGCCGCTTCCAGTCGGCCGTGAACGAGTATTTGGGAGGTGAGGCGGATGACGAGTCCGCCCCGCGTCCCGACGCGCAGGACTGAGCGTCCGAGCGCCCGGTCTCAGCAGAGCGCTGCTCCGTCGGCCGCGTCCCGCCCCAGCGCCGCCGCGCGCATCGGCGCGCTGACCACCCGCATCCAGCTGGGTCGGGGGATGACGTCCGAATCGGCCAACTACTTCCTCCTGCTCGGCATCACGCTGTTCATGGTCGTGTTCGGCCTCGTCATGGTGCTGTCCTCCTCCTCGGTGGAGGCGCACAACGACGACGACAACTTCTTCTCCCGCTTCTGGTCGCAGGGCGCGTACACGCTGGTCGGCCTGCCGCTGATGTTCCTCGTCTCGCGCATCCCACGCGGGTTCTGGAAGAAGACGATCTGGTTCTTCCTCGGCGCCGCCTGCTTCCTGCAGCTGCTCGTGCTGCTCACCCCGCTCGGCGTCGAGATCGGCGGCAACCGCAACTGGCTGCGCATCGGCTCGGTCACGGCCCAGCCGTCGGAGGCGATCAAGCTCGCGCTCGTCGTCTGGCTGGGCGTCGTCCTTGCGCGCAAGCGGGATGTGCTCGACCAGTGGAAGCACGTCGCCGTCCCCGTCGTCCCCATCGCGGGTGGCGCGGTGGCGCTCGTGCTGCTCGGCGGCGACCTGGGCACGACCATGATCATGGCGGCGCTCATCCTCGGCGCCCTGTACTTCGCAGGCGTGCGTCTCCGCTACCTCCTCACCGGTGTCGTCGCCGTCGGCGCGCTCGCTGTCATGGTCGCGCTGTCGAGCGCCAGCCGTGTCGGCCGCATCGCCGCCTACTTCGGCGGGACGAGCGTCGCGAACCCGGACGTGGACTGGCAGATCAAGAACGGCTTCTACGCGCTCGCCTCCGGGGGCGTCTTCGGGGTCGGGCTCGGCAACTCGCACTCCAAGTGGTCGTGGCTGCCCGCCGCCGACACCGACTTCATCTTCGCGATCATCGGCGAGGAGCTCGGCCTCATCGGCGCGGTCGTCGTGCTCCTGCTCTTCGTGATGCTCGCTGTCGTCTTCCTGCGCATCATCCACGCGTCGACCGACCCGTTCGCGCGGGTGACGACGGCCGCCATCATGGTGTGGCTGATCGGCCAGGCGTTCGTCAACATCGCCGTGGTGCTGGGGGTGATCCCGGTGCTGGGCGTCCCGCTCCCACTGATCTCTGCGGGAGGGACTGCGATGATCAGTTCCATGATCGCCATCGGAATCGTGCTGTCGTTCGCCCGACAGTCGCACCGTGACTCCCAGGCCGCCTCCGAGACCGGTTCGGCGGGTCCGCGGGCATGACGCGGTACCTTCTCGCCGGCGGGGGCACCGCCGGCCATGTGAACCCCCTGCTCGCCGTCGCCGACCGTCTGCGCCGTGACCAGCCGGATGCCGAGGTGCTGGTGCTCGGGACGAAGGAGGGCCTCGAGGCGCGCCTGGTCCCGCAGCGGGGCTACGAGCTCGCGACCATCCCGAAGCTCCCGTTCCCGCGCCGCCCGAACGCGGCCGCGCTGCGCTTCCCTGGCGAGTACCGGCGCACCATCTCGACCGTCCGCGCCCTGATCCGCGACCGCGGGATCGACGCCGTCGTCGGCTTCGGCGGCTACGCCGCGGCCCCGGCCTACTCGGCGGCCCGGCGCGAGGGCGTCCCGCTCGTCCTGCACGAGGCGAACGCGCGGCCGGGCCTCGCGAACCGGCTCGGTGCCCGGTACACGCCGTGGGTCGGCGTGGCGTTCGAGGGCACGCCGCTGCCGCATCCCACCTTCGTCGGGATGCCGCTGCGGGTGGAGATCGAGCAGCTGGATGCGGCCGCCGTCCGCCCACAGGCCGCGGCCGAGTTCGGGCTCGACCCCGAACGCCCGACGCTGCTCGTCACAGGCGGCTCGCTCGGCGCGCGCCGGATCAACCAGACCGTTTTCGCACGCGCCGCCGAGCTGACGGCTGCCGGCTGGCAGGTGCTGCACATCCAGGGCGGCCGCGGCGAGCTGACCGACCCGGGCATCGATCACTACCGGCTGCTCGACTACTGCGACCGCATGGATCTCGCCTTCGCCCTGACCGACGTCGCCGTCGCCCGCGCGGGCGCCGCGACGGTGTGCGAGTTCGCCGCGCTGGGCATCCCGGCGGTGTACGTCCCCTTCCCGATCGGCAACGGCGAGCAGCGGTTCAACGCGGCCGGCGTCGTCGAGGCGGGAGGCGGCGTGCTCGTCGACGACGCCGCCTTCACTCCGGACTGGGTGGACGGCGAGCTGCTTCCGCTGCTGTCCGACCGTGCCCGCGTGGCCGAGATGGCGCGCCGGGCCGCGTCGGTCGGGGTCCGTGACGGCTCCGACCGCATGGTCGCCCTCATCCGCTCGGCCCTCTGACACGTCCGTGGGTCGCAACACGCCGTTACGGCGTGCGCATAACGGCGTGTTGCGACCCACGGACGCTCCACCAACCGCCGGTGAGCCTCGGGCCGATCCGCAGGGTCGCCGCGTAGCCTCATACTGGATGGAGTCCCTCTCGCGTAACCGAAAGCTGTACCTGTGACGATCAAGCCCGACCTGACCCTCGCCCTCCCGGAGGAGCTCGGAAAGCTCCACTTCGTCGGCATCGGCGGTTCCGGGATGAGCGGCATCGCCCGCCTGTTCCTCGAGGCCGGCTACACCGTGACCGGATCGGATGTGCGGCACTCCGCGAACATCGACACCCTGCGGAACCTCGGCGCGACGATCGCCATCGGCCACGACGCCGCCAACGTCGGCGACGCCGACACGCTGGTCGTCACCGGCGCCCTCTGGCAGGACAACCCGGAGTACCAGCTTGCGCTGTCCAAGGGACTCCCGGTTCTGCACCGGTCGCAGGCCCTCGCCTGGCTGATCAACCGCTCGCGCCTGGTCGCCGTGGCCGGCGCGCACGGCAAGACGACCTCCACCGGCATGATCATCACCGGCCTGCTGGGCCTCGGCGAAGACCCGAGCTTCGTGAACGGCGGCGTCATCGCCTCCCTCGGCACGAGCTCGAAGACCGGCACCGGCGAGCTGTTCGTCGTCGAGGCGGACGAGTCGGACGGCTCGTTCCTGCTCTACGACACGGCCGTCGCCCTCATCACCAACGTCGACCCCGACCACCTCGACCACTACGGCTCGCTGGAGGCGTTCGAGGACGCCTTCGTGTCGTTCGCCCGCGAGGCGGACGAGTTCGTCGTGGTCTCGTCCGACGACGCGGGCGCCGTGCACGTGACCGGCCGGCTGCGCGAGCAGGCGCCCGACAAGCGGATCGTCACGTTCGGCGAGGCGGAGGACGCTGACGTCCGCGTCCACTCCATCGTGACCCACGGACCCGTCTCGTTCACCCTGCGCTACCAGGGCGAGGACTACTCCGCGCGGCTGCGCGTGCCCGGGCGGCACAACGCCATCAACGCCGGCGGCGCCTTCGCCGTGCTGACCGGCCTCGGATTCGACCCGGCCGCATCCCTCGCCGCCATCGCCGAGTTCGGCGGCACCGAGCGCCGCTTCGAGCTGCACGGCACGGTGGGAGGCGTCAGCGTCTACGACGACTACGCGCACCACCCGACCGAGGTCGCCGCCGCGCTCTCCGCCGCCCGCACGGTCGTCGGAGACGGACGCATCATCGCCGTCCACCAGCCGCACCTGTACAGCCGGACGCGTCTGTTCGCGCAGGAGTTCGCCGAGACGCTCGAGCGCTACGCCGACGAGACCGTCGTGCTCGACGTGTACGGAGCGCGCGAAGACCCGGAGCCCGGAGTGACCGGAGCGCTCGTCGCCGACCGCTTCGAGCATCCCGAGCGGGTGGCCTTCATCGCCGACTGGCAGCAGGCCGCCGACCACACCGCTCAGATCGCCCGGGAGGGCGACTTCGTGATCACCCTCGGCTGCGGCGATGTGTACCGCATCGTGCCCCAGCTGCTCGACTCGCTGCGCCGGGAGCACCCGGACGCGCCCAGCGCTTAGCGGGCCGCTCGGTGAAGCGTCCCCAGGGTTTCGACCGGCAGGAGGTGCCGGCGTCCGCGCCCGCGCCACTCCGGCAGGAGCCGGAGGCGCGCGACGAGCAGCGGCGGGAGTCCGCGCCCGCGCGCGGCGTCGGCACGGTGACCGAGCCCATCCCGGTGATCGCCGATCCGTCGGCCGCGCAGCCCGTTGACGCCGAACCCACGCGTCCCGCCCGCGCCGACCGGCCGACGGACACCTCGCCGTACTCGCGGCTCCCCACGAACCGGGAGATCGACAAGGCACTGCGGGCGGCTCGCCGGGAGCGCAAGCGGCTCGAACGGGGCGAGGTGCGCCGCTTCACCAAGCGGTCGCGCCGCCGCCGCATCGCGTGGCTGGCCGCGGGCGCCGTCGTGGCGGGGCTCGTGCTCTCCGTCGCGCTCATCGCGTACTCGCCGCTGCTCGCGTTGAAGCACATCCAGGTGACCGGCACCTCCCGGCTGGATGCGAAGGCCGTCGAGAAGAAGCTGTCGGATCAGCTGGGCACCCCGCTGCCGCTGCTCGACCAGGCCGGCATCTCGAGCGACCTGGCCGCGTTCCCGCTCATCCGCAGCTACACGGTGGAGAGCCACCCGCCCGACTCGATCATCGTGCGCGTGGTGGAGCGGCAGCCGGTGGGAGTCATCCAGCAGGGGGCCGCCTACACGCTGGTGGATGCCGCGAAGGTGCCGATCTCGAGCAGCGAGAAGCGGCCGGACGGCTACCCCCTGATCGCGGCGAGCGGCGGGGCGGCCGACGTGGATGCCGACTCCGGCTTCGCGGCGGCGGCCAGCGTCCTGAGCGCCCTCCCGGCGGACGTGCTGGCGCAGGTCGACACCATCGCGGCCAAGACGAAGGACGACGTGAGCTTCACTCTGCGGGGCAACGGTGCGACCGTGGTGTGGGGGAGTGCAGAGGACTCGTCGCTCAAGGCGGCAGACCTGGGCGCGCTGCTGAAGAGCGCGCCAGGTTCGTCGCGGTATGACGTCTCCTCGCCCCACAGCGTGACGACGGGATGACCGGGTTGGGCACGACTTTTCCGACACGCCTGACTGGATACCGGGGCGGCGGCCCGGCCCACCTAACGTCGGATCGAGAATTGCATACTCAGCAAGACTTTAAGCCTCAGCTAGAGGTTGAAGGTTCCAGTGGAGGCCCGACGTGACAGCACAACAGAACTACCTCGCCGTGATCAAGGTCGTCGGCATCGGCGGAGGCGGCGTCAACGCCGTCAACCGCATGATCGAGCTCGGCCTCCGCGGCGTCGAGTTCATCGCCATCAACACGGACGCCCAGGCGCTGCTGATGAGCGACGCCGACGTGAAGCTCGACGTCGGCCGTGAGATCACGCGCGGCCTCGGCGCCGGAGCGGACCCCGAGGTCGGCCGTCGCGCCGCCGAGGACCACGCGGAGGAGATCGAGGAGGCCCTCGCGGGCGCCGACATGGTCTTCGTCACCGCAGGTGAGGGCGGCGGCACCGGAACCGGTGGCGCACCCGTCGTCGCGCGCATCGCGAAGTCGATCGGCGCACTGACCATCGGTGTCGTCACCAAGCCGTTCTCCTTCGAGGGCAAGCGCCGCCAGCAGCAGGCCGAGGCCGGCGTGCAGCGCCTGAAGGAAGAGGTCGACACCCTCATCGTGGTGCCGAACGACCGGCTGCTGGAGATCAGCGACCGCGGCATCAGCATGCTGGAGGCGTTCTCCACCGCCGACCAGGTGCTCCTCGCCGGTGTCCAGGGCATCACCGACCTCATCACGACCCCCGGCCTCATCAACCTCGACTTCGCCGACGTCAAGTCGGTCATGCAGGGAGCCGGCTCCGCCCTCATGGGCATCGGCTCCTCCCGTGGCGCCGACCGGGCGATCAAGGCGGCGGAGCTGGCCGTGGCCTCCCCGCTGCTGGAGGCGTCCATCGACGGCGCCCACGGCGTCCTGCTCTCTATCCAGGGTGGATCGAACCTCGGCATCTTCGAGATCAACGACGCCGCCCGCCTGGTGCAGGAGGCGGTGCACCCGGAGGCGAACATCATCTTCGGTGCGGTCATCGACGACACCCTCGGCGACGAGGTGCGCGTGACCGTGATCGCGGCCGGATTCGACGGCGGCGAGCCGAGCACGCGGCCCGCGGCGGTGGATGCGCGCCGCGCCAGCTACATCGAGGCCGGCTCCGAGGAGTCCCAGGTGGCCTCCTCCGCCGAGGTCGAGGCAGGCGAGATCCCCGCGCCCGTGACGACCGACGCCTGGCAGACCGGCGAGAGCCCGGTCACCGAGGCCGCTCAGCAGAAGGACCCGGCGTTCGACGACGAGAATGACGACCTCGACATCCCCGACTTCCTCAAGTAGTCCGCTGGCCGAGCGGCTCGCCGCGGTCCGGGAGGGCGTCGCCGACGCCGCCCGGGCCGCCGGCCGTTTGCCCGACGAGCTGACGACGATCGTGGTGACCAAGTTCCACCCGGCCTCGCTCGTCCGCGAGCTGGCGGCCCTCGGCGTGCACGACGTGGGGGAGAACCGCCACCAGGAGGCGCAGGAGAAGGCGGCGGAACTCGCCGACCTCGACCTCACGTGGCATTTCGTCGGCCAGCTGCAGAGCAAGAAGGCGCGGCAGGCGCGGCGCTACGCGTCCGTCATCCACTCGGTCGACCGGTTCTCGCTCGTCGACGCCCTCGCCGCGCGCGAGGGCGAAGGCGACCCGGATGTGGACGTGTTCGTCCAGCTGAACCTCACCGACGACCCCGCGCGCGGCGGTGTCGCCGACCGCGACCTCGAACCGCTGGTGGAGCATGTGCTCGCCGCGCCCGGGCTCAACCTGCTCGGGGTCATGGCCGTCGCCCCGCTCGGCGAGACGCCGGCCAGCGCCTTCGAGCGGGTCCGTGCCGCCTCCGACCGCGTCCGCACCCTCGCGCCGGAGGCCGCGTCGATCTCCGCGGGGATGTCGCAGGACTACCGCGAAGCCATCGCGGCCGGCGCGACACACCTTCGGATCGGGACCGCCATTACCGGGAATCGGCCGGAGCTTCGTTAATCTCGAAACGAAGAGTTCGAAGTGCGTGGCGAGGCGTCGACGCGCAGGTCTGTACGGAGGAACCATGGCCAACCCGCTGAAGAAGACGATGGTCTACCTGGGCCTCGCCGACGAGGAACTGGAGTTCGAGGAGCAGCCGCAGGAGCAGGCTCATCACCAGCCGCGCCGCGAAGCACCGGTCCACACCCCGGCCCCGTCGCCGGTCCAGGCCGTCCCCCACCCCGCTCCGGTCGCTCCCGCGGCCGGTCGCGCTCCGGTCACGCCGCTGCGCAAGTCGTCCACCGCACGGAATGCATCGGTACAGGAAATGAACGAGATCCTCACGGTCCACCCCCGCCAGTACCGCGACGCCCAGGCGATCGCCGAGTCGTTCCGGGAGGGCATCCCGGTCATCATCAACCTCTCGCAGATGAGCGAGGGCGACGCCCGCCGCCTCATCGACTTCGCCAGCGGCCTCTCGCAGGGCCTCTACGGCAAGATCGAGCGGGTCACCCCGAAGGTGTTCCTGCTGTCGCCCAGCCACGTCGTCGTCTCGGGCGAGCACGGCGGCCAGGACGCCGAGGTCGACGCCTCCTTCTTCGCCCAGGCCTGAACCTGCGGGCTCCGGCCCGTCGACGCTCGAAGCGCACCGCCTCCCTCGTCGTCCATTGCGGACGCTCAGGGGACGCGGTGCGCTTTCGTCCATACTGGGAAGGTGTTTGTCGTCTCCCTCATCGCGACCGTCCTCTACTATGCGTTGCTGCTCTACTTCTTCGTTCTGTGGGCCCGGTTCGTGCTCGATCTGGTGCGCGTCTTCGCGCGCCAGTGGCGCCCGCGGGGCTTCGGGCTCGTGCTCGCCGAGTCGACGTACGTGGTGACCGATCCGCCCATCCGCTTCTTCCGTCGGATCATCCCGCGCGTCTCGATGGGCCCGGTGGCGATCGACTTCGGCTGGAGCCTCACCATGCTCGTGGTGATCATCGGCTTGTACGTGACCCTGGGATTCCGCTGAGCGTCGGTCCGCTGTTCGGGGGAAGGCCCGTTGTATCGTTGACGAGCCGACGCGCCGGACAGGCGCTGGAGTGCGCGACTCCCGCCCGCTTTGCTAGCGTTGGCTGAACGCGTTTCTGTTCCAATTTCACGATCTAAGGTGGCTTGCCATGGCGCTGACTCCGGAAGATGTAGTCAACAAGCGGTTCCAGCCGACGAAGTTCCGCGAGGGCTACGACCAGGACGAGGTCGACGACTTCCTCGATGAGGTCGTCGTCGAGCTGCGTCGCCTGAACCAGGAGAACGAAGAGCTCAAGCAGCGCCTCGTGGCGGCCGACTCGCGGATCGCCGAGCTGCAGCGCAGCGGCGGTCAGGGCGGTGCCGCCCCGGTCGCCGCCGCAGCGCCGCAGGCGGCTGACAACGCCGAGACCGAGCGCCTCCAGCGCGAGAACGAGGAGCTCAAGCAGCGCCTCGCCCAGGCCCAGCAGGAGGCCGCGCAGGCGAAGCAGCAGGCTGAGCAGCAGGCGCAGGCCGCTCCGGCCTACCAGGCGCCCGCGGACGACGCGAACGACCCCAACGCCACCAACAACCTGCTCCAGCTCGCCCGCCGTCTCCACGAGGAGCACGTGCGCGAGGGCGTCGAGAAGCGCGACCAGCTCATCGCCGAGGGTCACGCGACGGCAGCCCGGATCGTCGCAGAGGCCGAGTCGAAGCAGCGCGCGCGGATCAGCGCCCTCGACCAGGAGCGCAGCGGCCTCGAGCGCCGCATCGACGAGCTGCGCACGTTCGAGCGCGACTACCGCAAGGGCCTCAAGAGCTACATCGAGGGCCAGCTCCGCGACCTCGACGCTCCGGTGCAGGGCGGCGGAGCCCAGCCCGGCGGTGCGTCCGGCAGCCGTTCCGCGGCACCCGTGAGCGGCTCCGTCCCGGCGCCGGTCCCCGCGGGCGGCTCCGACGACTCCGGCCAGGGGCAGCAGCCCCCGGCGTTCCCCGGCTTTGGAGGCTAGTCCCTCCCGGTCCAAGGTCAGCATCAGGGCCTTGGCGGTCCTGGCGGTGGTCGCGCTGTGCGTGTACCTCGTCGATCAGATCGCCAAGGTCCTGGTCGTCTCGAACCTGTACGAGGGCCAGCAGATCGAGGTCCTGGGGCAGCTGCTCCAGTTCCATTTCGTCAAGAACGCCGGCGCGGCCTTCTCCATCGGCAGCGGCTCGACGTGGATCTTCTCCATCGTCGGGGTCGGCGTCCTGGGCTTCGTGATCTGGTACGCCCCGCGCATCCGCTCCACCGCCTGGGCCGTGCTGTTCGGCCTTCTGCTGGGCGGTCTGCTCGGCAACCTGACCGACCGGCTGTTCCGCGAGCCGGGCTTCGGGGTCGGCCACGTGGTCGACTTCCTTCAGATCCCGCTGCTGCCGGCGATCTTCAACCTGGCGGACGTCGCCATCGTGTCGAGCATGGCGCTCTTCCTCATCCTCACCCTCCGCGGGGTCGGCCTCGACGGCCGGCACGCGCGCGACGAGGACGAGGATGAGGGTGAGGCGGATGCGGACGACGTGGACGCCGAGGTGGACTCGGACGCCGCCGCCGCGGATGCAGCGGCCGTTGACACCGCTCGTCCCGCGCCCGAACCGCACGACGACAAACCGCAGGCCTAGATGGAGTCGCGCAGCTTCCCCGTCCCGGACGGCCTGGAGGGCTCGCGGGTCGATGCGGGCCTCGCCAAGCTCCTCGGGTTCTCGCGCAGCTTCGCCGCCGAGATCGCCGAAGCCGGCGGGGTCACCGTCGACGGCCGCGAGGCGGGCAAGTCCGACCGCCTCTCCGCGGGCTCCTGGCTCGAGGTCTCGTGGCAGCCGAAGTCCGACGTCGAGATCGTGCCGATCGCGGTCCCCGAGCTGACGATCGTCCATGACGACGACGACATCGTGGTCATCGACAAGCCCGTCGGCGTCGCTGCGCATCCCTCCGTCGGCTGGGAGGGCCCGACCGTGCTCGGTGCCCTGGCCGCCGCGGGTTTCCGCATCTCCACCTCCGGCGCCGCCGAGCGCGCGGGCATCGTCCACCGGCTCGACGCGGGCACCAGCGGGCTCATGGTCGTCGCCAAGTCGGAGCGCGCGTACACGGTGCTCAAGCGCGCCTTCCACGACCGCACGGTCGAGAAGATCTACCACGCGGTCGTCCAGGGGCACCCCGACCCGCTGGCCGGCACCATCGACGCCCCGATCGGCCGGCATCCCCGCTCCGACTGGAAGTTCGCGGTCGTCGCCGGCGGCAAGCCGTCCGTGACGCACTACGAGACCATCGAGGCGTTCCCCTCCGCCAGCCTGCTGGAGATCCACCTGGAGACCGGGCGCACGCACCAGATCCGCGTCCACATGGCCGCTCAGCGGCACCCGTGTGTGGGGGATGCGATGTACGGCGCCGACCCCGTCCTCAGCGCGAAGCTCGGCCTCACCCGGCAGTGGCTGCACGCCGTCCAGCTCTCGTTCGACCACCCGGCGACGGGGGAGTGGGTCACCTTCACGACGACGTATCCCGCCGACCTGCAGCACGCTCTGGACGTCCTCCGAGAGTCGTAGGGCCGACGTCGGAGGACGGCCTTAGGCTTAGATCGATGTCCGACTCCTTCGTCCACCTCCACGTCCACAGCGAGTACTCGATGCTCGACGGGGCGGCGCGTGTCAAACCCCTGGTGGAGTCCGCGGCCGCCCAGGGAATGCCCGGCGTCGCGATCACCGACCACGGCAACATGTTCGGCGCGTTCGACTTCTGGCGCACGGCGACCGACGCCGGGATCAAGCCGATCATCGGCACGGAGGCCTACCTCACCCCTGGTACGCACCGCTCCGACAAGACCCGGATCCGGTGGGGAGACGGCGGCGGCGACGACGTCTCCGGGTCGGGCGCGTACACGCACATGACGCTCCTGGCGGCGACGACCGAGGGGATGCACAATCTCTTCCGGCTGTCGTCGTACGCCTCGATGGAGGGCTACTACTTCAAGCCGCGCATGGACCGCGAGCTGCTGAGTAAGTACTCCAAGGGCATCATCGCGACGACCGGCTGCCCGTCCGGCGAGGTGCAGACCCGTCTGCGGCTGGGGCAGTACGAGGCGGCACGGGCCGCGGCGGCCGACTACCGCGACATCTTCGGCAAGGAGAACTTCTTCGCCGAGATCATGGACCACGGCCTCGGCATCGAGCGCCGGATCATGTCCGACCTCATCCGGCTGGCGAAAGACCTGGGCCTCCCGCTCGTCGCGACCAACGACCTCCACTACACGCACGCGGAGGACGCCAAGAGCCACGCGGCGCTGCTGTGCGTGCAGTCCGGCTCGACCCTCGACGACCCGAACCGCTTCAAGTTCGACGCCGACGAGTTCTACCTGAAGACCCCGGAGCAGATGCGGCAGCTGTTCCGCGACTATCCGGACGCCTGCGACAACACGCTCGCGATCGCCGAGCGCTGCGACGTGAAGTTCGACACGGCAGCCAACTACATGCCGCGCTTCCCGGTGCCCGACGGCGAGACCGAGCAGACCTGGTTCGTCAAGGAGGTCGAGAAGGGCCTCGAGCAGCGCTACCCGAACGGCATCACGCCCGAGGTGCGCAAGCAGGCGGACTATGAGATCGGCGTGATCTCGCAGATGGGATTCCCGGGCTACTTCCTCGTCGTCGCCGACTTCATCAACTGGTCGAAGCGCAACGGCATCCGCGTCGGTCCGGGCCGTGGCTCCGGTGCCGGCTCGATGGCCGCCTACGCGATGCGGATCACCGACCTCGACCCGCTGCAGCACGGCCTCATCTTCGAGCGCTTCCTCAACCCCGACCGCGTCTCCATGCCCGACTTCGACGTCGACTTCGACGACCGTCGCCGCGGCGAGGTCATCAAGTACGTGACCGAGAAGTACGGCTCGGAGCGCGTCGCCCAGATCGTCACCTACGGCACGATCAAGGCGAAGCAGGCGCTCAAGGATTCGGGCCGCGTGCTCGGCTTCCCCTTCTCGATGGGCGAGAAGCTCACGAAGGCGATGCCGCCGCCCGTCATGGGCAAGGACATCCCGCTGACCGGGATCTTCGACAAGAACCACCCGCGCTACAAGGAGGCCGTCGACATCCGGGCGGTCGTCGAGACCGACCCCGAGGCGAAGACCGTCTTCGACACGGCGCTCGGGCTCGAGAACCTGAAGCGCCAGTGGGGTGTGCACGCCGCCGGTGTGATCATGTCGTCCGACCCGCTGATCGACGTCATCCCGATCATGAAGCGGGAGCAGGACGGCCAGATCGTCACGCAGTTCGACTATCCGGCCTGCGAGTCGCTCGGCCTGATCAAGATGGACTTCCTGGGGCTCCGCAACCTCACCATCATCAACGACGCCCTCGACAACATCCGCGACAACCGCGGAGAAGAGCTGGTGCTCGAAGACCTGGAGCTCGACGACCGGCCCGCCTACGAACTGCTCTCGCGCGGTGACACGCTGGGCGTGTTCCAGCTCGACGGCGGCCCGATGCGGTCCCTCCTGCGCCTGATGAAGCCGGACAACTTCGAGGACATCTCGGCACTCATCGCGCTGTATCGCCCGGGCCCGATGGGCGCGAACTCGCACACCAACTACGCGCTCCGCAAGAACGGGCAGCAGGCGATCACGCCCATCCACCCGGAGCTCGCCGAGCCGCTGGCCGACATCCTCTCGACCAGCTACGGCCTCATCATCTACCAGGAGCAGGTGATGGCGATCGCGCAGAAGGTCGCCGGCTTCTCGCTCGGTCAAGCAGACATCCTGCGCCGCGCGATGGGCAAGAAGAAGAAGTCGGAGCTGGACAAGCAGTTCGAGGGCTTCTCGCAGGGCATGCAGGCCAACGGCTACTCGATGGACGCCGTCAACAAGCTGTGGGAGATCCTGCTCCCGTTCTCCGACTACGCGTTCAACAAAGCCCACTCGGCGGCGTACGGGGTCATCTCGTACTGGACGGCGTACCTCAAGGCGCACTACCCGGCGGAGTACATGGCCGCGCTGCTCACCAGCGTCGGCGACTCCAAGGACAAGATGGCGCTGTACCTCAACGAGTGCCGCCGCATGGGCATCAAAGTGCTCCCGCCGGACGTCAACGAGTCCAACCTCTACTTCGCCGCCGTCGGCGAGGACATCCGCTTCGGAATGGGCGCCGTCCGCAACGTCGGCGCCAACGTCGTCGAGGGCGTCCGCGAGGCGCGCGAGAGCAAGGGCCGCTTCGAGTCGTTCCACGACTTCCTGAACAAGGTGCCCATCCACGCCGCGAACAAGCGCACGGTGGAGTCGCTGATCAAGGCGGGCGCGTTCGACTCGCTCGGCCACACCCGCCGTGCGCTCGTCGAGGTGCACGAGGATGCGGTCGAATCGGCCGTGAAGATCAAGCGCAACGAGGCCAACGGCGACGTCGGGTTCGACTTCGACAGCCTGTGGGGCGAGGACGAGGTGTCGCAGACGCAGCACCACATCCCGCAGCGGCCGGAGTGGGCGAAGCGCGACAAGCTGGCGTTCGAGCGCGAGATGCTCGGGCTGTACGTCTCCGACCATCCCCTCGCCGGCCTCGAACTGCAGCTGGCGAAGCTCGCCAGCACGGGGATCGCCGAGCTCGTGGCGTCGGAGAACATCCAGGACGGCGAGACGGTGACGATCGCGGGCCTCGTGACGAGCGTGCAGCATCGCGTGGCGAAGGCGTCGGGCAATCAGTACGGCATGATCCAGGTCGAGGACTTCGGCGGCGAGCTGACCGTGATGTTCATGGGCAAGGCGTACCAGGAGTACTCGGCGCAGCTGCAGGGAGACGCGATCGTCGTCGTCCGCGGCCGGGTGAGCCTGCGCGACGACGGGATGAACCTGCACGCGTTCTCGCTGATGACGCCCGACCTCGGGCAGGCGAACGACTCCGGTCCGCTCGTCATCACGATGCCCGACCAGCGGGCGACGACCGATACGGTCATGTCGTTGAGCGAGGTGCTCGCACGGCATCCGGGCGAGAGCGAGGTGCGTCTCCGGCTGGTGAAGGGGCAGGTCGCACGCGTGTTCGAGGTGCCGAAGCCGGTGACGGTGAGCGCCGATCTCTACGGCGAGCTGAAGGGCCTGCTGGGCCCGCACTGCCTGGTCTGACCGGGGTCCGGAGGGCGCCGGGTCAGACCGGGGTGCCGGGACGCCAGTAGGTGCGCTCGTGGTAGACGAGCGGCGCGTCGTCCTCGCCGAGTCCGCCCTGCTCGATCTGCACGATGACGACGGCGCTCTGGTGCACCTGCACGCGCTCGACGATCCGTCCGATCATCCACGCCGTCGTGTCCTTGATCACCGGCAGGCCGTGCGGGCCGCGGTACCAGTGGTCGCCGAGGAACCGCTGGCTGTTGTCGCCGGACAGCGTCTGCGCGACCTCGCGGTTGCGCACGCCGAGGGTGTGGATGACGACGCGATCGGTCTCCGCGATCGCCGGCCAACTGGAGGCCGACAGCGCCATGTTGAAGGTCGCGAGCGGCGGGACGGCGGCGAGTGAGGCGAGCGAGGTCGCGGTGAACCCGACGGGCGTGCCGTCCTCCCGCTGGGCCGTGATGATGGCCACCCCGGCCGCGTGCCGCCGGAACGTCTGCCGGAAGGCCGCGAGGTCGGGGGTCGCGTCGGCGATGGCGCCGTCGGTGGGGTCGGGGGATGCGCTGTTCATACTGTTGGATACAAGCCCGAATCTGTGTGGACCATTCCGCGGGGGAGGGACTCGC
This sequence comes from Leifsonia sp. 115AMFTsu3.1, assembly GCF_004362795.1. NCBI lineage: Bacteria > Bacillati > Actinomycetota > Actinomycetes > Micrococcales > Microbacteriaceae > Leifsonia > Leifsonia sp. 115AMFTsu3.1. The sequence goes on from NZ_SNYB01000002.1 coordinate 1,493,977, forward strand.
CCGAGCGGATAAGGTGGATGGGCCATGATCCAGACCATCGACCTCCGCGGTGTCCAGCCTACTCGCGCCGCCTTCCAGCGACTCGTGCCCCGTCCCGTCGTGGACGTGCAGGTGGCGATGTCGGTCGCCTCCGAGCTGATCGACGATGTGCGCACCCGCGGTGTCGCCGCCCTCGCCGAGCAGGCCGAGCGTTTCGACGGCGCGGCCCCGGCATCCGTCCGTGTTCCTCAGGCCGAGATCGATGCAGCAGTCGAGGCGCTTCCCGACGACGTCCGCGAGGCGCTGGAGGAGGCCATCGCCCGCGTCCGCGAGGCGACCGCCGCGCAGGTCCCGCCGCCGACCGAGACCGTCATCCGCCCGGGCGCCTCTATCGTGCAGCGCTGGGAGCCGGTCGAGCGTGCCGGACTCTACGTGCCGGGCGGAAAGGCCGTGTACCCGTCGAGCGTGGTCATGAACGCCGTGCCGGCGCAGATCGCCGGCGTCGCGTCCGTCGCTCTCGCGAGCCCTCCGCAGCGGGAGTTCGGGGGAGCGGTCCACCCGGTCATCCTCGGAGCGGCGGGCCTTCTCGGCATCGACGAGGTGTACGCGATGGGAGGCGCGGGTGCGATCGGCGCGCTGGCGTACGGAGTCGAAGAGCTCGGGCTCGACCCGGTCCAGGTCATCACCGGCCCGGGCAACATCTACGTCGCCGCCGCGAAGCGCGTGGTGCGCGGTCAGGCGGGCATCGACTCCGAGGCCGGAACCACCGAGATCCTCGTGATCGCCGACGACTCGGCGGACCCCGCCTACGTCGCGGCAGACCTCGTGTCGCAGGCCGAGCACGACGAGGCTGCCGCATCCCTGCTGGTCACCGACAGCCCGGCGTTCGCCGAGCGGGTCGTGGCCGAGCTGGATGCGCTGGCCGGCGCCACCAAGCACAGCGAGCGGGTGCGCACCGCGCTCGGTGGCCCGCAGTCCGCGATCGTACTCGTGGGCGACCTGGCCGCTGCGGCCGCGTTCAGCAACGCCTACGGCCCGGAGCACCTCGAACTGCAGACGGCCGACCCGCAGGAGCTCCTCGGCTCCATCCGCAACGCCGGCGCCATCTTCCTCGGGCCGACGTCGCCGGTGAGCCTCGGCGACTACCTGGCGGGGTCGAACCATGTGCTGCCGACGGGCGGTCAGGCGCGGTTCTCGTCGGGACTCGGCGCGTACTCCTTCCTCCGGCCGCAGCAGGTCGTGCAGTACGACCGCGAGGCACTGCAGGAGGTCGCCGACCGGATCGTCGCCCTGTCGACGGCGGAAGACCTGCCCGCGCACGGCGAAGCGGTCACCCAGCGGTTCCGCACCCGCTGAGCGATAGAATCCCTCCATGTTCTGCCCCTTCTGCCGTCACCCGGACTCCCGCGTCATCGACTCTCGGACGAGCGACGACGGGCTGTCCATCCGCCGCCGCCGGCAGTGCCCGGAGTGCGGCCGTCGATTCTCGACGACGGAGACGGCGAGCCTCAGCGTGATCAAGCGCAGCGGGGTGGCGGAGCCGTTCAGCCGCGAGAAGATCGTGCTCGGCGTCCGCAAGGCCTGCCAGGGCCGGCCCGTGACCGACTCCGATCTCGCCGTGCTGGCGCAGAAGGTGGAAGAGACCATCCGCTCGACGGGTGCCTCGCAGATCGAGGCCAACGACATCGGTCTGGCGATCCTGCCGGAGCTGCGCGAGCTCGACGAGGTGGCGTACCTGCGCTTCGCGAGCGTCTACCAGGGCTTCGACTCGCTCGACGACTTCGAGGAGGCCATCCGCTCGCTGCGGCTGGCGCACCACGCGGAGCCGGTGCAGGTCGACTAGCCAGGTATTCTCATACCGGCATGTATCGCGCACTCTTCGACCTCGTCCTGTCCCGACTCGACCCCGAGCGGGCCCATCACCTCGCCTTCGTGGTGATCCGCGCCCTCCCGGCCGTCGGGCTCGGCGGCCTGGCCCGGCGCTTCACGGCCCCGGACCCGTCGCTCGCGGTTGAGGCGCTCGGTCTGCGGTTCGACTCGCCGTTCGGCGTCGCCGCCGGCTTCGACAAAGACGGCGAGGGCGTGCTCGGTCTCGGCGCACTCGGGTTCGGCCACGTCGAGGTCGGCACGATCACCGCCCGGCCGCAGCCCGGCAACGACAAGCCGCGGCTGTTCCGTCTCATCCCCGACCGTGCGGTCATCAACCGGATGGGCTTCAACAACCACGGCGCCGGTGCCGCTGCCAACCGGCTGCTCCGCGTGCGACGCGCATCCCGGCGTCCCGTGCTCGGCGTGAACATCGGCAAGTCGCGCGTCGTCGCCGTCGAGGACGCGACGGCGGACTATCTCACCAGCGCCCGCGCGCTCGCGCCGGTCGCCGACTACCTGGTGGTCAACGTCAGCTCCCCGAACACCCCCGGCCTCCGCGGCCTGCAGGAGCTCGAACTGCTCGGCCCGCTCCTGACCGCCGTCAAGGACGTCGCGGGCACCACGCCGCTCCTGGTCAAGATCGCCCCCGACCTCACCGACGAGCAGGTCGAGCGCATCGCGCGCCTCGCCGTGGAGCTCGGGCTCGCGGGCATCATCGCCACGAACACCACGATCTCGCGCGACGGACTCCGCACCGATCCCTCCGTCGTCGAGGCGGCGGGGGCAGGCGGCCTCAGCGGACCCCCGGTCGCCGCACGCTCCCTGGAGGTGCTGCGCCTCATCCGCGCCGTCGTGCCCGCCGAGCTCTGCGTCATCTCCGTCGGAGGCGTCGAGACAGCGGAGGACGTGCAGGAACGGCTGGATGCCGGGGCGACCCTGGTGCAGGGCTACACCGCGTTCCTCTACCGAGGCCCGCTCTGGGCCCGGCAGATCAACCGGGGGCTGCTACGCCTCCGGCGTGCCCTGGTGGAAGCGTAGGCGCCAGCGTCCGGAGCTGCGCACCCACAGCGAGCTGCGCAGGGTCGCCCCGCGGGCATCCGTCGTCCGTGCGGTGAGCAGCAGCGTCTCCGAGGCGACGCGGTCGACCGCGAGCACCTCCATGGCGGCCGCCTGGTCGTCTTCGACGGCCAGCTCGGAGATGATCGCATCCCGACCCCAGAGCCGGCCGGAGCGCCCGATCTCCTCGAACGAGGGATGCAGCAGCTCGGCGAGGCGGGATGCGTCCGAGCGAACCGCGGGCTCCAGCAGCTCGCGCTCCAGTCGCGCGACGACCTGCTCGTCCGTCTCGTCGGCGGCGAGGTCGGCGAAGAGGTCGAGCTCGAGGGAGGCGTCCTGCGCGGATGCGGGTGCGGGTGCGGCGGCAGTTGGTGCGGTCGCGGACGCCGCCGCGGCGGGTGCCGGAGCCGGCTCCTCCACGACGGCCGCGCGACCCGGCCAGCCCGGACCGATCGGGATGGGATCGCCCTTCTGATACGCGAGCGCGACGGCGCGAGCACGCTCGTCCGCCGCTTCGTTGAGCTCGTGGCCCGCGTGGCCCTTGACCCACTCGAAGCGATAGCTGCGGCCCTGCAGGGCACGGTCGAGACGCTCCAACAGCTCGCGGTTCAGCACCGGAGCGCCGTCGGCTTTGCGCCATCCCTTGCGCTTCCAGCCCGGCATCCACTTGGTCACCGCGTTGATCACGTACTGGCTGTCGCAGAAGATGTGCAGGTCGTCGCCGAGGTGGGCGGTCGCCTCCAGCAGGTCGATGACCGCCATGAGCTCGCCCTGGTTGTTGGTGCCGTGCGGCCAGCCGCCCGCGGACCAGTGGTCGTCGTCCACGTACCAGGCCCAGCCGGCCGGGCCGGGATTGCCGAGGGCGGAGCCGTCCGCCGCCGCGACGATCGCCACGTCAGCTCGGGAACTGGCCGCGCTTGACCTGCGGCTTCGGCAGGCGCATGACCCGCAGCTGCAGTGCGCGCATCGCGGCGTACCAGCGCAGGCCGCGCTCTACCTTCGTCGTGCCGAACTTGGCGCCGATGCGCTTGCGCACCAGGAAGCCGAGCACGAAGCAGTCGATGACCGCGATCAGGAAGAAGCCCCAGAGCGCGAACAGGCCGTAGACCTGCATCTCCGGCCACGGCAGGAAGGTCAGGATGATGACGATCAGCATCACCGGGATGAGGAACTCGCCGATCGAGAACCGGGCGTCGACGTAATCGCGCACGTACCGGCGCTGCGGTCCGCGGTCGCGAGCGGTCAGATAGCGGTCGTCGCCGGCCGCCATGCCGATGCGCGCCTTCTCGCGTGCCTCCGCCTGCTTCTGCCGGGCGACGCGTGCCGCCTCCTTGCGGTCCGTCGGCACCAGCGGGCGCTTGCGGGCGGCCTCCTGCTGGCGGCGCGAGGGCGTCGGTGCACCCTTGCCCTGCTTCAGCCGGGCAGCCGTCTCTTCGGGGGTCTCGGCGACGGGCGTCTCCGCCTCGCTTGCCGCATTCTGTCGTTTCGCCAACTTCGAGCCTTCGCTTGTGGGGTCCGCTTAAGATTACCCGCATGACAGACAGCCAGCAGACCCCAGTTCCCGCGGCCGCCGACGATGCGTCGGGCGGAGCGACCCCCGGCGTCGAAGGGGAGGTCCGCGCCGCGGTCGAGGCGGGGTTGCCGTCGGCCGTCGCCGACCTCTCGCAGCTCGTCCGCATCCCCTCGGTGTCGTGGTCCGCGTTCGACCCGCAGAACGTGCGCCGCAGCGCCGACGCCGTCGCGGCCCTTCTGACGGACACGGGGATGTTCGACAGCGTCGAGATCAAGCAGGCGCCGATCGGCGACGGCGACACGCTCGGGCAGCCGGCCGTGCTGGCCACGCGGGCCGCGAAGAACGGCCGCCCGACCGTGCTCCTCTACGCGCACCACGACGTCCAGCCCGAGGGGGACGAGGCGAACTGGGACACTCCGCCGTTCGAGCCGACCGTGCGCGGCGACCGCCTCTACGGCCGCGGCGCCGCCGACGACAAGGCGGGCGTGATGACCCACGTCGCGAGCGTCCGCGCCCTGCGCGATGTGCTGGGCGACGACCTGGAGGTCGGCCTCGCCGTCTTCATCGAGGGGGAGGAGGAGTTCGGGTCCCGCTCGTTCGCGAACTTCCTGCAGCAGAACACCGCGGCCCTCGCTGCGGACGTCATCGTGGTCGCCGACTCCGACAACGTCGACGTGAACACTCCCGCGCTGACCGTGTCGCTGCGCGGCAACGTGACGTTCCGGCTCACCGTCTCGACCCTGGAGCACGCCTCCCATTCGGGCATGTACGGGGGAGCGGCACCGGATGCGATGCTCGCCATGGTCAGGCTGCTCGCCACCCTGCACGACGACGATGGGGCGGTGGCCGTCGAGGGGCTCACCTCGTACGACGCAGCGGCCGAGCCGCCGGCGTTCACGGAGGAGCAGCTCGCGGAGGACGCGGCGTTCCTGCCGGGCGTCACCAGCGTCGGCCGCGGGCCGATCCTGTCGCGGATGTGGTCGCAGCCGACCATCACCGTCACCGGCATCGACGCGCCCAGCGTGGCCAACGCATCCAACACCCTGCTGCCCAGCGTCGCCGTGCGGATCAGCTCCCGCGTAGCCCCCGGCCAGCCCGCTCGCGAGGCGTACGAGGCGCTCGAACGCCACCTGCGGGCGCACGCGCCGTTCGGCGCGCACATCGCGATCGACGACGTCGACCTCGGCGACCCGTTCCTCGTCGACACCGACGGATGGGCGGCGACCGAGGCGAAGCGCGCGATGACCGACGCCTGGGGCGCCGAAGCGGTCGAGACCGGCATCGGCGGCTCCATCCCGTTCATCGCCGACCTCGTCCGCGAGTTCCCGGCCGCGCAGATCCTCGTGACCGGCGTCGAGGACCCGGACACGCGGGCTCACAGCCCCAACGAGTCGCTGCACCTGGGCGTGTTCAAGCGCGCCGTGCTGACCGAGGCGCTCCTGCTCTCGCGGCTCAACGGGCGCACCGCATCCTGAGCAGATCCCGCGCTCTGCCGAATTTCCAGTTCGGCGACGTACAATCGACGCAGATTTCGTTCCGAAGTCCCGTTTCACCTTCGTGAGGAGTCCCATGACCGACACAACGCTGACCGCGACCAAGGCCCACGGAGTCGGCCTGACCGACGCCGCGGCATCCAAGGTCAGGAGCCTGCTCGAGCAGGAGGGCCGCGACGACCTGCGTCTGCGCGTCGCCGTCCAGCCCGGCGGATGCTCGGGTCTGATCTACCAGCTGTACTTCGACGAGCGCATGCTCGACGGAGACGCGACCGTCGATTTCGACGGGGTGGAGGTCATCGTCGACAAGATGAGCGTCCCGTACCTCGACGGTGCGTCGATCGACTTCGAGGACACGATCCAGAAGCAGGGCTTCACGATCGACAACCCCAACGCGACCGGTTCCTGCGCGTGCGGAGACTCCTTCCACTGAGCCTCATATAGCACAGAGAAACACATCGGGCCGCCCTCCACAGGGCGGCCCTTTTGTTCGGATCAGGGTGTCAGTCGGAGTAGGGTAGACACAGCCACATACAGTTGCATGTGAACTGTCCAGTAGTCACTCGAAAGGTCACCGGTGCGTCACAATCGTCGTCTCCGATGGGCTGCCATCCCGATCGCCGCGACGCTCGTCGTGGCACTCGCGGGCTGCACGCAGGCTCAGCTGCACGGATTCCTCCCGGGCTTCGTCGAGGGCGAGCCGCCCGTCACGAACCACACCGACCGCATCAGCGGCCTCTGGGTGACCAGCTGGATCGTCCTGCTCATCGTCGGCATCGTCGTCTGGGGCCTCACGCTCTGGGCGGTCATCGTGTACCGCCGCCGGAAGGGCCAGACCGGCCTCCCCGTGCAGCTGCGCTACAACATGCCGATCGAGATCTTCTACACGATCGTGCCGCTCATCCTGGTGCTCGGCTTCTTCGCCTTCACCGCGCGCGACCAGAACGCCATCGAGCAGCCCTACGCGAACCCGGACGTCAAGATCCAGGTCTACGCCAAGCAGTGGGCATGGGACTTCAATTACGTCAGCGACAACGTCTACGACCCGGGGATCCAGGTCCAGCCGGATGACAACAGCGCCACCCCCGGATCGGTCCAGGAGGGCGAGGTCCCGACCCTGTACCTCCCCGAGAACAAGAAGATCACGATCCAGCTCGACTCGCGCGACGTGATCCACTCCTTCTGGGTGCCGGCGATGCTCTACAAGAAGGACGTCATCCCGGGCAAGACCAACTACATGTACTTCGAGACGACCGACCGCACGGGCACCTTCGTCGGCAAGTGCGCCGAGCTCTGCGGCGAGTACCACTCCGCGATGCTCTTCAACGTGAAGATCGTCCCGCAGTCCGAGTACGACGCACACATCAAGAGCCTCCGCGCCCAGGGCTACGAGGGTCAGCTGGGCTCCGAGTACGACCGCAACCAGAACCTGCCCGGAACGGGCGCCCCGCAGGGCAACGAGTAGGACGCACAGATGACGACGACAGCACCGGCACCGGGAGCGACCACCGCCCCCAAGCCAGCGCCCACGTTCCTCACCGCGAACGGTGTGGAGCGCAAGGGCAACATCCTCGTGAACTACATCACGTCGACGGACCACAAGACCATCGGGTATATGTACCTGGTCTCGTCGTTCGTGTACTTCCTCATCGGCGGCGTGATGGCGCTGATCATCCGCGCCCAGCTGTTCGAGCCGGGCCTGCAGGTGGTCGCCACCAAGGAGCAGTACAACCAGCTGTTCACCATGCACGGCACGATCATGCTGCTCATGTTCGCGACGCCGCTCTTCGCAGGCTTCGCCAACGTGCTCATGCCGCTGCAGATCGGCGCACCTGACGTGGCGTTCCCGCGTCTGAACGCGCTGGCGTACTGGTTCTACTCGTTCGGTTCGCTGATCGCGGTCGCCGGCTTCCTCACCCCGCAGGGCGCAGCGTCCTTCGGCTGGTTCGCCTACGCACCGCTCTCGAGCACGACCTTCTCGCCAGGAATCGGCGGCAATCTCTGGGTGCTCGGCCTCGGTCTGTCGGGCTTCGGCACCATCCTCGGCGCCGTGAACTTCATCACCACGATCATCACGATGCGTGCCCCGGGCATGACCATGTTCCGCATGCCGATCTTCACCTGGAACACCCTGGTGACGTCGATCCTCGTGCTGATGGCCTTCCCGGTGCTCGCCGCCGCCCTCTTCGCCCTCGCGGCCGACCGCGTGTTCGACGCGCACATCTACGACGCGGCGAACGGCGGAGCCCTGCTCTGGCAGCACTTGTTCTGGTTCTTCGGCCATCCCGAGGTGTACATCATCGCTCTGCCGTTCTTCGGCATCGTGTCCGAGATCTTCCCGGTGTTCAGCCGGAAGCCGATCTTCGGATACAAGACGCTGGTGTACGCGACGATCGCGATCGCCGCCCTGTCCGTCACGGTGTGGGCGCACCACATGTACGTCACCGGCTCGGTGCTGCTGCCGTGGTTCTCGCTGATGACGATGCTCATCGCCGTCCCGACCGGTGTGAAGATCTTCAACTGGATCGGCACGATGTGGCGCGGGTCGCTCACGTTCGAGTCGCCGATGCTCTGGTCGATCGGCTTCCTGATCACGTTCACCTTCGGTGGTCTGACCGGCGTCATCCTCGCGTCGCCGCCGCTCGACTTCCACGTGTCCGACACGTACTTCGTCGTCGCGCACTTCCACTACGTGGTGTTCGGAACCGTCGTGTTCGCCATGTTCGCCGGCTTCTACTTCTGGTGGCCCAAGTGGACGGGCAAGATGCTCAACGACCGGCTGGGCAAGTGGCACTTCTGGCTGCTGTTCATCGGCTTCCACACGACCTTCCTCATCCAGCACTGGCTGGGAGTCGTGGGCATGCCGCGCCGGTACGCCACCTACCTGCCGTCGGACGGTTTCACCTGGATGAACCAGGTCTCGTCGATCGGCGCCGGCATCCTGGCGATCTCGATGATCCCGTTCTTCGTGAACGTGTACCTGACCGCGCGCAACGCGCCCAAGGTCACGGTCAACGACCCGTGGGGCTACGGCCGTTCGCTCGAGTGGGCGACCAGCTGCCCGCCGCCGCGGCACAACTTCACGTCGATCCCGCGCATCCGTTCGGAGTCGCCGGCCTTCGACCTGAACCACCCCGAGGCGGGCATCCCGATCGGTGTGGGTCCCGCGAAGGACGCCCCCGACGCCCCTGTGCACGACGTCGCGAACGACGAGGTGAAGTAACCCATGCGCGCCAATGCCATCCTGTTCTGGATCCTGTCGATCTTCTTCCTGCTCTCGGCGGTCGTCTACACGCTGTGGAACCTGCTCGACCAGTCCCACCGCAACGTCGAGTGGGTCGGCACCATCGGCATGCTGCTCGGTGCGATCCTCGCCGCGTTCATCGCGTTCTATGTCGGCCGCTCCCACGCCTCGCAGGGCGGGGAGCTGCCGGAGGACCGTCTCGACGCGAACATCGACGACGGTGACCCCGAGCTGGGTCACTTCAGCCCGTGGAGCTGGTGGCCGGTCGCCCTCGCATTCGGAGCGGGCCTGGTCGTCCTGGGCCTCGCCGTCGGTTTCTGGATCTGCTACATCGGCGTCGCCTTCGCCCTGGTGTGCATCGTCGGCTGGGTCTACGAGTATTACCGCGGCTACTTCGCGCGCTGAGCGCGCCGTCCGCGCCTGTTGAGGGCCGTCTCCCACGGGAGGCGGCCCTCGCTGCGTGTCCCAGGGACGTTGTCTATGGGTCGCAACACGCCGTTATCCCGCCGCTATAACGGCGTGTTGCGACCCACGGATGACACGAACGTGGGCATTCAGCGTGCGTGACGCGCACTCCTCGCGTGTGGGTCGCAACACGCCGTTATCCCACCGCCAGAACGGAGTGTTGCGACCCACGGATGACACGGACGTGGGCGCTCGGCGTGTGTGGCGCGCACTCCTCGCGTGTGGGACGCAACACGCCGTTATCCCGCCGGCATAACGGCGTGTTGCGACCCAGGGATGACACGGACGTGGGCACTCAGCGTGTGTGGCACACTCCTCGCGTGTGGGACGCAACACGCCGTTATCCCGCCGGCATAACGGCGTGTTGCGACCCAGGATGCCGCGGTCGTGGGCACTCATCGTGTGTGACGCACTCCTCGCGTGTGGGACGCAACACGCCGTTATCCCGCCCGCATAACGGCGTGTTGCGACCCAGGGATGGCGCGGTCGTGGCAACGAGGGTTGCGGCTCCAACTGGCGCTGCGCACGAGTGCGGCGTCGCGTCGTCCCGCCTGGCGCCCGGCGCACGTGAGACACGACCCGCCGTATGGCCCGCGTTTGTCGCTCTGTGGGACGCAACGCGCCGTTATCCCGCCGCCGTAACGGCGTGTTGCGACCCACGGATGGTGTCCCGCGCGAGCTGGTCTCGTGCTCCGGCCGGGGCGGAGGCGGCCGCTGGGCCCGGCCTGCTCCACCCAGTGGGCGCAACACGCCATGGCTGCGACGCCCTGGACGGCGTGTTGCGTCCACCAGGTGCAGAGGACGTGGCCTTCAGGGTGAAGGCGAGGCAGGCGGCGTCAGCGGCAGGTGAAGCGGAGGACGTCGACGGAGACGCGCGTCGCGTTGACGTCTGACGGGACGGCAGCGCCCGCGGCCGCATGACGGGCCGAAGGCCCCATGCCCGCCAGAGCCTCGCGCAAAGACGGCGTGAGCGCCAGGTCGTATGCGACCGGTTCGCGCGCCAGAAGGGCGTACAGCTGCTCTGCGGCGGCGATCACGTCGTCCGCCTTGTCGGCGGGGATGTCGAGCATGGTCCCCGCGGCGCGCAGCGAGCCGAGGTGGTCGGCGCGGGGGACCACCACCACGAGGGTTCCTCCGGAGCGCAGGACGCGGTGGAACTCTGGGAGGTTGCGCGGGGCGAACACGTCGAGCACCGTGTCGGCCGTGTCCGAACGCACGGGCAGCGGACGCCAGGTGTCGGCGACGAGGCCGTCCACCCGGTCCGAGGACCGCACGGCGCGAGCGACCGCCTGCGGGGACAGGTCCATGGCGAGCCCCAGGGCGTCCGGCAGGGCCGACAGTGCTGCGCGGAGGTAGTGGCCGGTCCCGGCGCCCGCATCCAGCACGCGCGTCCCGACGGCAGACGCCGCCACGGCGTCGGCGATGGGGGAGTAGGCGCCGCCTTCGAGCACCAGGTCGCGCGCATCCAGCATCTCGGCGGTGTCGCCCAGGTGTTTGGTGCCTCCGCCCAGAAGCGAGACGTAGCCGCGCTTGTTCACGTCGTGACGGTGCCCGTTGACACAACCGAGTGTGAGGCGGTCGACCGGCTCCAGGTCGGCCTCGCAGACGGGGCAGCGCAGCCAGGTGGAGAGGCGAGACGGATCAGCGGACATCGGCAGCCCCTCGGTCGAAGGAACGGGAAACAACGGGCGGGAACACGAAAGCGCCGGCGCGAATGAACGCACCGGCGCTTCCGACGGAGGCGGGCCTCAGTGGTGGTCGTGACCCGACTCGAGCTCGTTCCGGGTCGGCGGAACGATGCGGTCCTCGAAGAACCAGCGGGACAGGCCAGCGCGCATGCGGTTCGCCGCCGTGATCTTGCCCCGACGGTTCGGACGCAGCATCAGCGGCTCGTAGGACTCGAACGACACCAGACGCCAGCGCTCGTAGTCGCTCAGCTGCTCGTGCACCTCGATGAACTCGCCACCGGGCAGCTTCACGATGCGGCCGCTCTCGTAGCCGTGGAGCGCGATCGAGCGGTCCTTCTTCTGCAGCGCCAGGCAGACGCGCTTCGTCACGACGTACGCGACGACAGGACCGACGAACAGCAGCGCCTGCAGGGTGTGGATGACACCCTCCATCGTCAGCTTGAAGTGCGTCGCGATGATGTCCGAGCTCGCCGCCGCCCAGAAGACCGCGTAGAACGTGACACCGGCAGCGCCGATGGCGGTGCGGGTGGCCGCGTTGCGCGGGCGGTCCAGGATGTGGTGCTCACGCTTGTCGCCGGTGATCCACGACTCGAGGAACGGGTAGATCATGACGGTCACGATGAACAGACCGAGGATCGCCACCGGGATGATGATGTTGAACGACCAGGTGCGGTCGAGCCACACGAACTCCCAGCCCGGCGGGACCAGACGCAGGGCGCCGTCCGCGAAGCCGATGTACCAGTCCGGCTGGGTACCGGCCGACACCGGGGAGGGGTCGTACGGGCCGTAGTTCCAGATCGGGTTGATCGTGAACAGCGAGGCCATCAGCACCAGGACACCGAAGACGATGAAGAAGAATCCACCGGCCTTCGCCGCGTACACCGGGAGGACCGGGTAGCCGACGACGTTGCCCTGGGTGCGACCGGGAGCCGCGTACTGTGTGTGCTTGTGGATGACCACGAACATCAGGTGCAGCGCGATGAACGCCACGACGAACGCGGGCAGAAGCAGGATGTGCAGCGTATAGAGGCGCCCGACGATCGCCGTGCCCGGGAACTCGCCGCCGAAGAGCAGGAACGAGATCCACGTTCCGACCACCGGAAGGCCCTTGATGAGGCCGTCGATGATGCGGAGACCGTTGCCCGAGAGCAGGTCGTCCGGGAGCGAGTAGCCGGTGAAGCCCTCGGCCATCGCCAGGATGAACAGCACGAAGCCGATCACCCAGTTCAGCTCACGCGGCTTGCGGAACGCACCCGTGAAGAAGATACGGAGCATGTGCAGGCCGATGGACGCCACGAACAGCAGAGCCGCCCAGTGGTGGATCTGACGGACCAGCAGACCGCCGCGCACCTCGAACGAGATGTTCAGCGTGCTCTGCATCGCCGAGGACATCTCGATGCCCTTCAGCGGCACGTACGAGCCGTTGTAGGTGACCTCGGCCATCGACGCCTGGAAGAAGAACGTCAGGAACGTGCCGGACAGCAGGATGACGATGAAGCTGTAGAGCGCGACCTCACCGAGGAGGAACGACCAGTGGTCGGGGAAGATCTTGCGACCGAACTCCTTGACGGCCCCTGAGATGCTGGTGCGGTCTTCGAGGTAGTTCGCGGCTGCCGCCGTGAAGCCACCCTTCTTGGCCGTCGTCGTTGCCGCGGGTGCGGCGGTCGTGGTGCTCAATGGCGCTCCCAGAAGCTTGGGCCGACGGGCTCGGTGAAGTCGCTGCGGGCGACCAGGTAGCCATCGGCGTCGACGGTGATCGGCAGCTGCGGCAGCGGCCGCTTCGCCGGTCCGAAGATGACCTGCGCCTCGTGCGTGATGTCGAACTGCGACTGGTGGCACGGGCAGAGCAGGTGGTGGGTCTGCTGCTCGTAGAGCGCCACCGGGCACCCGACGTGCGTGCAGATCTTGGAGTAGGCGACGATGCCGTCGTAGTTCCAGTTCTCACGGCCCTTGGACACGTGCAGGTCCTCGGGCTTGAGGCGCATGAGGAGCACGGCCGCCTTGGCCTTCTCCTCCAGCATGTTCTCCGACTCGTTGAGGCCTTCCGGGATCACGTGGAACGCGCTCCCGAGGGTCACATCCGAGGCCTTGATCGGGGTTCCGGTTGGGTCGCGGGTGAGGCGGACCCCCTTCGCCCACATCGTGTTCGAGAGCAGCTCGACCGGGTCCTCGTTCTCGGGCGCGAGGCCGCGGAACAGGACGACGGCGGGCAGCGGGAACGCGATCAGCGCGCCGATGAGGCTGTTGCGCACGAGCGTGCGCCGGCTGAAGCCGGACTCCTCGTCGGCCTGGCGGAAGATCTCCGCGGCGCGCTCGGTGGTCGCCTCGCTGCCGCGCACCGGGTGGCGGAGGTCGACGCCCTCCTTCTCGTGCATGAGCGCCTTGCCCCAGTGGACGGCGCCGATGCCGATCGCGAGGAGCGCGAGCGCTCCGCCGATGCCGATGAACAGGTTGTTCAGGCGGACCGAGCCGGGGTCGCCGTCGACGATCGGGAAGGCGAGGTAGGCGGCGACCGCCCAGACCGAGCCCGCGATCGACAGGTAGAACAGCGTGTAGACGGTGCGCTCGGCGCGCCGTTCCTTCCGCGGGTCGAGGTCGGTGACGCGCGGGCGGTGAGGCGGGAAGCCGGGGTTCTCGACGGCGTCACGGATGATCACCGCCGTCCCGGGGTCGCCGGTGCGGTGCGCCTCAGACGAACTGGCGGGCGTCAGCTCGCGACCGCCGTTCTCGTCCTGTGCCATTGCTCTCCTTCTTACGCTGTGGTTCGTGCCTGTGCGGGCCGACTAGTTGGACTTGGCCGTGATCCACACGGTGAGGGCGACGATGGCGCCCAGACCGAAGATCCAGAGGAACAGGCCCTCGGCGACCGGGCCGAGGTTGCCCAGCTCGAAGCCGCCCGGGGACGGGTTGTTCTGGATGTACTTCAGGTACGTGATGATGTCGGCCTTGCCCTGCGGCGTGATGTTCAGGTCGTTGAAGACCGGCATGTTCTGCGGGCCCGTGACCATGGCCTCGTAGATGTGCTCGGCGCTGACGCCGGTGAGCGGCGGGGCGTACTTGCCCTCGGTGAGCGCTCCACCCGCGCCGGCCACGTTGTGGCACATGGCGCAGTTGATGCGGAACAGCTCGGCGCCGTGGGCCGCGTCGCCCTTCCCGTCGAGGTACTTCTGCTCGGGGATGGACGGCCCGGGGGCGAGGGACGCGACGTAGTCGGCGAGTGCCTTGACCTGGTCGTCGGTGAACTGGACCGGCTTCTCCTGCGCCTGCGGGCCCTGCATCTGCATGGGCATGCGGCCGGTGCCGACCTGGAAGTCGACGGCGGCGGCGCCGACGCCGATCAGGCTCGGGGCCACCGAGCTGCCCTGGGCGTCGAGCCCATGGCAGGTGGCGCAGTTGGCCTGGAAGAGCTTCTTGCCCTCGTCGACCGAGTTCTGGCTGGCGGCGGCCACCTGCGGCTCGTCGGCGGACGCGGTGGTCGTCGTGAACGCGGCGTACGCGCCGCCGGTCAGCCCGAGGCCGATCGCGAGCAGCGCGACGGTGGCCAGAGGGTGTCGACGGCCGGCCTTGCGGGCGGGCTTGCCCGTGCGAGGCTGGGTGGCCGGGCGGGGGTTTTTCGGACGCATGGGGTGAAGAACGCTCCTGTTTCCTATCGGATGATGTAGATGACCGCGAACAGTCCGATCCACACGACGTCGACGAAGTGCCAGTAGTACGAGACGACGATGGCGCTCGTCGCCTCCTTGTGGCCGAAGATCTTGACCGCGAACGCACGGCCGATCACGAGGAGGAAGGCGATGAGGCCGCCCGTGACGTGGAGGGCGTGGAAGCCCGTCGTCAGGTAGAACGCCGATCCGTAGGCGTTGGAGCTGAGGGAGATGCCCTCCGAGACGAGGGTCGCGTACTCGAGCACCTGGCCGGAGACGAAGACCGCGCCCATGAGGTAGGTCAGCGTGAACCACTCGACCATGCCCCAGCGCCAGAACTGCAGCAGACCGCCCGTGCGGCGCGGCTGCATGCGCTCAGCGGCGAAGACGCCGAACTGGCAGGTGACCGAGCTGAGCACCAGGATCAGCGTGTTGGTCGCCGCATACGGGATGTTGAGGTGCTGCGTCTCGGCGGCCCACAGATCGGGCGACGTCGACTTGAGGGTGAAGTAGATCGCGAAGAGCCCCGCGAAGAACATCACCTCCGAGCCGAGCCAGACGATCGTGCCGACGGCCACGACATTGGGCCGGTTGATCGCCGGCGCACTCGCTGAGGGAGAAATGGAGGTGCTCGTCACGTAACCCATTATGGCTGAAAAGAACCCTTGGTTTTCCCACCTGAGGGGCGTGAATCGACCGGATTTCCGGTTAGGACAGCCTTACCAGGCGTCCAGCGGCCGCTATCGCCGTGGCGTGTCGCCCGCCGATAGGATCGCTTCATGGTCCACACGCAGTCCTGGTCGTCCGTGCTGACGTCTCTCCTGGCGGGGGAGCACATGAGCGTGGCGGACGCGGCCTGGGCCATGGACCAGGTGATGACCGGCGAGGCGACCGACGCCCAGCTGGCGGCATTCCTCATCGCGTTGCGCGCCAAGGGCGAGACCGTGGATGAGATCGTCGGGTTCCGCGATGCGATCCTCGACCACGCCGTGCCGCTGGTGGTGGATCCGATGGCGCTCGACATCGTCGGAACGGGCGGCGACCGCTTCGGCACCGTGAACGTGTCGACGACCGCATCGATCGTCGCGGCGGCCGCCGGTGTCCCCGTCATCAAGCACGGGAACCGCGCCGCGAGCTCGTCGTCCGGCTCCTCGGATGTGCTGGCCGCCCTCGGCATCGACCTCACGCTCCCCGCCGACCGCGTCGCCGAGGTGCTGAAGAAGGTCGGCATCACGTTCGCCTTCGCCAGCGCGTTCCACCCCGGGTTCGGCCACGCCGGGCCCGTCCGCGCCCAGCTGGGCGTCCCCACCGTCTTCAACTACCTCGGACCGCTGTGCAACCCGGCGCGCCCCGAGGCGTCCGCGGTCGGCGTCGCGACGCTCGACCGCATCCCGCTCATCGTCGGCGTGTTCCAGACCCGCGGCGCGACCGCGCTGGTCTTCCGCGGCGACGACGGGCTCGACGAGCTGTCGACCACCGGTCACAGCCACGTCTGGGAGGTCTCGAGGGGCCTCGTCACCGAGCACGACATCGACCCGCGCGATCTGGGCATCCCCCGCGCGCGGATCGACGACCTGCTCGGGAAGGACGCCGCGTACAACGCGGCGGTCGTGCGTGCCGTGCTCGCGGGTGAAGAAGGCCCCGTGCGCGACATCGTCCTGCTCAACGCGGCGGCCGGGCTCGTTTCCTTCGAGCTCGCGTCCGACCCGTCGAGGGTTCAGGAATCCATCCTGGATCGGTTCCGTTCGCAAATGGCGGTCGCTGCTCGAGCGATCGACTCCGGGGCTGCGGCCGCGAAGCTCGACGAGTGGGTGGCGGCGACGCACTGACAAAGTGGAGCATTCCACTGGAATGGAAGGAAGGGTTTCGATGAAGAAGCTCATCAACGACGTACCCGACGTCGTGGCCGAGTCCCTCGCGGGCTTCGGCCGGGCACACGCGGACATCGTCACGGTGTCCCAGGATCCGCGCTTCGTCTCCCGGGCCGATGGCCCGGTGCAGGGCAAGGTCGGCCTGGTCAGCGGCGGTGGCAGTGGTCACGAGCCCCTCCACGCCGGCTTCGTCGGCAAGGGGATGCTGGACGCCGCGGTGCCGGGCGAGGTGTTCACCTCGCCGACGCCCATGCCGATCGTGGAGGCCACCAAGGCCGCCGACGGCGGCGCCGGCGTGCTCCACATCGTCAAGAACTACACGGGCGACGTGCTCAACTTCGAGACGGCGGCCGACCTGGTGGCGGCGGAGGGCATCACGGTCCGCTCCGTGGTGACCAACGACGACGTCGCCGTGCAGGACTCCCTGTACACCGCCGGCCGGCGCGGCGTCGCAGGCACCGTCCTGGTCGAGAAGATCGCCGGAGCCGCCGCGGACCGCGGTGACGACCTCGACGCGGTCACGGCCATCGCGGAGCGCGTCAACGCGAACGTGCGCTCGATCGGCCTCGCGCTGACCGACGGCACGGTGCCGCACGCCGGGGAGCCCGGCTTCGTGCTCCCGGAGGACGAGATCGAGTTCGGCGTGGGCATCCACGGCGAGCCAGGTCGCGAGCGCATCAAGCTGGAGCCGGCGGACCGCCTGGTCGACCGGATGATGGATGCGGTGCTCACCGACCTCTCGTTCGACGGCTCGCAGGTGCTGCTGTTCGTCAACGGCATGGGCGGCACGCCGCTGTCGGAGCTGTACATCCTGTTCCGGCGGGCGGCCGAGGTGCTCGACGAGCGCGGCATCACCCTCAGCCGCTCCCTCGTCGGCAACTACGTCACGTCGCTCGAGATGCAGGGCGCATCCATCTCGCTCCTCAAGCTGGACGATGAGCTGACGCAGCTGTGGGACGCCCCCGTCCACACCGCGGCTCTGCGCTGGGGCCTGTAGGAAGCCGGAACGACAACGAGGAGGAGGCGTCGATGACGCTGGACACGAACTGGGTGAGGCAGTGGATCTCCGCCGCGGCGGCATCCATCGGCGAGCACAAGCAGGAGCTGAACACGCTCGACCGTGAGATCGGCGACGGCGACCATGGCGAGAACATGGACCGCGGGCTGCACGCATCGGTCATCGCCCTGGAGAAGCTGCCGGACGACACCACGCCGAACGCGGCGCTGCGGTCGGTCGCCATGACCCTGATCTCGACGGTGGGGGGTGCGTCCGGTCCGCTCTACGGCACGGCGTTCCTGAAGGCGGCCGACCCCGTCGGCGACGCCGCCACCATCGATGAGAAGGCGCTCGTCGCGGCCCTGGCGGCCGCGCGCGACGGCATCGTGTCCCGTGGAAAGGCCGAACCCGGCGACAAGACCATGATCGACGCATGGACGCCCGCGGTGGACGCCGCTGCGGCCGCCCAGGAGTCCGGGGCTTCGGCCGCGGGCATCCTGGCGGCTGCCGCGGAGGCCGCCGAGAAGGGCGCGGAGGCAACAGAGCCGCTCGTCGCCCGGAAGGGCCGCGCGAGCTACCTCGGCGAGCGGTCGGCCGGGCACCGCGACCCGGGCGCCCAGTCGACGGCGCTGCTGCTGCGCGCAGCGGCCCAGACCGCCGAGGCGGCCGGATGACCGGCAAGGTCGGCGTCGTCTTCGTCTCGCACAGCTCCCAGATCGCCGCGGGGATGGTGCAGCTCGCCGGTCAGATGGCGGGCTCGGTGCGGCTCGTCGCGGCGGGCGGAACCGACGACGACGGGATCGGCACCAGCTTCACGAAGGTCATGTCGGCCGTGTCGGAGGCCGACGGCGGCGATGGTGTCGTGGTGATCAGCGACCTCGGCTCTGCTCTGCTCACCGCGGAGACGGTGCTGGACATGCTCGACGAGGCGCAGCGGTCCCGCGTGCGGGTCGTGGACGTGCCGTTCGTCGAGGGCGGTGTCGCTGCGGCGGTCGCCGCGGAGTCCGGCGGGAGTCTCGACGAGGTCGTCGCCGCAGCGGAGGGTGCGGTTGATGCGTGGGCCGGGAGGTCCGGCGGCGAGCCGGCGGCCGCATCCACTCCGGCCGAAGCGGCCGAGCCAGTGGTAACCGAGACCGCCGGCCCGTACGAGCGCGAGGTGCTCGTGCGCAACCCGGAGGGGCTTCACGCGCGCCCTGCCGCGGAGTTCGTGAAGCTCGCGAACACCTTCCCGGTGAAGGTGACCGTCAACGGCAAGGACGCGAAGAGCCTCCTCGGCATCATGTCGCTCGGGCTCACCGCGGGCTCCACCGCGCGCATCTCGTCCGACGACCCCGACGGTCGCACCGCGGTGGACGCTCTCGCCGACCTCGTCGACACAGGCTTCGGCGAGGTCTGACCGCATCCACGCCATCAGCTCCTGAGTTTTTCGCCCGACACGCCGTCGGGAACGCGAAAAACTCAGGAGCCGGCGGTGGGGGACGTGGGGGAGCCGTCGGTGAGGGGAAGCTGCATCTCGCGCTCGTCGGCGGTGCGGTCGAGCGGATACGGCTGCGTGCGGCCGGTGAACGTGAACCCGCGGCGGAGGTACGAGCGGATGGCGGGCTCGTTGTCCTCGTGCACCTCCAGCAGCAGGCGGCTGCCGCGCTCGCGCGCCCAGTCGATCACCGCATCCAGCAGGGCGTCCGTCATGCCGTGCTCCCGGCCCCGCCACGCCGGCGACACGTACACGCCGACGAGATACGGCTCCCGCGACGGCGCGGACTGGAATCCGCCCATGCTGCCGAGCCACCGGCCGTCGTCCGCGACCGCGGCGAACAGCCGGCTCGTCGATGACGTGTTCGCCGCACGCCGGCGCCAATGCTCGTCGGGATGCGCGCGCGCCTGCTCGAGCGTCTCCAGGAACGCGATCGGCGCATCCTCGAGCATCTCGAACCGCAGCGCGCGGTACGCCTGCCAGTCGTCCTCCGTGCTGGCGCGGACCGTCCAGCCGGCCACGCTGGTCAGTCCCGCGCGGACAGCAGGGTCTCCGCCTCGGCGAGGAGGATCGCCGTGCAGAGCCCGTCGAGCGCGGTCGTCAGCTCGTCGAGCGGAGGGAAGGTCGGGGCGATGCGGATGTTCGCGTCGCGCGGGTCGTCGCCGTACGGGAACGTCGCCCCGGCCGGCGTGACCGCGATCCCGGCCTCCTTGGCGAGCTGCACGGCCCGCTTCGCGGCACCGTCGATCACGTCGAGGCTCACGAAGTACCCGCCGCGCGGTGCCGTCCAGGTGCCGCCGCCCCACGGCGCGAGCCGCTCGCGGAAGGCCGCGTCGACGGCGGCGAACTTCGGCTCCAGGATGGCGCGGTGCTTCTCCATGTGCGCGGCGAGGCCGTCGGCGTCGCGCAACAGCTCGGCATGCCGCAGCTGGTTGAGCTTGTCGGGGCCGATGCTCTGGGCCGACAGGTTGTGCAGCATCCACTCGACGTTGGCGGGGGAGGCGCCGAAGAACGAGACGCCCGCGCCCGGGTAGGTGACCTTGGAGGTGGAGGCGAACACGAGCGGGCGGTCCGGGTTGCCGGCCTCGGCGGCGAGGGCGAGCACGTCGATCGGCTCGGGGCGCTCGTCGGTGAGGTGGTGGACCGCGTACGCGTTGTCCCAGATCAGCCGGAAGTCGTCGGCGGCGGGCAGCGACACGAGCGCCCGCACGACCTCCTCCGAGTACACGGCGCCGGTCGGGTTCGAGTACACCGGGACGCAGAACATGCCGCGGATGCTGTCATCCGTCTCCAGCAGCGACGCGACCGCATCGATGTCCGGGCCGTTGTCGTCGGACGGCACCGGGATGAGCCGGATGCCGAGACGCTCCGCGATGGTGAAGTGCCGGTCGTAGCCGGGGACGGGCGCCAGGAAGCTGATCGGGCGGCCGGCCCACGGCAGCTCGCCGCCCGGAACGCCGTGCAGTAGGGCGAACATGACGGTGTCGTGCATGAGGGTCAGGCTGGAGTTGCCGAGCGCGAGCAGCTGCTCGACCGGCACGCGGAGCGCGTCCGCGAAGATCGCACGGAGCTCGGGCAGCCCCGTCGCGCCGCCGTAGTTGCGCAGGTCGGTGCCCGCAGCATCCCGATAGCGGCCATCGGGCAGGTGCAGCAGGTCGTTCGAAAGGTCCAGCTGCTCGGCCGACGGCTTACCGCGGGTGAGGTCGAGCTTCAGGCCGGCGGCCTTCAGGTCGTCGTACGCGCGGGCGAACGCGGAGTGCGCCTCGCGGAGCGCGGCGGTGTCGAGGTCGGCCAGAGGGGAGGGCCGGAGAGCGGAGGCGGAGTGGGCTGCTGACGTCACGACATCGATCGTACCGGCGCTGCTTCACGGCGCGCTCAGTCGGCGTGTGCGAACATCCGGAGTGTGACCGACGATCTGCACAAGGGCCGCGGCCGGACCCGCGCGAAGATGACGACCGCGGTCGCCGCCGGCATCGTGGTCGCCGTGGCCGTCGGGCTGCTGAACGCCTGGCATTACGCGATCATCGCGGGCTGGGCGGCCGCCTGCATCGTCTACATCGCCTGGGTGTGGCTGTCGGTCTGGCGGCTCGACGGCGCCTCCACGAAAGACCACGCCACCCTCGAGGATCCGGGCAGGCGGACCACCGACCTGGTGCTGCTCCTGGCGTCGCTGGCGAGCGTCGTCGCCGTCGTGTACATCCTGGTCGATGCGAAAACTCTCAAGGGCGGAGCTCAGCTCGGCGTCGCGCTGCTGGCCGTCGTCAGCGTCGCGCTCTCGTGGACGCTGGTGCACACCGTCTACGCGCTCCGGTACGCCCGCATTTTCTACCGCACCGGCGGCGGCATCGACTTCAACCAGAAGGAGCCGCCGCGCTACAGCGACTTCGCCTACCTGGCCTTCACGCTCGGGATGACGTTCCAGGTCTCCGACACGAACATCCAGAACGCGTACATCCGGGCGACGGTGCTCCGGCACACCCTGCTGTCGTACCTGTTCGGGACGGTCATCGTCGCGGCGACGGTGAACCTGGTGGCCGGGCTGACCTGACGTGCGTCAGTGCGTTTTGGTGACGCGCGTGTAGGTGACGAAGCGGTACCGCATCCCGTTGGAGCCGGTGAGCCACTCGCCCGCGTCGACCGTCCAGCCGTCGCCGGGCTCGGGGGCGTACGTGTCTCCCGCGACGTCGAGGTCGATCTCGGTGACCTCCAGCCGGTCTGCCGTCGGAAGCGTCTGGCGGTACAGCTCGGCGCCGCCCATCACCCAGACGGTGGGGGCGTCTCCCGCGGAGGCGAGCGCCTCATCCACCGAGTGCGCCACGATCGCGCCGGGGGCGGTCCAGTCGGCCTGCCGGGTGACCACGATGTTGTCGCGCCCGGGGAGGGGCCGGTAGCGCTTGGGCAGCGACTGCCAGGTGCGGCGGCCCATCACCACCGGATCGTCGCCGGTGAGCGCGCGGAAGTGCCGCAGATCCTCGGTGAGGTGCCAAGGCATGACGCCGTCCGCGCCGATCACCCCGTCGTGGGCCTGTGCCCAGATCAGTGCGATCGTCATACGGCGACGGCCGCGCGGATCGCCGGGTGGTGCTGGTAGTCCTCGACGACGAAGTCCTCGAACCGGTAGTCGAAGATGCTGTCGGGCTTGCGGGCGAAGCGCAGGGTGGGCGCGGGATAGGGATCGCGCGTCAGCTGCTCGGCGACCTGCTCGACGTGGTTGTCGTAGATGTGGACGTCTCCACCGGTCCAGACGAACTCACCGGGCTCGAGGCCGACCTGCTGGGCGACCATGAGCGTGAGGAGCGCGTAGCTGGCGATGTTGAACGGGACGCCGAGGAACATGTCCGCGCTGCGCTGATACAGCTGGCAGGAGAGCTTGCCGTCGGCGACGTAGAACTGGAAGAAGGCATGGCAGGGGGCGAGCGCCATGTTCGGGATGTCGGCCACGTTCCACGCCGAGACGATGATGCGGCGGGAGTCGGGGTCGCTGCGCAGGGTGTCGATGACCTGCTGGATCTGGTCGATGTGCCGGCCGTCCGGGGCCGGCCAGGAGCGCCACTGCACCCCGTACACCGGGCCGAGCTCGCCGTCGGCGTCGGCCCACTCATCCCAGATCGTGACGCCGTTCTCGCGCAGCCAGCCCACGTTGCTCTCGCCGCGCAGGAACCACAGCAGCTCGTACGCGATGGACTTGAAGTGGACGCGCTTGGTGGTGATCAGCGGGAAGCCGTCGGCGAGGTCGAACCGCAGCTGCCGGCCGAAGACGCTGCGCGTCCCCGTGCCCGTGCGGTCGGATTTGTGGGCGCCGTTCGTCAGCACGTCGCGCAGGAGGTCCTCGTACGGGGTCGCAATCTCGCTCACACCCCGATGCTACTTCCCCCGCCCGCGCATCCTGGCCCGCCACCGCCGAGTCCGCAGAGACTTACCGTTTCTCGGCGCGAAACGTGCAAAATGTGCGGACTCGACGGTGGATGGAGTCGGTGGGTGGGGCGGTGGGTGGGGCGGCGGCGGGAGGGAGGCTCTGCTGCTGGGAGGCGGCGCGTCGTAGTCTGGGGGCCATGGACCGGGGAGCGGCCGATCGGCACAGCGACGACGAGCTGGCGAGCGTGCTCGAGGAAGAGGTCGCGCGCATCACGTCCGCCATCCCGATCATCCTTCCCGAGGCGCTCCGCGGGGGTACGGAGGAGGCGGCCGAGGGCGGCGCGCCCGGCGAGACCGAGCCCGACGTTGTGGCGCCCGATGAGGTGCATGCGGACGAGGCGGATGCCGACGCTGCGGAGGATGACGAAGGGGACTGGAGCGGGCCGCCCACGCAGGCGATCAGCTTCGACGACCTGCCCGGTCGCCGGGAGCCGACCGGGCCCGAGCCGACGTTCAGCCCGTGGGTGGCGACAGCGGCCATCCCGATCCAGCGCAGCGAGCCGGAGCCGGAGGCGGTGCCCGTGACGCGGGAGGCGCATCCCACCGGCGCCCACGCTTTGCCGATCGGCGAGCGCGAGCCGGAGGACGGGGACGAGGCGCACCGGCCGGGGCGGCACGCGTCGGCGCCCGCCGAAGCCGAGCCGGAGACGGCACCGGAACCCGCCGCGGCCGTCGCCCCGCCCGCGTACCCGCCGCTCGCGCGGGCGGAGCCGCTCGGGCTGGTGCCGGAAGAGCTTGCGCCGCGGGATTCGGAACCGGTTCCCCTCGTCCCGGTGGTGACGGCGGTCGCTCCCGCAGCGTCTCCGGTCGAGCGCGAGCGGGCCGCGTTGGAGACCGACACCGACGACTCGACCGGTACCGGCCTCCCCGCTCCCGTAGCCGCGTCGGCAGCCGCGACCGCCACTCCGCCGGCCACCGGCGAGGCGCCCGCCCCCGACGCCCCCGCCAAACGCCGTCCAGCGGTCTTCATCCCCGAGGCCGCCGACCTCGAACCGACGGCCGTCGAGCGCCGTGTCGGACGCGCCTCCCGGATGTTCTGGCTCTGGTTCGCCGGCACCTCCTCCCTCATCAGCGTGGGAGTCGGCGCGACGCTGTTCGCTCTCGGGCTGAGCCTGCGCCAGCTGCTCGTGGCGACCCTCGTCGGCGTCGCACTGTCGTTCCTGCCGCTCGGCCTCGGCACGCTCGCCGGCAAGTGGAGCGGCCAGCCGACGCTGGTCGTCTCGCGTGCGTCGTTCGGGTTCCGCGGGAACATCATCCCGACGGTGCTCGCGCTGGTCGTGAAGCTGTTCTGGGGGTCGGTCCTGCTCTGGCTGGCGGGGTCGGCGGCCGGGTCGCTCACGGTCGCAGAGCAGTGGCCGGGGGATGCTGTGCTCGCGACGTCCGCGGGACTCGCCGTCACCATCCTGGCGGCCGTCGCCGTCGCCTACTTCGGGTACGCCCTCGTCGCGCGGGTGCAGCTGGTGCTGACGATCGCCTCCGCCGTGCTCATCGCGCTGATGGTGGCGGCGACCTGGCGGCACGTGGATGTGTCACGAGCGCTCGCCGTGCCCGATGCGCTGTGGACGCACGTCGTCACCGGTGCCGTCATCGTGTTCAGCTACGTCGGACTGGCATGGGCGATGAGCAGCGCCGAGGTCGCACGCTACCAGCGGCCGCTGTCGTCGGGCGGTGCGGCGATGCTGTGGGCGACGTTCGGCGCGGGCGTCCCTCCGCTTCTGCTGGTGTCGTACGGGGGACTGCTGGCTGCATCCAATCCGGGGCTGGCGGGGGAGCTCGCGCGCGACCCGGTGGCCGGTCTGGTGCAGCTCGGGCTGCCCGCCTGGTACCCCGTGCCGCTGCTGCTCGCGGTGGGGCTGTCGCTCGTCTCGGCGCTCGTGCTGACCGTGTATTCGGCCGGTTTCACGCTCGACGCGCTGGGCGTCAAACTCGGGCGGCGGTGGAGCACGCTGATCGCCGGTGCGGCGATAGCGGCGGTGGGTGTCGTGCTGGCCGCGACGGTGACCGACCTCTCCTCCGTCATCCGTGGCGTCCCGACCGCCCTCTCCGTGCCGGTCGCCGCGTGGGTCGGCGTGTTCTCGGGCGAGATGATGCTGCGCACGCGGCGCTTCCACCAGGCGTCGCTGCTCGCTCGCGGCGGCGTCTACCCGGACTGGCGGTGGATCAACGTGGGCCTCTTGGTGGCCGGAACGGCGGTCGGGTGGGGAACGATCAGTTCGCCGTTGCCCTGGCTGGCGTGGGAAGGGTACCTCTTCCGGCTCGTCGGCATCGACCCCAACGCGGGCATCGGTGCGAGCAACATCGGGGTGGTCATCGCCCTCGTCATCGGGATGTTCGGAGTGCTCGTGAGCGCGGTCCCCGCCGTCCGGCGGCAGGAGCTGGCCGCCGCGTGACGCAAAGGGGATTCCGTCCACAGGGTTCGGCGCCGGCGGGTTGTCCACATCCCCGACCCCGTCCGCTGCCGTTCGGACCGCATCCCGTAGGCTGAACGACGTGCCCCACACCCTCGCCTCCGTCCGCGACACCATCGAGCAGCTCTGGCCGCTCGCCGGTGCCGAGAGCTGGGATGCGCCCGGGCTCGTGACGGGCGATCCGGCTGCCGCGATCGGGCGCATCCTGCTGTCTGTGGATGCGGTCGCGGCGACCGTGGACGAGGCGGTCGAACTCGATGCCGACCTGCTGATCGCCCACCATCCGCTTCTGCTCCGTGGCGTCACCAGCATCGCGGAGGACCGCTACAAGGGTGCACTGCTCGCCCGGCTGATCCGCGGCGACGTCGCCCTGTACGCGGCGCACACCACCGCCGATGTGGTCGCCGACGGCACCAGCGACGTCCTGGCCGCGCGGCTGGGGCTCCGCGACACCCGCCCGATCTCACCGGCGGCCGACGGCACGACGGGCATCGGGCGCGTCGGCGACCTCGCACAGCCGACGACGCTCGGGCAGCTCGCTCGCGCGCTCGCCGACATCCTCCCGCCGACGGCCGGGGGAGTCCGGGCCGCCGGCGACTACCACCAGCCGGTCACGCGCGTCGCCGTCTGCGGCGGAGCGGGCGACTCCCTGCTCGGCAGCGACGCCGTGCGCGGTGCGGACGTCTACATCACCGCCGACCTGCGGCACCATCCCGCCTCCGAAGCACGCGAGCAAGCGGTGCTCGGCGGCGGTCCCGCCCTTCTCGACGTCTCCCACTGGGCGAGCGAGTGGCTCTGGCTCGACACCGCCGCCGATGAGCTGCGCGCCGCGCTGCCCGGGGTGGAGGTCGTCGTCAGCGAACTCCGCACCGACCCCTGGGATTTCGTCATCCTGCAATGACCACCTCGCACGAAGGAAGCACCACACCGTGAAAGCCAGCCCTGCCGACCAGAACGAGCTGCTGCGCCTCCAGGCGGCCGACACCCGCCTGGCGCAGCTCGCCCATGCCACCAAGAACCTGCCGCAGGCGGTCGAGCTCCTGAAGCTGCAGCCCGAGGTGGAGGCACTCCGGGCGCGGTGGATCGCCGCCACCGGAGAGCTCGAAGATGCCCGGGCCGAGCTCAAGCGCATCGAGTCCGACGTCCAGGTCGTCGATGCGCGAGCGAAGCGCGACTCCGACCGCGTGCAGCAGTCGGCCTCGATGAAGGACGTCCAGGCACTCGAGGCGGAGCTCGCCTCGCTCGCCAAGCGCAAGAACGACCTCGAAGAGATCGAGCTGACCGTCATGCAGCGCGTCGAGGACCTCGAGCAGGCGCTCGCCGGCGTCGAGGCGGAGCGTGCCGAACTGAACGGCCGCGTCGCCGCGCTCGAAGGCGAACGCGAGGAGGAGGCCGGCAAGCTGGAGGCGCAGCGCACGGCTCTCGCGAAAGACCGGGCAGCCATCGCGGAGACGCTCCCGGCCGACCTGATCGAACTGTACGAGCGCCAGCGCACCCGCTACGGCATCGGCGCGGCGGCGCTGATCCGCGGCGTCTCCATGGGCTCCAACGTGAAGCTGACGGAGTCGGACCTGTCCGACATCCGTCGCGCTGCGGCCGACGACGTCGTGCTCTGCCCCGACAGCGGCGCCATCCTGGTGCGCGGGGAGGACTCCGGGCTCTGACGTGGGAGTCTGATCCGCGGCTCTGACGTGGGTACTGGCGCGCGGCCTGACGTGCGGCCCTGCCCTCGGGCGGCGGACCAGCTCAGGCCGCTGCGCTATCGTTGAGCGCGGAATGGGTCGGCAAGACGGTCGCGTCGGTCCGCGAGAGCGGACCGCCGAGGAACGTCCGGGCTCCGCAGAGCAGGGCGGTGGGTAACACCCACCCGGGGCAACCCGCGAGAAAGTGCAACAGAAAGCAGACCGCCGCGGGCTTCGGCCCGCGGTAAGGGTGAAACGGTGGTGTAAGAGACCACCAGCGGTCGGGGTGACCCGGCCGGCTGGGTAAACCTCGCCCGGAGCAAGGTCGGACAGGGGACCATGAGGCTGCTCGTCTCGTCCCCGGGTAGACCGCTGGAGGGCGGCGGCAACGTCGTCCCGAGATAGATGGCCGTCCGCGGTGTTCGCACCGTGACAGAACCCGGCGTATCAGCCGGCCCATTCCCTCGCGACATTCGTGCCGAATGTGCGCTTTCGGGCGCTCACAACGCACATTCGTGCCGAATGTGCGCTTTCGGGCGCTCATAACGCACATTCATGCCGAATCTTCGGCGTCAGGCGTCGTCGGGCGTGAAGCGGTAGCCCATCCCGGGCTCCGTCAGCAGGTAGCGCGGCCGTGACGGCTCGGGCTCCAGCTTCTTACGCAGCTGCGACAGGTACAGCCGCAGGTACCCGGTGTCCGTCGTGTACTGCGGTCCCCACACCTGGGTCAGCAGGGATTTGCGCGTCACCAGGCGCCGCGGGTTCCGCAGCAGCACCTCCAGGATCTGCCACTCCGTCGGCGTGAGCCGCACCGCATGGGCCCCGCCGTCCCCGTCCCGCCGGGTCACCTGGCGCGCCGCGAGGTCGACCGTCACGTCACCGAATATGATGACCGGTTCGTCCGCCGTCGTACTCTGCCGCCGGGTGAGGGCGCGGATGCGCGCGAGCAGCTCGTCCGCCGCGAACGGCTTCGTGACGTAGTCGTCGGCGCCGGCGTCGAGGGCGTCGACTTTGTCGGCGGAGCCCGTGCGGCCGGAGACCACGAGGATGGGCACGCTCGACCAGCCGCGGAGCCCTTCGATGACCTCGATGCCGTTGAGCTCCGGCATCCCCAGGTCGAGCATCACCAGCTCCGGATGCTGGTCGACCGCGACACTGAGCGCCTCGGCCCCGCTCCGCGCGGTGAGCACCTGGTAGCCGCGGGCGGTGAGCAGGATGCGCAGCGCGCGCAGGATCTGCGGGTCGTCGTCGGCGATGAGGATCTTCACGCGTCCGCCTCCCGTGCCGCGGGCAGGGAGACGACCATGGTGAGTCCGCCGCCGGGCGTGTCCTCCGCTTCGAGTGTGCCGCCCATCCCTTCGACGAAACCCTTCGACAGGGCGAGCCCGAGACCGATGCCGGCATCGTTGTCGGTGTCGGACAGCCGCTGGAACGGCGCGAAGACTGCCTCGCGGCGCTCGGCGGGGATGCCCGGCCCGCGGTCGATGACACGCAGCTCGACCGTCCCGGCGAACTCGCTGGCGGCGAGCACCGGCCGCGCGTCCGGCGGGCTGTAGCGGAGGGCGTTGCCGAGAAGGTTCACGATGACACGTTGGAGAAGGACGCCGTCGGCCAGCATCGGCGGCACGTGGGCGCCGAGATCCAGCTCGACGTCGCCGGGGCCGGCCCCCAGTTCGTCGAGCGCGGGAAGCACCACGTCATCCACTTCGGTCGGGGCCAGCGAGACCGCCAGCGCGCCGGCCTGCACCCGGCTGGCGTCGAGCAGATCGGTGACGAGGGATGCCAGCCCGTGGAGGCTGTCCTCCGCGGTCTCGAGCAGCGCCTCCCGGTCGTCGTCGCCGAGCGCGAGGTCCGACTGGCGGAGGGTGGTCACCGCGGCGGTCGCGGCGGCGAGCGGGCGGCGGAGGTCGTGCCCGACCGCGGCGAGCAGAGCGCTGCGCACGCGGTCGGCTTCGGCGAGAGGCGCGAGCTCCGCGGCCGTGGCGGTGAGGCGGCGGTGTTCGAGTGCGGCCTCCAGTTGCGCGACGATGGCCGACAGCAGCCGCCGATCGCTCGCCTCCAGGTCGCGTCCGTACAGCTCCAGCGTCGCGATCTCGCGCGGCGCGGACGAGGTGGACGCGCGACCGGTCGTCCCGCCTCGGTCGTCGCCCGCCGCCGGGCCGACCGGGATGCGCTGCACGGGTTCCGACGCGCCGGCCTCGCCGTCCTCGGCCACGATGGTCTGTCCGCCGTCCTGCCCGGCGACCACGAGGCGGACCGCACTCAGCCCGAACGCCTCGCGGGTGCGGGCGACGAGTGCCTGCAGCGCATCCTCGCCGCGGATCACGCCGCCGGCGACGGTGGCCAGCAGTTCCGCCTCCGCCGCTGCCCGGATCGCCGCACGGCTGCGGCGCGCCGCCTGGTCGACCACCAGGCTGACGAGCGCTGCGATGACGACGAAGAGGATGAGCGCGAGCAGGTGCAGGGGCTCGCCGACGGTGATCGTATAGAGCGGATCCACGAAGAAGAAGTCGAGCGTCAGCCCCGAGAGCAGCGCCGCGAAGAGCGCCGGCCAGATGCCGCCGACGAGGGCGACCAGCACGACGAGGAGCTGGTAGCTGAGGACGTCCGCCGTCATCGACTCGCCCGACCGCACACTGGTGAGCAGCAGGGTCAGCAGAGGGCCGCCGATCAGGGCGAGCGCGAACCCGTACACCCGGCGCCGCACGGTCAGCCCGCCGCGCGGACGCGGCAGTGAGAACCGCCCGCCGGCGCGCGCGTGCGACACGATGTGCACGTCGATGTCGCCGGACTCGCGGATGACGGTCGCGCCGATCCCCGGACCGGTCAGCAGCGCGGCGAGCCGGCTGCGACGGGAGACGCCGATCACCAGCTGGGTCGCGCTCTCGCCGCGGGCGAACTCGACCAGGGCGCGTGGGATGTCGTCGCCGACCACCTGGTGGTAGCTGCCACCGAGCTGCTCCACCAGCGCGCGCTGTGCCGCGAGGACGCCGGGCTGCGCCTCACGGAGGCCGTCCTGGCTGGTGACGTGCACGGCGAGAAGTTCGCCGCCGGCGCTCCGTGCGGCGATGCGCGCTCCGCGGCGGAGCAGCGTCTCGCCTTCCGGGCCGCCGGTGAGCGCGACGACGACGCGCTCGCGCGCCTCCCAGGTGCCGGCGATCCCGTGCTCAGCGCGGTACGCCAGCAGCGCGTTGTCGACCTCGTCGGCGAGCCACAGGAGCGCCAGCTCGCGCAGGGCGGTCAGGTTGCCGAGGCGGAAGTAGTTCGACAGGGCCGCATCCACCCGCGCCGCCGGGTACACGAGGCCGTCGGCCAGCCGGTCGCGCAGCGCCTGCGGCGCCAGGTCGACCAGCTCGATGCGGTCCGCCCGCCGGAGCACGGCGTCCGGGATGGTCTCCCGCTGCGGAACACCGGTGATCTGCTCGACCACGTCGTTCAGCGACTCGATGTGCTGGATGTTGACGGTCGAGATCACGTCGATCCCGGCCTCCAGCAGGGTCTCGACGTCCTGCCAGCGCTTCTCGTGCTCCGAGCCCGGAGCGTTCGTGTGCGCGAGCTCGTCGACCAGGGCGACGCGGGGGTTGCGGCGCAGGACCGCATCCAGGTCCAGCTCGGTGAGGGTCACCCCGCGGTGCTCGATGGTGCGCCGGGGCACGACCTCGAGCGTGTCGACGAGAGCGGCGGTGGCCGCGCGGTCGTGCGTCTCGACGATGGCGACGACGACGTCCTTCCCGAGCGCGCGGAGCCGTTCGCCCTCTTCGAGCATGGCGAACGTCTTGCCCACGCCCGGGGCGGCACCCAGCATCACCCGGAGGCGACCCCGCGGCATGGGTGTTACGCCGGGGTCGGCGCGGGAGCGTCCTGGGGCGTCCCGGCCTCCGCGCTGCGGCCGCGCTCGCCGGCGTCGCGGCGCTCGTTGCGGACGGTCAGGGCCGCGGCGCCGAGAATGCCCGCGTTGTTGCGGTGCACGGCGGGGACGATCGGGGTCTTCAGCTTCAGCAGAGGGAGGAACTCCTCGTAGTGCTTCGAGACGCCGCCGCCTACGATGAAGAGGTCGGGCGTGAACAGGAACTCGACGGTCGAGTAGTACTTCTGCAGGCGCTTCGCCCACTTCTCCCAACTGAGGTCTTCGCGCTCCTTGGCGGAGTATGCGGCGCGCGACTCGGCGTCGTGGCCGTCGATCTCCAGGTGGCCGAGCTCGGCGTTCGGGATGAGGATGCCGTCGTAGATCAGCGCGGAGCCGATGCCCGTGCCCAGCGTGGTCATGATGACCAGGCCGTCCTTGCCCTTCGCCGCGCCGAAGCGGGTCTCGGCGTATCCGGCGGCGTCTGCGTCGTTGACGAAGTGGATGTCGCGCCCGAGCGCCTTCTCGAACAGGTCCTCGGCGTGCAGACCGATCCAGTCCTTCGCGACGTTGGCGGCCGAGAGGGTGACCCCGTGGCTGACGATCGCGGGGAAGCAGACGCCGACGGGCGCATCCGGCTCTTCCTGGGCCAGGCGGTCGACGATCTCCTTCGTGGTCTCGACGATGTCGTCCGGCTTGCCGCCCTCCGGAGTGGGCAGCTTGACCCTGTCGCTGACGAGCTCGCCGGTCGACAGGTCGACCAGGCCTCCCTTGATGCCGGTTCCGCCGATGTCGATGCCGATCGCGTGCTTCTGCGAAGTCATGCCTCGAATCTACCGCGCCGCGAACCTTACTGCGTGCCGCCACCCGGCCGACGGGTCGCCAGCGCGAGAGGGAGGAACGCATCGTCGACGAACGACTGGAGCGTCGCGTCGTCGGCCGGCGTGAGCCGCATCAGCATCTCGTGGCGGACGAGGGTCAGCGGGAGGTCGGCGACGACGGGGGAGAGCCGCGCGAGGTCGATCTCGCCCCGGGCGTCCGCGCGCTCGAGGATGGCGCCGAGCTGTGTCGGCTGGTCGCCGATCAGACGTTCGCGGAGGCCGGCGATTCCGCCGTCGGCTTCGGTGACGACGCCGGAGAACCGCAGTAGCACCTCCGTCACCAGTCCGCGCCGCCGGGTGTTCATCTGGCGCAGCAGGTCGAGCGTGTCCTCCCGCAGGCTGCCGTGGTCGGGCACCTGGATCGGCTCGGCCGCGAAGTGGTGGCGGATGGCCGCGAGCGCCAGGTCGCTGCGGGTCGCCCAGCGGCGGGCGAGGACGGGGCGGCTGGTGCCGGCGCGGGCGGCGACGGCCTCCATGGTGAGGGCGGCGAAGCCGTGTTCGTCGAGCTCGTCCCAGGCGGCGTCGAGCAGCGCGCTCTCGAGGGCCGCGCCGCGGCGCCGACGACTAGCGGTCTCTTTAGAGTCCATTTGCGCATCTTATCCGATCGTCGTACGATCTCGTTAAGATACAGACGCGCATCTTAAGGAGTGGACATGGCGGAGAAACTGGATCGGACGGTCGTGCGGACGGCGACCGCACTCGTGATCGGCGCGCTGGCGGTGGTCTTCGACACGACCATCCTCAGCGTCGCCCTCCACACCCTGGCGAGCGACCTGCACACGACGGTCGCGCAGATCCAGTGGGTGACCACCGGGTATCTGCTCGCGCTCGCCGCGACGGTGCCGCTGTCGGCGTGGTGCCTGGCGCGCTGGGGCGGAAAACGGGTGTGGATGGTGGCACTGGCGATCTTCCTCGCCGGCTCGGTGCTCTCGGGCCTGGCCTGGAACGCGGACTCCCTCATCGCCTTCCGCGTGCTCCAGGGCGTCGGCGGCGGTCTCATGCTGCCCGTGATGACGACGATGGTGATGGAGGTGGCCGGCGGCCGTCAGCTCGGCCGCGTCTCGGCGGTGATCGGCCTCCCGGCGATGGCCGGCCCGATCCTCGGACCGGTTATCGGCGGCCTCATCCTCGCGCTCGGCGACTGGCGCTGGGTGTTCTGGGTCAACATCCCGTTCTCGGTCGCCGGTCTCCTGCTGGCCTGGCGGATGCTGCCATCGGACCGCGGCCGCGACCCGAAGCGCCGTCTCGACCTGGTCGGCGTGCTGCTCCTGGTGCCCGGGCTCGCGGGACTGCTGCTGGGCCTGTCCGACTCGGTGCTCGACGGCGGGTTCGCGCGGCTCGACGCGTGGCTGCCCCTGGTGGGAGGCGCGATCCTCGTCGCCGCCTTCGTGTTCTGGGCACTGCGGCGGAAGGGCGCTGCGCTGGTGGATGTGCGGCTGCTGCGCGTCCGCTCGGTCTGGTCGGCATCCACTCTGCTGTTCCTCTCCAGCGTCGCCCTGTACGGCGCGATGCTATTGCTGCCGTTGTTCTGGCAGCAGGCACGGGGGACGGATGCGCTCGGCGCCGGACTGCTCCTCGTGCCGCAGGGGCTCGGGACGCTGGCGTGTCGCCCGATCGCCGGGCGCCTCATCGACCGCATCGGTGCGCGGTGGATCGCGGTGGCCGGATTCGCGGTGGTCGCGGTGGCGACCATCCCGTTCGCGCTCGGTCCGACGTCGGCGGCCGATCCGCTGCTGCTTGTCGCCCTGTTCGTGCGCGGGTTCGGGCTCGGCGCGATCACGATGCCGCTCATGGTGGCGTCGTACCAGGGGCTCGCGGGGGAGCAGATCGCGCACTCCAGCATCCTGACCCGGACGGCGCAGCAGCTGGGCGGATCGTTCGGTACGGCGCTGTTCGCCGTGCTGCTGCAAGCGGCGGTGCAGGGCGGGGCGTCGGTGTCGTCGGCCTTCGACACCGCGTTCTGGGTGGCGACGGCGGCGACGGTGCTCGGCGTGGGGATCGCGTTCGTGCTGCCGTCGCCTGCGCGGGCGATGGCCGACGACGCGGTTCCGGCGCCGGTCGCACCGGCTCCTGTGGAGGTCAGGGGAGCGTAAGCACCTCGGCACCGCGCTCGGTCACGACCAGGGTGTGTTCGAACTGGGCGGTGACGCTCCGGTCGCGGGTCACCACCGTCCAGTCGTCGGCCCACATCTCCCACTCGTGCGTGCCGAGGGTGAGCATCGGCTCGATGGTGAACACCATCCCCGGCTCCATCACGTCGTCGTGCGCGGGCGCCGAGTCGTAGTGCGGGATGATCAGGCCGGAGTGGAAGGCCGCGCCGACGCCGTGACCGGTGAAGTCGCGGACCACTCCGTAGCCGAACCGCTTGGCGTACGACTCGATCGCCCGGCCGATGACGTTGACCTGCCGCCCCGGGGCGACGGCCTTGATGCCACGGTTCAAGGCTTCGCGGGTGCGCTCGACGAGACCGGCGACCTCGTCGGAGGCGGTGCCGGCGATGAAGGTCTGGTTGCTGTCGCCGTGGAAGCCGTTCTTGTAGGCGGTGATGTCGATGTTGACGATGTCGCCGTCCTCGATCACGGTGTCGTCCGGGATGCCGTGGCAGATGACCTCGTTGACCGAGCTGCAGATCGACTTCGGGTAGCCACGGTAGCCGAGCGTCGACGGGTAGGCGTCGTGGGCGAGCAGGAACTCGTGCCCGATCGCATCCAGCTCCTCCGTCGTCACGCCGGGGCGGACGGCCTCGCCGACGCGCTCGATCGCCTGCGCGGCGATGCGCCCGGACTCGCGGATGAGCTCCACCTCGTCGGGCGTGTAGACGTCGCCGCGGGTGTACGGAGCGGGCCTGGGGCGGCCGACGTACTCGGGGCGCGCGATCCGGCTCGGCACGGGCCGCATCGGTGTGACGCGACCGGGGATCAGGTGACCGGCGGAATCCTTGGGCATACGATCAACCTTATGACGAGCGACGAGTACGGCATCAAGCAGGACGCCGAGCACAAGTACTGGTACAACATGAAGACCGGCGAGGTGGAGCAGGGTTTCCTGTCGCCCGCGCCGAACCGCGTCGGCCCGTTCGACACCCGCGACGAGGCCGAGCACGCCCTCGAGAAGCTGCGCGAGAACTCCGCGAAGTGGGCCGAGGAGGACGCCGAGGACGGTCGCTAGCCCCGCGACGGTCGGCCGCTCTGACGCGGCCGGCCGCGCCGAGGCGCCCTTCGCGGGCGCCGGCGGCCGCTAGAAGCTGTGCTCGTCGGTCGGGAACGTCCGCTCCTGCACATCCGCCTTGTACGCCCGCGCCGCATCCGACAGCACGGTCTTGATGTCGGCGTACTGCTTGACGAAGCGCGGCACCCGGCCCGTCGTGAAGCCGGCCCAGTCGGTCCACACGAGCAGCTGGCCGTCGACGTGCGGCCCCGCACCGACACCGATCGTCGGGATGCGCAGTTCGGCCGTCACGCGCTTGGCCACCTCGGCCGGCACCATCTCGAGGACGACCGCGAACGCGCCCGCCTCCTCGACAGCGTGCGCGTCGGCGAGCACGTCGTCCGCCGCCTGGCCGCGTCCCTGCACGAGGTGACCGCCGAGCCCGTGCTCGCTTTGCGGGGTGAAGCCGATGTGCGCCATGACGGGGATGCCCGCGTCGACGATTCGGCGGATCTGCTCGGCGCTGCGCCGGCCGCCCTCGAGCTTCACCGCGTGCGCGCCGGTCTCCTTCATGAAACGGACCGCGGTGTGCAGCGCCTCCAGCGGGCCGGTCTCGTACGAGCCGAACGGCATGTCCGCGACGACGAACGCCCGCTTGACCGCGCCGGCGACCGCACGTGTCAGGGGGATGAGGTCGTCGACCGTGACCGGGAGCGTGGTGTCGTAGCCCAACACGTTGTTGCCGGCGGAGTCGCCGACGAGGAGGAAGTCGATGCCCGCCTCGTCGAAGATCTGGGCGGTGAGCATGTCGTAGCTCGTCAAGCCGGTGAACGGCGCCCCCTCCTCCTTCGCCGCCTGGAAGTGGCGGGTGCGCACCCGTTTCAGCGACTGCATCGACGAGGTCGCGGGATGGACGGAGGGCACCGGTGACTGCTCACTCATGCGGCTCAGTCTAGTGACGGCGCGCAGAGGTGTCCGGCGGCTCAGGCGGATATGGGTTCGTGGAGTCCGCGCTTCCGCGCTGCGGCAGCAAGCCGCTTGTCGAAGGTCACCAGTGGGATGTCGTTGTCAACGGCCAGGCCGAGCGCGCAAGCGTCCATCTCGCTCAGTCCGTCAGCGATTTGCAGCTGGGCGAGCAAGAGCGGGCCTTGCTCCGAGAGGTGCGTCGATACCACTCCGAGCCGCCGCAAGTCTTCGAACGCCTCGACCGCCAGGTGTGCCTTGTGAGGACGGATGAGAGCCTCCGCGAAATTCACAGGGTGGACGAGGAAGGCGCGCTCTGATTCGAATACCTTCTTTGATGCAGCGTGGTGTTCGTCTTTCGGATTGAGCAGTCCGATGAGCACGCTCGCATCGAGAACCAAGGTCACTCTGGCCGGCTGTCTCGAGCGCCCGAGGGGCTTTCGGTGAAAGCGTGCGCGTAGCGCGCGCTGATGCGATCGAGTTCGGCCAGCCGATCGTCCGCTTGCTTCCTCTGATCGGCCCGAAGGACGTGCTCGCCCAGCTCGACCAGATGCAGGAGCAGCTTGCTATCCGATTCGCCAGGCCACCTCTCCCGCGCAGCCTCCAGGGCATGGGCGACGGACGGCGTATGTGTCACTTGAGTGCGGAGCAATGTGGTCGGCATGACAGAAGTGTAGCACCTACCTTCTCGGTGTTGCACCGACGCGTTGCGGGGTGGACTCTGCCCGCAACCAGTAGTCTGGACAGGGCCGAGGAAAGGGGCAGGATGGACAAGCAGCGCGACTTCGTTCTTCGCACGATCGAGGAGCGTGGCGTCAAGTTCGTGAGGCTGTGGTTCACGGACGTCGTCGGCACACTGAAGTCCGTCGCGATCGCCCCGGCCGAGGTCGAGGGGGCGTTCAGCGAGGGGCTCGGGTTCGACGGTTCCGCCATCGAGGGCCTCACCCGCGCCTACGAGTCCGACCTGCTCGCCCTTCCGGACGCGACGACCTTCCAGATCCTTCCGTGGCGGGGCGAGATCGACCCGACCGCGCGCATGTTCTGCGACATCACGACGCCGGACGGGCAGCCGGCCGTCTCCGACCCGCGGAACGTGCTCAAGCGGACGCTGGAGAAGGCGGCCGACCGCGGCTTCACCTTCTACACGCATCCCGAGATCGAGTTCTACCTGCTCAAGTCGTCGTCCTTCGGCACCGAGGGCCCGGAGCCCGTCGACTCGGCCGGCTACTTCGACAACGTCCCCGGCGGCACCGCCCACGACTTCCGCCGCCGCTCGGTGCGCATGCTCGAAGACCTCGGCATCTCGGTCGAGTTCAGCCACCACGAGGCCGGTCCTGGGCAGAACGAGATCGACCTTCGGTACGCCGACGCGCTCACCACGGCCGACAACATCATGACGTTCCGGACGGTCATCAAGGAGGTGGCCATCGAGCAGGGCGTGTACGCCACCTTCATGCCGAAGCCGCTCTACGGCCACCCGGGATCCGGGATGCACACGCACATGTCGCTGTTCGAGGGCGACACCAATGCGTTCTTCGAGCCGGGTGCCCAGTACCAGCTGTCGAAGATCGGCCGCCAGTTCATCGCCGGCCTGCTGCGCCACGCTCCGGAGATCACCGCGGTCACCAACCAGTTCGTGAACTCGTACAAGCGACTGTGGGGCGGAGACGAGGCGCCCAGCTTCGTCAGCTGGGGCCACAACAACCGGTCCGCGCTGGTCCGCGTCCCGCTGTACAAGCCGAGCAAGGGCCAGAGCTCGCGCGTCGAGTACCGGGCGATGGACTCCGCGGCGAACCCGTACCTGGCGTTCTCGCTCCTTCTCGCGGCGGGCCTGAAGGGCATCGAGGGCCAGTACGAGCTGCCGCCGGAGGCCGAGGACAACGTCTGGGCCCTGTCCGACGGCGAACGCCGCGCCCTCGGGTACAGCCAGCTCCCGGCCAGCCTCGACCACGCCATCTCCCTGATGGAGGACTCGGAGCTCGTCGCCGAGACGCTCGGCGAGCAGGCCTTCAACTACGTCCTGCTCAACAAGCGCAAGGAGTGGGCGGAGTACCGGGCGCAGGTCACCCCGTACGAGCTGCGATCCAACCTCGAGATCCTCTGACCCCTCCGTCGTGACGCGGCAGCAGCTCTCCCTCACCGCCCTGGCGCGCGCCGGGTTCGTGGGGCTGAGCTCGGTCCGTGACGCGCTGGACGAGCTCGCCGACCTCACCGGACTGACTCCCGAGACGCTGATCTCGGCGCTGTCCGCCGCGGCCGACCCCGACACCGCGCTGGCCTCCGCGCTGCGGCTGCTGCGGCAGGCGCCGGAACAGGCGATGGCGGCTCTCCGCGCCGAGGA
Source organism: Leifsonia sp. 115AMFTsu3.1 (assembly GCF_004362795.1). Lineage (NCBI taxonomy): Bacteria > Bacillati > Actinomycetota > Actinomycetes > Micrococcales > Microbacteriaceae > Leifsonia > Leifsonia sp. 115AMFTsu3.1. Next base: position 1,532,451 of record NZ_SNYB01000002.1, read on the forward strand.
GGACGCCCGCCGGGTGTTCCGCGTGATCGGGGCGTCGGAGGGCGCGGCCGAGTTCTTCCTCCGCCAGCCGGCCGAGGTGGATGCGCTCGCCGCGCCGATCGCCGAGCTCCCATCGGCCGACGAACTGCGAGAAGACCTTCTCGCCGTCGTCGGAGCGGTCGACGGCGTGGCCGCCGATGGCGACGAGAGCGCGTGGACGCGCCTCCGCATCCGCTACCGCCGCCGTCTCGTCCAGGTGGCGAGCTTCGACCTGGAGCAGGCCGACCCCGTCGGCGGGTTCGACGCGGTCGCCGCGACGCTCTCCGACCTCGCGGCGGCGGCGCTCGAAGCCTCGCTGGCCGTGGCACGGCGGATGACCATCGGCACCGGTCCCGGCCGCTTCCCCGAAGAGCAGGTGCGCGCGACGCGGTTCGCCGTCATCGGGATGGGCAAGGCGGGCGCCCGCGAACTGAACTACGTCAGCGACGTCGACGTCATCTTCGTCACCGAGGGCGACGACGCGGCCGGACTGGAGCCGGGCCGCGCGGTCGACATCGCCACCCGTCTCGCGATGCTGACGATGCGCGGCATCCACGAGCCGGCCATCGAGCCGGGGCTGTGGGAGGTCGACCCCAATCTGCGGCCGGAGGGCAAGGACGGCGCGCTCGTCCGCACGCTCGACTCGCACATCGCCTACTACGACCGGTGGGCGAAGGGATGGGAGTTCCAGGCCCTGCTCAAAGCACGTCCGCTCGCGGGCGACCCCGGGCTCGGCGAGCGGTACGTCGCGGCCCTCGCGCCGAAGGTGTGGAGCAGCGCCTCCCGCGAGAACTTCGTGGAGTCGGTGCAGCGGATGCGCGAGCGCGTCACCGACCACATCCCGGACGACGAGGTCCACTACCAGCTGAAGCTCGGCCCGGGCGGGCTGCGCGATGTCGAGTTCACGGTCCAGTTGCTGCAGCTCGTCCACGGCCAGACCGACGACGTGGTGCGGCAGCGCGACACGCTCTCCGCGTTGGCGGCCCTCGCCGAGCAGGGCTACGTCGGGCGGGAGGAGGCGGCGACCTTCTCGCGCGACTACCGGTCGCTCCGCCTGATGGAGCACCGGCTGCAGCTGCGCCGCCTGAGCCGCACCCACCTGATGCCGCGCGACGAGGCGGATGTCCGCATCCTCGCACGCGCCACCGGTCTGGCGCCCAGCGCCGACGGGCTCCTCGTGCAGTGGAACGAGATCAAGCACCGCGTGCGCGGGCTGCACGAGCGGCTCTTCTACCGCCCTCTGCTCAGCGCGGTCGCGGCGACACCCGCCGACGACGCGCGGCTCGGCGGGGGAGCGGGGCTCACCAGCGAGCAGGCGGAGGCACGTCTCGCCGCGATCGGGTTCCGCGACCCGCGCGGGGCGCTCTCGCACATCGGCGCGCTCACCTCCGGCGTCTCCCGCCGGGCGGCGATCCAGCGGCACCTCCTCCCGGTGATGCTGCAGTGGTTCGCGAGCGGCCCGGATCCCGACTACGGCCTCCTCACCTTCCGGCGACTCAGCGAAGAGCTGGGCGGCACGCACTGGTACCTGCGGATGCTGCGCGACTCCACGGGGGCGGCCGAAGGGCTCACGCGTGTGCTGTCCGGCTCCCGGTTCGCCGGCGAGCTGCTGGGGCGCATCCCCGAATCCGTCGCGTGGCTCGAAGACGAAGGCGAGCTGCGGCCCCGGCCGGCGGCGCTGCTGCGGGAGGAGACGGCCGCGATCCTCGCCCGGCACGAGTCGGTCGACACGGCCGCCGCGGCGCTCCGCGCGGTGCGCAGACGGGAGATCCTGCGGCTCGCGTTCTCCGGCATCCTCGGGTTCGCCACGATCGAGGAGCTGGCGCACGGCCTCACCGACGTCACCGAGAACATCATCTCGGGTGTGCTGGAGGCCATCCGGCTCGCCCGAGGGGATGCGGACCAGCTGGAGTTCGCCGTCATCGGCATGGGGCGGTTCGGCGGTCGCGAGCTCGGCTTCGGTTCCGATGCGGACGTGATGTACGTGTTCCGGCCGCTGGCGGCGGAACAGGAGGCCGCAAACCGGAGTGCCCTGGCGATCGTGTCGGAGCTGAACCGGCTCACCGAGGACAACCGGCTCCCGCTCGACCTCGACATCGGCCTGCGCCCGGAGGGGAAGAACGGACCGCCGGCGCGCTCGCTCGACTCGTACCGCGCCTACTATCAGCGCTGGTCGCTCACCTGGGAGGCGCAGGCGCTCCTGCGCGCCCGCGGGATCGCCGGGGACGCCGACCTGCTCGCCGACTTCACGGAGCTCGCCGACGAGGTGCGCTATCCGCAGAGCATCGGCGAGCAGGAGATCCGCGAGGTGAAGCGCATCAAGGCGCGCGTCGAGAACGAACGCCTGCCGCAGGGTGCCGATCCGTCCCGCCACCTCAAGCTCGGACGCGGTTCGCTGAGCGACGTCGAGTGGTTCGTCCAGCTGATCCAGCTGCAGCACGCCGCCGAGGTGCCCGCGCTGCGGACCACATCCACTCTGGATGCGCTGGCTGCGGCGGCCGAGCACGGGTTCGTCTCCGCCGAGGACGCCGCGCGGCTGCGTGACGCGTGGGTGTTCGCATCCCGGACCCGATCGGCGATGACCCTGTGGGCGGACAAGACCGCCGATGTGCTGCCGTCCGACCGCGTCGCCCTCGACGGCGTCGCCCGCCTGATGGAATACCCGCCCGGCTCCGCCTCCCGCCTCGAGGAGGACTACCTCGCGGTGACGCGCCGAGCCCGCCAGGTCTTCGAGCGCGCCTTCTACGGCCTCCCGCAGCGCCCCGCCCCCACCGCCTGACGCGCCCGCGCCCCTTCCCCCCACCGTCGAGTCCGCAAACTTTGCACGGTTTCGGGGCGCCCAGCGTGCAAAGTTTGCGGACTCGACGGTGGGACGGTGGCGCGGAGGGCGCGGAGGGCGCGGAGGGGTCAGGCGTCGCGGAGGCGGGCGGCTTTGGCAAGCAGGACGTCGCGCTCGCGTTCGTTCGCGGTGAGGCCCGCCGCCGCGGTCAGCTCGGAGGCCGCCTCCTCGGTGCGCCCGAGGCGCGCCAGCAGTTCGCCGCGGACGCTCGGCAGCAAGTGCGACCCCGGGAGGGCGCCGCGTGCGGCGAGCTCGTCGGCGATCCGCAGCGCGTTGGCCGGACCGGTCGCCATCGACACCGCCGCGGCCCGGTTCAGCTCCACCACCGGGCTCGGGGCGATCCGGCCGAGCGCTTCGTAGAGGATGACGATGCGGTCCCAATCGGTGTCGTCGGCGCTCGGCGCGACCGCGTGGCATTCGGCGATGGCGGCCTGCAGCGCGTACGGCCCGCGCCCGCGACCCAGCTCGTCCGCCCGGGCGAGCGCCGCCCGTCCACGGAGGATCTGCGCGCGGTCCCATCGCGTCCGGTCCTGCTCGGTCAGCAGCACCGGGGTCCCGTCCGGCCGGGTCCGCGCCGAGAAGCGCGCGGCCTGCAACTCCATGAGAGCGACGAGCGCATGCGCCTCGGGCTCCCGGGGCAGCAGCGCGGCGACCATGCGTCCCAGCCGCAGCGCCTCGTTCGCGAGGTCGGCCCGCATCCACTCGCGTCCCGTCGTCGCCGCGTAGCCTTCCGTGAAGATCAGGTAGACGACGCTGAGCACGCCGGCCAGCCGTTGCTTCCACTCGGCCGGCTCGGGGGAGGCGAAGGGGATGCGCGCGGCGGCGATCGTCTTCTTGGCGCGGACGATCCGCTGCTGCACGGTGGCGACCGGCACGAAGTACATCCGGGCGATCTCCGCCGTGCTGAGCCCGGCCACCACGCGCAGGGTGAGCGCGACCTGGCCTTCCCTCGACAGGGCAGGATGGCACGCGGTGAACACGAGCCGGAGCACGTCGTCGTCGATCGGCTCCCAGGAGTCTTCGGCCGTCTCCTCCAGTGTCGCCGCGATCGCCCGGTACCGGTCGTCGAGCCGTTCGCGCCGCCGCCACTGGTCGATCGCGCGGCGCTTCGCCACGGCGACGAGCCAGCCGCCCGGATTCTCGGGCACGCCATCCCGGGGCCATTGGTTCAGCGCCTCGACGAGCGCCTCCTGCGCGAGATCCTCGGCCAGGCCGACGTCGCCGGTCACCTTCGCGAGCGTCGCGACGACGCGCGCTCCGTCGATGCGCCAGACGGCGTCGACCCGTGCCGGGATCCCGCTCATCTTCTGCTGCTATCCGCTCTGCTCAGGCCTTGTCGGCGGCCGCGCGCCACTCGGCCTCCTTCTGGATGTACTCGTTGTCGGCGAAGGCGGCGAAGTCGCTCTCGTCGGTGACGCGGCGCACCTCCAGTTTCGAGCCGGGGCCGAGCGGGCATCGGCTGGCCCACTCCGCCGCCTCCTCTTTGGAGCCGACCTCGAGGATCCAGAAGCCGTTGAACAGTTCGTGGGTCTCGCCGTAGGGGCCGTCCGTGATCGCCGGGGGCGTCGACGAGAAGTCCACGACGAATCCCGTCTCGGCGACATCGTCCGCGAGGCCGTCGCCCGACAGCAGGACGCCCGCGGAGATCAGCTGCTCGTTGTACTTGCCCATCTGGGTGATGACCTCGTTGAAGTCCATCTCCTGGTAGGCCTGCTTCGCGGCGTCGTCCGAGCGCATGATCAGCATGTACTTCATGGGGTGTCTCCCTCAGATCCGGGGTGCTTCGGTCGCACCCTCCTACCATCGTGTCGAACGGCGGTGCGAAAGGTCGACAGGGCGGTGGAAAATCTTCGGGATGCCGACCTCAGACCGGCTGCGCGACCTTACCCCGGGCGTCGTCGCCGCTGTCGCTGGTCTCCGGCTCTCCGCCGTCCACCGTCGCATCGGTGTCGCCGGCCCCCGTGGCGTGCGCCTCATCCTCATCTGTGAACGGCACGCCAGAGCGCGGCGCGTTGTACAGCTCGAGGTCCAGGATGCCTTCCCGCTTGGCGACGATCGTCGGCACCAGCGCCTGGCCGGCCACGTTGACCGCCGTCCGGCCCATGTCGAGGATCGCGTCCACCGCGAGCAGCAGGCCGACACCGTCGAGGGGCAGGCCGAGCGTCGAGAGCGTGAGCGTCAGCATGACGATCGCGCCGGTCGTCCCGGCGGTCGCCGCCGATCCGACGACCGACACCACGATGATGAGCAGGTACTGCAGGATGTTGAGCTGGATGCCGTAGAACTGGGCGACGAAGATCGCGGCGATGGCCGGGTAGATCGCGGCGCAGCCGTCCATCTTGGTCGTCGCCCCCAACGGCGCGGCGAATGACGCGTATCCGCTCGGCACGCCCAGGTTGCGCTCGACGACGCGCTGCGTGAGCGGGAGCGTCCCGATCGAGGACCGGCTCACGAAGCCCAGCTGCACCGCCGGCCACACGCCCGAGAAGTACTGGCGGATCGAGAGACCGTTGCTGCGGACGATGATCGGGTACACAACGAACAGCACGATCGCGAGGCCGAGGTAGATCGCGAACACGAACCAGGCGAGCGATCCGATGGTCGTCCATCCGTAGGTCGCGACAGCGTTGCCGATGAGGGCGAACGTGCCGAGCGGGGCCAGCCGGATGATCCACCAGAGCACACGCTGGACGATCTTCAGCGCCGAATCGGTGAAGGTGAGGAACGGCTCCGCCTTCCTGCCCACCTTCAGGGCGGCGATGCCGATGGCCGCAGCGACCACGATCACCTGCAGCACGTTGAAGCTGACGGCGGAGGTGGCAGTGGCCACGCCATCCACCACATCCACATGAGTGTTGACCTGAGCGCCGACGAAGTTCGCCGGCACCAGGCCGAGCAGGAAGTTCCACCACGTCGCGGTGACGCCGGGATCGGCGGCGGCGAGTTCCCCGTGCGACGCCCGGCTGCCCGGCTGGATGACGACGCCCAGTGCGATGCCGATGCTCACCGCGATGAACGCGGTGATCGCGAACCACAGCAGCGTCCGCCCGGCGAGGCGCGCGGCGTTCGAGACGCGGCGCAGGTTGCCGATGCTGGAGACGATCGCGAGGAAGACGAGCGGGATCACCGCGGCCTTCAGCAGAGAGACGTACGACTGCCCGATCGTGTTGAGTGTGGCGGTGAGCCCGTTAGGCTGTCCGCCCGGTTCGCCGAGCTGGCGTGCGATCAGGCCGGCGACGACGCCGAGCACGAGCGCAGCAGTGACCTGGACGCCGAAGGAGCGAAGCCAGCGGGGGCCGCGCCGGGTCCGTGGCGCAGGAGAGGAAAGCGAAGTGGAAGTCATGCTTCAACGCTAGGAGCGGGGGAGGTGGACTCCCAGTTCTACGGCAACATACCGAAACACACGAAAGGGCCGCACCCGTGATCGGATGCGGCCCTTCGCGTGAGAACGTGCGGATCAGACCCCGTAGTACAGCTCGTACTCGAACGGGTGCGGGCGCTGCGCGAGCGGCTTGATCTCCTTCTCGCGCTTGTACTCGATCCAGGTCTCGATGAGCTCCGGGGTGAACACGCCGCCCGCGGTGAGGAAGTCGTGGTCGGCCTCGAGCGCGTCGAGCGCCTCGCCGAGCGACGCCGGCACCTGCGGGATGTTGCGCGCCTCCTCCGGGGGAAGCTCGTAGAGGTCCTTGTCGACCGGCTCGTGCGGCTCGATGCGGTTCTTGATGCCGTCGAGGCCCGCCATCAGCTGGGCGGCGAACGCGAGGTACGGGTTGCCGGACGCGTCGGGGGCGCGGAACTCGATGCGCTTCGCCTTGGGGTTCGAGCCCGTGATCGGGATGCGGATCGACGCCGAGCGGTTGCCGGCCGAGTAGACCAGGTTGACCGGGGCCTCGAAGCCGGGGACCAGGCGGTGGAACGAGTTCACCGTCGGGTTCGTGAACGCCAGGACGGCCGGGGCGTGCTTCAGCAGGCCGCCGATGTACCAGCGCGCGATGTCGGAGAGTCCGCCGTAGCCGGCCTCGTCGTAGAACAGCGGCTTGCCGTCGTTCCACAGCGACTGGTGGGTGTGCATGCCCGAGCCGTTGTCGCCGAACAGCGGCTTCGGCATGAACGTGGCCGTCTTGCCCCACTCGTTGGCGGTGTTCTTGACGATGTACTTGAACTTGAGGATGTCGTCCGCCGCGTGGACCATCGTGTCGAAGCGGTAGTTGATCTCCGCCTGGCCGCCGGTGCCCACCTCGTGGTGCGCGCGCTCCAGGATGAGGCCGGCGTCGATCAGCTTCAGCGAGATGTCGTCGCGCAGGTCGGCCTGCTTGTCGACGGGGCTCACCGGGAAGTAGCCGCCCTTATACGGGGTCTTGTTGGCGAGGTTGCCGCCCTCTTCGACGCGGCCCGAGTTCCAGGCGCCCTCTTCGGAGTCGACGGAGTAGAAGCTGGAGTTCTGCTTCACCTCGTAGCGCACGTCGTCGAAGATGTAGAACTCCGCCTCGGGGGCGAAGTACGCGGTGTCGGCGATGCCGGTCGAGGCGAGGTACTTCTCCGCCTTCTTGGCGACCTGGCGCGGGTCCTTCGAGTAGATCTCACCGTTGCGCGGGTTGTAGATGTCGAAGACCATGATCAGCGTGCGCTCGGCACGGAACGGGTCGATGTAGGCCGTCGACACGTCCGGGATCAGCTGCATGTCGGACTCGTGGATCGACGCGAAGCCGCGGATCGAGGAGCCGTCGAAGAGCTGACCGACGGAGAAGAACTCCTCATCGACCGTCGAGGCGGGGATGTTGAAGTGCTGCTGCACACCGGGAAGGTCGGTGAAGCGGATATCAAGGAACTTGACGTCGGTGTCCTTGATGAACTTGAGCACCTCAGACGAATCACGGAACATACGGACGACTCCCAATGGCTTTGCGGGTGACCGGACTGCGCGTGCAGCCCACGTCAACGCTAAGGGGAGGCCGTTTCCCGGGGGTGACGCAAATGTTTCCGGCATGTTACGGGTACCCGGGCAGGGGATGCCCGATCGGTGTCGGCAGGGCTCAGGATGCGCTGGGGAGCTCTCGATAGACTCGGCGGGTGCCGCAGAATCCCGCCAACCGCCCCGGCGACATCGCCCCCAGTCGTTACCCGGGGGAGCGCCTCGGACTCCCCGAGGCCGGTCCGCGGTCCGTCGGACGGGTGGGGCGGCGGATCGCGGCGATCGCCATCGACTGGGCCATCGCATCCCTGCTGTCGTTCGCGTTCTTCCGTTACGACTCGTGGGCGACGATCTCGATCTTCGCCGTGCTGCAGATCGTGTTCATCCCGACTCTCGGGGGCAGTGTCGGCCACAGGGCGCTCGGGATGCGCGTCGTCGCCGTGCGCGGCGGCTGGGTCGGGGTGTGGCGCCCGATCGTCCGGACGCTGCTCCTCTGCATCGTGATCCCGGCGCTGGTCTGGGACTCCGACCAGCGCGGCTTCCACGACAAGATCGCCGGCACCGTCCTCATCCGCGCCTGACGCGGTTCCCACACACCGTCGAGTACGCAAAAACTGCACGGTTTCCGGGTGGGATCCGTGCAGTTTTTGTGTACTCGACGGCGGGCGGAGCGGCCCGACGGAGGGGGAGTGCGAGGGTCAGCGCGCGCGCTGGGCGCGCACCTTCATGGGGTCGATGCCCTTCGGGATCGGCATCTGGTTCTCCATCGACTGGAGGCGGTTGCTGATCGCGAGCACCTCGGCCTTGGTGAGGGTCGGCTTGATCTTGGCGAGGGTTCGCGGCACCTTGTGCAGCGGCACGGAGTCGGCGTCCGGCCCGACGCTGATGACGGTGACCGGAACGTTCGGGAGCACGCGGTTCACCTTGCGGCGCTCCTCGTCGATCATGCGCTTGGTGCGGGTCACCGGGCCCTCGCTGATGAGCACAACGCCGCCGCGCCCGGTCGCCCGGTACACCGCATCCTGCGTCTTGCCGTTGACGGCGACGGGCATCTCGGAGCCGCGCCAGCTGCGCTTCAGCGACGAGCGGAGCACAGCGCCGACGGCGCCAGGCTGCCCCTCGATCTGCGAGTACGCGGCACGCTCGGCACGACGACCGAGGATGATCAGCGCGATCAGGACGCCGGCGAGCACACCCGCGAGGATCCACAGCACCATCGTGAAGACGTTGCCGCCGGAGAGGAACACGGCGAGCAGGATGCCGAGGATGATCGGCAGGACAGCCCCGAGGACGATGTACAGCACCGCGCGGTTGTCGTACCGGCGGGTCATCTGGAACACCTGCCACATCTGCTTCAGACGGCCGGGCTCCTTGGTGGACTTGTCCTTTGCCATAGCTCCAAGGATACCGGCTCGGCGGCGTTCCAGATGACCCGTTCGCTGCGGGGAGAGGGCTCTCAGGAGACGGCCTGCGCGAAGCCGAGCGTCGCGTCGGCGAGGTGCCTCAGCTCGTCCGGCACCGGGCGTCCCTTCGCCTGCATGGATTGCGCCCACAGCCGTCCCGCTCGGTACGACGAGCGCACCAGCGGTCCCGCCAGGACGCCGAGGAATCCGATCTCCTCCGCCTCCTGCTTGAGCTCGACGAACTCGTCGGGATGCACCCACCGCGCCACCGGCAGATGGCGCGGGCTCGGCCGCAGGTACTGCGTGATCGTGATGATGTCGGTTCCCGCGTCATGGAGGTCGCGCAGGGCTGTGCTGATCTCGTGGCGCTCCTCGCCCATCCCGAGGATGAGGTTGGACTTCGTGATCAGCCCGGCGGACCGGCCCTGTGTCAGCACGTCCAGCGAGCGGTCGTAGCGGAACGCGGGCCGGATGCGCTTGAAGATGCGCGGGACCGTCTCCACATTGTGGGCGAACACCTCCGGACGGGCGGAGAACACCTCGCCGAGGTGGTCGGGGTTGCCGGAGAAGTCGGGCACGAGGATCTCGACCCCGGTGCCCGGCGACTGGCGGTGGATCTCGCGGATCGTCTCCGCGTACAGCCACGAGCCCTCGTCCTCCAGGTCGTCGCGCGCGACGCCGGTCACGGTCGCGTAACGGAGGCCCATGCGCTGCACGGACTCTCCGACGCGACGCGGTTCATCGCGGTCGAACTCCGCCGGCTTGCCGGTGTCGATCTGGCAGAAGTCGCAACGGCGCGTGCACTGCGAGCCGCCGATGAGGAAGGTCGCCTCCCGGTCCTCCCAGCACTCGTAGATGTTGGGACAGCCGGCCTCCTGGCAGACCGTGTGCAGCTCCTCGGACTTCACCAGGCTCTGCAGCTGCCGGTACTCCGGTCCCATCTTCGCCTTGGTCTTGATCCACTCGGGCTTCCGCTCGATCGGCGTCTGGGCGTTGCGGACCTCGAGGCGCAGCATCCGGCGCCCCTCGGGTACGGCGCTCACGCGACGGCCTCCGCAGCGGTGAACTCCAGGTCGAAGGCGTCCATGACGAGCGGCGCGACGTCCTGCGGTGTAACGGTGCGGCCGAGGACCCGGGAGATCGTGGTCACGCCGGCGTCGCGGATGCCGCAGGCGACGATGCGGTCGTAGGCGTCGAGGCTGTTGGAGCAGTTGAGCGCGAACCCGTGCATGGTGACGCCCTCGGCGACGCGGATGCCGATGGCGGCGATCTTCTCGTCCCTGGTGGCTCCGGAGTTGTGCTCTGGTCGCATCCACACGCCGGAGCGGCCCTCGATCTGCACCCCGGTCACGCCGACGCGCGCGAGCACGTCGATGAGCACCCGTTCGAGCGCGCGGACGTAGCCGACGACGTCGATGGGGTCGTGGAGGCGGAGGATCGGGTACCCCACGAGCTGACCCGGCCCGTGCCAGGTGATCTTGCCTCCCCGGTCGACGTCGACGATGGGGGTGCCGTCGTCGGGACGTTCGTCCGGTGAGGTCCTTTTGCCCGCGGTGTACACCGGCGGGTGCTCGAGGAGGATGACGGTATCGGGCGCCCGGCCTGCGACGACGGCGGCGTGCAGGGCACGCTGCTGTTGAAGGGCCTCGAGATACGGCACGGAGTTGGCGCTTAGCCCCGTGACGTCATACGTGGTCACGGGGCCAGTCTATGCGCGGCGCGCGTTCGGTGTTCACAGGCGGACGAGTGGATGCGTTATGCACAGATCCGCGGACGGACGACCGCGACGTCCGGCGGTGGGATGGGATCGATGTGTGACTTCCTCTCCCGTCTCCCTTCGTTCAGCATCCATCCGACTCCCGGCGTCCGCACGTTCCGCCGACCGCGCCCCGGCCGAGGCGGAACTCCTGCGTGTGGCCCGGACGATCGCCGCCGCCGAAGGGTGGGAGGTGGATGCGCCGACCTGTCAGGTCCGCGGCGAGCCGCCGCACGAGATCCGGGTGGCGGTATCCGGTGGGCGGCTCCCGGAGCGGCGTCTCTTGCGGGTGCGGGAGCGTGCTCCCGGGGTGGCCGCCGACAGTGCCGACATCGCCGCGCGTGCTGCGGCGGTCAGCGAGCATGTGGTCGGTGTGGTGGCACAGCTGCCGGACCGGCGCGTGCGGGGCAGAGAGGTGGATGCTGTGCTCCTGGACTATCCGGAGCACGGAGACCTCGACGGCCTTCTCGCGCGGAGGGACGGCGTGCGTTCGGGCGAGGCGGCGACCATCCTCCTCGGGGTCGCCGCCGGGGTGGCCGCCCTGCACTCCTCCGGCTGGGCCGGACCGGGACTGACCGGTTCGGGGATCGTATTCCTCGGCGACGGCTGTCCGGCCCTCGACGCGCTCGACGACGTGGGGCCGTGGACCGCCGACGCCGCCGTGACGGACGCTGAGCGCTTCTACGCCCTGGCTCGGACGATCTGCCTGAAGGTGGTGGATGGGTTCGGGATGCGGCTGCTGGCCGCTGTCGAAGCCGGGCTCCGTCGCGGGCGCTGGCCGGCCGTCGCGGACTCCGTCCTTCGCGTGGTGGCGCCGGAACCTGTGGGGCTGGAACCGCCCACGCTCGACGACGTCGAGCCCGTCGAACGTCGGACGTCTTCGAGTCGCGTCGGGAGGGCCGCTGTGCTGGTGAGCCGGGCCATGGACCTGCTCGACGGTCGACCGGGGCGTGCTCTCGGTGAACGGATCCGGACGACGTTGCGGCGGAGGCCCGCGTTGGTTGCGGCTGCGGCGGTGCCTGTGGTGGCGGCGCTCGCGTTCGTCGCGCTGTCGCCGGCACCCGGCTCGTCGCCGCAGACGGCGGCGACGCGGATGGCGACACTGGCGCCGACTCCGTCGCCGTTCGGCCGGACGGCTATGCCCACGCCGACGCCGATGCCTTCGTCGTCCGCGGTGGCGCCTCCGGCTGTCGCAGAGGCTGCGGTCGGGGCGGGCGAGGCCACCGGCGGCTCGGCGACAGAGGATCCCGTGGATGCGGCCCGCGCCGTGCTCGACGCTCGGCATTCGTGCTTCACGGCGCGCCCGGCGCTTTCCGACTGCCTGACGGGCGTCCTCGACGAGGGCTCGCCCGTGGTCGCGGAAGAGACGGCTGCGTTGGGTGCGGAGGGTGCCGCCGCGAAGCGGGACTTCAGCGGTGCGACGCTGTCGCTGGTCGAGCGGTGGGGCGGTGCCGCCCTCGTCAGCGCCGCCCCGGACTCCACCCGCACCCCGAAAAGCGAACCGGCCTCGCTCCTGCTGGTGAGGAGCGAGGCCGGTTGGCGGCTACGGGCGGTGTACCCGTGAGCGGATCAGATTCCGAGGTTGGCCTCGAAGTTGCCGCCCTCGAGACGGTTCTTGACCGCGACGAGGAAGCGGGCCGCGTCGGCGCCGTCCACGATGCGGTGGTCGTACGAGAGAGCGAGGTACACGGTCGAACGGATGGCGATCGAATCCGTGCCGTCGGCCGAGATGACGACCGGCTTCTTCGTGACGATGCCCGTGCCCAGGATCGCGACCTGCGGGAGGAAGACGACCGGGGTGTCGAACAGGGCGCCACGCGAACCGGTGTTCGTGAGCGTGAAGGTACCACCGGCGAGCTCGTCCGGCTTGAGCCGGTTGTCGCGGGTGCGCTCGGCCAGGTCGGTGATCTCCTTCGCGAGACCCGCGATGTCGAGCTCGGACGCATTGCGCACCACCGGAGTGAGCAGGCCGCGCTCGGTGTCGACCGCGATCGACATGTTCTCGTGGTCCGGGTACACGATGCTGTCGCCGTCCACCGTCGCGTTGATGACGGGATACGTCTTCAGCGCCTCGGCGGCGGCCAGGGCGAAGAAGGGCAGGAAGGAGAGCTTCACACCGGTCTTGGCGAGGAAATCGCCCTTCACGCGGTCGCGGAGAGCGGCGACCTTCGTGACGTCGACCTCGACGACGCTGGTGAGCTGCGCGGTCGACTGCATCGAGACGACGGCGCGCTCGGCGACGACCTTGCGGAGACGCGACATCGGCTGGGTCGTGCCGCGGAGCGGCGAGACCTCGGGAGCCGGAGCCGCCTCAGCAGCGGGCGCGCCACCCTGAGCCGCGGCCGGGGCAGCAGCCGAGAGGATGTCCTCCTTGCGGATGCGACCGCCGACACCGGTTCCGGTGACAGTGGAGAGGTCGACGCCCTGCTCGTTCGCGAGCTTGCGGACGATCGGGGTCACGTAGCCGGCGTTGCCGGCGTGGGCGCCCGATGACGACCCGCCGGCGGCCGCGGGGGCCTCCGGGGCGGGGGCGGCCTGAGCCGGAGCGGCCGGTGCCGCGGGAGCGGCAGGAGCCGCCTGCGGGGCGGGGGCAGCCTGGGCGGGTGCCGCCTGCTGGGCAGGAGCGGCAGGAGCAGCCGGGGCCGGAGCCGCGGGAGCAGCCGCGGCGGGGGCCTGCTGGGCGGGAGCAGCCTGCTGGGCAGGAGCTGCCTCCGCGGGAGCAGCCTGCGGTGCGGGCGCGGCCTGCTCGGCGGCGGGTGCGGCCTGCTCGGCGGGAGCCGGTGCGGCCTGAGCCGGTGCGGCCTCCGCGGGAGCGGCCTCCGCGGGAGCAGCCTGCTCGGCCGGAGCTGCCTCGGCCGGGGCGGCCTCCGCAGGAGCGGCCTCGGCTGCCGGAGCAGCGGGCGCCTCAGCGCCTGCACCGGAGCCGTCACCGATCGTCACGAGCGCAGTGCCCACCTCGACCGTCTCGTCCTCCTGCACCAGGATCTCCTCGATGACGCCGGCGACCGGCGACGGGATCTCGGTGTCGACCTTGTCGGTCGAGACTTCGAGCAGGGGCTCGTCCACCTCGACACGGTCGCCAACGTTCTTCAGCCAGCGGGTGACCGTGCCTTCCGTGACGCTCTCGCCGAGCGCCGGGAGGCTGACGGATTCGCTCATGAGCTTCTCTCCTTCAAAACCTGATCGTTCAGTAGCTTATTGCAGCCGGGTCCGCGCGGCGCGGACCCGGCTGGTCGTCCTAGAGGGTGTGCAGCGGCTTGCCCGAGAGGTACAGGAACGCCTCGCCGAGGGACTCGTTCTGCGTGGGGTGCGCGTGGATGAGAGGAGCGATGTCCTCCGGGTACGCCTCCCAGTTCACGGCCAGCTGCGCCTCGCCGATGAGCTCGCCGACGCGGGCGCCGATCATGTGAACGCCGACCACGGGGCCGTCGTTGACACGAACGACCTTGACGCTGCCGTTCGTGCCGATGATCTCGCTCTTGGCGTTGCCCGCCAGGCTGTAGTCGTAGCTGCTGACGCTGTCGGCACCGTACTTCTCGGCCGCCTTCGCCTCGGTGAGGCCGATGGAGGCGACCTCGGGGTCGCAGTACGTGACCTTGGGGATGTTGACGTCGGGGATGACGATCGGGTTGAGACCCGCGATCTCCTCGGCGACGAAGATGCCCTGCTGGAAACCGCGGTGCGCGAGCTGCAGGCCGGGGACGATGTCGCCGACCGCGTAGACGCCGGGGATGTTCGTGTGCAGGCGCTCGTCGGTGATGACGAAGCCGCGGTCCATGGTGACCCCGACCTCCTCGAAGCCGAGACCCTGGGTCAGCGGACCGCGGCCGACGGCGACGAGCAGGACGTCGGCCTCGACGGTGTCGCCGTTCTCGAGGGTGACGACGACGCCGTTCTCGTCCTGGGTGACGCCCTGGAAGCGGATGCCGAGACGGTAGTCGATGCCACGGCGGCGGAACGCGCGCTCCAGCGACTTGCTGATCGACTCGTCCTCGTTCGGGACGAGGTGCGGCAGCGCCTCGATGATGGTGACCTCGGAGCCGAACGACTTCCACACGCTGGCGAACTCGACGCCGATGACGCCGCCGCCGAGCACAGCCACCTTGCGGGGCACGAAGTCGAGCTCGAGAGCCTGCTCGCTGGTGATCACGCGGCCGCCGATCTCGAGGCCCGGAAGCGAGCGCGAGTAGGAGCCGGTGGCCAGGATGACGTTCTTGCCGACGATCGTGTCGTCGCCCACCTGCACGGTGGTCGGGGAGGTCAGACGACCCTCGCCCTCGATGACGGTGATGCCGCGCGCCTTCACCAGGCCCTGCAGGCCCTTGTACTTCTTGGCGACGATTCCCTTGCGGTACTCGCTCACGCCGTTGATGTCGACGCCCTGCAGCTGGGTCACGATGCCGTACTTCGACGACTCCCGCGAGTAGTCGGCCACCTCGGCCGCGTGGAGCAGCGCCTTCGTGGGGACGCAGCCGCGGTGCAGGCAGGTGCCGCCGACCTTGTCCTTCTCGATCATGCCGACGGTGAAACCGAGCTCGGCCGCACGCAGCGCTGCTGCGTAGCCTCCACTCCCACCGCCGAGCACCACAATGTCAAAGTTCTGCTCAGACACCCAGCTACTCCCTCGCGCATCAGGATCATGTGACACGATTTGCCGCCCAGAGGGGTGGCTCCGGGAGACGTGTTGATGGGCGGGATTTCCCGCCCATACGACCCTACTACTTCCGGGAAAAGCTCTCGGCCAGACGGATGAGCGCCCTTACGCTGACGGCGGACGGTCCCTTTCCGGTGAATCCGTACGGCGCCGCGGGGCTCTTCGCCGGGCCCGCGATGTCGAGGTGCGCCCACGGGATGCGCGGGGCGTCGTCGGCGTCGCCGGTGCGTCCGACGAACTCCTGCAGGAACACTCCCGCGAGCAGAGCGCCGCCCGCCGTGTTGCCCGGGTTGGCGTTCGCGATGTCGGCCACATCCGAGTTGATCGTCGCGCGCAGTTCGCCGGGGAGCGGCATCGGCCAGAGCAGTTCGCCGCTCTCCTTGCCCGCGGTGAGCACCTGGTCGACGAGGTCGTCGGAGCCCATCACGGCGGCGTACCGGGTGCCGAGCGCGACCATCGCCGCGCCCGTCAGTGTGGCGACGTCCACGATGGCGTCGGGCTGCTCCTCGCTGGCGGCGACCAGGCCGTCCGCGAGCACGAGCCGGCCCTCGGCGTCGGTGTTGAGCACCTCGACGGTGCGTCCGCCGCGGATGCGCAGCACGTCGTTCGGACGGATCGCCGACCCGGACGGCATGTTCTCCGCCAGGCACAGCCACGCGGTGACGCGCACGGGGAGCGCGAGGCGGGCGGCGGCGAGCACCACGCCGAGCACCGTCGCGGCGCCGGTCATGTCGTACTTCATCCCGACCATCCCGGTCGCCGGCTTCAGCGACAGGCCGCCGGAGTCGAACGTGATGCCCTTGCCCACCAGCGCGAGGTGCCGCTCGGCGCCGTCGGGGGAGTAGGCGACCTTGACGAGCCGCGGCGGCCGGGTCGAGCCCTGTCCGACCCCGAGGATGCCGCCGAACCCCTCGACCGCGAGCTGCTCCTCGTCCCAGACGGTCACCGTCACGGGGAGGTCCGACGACGCCGCCTGCGCACGCTCGGCGAACGTCTCGGGGTAGAGGTCGAGCGGGGGAGTGTTCACCAGATCCTTCACGAGCGCAGCAGCCTCGGCGACGGCGGTGGCGCGGGCGATCAGCGCTCCGCTGTCCGACGCGGCGCCGAGCACCTCGACGGACCCGACGGGATCCTTGGTCGCCGCACGGCTCTTCTCCCGGTACTCCGTGAAGGCGTAGGCGCCGAGAGCCGCACCTTCGAGCACCGCGCCGAGCTGTGCATCGCCCTCGGCGGGGAGATCGAGCGCGACCGCGGCGGTGCCTGCCAGCTGCCGCACGGCACTCCCCGCGGCGTAGCGGAGGGCGTCCTCTCCGCCCTCGGGCAGCCCGATCACCGCGAGCGACGGACCCGAACCCTGCCCGGGCAGCCGGACCAGCTCGTCCTTGCCACCACTGAATCCGACATCCCGCAACTGCTGCGCGAGCTGGTCGCGGTCGGCGCCCGACAGCACGGTCACGCTGTCGCGGGCGACTCGCGCGGCGACGACGAGCACGTCGGCGGGGCCGGAGGGGGTGGATGCGTCGGTCACGGTCAGCGCAGGAACGGTCATGCCTCGACCCTAACGCGCACGCGCGTTCCGTCCCGGCCGCCGGCCGTGTTCGCTGTGGGCGTTCCCGCACCCGGCGCGGACCCGGCTCCCCTCGCCGGGGTCCGCTCTAGAGTTGAGGTATGCGTGACCCCGGCGAACTGTTCGAGCTCAACCCGGCACTGGCCGTGCCGGAGGGATTGCCGCTCGTCGCGGGGCTGACCGGCTTCGCCGACGCGGGCTCCGGCGTGAGTCAGCTGGGCACCTACCTGCTCGGCACGCTCGACAGCGAGGTGGTCGCCACCTTCGACGCCGACATCCTCCTCGACTACCGTGCCCGTCGCCCCATCATCTACTTCGATCAGGACCACCTGACCGACTACCAGCCGGCGACTCTCAAGCTGTACCTCGCCTACGACGAGCTGCGTCAGCCGTTCCTCCTGCTCTCCGGGTTCGAGCCGGACTTCCGTTGGGAGGCCTTCACGGAGGCCGTGCTCGGTCTGATCGAGCGCTACAAGGTGAAGAGCGTGACCTGGGTCCACTCCATCCCGATGCCCGTGCCGCACACCCGGCCGATCGGCGTGACGGTGAGCGGCAACCGCACCGACCTGATCGACTCGATGTCCATCTGGAAGCCGCACACGCAGGTCCCCGCGAACGCCCTGCACCTGCTCGAGTACCGCCTGCAACAGCTGTCGTACCCGATCGCCGGCTTCATCCTGCTCATCCCGCACTACCTCGCCGACACCGAGTACCCGGCCGCGGCCATCGCCGCCCTCGACTCGATCAGCGCGGCCACGGGTCTCATCTTCCCGACCGACCGCCTGCGGCAGGAGGACCGGGAGTTCGTCGCGAACATCGACGAGCAGGTCGCCGGCAACGCCGAGCTCGGCCGCCTGGTGGGAACGCTGGAGGAGCGGCACGACTCCTATATGGAGGACACGCAGCTGCGCTCGCCGCTGACCGACAGCGACGGCGAGCTCCCGAGCGCCGACGAGATCGCCGCCGAACTCGAGAACTTCCTCGCCTTCCGCCGCCACGGCGACGAGGAGAACGGGCGCGGCGAGCGCTGAGCGCACACGCCCGAGTGGCAGCCGCGTCGCCCCGGAGGAGCCCCTCCGGACCGCGGGCATAGGATCATTCGGTGAATTCGCGTCGCTCCTGGGTCGTCTACGGGATCGGTGTCTTCGCCTACCTGATCGCGGTCATGCAGCGCACGACCATCGGCGTCGCCGGTGTGGCCGCGACCGACCGCTTCCACGTCTCCGCGTCCGTCCTGTCGACGCTCGCGGTCGTCCAGCTGATCGTCTACGCCGGGATGCAGGTCCCGGTCGGTGTGCTCATCGACCGGATCGGGTCGCGCGTCCTGATGATCGCGGGAACCGCACTCATGGTGGTCGGGCAGGTCGCCGTCGCACTCGCGCCGAGCATCGCCATCGCGATCGTCGGACGCATCCTGGTCGGGGCGGGTGACGCGACCGTCTTCACGTCGCTGATGCGGCTCACCAACTCCTGGTTCCGCGGGAAGATCGTGCCGCAGCTGTCGCAATGGATCGGCAATGTCGGCCAGCTGGGACAGGTGCTGTCGGCGGTTCCCTTCGCGCTGCTGCTGCACCTCTCCGGCTGGACGGTCGCGTTCCTCACCGCGGCCGGCCTCTCCGTGATCGCGTTGGTGGGCATCGTGGCTGCGGTCACCGACCGGCCGGTGGGGGCGAGCGAGGGGCCCAGGCCGGTCTCCTGGTCGGACTCCTTGCGGCAGCTGCGGATCAGCCTGGCGCGCCCCGGCACGCAGCTCGGGTTCTGGTCCCACTTCGTCACGCAGTCCTCCGGCACGGTGTTCAGCCTCATGTGGGGCATCCCGTTCCTCGTCTTCGCGATCGGCATCGAGCCGGCGGAGGCGTCCGCGCTGCTCACCGTGCTCGTCGGCGCCGGCCTCATCTCTGGGCCGATCCTCGGCATCCTCACCGCCCGCTTCCCGATGCGCCGCAGCAACCTGGTGCTCGGGATCGTCGCCCTGATGGCCGCCGCCTGGACGCTCGTGCTGCTCTGGCCAGGGAAGCCCCCGCTCTGGACGGTGATCGTCCTGATCGCGGCGATCGGCATCGGCGGCCCCGGATCGCTCATCGGCTTCGACTTCGCGCGCACCTTCAACCCGCTGCACAGCCTGGGGTCCGCCAACGGGATCGTCAACGTCGGCGGCTTCCTGGCGAGCTTCGTGATGATGTTCCTGATCGGCGTGTCGCTCGACGTGCAGGCGCACGGAGCGGGTGGGGATGCGGAGCTCTACCAGCTGGACCACTTCCGCTGGGCGTTCGCCATCCAGTACGTGATCGTCGGCATCGGGGTGGGTTTCCTGGTGCACGCGCGACGCCGCACACGACGCAGATTGAAGGACGACGAGGGAATAGAAGTGGCCCCTCTGTGGGTTGCACTCGTCGGAGCGTGGAGGAGGCGCGGCGGGCGCGAAGCGCTGTAGGGGCGCAGGCGGCGTCCCGATTCGATCCGATATGGCCGTACGTGGTCGGGGGCTCACGTGGAACGTGCAATAATTGACGTCTGGACCCGTTCATGTCCCTGGGCCGGAGCATTCGACGATGCCCGGCGCAATCACCCAGGACTTGACATGGGTCTTAGTAGTGTCCGCACGCAAACCCTGAGCCAGGCTCGGCCGTCAGGATCCCGGCCCCTCTGCTTGGTATGAAAGGTGTTCACATGGCAACCCGTGCAGCAACGAAGACCCGCGATGCGGAGGTCGAGGTCGAAGAGACCGTGACCGTCGCCGCGGACGAGACGGCGAAGCCCGCCAGGAAGACCGCCACGAAGGCGGCTCCGAAGAAGGCTGCGACGAAGACGGCTGCGAAGAAGCAGACCGCGTCGAGCAAGGCGAAGGGCAGTGCGGCGGACGACGACGACGAGATCGACGACGACGCCGAGGTCGAGATCGACGTGGAGGACGTGGCCGTCGTCGCGGACGACGACGCGGCGGCGGACGACACCGACGACGCGGAGACGACCGACGAGGCCGACTCCGACGACGCCGATGGCGACGAGACCGAGGGCAAGACGCCCGCGATCACCATCCCGGTCGGCGACATCCCGCTGCCGACGGACGCGCTCGTTCTGCGCGCCGTCGACGAGGATGACGACATCCCCGTCTACTCCTCGACGATCACCGGCGCGACGGCCGACCCGGTCAAGGACTACCTGAAGCAGATCGGTAAGGTCCCGCTTCTGAACGCGGCCGAAGAGGTCGAGCTCGCCATGCGCATCGAGGCCGGTCTGTTCGCCGAGGACAAGCTCGCGAACACCCCGAACCTGAGCAAGGAGCTGGAGCGCGAGCTGAAGTGGGTCGCCCGCGACGGCCAGCGCGCGAAGAGCCACCTGCTCGGCGCGAACCTGCGCCTCGTGGTGAGCCTCGCCAAGCGCTACACCGGTCGCGGCATGCAGTTCCTCGACCTCATCCAGGAGGGCAACCTGGGCCTCATCCGTGCCGTCGAGAAGTTCGACTACACGAAGGGCTTCAAGTTCTCGACCTACGCGACGTGGTGGATCCGTCAGGCGATCACCCGCGCGATGGCGGACCAGGCGCGGACCATCCGCATCCCGGTCCACATGGTGGAGGTCATCAACAAGCTGGCCCGCGTGCAGCGCCAGATGTTGCAGGACCTGGGCCGCGAGCCCACCCCCGAGGAGCTGTCGAAGGAACTCGACATGACCCCGGAGAAGGTCATCGAGGTGCAGAAGTACGGCCGCGAGCCCATCTCGCTCCACACCCCGCTGGGTGAGGACGGCGACAGTGAGTTCGGCGACCTGATCGAGGACACCGAGGCGGTCGTCCCGGCCGACGCGGTGGGCTTCACGATGCTGCAGAAGCAGTTGGAGAGCCTGCTCGACTCGCTCTCCGAGCGCGAGGCGGGCGTCATCCGCATGCGCTTCGGCCTCGGCGACGGCATGCCGAAGACGCTCGACCAGATCGGCGACACCTTCGGTGTGACGCGTGAGCGCATCCGCCAGATCGAGTCGAAGACGATGGCGAAGCTGCGTCACCCGTCGCGCTCGCAGTCGCTGCGCGACTACCTCGAGTAAACCGGTGCGCTACCGACTGGCGGTCATCGCCGGCCGCCTCGCCCGCTGGCTTCTGCGCCTGCGGGGAGGCGGCTCCGCGGTCCCCGGCCGTGTCGCGCTGGCCATCGCACCGAAGTTCCTGGAGCGTGCGGTCAGCCGCCTTCCGCTCGGCGTCGTCTTCGTGTCCGGCTCGAACGGCAAATCCACGACGACGAACATGCTCACCGCGATCCTGCGCGAGCACGGTCTCGACGTGTTCACGAACCCGTCCGGCGGCAACCTCCCGCAGGGCATCGCGTCCGCGCTGCTCGCCGACGTGCCGCTCGACGGCTACGTCCGAGGCGACGTCGGTGTGATCGAGGTGGATGAGGCCTACGGCGTCGACCTTGCGCGCGTGCTGAAGCCGCGCGGCTCGCTGCTGCTCAACGTCCAGATCGACCAGCTGAACCGCTTCTTCGAGCCGACCCGCGTGATCGGCATGCTGCGTTCCATCGCGGAGGGCTCCTCGGAGTTCGTGGTCGTGAACGCGGACGACGACAGCCTCGCCCGGGTGGGCGCCGAGCTGGCCGCGCAGGGGCGCGACGTCTCCACGTTCGCCGTTGCGCCGTCCATCATCGAGTCGTCGCCCAATGGGCTGGCCAACGTCAAAGACCTCACGGGCGCGGCCGCCGGCGCTCTGCCCATCCCGTCGGTGTTCGTCAGCAAGCTCG
Source organism: Leifsonia sp. 115AMFTsu3.1 (assembly GCF_004362795.1). Lineage (NCBI taxonomy): Bacteria > Bacillati > Actinomycetota > Actinomycetes > Micrococcales > Microbacteriaceae > Leifsonia > Leifsonia sp. 115AMFTsu3.1. Next base: position 1,554,333 of record NZ_SNYB01000002.1, read on the forward strand.
AAGTGCAGAGCGCTCAGCTGACCATCGGCGGCGAGAACGTCCGCATCGGCCTGCCCGCGCGCGGCCTGCACTACGCGGTGGATGCGGCGGGCGCGACCGCGATGGCGCGCCGGCTGCTCGGCGACCGCTTCCAGCCGAACGCCGTCGTCGCCGCCATGGCGGCCCTCCGCACGGTCTATGGCCGCGGGGAGACGCTGCACGTCGGCGACGAGGACATCGAGATCATCATGATGAAGAACCCGCCGAGCCTCCAGCTGAACCTCGACTACCTGAGCGAGTCGCCGGAGCAGGTGTTCGTCTCGGTCGACGAGGGCACGCCCGACCCGTCGTGGGTGTACGACATCGACCTGTCGAAGCTGACCCACGTGGATGTGGTGTCCGGCACGAAGGCGTGGCAGTTCGCGACGCGCTTCGCCTACGCGGGTATCGATGTCGACCAGGTCGTGCCGGAGCTGAAGCCCGCGCTGCAGGCGTTCCTGGCGCTGCCGAAGCCGTCACGCGGCACCAAGACGATGATCGTGAACTATGAGCAGATGATGCTCATCCGCAAGCAGCTCGGCTTCCTCGACCTGGAGGGCGGCGAGCGATGACCGTGCTGCGCATCCTGCACCTGTATCCCACCGAACTCGGGATCAACGGCGACGCGGGCAACGTGCTCGCGCTGGCCGAGCGGGCTCGTTGGCGCGGAGTCGACGTCGATGTCGTCGATCACGCGCCCGGCGCGGAACTTCCTGCCGCCGTGGACCTCGTCCACGTCGGTTCGGGTCCGCTGTCGGCGCAGCGCGCCGTCCACGACGACGTTCTCCGGATCGCGCCGCAGCTGCGCCAGTGGCGGGATGCCGGGGTGCCGTTCGTGGCGATCGCCGGTGGCTGGCAGCTGCTCGGAACCCAGCTCGAGACCCCGGAGGGTGACGTGCTCGCCGGTGCCGCGGTCTTCCCGACGCGCGCCGCTCTCGGTGGCAAGAGGCACGTCGGCGAGATCGTGGTGCGGCTGGCGGACGGCACGACCATCGCCGGCTTCGAGAACCACTCGGCGCGCACCGTCCTCGACGGCGCCGAGCCGCTCGGCCGCGTCGTGCGCGGCACAGGGAACGACGGGTCGGTGGAGGGCGTCCTGGTCGGATCCTCGATCGGCACTCACCTGCACGGTCCGTTGCTGCCGATGAACCCCGTCCTGGCCGACCGGCTGCTCAGCACGGCCCTCCGCGGCGAGCTGCCGCCGGTGCCGCAGACGGAGCGAGTCGACCGCTACGCGACCAACGCGCGGCGCGCGATCGCGGACCGCCTCGGCGTCTCCCTCTGACTCACGCCGACAGCTCCTGACTTTTTCGCGCCCGTGCCGGCGTGTCGGCCGAAAAACTCAGGAGCTGTTGGCTGGGGTCAGTTGACGTAGACGCGGGGGACCCGGGTCGCGACGCCGGTGATCATCTCGTCGGCGATCGTCTCCGCCCAGTCGGCGTACTTCTCGGCGGTGGGCTCGCCGTCCGTCCCCGGGCCGAACAGGATGGCGGTGTCGCCGACCTCGACGCGGTGCGCGCCCGCATCCACCAGCATGCTGTCGGCGGCGACCTCGATGACGGGGCAGCGGCGGCCGTTCAGCTGAATGGATGTCTTGGCGATTCCGAGCGTCGGAACGCCGTCGGCGTAGCCGATCCCGAGCCGGGCGTGTGTCGTGCCGCCGACGTGCACCTCGGTGACGGGAGCCTCCAGCCGCATCGCGGGGATGAGGCCCAGCTCGCCGCCGGTCGAGTCGTCGAACGGGGAGAAGCCGTACGCGGCGATGCCGAACCGCACGAAGTCGAAACGCGCTTCCGGCATCCGGATGCCCGCGGAGCTCGCGGCCAGGTGCAGCACCTGGAACGATGCTCCCAGGCGCTCCGCCTGGACGACCGCCGAGCGGAACTCGGCAAGGGCTGCCTCGTCGTCGGCGAGCGAGGCGTCGGCCAGGTGCGACCAGGCGGCACGGATGCGGATGACGCCGCGCTCCTGCAGGTCGAGGGCGGCACGGATCAGACCGGGCCACTCCTCGCGGGTGGCGCCGTTGCGGCTGAGGCCGGTGTCCACCTTGAGGTGCACGACGGCGGGACGGTCGGCGCCGGCCGCAGCGATGGCCTCCAGCTGCCAGAGCGCCGAGATGCCGAGTTCGATGTCGGCCTCGATGCCCGCGCGCCAGTCGGTGTCCTGACCGTGCAGCCAGGCGAGGAGGGGGACGGTGACGCCCGCATGCCGGAGGACGAGCCCGGCCGGGATCTCGAGCACGGCGAGCGAGGTCGCTCCGGCCTCCAGCCCCGCTTCGGCGACCGGGAGGAGTCCGTGGCCGTAGGCGTCCGCTTTCACGGCGAGCATAGTCTGCGCCGGCGCGATGAGCCGCGTCAGATGGGCGACGTTGTGCCGCACGGCGGCGAGGTCGATGACGGCGCGGGGGAGCGGCTCGGCGACGGCGTCCACGATGGTCACGCGCTGTACGTCCTCTCGATGCGCCGGCCCAGCCGGCTCGTGATGACCGGCGCGGCGACGCCCAGCGCATCCGCCCAGTCCCGAACAGTCGGTTCTCCGCGGTCCGGGTCGCCGAACAGGATGACGGAGTCGCCGGGCGCGGCGGAGTCGTCGCCGATGTCGACGACGAACTGGTCCATGGCGATCCGTCCGGTGATGCGGCCGACGGTGTCGCCGACCTTGACGGGCGCCTTGTTGGAGGCGACGCGCAGGATGCCGTCGGCGTAGCCGAGCGCGACCAGCACGAGGGTGCTGGGCCGAGCGGTGCGGTACGTGTAGCCGTAGGAGACGCCGCGATCCGCGGGGACGCGCTTGACGGCGATGATTTCGCCCTCGAGGCGCATGGCCGGGGCGGACGGGCGGTCGGCGTCGAGCCCGAAGAGCTCAGGGCCGATGAGAGCGCCTGTGGGCGTGGATGCGGGCCGGCGGCTGCCGACGGTCGCCTCGACGGGTAGACCCTCGTCGGCGATGGCCGCGGCATCCTCGACCCGGGATACGAGAAAACCGCCGACCCCCGCATCCGTCAGCGCACGAGCCACGGGGATGAGCCCGTGTCCGTACGCGTCGGCGCGGAGATCGGCGGTGCAGTCGGGGAGCGACGCGATGGCGGCGGCTGCCGTCGAGCGGATGGCGGAGAGGTCGATGTGGGCGCGTCTGCGCACAGCCGTTCCTGGTGTCATCCTCCGGTCAGCCTCGCGATTCGCGATGCGGCCGCGTTACGCGCGCTGCTCTTCGAACAGGCGAGCGGTCTCGTCGTGCCAGCTGTGGGCGATCTGAGACAGCTTCTCCTGGTGCTTCTTGCCGTGGTGGGCGCAGAAGAGAAGTTCGCCGTTATTGACAACGACACGGATGTACGCCTGCGCTCCGCAGCTGTCGCAACGGTCCGCGGCCGTCAACTGCGGCCCCGATGCGAGCTCGTCAACCGCCCCGTTCTCCGAGGTGAGTGTCGACATGTGATGCTCCTTTCCGTCGCAACCGCTTGAACTCGGTACGTCTATAGAACCACGGATGCCGGGCAATCAGGCGCGCATTGGCTGCTATTTCGCTCAACGCGTAGCCTCGGCGCCCGACTCGTGTCGGTGACGTAGGCTGCGCCGCTCGGCGCTTACTCTGGAGAGGCACGTGCGTCCGCACCCGATGGACGCACCGGAACCACAAGGAGCACCCGTGGCGAGTTCGGACTATTCGGCCAGGCACCTCTCGGTGCTCGAGGGGCTGGAGGCCGTGCGCAAGCGCCCGGGCATGTACATCGGCTCCACCGACTCCCGCGGTCTGATGCACTGCCTGTGGGAGATCATCGACAACTCGGTGGACGAGGCCCTCGCCGGTCACGGGTCCGACATCGAGGTCATCCTGCATGCCGACGACAGCGTCGAGGTGCGCGACCGCGCCCGCGGCATCCCCGTCGACATCGAGCCGAAGACGGGCCTCTCGGGTGTCGAGGTCGTCTTCACCAAGCTGCACGCCGGCGGCAAGTTCGGCAGCGGGTCGTACGCGGCCTCCGGTGGCCTGCACGGCGTCGGCGCGTCCGTCGTCAACGCTCTGTCGGAGCGCCTCGACGTCGAGGTCGACCGCGACGGCAAGACGTGGGCCATGTCCTTCCACCGCGGCGAGCCCGGCACCTTCGACGACAAGAAGGGTGAGCCCGGCCCCGACAGCCCGTTCACCCCGTTCGTCAGCGGCAGCGAGCTGCGGGTCGTCGGCAAGGTGGCGAAGGGCGTCACCGGGACGCGCATCCGCTACTGGGCCGACCGCCAGATCTTCACGAAGGGCGCCGAGTTCTCGACGGACGACCTCGTCGGTCGCGCCCGGCAGACGGCGTTCCTCGTTCCCGGCCTCTCCATCTCCATCGACGACAAGCGCCCGGGAGCCGACGGCGCGGAGACGGGCCGCACGACGTTCCGCTACGAGGGCGGCATCTCGGAGTTCGTCGACTTCCTCGCGCCGGACAGCCCCATCACGGACACGTGGCGGCTCACGGGTGAGGGGCACTTCACCGAGACCGTCCCCGTGCTGTCGGAGACCGGCGCCATGCTGCCCACCGAGCTGAGGCGCGACTGCCAGGTCGACATCGCACTGCGCTGGGGCACCGGGTACGACACGGTCATGCGCAGCTTCGTCAACATCATCGCGACGCCGAAGGGCGGCAGCCACCAGGCCGGGTTCGACCAGGGGATGCTGAAGTTCCTCCGCCAGCAGGTGGAGCAGAACGCGCGGCGGCTGAAGGCGGGGAACGACAAGCTCGAGAAGGACGACGTCATGGCCGGTCTCACCGCCGTCCTCACCGTCCGCCTTCCGGAGCCGCAGTTCGAGGGTCAGACCAAGGAGATCCTCGGAACGCCCGCCGTGCGTGCGATCGTCGCCAACGTCGTCCAGAAGGCCATGGCCGAGCGGTTCGGGTCGTCGAAGCGCGACGACAAGGCGCAGTCGGCGCTCGTCCTCGACAAGGTCGTCGCCGAGATGAAGTCCCGGATCTCGGCGCGCGCTCACAAGGAGACGCAACGCAGGAAGAATGCGCTCGAGACCTCCTCCCTCCCTGCGAAGCTGGTCGACTGCCGCTCCAACGACGTCGCCAACAGCGAGCTGTTCATCGTCGAGGGCGATTCGGCGCTCGGGACCGCCCGCCGCGCGCGCGACAGCGAGTACCAGGCGCTGCTGCCCATCCGCGGCAAGATCCTGAACGTGCAGAAGGCGTCCATCTCGGACATGCTGTCGAACGCCGAGTGCGCGGCGATCATCCAGGTCATCGGCGCCGGCTCCGGCCGCAGCTTCGACCTGTCGGTCGCCCGGTACGGCAAGGTCATCATCATGTCGGATGCGGATGTCGACGGTGCGCACATCCGCACGCTGCTGCTGACGCTGTTCTTCCGTTACATGCGGCCGATGATCGAGGAAGGCCGGGTGTTCGCCGCGGTGCCGCCGCTGCATCGCGTCGTGGTCGTCAACCCCGGTTCGAAGCCGAACGAGACGATCTATACGTACTCGGAGGCGGAGCTGCAGGCCGTGCTCGCCGACCTCAAGAAGCGCGGCAAGAAGTACCAGGAGCCGATCCAGCGGTACAAGGGACTGGGCGAGATGGATGCGGACCAGTTGGCCACAACGACGATGGATCGGGCGCACCGGACGCTGCGGCGCGTGCGCGTCCCCGACGCCGAGGCGGCGAACCGCGTCTTCGAGCTGCTGATGGGCAACGACGTCGCCCCCCGCAAGGAGTTCATCATCGCGGGCGCCGACGACCTCAGCCGGTCCCGCATCGACGCCTGACCCGCTCCGCTCTTCGCCCCCCGTCGAGTCCGCAAACTTTGCACGCCCACGCGGCGCGTGGTGTGCAAAGTTTGCGGACTCGACGGTGGGGGTTCGGCGCGAGGGGAGGGGCGCGGGGTCAGCCGATGCGGCGGCCGATGGAGCCGACGACCGTGTCGAGCGGAGTGCCCGAGCCGTCGCGGCGCGAGCCGCCCTCGGGGAGGTTCCGCGCGGCACCGTCCGGCGCGACCGCGTGAGCGGGTGCCGGGCCGGCCCAGGCGAGCACGAGCTCGTTCTCGCCCTTGAGGAACCGCTGCGCCCGCACACCGCCGGTCGCGCGCCCTTTCGCGGGGAACTCCGCGAAGTCGCTGACTTTGGCCGTGCCGGGGTCGGCGCCGGGGAGCGTGGCGTCGCTGGCCGCGATGGTCGCGACGACCGCTGTCTCGGCCTCCTCGGCGGAGACGGCACCGAAGTAGATGACGCGCGCGCCCGCACCGAGGTTGATGCCCGCCATTCCGCCGGCCGCCCGGCCCTGCGGACGGACGCTGGACGCGGCGAACCGCAGCAGCTGGGCGTCGCTGGAGACGAACACGAACTCGTCCGCGTCCGTGACCGTCGTGGCCCCGACCACCTCGTCGCCGTCCTTGAGCGAGATGATCTCGAACTCCGGCTTGTTCGCCCAGTCGCCCGCGGCCACACGCTTCACGACGCCTTGGGCGGTGCCGAGCGCGATCGTGCGCTCCGAGTCGAGTGAGGCGAGGGCGAGGATGCGCTCCTTCTTGTCCGCGAGCGCGAGGTAGTCGCCGACTTTCACCCCCGCGGCCAGCTGGATGGAGTTGGCCGGCACAGCGGGAAGGTCGACGGGGGAGAAGCGGATGAGCCGGCCGCGGTTCGTCACGGCGCCGATCTCGCTGCGGCTGGTGGTGTCCAGCTGCGACAGGATGGCGTCGTGCTTGCTGCGGCGGGCTGGCGCCTGGATGCGGTCGAGGCCGCCCTCCGCACCGTCGGCGCCGACGACGGCATCCACGCGCAGGATGCGCCCGGTCGTCGACAGGAACACACGCGTGGGCACGTCGGCGACCTCGAGCTGCACGGTGGCCGCCTTGCTGCGCGATGCGCCGGCGATCGACGGCTTGGCCTCGGTGAGCAGGGTGCGGCGCGGGGTGCCGAACGTGGCGGCCACCCGCTCCAGCTCGTCCGACACCAGGTCGTTGATGGCCTGGCGCGACGCGAGCAGCGCCTCCAGCTCGTCGATCTCGCGGCGGAGCTGGTCGCGCTCGGTCTCGAGCTCGATCCGGCTGAACTTCGTGAGGCGGCGCAGCCGCAGCTCGAGGATGTAGTCGGCCTGCAGCGTACTGAGGTCGAACACCTGCATCAGGCGGCCGCGCGCCTGCTCCGTGTCGTCGGACGTGCGGATGACCTGGATGACCTCGTCGATATCGAGGATGGCGATGAGCAGGCCTTCGACCAGGTGCAGCCGCTCTTTGCGACGGGCGAGGCGGAACTGCGAGCGGCGGGTGACCACGCTGATGCGGTGGTCGAGGTACACCTGCAGCAGGTCGCGCAGGCCGAGCGTCTGCGGTCCGCCGGCGACCAGGGCGACGTTGTTGATCGCGAAGCCCTCTTCGAGCGGCGTGTACCGGTAGAGCTGCTCGAGCACCGCCTCCGGGCTGAACCCGGTCTTGAGGCCGATGACCAGCCGGAGGCCGTTCTGGCGGTCGGAGAGGTCGGTGACGTCGGAGATGCCGTTGAGCTTCTTGGCGTTGACGCCGTCCTTGATCTTCTCGATCACCTTCTCGGGGCCCACCAGGTAGGGCAGCTCGGTGACGACGAGGCCGCTCTTGCGCGCGGTGATGGATTCGACGGTCACCTTGGCGCGCATCCGGAAGCTGCCGCGACCGGTCGCGTAGGCGTCGCGGACACCCGCGAGGCCGGCGATCGTTCCGCCGCCGGGGAGGTCGGGGCCGGGGACGTACTCCATCAGGTCGTCGAGCGTGGCGTCCGGGTTCTCGAGGAGGTGCCGGGCCGCGCCGACGACCTCGATGAGGTTGTGCGGCGCCATGTTGGTGGCCATGCCGACGGCGATGCCGCTCGCGCCGTTGACGAGCAGGTTCGGGAACGCCGCGGGCAGCACATCCGGCTGCATCAGCTGGTTGTCGTAGTTGGGGACGAAGTCGACGACGTCCTCGTCGAGGTCTTCCGTCATCGCGAGGGCGGCGGCGGCGAGGCGTGCCTCGGTGTATCGGGCGGCCGCGGGGCCGTCGTCGAGCGAACCGAAGTTGCCGTGCCCGTCGACCAGCGGGACGCGGAGGGTGAAGTCCTGCGCCATCCGCACCAGGGCGTCGTAGATGGCGCTGTCGCCGTGCGGGTGCAGCTTTCCCATGACCTCGCCGGTGACACGCGCCGACTTCACGTGGCCGCGGTCGGGGCGGAGGCCCATCTCCGTCATCATGTACAGGATGCGGCGCTGCACGGGCTTGAGGCCGTCGCGGGCGTCGGGGAGGGCCCGCGAGTAGATCACCGAGTAGGCGTATTCGAGGAACGAGCCCTGCATCTCGGTCGTGACGTCGACGTCTTCGATGCGTTCCGTCGTTCCGGCGGCGGGCTTGTCGTCTGCAGGTGTCATTCGGGCATTCTGTGCGGTGCGAAGGGGCGGGGGCGGCTTGTCGGGCGGCGGGATCGCTGTGCCAGACTGGGCCGGATGCCCCCCATGCTACCGGCCGCGTTCACGACGAGAGCGAGCCTCGCCACGGTTCTGCCGAGTTCGCTCGCCGCGCTCTCGGGAGAGACGAACGACCTCGGCCTGCCGCGGATGGAGCACGTCGTCGTCATCGTGGTCGATGGGCTCGGCGCAGCGGCCCTCCGTGCCCGCGCCGGGCACGCGAGGACGCTCGCCCCGCTGCTCGGGAAGACGACCACGATCGACGCCGGGTTCCCGACGACGACGGCGGCGGCGCTCGCCACCCTGACGACCGGGACGACGCCCGGCGAGCACGGCCTGGTCGGCTACCGCGTGCGTGACGGCGCCGGCCGTCTGACGAACCAGTTGACCGGCTGGGACGAGCGGATGGATCCGCAGACCTGGCAGCGGTCGCGCACGGTTTTCGAGCAGGCTGCGGAGCGGGGCGTCACGCCGCGCGCGATCGCCCTCCCGAAGTTCGCCGGCACCGGCTTCACCGCGGCCGTGCTACGCGGAGCGGAGTTCGTCGGCGTCCAGTCGATGGCCGACCGGTTCGCCGCGGCGGCCGACGTGCTGGCGACCACGGGGCCGGGCCTCACCTATCTCTATGTCGCCGAGCTCGACCAGCTGGCGCACGCCCGCGGCTGGGAGTCGTCGGAGTGGACGGCCGCCCTGGAGACCCTGGATGCGCTGGTCGCCGACTTCGCGCGCCGCCTCGGCTCGGGGCGCGGCGCGCTGCTGACCGCCGACCACGGCGCGGTGGATGTGCCGGAAAGCGGCCACATCCTGTACGACACCGCGCCCGAGCTCCTGCAGGACGTCGCGGACATCGCCGGCGAGCCGCGGCTGCTGCACCTCTACGTCGAGGACGGCGCCTCACCGGTGGCCGTCGCCGAGCGCTGGCGCGACGCCGAAGGCGACCGGTCGTGGGTGGCGACGCGCGCCGAGGCGGTCGACGCCGGCTGGTTCGGCGAGCGGGTCGACCCCGAGGTCGCACCGCGGATCGGGGATGTGCTGGTCGCTGCGCGCAAGCGCATCGCGTACTACGACGGCCGCGACCCCCAGCGGACCGGCCGCAACATGGTCGGCCAGCACGGCTCGCTCACGCCGGAGGAGACGCGGGTTCCGCTGCTGCGGTTCGGAGCGGCAGGCTGAGTTCCGCCGTGACCGGATGCGCGACGTGCGTCGCGGGGGAAGCCGCGGAAGCCGGGGCGGCGTTCTCGGATACGGCTCCCGCCTCTCCGGCCGGTCCGGTGGCGCGCCGGAACCGCTGCACCCAGTAGGCGAACCCGCGGCCGGGCCCCCAGCCCTTGAGCGACATGGCCGGGCTCTCCACGTAACGCCAGCTCAACCACGACAGGCCGAGCGTGATCGCGGCAGCGCCGAGGATCATCGGGATGACGCCGAGCTTGTAGAGGCCGAAATAGGCGAGCGTCTGCTGAACCGGGAAGGCATAGAGATAGACGCCGTAGGAGATGTCGTTCTTCTGCCCGACCTTCCGCAGCCGGCCGGGGATCGCGGAGCCGAGCCAGAGCACGAAGTAGACGCCGGCCGGGACGCCCACGACGGCGTAGCCGCCATTGAGCAGAGTCCAGACGAGCACGACGCCGGCTGCGATTCCGAAGCGGGGTGTCAACGGGATGGAGCGGGAGTAGACCGCGAACACGGCGCCCACCGCGAACGGGTAGGCGAGGGAGAGGAACTCGGGGTTGCCCAGCGGCGGCAGGACGGCACCCATCGTGCCGGGGCTCACCAGCTGAACGATCTGCCCGGCGAAGATCACGACCGCGACCGCGACGACCACCGGCCGGGCCTTCGTGAGCACGCCGGCGACCAGCAGGATGGCGACCATGAGATAGCAGGCCCATTCGTGGCTGAGCGTCCACATCGAGCCGTTGAACACGCTGGTGCCGGTGTGCACGCCGTACGGGGTCGAGTGCTGGAAGACGTCGAGGATGCCCCAGGTGCCGACCGTCAGCGTCCAATTGGATCCGATGTAGTGCCAGGGGCTGGCGGCGGAGCGCGCGAAGTACTCGGGGAGCGAGTGGCCGTCCAGCATCCAGATGACCGGTCCGAGCGCCAGTGCGGAGAGCAGGAGCACGAGCAGGAACGCGGGGAAGATGCGAAGGACGCGGCGCCAGAGGAACTGCATCACGTCGGCGGACATCCCGCTCTTGGTGATGAGGTAGCCGCTGATGGCGAAGAACCCGCCGACGGCCAGTCCGCCGAGCGTCGTCTGACCGCGGCTGATCCCGCTCCCTGGATCATGTCCGAACCCACCGAGCGGCCACGTGTGGGAGACCAGGACCGCCAGAGCGAGGACGAGCCGGATCAGCCCGAGCGCGTTGTCATGTCCGCGCAGGGCAGAACTGATCGTCCGTGCAGGGTCGGTTGGAAGCATTCCCACAGGATAAAGGACGATATACGGCGCTCCCGCACCGGGAACGGCGATCCGTCAGGCCAGGTCGTCGTCCGTTCGGGCGCCGAAGACGATCTCGTCCCAGCTCGGCATGGCTGCCCGCCCCTTCTTGCGAGACGAGGGCTGCGGGCCGGAGTCGTTCGACGGCCCGGCGTTCGACGGCCCGCCGTTGGACGGACCGCTCGGCGGCGCCGGAACGTCGAGGGGGAGCGGCGGCTGCTCGGCCGCGGGCGGACGCTCGTCGATGAGACGGAACGGCGTCGCGGCCGGGGCCGGCGTGACCGGCGCCTCGGTCGACGCCGTCGGCACGACATCCAGCGGCGCCGCATCGGTCGGCGTCGGGCGGTCCTCGTAGCCGGCGGCCTCCCTCTCACCGCGGCGGCGGCGCAAGGCCTCCAGCAGGTCGGCGGTCTGGTGCAGGTCGCGCGGGGCACCGTCGTCGGCGCGCTTGATGGCCGAGACGGTGATCGAGTTGTTGGCGCCGGGCGTTCGGCCCTGCGGCAGCGGCTCGATGGGCGCGGTGATCTCCGGACCCATCAGGTCGGCGGCCGGGGCGGGGAACGTGAAGGCTCCGCTGTCGAAGCGGGAGCTGTCCGGCTCGCCCTCGTGCGGGAGCACGGCACGGAGACGGGGGATGAGGGAGCCGCCGCGCAGCTCTCCGGCCTGCGACAGCGTGGTCGCCTCCGAGTTGAGCGGTGCGAGGGCGTGCTTGCGCGCGTCGTACGACCAGCGGGCGTCGTGGTCGATCGTGTCCGCCGTGAACTCCAGCTTCACGATCCAGCCGGTCTCGCTGTCCTTCCAGCTCGCCCAGCGCTCGCCCGCGACACCGAGCGATGCGAGGCGGTCGCGGATGACCGAGCCGAACGTCTCGGCTTCGCCGAGCGGGTCGACGGCGTCGGAGGTGTGCACGGGGACGCTGAGGGCGCTTGCGACGATGTGCTCGCGCTCGGCGATGATCGGTCCCTCGAAGCGCTGCACGTACTCCAGCGGGGCTCCGGTGACCGCGGCGACGTCCTCGGCGGACATGCCGGAACGGATGTGGGCCTGCACTTCGCGCGGTGAGAGTTTGGGCGCGTCGGCGGGCGTCTCCTGCCGCACCTGGCGCACTTTCGACTGCAACGCCTCGTCCACGGCGATGCGGAAACGCTCACCGTCGTCGCCGACGGCGACCAGCGCGCCGTTCTCGACCCCGATGACCTTCAAATCCTGCATGTGGATTGCCTTCCGAGCTCGTTCGTACGGCCCCAGGATGCCACGGAGCAGAAGGCATTCCGGGGAATACAGCGGGCGTGCCGGAAGTTGCACACCGAGCAATGCTGAGAGGCTCCTGTTTGGTTTTGCTATTCAGGGGCGATTGATGCAAACTATGGCCGCCGATTGCGAGAATCGGCCGTTACGACGAGAAGTGGATGGGCATGGCAACGGATTACGACGCACCGCGGAAGACCGAGGACGACTCCGAGTCGATCGAGGCCCTCAAGGAGCGTGTCCCGGACAAGATGTCGGGGGTCGTCGACGTCGAAGATGCTGACAACCCCGGTGGATACGAGCTCCCCGGTGCCGACCTCTCCGACCTCGACCTCGACGTCGTGGTGCTGCCTCCTCAGGCGGACGAGTTCACGTGCGTGAACTGCTTCCTGGTGAAGCACCGCTCCCAGATCGATCACGAGACGAAGCTCGGACCGATCTGCGTGGAGTGCGCCGCCTGACGTCGAACGAACTAGGAACTGAGGCGAGCCTCATCGAGAACCCGGACCAGCTGGTCCGGGTTTCTTGTTGAGAGGAGCCAGTAGGGCGCCGGGTCGTCCTGATCCACGACCGGGACCTTCACGACCGGCTTGATCCAGCCGCGGATGAGCAGCCACGCCCGCGCGTCGAGACGGCGGCCGCGCTCCAGGGTCGCGTCGTCGCCGCGGAAGGCCGTCGGCTCGCCGACCAGGTCGAGCGGGATGCGCGCGTGGCCGGCGACCAGCTCCTCCTTCGTCACCCGGATGACGGGCGCCGTCGCGACCAGGAAGATCGCGAAGGCGACGTAGATCACGATCGCGAGGACGACACCGACGGCGAAGTTGATCGGCGCGAAGACGAGCATGACCGCGGGGATGACGAGCAGGGTGGAGATGAACAGCCAGGGGGTCGCCCAGAGTCGCTCTCGGTACAGGTCCATGACCTCTATTCGATCAGACTTCTGCACTAGCCTCTGACACGTGACCGATACCGTCGACGTCCCGATCATCGCCTCCGCCCTGCCCGCGTACGCGCACCCGGGCGACGCCGGCGCCGACCTGTGCGCCGCGGAGGCGGTGACGCTGGGGCCGGGGGAGCGCTTCACGATGCCGACCGGAGTGTCCATCGCCCTCCCAGACGGCTATGCCGCGTTCGTCGTCCCGCGCAGCGGCCTCGCCATGCGGCACGGCCTCACGATCGTGAACGCGCCGGGGACGGTGGATGCGGGATACCGCGGCGAGATCCGGGTGACCCTTCTCAACACCGACAGGTCGATGCCGTACGATATCGCCGTCGGCGACCGGATCGCCCAGCTGATCGTCATGCCGGTCACGCGGGCCCGGTTCATCCCCGTCGACTCCCTCCCGGACAGCCACCGCGGCACCGCGGGCTTCGGCTCGTCCGGGTACACCGTGACCGAGTCAGGAGAACACGCGTGAGCGACATCAGCGACACCCCTCGCGGAGCCGAGGAGGGCGCAGAGCTCGAGCAGCAGGACGACGGCCTGGAGGCGGAGTTCGAGAAGTCGGCCCCGCCGGACCGCGAGACCGAGGGGCCGCTCGACGAGAGCGAGGCCAACCCGGTTCGCCCGTACGTCGACCTCGGCGGGGTGAAGATCCTCCCGCGCGAGGGTCTGCACCTGCGCCTCGAGGTCGAGGAGGAGACCCAGCGCGTCGTCGCGGTCGGTCTGGACTACGCCGGCTCCACCCTGCAGGTGCAGCCGTTCGCGGCGCCGCGGTCGACCGGACTGTGGCACGAGATCCGCGAGCAGATCACCGACCAGATCCAGCGCCAGGGCGGCCGGGTCTCCGAGCGCGACGGCGCGTTTGGTCCGGAGCTCGTGGCCGAGATCCCCGTTGCGGCGCCCGACGGCGGTCCGGTGGAGACGCGCGTCGCGCGCTTCGTCGGCGTCGACGGCCCGCGCTGGTTCCTCCGCGGCGTGATCGCGGGCGACGCGGCGGTGCAGCCGGAGGCGGCCGCGCTCGTCGAAGACCTGTTCCGCAGCATCGTCGTGGTCCGCGGTTCGGTGCCGATGCCGCCGCGCGACCTCATCCCGCTGCGGATGCCGGCCGCGCCGACGACCGGCAACGAGAACGACTACTCCTCTCTCTAAGGCGCACGCATGACCGATCAGGACCGGCCCGACCGGAAGAGCACGCCGGCCGACCCGGCCGACACGGCGGAGGACCGGACAGGCACAGACGCGCCGACTCCCGCCCTGGGCGACAGCATCGCCGCGGCCGCCCGCCGCTCGGGCCTGGGGCAGCTGGCGGAGACCGACGCCTCCACGGGCGCGGCGCTCCTCGGCGCGCTCGGCGGCATCCGCGGGCTGTGCGAGACGATCCTTCCCGGGCTCGTCTTCCTCATCCTCTTCACCTTCACGCAGAACGTCCCGCTGTCGATCGGCTGCTCGGTCGCCGTCGCGGTCGTCTTCACCGTGCTGCGCGTGATCGGCAAGACACCGCTCACGCAGGCGCTGGCCGGCCTGATCGGTGTGGGCATCTCGGCGATCCTCGCGCTCATCACCGGACGCGGCGAAGACAACTTCCTGTTCGGGATCTGGACCAACGCCGCGTACGCCGCCGGCATCCTCATCTCGATGCTGGTCCGCTGGCCCATCATCGGGCTCGCCGCCGGCTATCTGATGGGCGACGGGGTCGCCTGGCGCAGCGACAAGCGGAAGTTCCGGGTGATGCAGGCGCTCACCTTCCTGTGGCTGCTGCTCTTCGTCGCGCGCCTCGTCGTGCAGGTACCTCTCTATCTGGCGCACACGGACGAAGCGACCAGCGCGCTCGCCCTCACCAAGCTCCTCATGGGCGTCCCGCTGTACGCGCCGCTGCTGCTCGTGACGTGGTTCGTGGTCAAGGCGCAGTTCCCGCAGAAGGCGGCCGCGCCGCGCCGCACGGCCTCGGGCCGCTAGGGGCGGTCGCAGGCTCGCGGGCGACGGAGGGGGACGGATGCTGGACGCGGGGACGCAGACCGGGCTGACGGCCGCCCAGGTGGCGGAGCGGGTCGCGGCGGGTCGCGCGAACACGCAGACGCAGCCGAGCTCGCGCTCGCTCGGCGACATCCTGCGCGAGAACATCTTCACGCTGTTCAACGGCATCCTCACCGCCTGCTTCATCGCCGTCGTGCTGCTCGGCGACCTGCGCGACGGGTTCTTCTTCGGCATCGTCGTCGTCAACGCGCTGATCGGCATCGTGCAGGAGTACCGCGCGAAGCGCGTGCTCGACCGCGCGGCGCTGCTGGCCGCGCCGCACAGCCGCGTGCGCCGCGACGGGGAGGTCGCCACGGTCGCCCTGGAGGACGTCGTGATCGACGATCTGCTCGTGCTGCGCCCGGGCGATCAGATCCCCGCCGACGCCGTGGTGGTCGAGAGAACGGGGCTGTCGCTGGACGAATCGATGCTGACGGGGGAGTCGGACCCCGTGTTCAAGGATGCGGAGGCGCCGCTCCTCTCGGGCTCGCACGTCGTCACCGGCACCGGACTCGCGCTCGTCACGGCAGTCGGGGCCGACTCCTACGCCAGCCGGCTGACCAGCGAGATCCGCAAGCACTCGCTGGTGCGGTCGGAGCTGCGCGAGGCGACCAACCGCATCCTGGTGTACCTGTCATGGATCCTCGGCCCGCTCATCATCGTGACGGTGATCGGGCGCGTGCTCACCTACGGCGGGTTCTCGGAGATCTTCGTCGACGACCGCTGGCGGCGCGCGCTGCTCGACGCCGTCGCCGCGGTCGTCGGCATGATCCCGGAGGGGCTCGTACTGCTGACGAGCCTCGCGTTCGGAGTCGCCGCCATCCAGCTCGCCACCAAGAAGGTGCTCGTCCAGGAGCTCGCCGCCGTCGAGGTGCTCGCCCGCGTGGATGTGCTGTGCCTCGACAAGACCGGCACCCTGACCACCGGCGAACTCTCCCTGCACGGCACGGAGGCCATCGGCGACGCGGCCGTCGTGGAGCTGGCCGAGACGGCGCTCGCCGCGTTCGGATCGGATGAGGCGGGCAACGCGACGTCCGGCCTGCTCGGATCGCGGTTCCGCAGCGACCGGTTCCGGGTGACCCGGCGCATCCCGTTCAGCTCGGCCACGAAGTACAGTGCGGTGGCGATCACGGTCGACGGCGCCGAGAGCGCGTGGGTGCTCGGCGCTCCCGAGCGTGTACTGGAGGAGCACCCGGAGGCGCTGGCCCGCGCGACGGAGTTGGCGGCCACCGGGCTGCGGACGCTTGCGCTGGCGCGGGCGGTCGATCCGCTGCCCGCGGACGTCCACCGGCCGTTGACCGGGACGCGGGTGGAGCCCGCGCTGCTCGTGCTCCTCGCCGAGACACTGCGGCCGGAGGCGCGCGACACCCTCGGCTACTTCCGCGAGCAGGCGGTGCGCGTCGTGGTGATGTCGGGCGACAATCCGGTCACCGTCGCGGCCATCGCGCGCGAGCTCCAGCTGGAGGGCGAGGCTGTGGATGCGTCCACGTTGACGACCGACGAAGCGCTCGCCGCGGCGCTGGACACCGCGAGCGTTCTCGGCCGCGTCAGCCCCGACCAGAAGCGCACGGCGGTCCGGCTGCTCAAGGAGCGCGGCAGGACGGTCGCGATGACCGGCGACGGCGTGAACGACGCGATGGCGGTGAAGGATGCCGACCTCGGCATCGCGATGGGCACCGGCACGGCCGCGACGAAGGCCGTCTCGCGGGTCGTGCTGCTCGACGACCGCTTCGACCGGCTGCCCGATGTGCTCGCCTCCGGACGGCGCGTGATCGCCAACGTCGAGCGCGTGTCGAATATCTTCCTCGCGAAGACGACCTACGGCATCCTGCTCGCCCTCGTCAGCGCCGTCGTGCTGTGGCCGTTCCCGTTCCTCCCGCGGCAGCTGACGCTCGTCTCGACGCTCGCCATCGGCATCCCGTCCTTCTTCCTCGCGCTCGCCCCCAACAAGCGCATCTACACGCCCGGCGTGCTCGGCCGGGTGCTGAAGTACTCTGTGCCGACCGGCCTCATCGCCGGAGTGACGGCGATCGTCGCCTACGCGCCGCTCTACGGCAGCATCCCGCTGCACGAGGCCCGCAGTGTGACCACCGTCGCGCTGTTCTGCGTGTCGCTGTGGATCCTGTGCGTGCTCACGCGGCCGCTGACCGGGATGCGGTGGCTGCTCCTCGCCGCGGTCGCCGTCGCGTTCGCGCTGGTGTGTTTCATCCCGTTCACCGCGTCCTTCTTCGAGATGCATCTGCAGGCGGACGGGGCGCTGGCGTGGGGCATCGCGGTCGGCGCGGTGGGGGCCGCCGGCGTCGAGCTCTTCTACCGCTTCGCGAAGCGCCGCTCGCTGGTCTTCGACCGGCTCTGAGCGTGCTAGATTTATCTCGACGTCAAGATACTTTCCGGTTCGGCGATTTAGGGTTACCTTGCTGGAAAGGCGCTTCGACGGACGAGGAAGATGGACGAGGCGTGCGTGGACATCGCCTGCCGATGAAGGAGAGGGCATTGTGACTGCAACCGAGAACGCAGGACACGGCAGCTTCGGTGCGAAGCGGACACTGACGGTCGGGTCGAAGGACTACACGATCTTCGGGATCGACACGGTCGAGGGGTACGAGCGGCTCCCGTTCAGCCTCAAGGTCCTGCTCGAGAACCTGCTCCGCACGGAGGACGGCGCGAACATCACCGCCGACCACATCCGCGCTCTGGGTGGCTGGGATCCGGCCGCCGAGCCGGACACCGAGATCCAGTACACGCCGGCCCGTGTCATCATGCAGGACTTCACCGGCGTCCCCTGCATCGTCGACCTCGCCACCATGCGCGAGGCGGTCTCCGCCCTCGGCGGCGACCCGAAGAAGATCAACCCGCTCGCCCCGGCCGAGATGGTCATCGACCACTCCGTCATCGCCGACCTGTTCGGCACGGAGAACGCGCTGGAGCGGAACACCGACCTCGAGTACGAGCGCAACGGCGAGCGGTACCAGTTCCTCCGCTGGGGCCAGACCGCCTTCGACGACTTCAAGGTCGTCCCGCCGGGCACCGGCATCGTCCACCAGGTCAACATCGAGTACCTGGCGCGCGTCACCATGACCCGCGAGGTGAACGGCGAGTTGCTCGCCTACCCGGACACCTGCGTCGGCACCGACTCGCACACCACGATGGTCAACGGCCTCGGCGTGCTCGGCTGGGGCGTCGGCGGCATCGAGGCGGAGGCGGCCATGCTCGGCCAGCCGGTTTCCATGCTCATCCCCAAGGTCGTCGGCTTCAAGCTGACCGGCGCCATCCCGACCGGTGTCACCGCGACCGACGTCGTGCTGACCATCACGCAGATGCTGCGCAAGCACGGCGTCGTCGGCAAGTTCGTCGAGTTCTACGGCGCGGGCGTCGCCGAGGTCCCGCTCGCGAACCGCGCCACCATCGGCAACATGAGCCCCGAGTTCGGCTCGACCGCCGCGATGTTCCCGATCGACGACGTGACCCTCGACTACCTGCGCCTCACCGGCCGCAGCGAGGAGCAGGTCCAGCTGGTCGAGGAGTACTCCAAGGCGCAGAGCCTGTGGCACGACCCCTCGGTGGAGCCCGTCTTCAGCGAGTACCTCGAGCTCGACCTGTCGACGGTCGTCCCGTCGATCGCCGGTCCGAAGCGCCCGCAGGACCGCATCGAGTTGAGCCACGCGAAGGACCAGTTCGAGAAGGACCTCGTCGACTACGCCGACGTCTCCCACGACCTGGTCGACCTGACCATCTCCGAGTCCTTCCCGGCGTCCGACCCCGGGGAGCTCCAGCCGGAGGATGCGCGCAGCACCCACCAGCACAGCCACCACAGCCACGCGCCGAAGGCCGCATCCAACCCGGTCCCCGTGCGTCTGTCGGAGAACGGCGAGGACTTCGTCCTCGACCACGGCGCCGTCGCCATCGCGGCGATCACGTCGTGCACCAACACCTCCAACCCGTCGGTCATGCTCGCCGCGGGCCTCCTCGCCCGCAACGCGGCGAAGAAGGGCCTGAAGGCGAAGCCGTGGGTCAAGACGACCCTCGCGCCGGGCTCCAAGGTCGTCACCGACTACTACGAGAAGGCCGGCCTCACGCACGACCTCGAGGCCCTCGGCTTCTACACGGTCGGCTACGGCTGCACCACCTGCATCGGAAACTCGGGCCCGCTGCCCGAGGAGATCTCGCAGGCCGTCAACGACAACGACCTCGCCGTCACCGCGGTGCTCTCGGGCAACCGCAACTTCGAGGGCCGGATCAACCCGGACGTCAAGATGAACTACCTGGCGAGCCCGCCGCTGGTCATCGCGTACGCCCTCGCCGGCTCGATGAACTTCGACTTCGAGGTCGACCCGCTGGGCACCGACACCGAGGGCAACGACGTCTTCCTCAAGGACATCTGGCCCGACGCGGCCGAGGTGCAGCAGACCATCGACTCGTCGATCAACGAGGGGATGTTCGTCCACCAGTACGCGTCCGTCTTCGAGGGCGACGAGCGCTGGAAGTCGCTGCCGACCCCGACCGGCTCGGTCTTCGAGTGGGACGAGAAGTCGACCTACGTGCGGAAGCCCCCGTACTTCGAGGGAATGACTCTGGACACGACCCCGGTCACCGACATCGTCGGCGCCCGCGTGCTCGCCAAGCTGGGCGACTCGGTCACCACCGACCACATCTCGCCCGCCGGCTCCATCAAGGCGGACAGCCCGGCCGGCCAGTACCTCACCGAGCACGGCATCGACCGCAAGGACTTCAACTCCTACGGCTCGCGCCGCGGCAACCACGAGGTGATGATCCGCGGAACCTTCGCGAACATCCGCCTGCGCAACCAGCTCCTCGACGGCGTCGAGGGCGGCTACACCCGCGACTTCACCCAGGAGGGCGCCCCGCAGTCGTTCATCTACGACGCGTCGCAGAACTATCAGGCGCAGGGCACCCCGCTCGTCATCCTCGGCGGCAAGGAGTACGGCTCCGGCTCGTCGCGCGACTGGGCGGCGAAAGGCACCAGCCTCCTCGGCGTCCGCGCGGTGATCACCGAGAGCTTCGAGCGCATCCACCGCTCGAACCTGATCGGCATGGGCGTCGTGCCGCTGCAGTTCCCGGCCGGCGAGTCCGCGGACTCGCTTGGCCTCGACGGCACCGAGGTGTTCTCGATCACCGGCCTCGAGGCGCTCAACGAGGGCACCACGCCCAAGACGGTGCACGTGGTCGCCGAGCCGAGCGAGAACTCGCCCGCGGGCAAGCAGACCGTCGAGTTCGACGCGGTCGTCCGTATCGACACCCCCGGTGAGGCGGACTACTACCGCAACGGCGGCATCCTGCAGTACGTGCTGCGGAGCCTCGTCTAAGCACGCCGCGCGGAAACGGAGGTGTCGGCGGCCTGAACGGCCGTCGCCACCTCCCTTTTCCGCGTCTGCGGGCGTGTCGGCCTGGCTTCTCCTCCGTTTCGCACATCGCCGCCGGATGCCTGCGTTCGCGGTGCCGCGGGAAAGGAACATATGTTGTCAAGGGGACCGTCGAACGACAGCTTCCGAGCCTCTCTTGACGATGGCGCGCCTAGACTCGAAACCATGGGAATCCTCGAGACCATCCACGGTCCCCGTGACCTCGACAGGCTGACCGAGCGGGAGCTCGTCCAGCTCGCCGCCGAGGTGCGCGCGTTCCTGGTGGCGAACGTGGCGAAGACCGGCGGGCACCTCGGACCGAACCTCGGTGTCGTCGAGACGACCATCGCCATCCACCGCGTCTTCGACTCCCCGCGCGACGCCGTCGTGTTCGACACCGGACACCAGTCGTACGTGCACAAGCTGCTCACCGGCCGTCAGGACTTCTCGCAGCTGCGGCAGCGCGGCGGCATGGCGGGCTACCCGCAGCGGTCGGAGTCCGAGCACGACATCGTCGAGAGCTCGCACGCCTCCTCGTCGCTCTCGTGGGCGGACGGCATCTCCCGGGCGTTCGAGCTGACCGGCCAGCAGGACCGGCACGTCGTGGCCGTCGTCGGCGACGGCGCGCTCACCGGCGGGATGACGTGGGAGGCCCTCAACAACATCTCGGACGACAACAACCGCAAGCTGATCATCGTCGTCAACGACAACGGGCGCTCCTACGCGCCGACGATCGGCGGCATGGCGCGGTTCCTCAACACGGTGCGGACCCGCAAGAGCTACCGCAACCTGTACCTCACGTCGCGCAAGGCGTTCGACAAGCTCGGCACCCCTGGGCGTTCGTTCTACCGCGGCGTGCGCGGCGGCCTCCACGGGTTCCTGAGCCGCTTCTCCAACAACGAGGCGCTGTACTCGAACCTCGACATCAAGTACATCGGGCCCATCCACGGCCATGATATCGAGGCCATGGAGGAGGCGCTGCGCCAGGCGAAGAACTACGGCGCGCCCGTCATCGTCCACGCGATCACGCAGAAGGGCCGCGGGTACGAGCCGGCGCTGCGCGACGCGGCCGACCAGTTCCACTCGGTCGGCCAGATCGACCCCGAGACCGGCGAGCCGATGGAGGGGTCGAGCAAGCCCTCCTGGACCGGCGTCTTCGCCGACGAGATCGTCCGCCTGGCCGAGAAGGATCCGAAGATCGTCGGCATCACGGCCGCGATGCTGCGTCCCACCGGCCTTCACAAGTTCGCCGAGCGGTTCCCCGAGCGTGTCCACGACGTCGGAATCGCGGAGCAGCACGCGGCGACCAGCGCCGCCGGTCTCGCGTTCGGCGGGCTGCATCCCGTCGTCGCCATCTACGCCACGTTCATGAACCGCGCGTTCGACCAGGTGCTGATGGATGTGGGCCTCCACAAGGCGGGCGTCACGTTCGTGCTCGACCGTGCCGGTGTGACCGGTCCGGACGGGCCGAGCCACCACGGGATCTGGGACCTCGCGATCCTGCAGGTCGTGCCCAACATCCGGCTGGCCGCTCCGCGCGACGGCACGCGGTTCCGGGAGGAGCTGGGGGAGGCCGTGGCCGTGGATGATGCCCCGACCGTCCTGCGCTTCCCGAAGGGCTCCGTGCAGCCCGACATCGAGGCGCTCCGCCGGCTGGACGACGGGGTCGACGTTCTGCGCGAGGGCGACCGCAAGGACGTCCTGCTGGTCACCGTCGGACCCATGGCCGACCTCGGGCTGAAAGTCGCGGACCGGCTCGCCGCGCAGGGGATCGGCGCGACCGTGGTGGACCCGCGCTGGGTCGTCCCGGTGCCGAAGAGCATCCTCGCCCTCGCGGCGGAGCACCGGATCGTCGTCACGATCGAGGACGGCATCCGTGTCGGTGGAATCGGCACTCGCGTGCGACAGGACCTCCGCGAGGCGGGCATCGACACGGCCGTGGACGAGCTGGGCCTGCCGGACGCCTTCATCGACCACGCGTCGCGCGACCAGATCCTCGAGGACGCCGGGCTCACGCCGCAGAAGATCGCGCGCGATCTGGTCGCCCAGGTGCTCGGCAGCCGCGTCCCGATCGCGCGTCCGCTGCCCGACGACGAGGCCGCAGCCGACGCCGCCGCGGCCCCCGCCAAAAAGCGCCGCGCCTGACGCTGCCCTCCCGCGCCCCGTTCGCGACCCCTCCTCCCGCACGATTTGCGCCAAATCTCGGTTATGGCCGTCGCATAACGACGATTTGGCGCAAATCTTCGCGGTGTGTGGGACCCGGTTGACTTGGAGTGCGCTCGAAGTTCTACTGTGGCGATATGACCGACACACGGACGGCGATGTCGATCTCCGACGTCGCCGAGCGGACCGGGCTCACCACCCACACCCTGCGCTACTACGAGCGTGAAGGGCTGATGCTGACTCCGGTCGGGCGCGCATCCTCCACCCATCGGCGCTACACCGAGGCGGACGTCACCTGGGTGACGTTCCTCACGAAACTGCGCTCGACGGCCATGCCGATCGCGACGATGCGCCAGTACGTGGTGCTCGCGCGCGACGGCGACGGCACGCAGGCGGAACGGCTGGAGCTGCTGCTCCTGCACCGGATGGCCGTCGTGCGGCAACTGGAGGAGATGACGGCGAGCCTGGCGGCCATCGACTACAAGATCGACCTGTACCGGCAGAGCGTCGGCCAGGTCACGGAAGGGAACGACGCATGAAGACGATCGCATTGGGAACCGAGAAGCTGGAGGTCTCGCAGCTGGGCCTCGGCTGCATGGGGATGTCCGCGTTCTACACCGGAGCCGGTGCCGACGAGGCCGGCTCGATCCGCACCATCCACCGGGCGATGGACCTCGGCGTGACGTTCTTCGACACCGCCGAGATGTACGGCCCCTACAAGAACGAGGAGCTGCTCGCGAAGGCGTTCGCCGACGGCCGCCGCGACCGCGTCGTCATCGCCACGAAGTTCGGCACCATCAAGCACCGCCAGAACGACGAGCGCGGGATGGACGGCTCGGCCGAGAACGTTCGGCTGTCGGTCGAAGGCTCCCTCCGCCGGCTTCAGACCGACCACATCGACCTGTACTACCAGCACCGGATGGACCCGGACACGCCCATCGAGGAGACCGTCGGGGCGTTGAAGGAGCTGATCGAGGAGGGCAAGATCCGTCACTACGGGCTGTCGGAGGCGGCGCCCGCGACGATCCGCCGCGCCAACGCCGTGCACCCGGTGACCGCCATCCAGACGGAGTACTCGCTGTGGACGCGCGACCCGGAGGCCGAGGTGCTGCCGACGGTCCGCGAGCTCGGGATCGGCTTCGTGCCGTACTCGCCGCTCGGGCGCGGCTTCCTCACCGGCACGATCCGGTCGCTCGATCAGCTGTCGGACGACGACTTCCGCCGGTTCAACCCGCGCTTCGAGGGCGACAACCTGGAGTCGAACATCCGGATCGTCGAGCAGGTCGACGAGGTCGCCCGCGAGCTGGGCGCGAAGCCAGGCCAGGTGGCCTTGGCGTGGCTGCTGGCGAAGGGCGACGACATCGCACCGATCCCGGGCACCACGAAGGTGGAGAACCTGGAGCAGAACGTCGCCGCCGCCGACCTGCACCTGAGCGACGAGCAGATCGCCCGCCTGGATGCGGTGGCCGCTCCCGTGGGCGACCGCTACCCGGACATGTCGACGGTCAACCGCTGACCCATCCCGCTGCCTGACGCAACACGCTGTCTGACGCAATACGCTGCTTGACGCAACACGCCGTCCGCCACATCTGGCGGACGGCGTGTTGTGTCAACTCGGCGGTGCTTAGGCGACGCCCTTGACCGGCGGGTGGTGGAACGTGTCCCCGAACACCCGCTCGGAGGCTCCGACGCGATCCAGGTACGGCGTGATGCCGCCCATCTGGAACGGGAAGCCGGCGCCGAGGATCATGCACAGGTCGATGTCCTCCGGCGCCTCGACCACGTGGTCGTCGGCGAGCATGCGGTGGATCTCGTCGGCCAGGCCGTCTTCGAGGGTCCGCAGGATCTGCTCCTTCGTCCACGGGTTCGTGCCGCCGGAGACGATCTTCGCCGCGCCCTTGTCGAGGCCCTTCACCTTGCCCTTGGCGTCCTTCTCCAGCAGCGTGCCGTACTCGGCGAGCTTGTGGAGGTTCTCCGACCGGTAGAACCGGTCGGGGAAGGCCGCGTGGTGGGTGTCGAGCACGTGTGCGCCGACCTTGAGCCCGACCAGGTCGAGCAGGGCGGACGGCGCCATCGGCAGGCCGAGCGGCGCGATGGCCTCGTCGACGACGTCGAAGGGCGTCCCGTCGTCGACCGCGTGCATCGCGTCGCCGAGGATCTTCGCGAGGATGCGGTTCACGACGAAGCCGGGGGTGTCGGCCGTGATGACCGCGTTCTTCTTGAGCGCGGCGGCCGTCACCATCGCGGTCGACAGCGTCGCCTCATCCGTGAGCGGCGTGTTCACGACCTCGATCAGCGGCATGACCGCGACCGGAGTGAAGAAGTGGAAGCCCACCAGGCGCTCGGGATGCTTCAGCTTCGCGCCGATCTGCTCCACCGACAGGGAGGAGGTGTTCGTCGCGAGCACCGCCTCGTCGGAGATGAACTGCTCCACCTGCTCGAAGACGTCCTGCTTCACGCCGAGCTCCTCGAACACCGCCTCGATGACCCAGTCGCAGTCGGCGAAATCGGCCTTGTCGGTGGTGCCGGTGACCAGCGCGCGCAGGCGGTTGGCCTCGTCGGGGGAGATGCGGCCCTTCTCCTGCAGCTTGCCGATCTCGTCGTGGATGTAGGCGACGCCCTTGTCGACGTGAGCCTGGTCGAGGTCGGTGATGACCACGGGCACCCGGAGGCGGCGGACGAAGAGCAGCGCGAACTGGCTGGCCATGTACCCGGCGCCGATGACGCCGATCTTGGTGACCTTCTTGGCGAGCTTCTTGTCCGGGGCGCCGGCCGGGCGCTTCGCGCGCTTCTGCACCAGGTTGAACGCGTAGATGCTCGCCTGGAACTGGTCGCCGGCGATGAGCTCCGCGAGCGCGTCGTCCTCGAGGGCGAACCCGGCCTCGCGGTCGTTCGACTTCGCGGCCTTGAGCAGGTCGAGCGCCTTGTACGGGGACTTCGGGACGGTCCCGATGCGCGACTCGAGCATCTTCCGTGCGATGCCGATGGCGGCATCCCACTTGACCATCCGCTCGATTTTGCCCGGCTCGTTCGGACGCTTGACGACGACCTCGCCGGTGAGCACCTTGTCGGCCCAGCGGAGGGAGTCCTCGAGGAAGTTGGCCGAGTCGAAGATCGCGTCGGCGATGCCGAGGTCGAACACCTCCTGCGGCTTCAGCATCCGGTTCTGCTTCAGCGGGTTCTCGACGACCACCTTGAGGGCGTTCTCGATGCCGATCAGGTTCGGAAGGATCGTCGCGCCGCCCCAGCCGGGGATGAGACCGAGGAACACCTCGGGGAGGGCGAAGGCGGCCGCATTGCGGTCGATGGTGCGGTAGTCGGCGTTGAGGCCGATCTCCACACCGCCGCCCAGCGCCAGGCCGTTCGTGAAGACGAACGAGGGCACGCTGAACGTCGCCTGCTTGCCGAGGACGTAGTGGCCCAGCTGCGGGAGCAGCTTCGCCACCTCGACGCTCGGGATGGCGTCCACACGGCTGAGGTCGGCCCCGGCGGCGAGGATGAACGGCTTGCCGGTGACAGCGACCGCGTCGATCTCGCCGCGCTTCGCCCGCTCGGTCAGCTCGTCGAAGGTCTTCCCGAGCTCCAGCAGCGTCGCCGGTCCCATGGTGTTGGGGCGGGTGTGGTCGCGGCCGTTGTCGAGGGTGACCAGGGCGAGGGTCTTGCCGCTGGGGAGCGGCACATCCCGGACGAAGGAGTGGGTGACGACTTCGTCGTCGGTGAGGTCGGCGAGGGGGGAGAAGTCGATCTTGCTGTAGTCGGTCACGTGCGTGTCAGCCCTTCCGTGCGGCGCGCTTGTCGTAGTTCGGGTTCTCCCAGATGACGGTGCCGCCCTGGCCGAGGCCGACGCACATCGCGGTGACGCCGTAGCGCACCTCCGGGTGCTCCTCGAACTGGCGGGCCAGCTGGATCATCAGGCGGACGCCGCTCGCGGCGAGCGGGTGACCGATCGCGATCGCGCCGCCCCACTGGTTGACGCGCGGGTCGTCGTCGTCGATGCCGAAGTGGTCGAGGAACGACAGCACCTGGATGGCGAACGCCTCGTTCAGCTCGAACAGCCCGATGTCGTCGATACTGAGGCCGGCCTTGCGCAGCGCCTTCTCGGTCGACGGGACGGGGCCGAGGCCCATGATCTCCGGCTCGACGCCCGCGAACGCGAAGCTCACCATGCGCATCTTCGGGGTGAGCCCGAGCTCCTTCACCGCGTCGGTAGACGCGAGGAGGGAGGCGGTGGCTCCGTCGGTCAGCGGCGACGAGTTGCCGGCGGTGACCCGGCCGTGCGGCCGGAACGGGGTCTTGAGGGTGGCGAGACCCTCCATGTTCGTCTGGGGGCGCATCCCCTCGTCCTGCGTGGCGAGGCCCCAGCCGGACTCGGAGCGGATGGCGACCGGCACCAGGTCCGGCTGGATCTTGCCGGCCTCGTACGCGGCGGCCACCTTGTGCTGGCTGCGCATGGCGAAGCGGTCGGAGCGCTCCTTGGTGAGCGCCGGGAACCGGTCGTGGATGCGCTCGGCGGTCATGCCCATGTTGAGCGCGTCCTCCGCGACCATCTTCTCGGAGAGGAAGCGCGGGTTCGGGTCGGCCCCGAAGCCCATCGGGTGACGGCCCATGTGCTCGACGCCGCCGGCGATCGCCAGGTCGTACGCGCCGAACGCGATGCCGGACCCGAGGGTGGTGACGCTGGTCATGGCGCCGGCGCACATCCGGTCGATCGCGAATCCGGGGACCGACTTGGGCAGTCCGGCGAGGA
This sequence comes from Leifsonia sp. 115AMFTsu3.1, assembly GCF_004362795.1. NCBI lineage: Bacteria > Bacillati > Actinomycetota > Actinomycetes > Micrococcales > Microbacteriaceae > Leifsonia > Leifsonia sp. 115AMFTsu3.1. Next base: position 1,581,645 of record NZ_SNYB01000002.1, read on the forward strand.
GGGCGGCGGTGCGGCCGAGGGTGAGGCCCTGGTCGCCCTGCTGCGTCGTCGCGGCGATCGCCACGTCGTCGATCCGGTCCTTGGGCACCTGGGGGTTCCGCTCCAGGAGTCCGATCATCGCCTTCACGACGAGGTCGTCCGCGCGGGTGTTCCAGTACTGCCCTTTTTCGCCGGCCCGTCCGAACGGAGTACGGACTCCGTCGACGAACACGACATCGTTCCTATCGGCCACAGTGCCCTCCCAAATCAAGGTCGGAAACGATCCTAGGTACACCGCTGTGCACGAAAAGAATCGTTTGATCCTTCCTACGAAGCGGGCTCGGACCCCTCGTCGGCGCTTTGGCTGCTTTCCACAAATGCCTGGGCGATCACCTGTGAGGTTGCGGCAACCTGCCACGGGCGTGCACCGTGCGCCGCGAGGGCCTCGCCGACGCTCTCGGGGGTGATCTCGGCAGGCGGAGCCCACGCGACGCGGCGCAGCGTGTCGGGGGTGAGCAGATTCTCCAGAGGGATGCTGCGCTCCTCTGAGACCGCCGTCAGCGCCGCCCGCGCGGCCTTGAGCCGTGCATCGGCATCCGGGTTGCGGTCGGACCACGCTCGCGGCGGCGGAAGGGTGTCGCCGTTGCCGCGCAGCACGGGGAGGTCGTCGGTGGTGCGCCCCGCTTCGATGGCCGCCCACCAGCGGTCGATCTCGGTGCGGCTCGCGCGGCCGGTGAACTCCCGCATCGCCGCGAGGGCGCGCTTCGACTCCGGCATCGCCTTGGCGGCGGCGGTCAGCGAGGCGTCCGGCACCAGGCGGCCGGGCGCGGTGTCGATCTCACGGGCGAGCGCATCCCGCGCCTGCCACAGCTCGCGCGCGACGGCGAGGTTGCGGATGCCGCGGATCGAGTGGATGCCCGACAGGCGCCGCCACGGCTCGTTGCGGACGGGCACGAGGTCGCGGACCAGCTCGTCGGCGAACTCCTGGTGCGCGATGTCGGTCTTGCCGGCCTCGTCGAGGAGCGCCGCGATGGCGTCACGCAGGTCGGGCAGCAGCTGGACGTCGAGGGCGGCGTAGTCGAGCCACGGCTGGGGGAGCGGACGCGTCGACCAGTCGGCCGCGCTGTGCTCCTTCGCCAAGTGGATGCCGAGGAGCTCCTCCACGACCGTCCCGAGCCCGACGCGCGGCATCCCGAGCAGACGTGCGGCGAGTTCCGTGTCGAAGACGATCGACGGGTCGAGGCCCACCTCGCGGAGGCAGGTGAGGTCCTGCGTCGCCGCGTGCAGCACCCATTCGTCGTCGTGGATGGCCTCGTTCAGCTCGTCGAAGCGTCCGACGGCCGGCGGGTCGAAGAGGAACGTGCCCGCCTCGCGCCGGAAGACCTGGATGAGGTAAGCCCTCTGTGAATACCGGAAGCCGCTGGCACGCTCGGCGTCGACGGCGACCGGGCCGGTTCCTGCGGCGATGCGCTCGACCGCCGCCAGGTAGTCGGCACGGGTCTCGATGACCGTGTATTCAGCCACGCGGCGCCTTCCTGGGCGTGGCCGCCCGGGCGCTGAGCAGGCTCACCCCCTCGCCGGTCGGGGGGAGGCCGGCGAGCATGCAGAGCAGCTCACCCCATCCCTCGACGTGTGCGGAGACGTCCGCCTCGAGCGGGCTCCACGAGGCGCGCAGCTCGATCTGCGAGCCGTCGCCCTGGGCGGCCAGCTCGCCGAAACCGGTGGAGATGATCTTGGTGGCCGTTCCGCTCGCGGCCGTGTAGCGCGCGTGGCGCGCATCCAGCGCATCCACCAGCCACGACCAGGCGACGTCGGCGAGGAACGGGTCGAGCCCGATGTCGGTCTCGAGCGGCGCCTGTGCGAAGCAGACGATGCGGAACGGGCCGCCCCACGCCTCCGGCTCGTCCGGGTCGTAGAGCAGGATGAAACGGCCGGTGCCGAGGTCCGAGTCGCTTCCGTGCCGTGCGGGCCGGACGTCGGCCGCGAGCGCGACGGAGTACGGCGCCAGCTGCGCTGGCGCGGGGATCTCCTCGATCACGAGCTCCGGACGCGACACTGCGGTGCGGATGGACTGCAGCGCCGTGGCGAACTCCGCCGGCTGCTGCGGTGGGGATGTCGGTGTCGGCACGCTTCGAACACTAGAAGCCTTTGGCGTCCGGCGGCAGTAAGGCACGCCGCCTGGGGAACTCCTGAGTCCGCGTGCGGGCCGCCGCCGGTACGCTGCCGTTATGGCGGCAGGCGGCTCGGATTCGGCATGGGGCAAGGCACTCGGAACGGCGGCGTTCGTCGCGGGAGGGCTGGTCGTCGGCACCGCCCTGATCGCCGGATGGGCGACGGCCCGCGTCGCGCGCACCGTGATCACGCCGGTGCGGCGCCGCCCGCAGAACCAGACCATCCGCTCGTTCGACGAGAGCGTCGGAACGGTGACCCTGCGGGAGACCCCGGACGCGACGATGCCCGGCCGCCTCGGCCTTTGGTGGGGCGGCGACACCGGTTACGCCAAGCTCGGCGGGCTCATCGAGCGCGCTGACGGCTCGGTGACGCGCGAGCTGGAGCGCGTGGAGTTCGGCAACCTTCGTGCGGGACGTTCGCGCATCAGCGGGTACTACTACCTCCAGCCCGGCGAGCTCGGGCTGCCGGTCAGGTCCGTCGAGATCTCCACAGAGCTCGGCCAGGCGCCCGCGTGGGTGTTCCCGGCCCCGGAAGACGCAGGCGACGAGCGCTGGGTCATCCAGGTGCACGGCTGGGGCGCCAGCCGCCAGGAGGGACTTCGCGCCGTGCGGGTGTTCCACGACGCCGGCTTCACCTGCCTGCTCGCCTCCTACCGCAACGACGGGGATGCGCCCGAGAGCGCCGACCGCCGCTACGGGCTGGGCGGGACGGAGTGGCGCGACATCGAGGCCGCGATCGATTACGCGGTGTCGCAGGGCGCGCGCTCCGTCGTCCTCATGGGCTGGTCGATGGGCGGCGCCGTGGTGCTCCAGACGATCACCCGGTCGCCGTCGGCGCAGCACGTCGCCGGTATCGTGCTCGAGTCTCCCGTCATCGACTGGATCGACACCCTCGGCTACCAGGGCAACCTCCTTCACCTCCCGGACATGATGACCCGCGCCGCCATGCGCCTCATCGAGTCGGAGTGGAGCGGCCCGATCACCGGTCAGGGCGCACCGATCGACCTCCGCAGCATGGACTTCGTCGCCCGGGCCTCCGAGCTCAGCCTGCCGATGCTCATCCTGCACAGCGACGACGACGGGTTCGTGCCGTCCACCGGGTCGCGTGCGCTCGCCGAGGCGCGGAGCGACATCGTCACGCTCGTGCCGTTCGACGTCGCGCTCCACACCAAGCTGTGGAACTACGACGAGGCCAAGTGGACGGGCGCCATCGCCGAGTGGCTGGGCGCGAACATCCCCGCCGAGGCTCCCGCCGCCGCTACCGCATCCAGCGCTGACTAGTCGTGCGGCGGTAACTCGCCCGCGGTGAGGGCGATCATGCGCGAGGTCGAGCGCAGGTACTTCTTGCGGTAGCCGCCGCCGAGCATCTCGTCGTCGAAGACGTCGCTGAGCGGAACGCCGGACTGCACGATCGGGATCTCGGCGTCGTACACGCGGTCGATGAACGCGACCAGGCGCAGGGCGGCCATTTGGTCGTGCAGCACCTCCACATCCCGGAGGCCGATCACATCCACACCGTCGATGATCTTGATGTAGCGCGAGGGGTGGACGGTCGCGAGGTGCGCGATGAGGTCCTGGAAGCCGTCGCTCGTCACGGTCTCGCCGCGGCCGGCCAGCGCGGTCACGACGCGCTCGTACTCCGCCGGTTCCACCGTGATGGCGCTGCCGGTGGTGTCGCGGCGGCGGTAGTCGAGGCCGTCGATGCGGACGGTCTGGAAGTTCGACGAGAGCGACTGGATCTCGCGCAGGAAGTCGCTCGCCGCGAACCGGCCCTCGCCGAGCGCGTTCGGCGGGGTGTTGCTCGTGGCAGCGATGCGGGTGCCGGAGGCGACCAGCTCGCCGAGCATCCGCGTCATCATCATCGTGTCGCCCGGGTCGTCGAGCTCGAACTCGTCGATGCAGATCAGGGTGGACCCGCGCAGCAGGTTGACCGCGCCCGCGTAACCGAGCGCGCCGACCAGGGCCGTGTACTCGATGAACGTGCCGAAGTACTTCGGACCGGGCGCCTCATGCCACAGCGCCGCGAGGAGGTGCGTCTTGCCGACGCCGAAGCCGCCGTCGAGGTAGACGCCCGGCTTCATCGCCTCCACCTTCTTGCGGCTGCGGCTGAACAGGCCGGCCGGCCGCTGCGGCTCCCACGTCTTGGCGAACAGCTTCAGCGTGGCGACGGCCTCGGACTGCGACGGGTAGTCGTGGTCGGGACGGTACGAGTCGAACGTCGCGTGCTCGAACTGCGACGGCGGCACCAGGCTCTCGGCGATCTCGGCGCCCGTGATCTCGGGCGAGCGGTCGGCGAGACGGGGGAGGGCGCCGGTCTGTTCGAGGGTCATGACGGGTTCTGCACCTTTGTGTCGAAGTCTTACCGCGGCTGTTCCGAGCCGCTTACGCTGGACGTAGATTCCAGCTGTCGCAGGCTTCCCAGCCTAGTCCTGCGCCACCGACCGATTCCCTGGAGGGCATCACAGACATGACCATCGAGACCGACCCGTCGCCCGAGTTCGCCGGCTACGCGCACCCCGAGCGCCTCGTGAGCACCGACTGGCTCGCCGCGCACCTCGGCGAACCGGGACTCGTCGTGGTGGAGTCGGATGAGGACGTGCTGCTGTACGACACCGGGCACATCCCCGGGTCGGTCAAGATCGACTGGCACACCGACCTCAACGACCCGGTGGTCCGCGACTACGTGAGCCCGGAGCGCTTCGCCGAGCTGCTCGGCTCGAAGGGCATCGCCCGCGACACCACCGTCGTCATCTACGGCGACAAGAACAACTGGTGGGCCGCCTACGCGCTGTGGGTGTTCACTCTCTTCGGGCACGAGGACGTCCGCCTGCTCGACGGCGGCCGCGACAAGTGGGTCGCCGAGGGCCGCGAACTCACCCGCGAGGTGCCGCAGCCGGCCCCGGTCGAGTACCCCGTGGTCGAGCGCGACGACACCGTCGTCCGTGCCTTCAAGGACGACGTGCTCGCCCACTTCGGGCAGCCTCTGATCGACGTCCGCTCGCCCGAGGAGTACAGCGGGGAGCGCACCGAGATCCCCGGGTACCCGACCGAGGGCGCCCTGCGCGCCGGGCACATCCCGTCGGCGAAGTCGGTGCCGTGGGCCCGCGCCGCCGCTCCCGACGCCACCTTCAAGAGGCGGGCAGAGCTGGAGGAGGTCTACCTCGACGGCGCGGGGCTGAAGCCGGGGGACGACGTGATCGCGTACTGCCGCATCGGCGAGCGTTCCAGCCACACCTGGTTCGTGCTCACCCACCTGCTCGGTTTCGAGAACGTCAAGAACTACGACGGCTCGTGGACGGAGTGGGGTTCGGCCGTGCGCGTCCCGATCGTCACCGGCTCCGAGCCCGGCGAGGTGCCGACCCGCTGACCGAGCGCGGCGCAATCGGACGTAGCCTTAAGGGATGACCGAACTGACGGGAACTCTCGCCGAGATCCGCGACGACTTCCAGGCGCTGGAGCAGAACGACCGGCTGCAGCTGCTGCTGGAGTTCTCCGACGAGCTTCCCGACCTGCCCGAGCGCTACCGCGACCACCCGGACCTCCTGGAGCGCGTGGAGGAGTGCCAGGCGCCGGTCTACATCTTCGTGGAGGTCGACGGCGACGGGATCGTGCACCTCTACGCCACCGCGCCGGCGGAGGCTCCGACGACCCGCGGCTTCGCCTCCATCCTCGTGCAGGGCCTCGCCGGTCTGACCGCCGACGAGGTCCTCGCGGTGCCGGACGACTTCCCGCAGACGCTCGGCCTCACGCAGGCGGTCTCGCCGCTGCGGTTGCGCGGGATGTCGGCCCTCCTCGGCCGCGCCAAGCGGCAGGTGCGCCAGAAGCTCGCCGCCTAGGAGGGTTGCAGCACCCGCCGAGCACATCGGCAGCATCCCGAAACACAGTGTTTACACACCGCCGGGATGCGTAACACTCGCGAAACACGAGCATCCCTCTCACGAAACCTCTCCCGTCGAGACTGGCTCCACCCCGAAAGCGCCCCCCACCCGGATCGGGATCGCGTCACCCCGCGGGGCTATGCACAGAGAGGTAGACAATTCGCATGGTGCTCCACACAGCAGCGGACTACGCGGAGGCAGGGACGGTCAACGCCCTCTGGCTCCTTGTCGCCGCAGCCCTCGTCCTGCTGATGACCCCCGGTGTCGCCTTCTTCTACGGCGGCATGGTTCGGGCCAAGAGCGTCATCAGCATGATGATGATGAGCTTCGGCGCGATGGCCCTGGTCGGCGTCCTCTGGGTGCTCTACGGCTACGGTCTCGCGTTCGGCCCCGCTTCCATCCCTCACTTCCTCGGAACCCCCGACTGGTTTCTGTCCAGCCTGATGGGCAAGGACGGCATCACCCCGGACCTCGGCGGTCTCGCGTTCGCCGGCTTCCAGGCCACCTTCGCGATCATCACCGTCGCGCTGATCTCGGGTGCGATCGCCGACCGCGCCAAGTTCGGCTCGTGGATGGTGTTCGCCGGCATCTGGGTGACCATCGTCTACTTCCCGGTCGCGTACTGGGTGTTCAACCTCGCTGACGGCTGGGCGCCGGCCGTCCTGCACGTGAACGACTTCGCCGGTGGCACCGCGGTGCACATCAACGCCGGTGCCGCGGGTCTGGCCCTCGCGCTCGTCCTCGGCAAGCGCGTCGGATTCCAGAAGGGCATGAGCAAGCCGCACAACGTGCCGCTCACGCTCCTCGGCGCGGCCCTGCTGTGGTTCGGCTGGTTCGGCTTCAACGCCGGCTCGGAGGCCGCGGTCGACGGTGTCGCTGCGATCGCCTGGGTGAACACGCTCGCCGCCCCGGCCGCCGCCACGATCGGCTGGCTGATCGTCGAGAAGCTGAAGGACGGCAAGCCGACCTCCATCGGTGCCGCATCCGGAGCCGTCGCCGGTCTGGTCGCGATCACCCCGGCCTGTAACATCCTGACCCCGGGCTTCGCCATCCTCCTCGGCCTCGTGGCCGGTGCGGTCTGCGCCCTGGCGATCGACCTGAAGTTCCGCCTCGGCTTCGACGACTCGCTCGACGTGGTCGGCATCCACCTCGTCGGTGGTCTCATCGGTACCCTGTGGATCGGCTTCTTCGGCTTCACCCACATGTACAACAGCAAGGGCGAGCCGACCTCGCAGTTCTCGAGCCTGCTGTACGGCGGCAGCTTCTACCAGCTGGGCGTCCAGGCTGTCGGCGCCTTCGCGGTGCTGATCTACTCCTTCGTCCTGGCCTACGCCATCGGCTGGGTCATCCAGAAGACCATGGGCTTCCGGATCAAGAACGAGGACGAGCTCGCCGGTGTCGACACCGTCGTGCACGGCGAGGAGGGCTACTCGCTCGAGACGGTCTGATCGGACCGTCGCTCGACCGCAACGGACGGGGCGTCGCCGGAAGGCGGCGCCCCGTTCTGTCGTCGCTAGGGTGAGTGCAGGCATTTCGACCGAGGGAGCCCATGGCACACGCCACGCCGGACCAGGTGGATGCGCTGCTGCTGTTCTTCTGCGGCGCGCTGGTGCTGCTGGCCGCGTTCGGGCTGGCGTTCTTCGCCGGCGGCATGGCCGGCCGTGCCCGGGCCGCCCGGGCGCTCCGGTTCGTGCTGGTCGGCGCGGCCGTCGTCGTGCTGCTCGCCGTTCTGGGCGGGTACGGCATGATCGTCGGCGACCCGCTCATCCCGCACCTGGTCGGCCGTCCGGACGTCGGGCTGGCGTCGATGGCCGGCCCCGGCGCGGCCGACGCGTCACCCTATCCACTCGCCCGCGCCGGTTACCTGATGGCCCTTCTGGTGCTCTGCACGGCGATCGTCGGGGTGGCCGTCGCCTCGCGGCTGACCTTGCGGGCGTGGATCGTGTTCACGGTGCTCTGGTTCCCGATGGTGATCGTGCCGGTGGCGTACGGCGTCTTCGCCCTCGACGACGGCTGGGCCGTCGCCGGGCTGAAGGTCGTCGACTTCGGCGGGTCCCTGGCGGTGCTCGCTGCGGGTGGGAGCGCAGTCGGCATCCTGCTCGCCTGCGGTCGTGGGGAGCACCTGCCGACGCATGCCAGCCGGCCGTCGCTGGTCGCGATCGGTGTATCCCTGGTCTGGGTGGGCTGGCTGGGGCTGATCGTCGGCTCGGAGGGCGCCCTCGACGCGTACGCGCCGTTGATGGCGTTCGGCGGCTTCCTCGCCTCCGCGACGGGCGTCCTGATGTGGATGCTGGTGGATGCGGTGGTGCTGCGCCGGCCGACCCTGACGAGCGCCGCCTGCGGGGCACTGGCCGGGCTGGTCGGAGCCACCGCCGCCTCCGGTGTGCTCACACTCGGCTGGGCGATGCTCGTCGGCGCGCTGTCCGCTCTGGCCTGCGCCACGATGGTCGATCTGGCCGCCCGCGCCCGTTTCGGGCCGGCCCTGACGCTGTCCGTCGTGACGATCGTCGGAAGCCTGGTGGGACTCCTGTTCCCCGGCCTGTTCGCGATCGGGAGCGGGATGGTCGACAGCGGGAACTTCGACCTCTTCATCGCGCAGGGGATCGCCGGGATGTCCGTGCTGCTGTACGCGACGACGGTCTCACTGCTGCTCGCCCTCGCGCTGCGGTTCACCGTCGGGCTCACGCGGGTCCGCTATGGTGCCGATCGTGGCATCCGTGAGAAGCGTCCTGTCGGCCCTGGGCGCACTGTTCCGTCCGTCGCGAGCGGATCGGACTCCGAGCCGGCCGGCTGAGACCGTCCAGGTCGATCCGTCTCGGCTGAGCCGCATCCGGACGTCGTACAACCCCAGCCTCGACGGCGACGCCGAACCCGGTGAGATCGTGTGGACGTGGGTGCCGTACGAGGAGGCGGACGGCCGCGGCAAGGACCGTCCGGTACTCGTGGTCGCCACCGAGCCGTCCGGTTCGGTGCTCGCGGTCGCGCTGACCAGTCAGGAGCATCCCGGCAGGCCTGAGTACCTGCCGATCGGATCGGGGGAGTGGGATGGACGCCACCGCCCCAGCTTCGTCCGGCTCGACCGGGTGTTCCGGGTGCAGCAGGGCGGCATGCGCCGTGAGGGGGCCGCGTTGGACGCGCGGCGGTTCGACACCGTGCGCCGAGCTCTCGCCACGCGCTACGGGTGGCGGTGAAGATCGCCGATCAGGGGTTCCGCCGACCCATCAGGGGTTCCACTGGCCGATCAGGGGTTCCACTGACCGATCAGGGGTTCCACTGGCGGATGGCGTTGGCCGACCAGCCGATCTCCTTACGGGTCCAGATGGGGGCGCCCTCGGGATCCGGCTGCTGCGAGGCGTCCGCGGTGATGCGGTAGCCCTGCGCGGGAACGGCACGGCGGCTGGCGCGGAACAGCAGGACGGCCGCCCCGGCGAGTACGACCGCGGCGGCGACGAGCAGCCAGCCGAGGCCGTCGCCGTCGACCAGACGGAGCACCCCGAGAGGTCCGGTAAGGAACACCCCGACGATCGCCACCACGACGCCCACCATCAGCCAGCGGGCTCGCAGGTGGATGGCGCGGTCCCGGTCGTACTCCTCGATAAGCGTCGGCACGATATCCCCCGATCGTCGATGCGATCAGCGTAGTGGATAACGCCCGGCTTTCCACAGGGTCGCGGGAGGTCGGTTGCGAGAATCGGTCGTCCGGTAGTGTCGTGTCACCGAACGAACGGGGGATTCGTGTTCAGTGGGCTCGCCGGATGGCATGTGCTGATCCTGGGGATGTTCGTCGTCCCGTTCATCCTGTGGCTGATCGCTGTGATCCAGATCGCCGCGATGCGCGCCGCCGCCGGTCCGACCGTCGGGTGGCTCATCCTGGTAACGCTGGCGCCGCTCCTCGGAGCGATCCTCTGGTTCACGATCGGGCGCCGCTCGCTGCGACAGGAGACACCGCCGACGCGGGCGGGCTGAGTGGGGAACCGATAGGACGCTCCCCACTGACGGCTATGGGCATCCAGACGTTGAGTGCCAAGAGCACTCGCCGCATCGCGCGGGAGACCGGCATCCCGACGATCACCCGCGCATGGGTCGACAACGAGGCGGACCACCATCTCGTCCTGTTCGCCACCTGGGACCACCTGCACGGCCGGTACGACCGTCGTACCGGCGACACGGAGGAGCAGACCGCGGACGACGACGTGAAGCACCTGCCGTCGTGTCTGGCCCAGGACGGCACGCTGCTCGTCGAGCTCGAACCGTTCGACGACGACGGCCGTTGGCCGACGCTGCGGAGCTGAGCGCGCCGAGATTCGTGCCGAATGTGCGTTTTGGCGGCGCCTTTCCGCACATTCGGCACGAATGTGGCGAGGGCGGCGCTACGCGAGCAGCGGCAGCGACATCAGCGCGACGGAGGCCGCCCCGAGTGCCGCCTCGGCGCGCGGGAGCGGCGGGAGCCGCCGCCGGAAGGCCAGGAGCCCGGACGCCACCGCGAAGGCGAGTGCGGCGACTCCGAGCGCCGCGATGACGTTCACCCCGTGCGCGGAGTGTCCGCCGCCCGCCGCGCCATGGTGCGCCCCCGCCGCGACGATCAGCCCGCCCGTCAGGATCGCCTGCAGCGCGCGGTGCAGCGCCATCGCCCGAGCGGGATGAGCCGGATGCGCCGCCTGCGCGTCCCTCGCACCACCCCGACCCGCCGGCCGCAACCGAAGCGCCACAGCCGTCGCGACCCCCGTCGCCACCAGCAGCGCCGCCCACACCACGGGGGCGACGACAGGATGCGGCAGCAGCATCGTGTCCGCCATCGCCGCGAGCATAGCCAGCATCCCGAACCACGCGAGCGGGGAGCGGCGATCGGCGCTCCCCGCGACGCAGCATGCCCCCAGCGTGGCCGGGAGCATGCTGCCGAGGTGCAGAGCCTCGATCATCCGTGGTGCGCGTGGTCGCCGTGCCCGTGCCCGCTGTGCCCGTGCCCGCCGTGCCCGCCGTGCGCGTCACCGTGCCCGTGGTGCCCCGGCGCGCAGTGCGCGGGTGCCTCCGCCGGCACGTTGAGGGCGGGGTTCCGGCCGAAGAAGCCGTACGGCTTGAGCGTGAACTTGGCGTAGTCGACCGGCATGACCGGCCAGTCCTCCGGACGCGGGAAGTGGGTCGGCCCGAAGGTGTGCCAGAGGACGATGTCCTCGCCGTCGAGCGGGCGGTCCGCCGCCATGTAGGCGGGCAGGCCGTCGCCTCCCGGGTTCTGGTTGACGAACTCGCCGGCGGGGTAGCGCTCGTCGCTGGCGTACTGCGTCACCCACAGCTGCTTCGTCGTGAACGCGGCCCGGGCGGTGACGGTGGCGGAGGGGTCGGCCATCAGCGTCGGGTTCTGCTCGGCGTGGAGCACGTACCCCGTGGGCCGGCCGAGCCGGTTGGACTTCTCCGTGTTGACGATGTGCCAGGTGCGGCCGACGGACGCGTCCGCCTCTCGAGCGCCGTCCGCCTCGCTCAGGATGCGTGTGGCGCGCTTCGTGAAGGCGTTGCCGTACGGGTTGCTCTCGCTGACCGGCAGGCGCACCGCATCCACCTCTTCCACGGCGTTCGCCAGCCCGTCCACCATCATGTCGAGCCGTGCCGAGAACAGGTGCTGGTGGTAGGGCGCACCGAGCCCGGGCGCCACCTCGCTCGCGGTGGCCGAGCCCTCGACGTAGGACGACGTGAAGAGGATGCCGGTGAGCTTGGCCTCGCATTCGATCGTGCCGTCGAGGTACAGGTACCAGTAGAAGCCGTAGTCGTAGTTGCCGACCGTGGTGAAGAACGAGATCACGAGCCGCCGCGACCGTCGCACCTCGTTCGCCGAGGTGAACAGGTCCGTGTGCTTCCACAGCGTCCCGTAGTCCTCCTCGTGCATGCAGATCGCGTTCTCGATCGTCTTCGGCCGGCCGAACTCGTCGGACAGCACCGCGTCGAAGTAGCGGATCTCGCCGAGGCAGTCGCAGCCGAGCGTCAGCGAGTTCGCGAACCGGCCGAACAGGTATTCGCCGGTATCGAAGTAGTTCTGCCAGTACCGCGTCGGGGAGGGGTCCGCGTAGGGCACGACCATCTCGGCGATGGATGCGCGGTAGACCACCGGACGCACCTCGCCGCCCTGGTCGGGGTCGGCGAAACCGAGGTTCCGCAGGATGAGCCCCTCCCGGGCGTCGAACCCGAGGGAGAACGACCAGTTGGCCCAGGTGACCGTGTCTCCGTCCACCGCGAAGCTCGGTCCCTCCGGCTGGGTGATCGAGATCGGCTTGAGCGTGTCGAGCGGGGCGGGGCGCTCCGACTCCAGGTGGAAGTTGCCCGGCTCCTCGGGGACGGGGAGTTCGAACGCGTCGACCACCTGGGTGACCTCGCGGGCGATGACGTCGACGTACGCGCACAGCCCGTCCACCGGATGCGCCCAGGGGTGGTCCTCGGCGTGGTCCATCCGGAAGGCGAAGACGCGGATGATCCGTCGGCCCTCCTCGCCGGGGATGTCGTACGAGCCGGGGGAGAGCGGAGCGTAGACGACCTGCTCGCTCACCAGCCCGCGCTTCTCGAGCGCCGCCAGCCAGCCGGCGTCCGCGGCGAGGATGCCGCCGATCGCCTCGAACTCCTCCTCGAGGATGGGCACCTGGCCGCGCGAGCCGTCGATCGGCACGAGCGCGATGACCTCGTCACGGGTGAGGGAGACGGCGGCGTCGACGCTCTCGCCGGTGGCGACGTCGAGCAGCAGGATGCGCGCCTCGCGGTCCGGCGTCGGTGCGTCGCCCGCCAGCGCGGCCAGCACATCCGCCTTGTCGGGCTCCAGCAGCCCGACGTAGACGAAGCGGGTCGTGTCTGTGACGGCGCCGGCCGAACGGAGGATGCACGCCACGGCCTCGATCTCGGCCGCCGTCAGGCTGGAGAGCGGACCGGGGGTAGTGGTGTCGTCGTCGGGAAGGGTCAGGGGCAGTTCGGTCGTCATGTCAGGTCTCCTAGGCGCTGATGGTGTCGATGATGTTCTCGTAGGCGGCGCGCTTGCTGCGGCGCAGGATGAGTGCCTGCACCACGCCGATCACGGGGACGGCGAGCATGGCGGCGAAGAAGGCGATCGAGAGTGGGCCGACCACCGGGGTGCCCTTCGCATCCACATCGCCGATGAGCAGAGGGAAGTTGTCGACGATGATGAGCGTCACCCCGATCAGACCGAGCAGGCCGATGACGGGAGCGATCACCGTGCGCCAGAGACCGGCACCGGTCTTCTTCCGGGCGAAGTAGACGATGACGGCCAGGCAGGTCAGCGCCATGAGCACGACGATCGCGAGGGTCGCGATGCCGCTGAACCAGGTGAACACCTGCAGCACGGGGTCGAGGCGGAACAGCGCGAACGCGACGATCAGCACTGCCGCGGTCGCGGTCTGCACCAGCGACGACACGTACGGCGACGAGTGCTTGCCGTGGACGCGCCCGATCGCCGCCGGGAAGACCGACGCGTTCGACATCGAGTGCTGGTACCGCGTGACCACGTTGTGGAAGGAGAGCACGCAGGCGAACAGGCTCGTGATCAGGAGGACGTTGACGATGACCCCGCCGACGGATCCGAGGTAGTGGACGGCGGTGTTCACGATGAAGCCGCCGGTGTCGGCCGCGACCACATCCACGATCTTCGCGGGGCCCCATCCCATCACCAGCGCCCACGAGGCGAACGTGTAGAAGACGCCGATGGCGATCACTGCGATGTAGGTCGCCCGAGGGATGGTCTTCTCCGGCTCTTTGGCCTCGTCGCGGAAGATCGCCGTCGACTCGAACCCGATGAATCCGGCGAGGGCGAACATGAGTCCGATGCCGGGGGAGCCCGACAGCACGGTGCTCGGCTCGAACGGCACGAGCGACAGGCCCTCCGCGCCGCCCGTCCCGATGATCACGAAGCTCAGGACGATGACGATCCCGACCTCCGCGATGAGCAGGATGCCGAGCACGCGCGAACTCAGCTCGATGTGCCGGTAGCCGAGGACACCGACCAGCGCGATCATCGCGAGCGAGTAGACGTACCAGGGGATGTCCGGGCCGTGCAGCGCGACGACCGACGACTCCAGCGTCGCGCCGAGGTAGCCGTACACCGCCACCTGGACGGTCGTGTAGGTGAGCAGCGCCAGATAGGCGGCGGCGAGGCCGAGCGGGCGCCCCATCCCGTAGCCGACATAGGTGAAGAACGCGCCCGGCCGGGGGATGAACCGGCTCATCGCGCTCAGCCCGACGGCGAAGAACAGCAGGATGACGGCGCCGATCGCGAACATGCTGGGCACGCCGGCGCCGTTGCCCAGCAGCACGGCGACCGGGAAGCCGCCGCCGATCACGGTGAGCGGCGCCGCAGCGGCGACCACCATGAACACGATCGAGCCGACGCCGAGCCGGCCGGAGAGCTGGCGCGCGGCGCCGGGACCACGGATGGCGATCGGATCGCCGAGCAGAGCCTGGGGCTCCTGTGCAGCCGTCATGGGTTCCTCCAGGGGGAATGAGAGGGTGGGTGCCGCCAGTCTCGCGAGACGGTGTTGCGCGGTCGTTCCGCCGCTGTGAAGAGTCGGCGCTCGCCGAATGGGACGGACCGTGTCGCATTCGGGGGTCACGTGCCCGTGACGCCGACGAAACGCGGACGCAACACGCCCGCCGTAGCCTCGCGGGCGAGGAGCACACCGTGACAGCACAGCCCCCCGTGACGGCCCTGAGCCGAGCGATCGCCGACCCGACACCGGTCGACGGCCTGGCTGCGCGCTCGCCGATGGCCGGCCTCGACCGGCGCAGCCTCGGTTTCGTGGATGTGCTGGCCCAGTCGGTCGGCGCCGTCGCCCCCTCCGCTGCCGCGGCCACCTGCCCTGTGCTCGTCGCGGCGCGTGCCGGATCGGGAACGCTGCTCGCGTTCCTTCTCGCGGGCGTGCTGATGGCGCTCGTCGCCTACGCCGTCAACCAGTTCACCCGGCGGATGGCCGCCACCGGCTCCCTCTACACGTTCGCCGCGCGCGGCCTGGGGGTTCGGGCCGGGTTCGCGACCAGCGCCGCCATGATCGTCGGCTACGGATTCGTCGCGATGTTCGCCCTGCTGGGCGCTGCGTACTACGGGCTGACGCTGCTCGCTCATGCCGTCCCGGCTGTGCCCGGCTCGCGCGGGCTGGTGCTCCTGCTGCTGGCCGGGTTCGGTGCCGTCTGCCTGCTGGTGCTGTGGCGTGGCATCCGGCTGTCGACCCGGGTCACGCTCGTCATCGAGCTGCTGTCGATCGTGGGCATCCTCGTGCTGATCGTGGTGCTGCTCGTCCGCGTGCCCGGCTCGTCGTTCGCGGCGGTCGCGCTGCCCCGCTCGGTCGGCATCCCGGAACTCGCTGCCGGAACGACTGTCGCCGTCACCGCCTTCGTCGGCTTCGAGAGCGCTGCGACGCTCGGCGTGGAGTCGCGGCGGCCGTTCGCGACCATCCCGCGCACCATCCGCTGGACCGTGATCGCGGCGGGACTGCTGTACCTGCTCTCCGCCTACACGCAGCTGGCGGGTTTCGAGGCGCTCGGCGGCGACCTGGTGGCCAGCGACAGCCCGGTGAACGACCTGGCGGCGCGCGCGGGGGTCGAGTGGATCGGCCTACTGCTGGATGCGGCGCTCGCCTGCTCGTTCCTCGCCTGCGCCCTTGCCTCGACGACGGCTCTCGCTCGCGTCCTGTTCTCCCTCGGCCGCGAGGGCATCGCGCCGCGCGCCCTCGGGCGGACGCATCGCCGCTTCCGGACCCCGCACGTCGCGCTCGCGGTGGGCGTCGCGGTCGAGGTCGCCGTTCCCGCTGTCCTCGTGCTGGCCGGAATGGGGGCGTGGCAGGCGATGGGCGTCGTGGTCGTCTGCGCGGCGGCCGGGTACATGACCGCGTACGCGCTCGTCTGCGTCGCGACGCCGTTCTTCCTGCGCCGGATCGGGGAGTTGACCGTCGGTCCGGCCGTCGCCGCTGCGGTCGCGGCCGCGGGCCTGGTGGCAGCGCTCGCGCTCGACCTCTGGCTCGAGGTCACGGGCGACCGCGCCCTCGCCGTCCTGCTGCTGGCCGGGGTGGCGGCCGTCGCGTTCACGCTGTGGGCGGTGTGCCGACGCCGGAGGCCGGACGCGCTTCGCCGCATCGGCCTGTACGACGAGCCGACGATGGGGGACGTGCTCGGCGGGGCGCCATGAACGCCATCCCGGAGCTGAGCGGACGACAGCCGGGCGCGGTGCACAGCGCGTTCGCGGTGCTGGAGGAGGTCGCGCACGCGGGCCCCGGGATCACCGCGCAGCAGCTGTCCGCGCGCCTGGGCCTGCCGCGGGCGACGGCGTACCGCATCCTGAATCTGCTGGTGCAGGACGAATACCTCGTGCGCATGCCCGACCTCCGCGGCTTCGCTCTGGGCCGCAAGGTCGCCGAGCTGGCGGATGTCGCTCAGGCGCAGGATGCGGCCGCCACCGCTCGGGAGGCGGTCGCCGACCTGCGGGGGCGCATCCGCGGTGGCGTCCACCTGGCCGTCTACCGAGACGACCGGGTGGTGCCGGTCGACGTTGACCCGGACTTCCCGCTCTCGGACCCCAAGCGCATCCAGTCGGATCTCAGCGTCTCCGCCCTCGGCCGGCTCCTCCTGGCGGAGCAGGCCGCGCGGGCTGTGCCGTCACCCACCCGGTTCACGACGCAGGAGGGCGAGCTCGTCCCCGGTTTCGGCTGCCTCGCCGTCCCGGTGCGCGGCGACGACCAGCGCCTGGTCGCCGGCCTCGCGCTGGCGCTCCCGGCCGCGCGCCTGGCGGACCGCGACGGGTTGGTGTCGCTGGTCGCCGACACCGCGGTGCGGTTGGGGCCGTTGCTCAGCCGGGTGTGAGGCAAGGGCGCTGGTAGCCTGCGGGAGCAGATTTCTGACGGGAAGGCAGCATGACATCGCGCGATACCGATCACCAGAGCGCTGACGTGACCTGGTCCCAGCCGGTCCTACAGATCGCCTTTGTGCTGTTCGTGATGACCGTGCTGGTGATCGCCGGGATCTTCCTCGCGGTTCGCACCATCAGTGGACAGCCTGGGCCGCCGGTGTGGTTTGTCGCGTTGTGGTTCCTTGCGCTCGGCTGGAGCATGTACTGGTGGCTTTTCCGAGTCGCGTACCGGGTCGAACTCGTCGGCCGCACCCTCAGCTGGCGAGCGCCGCTCCGAAGCGGCAGCATCCCGGTGGATGCGATCGAGCGCGCCGGCCGATTCTTCGGTGCACCGTCCACGTGCGTGCTACGCGGGAGCGGCTACCCACCCGTCGTGGTCTCCGCACAGCGCCAGGACTTCACGCCGATGCTCCAGGCACTGAACCGCCTCAACCCAGCGGTTCCCGCCCACCTGTAGGACGCTGCGCTCGCCGACCTCGGCCGCCGCAGCTGCGACGATGATCTCCGTCGGCAGTATCCTGCCCGCATGACTCAGCGCACCTTCTACTACGCCCGCATTCACCGCTACGACGGCCAGCTGGACCTCTTCGAGTGGCCCAGCCGCTGAGTGGATCGACGTCAAGCACGACGACGGAGCGCTGCGCCGGTACGCTCTCGCGCCCGAGCGCCAGGAGTTCGATATCTGGGAGTACGTGCTCTAAACCCCCGCATCCTGACTCACGAGGGGCCGTTGTCTCACGTCTGTCTGACGACGCTCGGAGCGCCCGAAGTGGGGAAACAGAAAACCCCCGGCGGACCGGGGGTTTTCTCTGGTGGGCGATACCAGACTCGAACTGATGACCTCTTCCGTGTGAAGGAAGCGCGCTACCAACTGCGCCAATCGCCCGTGTGCTGCGAGATTCGATACTAGCCGACTCCGGGGCCCCGATGCACATCGACACGGAGCGCCCGAACGCGGCCGCAGGCGACACACCCGGCGGGCGTAACCGGTTTTGTCTTGCGCCTCCGGATCGGCTAGAGTCTTTCAAGTGCCGCAGGGAACTGCGGGGCGAAATGCGGATGTAGCGCAGTTGGTAGCGCATCACCTTGCCAAGGTGAGGGTCGCGAGTTCGAGTCTCGTCATCCGCTCGAGTCGGCCCGGTCTACGGATCGGGCCTCTCAGGTACGGTACGGGTTTTTCCGTGTTGTGGCGTTCGGTGGATTGGCCGAGAGGCGAGGCAGCGGCCTGCAAAGCCGTATACACGGGTTCGAATCCCGTATCCACCTCGATCCTGAGCTTCGCGTTCAGGCTCGGGCGATTGGCGCAGCGGTAGCGCGCTTCCCTGACACGGAAGAGGTCACTGGTTCGATCCCAGTATCGCCCACAGAGAAAACCCCCGGAGACCCGGGGGTTTCGTCGTTTTGTGAGCGTCATAACGCCCCAAATGGACGCGTCGTGGGGTCGCGAAATAGCCTGCTTCGTGGGTTAGACAGTTTGCGTCAGTAGCGATCCTTTGTGATAACGCCCACGTCATACAAATGAACAGCGCGAAACGAAAGCGCAGAGACGGGAAGAACCGCCTCGAGAAAGGACAAGCACCACCCGGTGCGCAGACGCCAGAAGGCCGGAAACACGACCAGGCGACCTAGTTCCTGGATAGCTAATCGCTTCCAAGGAGACAGGTATGCCCAGTGCAGCCAACCGTGCAGTTCTCGACACCGTGGTTTGGCTTCGGCGCCCGCGCCTTGGTGTTCGATATCGCTCATGATCAGGGAATCTACCGCGCTGAAAAGTTCTCCCGTTCGCCCCTCGCAGCCTAAGTCGCGTTCTACCTCGTATACGTGCAAGAAAAATCCTGCGATTTTCCGTACCGCGCGTGTCGTCGGTTCGCACGCACGCGGTCGACGGCCTTCCGTCCTTGTCGGCGTCGGACCGACTGCGTCAGCGTTCCGGCCCGTCTCGTCACTCTCTGCCCCCGATTGGGGTCCTGAGTCTCCCGCGTCGAAATGACACGATGAAGGTGATCATGAACAAGCTCACACCAATCGCAATCGCAGCAACCATCACCGCAGCCCTCGCCCTCACCGGATGCAGCACCGGTTCGGACACGGCATCGTCGTCAGCATCTTCGTCATCGGGCTCCAGCAACTCCACCCCGGAGCCGACCAAGGAGGTCGACAAGCCGGCCGACCTGACGGGCACCTGGAAGCAGACCAACTCGGCAGCCGCCGACAGCTACCAGGAAGCCGAGATCACCGGCAACGTCATCACCATCAACTGGGTGACCGACAACGGCGACACCAAGTCGATCTACTGGGTCGGAAGCTTCGCGGCACCGACGGATGCCTCGACGCCGTACAAGTGGACCTCTACCCGCGACGTCGCAGCGACCGAGTCGGCCATGCTCGCCTCGAGCGACGCCACCAAGGAGTTCACCTTCCAGAACGACTCCATCAGCTACTCCGCCAGCGCCCTGGGCACCACAACGACGATCAAGCTGAAGAAGCAGTAGCTCGCCCGCTTAACGAACCCCTGTCGCCTCCCGGCGGTGGGGGTTTCGTTTTTCTCATCGCGAGCTGCAGCTCGCGGTCACGTCATCCCCTGGCCGCGATCCGAGGATCGCCTCGCCTGTAAATGGGCCGCCCGGCCGCTCTGCGAACCGGATCACGTCGCGGTCGCCGCGAGAAACCAGGTCGTACTGCCCGGCAGCGAAGGCGTCGTAGCCATCTACCGGAATTCCCTCGCCGCAGATCGCGACCTCGTGGAACAGCAGCCCGTCCTGCTCGAGCAAGTCGAGGCTGCGGTGATGCCAGGTGAAGGATCGGACGACGACGTTGTGCCCAGGGGCGGCGATGGGTTCGTACGCATGCACGCTGGAGAACGCGGCTAAGAGCATCAGCAGGTAGCCCACCGGAAGAGCTGCCAGAAGCAAGAGCCCGGAGACCGCCCGCACGAGCACCCGGAGGAACGGCCGCCGGAGCCGGCCAGCCAGGACCGCCGCCTGGATGGCGGCGACGACTCCGCAGGCGGCACCGATGGCGACGAGCAGCACGGAGAGCTGCCCGCTGTCGAGCGTTCCAACGAGGAGCACACCCGGGATTCCGGTCCTGGCGGCGTCAAGCCAGATGCCCGCGGCGACGAGCACGATGCAGAGCGTGGCGGGCACCCACCCCAGAACCGTTCTCCACCGCACTGTCTTACTCTGGCCATCCGCAGCGGTGAGAGCGTCACACCAGCGGAGGAGCTGCCTCGCTCGTCAGGATGATCCGCGGTGCGGCCACGAGATCTCCGGATACGGGTAGGGCGCATCCGGGACCGCCCAGACGACGACGAGCGTCGCGATCATCCAGGCGCCGACGACGCCGAGCGAGATGAAGGTCAACCAGTACGGCCGCAGGCACACCGCTGTGATCACGAGCGCGACGGGGAGCCAGCCGACTACGAGGAGCGTGCCGAAAATGAAGAACCTCGTCACCGGGTTCAGCTGGATGAGGAGGTACCAGTCGACGGCCGCCATGAGCAGCAGCACGAGCGCGGCGACCGCGACGAGGATGTTCGCCGCGATGGTGCGCCGGCGGAACCGCGTCGTCGCCCGCGCGACGGCGAGGCCGCGCTCCGATACCGTCATCCGATTCCCCCGATCGTCCCCGGTCAGCCTCATCTTTGCAGAAGGGCCGGCGGTGCCACGACTGGTGGTGGATAAGCTCGCGCGGTGCGAGCACACGAGACAGTTCACGCCGAACCGCGACGAATCGTCGGCCGCCCGACCTATCGAGTGAACTTCTGGGAACGTCCCGGACCGGACACCGGCTGGCAGCTCGAGGCGTTCGCGTTGACCGAGGCGGACGATGTCGACGCAGCGATGGCGTGGGCGAACGAGCACTCCCGTGGGCGCCGGTTCGAGCTGTTCGTCGAGATCGAGGACGAGGCTGTCCACGACTTCCAGACTCCGCGTCGCTCGGACCTGATCCGCCTGGCCGGGACGGATCCGAATGACGGCGTGAGCGTCGAGGTCTTCATCGAGAAGGTCGACTGAGCCAGGACCGAGGCCGCGGCGGTGAACCCCAAGCACCGATCGGCGGCCGCGCCTGCGCCGCCCCATATTGAGCTCGGCCTTCAACCGATGCTCCGCCCCCGGAGCGCTCAACTGGTCAAACGAGTAGCGCGCCGGCCGTAAGCGGAGAGGAAACCAGGTGTCGGCCGGCCGCTCTGCGTGGAGCGGCGACTAAGCACCGAACACGACTGACCGGATCTCGGAGGCGATCGCAGTCGGGTCTTGAACGGTGTGCGGAAGCAGCCCGTGCTTCTCGTACGGCATGAGCGGGAGACTCTCACCGTGGCTGGTCACGATGACAGCCTGCGTCCAGGTACCGCGGCCGTTGTCCGATGGGCCGGTTCCAACGTCCTCGATCTCAGGGATCTCGATGACGTCCTTGCCGCGGACCAGCCAGAGCCGGCCCGGTGCCGCGTGCAGCGTTGCCCAGAAGCCGGCGCCTGCAAGGAGGAGACCGGGTGCGCCGAAGCGGTCGTGCAAGAACATCGCGGCGCCCGGGGGCACGGTCACACGCCATGAAGGTTCGGTTGTCACAGCTCCGCTTCGTTCTATCGGGGGCTCGGTGTCAGATTAGCGAGGTCGGCCAGCGATCGCTGAGCCAGTCGAGCCAGGAGGCGTACCCCGCTGGCGGTTCAGGGCGCCAGCTCCCATCAAGCTCCTCGGGCCCCGGCTTTTGGAATACCGCTCGCCATCGATCGAGCGTTGCTGCATCCATCTCCCATGTGCCACTCGGGTCGTCGACGAAGCGCTGCTGCACACGCTCGAGCTGAGTTCCCGGGTCGACCGGGACGAAGACCGTCTGAACGGTAGCGCCGAGGGAACCGGCCAACCAGTGCAGCCCTGCGCGCTCGTCACGGCCCCAGAGGCCGAAGTCGAGGATCGCGTTGTTGCCGAGTCGCAGTACCTGACTCGCAGTCCAAATGAGCCGCCCTTCAAGTACGTCCCGACGGCCATCCATGTCGCTGACCCCGAAGAGCGGTTTCATCCACTCGTCCGGGCTCATCCGGATCGCAGCATGCTCGCGTTCGAGCTCTCGTGCTCGTGTCGTCTTGCCGCTGCCCGGCAGTCCGACCATCAGGAAGAGCGTCGCCATCGTCAATCCGAGAACCGCGCCCGCACCACGGTCGCCTGGTCGTCATCCAGCTCCCACCGTGCGCCGTGCTCGTGCTCCGGGTACTCCTCGCGCAGGAGCGCTCGGATGCTCTTCGCGGAGGTGTCGAGCTCGGCTTCGAGCTCGCGGGGCGTCGTGGTCATGGGGCCAGCGTATTGCCGTGACGCTGCGCTTCCGGTCGGTCACGCGATCACGTCGCAGGCGATCAGAAGAAATTCGCTGCATCCGTGTCACAAAGCCTCCAGTTGGCGCACTTCCTAAGAGCGAAGGGCAACCGCGACCGAAGCTCACTGCGCGCTCGGCACCTCTAGGTAGTGAGGGCCAAATCTGTGCGACTGCGCGGCTCGGCCCATCCAGAGGTGAGGGCACCCGCATCCGGCGGATGCTCCACCAGGACCGTGGAGGAAACGTATGAGCACCATCCCCGACCGCTTCAACTTTGCTTCTTTTCGCTGCCGCTGCGCCGTAGAACCTATTGGGCGCGGATCCACCGAAGCGTTGGACTCGGCGGCCTCGTCATCCGTAGAAGAGATTGACCGGACCTCGGTCGCCGAACCAGCAGAAGGACGTCATGAGCACACATGCATTTCCGCCGCATCTACCCGGTCAAGGGGCACCCGCAACCGGCGGGAGCCCGCCCTTGACCGAGAGGCTCACATGCCCACCTCTAGCACCCCCCGTGTTCCCGACAACGGCGCCTCCATCGAGGAGCTCATCAAGTGGGGCTACGACCGCCTCATCGACCTCCACGGCACCGCGCAGACGAAGGGAGATGACGCGGCAGCCGGGGACTGAGACCTAGGCCGCCGCGTGGATGCTTCGACCCTACGCGGCGGCCGCGCCGCCCACCTAACTAGAGTGAGCGTCGATGACTTCAGCGAGCCCCTCCACGACGCAGCGCACCTACTCTCCGGCGGCGATCGTTCTTTCCTCGGCAGCGATCATCGTCGCTTGGTGCTGGTTCGCGCTGGTGCTAGGCGACACGTACGACGATGAGTGCAAGGCGCGCGCGGCAGGGACGAGCGATCTACAGTTCCTCCTGATCTTCGGCGTCGCGCCTCTCGTGCTCGTGAGCGCGGGGGCTCTGATCGCGCTGCTTCTCACGACTCGCGGAGAGATCGCCCGCCGGGTTCTGCTCGCCGTCGGGGTCTTCCTCGCAGCGACAGCGGCTGGCGTACTGATCGCCTGGGCGATGAGTGGTTGGACGCTGTTCGCGGAGTTCGCGATCGGAACCAACTGTTACCTCTGAGCGGGCCAGCGGCTGACCGCCAATCGGTCACGCCGCGGCACGCCTCGCCCACGGAGGGGCTCGCTCGCGATAGTGAGTTGACGCGCCTGCTCGGAGCCGTCCGCCTTGTGACCGATGTTTCCGAAGAAGCACTGCTCGACGCATGCCTCGGCGCAGCGATCGAGCAGTTGGGCTTGATCCTGCAGGAGCATGTCGATGATGAGTACCCGGAACTCACCGGCGCGCGCCGAGGCGACGTCGACTGGAGCACTGCTTCGGTCGAATTGGAGTGGATTGACGTTGCGTTGGACAGGCAATCATGTGAGTGCGAAGCGACAATCAGCGTCGCTGGGACGCTGTCATTCCCGATCCGCCGGGGTCGGGACGATGAGGCGGCCGTCGTCGGCCCCGCCCACCTGAACCTTCCCGTCCGTCCCGACGAGGACCATGCGGCTCCACTGGTCCGGCAGAGGACACGGTGCACCCTTCTGCCCCGGGATGAGCTCGAGCGCCATCCGCGCCGTCTCAGTCGTCGTCCCCGTCCGATCGGTCAACGTGACCACAAGGTCGTGCTGCTTGCTGAGATTCGCGGTGCGAGGGACCACGATTTCGAAGGACGGCCTCACTCCGTCCTCGTCGTCGCACGCGCCGGCGTAGCAGGCGTGAACCGTGCCGCCAGGATGCATCCGCAGCCAGATGGCAGCGTCGACGGTGATGTGAGGCGGCCGAATGTCGGGCATAGAACACAGAGGGAACAGTGGGGCGCAGCCCGCAAGGAGCGTGACGGCGACGATACTCAAAGCAACGGTTATTGCATGCCGAACCCGCGTCGCCTTCACCTCACCGACGTCCGGCAGGGCGGCCCTGCTCACCCTTCCGTGCGAAGTAGTGCAGACCGAGCCACGCCCAAGCGGCGAGCATGCCCCACAAGAGGCAGACGACGACGAACCAGGGGTTGGGCGGCGGAGATGCTATGACGATCGACCCATTGAGCGCGAAGATGGCTGTGTACCACAGAGCCATATTTCGCGAGTTCCGCAGGCTGGCGGCAGGGACCCACCACGGCCGCTTGCCTGGCGGCTTGCCCTGGGTGCTCGGGATCATGAGTGTCAGCGTAGCGAGGACGGCCCGGGAAAGAAGAGCTACCTCTTGCGAGCGGCGCCAGCTCTGTGGTCAGGTGGCGACCGTGAGCTTCTTCCCGCTGGACCCGCCTGAGGACGAGAACGAGACCGTCGAGAGTGTCGCCGCGCCATGGTGGAAGCCGTCCGACGGTGAGCTGGCTGTGATCTTCCCGATCGGTGAGACGATCGCCAGAAACGACAAAGTCGCCCTCATCCTGACGATGGCTCGGGTCTACAGCAACGGCGTGGAGCTCATCATCGACCGTCGCATCCGCCGCGGACGTGCGACCCGCTTGGAGTGGCAGGAGATGCAGTCGGCTATCCACAACCACTTCGCCCGGTACGACCCGGATCGCGTTCGCTACGGCGTCGTGCTGGGTGACGGTCAGCAGCTGATCTCCGATCTTGCGCCGGGCATGTACGGCGTCACCCCCGAGAAGCACAGCCTCAACCCCTCCGGCGGGAATGGCGGGGGTGGTGAAGACATCTACCGGTTCGATGACGGGATGTGGCTGTGGCCGCTTCCTCCGGAGGGCCCCTCGAGGTGGTCGTCCAGTGGCCGGCGTTCGACATCCCGGAGTCGCACGTCGTGCTGGATACCACACCACTTCTCGCGCGGGCCTCTGACGCCCGTCCGGTGTGGGGTTCCGACTAGATCCTGGTGATCATCACGGAAGAGTGCCGAGGGCAGTGCTCGGCTCCCTCGAGTCCACGTGCAGTCGCCTCGGCAGGAGAAGCAGCACCAGCGGTACGGCTGCCGCCACGATGATCGCGGCACCGATCAGGTTGTCGAGCAGCGGGTTCCCGGACGCGATATCGATCGATTCGCCGATGAGACCGAACAGCACGAGCACAGCGAGAGGGATGATCGCTGAGAGGCCGCGGCGACCCCTCACGGCGTTTCCCGCACCCGCCGCGAGAGCGATTGCGCCGCCGACGCAAACGACGACGAGGAAGGCGACGCCGCGATTTGCGGCGTTGCTAGTGAGATTCCCGATGGTGCCCTGCCCGGTGACCCATTGCACGACAAGGGCGGCGGCCAACAACGTCAGCACGAATGAGTAGCAGAACGACAGGACCGCCGCGACGATCACCGCTCCTGTCCGGCGGAACCGCGCCGGTGACCGAGAGGACGACACAGCGCGATCGTAGCGCTCGTCCGCGCCATCACCGTGGTTCATGAACCACCGATCTCGCCGCCCGCAGTCCCGAATGGAGCGCGCCCTGGATCGACGGGGACTCGCGGTGGTCGCCCGCGAGATGCAGGCCGGGGCCGATGCGAGTGGGCGACGAGCGCCGCATCGGCGGGGGCAGCGCAGGCAACGCGTGCGGGATGTCATCACGGCGCAGGAGCCGCCACGATGAGGAGGCTGACCTATACAGCCGCGCGAGCTGGACACGCACGTCGGCCTCGTTCGCCGTGCTGCCAGGAGCCAACAGGCAAGTCGCCTGCACGAGGTGGCGGCCCGACGGCGCCGCCTCCGGGACCGTGGCGGAGATCGCCAGCGCATTGACGATCGGGCCTTCGCGACTCCCATCAATCGTCAGCAACCCGGAGACCGGAGCTTCCTCCGCCGCGAACCACCACGTCTGCAATCCCCGAGTGGGTGGCGCAGGTACGTCCACGAGTCCTTCGACTGCCTCCGCACCCACCGCCACGACGACGTCGCGCGCCATCAGGGTTTCCTCGCCGATAGCATCCACCTCCCATCGACCGTCGCGCCGGCGCAGTCGACTCACCGCGCGGCCGAGCCGGATGTCCGCTCCCGCCGCACGAGCGCGCGAAGCGAGCGCGTTCGGGAGCGCGGCGATGCCCTCACGAGGGAGGCCCGCAGCAGCCGGAAGGAACGATCGTGCGAGCAGGCGGACATACGTGTCCGACGTCATTTCAGAGGAGTCAGCGAGAACACCTGAGAAGAACGGCGACAACACCTGAGTGCGGAGCGGCCCAGTCAGACCGGCCTCGTCCCAGCCCCGGCCGACGGTGCGGTCGGGGCGGGAGACCGTCGCGCGCGGCCGCAGGACCATGGGACCGAGCCACCGGACGAGCCCGACGAGGTCACGCGGTGTGACGAGACCGCCGGCGAGTGTCGCCGGAATCAGGCCCGGATGCCGAAGTGGATGCGCGAGGGTGGCCATCGAGCCGTCCGTGCGACGAACCCTGACCGCCGTCGGGAACGCCGCGACGGAAAGACTGTCGACATCCACTGCCGCGCGGACCGCCGGGTAGGCGGTGTTCAGCACATGGAAGCCGCGGTCGAGGGTGAAGCCGTCGACGCGGTCGGTCCGTTGGCGCCCGCCGACACGGTCCGAGGACTCGAGCACGACCACCTCGCGGCCCTGGGCGGCCAGCTCGGCGGCACATCGCAGCCCCGCGAGCCCGGCACCGATCACGATCACGTCATGCGTCCGCATGTGCCGAGTGTACGAGCGCACGATCGACGGAGAGCGGAGAGACCTCGTCGCCGGTGTCTGCGTCAGTCCGCCGACGACGGGACCGTGATGCGCATCACCGTCTTGCTCTTGCCGATGTGCCGCTCGAAGGTGAATCCGGCCTTCTCGAACATCGCCCTCGTGCCGTTGTGGAGGAACGACGACGACGTCCGCTTCCCGGGGGCGAGCTCGTTGGGGAACGAGACCACCTCGCCACCACCGGCCTGCCCGATCAGCTCGAGCGCTCCATCCAGTGCCTCCCGGGCCACACCCTCTCGGCGGTGGTCGCGATCGACGAAGAAGCACGTGATGCGCCACGGCGCAGGACGGGTCTCGCCGGCGTCGTACTGCTTGCGGTGGTAGATGTTCGGCAGTTCGGCGGGACTGCCGTATTCACACCAGGCGATCGCATCGTCACCGTCGAAGACGAGCGCTGCGTGGGCCACGCCCTCCGCCACGAGCCGCTGCTTGAAGGTCGGACCGTCGTATTCGCGTTTGACGGTGTCCTCCGTGTCGCCGTGGAAGTAGGAGCAGTAGCACCCACCCCAGACGCCGTTGTGCTTCTGCGCGAGCGCCAGCCACGCCGGGAAGGTCTCCAGGGTCAGCGGCCTGATCGCATGCTGGGCGGTCACCGTCATGCGGAACCTCCCTCGTCCACTCCCTTCAAGTGTGACGGGACCGATTGCCGCGCACCAGGGGTACGCATTCAGCATGAGAGTCTCCTGGGCGACGGAATACGTCGACGAGAACGCCCGTTGCCGCCAAGGTCGCGCTCCGACCGCGCACCTGTTGACCCCGACCGGTCTCACGCATCCGCACCCCGAAAGGCATCCCCCCGATGGATCTGTTCTCTCCCGTCTCGCTCGGAGACCTCCACCTTCCCAACCGCGTCGTGATGGCGCCGCTCACCCGCACCCGCGCGGGCGAGGCGGGCATCCCGGGGCCACTGGTGGCGGAGCACTACGCGCAGCGGGCGAGCGTGGGTCTGATCATCTCCGAGGGCACCTATCCGAGCCACGAATCCCGCGCGTACCCGGGCCAGCCGGGCATCGTCACGGACGAGCAGATCGCCGGGTGGCGTGCCGTCGCCGACGCGGTGCACGTCCGGGGCGGGCGCATCGTCATGCAGCTGATGCACGGCGGCCGCGTCTCGCATCCGCTCATCACCGGCACGGAGCGTGTCGTCGCTCCGAGCGCGGTCGCGATCGACGGCCAGGCCCGCACCACCGCGGGGAAGGTCGCGTATCCGGTGCCGCACGCCCTCACCACGGAGGAGCTCGGCACGGTTCGGGATGAGTTCGTCGCTGCAGCGGAGAACGCCATCGCGGCCGGCTTCGACGGGGTCGAGCTGCATGGTGCGAACGGCTACCTTCTGCACCAGTTCCTCTCGCCGGTCTCGAACGTCCGTGCAGACGAGTACGGCGGTTCCCCGGAAGCGCGCGCTCGCTTCGTCATCGAGGTCGCGAGCGCCGTGGCCGAGGCCGTCGGCGCCGGGCGGGTGGGCATCCGCCTGTCACCGATGCACAACATCCAGGATGTGTTCGAGAACGACCTCGCCGACGCCACCGCAACGTATCGAGCCGTGGTCGACGGGATCGCCCCGCTGGGCCTGGCCTACGTGAGTGTTCTGCACAGGGAGCCGACCGGCGAGCTCGTGCAGGACCTCCGACAGCGTTTCGGCGGCCCGTTCATCGTGAACAGCGGATTCGGCTCGATCACGACGCGAGACGAGGCGACCTCATTGGTCGAGGACGCGCACGCGGACGCTGTCGCCGTCGGCCGCCTCGCGATCGCCAACCCGGACCTCGTGGAGCGATGGAAGGGCGAGCACCCCGAGAACCAGCCCGACCCCGCCACGTTCTACGGAGACGGTGCCGAGGGCTACACGGACTACCCGCGCCTCAGCGCGTAGGTGCGGACCGGCGGCGGACCAGCGGCCGCCGGTCATCGGCTCCTCTGCGCACCCGGCTAGAGTTGGAGGGTTCCCAAAACGACCCACGAATCAAGGAGTGGACAGGTGGCCGACGGCTTCGAGCTCTTCACCGACCGTTCCGTTGTCGCGATGCGCGTCAACGGTGAGCTGAAGGACCTCGCGACCACCGTCACGACGACCGACGAGGTCGAGCCGGTCACCATCGACTCGCCCGACGGCCTCAGCATCCTGCGCCACTCGACGGCGCACGTCCTCGCGCAGGCCGTGCAGGCCGTGAACCCCGAGGCGAAGTTGGGCATCGGGCCGCCCATCACGGACGGTTTCTACTACGACTTCGACGTGCTGGAGGCGTTCACCCCGGAGGATCTGAAGGCTCTCGAGAAGGAGATGTCGCGCATCCAGCGTGCGGGCCAGCGGTTCGTCCGCCGTGTCGTCACCGACGAGGAGGCGCGCGCGGAGCTCGCCGACGAGCCGTACAAGCTGGAGCTCATCGGCCTCAAGGGCGGGGTCCAGCACGGCGACACCGCCGCCTTCGACGAGAGCGAGTCGGTCGAGGTCGGCTCCGGCGAGCTGACCATTTACGACAACGTCGACCCGAAGACGGGGGAGACGGTCTGGAAGGACCTCTGCCGCGGCCCGCACCTCCCGAACACCCGCATGATCGGCAACGGCTGGGCGCTCACACGCGTCGCCGCCGCCTACTGGCGAGGCAACGAGAAGAACAAGCAGCTGCAGCGCATCTACGGCACCGCCTGGGCGAGCAAGGAGGAGCTGCGCGCCTACCAGACCCGCATGGAGGAGGCCGCCAAGCGCGACCACCGCAAGCTCGGCGCCGAGATGGATCTGTTCAGCTTCCCCGACGAGATCGGCTCGGGCCTGGCGGTGTTCCACCCGAAGGGCGGGATCATCCGCAAGGAGATCGAGGACTACATGCGCGACCGGCTCATCGCCAACGGCTATGAGCTCGTCAACACGCCGCACATCACCAAGGCGCACCTCTTCGAGACCAGCCAGCACCTCAACTGGTACAAGGAGGGGATGTTCCCGCCGATGCACCTCGACGAGGAACGCGACGCGGACGGAAACATCACCCGGCAGGGCCAGGACTACTACCTGAAGCCGATGAACTGCCCGATGCACAACCTGATCTTCCGTGCGCGCGGCCGCAGCTATCGCGAGCTCCCGCTCCGGCTGGCCGAGTTCGGGACGGTGTACCGGTACGAGAAGTCCGGCACCCTGGCCGGTCTGACGCGCGTCCGCGGCCTCACCCAGGACGACGCCCACATCTACGTGACGGAAGACCAGATCCGGGACGAGGTCGCCCGCCAGCTCGAGTTCGTGCTGGAGACCCTTCGCGGCTACGGCCTCACCGACTTCTACCTGGAGCTCTCCACGAAGGACCCGAACAAGTACGTCGGCAGCGACGAGAGCTGGGAGACCGCGACCGAGACGCTGCGCCAGGTCGCGATCGAGTCCGGTCTGGAGCTCGTGGACGACCCGGGCGGGGCGGCGTTCTACGGCCCGAAGATCTCGGTGCAGGCGCGCGACGCGATCGGTCGTACCTGGCAGCTGTCGACCGTCCAGCTGGACTTCAACCAGCCGGAGCTGTTCGAGCTGGAGTACAACGCGGCGGATGGCACACGCAAGCAGCCGGCGATGATCCACCGGGCGCTGCTCGGCTCGATCGAGCGGTTCTTCGCGATCCTGCTGGAGCACTACGCCGGCGCGTTCCCGGTCTGGCTGTCGCCGGTCCAGGTCGTGGGCATCCCGGTCGCCGACCAGTACGCGCCGTTCCTCGACGATGTGATCTCGCGGCTCCGCGCCCGCGGCGTGCGCGCCGAGGTCGACCACTCCGACGACCGCATGCAGAAGAAGATCCGCACCCACACCAAGGCGAAGGTCCCCTTCCAGCTGATCGTGGGAGAAGAGGATGCGTCGGCGGGCACGGTCAGTTTCCGGTTCCGCGACGGCACGCAGCGCAACGGCGTGACCGTCGACGAGGCGATCGAGCGGATCGTCGAGAGCATCCGCTCGCACGAGCTGGTCGACACGGCATGGCACGACTGAACCTCGACTCGTACGGGACGTCCGACGACCCGGACGGAGACGGCGCAGCCGACGGGGCGATCCGGGACAGCGTGGACGCTGCGCGCATCCGCGTCGACGACCCGTCGTACCTCGTCGGCGTTCCGGACGAGTTCCAGCGGCTCTGGACGCCGCACCGGATGGTCTACATCCAGCACGGCCAGCAGCCGGGCAAAGACGACTGCCCGTTCTGCGTCGCCCCGAGCATGAGCGACGAGGATGCGCTGATCGTCGCGCGCGGAACGCACGCGTACGCGCTGCTGAACCTGTTCCCGTACAACAGCGGCCACCTACTCGTGTGCCCGTACCGCCACATCGCCACGTACGACGAGGCGACGCCGGAGGAGGTCGCCGAGATCGGCAGCCTCACCCAGACGGCGATGCGCGTCATCCGTCAGGTGTCGAAGAACGACGGCTTCAACATCGGCATGAACCAGGGCGAGGTCGCCGGAGCCGGGATCGCGGCGCACCTGCACCAGCACGTTGTGCCGCGCTGGGCTCAGGATGCGAACTTCCTGCCCATCATCGCCAAGACGAAGGCGCTGCCCCAGTTGCTCGGAGAGGTCCGCGCGGCCATCGCAGACGCCTGGCCGCGCCCCTAGCCAACAGCTCCTGAGTTTTTCGCTGTTTTGGCGGCGATTTGCCCGAAAAACTCAGGAGCTGATGGTGGGGGAGGCGGGTCAGCGCACGCGCGTGACCGCGAACTGCTCGCGCGGGTTGGCGTAGGAGTCCTGCGACTCGACCAGCTGCAGCTCGCGCTCGCCCGACTCCAGGGTGCGCGTGAGCAGGTCGAACACGCTCGACACGGTCTTCCGCAGGGCCATTTCGGCATCGCCGGTGCGCACGTAGTGCGCGGTGAACAGCGCCGCGGTCACATCGCCCGAGCCGTTGGCCTTCATCGGGAGGCGCGGGGTCTGCACGATCCACGCGCCCGTGTCGTCGACGGCGAGCATCTCGATCGTGTCGGCCGGCGCCTCCGGACGCTCGACGCTCGTCACCAGGACGGTGCGAGGGCCCATGGCGCGCGCCGCATCCACCGATTCCAGCGTCGACTCGAGGGTGTCGGGCGACGTCTCGGTGAGGAAGCCCAGCTCGAACTGGTTCGGCGTGATGATGTCGGCCACCGGAACCACACGCTCTCGCAGCAGCACCGGGATGGCCGGGGCGACGAAGCAGCCGGACTTCGCGTTGCCCATGACCGGGTCGCACGCGTAGACGGCGTCCGGGTTGGCCGCCTTCACGCGGGCGACGGCGTCGATGATGACGTCGCCGATGCCCTCGCTGCCCTGGTACCCGGAGAGCACGGCGTCGATCTGGCCGAGCACCCCGCGCTCCTCGATGCCGGTGATGACGTCGCGGACGTCGTCGGGGGAGATGAGCGGTCCGCGCCACGCGCCGTAGCCGGTGTGGTTGGAGAAGTTCACCGTGTAGACGGGCAGGACCTCGACGCCGATGCGCTGCAGCGGGAAGACGGCGGCGGAGTTGCCGACGTGACCGTAGGCGACCGCGGACTGGATCGAGAGGATCTTCATCCCTCGATCCTCTCATCTGGTCCGGGGCTCAGCGCGCCGCATCCACCAGGTCGTCGAGCAGCCGCGCGCTCTCCTCGGCGGTGAGGTCGTGCACGGTCAGGCGCAGGTGATGTGACGGTTCGGGATGTTCGGCCAGCTGGAACTCGTCGCCCGTCCGCGCCAGCCAGCCGCGCCGCATGAGGCGCTCCGCCACCGTCCGCGCCTGCACGGGAAGCTCGACCCAGAGGTTGAGGCCGTCGGCCGGCTCGGCGGGGAGCCCGCGTGCGGTCAGCTCCGCCGCGAAGTCGCGGTTCCGCTCGGCGTAGTGCCGGCCGGCATCGGCGATCTCGGCGAGGGCGGTCTCGTCGGTCAGTTGGGCGAGCACGAGCCGTTGCAGGATATGGCTGACCCAGGTCGTGCCCGGGCTCAGCCGGAAGGCGAGGCGCACGGCCGTCTCCGGGTCGGTGGCGGCGACGGCGAGGCACATATCCGGGCCGAGGAACTTCGACACCGAGCGGATGAGTGCGAAGCGCCGGTGCCCCGGCCCGATCAGCGTCTCGTAGCGCCGCTGCGAGAGCATGGAGAAGTGGTCGTCCTCGATGACGAGCACGTAGGGATGGTCGGCCAGCACCGCGCGTAGTTCGGCTGCACGTGCGGGGGAGAGGGTGGCGCCGGTGGGATTCTGCGCCCGCGGCGTGCAGATGACGGCGCGGACGCCCGCGGCGAGAGCGGCACGCAGGCCGTCCACGGTCATGCCCTCCGCATCCACCGGCACCGGGACGGCCCGATACCCGCCGAGCCGGACGGTGTGGATGCTCGCCAGGAAGCACGGATCCTCCAGCGCCACGGCGTCGTCGCGGAGCAGCGCCTGCGCGAGCAGACGCTCGACCGCATCCACCGCTCCGTTGGTCACGGTGATGCGCACCGTCTGGTCGGGCAGGTCGTCGCGCACCCAGGCGAGCGCGCGCTCCTCGAGGGCCGGGTCGATGACGGGCTCCCCGTACAGGACGGGTCGTCCGATGGCGCCGGCGAGCGCTGCGGACGGCTGCGGGATGCGGCGCGGGTCCGGGTTGCCCGTCCCGATGTCGCGGAGGACGCTGTCCTGCGCGTAGCCCTCCTGCGCGACCGCCTCGACCCCGGCGATGACGGTGCCCGCCCGGCCGCGCGCCGTGACGACGCCCGCCTGCGCGAGCAGGCGGTAGGCGGCGACGGCGGTGTTGCGGTTGACCTGCAGCTGCGCCGCCAGCTCGCGCACCGGCGGCAGGGCGTCGCCGCGGCGCAGCGCACCGCGTTCGTGCAGCGCGCGCACGCTCGCCGCGATCTCCGACGCCGTGGCGCCGGTGATGCCGTTTCCGTCCATTACGCTCCCCGCCCGGTGGTCCCGCGGTCGAGTCTATCCAGCCGCGAAGGGGATGCTATCGTTCGGCATAGGCCAAAACATTCTTTGTTCCGCACGAGAGGGCGATGATGACAGACAACGTACAGGGCAGCGCGACCGGTTCGAGCCGGGTCAAGCGCGGCCTCGCCGAGATGCTGAAGGGCGGCGTCATCATGGACGTCGTCACCCCCGAGCAGGCCCGCATCGCCGAGGACGCCGGCGCC
The DNA here is from genome assembly GCF_004362795.1 of Leifsonia sp. 115AMFTsu3.1. Taxonomy (NCBI): domain Bacteria; kingdom Bacillati; phylum Actinomycetota; class Actinomycetes; order Micrococcales; family Microbacteriaceae; genus Leifsonia; species Leifsonia sp. 115AMFTsu3.1. The sequence goes on from NZ_SNYB01000002.1 coordinate 1,615,613, forward strand.
GTCGCCGTCATGGCGCTCGAGCGTGTCCCCGCCGACATCCGCGCCCAGGGCGGCGTGGCCCGGATGAGCGACCCGGACCTGATCGAGGCCATCATCGCCGAGGTGTCCATCCCCGTCATGGCGAAGGCCCGCATCGGCCACTTCGTCGAGGCGCAGGTGCTCGAGGCGCTCGACGTCGACTACATCGACGAGTCCGAGGTGCTCTCGCCCGCGGACTACGTCAACCACATCGACAAGTGGCGCTTCACCGTGCCGTTCGTGTGCGGTGCGACGAACCTGGGCGAGGCGCTCCGCCGCATCAACGAGGGCGCGGCGATGATCCGCTCGAAGGGCGAGGCCGGCACCGGCGATGTCTCCGAGGCGACGAAGCACATCCGCAAGATCACCTCGGAGATCAACGCCCTGAAGTCGATGACCAAGGACGAGCTGTACGTGGCGGCCAAGGAGCTCCAGGCCCCGTACGAGCTGGTGGCCGAGATCGCCGAGACGGGCAAGCTGCCGGTCGTGCTGTTCACCGCGGGCGGCGTGGCCACCCCGGCCGACGCGGCGATGATGATGCAGCTGGGCGCGGACGGCGTGTTCGTCGGCTCGGGCATCTTCAAGTCCGGCAACCCCGAGCAGCGCGCGGCGGCGATCGTCAAGGCGACCACGTTCTACGACGACCCGAAGGTGATCGCGGAGGTCTCCCGCGGCCTCGGCGAGGCCATGGTCGGCATCAACGTCGGCGACCTCCCCGCTCCGCACCGTCTGGCCGAGCGCGGCTGGTAAGCGTGACCGGAACGACGACGCGGGTCGGCGTCCTCGCCCTGCAGGGGGATTTCCGCGAGCACATCGCGGTCCTGCGGGGCCTGGGCGCCGACGCCGTCCCCGTACGCCGTGCGTCCGAGCTGGAGGAGATCGACGGCCTGGTGATCCCGGGCGGCGAGTCCAGCGTGATGGACAAGCTCTCGCGTGCATTCGGCGTCGCGGAGCCGTTGCGCCAGGCCATCGCCGACGGTCTGCCCGTGTACGGGACGTGCGCCGGGCTGATCATGCTCGCCGACCGCATCCTCGACGGTATCGCCGGCCAGCAGAGCCTCGGCGGCCTGGATGTGTCGGTGCGGCGCAACGCGTTCGGCTCGCAGGTGGACTCGTTCGAGACCGACCTCGACATCCCGGCGGTCGGCGAGGAGCCGATGCACGCGGTGTTCATCCGTGCACCCATCGTCGAGAGCGTCGGCGAGCGGGCGACACCGCTGGCAACGGTCGCGGACGGTCGTGTCGTCGCCGTCGAGCAGGGCAACCTGCTCGGTACGTCGTTCCACCCCGAGATCACCGGCGACACCCGTTTCCACGAGTACTTCCTCGGCAAGGTGCGCCGGGCGGCTCTGCGCGCGGCCTGACCCCGCCGCGAGGGTCGGTGCGGGAGCGGGGCGGGCAGTCGTCCTACAATGGTCAGGATCTTCAGACGTGAGACGAGGGAGCACCAGTGTCCGGGCATTCCAAGTGGGCAACGACCAAGCACAAGAAGGCGGTGATCGACGCCCGCCGCGCGAAGTCCTTCGCGAAGCTGATCAAGAACATCGAGGTTGCGGCGAAGACCGGCGGTGCCGACCTGTCGGGTAACCCCACGCTCGTCGACGCGGTGCAGAAGGCCAAGAAGACCTCGGTCCCGAACGACAACATCGACCGCGCCATCAAGCGCGGCGCCGGCCTCACCGGCGAGTCGATCGACTACACGACGATCATGTACGAGGGCTACGGCCCCGGCGGCGTCGCACTGCTGATCGAGTGCCTCACCGAGAACAAGAACCGGGCCGCGGCCGAGGTCCGGACCGCGATGACCCGCAACGGCGGCACCATGGCCGACCCGGGCAGCGTCGCCTACAACTTCCACCGCAAGGGCGTCATCGTCGTGCCGCACGCCGACGGTGTGGATGAGGACACGGTCCTCACCGCCGTGCTCGACGCCGGTGCGGAGGAGGTCACCGACCGGGGCGAGAGCTTCGAGGTGCTGACCGAGGCTTCCGACCTGGTCGCGGCGCGCACCGCGCTGCAGGAGGCCGGTATCGACTACGACTCGGCCGACGCGGAGTTCGTGGCCACCGTCAACGTCGAGGCCGACGCCGAGGTGGCCCGCAAGGTGTTCCGCCTCATCGACGCCCTCGAGGACTCCGACGACGTGCAGAACGTGTACACGAACCTCGACATCAGCCCTGAGGTGCAGGCGCAGCTCGACGAAGACGACGAGTAGGTCGCGGCCGTGACGATCCGGGTGCTCGGCATCGACCCGGGTCTGACGCGCTGCGGTGTCGGGCTTGTGGACGTGCAGGCGGACCGTCGCGCCACGCTGGTGGATGTGACGGTCATCCGCACTCCGCCGGGCATGGCCCTGGAGGAGCGGCTCCTCGCGGTCGGGAACGGCATCGAGCGCCTGCTCGACGAGCATCTGCCCGCGGTCGTCGCCATCGAGCGCGTGTTCGCGCAGCACAACCTCCGCACCGTGATGGGCACCGCGCAGGTCAGCGGGGTCGCCCTGCACTCGGCGGCGAAGCGCGGCCTCCCGGTCGCCCTGCACACGCCGAGCGAGGTGAAGGCGGCGATCACCGGCTACGGCTCTGCGGACAAGAGGCAGGTCCAGGCGATGGTCGCGCGCATCCTCGGGCTCGCGGAGGCGCCGAAGCCGGCGGATGCGGCGGACGCCCTCGCGATCGCCATCTGCCACGCCTGGCGCGGCGGCCCGGTGGCGGCCGACGCCGGAGGAGCGACGGACACCGCGCTCACCCCCGCGCAGCAGGCGTGGCGCGCCGCGGAGCGCTCCAGCCGCACGTCGGCGGTGCCCCGTAGGCTTGCACGGTGATCTCCTCCCTCCGCGGTACCGTGCTCTCGGCGAGCGGCGGCACCGCCGTCGTCGAGGTGGGCGGCGTCGGCTTCGCCCTGCAGCTGACGCCCGACCACGTGCTGTCGCTGCGCGTGGGTGAAGAGACCTTCCTGCACACCTCGCTCATCGTCCGGGAGGACGCCCTGCAGCTGTTCGGGTTCGCCGACAGGGAGCAGCTGGAGGTGTTCGAGCTTCTCAACGGCGTTTCGGGCGTCGGTCCCAAGTCGGCCATCGGCGTGCTGTCCGTGCTGTCGCCGGACGACATCGCCACCGCGGTGGCAGCCGACGACGACGCCCCCTTCCGCAAGGTGTCCGGGATCGGGCCCAAGACCGCGAAGCTGATCGTCGTCTCCCTCGCCGGCAAGCTCACCGCCGTCCGCCGTCCCGCGCCCGCGGTGAAGACATCCCGAGCCCCGTCGTCGGTCGGCGACAGCGTGCTCGTCGCCCTCGTCGGGCTCGGCTGGCCGGAGCGGGTCGCCGCCGAGGCGGTCGCCGAGGTCACGGCCGAGACCGAGGAGAAGGAGCGCGACAGCGTCCAGTCCCTCCTGCGCCTCACCCTTTCGCGGCTCGGACCGGCGCGATGAGCGACGACCTGACCACCCCGGAGCTCGAGTCGGAGACCGAGCTCGCCTTCGAGGGAGCCCTGCGGCCGCGCACGCTGTCCGAGTTCGTCGGGCAGGCGAAGGTGCGCGGCCAGCTCCAGCTGTTGCTGACCGCGGCGCGGATGCAGGAGCGGACGGCCGACCACATCCTGCTCGCCGGCCCCCCAGGCCTCGGAAAGACGACACTCGCGATGATCGTCGCGCACGAGAGCGAGCGGCCGCTGCGCCTCTCGAGCGGTCCGGCCATCCAGCACGCCGGCGACCTCGCGGCGCTGCTGTCGTCGCTCACGCCGGGCGAGGTGCTCTTCATCGACGAGATCCACCGCATGGCGCGTTCGGCGGAAGAGATGCTGTACCTCGCGATGGAGGACTTCCGCATCGACATCATGGTCGGAAAAGGCGCGGGCGCCACGTCCATCCCCCTCGATCTGGCCCCGTTCACACTGGTCGGCGCGACGACGCGCTCGGGGCTGCTGCCCAACCCGCTGCGTGACCGTTTCGGCTTCACCGCGCACCTCGAGTTCTACGACGAGGCCGAGCTGACCCAGGTGCTCACGCGGGCGGCGACGATGCTCGACTTCGAGGTCGACCGGGAGGCGCTGGCCGAGATCGCCGGGCGCTGCCGCGGCACGCCGCGCATCGCCAACCGGCTGCTGCGCCGGGTGCGCGACTACGCGCTCGTCCACGGCGGCCGGGCCGATGTGAATGCGGTGCGCGCGGCGCTCGAGCTCTACGATGTCGACCCGCTCGGCCTCGACCGCCTCGACCGTGCGGTGCTGCAGATCATCCTCGAACGTTTCGACGGCGGACCGGTGGGATTGAACACCCTCGCGGTCTCCGTCGGGGAGGAGGCGGAGACGATCGAGTCGGTCGTCGAGCCCTTCCTCGTGCGCATCGGACTGCTCTCCCGAACGCCCCGCGGCCGCATGGCGACCGCTGCGGCATGGCGTCATCTCGGAATTCCGAGCCCGCGGCGGGATTCCTCCCAGCCTCCGACGCTCGTCGATGACATATAATCCAAGCTGGCCGTTCGGCCAACCCCCTTGCCCCCATCGAAAGGTTCGGCAGCTTCATGGTCTTTGACCCGTTGACCATCCTGATGGTCGTCATCCTGGCGGCCCTCGTGTTCTTCATGTTCCGGAACAGCCGCAAGCGGCGCCGGGAGCAGGAGGAGACGCGTTCGAAGATGGTGCCCGGCGCCGAGGTCATGACCAACTTCGGTCTCTACGGCACGCTCCTGTCCGTCAACGAGGACGACAACACCGCCACCATCGAGACGAGCCCCGGCCACGTCGTCAAGGTGCACCGCCAGGTGCTCGCCCGCGTCGTCGAGCCCACGAACGCGGAGGCCACGAGCGACGACGCCGAGGCCCCCGGTGTCGAACTCAACGAAGACCACGCGATCACCCACGACGCGTCGGACTCCACGACGCCGGAGTACGGCGAGCGTCTCGACGACTCGCCCAAGAAGCCCGGCTCGAAGAGCGACGACTGACACATCCCCTGTGCTCCGGCTCCCACGCGGGGCCGGAGCGCTCGTAGAAAGCTGAGTTCCTGGTGGCAAAGTCGACCCCGGTCAAGAAAGCCTGGCGTTCGCTGACGTGGCTCGGCGTCATCGTGGTGGTGCTCCTCGGCACCCTCACGGCAGGCGTCCTGTTCAGCAACGCCACGTGGCTGCCGAAGCTCGCCCTCGACCTCGAGGGGGGAACGCAGATCATCCTCGCCCCGCAGGTCGAGAACGGCCAGTCGGTGCAGCAGCAGCAGCTGGACCAGGCGGTGTCGATCATCCGCCAGCGCATCGACGCGTCCGGCGTGTCCGAGGCGCAGATCTCCACCGAGGGCTCGAAGAACATCGTCGTCTCGCTGCCCGGCAAGCCGGATCAGGCGACGCTCGACCGCGTGAAGTCCAGCGCACGTCTCGACTTCCGTCCGGTGCTCATCGCCGGCGGCCCGACGAACGAGGTCGTCGGCGCCGACGGCAAGTCCACCCCGGCGCCGTCACCGGCGCCCGACCTGCAGGCGACGCCGTCGACGAAGCCGACGAACGGCAGCGACCTCGCCTGGGTGACGCCGAAGCTCCAGGCCGACTTCAACGCCTACGACTGCAAGGCGAACGCGAACAAGACGACGAGCTCCGCGCCGACGGACCAGCCGCTGATCACGTGTGACGACAAGAACACGGTCAAGTACCTGCTGGGCCCGGTCGAGGTCAAGGGTCAGGACATCAGCGACGCGAACGCCGGGCTGGTCCAGAGCTCGCAGGGCGTGACGACCGGCCAGTGGGCCGTGAACATCGTCTTCAACGGGGCGGGCACCAAGGCCTTCTCCGACGTCACGACGCGCCTCGTCGGCCTCCAGGGATCGCAGAACCAGTTCGCGATCGTGCTCGACGGCAAGGTGATCTCGGCGCCAACGACGCAGGCGGCGATCACGGACGGCAAGCCGCAGATCACCGGTAACTTCACCGAGACGACCGCGAAGGCCCTCGCCGATCAGCTGAAGTTCGGCGCGCTGCCGTTCAGCTTCAAGGTGCAGAGCCAGGACACCATCTCGGCGACCCTCGGTACCGCGCAGCTGCTCGCCGGTCTGATCGCGGGTCTGATCGGCCTCATCCTGGTCGCCATCTACACGTTCTTCCAGTACCGACTGCTCGGTCTCGTCACGATCTTCTCGCTGGTCGTGGCCGGCGTGCTGACCTGGCTGACGATCTCGCTGCTCTCGTGGCACTACGACTACCGGCTCTCCCTCGCGGGTGTGGCGGGTCTGATCGTCGCGATCGGCTTCACGGCCGACTCCTTCATCGTGTACTTCGAACGCATCCGAGACGAGTTGCGCGATGGGAGGGGTCTCGAATCCGCCGTGGAGGCCGGCTGGGGACGCGCCCGCCGGACGATCTACGCGTCGAAGGCCACCAACCTCCTCGCGGCCGTCGTGCTGTACGTGCTCGCAGCGGCGAACGTGCGCGGCTTCGCCTTCACGCTCGGACTCACGACCATCATCGACGTCATCGTCGTGCTGCTCTTCACCCACCCGACGCTGCAGCTGCTCGCGCGGACGCGCTTCTTCAGCTCCGGTCACCCGCTGTCCGGCCTCGACCCGCAGGCGCTCGGCGCCGTGTATCGCGGGGCCGCGCAGTTCCGGGCGCCGACGGCAGCCGTCAAGGCGGGAACGGCCGCGCGAGCGGGCAAGGAGGCGGCTCGCCGCCAGACGATCGCCGAGCGCAAGGCGGCAGAGCTCGCCGGCGCCTCGACGTCCTCGGATCGATCGACCGAGGGGAAGGACTCCTGATGGCCAGCCGTCTCGTGCAATTCGGTAACGACCTCTACACCGGCGCGCGCTCGATCGACTTCGTCGGCCGCCGCAAGATCTGGTACTCGATCGCGGCCGTCATGGTCGTGCTCTCGATCCTCGTGCCGATCGTCCGCGGCGGGTTCAACTTCTCGATCGAGTTCCGCGGCGGTTCGCAGTTCCAGGTGAGCGACGTGTCGAGCACCGACACCGGCAAGGCGCAGGACGCTGTCAGCAGTGTCGTGCCGAGCGCCGTCTCGCACGTCAGCGTGGTCGGCGACAACGCCGTGCGCGTGCAGACCGACCAGCTGTCGGAGACGCAGACGCGCGAGGTGTCGGACGCGCTGGCGAAGGCGTACGACGTCGACGCGTCGGAGGTCTCTGCGACCTTCATCGGGCCGTCGTGGGGTGCGGATGTGACGCAGCAGTCCATCCAGGGCCTCGTGGTGTTCCTGCTGCTGGCCTTCATCGCCATGGCGCTCTACTTCCGCACCTGGAAGATGTCCGCCGCCGCGATCATCTCGCTGTTCCACGACCTCATCATCACGGCGGGTGTGTATGCGCTCGTCGGGTTCGAGGTGTCGCCGGCGACCATGATCGGCTTCCTGACCATCCTGGGCTACTCGCTGTACGACACCGTCGTGGTCTTCGACAAGATCCGCGAGAACACCAAGGAGGAGATGGAGCTGACCCGGCGCACGTTCGCCGAGTCGGTCAACCTGGCGGTCAACCAGACCCTGGTCCGGTCGATCAACACGGCCGTCGTCGCGGTGCTGCCTGTCGCGTCCATCCTGTTCATCGGTGCCTACGCGCTCGGCGCGGCGACGCTGCGCGACATCTCGCTCGCCCTGCTGATCGGCATCATCGTCGGCACGTACTCGACGATCTTCCTGGCCGCGCCGATGTACTCGCAGTTCCGAGAGAAGGAGCCGGCGATCCGGAAGCACGACCAGAAGGTGCTGTCCATCCGTCCGAAGGCCGAGGTCAAGGCCGACGCAGTCGCTGCGGCCGCGGAGTAGCCTGGCCGGATGACCGACGCCGCCCCGCAGACGCCTTTCCTCCCCGAGGACGAGATCACCGTTGCACGTGCGCGCGAGCTGACCGACGCGGGTGACGCGTGGCTGCTCGACGTACGCGAGCCCTTCGAGTGGGAGGCCGGGCACGCGCCCGGTGCGCACCACATCCCGCTCGGTGAGCTGGGGGAGCGGCAGCATGAGCTTCCGGAGGACCAGCAACTGCTGGTCATCTGCCGGAGCGGCGCCCGGTCGCGGAGGGTCACCGATGCGCTCATCGAGGCGAACTATCCCGTCGCCAACGTCGCGGGCGGGATGAGTGCCTGGCACGCCGAGGGTGGTCCCGTTCTGCGCGACGACGGTACGCCAGGAGCGATCGTCTAGGGCCGAGATCCCGCACCGTGACAGAACGGTGTTCCGGAGCGGTCATAATGGACGACAGGAGGCGCGCGAATGGTTGACACGACGACATCGCAGAGCGCTTCCCTGCGCCGTCTCGTGCCGCGCATCTTCTCCCGAGCGCAGCCGTCCGGCGGTGCTGTCGAGACACTGATGCGCACGGTGCGGATGCACCACCCGAAGGCCGACCTGTCGCTGATCGAGCGCGCCTACTCCGTTGCGGAGCGGGCGCACCGCGGCCAGAAGCGTCGTTCGGGCGAGCCGTACATCACGCATCCCGTCGCCGTCGCGCAGATCATCGCCGACCTGGGCATCGGCGCCAAGACCATCGCCGCTGCGCTCCTGCACGACACGGTCGAGGACACCGAGTACACGCTCGACGAGTTGCGGGACCAGTTCGGCGACGAGATCGCGATGCTGGTCGACGGCGTCACCAAGCTCGACAAGGTCAAGTACGGCGACAGCGCGCAGGCCGAGACGGTCCGGAAGATGATTGTCGCGATGTCGAAGGACATCCGGGTGCTGATCATCAAGCTCGCAGACCGCCTGCACAACGCGCGCACCTGGGGCTTCGTCCCCGCCGCATCCGCGACGCGCAAGGCGACCGAGACTCTCGAGATCTACGCACCGCTCGCGCACCGTCTCGGCATCCAGGCGATCAAGTGGGAGCTCGAGGACCTGTCGTTCGCGGTGCTGTACCCGAAGCTGTACGCCGAGATCGAGAGTCTCGTGAAGCAGCGCACGCCGGAGCGCGAGCGTCTGGTGCAGCAGGTCATCGACGCGATCAACGACGACTTGAAGTCCGCCAAGATCCGCGGCAAGGTCGTCGGCCGGCCGAAGCAGTACTACTCGATCTACCAGAAGATGGTGGTCCGCGGCCGCGAGTTCGACGACATCTACGACCTGGTCGGCATCCGCGTGCTGGTGAACACGGTGCGCGACTGTTACGCGGTGCTCGGGCAGATCCACGCGCGTTGGACCCCGATGCCCGGCCGCTTCAAGGACTACATCGCGACGCCGAAGTTCAACCTGTACCAGTCGCTCCACACGACCGTGATCGGTCCGCAGGGCCGCCCGGTCGAGATCCAGATCCGCACCGAGGAGATGCACCAGCGTGCCGAGTTCGGTGTGGCTGCGCACTGGAAGTACAAGGAGCAGACCACCGGCAAGAGCTCCGGCGGCCCCGCGAAGGTGGACACCGACCTGGCCTGGCTCGCCCACATCTCGGACTGGCAGGCGGAGACCGCCGACCCGAGCGAGTTCCTCGACTCGCTCCGCTTCGAGATCGGCGCGAAGGAGGTCTACGTCTTCACGCCGAAGGGACGAGTGATCGGCCTGCCCGCCGGTGCGACCCCGGTCGACTTCGCGTATGCCGTGCACACCGAGGTGGGCCACCGGACGATGGGCGCGAAGGTGAACGGTCGCCTCGTCCCGCTGGAGAGCAGCCTCAACACGGGCGACGTCGTCGAGATCTTCACCTCGAAGAACCCGGACTCCGGCCCGAGCCAGGACTGGCTCAACTTCGTCAAGAGCCCGCGTGCGCGCAACAAGATCCGCCAGTGGTTCACCAAGGAGCGCCGCGACGAGGCGATCGAGCAGGGCAAGGATGCGATCGCGCGCGCGATGCGCAAGCAGAACCTGCCGCTCCAGAAGCTGATGACGCAGGACGCCCTGGTCGAGGTCGCCTTCTCGCTCAAGTATCCGGACGTGTCCGCCCTGTACGCGGCCGTCGGTGAGGGGCACGTCTCCACGCAGTCGGTCATCGAGAAGATCGTCGCCTCGCTGCAGACCGAGGTCGAGTCGGACGGCGAGCTCGAGATCCCGGTCAAGGGCCGCCGTCAGCTGCGCAACAGCGACTCCGGCGTCCTCGTTCGTGGCGCCCCCGACATCCTCGTGAAGCTGGCGAAGTGCTGCACACCCGTCCCGGGCGACCCGATCGTCGGGTTCATCACCCGCGGCCAGGGCGTCTCGGTGCACCAGGCGAACTGCCACAACGTGCAGTCGCTGTTGCAGGAGCCCGAGCGGATGATCGACGTCGAGTGGGCGCCGAGTTCCAAGAGCGTCTTCCTGGTGCAGATCCAGGTCGAAGCCCTCGACCGGTCCGGCCTGCTCAGCGACGTCACCCGCGTGCTGTCCGAACATCACGTCAACATCCTCTCGGCCACGGTGACCACCTCCAGCGATCGGCTGGCCCTCAGCCGCTTCGTCTTCGAGATGGGAGACACCACCCACCTCGACCGCGTCCTCAACGCGGTGCGCCGCATCGACGCCGTCTACGACGTCTACCGCGTCAGCGGCGGCTGACCGCCGACGACCGCCGACCCGACCGCCGGCTCGATCGCGAGCGGCAGCCGTGCCCGTGCCACGGCGGGCAGCCGTTGCCGCGCGAGGCCGCATCCCTTCTGCCGACTGCTCCGCAGCCGGTCGTCGAGTTCAGACGGTGAGACTCCGGCAAGCAGCAGGAGGTGCCGGACTTCGAGCGCCTCCGTCTCGCCGAAGCGCGTGCCGGAGCAGAGCAGATCGACCGCTGTGCGTAGGGGGCTCGTGACCCGCACACCGTCGTAGACGACGGTCTCGCCGTCACCGAGCACGCGATGTGAGGTGTCGACAGCGGGGAAGAGCGCGCCTCCCCGGCGATGGGGCGGGACGCAGACCTGGGGGACCGGGGGCGCCATGGCGCGCGTGCCGTGGATCCAGGCCGCCGACCCACGGTCGGCGACGGCCCAGCCGGGCGCGGTGCGCGCGAACGCCTGCGAACGCAGCGCCGGCCCGTCGACCGCGTCGGCCGGGGCGAACGCGTCGCCGACGCGGAACAGGTGACCGTCGAGACAGAGGGAGAGCAGCTCGACCACAGGCAGGATGTCGGCGTCGAGCAGGGGAGCGGAGATCGTGTTCATGCCCCCAGCCTCGTCCGGGAGGATCCCGGGCGGGCCGGGATTCTCGGAACGGTGGAGAACGTCCTCGTCAGGCGTGCTGTGGAGAACTGCGACGCGGCGGTGAGATCACCGCCGCGTCATCACGACGACTCAGCCCAGCGCGTCGAGCCAGATCTTGCGGGCGTCGAGGGCCTCCTGCGCTGCCTTCACCTTGGCGCTGTCGCCGGTCGCCTGCGCATCGGCGAGCTCCTGCTCCAGCTTCGCGATGGCCGCGTTGAGCTGGCTGGCCAGCCCTTCGGAGCGAGCCTTCTTCTCGGGGTTGTTCTTCTCCCAGTGCTCTTCGTCGAGGCGGCGGACGGCCGCCTCGACGCGGCGCAGGCGGTCTTCGATCGGCCGCACCTGCTCGCGCGGCACGCGGCCGATCTGGTCCCAGCGCTCCTGGATCGACAGCAGCTGCGCGCGGGCGGTCTCACGATCGGTGGCCTTCAGCAGCGGCTCGGCCTCGTCGAGGAGCGCGAGCTTCTGCTGGAGGTTCGCCTCGTACTCGGCGCTGTCGCGCGCATCCACTTCGGCCTTCGCCGAGTAGATCGAGTCGCCCGCGGCCTTGAAGCGCGCCCACAGGGCGTCGTCGTTCTTCTTGCCCGCGCGGCCGGCGGCCTTCCACTGGTCGAGCAGGCGGCGGTACTCCGGCACCCCGTCCGCACCGAGCGGGATGAGCTTCTCGGCTTCCTCGATGAGCGCGTTCTTGCGGCTGCGCACGTCGCGGTGCTGCGTGTCCAGCTCGGCGAAGAACGCCTTGCGGTTGTGCTCGATCGTCGAGCGGGCGGCACGGAACCGCTTCCACAGCTCGTTCGCCTCGTTCTTGGGGATGCGCGGGCCGTCGTGCTGGTGGGCCTGCCAGCGCGCGAACAGGGCGTCGAGCTCGGCGCTCGTGGTCTTCCACTGCGTCCGCGCCGGGTCCTGCGCCGCGAGGGCCTCCGCCTGCTCGACGATCGCGGTGCGTTCGGCGATGGCGGCGTCGAGGGCGGCCTTCGCCTCGGCGCTCTGCTGCTCGGTGAGCTCCTCCACGGTGCCGCCCAGTGCATCCAGGCGCGTCAGGAGGGACGCGAGGTCGCCGACCGCGTTCGCACCCTCGACGGCGGACCGCAGGTTGGCGACGGACTTGGCGACGTCGCTCGCGGGGGCTCCCCGGCGCGCACGCTGCTCCAGCAGGCCGACCTGCCCGGCGAGATCGGTGTACTTGCGCTCGAAGTACGCGAGCGCCTCCTCCGCCGTACCGTCGGGGTACTCGCCGACGACGCGTTCGCCGTCGCCCTCGCGGACGTACACGGTTCCGGTGTCGTCGACACGTCCCCAGGGGTGCTGTTCAGAAGTAGCCAAGAGCCTCACCTTGCTGCTGCGCGATCGGGCGGGATGCCGCCCCTCGTTTGGGAATCAGCCTATTGCACGTGCCACGGTCACTGCAGGGTGAAGCTGTCGATCGTCGTCTTCACCGCGGGGGCGCCGTCGGTCTTCCCGCCTTCGATGCCCTTGTCGGTGACCTGCGCCTTGAGCTGGTCGAGGCCGCTGGTCACCGAGCCGATGACGGTGTAGCCGCCGGCGTCGTCCGAGGGGATCTTCGTGTCCTCGTAGACGATGAAGAACTGGCTGCCCTGGCTCTCGGCGTTGTTGCCCTGACGGGCCATCGCGATCGTGCCCGCCTTGTAGACGTCGTCGGCAGGCGCGTTCTCGATCGGGCCGTACTCGTAGCCCGGTCCGCCGGAGCCGTCGCCCTTCGGATCGCCGCACTGCAGCACGTAGAAGCCGCCGTTGGTCAGGCGGTGGCAGGTCAGGCCGTCGTAGAACTTCTTCTGCACGAGCGACACCGTGGACGAGACGGCCTGCGGGGCCGCGGCGCCGTCGAGCGAGACCCCCAGCGGGACGCCGTTGATCGTCATGGTGCCCGTCCAGGTGCGGTCCTCGGCGAGCGTCTTCGGCGGGACGCCGCCCGCGGAGGTCGACGTGGACGGGGACGACGAGGACGAAGCCTTCGCCGCGCCGGGTCCGGCGGAGAAGTACAGGAGCTGCGTGCCCACCGCGAGGGCGACGATCACGATGGCCGCGATTCCGGCCACCCAGTTGTCACGCTTGCGGCGCTTGACCTTGTGCTCGTGCACGGTCTGTCGCGCCTGGTAGGCGCGCAGCCGCTCGCGTGCCTGTCGCGCTTCGCGGTCGTTCTGCTTCGGTGCCACGTGTGTCCTCCGGCGTCGGTACGGGGGATCTCCGCGAGGCGTGCGCCCGCTGGATCATGGAGAACCCTATCCGGCGGCCCTATGGACGACAAACTCGCCGCTCCCAGGCGGACTGTCGGTGGTCACGACTAGCCTGGACGGGTGGTCGACGTGCAACCTGGGCTCCGCACCGGAGCGACTCCTCTCGCGGTGCGCATGCGCCCGAAGTCGCTCGACGAGGTGGCCGGTCAGCGTCACCTCCTCAAGCCGGGTTCGCCGCTGGTCGCGCTCGCCTCCGACAAGGAGGGGCAGTCGGGGTCGGTCTCCGTCATCCTGTGGGGTCCGCCCGGCACGGGCAAGACGACCCTCGCGCAGGCGATCGCGCACTCCTCGGGCCGCCGGTTCGTCGAGCTGTCGGCGGTGACGGCCGGCGTCAAGGATGTCCGGCTGGTGATGGACGAGGCGCTCTCGACGCGCGATCTCTACGGGGTCTCCACCGTCCTCTTCCTCGACGAGATCCACCGCTTCACCAAGGCCCAGCAGGATGCGCTGCTGCCCGGCGTCGAGAACGGCTGGGTCATCCTCGTGGCTGCGACGACCGAGAACCCGTCGTTCTCCGTCATCTCGCCGCTGCTCTCGCGCAGCCTGCTCCTCACCCTGGAGACGCTGAGCGACGACGACCTCGGCGTCGTCATCGACCGCGCCGTGGCAGACGACCGTGGTCTCGGTGGCCAGTACACGCTCGACCCGGAGGCGCGTGCCGCCCTCATCCGTCTCGCCTCGGGCGACGCCCGGCGGGCGTTGACGGCGCTGGAGGCCGCTTCGGTCACAGCGGCGTCGGCCACGCCGGCGACCTCCAAGAAGAAGCCGGTCATCACCGCCGAGCTCGTCGCGCAGGCCGTCGACCGCGCGCTGCTCCGCTACGACCGCAACGGCGACGAGCACTACGACGTCATCAGCGCCTTCATCAAGTCGGTGCGGGGCTCCGACGTCGACGCGTCCCTGCACTATCTCGCCCGCATGATCGAGGCAGGGGAGGACCCGCGCTTCATCGCCCGCCGCATCATCGTGCTGGCGTCGGAGGACATCGGGATGGCCGACCCGCAGGCACTCGGCGTCGCCATCGCCGCGGCCGACGCCGTGCAGTACATCGGGATGCCGGAGGGCCGCATCCCTCTCGCCCAGGCGGTCGTGCATCTGGCCACGGCGCCGAAGTCGAACGCGGCGTACATAGCGCTCGACGCCGCGATCGCCGACGTGCGCGCCGGCAAGATCGGACGCGTGCCCAAGCACCTTCGCGACGCCCACTATCCCGGAGCCAAGCGGCTCGGTCACGGCAAGGGCTACAAGTACCCGCATGACGACGCGCTCGGCGTGCTCGAGCAGCAGTATCTGCCGGACGAGCTGGCCGGCACGACCTACTACACGCCCACCGAGCACGGCAACGAACGGGACGTCTCCGCGCGGCTGGCGAAGCTGCGTCGCATCGTGCGCGGGCGCTGACCGCGATCTGTTAGACTTTCTGCGCCTAGAAGCGTGTTCGGGGTGCGGCTGCCGCGTCCACGATTCGATGGGAAGAGCCCTGTAGCCGGGCGTCCCTGGCGACAATCCCTCTCTCTGCGGGCGCACACGTATGCCCGCATCCATCACGTCAGAGAGAACTTTCGAAAGGAAACCGTGTCTTCACGTTCCCGCAGCAAGACCCGCGAGTCGCGGGCCCTGGGCATCCCGCTCACCCCGAAGGCGGCGCGCTACATGGAGAAGCGCCCCTACGCTCCGGGTGAGCACGGCCGCACCAAGCGCAAGGCCGACTCGGACTACGCCGTGCGTCTGCGCGAGAAGCAGCGTCTGCGCGCCCAGTACGGCATCCGCGAGAAGCAGCTCCGGATCGCCTTCGAGGAGGCCCGCCGTACGCAGGGCCTGACCGGTGAGAACCTGGTCGAGCTCCTCGAGATGCGTCTGGACGCCCTCGTGCTCCGCGCCGGCTTCGCCCGCACCATCACGCAGGCGCGCCAGTTCGTCGTGCACCGTCACATCCTCGTCGACGGCCAGCTCGTCGACCGCCCGTCCTTCCGCGTGAAGCCGGGCCAGCTCATCCACGTCAAGGCCCGCTCCGAGGGCACCGAGCCCTTCCAGGTCGCGGCCGCCGGCGGTCACCTCGACGTTCTGCCGAAGACCCCGGGCTACCTGGATGTCGAGATCGACAAGCTGCAGGCCCGCCTCGTGCGTCGCCCGAAGCGCGCAGAGGTCCCCGTGACCTGTGAGGTCCAGCTGGTCGTCGAGTACTACGCGGCTCGCTGAGCATCAGCACCACCCCGGACGGGGTCGCGACTCTTCGTCGCGGCCCCGTTCGTCGTTTCCGGGCACGCCTTTCCTGCTCGCGCCGTTCCCGCCGCCCGCGCGTGCGACTACGCTTGTCCCGTATGCCTGAGGCGGAATGGAAGGAGCCCACGTGTCCGGAGGAGACATCGCAGGGTTGATCGCGGCCGTCGTGTTCGCGGTCCTCGTCGGCTTCATCGCCATCCCCCTGATCAAGCTGGGGCGGGTGCTCGACTCGACGCGCGACGCGATCAAGGAGGCGAGCGACGGCATCACGCCGATCCTCGACGAGACCGCGACGACGCTGCAGGAGACGAACAAGCAGCTCGCCCGGGTGGACGTGATCACCAAGAACGTCGCGGACGTCACCGGTAACGTGTCTGCCCTGGTGGCCTTGTTCGCCGCGACGGTCGGCGGCCCGCTCATCAAGCTCGCCGGCTTCAGCGCCGCGGCGCGGGCGGCGTTCCGGGCCGCTGGAGGATTCGGCTCCAGGAAGGGACGCGGCGGCTCGCACTAGACTTGACTCTCGTGCGCCGCGCCCGCGCGCGGCGGCATCCAGAGAGGGAGGATCAGCATGAAGAGTTTCCTGTGGCTGCTCACCGGCGTGGCCATCGGCTTCGCCGTCGCCCACAAGGTCAACGAGACCGCCAAGGGTCGCGAATTCTTCAGCAACATCGACCAGAAGGCGCGCGACTTCGGGGAGGCCGTCACCGACGGATACCGTCAGCGCGAGGCCGAGATCCGCTCGGCCATCCAGGGCGACTGACGCCCCCTTTCCCTCCCACCCGCAGACTTCGATCGACCGGAACCCATGCAGACCGCTGAAATCCACCGCCGCTGGCTCGACTTCTTCGCGCAGCGCGGCCACACCGTCGTCCCCTCCGCCTCCCTGGTCAGCGACGACCCGTCGCTGCTCTTCACGGTGGCCGGGATGGTGCCCTTCGTCCCGTACCTGACCGGTGTGGTGCCGGCGCCGTTCCCGCGCGCGACGAGCGTCCAGAAGTGCATCCGCACGCTCGACATCGACGAGGTCGGCAAGACGCCGCGGCACGGCACGTTCTTCCAGATGTGCGGCAACTTCTCCTTCGGCGACTACTTCAAGGAGCAGGCGATCACCTTCGCCTGGGAGCTGCTGACGACGTCGGAGGACGACGGCGGCCTCGGCTTCGACCCGAAGGACCTGTGGGTCACGGTGTATGAGGAGGACGACGAGGCCCGCGAGATCTGGCAGCGCGTCTCGACCCTGCCGGCGGAGCGCATCCAGGGCCTCGGCAAGGACACCAACTACTGGTCGACCGGCCAGCCCGGCCCCGCGGGCCCGTGCTCGGAGATCTTCTTCGACCGTGGCCCCGCCTACGGCATCGACGGCGGACCGGCGACGGATGACGACCGCTACGTCGAGATCTGGAACCTCGTCTTCATGCAGTACCTGCGCGGCGAGGGCGACGGCAAGGAGTTCGAGATCCTCGGCGACCTGCCGAAGAAGAACATCGACACGGGCATGGGGCTCGAGCGCGTCGCGTTCCTCAAGCAGGGTGTCGACAACATGTACGAGATCGACCAGGTGCGTCCGGTGCTCGACCGCGCGGCCGAGCTCGCCGAGAAGCCGTACGGCAACGAGGCGCACGAGGACGACGTGCGGCTGCGCGTCGTGGCCGACCACGTCCGCAGTGCGCTCATGCTGATGGCCGACGGTGTCACCCCGTCGAACGAGGGACGCGGCTACGTGCTGCGCCGCCTCCTCCGCCGCACCGTGCGCGCCATGCGCCTGCTCGGCGTCGAGACCGCGACCTTCCCGGAGCTCTTCCCCGTCTCGCGCGACGCGATGAAGGCGGCGTACCCGGAGGTCGACACCGAGTTCGACCGCATCTCGCAGCTCGCCTACGCGGAGGAGGAGACCTTCCTCCGCACCCTCACCGCGGGAACGAGCATCCTCGACACCGCGGTGGCGACCACGCAGAAGGAGGGGCGGAAGCAGCTCGCGGGCGACACCGCGTTCCTCCTGCACGACACCTACGGCTTCCCGATCGACCTCACCCTGGAGATGGCGGAGGAGGCCGGGCTCACCGTCGATCGCGGCGCGTTCGACAAGCTCATGGCCGACCAGCGCTCGCGTGCGAAGGCGGACGCGAAGGCGAAGAAGACCGCGCTGGCCGACCTGTCGGTGTACAGCAGCTTCCGCTCGCTCGGCGAGACCGTGTTCACCGGCTACACCGAGCTGCAGACGGAGTCGAGCATCCTCGGCCTCATCGTCGATGGGCGCTCCGTGAACAGCGCCCGCGAGGGCCAGGTCGCGGAGGTCATCCTCGGCGCGACGGCGCTTTACGCGGAGTCCGGCGGACAGGATGCGGACGCCGGCTCGATCGTCGGCCCCGGATATGAGCTCGACGTGCTCGACGTGCAGAAGCCCGTGAAGGGCCTGATCAGCCACAAGGTGCTGGTCCGCAGCGGCGAGGTCGGCGTCGGCGCTCCGGCGACGAGCATCGTGGATGCGGACTACCGCCGCGGCGCGCGACAGGCGCACTCGGGCACCCACATCATCCACGCGGCGCTCCGCCAGGTGCTCGGCTCGAACGCGCACCAGTCCGGCTCGTACAACAAGGCCGGCTACCTGCGTCTCGACTTCTCGTGGAACCAGGCGCTCTCGGCTGAGACGCGGAGCGAGATCGAGGAGATCTCGAACAACGCCATCCGGCAGAACCTCGAGGTCACCACCCGCGAGCTGCCGCTGAGCGAGGCGAAGGCGCTCGGCGCTATGGCGCTGTTCGGCGAGAAGTACGGCGATGTCGTGCGCGTCGTCGACATCGGCGGCCCGTGGTCGCGCGAGCTCTGCGCGGGCACGCACGTCTCGACGAGCTCCGAGATCGGGATGATCAACCTCGTCAGCGAATCCTCCGTCGGTTCCACGAACCGCCGCGTCGAGTCGCTGGTCGGCTTGGAGGCGTTCAAGGACCTCGCGGTCGAGCGCACGATCGTGTCGCAGCTGTCGAGCTCGCTCAAGACGCCGCGCGAGCAGCTGCCCGAGAAGATCGCCGACCTGATGGCGAACCTCAAGGCGGCGGAGAAGCGCATCCAGGCGTTCGAGGCCCGTGCGGTGCTCGACAAGGTGCCGACGCTGCTCGAGTCGGCGTCGCGCCGCGGAGCGGTCACCGTCGTAGCCGAGGACGCGGGCACGCTGAACAGCGCCGATGACCTGCGGATGCTGGTCACCACGGTGCGCGAGCGCCTCGGCTCGGACGCCGCGGCGGTCGCCCTCGCGGCCCGCGCCGGCGGCAAGCCGGTCGTGATCGTCGGCACCAACCAGGCCGCTCGTGACGCGGGCGTCAACGCGGGTGCGCTCGCGAAGACGGCGGCGGGCGTGCTCGGCGGCGGTGGCGGCGGCAAGGCCGACCTGGCGCAGGGCGGCGGGACCGACGCGGACGCGATCCCCGCGGCGCTGAGCGCCGTCGTCTCGGCGATCGGATAGCACCGCGTGCGTAGCGGGGTGCGGATCGGCATCGACGTCGGCAAGGTCAGGATCGGCGTGAGCCGGTCCGACCTGCACGGGATGCTGGCCACCCCGGTCGAGACGGTCCCTCGCTCCGAGGACGCTGCGGACCGCCGGCGGATCGCCGAGATCGTCGGCGAACTCGGAGCCTTCGAGGTTATCGTCGGACTGCCGTTGGCGCTCTCGGGCGCGCACACCGCATCCACGGCGGACGCGATCGGTTTCGCCGAGTCCCTGGCCGTCGAGGTCGGGATCCCGGTACGGCTGGTCGACGAACGCCTGTCGACCGTGTCGGCGGCCTCGGCGCTCCGCGCGTCGGGTAGGAACGCGAAGAAGGCGCGTCCGGTGGTGGATCAGGTCGCGGCCACGATAATTTTGCAGCACGCCCTCGATGCGGAACGGGCCACAGGCCGTCCGCCGGGTGACCCCGTCGAATCGAGCATTGGACAGTAGCTTGGCTCAGAACCCCCCAGAGCGGCCCGAGCCGCCCGCCTTCCCGGCCGTGAACCGGCCGCCGTCGCCGCCGCAGACGCCGGCGACGGACAGTGGCGAGCGTCCGCCGATGACGCGCCGCGAGGCGCGGGCCGCCCGTGAGGCGCAGGAGCGCAGGGCGGAGGAGTCGCAGCCGCAGCCGGAGCAGGTGCAGCAGCAGCCATCCTCGGCGCAGCCCGAGCAGCCGGAGGAGCCGGAGGAGCCGTCAGCGCCCGTCGCCGGAGCTCCTGTCTCGGCCGCGCAGTCCCCGTCCGCGACGCCGTGGTCGCTGTTCGACGACAGCACGCCGATCTCCTCGCCGATCCCGTCCCAGGAGACGCCGGCGGATCGCGCGGCGCTCGACGGCCTCGACTTCGACGCCGTCATCACCGGCCCCATCGCCCACGTCGAGGAGCCCGAGACGGTCTCCGTCGCGGCGCGTCACGGCTCGGACGATCAGACGCCATCGCACCATGACCATCCTGCGCGTACCATCTTCGGAGTGCTGGAGGAGACCGAGGACGATTCCGCCCAGGACGAGCATCCACTCGTCTGGCGGCAGCAGAACTACCTGTCGCATGACGAGCCGCCGAAGAAGCGCCGGTGGGTCAAGCGGCTGATCGTGACCATCGTCGTGCTCGGCATCCTCGGCGGCATGGCCGGCGCCGCGTACGCCATCTTCCAGCCGCAGATCGCCAAGGTGCAGAACGCGCTCTTCCCGCCCGAGAACGACTACAAGGGCACAGGGACGGGCGAGGTCATGTTCACGATCAAGTCCGGCGACGACGGCTCGACGATCTCGGAGAACCTCGCGAAGGCGGGCGTCGTCAAGACGTACGACGCGTTCTACTCGCTGCTGCTGCGGCAGAAGCCGGATGTGGAGTTCCAGCCCGGCGTCTTCAAGCTCGCGAAGCAGATGAGCGCGGCAGCGGCGCTTGCCGCCCTGAAGGATCCGTCGTCGCGCGTCGAGAACACCGCGGTGATCCCGGAGGGGACTCCGGAGAAGGACATCCTGCAGACGGTGTCGGACGCGACCAAGATCCCGCTCGCCGACCTGCAGACCGCGGCCGCGAACCCGGCCGCGTACGGGCTCCCCGCCGAGGCCAAGTCGCTCGAGGGCTTCCTGTTCCCGGCGACCTACACCTTCGCACCGGGGACGACGGCGCAGCAGGCGATCAAGACCATGGTCGACCGGATGTTCCAGGCGCTCGACGAGGCGGGCGTCGCGCCGCAGAACCGCTGGAACACCGTCGTGCTCGCGTCCGTCGTGCAGCGCGAGGCCGGCCTGAAGGACGACTACCCCAAGGTCGCCCGGGTCTTCCTCAACCGGCTGGCCCAGGGATGGGACCTGCAGTCGGACGCGACGGTCGCCTACGGTACCGGCCACACCGACCGGGTGGAGACGACCGACGCCGAGCGCGAGGACGCCGGGAACCCGTACAACACCTACGTGCATCCCGGTCTGCCGGTCGGCCCGATCTCGAACCCGGGCGACCTGGCGATCAACGCGGTGCAGCATCCCGCCGACGGCACCTGGATGTACTTCGTGACCTGGAACCTCCAGACCGGAGAGACGATCTTCTCCACCACGCAGGCCGAACACGAGGCAGCGGTGGAGAAATGGCAGCAGTGGATGAGGGACAACCCCGGCTATGAGTGACACGAGCAAGCAGCGGCGCGACGAGGACCTGGCGGAGCCCGCGGTGCTCGAGGACGACACGGTCGAGGAGTCGCAGACGGACGAGGCCGACGAGCGGGCCGCGGTCGAGGACGGCGTCTCGGAGGCGTCGTCGGAGGCGTCGATCGCTGCGCTCGTCGAGGCTGAGCGGGAGCGCGAAGCCGAGGAGGCCGCGGTCGAGGAGGCGGAGGAGGCCGTCGAGCGGGAGGCCCCGCACGACGAGCCGGAGGAAGAGGCGGAGCCGGAGTCCGAGACGGCCTCCGAGCCGGAGCCCGCGAAGGCCCCGACGAAGCAGTCGACCAAGGCCCCCGCGAAGTCGACAGCATCCAAGCCCCGCAAGCCGAAGGCCCCCAGCCGCAAGCTCGCGGTGCTCGGCTCGCCGATCGGCCACTCGAAGTCGCCGCAGCTCCACCGGGCCGCGTACGAGGCGCTCGGGATGGACTGGTCGTACGAGGCCATCGACGTCACCGAGGACGCCTTGCCGGAGTTCATCGCGGGCCTCGGCCCGGAGTGGCGCGGGCTGTCGCTGACTATGCCGCTGAAGAAGGCGGTGCTCCCGCTCCTCACCGAGACCGACCGCATCGCGGAGCAGACCGGGGGAGCGAACACCGTGCTCCTCGACGGCGAGGCGGTCCGCGGCTTCAACACCGACGTCGCCGGCATCGTGCGCGCCCTGCAGGCTGCCGGGCTCGAGCAGGCGCACTACGTCCACATCCTGGGCGGGGGTGCGACCGCAGCGTCGGCGCTCGTCGCGGCGGCGGAGCTCGGCGCCGACCGTGTGGATGCGCACGTGCGCGACCTGGAGCGCAGCGCATGGATCGAACCGCTGGCGAACCAGCTCGGCCTGCGCGTCCGCATCCGTCCGTTCGCGCAGGCGGACCGCTCGCTCGACGTGCCGGACCTCGTCATCAGCACGCTGCCGGGCGGCACCACCACCGAGGCGGTCTACACCGACTCCACGCGGCGCCGGTCCGTCCTGTTCGACGTCGCGTACGAGCCGTGGCCGACGCCGCTGGCCCGCCAGTGGGAGTCCGTGGGCGGCCGTGTCGTCTCGGGCCTCGCCATGCTGGCCCACCAGGCCCTTCTGCAGGTGCGTGTGTTCGTCTCGGGCGACCCGCTGCAGCCGCTGGAGGACGAGGAGGCCGTGCTCGCGGCCATGCTGGACGCGGTCGGCATCGACGCGCAGGGCGCTCCGCTGGAGGTCTGAGGGCGGAGGCCCACGAGCTCCGAGCGGAGAACTCCGGCGCTCAGAGCGTTGAGAGGAGGACGAGACCTGGTCTCGGCCGCTTCTCAGGTCGGGAATCGCGGTGCTCAGAGTCCTGGCAGGGGTTGGAATTCGCTGGCGGTTGGAGTGACCAAGACGATGACGGTGTTGACATGCCCTGGGCCTCTGTAACGGAGGTCATAGATCACTTCGAACCCGAGCTTGTAACCAGGCTGAAGCGCAACTTTGAAACCGCGATCGGGGTCATTCTTCATGTACTTGATTTCGCGTTCCGCGCTGGTCTTGTCGAAGCCGTAGGCTTCGGCGCCGTCGCGGATGATGGTGAAGAACTCTTCCGGGGTGTCCGCGGTCAGGAAGTACGAGATCTCGCTAACCCACGCTTCTTCCGGGACCGTGAAGAACCTGATGTGGTCGGATTGGGCGGTGAGTGTTCCGTGGGAGCCGTGGAGTGTGAGAGTCATCGGGCCATCGGTTGAGAGGTTGGGTGGGTAGCCGGTGGCGGGGATGCCGAGATCCGCTTTGAGGAGTTCGTTTCTGGTGAGGTCGAAGGTGACCTGGCAGGTTTTGTAGATCTCCTTCAAGCCCGCCTCGTCCATTCGGGAGTTTTTCGGGTCGTTCACGGTGGTTCCCTGTTGCGTTGGGGTGTCGCATTGCGGTCGTGAGGAGTCTGCTGTGAGTGCCTGGACCACTCCGCACCCGGTCAGTGTGAACACCAGCATTCCCACTACCGCAGCCCGGGCCAGTCTGTATCTCGTGGTTCTTGCTTCCGTGCATGCCTGTCGCGTGCGGCCCACGATCTCAGGAGGTCGGCTCAGAATAGGAATGCGGCCTCGGTTCGCTGACCGCCGGAGTGACCAAGACGATGACGGTGTTGACGTGCCCTGGACCCCTATAGCGGAGGTCATAGATCACTTCGAACCCGAGTTTGTAGCCGGGATCAAGTGCAATTTTGAAACCATCATTGGGACGGTCTTTCATGGCCTTAATCTGATATTCCGCGCTAGTCTTGTCGAAGCCGTAGGCCTCGGCGCCGTCGCGGATGATCGTGACGAACTCTTCCAAAGTCTCGGCGGTCAGGAAGTACGTGATATCAACCCAAGGTTCTTCCTCCACTGAGAAGAACCTGATGTGGTCAGTGCGTGCAGTGAGTGTCCCTTTGGAACCCTGAAGGGTGAGGGCTATGGGGCCGTCGGTCGTGATGCTGGGCACATAACGGGCAGTGGCGGGGAGGGCGAGGTCTTCCTTGAGGAGTTCGTTCCTGCTGATGTCGAAGGTGACCTGACAGGTTTCGTAGATCTTCTTCAGTCCTGTCTCGTCCAGTTGCGAGTTTGTCGCGCTAGTCATGGTTGCTTCCTGTTTCGGTCGGGTGTCGCATTGCGGTAGGGAGGTGTCTGCTGTGAGTGCCTGGACAACTCCGCACCCGTTCAGTGTGAACACCAGCGCTCCCGCCAGCGCAGCGCCGGCCAATCTCCTGTACCTCATGGTTTGTAATTCCCTGCGTTCCCTGCCGCACCCCACGAGCTCCGACCGGACATCTCCGCGCTCAGAGGAGGACGAGACGCGGTCTCGGCCGCTTCCCAGGCCGGAAAACGCGGTGCTCAGGGCCCTAACAGCGGTTCAAATTCGCTGACCGTCGGATTGACCGAGACGATGACGGTGTTGACGTTCCCTGGGCCTCTGTAACGGAGGTCATAGACCACTTGGAACCCGAGCTTGTAACCAGGTTGAAGCGCCACTTTGGAACCGACATCTGGGTAATCCTTCATGTACTTGATCTCGCGTTCCACGCTGGTTTTGTCGAAGCCGTAGGCTTCGGCGCCGTCTCGGATGATGGTGAAGAACTCTTCCGGGGTGTCCGCGGTGAGGAAGTACGCGATTTCGCTGACATCAGCTCGTTCCTCGGGTGCGAAGAAGGTGACGTGGTCGGTGTGCGCCGTTAGTGTTCCCTGGGAACCGCGAAGGGTGAGGGTCATGGGTCCGTCGGTGACGATGTCGGGCACACCGCGGGACGTGGCGGGGAGGCCGAGGTCTTCTTTGAGGAGCTTATTGGTGGTGAGATCGAAGGTGACCTGGCAGGTTTCGTAGATCTCCTTCAAAGCCGCCTCGTCCATTCGTGAGGTCTTCAGGTCGTTCACTGTTGTTTCCTGTTTCGTTGGGGTGTCGCATCGCGGGTGTGAGGTGTCTGCCGTGAGTGCCTGGACCACTCCGCACCCGGTCAGCGTGAACACCAGCATCCCCGCCACCGCGGCGCGGGACAGTCTGCCGTATCTCAAGGTTTCTTCTTCCCGGTGTATCCCTGCCGCACCCGGTCCAGAATCTCGGGGAGCCGGTTTTGGATGCGCATGTCTTCGGTGCGTTTGGTGAAGTCGGACTCGATGATCTCCCGCACCTTCTCCGGCTGGTTCTTCACGAGGTCCTGATAGACCGGCAGGGTGTCTTTCTTGATCAGTGACCAGCGATCATCTTCGTCGGCAATGTTGCCTTCGGAGAACACCTCAGGGAACGTCTTCGCGCCGGGGATCGCTGCCGCGCCGATCAGGGTGATCATTTGCGTCATCGCCTCTCCCGTGGGCGCGTGATCCCGCATGGCATCGTAATTGTCATCGATGATCTCCTTCTGCTCACGCTTGAGCAGGAACCCGTTCCCCTCGGAGATTTGTGCGGGGTCGCCGGATGCGATCTGCTTCCAGGCATATGCGGTGTCTCGATCGATCGCTCCGGATGCGCGGAGGCGTTCGATCTCTTTCATGCCGCCACCGAGGAACGCCTCGTGCTGACGGGCTTGATCGAGGAAGATCTCTTTCTGCATCCCCAGAAGAGTCGTTTCGTAGAACCGCAACTCTTCGTCGCTGAACTGTCTCAACTGCCCCCACAGGGCGTCAGGAATGAATGGGGGCTGCACTCCCGATTTCAGGATGCTGCGCAGCATGGCCAGGTCACGGAACCCGCCGGCGAACGACGGGCCGATCATGTTCGCCATCCCCGCCCATTGAAGATCAGGATTGTTCAGATAGAGGCGGCCGTAGTAGTCGTAGACCTTCTTGATCGTCTCCCAGTTCGCCTCCGTTCCACGACGGAGGTCCCAGGTCGCCGGGTCGATCCCCGCCTTGAGGAGGGCCTTGTGGTTCCAATACCCCGTGAGGAAGCGGCGGTACTCGGGCGAGTTGGTAACGATGAGACCGGAATCGGCGGCCGCGTCCATCGCGACTTTCGCGCCCTCCCAATGCTTCGACGCCCACTCCCGGAACTCCGGACTGTTGAGATACGCAGACCGTTGCTCCGGAGTCATCCCCTTC
The DNA here is from genome assembly GCF_004362795.1 of Leifsonia sp. 115AMFTsu3.1. NCBI lineage: Bacteria > Bacillati > Actinomycetota > Actinomycetes > Micrococcales > Microbacteriaceae > Leifsonia > Leifsonia sp. 115AMFTsu3.1. The sequence continues at coordinate 1,641,337 of NZ_SNYB01000002.1, forward strand.
AAGAGTTCCGTCAGATACTGTGCGTCCTTCTTCGGGTCCGGCTTCGCCTCCTTCAGGGCGAACATGTCGACGCCTTTTCCCTTGGACACGGTCTTATGGAAGAGCCCGGTGGTCCCCTGATGGAACCCATGGAGTGCATCGAGCCTGTCCGTCAGATCGCGGAGGTCGTTCTCCAGTTGCGTCAACACCAGGTCCAACTGGGAATTCACGGCGCCCAAGGCTTCCGCTGTGCCAGGCAGGACAGCATTCACCGCAGTGACGAGCGCGCTGTTCATCTCCTTGAGGCTCTCGGTGAGATCCCGCTGCGCCCGGGTGGCGGTGAGCTGTGCGTTCAGCTCGTCTTCTTTCAGGACGCCGAAACGATTGACCTTGCTGTCCTCGTAGGTGTACTTGGTGAGGTCGTTCTGGATGATGTCGATCTCACTCCGGGCAGCCGTGATCTGAGGGACGATATCCCGCGTAAGGACGAGCTGCGCGGCCGAATAGCCCTTACCGGACAGCTCACCGCCACTCAGTGCCTCGACGAGACGACGAGAGGCATTCTCCGTCGCCTGCAACACTGACAACGCCGAGGTCAGATTCCCGGTAAGTGCGGTCTTCAGGTTGTTCGAGTCGGCCGCGTCATAAATCAACCCCATCAGGCACCCACTTCCGAGGACGACGTGATCGCCCGTTTGGCCTCGTTCAGGAGCTCCGTCTGCTGATACGTGAGTTGGCCGACGTAGCTGTCGAGCTCTCTTCGCGCCGCCAGCCCTTTCTGTACGAAGTAGTTCGTCGGGCCCAGGGCAGCGGCCGCCTCTTCGAACCGGGAGGTGTGCTCCCTCATCGCGCGCCGATACTCGTCCCACCGCTCTTCCTGCACGCGAACCTGTGCAAGAGCCTCCGCGGTCTCCTCCTCGGACGCGCTGGATCCCTGGCTCTCACGGTCGTGACCGCTCATGACTCAGCCCCCCAGATCGCTGCGTCCAGACTGTCGCGCTGCTCGATCTTCTTCGCGAGCGAATCGACATTCCGGGAGTGACTGATCAATGTCGCAGACAGCTTGAGGATGCCCTCCAGTGCGGTGTTCGTCACGACTGCCGCATCCTTCATAGTCGCGATATTGCTGGAACCGAGTTCCACTTTCTGCGCCTGCACGTCCGTTTTGATCTCAGCGATACCGGCTACAGCATCCTGTGCGGCAGCGACATTAGACGTTAGTTTCAATGGATCATTCCTCACCCCTGGTCCGTACAGGGTAAAGATTGCGGCCGCCCACGACGTGTCCGGGTCCAGTCCGCCCGGGTTCAGCGCCGACTGCGAAAGCCTGGAGAACCACCCTTCGGAACTCGACTTCCAGAGCGGGGCGGGGTTCGCGGCGGGTGTCGTCCCGCAAGCGAACCTCAGAGGCCACCGCCATTAGCGGCCCAATTCAGGACAGTTCGGAGCCGACGCGGTGGGCCGTCACGCTGCCGGTGAAGTCACCGCGCTGTGCCAGAATCGAATCATGCTTCGTTGGCTCACGGCCGGGGAATCCCACGGTCCCGAACTCATCGCCGTCCTGGAGGGTCTTCCCGCCGGGGTCCCGGTCTCGCTCGACGCGATCCGTGCCGATCTGGCGCGTCGCAAGCTCGGGTACGGCCGCGGTGCGCGCATGAAGTTCGAGCAGGATGCGCTGGAAGTGTCCGGCGGAGTCCGTCACGGTCTGAGCCTCGGCAGCCCGATCGCGCTGCGCATCGGCAACACCGAGTGGCCGAAGTGGGTCGACGTGATGAGCCCCGAGCCGGTCGACCCGGAGGTGTTGAAGTCCGGCCGTGGCGCCGCACTCACGCGTCCGCGTCCCGGTCACGCCGACCTGGTCGGTATGCAGAAGTACGGCTTCGACGAGGCCCGACCGATCCTGGAGCGCGCGAGCGCCCGCGAGACGGCCGCCCGCGTCTCCCTCGGCGCCGTCGCGCGCTCGTTCCTGAACGAACTGGGCATCACCCTGGTCAGCCACACCCTTTCCATCGGACCGGTCCGCGTGCCGGAGGACGCCCCGCTTCCGCGCCCGTCGGACGTCGACACGCTCGACGCCGACCCGCTGCGCTGCTTCGACCCGGCCACCTCCGAGCGCATGGTCGCCGAGGTGGATGCCGCGCACAAGGACGGCGACACGCTCGGCGGCGTCGTCGAGGTGCTCGCGTACGGCGTCCCGCCGGGGCTCGGCTCGCACGTCCACTGGGACCGCAAGCTCGACGCACAGCTCGCCGCGGCGCTCATGGGCATCCAGGCGATCAAGGGCGTCGAGATCGGCGACGGGTTCCTCACCACGACGCGTCGCGGGTCGGAGGCGCACGACGAGCTCGTCGCCGCTGACGGCACGATCGCGCGCACGAGCGACAAGGCGGGCGGCACCGAGGGCGGCATGAGCACCGGCGGCGTGCTCCGCGTCCGTGCCGGCATGAAGCCGATCGCGACCGTCCCGCACGCGCTGCGCACAGTGGATGTGGCGACCAGCGAGGCCGCACCGGCGCACCACCAGCGCTCCGACGTCTGCGCGGTTCCGGCCGCGGGAGTCGTGGCGGAGGCCATGGTCGCGCTCGTCCTCGCGAACGCCGTGCTCGAGAAGTTCGGCGGCGACTCGATCGGTGAGACGGCCCGCAACCTCCACGCCTACGTGGCCAGCATCCCGGAGAACCTCACGACCGAGCGCGTCAGCGCCCCCTACGCCTGACGCCGTGTCGTCCGAGCTCACGACGCCCGTCGTCCTGATCGGCCCGCCCGCGGCCGGCAAGACGCGGGTCGGCAAGCGTCTGGCGCGCCGGCTGCACCTGCCGTTCGTCGACACGGACGCCGTCGTGGTGGCGCAGCACGGCCCCATCCCTGCTCTGTTCGCCGAGCACGGGGAGCCGTACTTCCGCCAGCTGGAGCGGGCGGCCGTCGCCGAGGCAGTGCGTGAACCGGGTGTCGTCTCACTCGGCGGGGGAGCCGTGCTCGACCCCGCGACGCAGGCGGACCTGGCCGAGACCCGCGTGGTGCTGCTGACCGTGCGGCCGGAGGCGATCGCCCGCCGCATCGACAACTCCAAGCGGCCGCTGGTCACCGACCTCGAGTCGTGGAAGCGCCTCGTCGCCGCGCGCAGCGACCTCTACCACTCGCTCGCCGACTACACGGCCGACACCTCGTCCCGTCCCATCGACACCATCGTCGAGGAGATCGCGACCTGGGTCGAGTCGCAGAAGGAAGGACACGCATGACCGACGCCCCCACCGAGATCCTGGTCCCCGGTGCGCATCCGTACCCGGTGATCGTGGGCCGCGGACTCCGTCTGGAACTCGCCGACCACCTCGGGAACGCGGTCAACAAGGTGCTCGTCGTGCACCCGCCGACGCTGGGCGCTGCGGCCGCCGAACTGCGCGAGTCGCTCGTCGGGCGCTACGAGGTGCTGCTCGCCGAGGTGCCGGACGCGGAGGCGGCCAAGCGCGTCGAGGTGGCGTCGTTCCTCTGGGGCATCATGGGACAGGCCGACTTCACCCGATCTGACGCCGTCATCGGGTTCGGCGGCGGCGCCGTCACCGACCTGGCCGGATTCGTGGCCGCGACCTGGCTGCGCGGCGTGAAGCTGATCCAGGTCCCGACGACGCTGCTCGGCATGGTGGATGCGGCGGTCGGCGGCAAGACCGGCATCAACACCGCGGAGGGCAAGAACCTCGTCGGGGCGTTCTACGCGCCGGACGCCGTGATCTGCGACCTCGACACGCTCACATCCCTGCCGAAGAACGAGATCCTCGCCGGATTCGCGGAGGTCGTGAAGTACGGGTTCATCGCCGAGCCGGAGATCCTGGACATCATCGAGGCCGACGTCGACCAGGCGACCGCCCCGGAGACGCCGGAGCTGCGCCGGCTGGTGGAGCTGTCCATCGGCATCAAGGCGCGGGTCGTGGGGGAGGACTTCACCGAGCAGGGGCTCCGCGAGATCCTCAACTACGGCCACACCCTCGGGCACGCCATCGAGCACGCCGAGCGGTACCAGTGGCGGCACGGCGCCGCCGTCTCCGTCGGGATGGTCTTCGCGGCGGAGCTCGCCCGGCTGAGCGGGCGGTTGAGCGACGAGGTCGTCGACCGGCACCGCCGCATCCTGGAGTCGCTGACCCTGCCGGTTTCTTATCCGCTGGGCCGCTGGCAGACCCTGCTCGCCACGATGCAGCGCGACAAGAAGGCCCGGGGCAGTATGCTGCGGTTCATCGTGCTCGACGATGTCGCCCGGCCAACCGTGCTGGCCGGCCCCGATCAGAGCCTGCTGTTCGCCGCATACCAGGAGGTGGGCTCGTGACCGAGAAGACCGTGCTGCAGAGGTTCCAGGCGAAGCCCGGCGACGGGATCGCGCTGGTGGTCGCAGAGGACGGCGACCGCGCACTGCTCGGTGCGCTCCCGGACGGGGCGACCGAGGCGCCGGTGGAGTCCGCCGCGATCGTCGCCACCGTGGTCCGGACGCGCGACGAGCTGCTGGCGCGCTACGCCGAGCAGCTGCCGGTGGCATCCGGAGCGCGCGCCGTCTGGGTCGTGTACCCGAAGGGCGGGCGCGCCGACGTCAACCGCGACGTGGTCGCGGGCGAGGCGCGCGCCTACGGCTGGCGCGGCGTGAGCAACATCGCGGTCGACGACACCTGGTCGGCGGTACGCGTGCGCCCGCTCAAGGACGGGGAGGAGTGACGTGACGACCATCCTCGTCCTCAACGGCCCCAACCTGGGGCGCCTCGGCACCCGCGAGCCCGACGTCTACGGCTCCGGCACCCTCGACGACCTGCGCGTCGTCCTCGCGGAGGACGCCGGCGACGACACCATCGACCTGCGCCAGACCGACGACGAGGGTCAGTTGCTGCGGTGGCTGCACGAGGCGGCGGACACGGGTGCGCCCGTCATCCTGAACGCCGGGGCGTGGACGCACTACTCCTACGCCGTGCGGGATGCGGTGTCGCTCGTGACGAAGGCGGGAGGCACCGTGATCGAGGTGCACCTGTCGAATCCGCACGCCCGCGAGGAGTTCCGCCACACCAGCGTGCTGAGCGCTGTGGCGACCGGCGTCATCGCCGGGTTCGGCTTCGAGTCGTACCGGCTGGCGCTGGCGTTCATTCGCCGAAACGCCCGCTGACGTCTAGAATCTCTGGGGGCCGCCGTGCGCGGCCGACCGTGGGCCGCTTCCCGTAGCGAAGCTGGCACCACCCGAAACTTCTCATCGAGCGAACGGAAACATCCCCTTGGCCTCAACCGCTGACATCAAGAACGGCGTCGTCCTCAGCATCGACGGACAGCTCTGGACGGTGATCGAGTTCCAGCACGTCAAGCCGGGCAAGGGCGGCGCGTTCGTCCGCACCAAGCTGAAGAACGTCACGACGGGCAAGACGGTCGACCGCACCTACAACGCCGGCGCCAAGATCGAGATCACCAACGTCGACCGCCGCGACTACCAGTATCTGTACCAGGACGGCGCCGACTTCGTGTTCATGGACACGTCCGACTACGACCAGATCACCATCCCGGGTCCGGTCGTCGGCGACGCCGCCAACTTCATGCTCGAGAACCAGAACGTTACGGTCGCGCTGCACGAGGGTTCGCCTCTGTACGTCGAGCTCCCCGCCTCCGTCGTTCTCGAGATCACCTACACCGAGCCGGGCCTGCAGGGCGACCGCTCCACCGGCGGCACCAAGCCCGCGACGGTCGAGACCGGCTACCAGATCCAGGTCCCGCTGTTCCTCGAGACCGGCACCAAGGTCAAGGTCGACACCCGCACGGGCGACTACCTCGGCCGCGTCAACGACTGAATGAGCGCTCGGACGAAGGCGCGCAAGCGCGCGCTCGACGTGCTCTACAGCGCCGACCTGCGGCAGACGCCGCTCCGGCAGGCGCTGGCGACCGAGGCCGAGCGCGCGGCGAACGAGCCTGCGCGTGAGGCGTCGTGGCTGTACGCGCGCGAGATCCTCGACGGGGTCATCGAGCACGAGGATGAGATCGACGAGCTGATCGAGACGTACGCGCAGGGCTGGACGCTGGCGCGCATGCCCACCGTCGACCGCGCGATCCTGCGCATCGGCGTGTGGGAGGTTCTGTTCAACGACGAGGTGCCCGAGGGTGTCGCGATCTCCGAGGCGGTCGAGGCGGCCACGGTGCTCTCGACGGATGACTCGGCCGGTTTCGTGAACGGGCTGCTCGCCAAGATCGCCCAAACGAGGTCGGTATGAACACGGCCGAGGTCGGTGTGAAGACGGCGCGAACGACTCTGCGTCGCCGGGTCGCCCGCGCGGCGGCTGCCGCCGTGCTGGCGGTCGGCATCGTCTCCGGCGTCGCGGCGTGCTCGCTGCTGGGCGGAGCATCCAATGTCCCGGTGGCCACCGACAAGCCGCCGACCGGCACGGACGGCGCTGTCGACTTCGACGGCGGCTTCATCACCGCCGGCGACGGCGAGAAGAAGGTCGACATCTGGTTCGACGCGATGTGCCCGGTGTGCGGCGCGTTCGAGCAGACGAACGGCGGGACGCTGGCGAAGGCCGTCGACGACGGGTCGATCACGCTCCGCTTGCACCCTCTGACCTTCCTCGACGCCGCATCCAACGGCACCGGATACTCGACCAGGGCGGCCGCGGCGCTGACCTGCGTCGCCGTGACGGACCGGAGCGCGGTGCTGCCGTTCTACCAGGCGCTGTTCACCGACCAGCCGGAGGAGAACTCCGACGGGCTCACCGACAAGCAGCTCGCGAAGCGCGCGAGCGACGCCGGTGCGGGGGACATCACCTCGTGCCTGGCCGACAGCGGCCCGTACCAGGCGTGGGCGCAGGCGAACACCGCGCACTCGCAGAAGGGCCCGATCGAGGTCGACGGCACGAAGGTGCTCGACACGATCAAGGGGACCCCGACGGTGCTCGTGAACGGCAAGCAGTATCCCGGCGGCATCACCGACAAGAAGGCGTTCACCGCGTTCCTCGCCGACCACTGACCCCGTCTGAAACGGAGGAGATCGCCGGGCGGGAGCCCGCCGGCTCCTCCGTTTCGCGTATCCCGGCGGCGTGTCGCCCCCTATCTCCTCCGTTCCGCCCATCCCTGCCGGCTGGCGGGCGCTGCGGAGAAACGGAGGACTTCCGACGTCCCGCCCGGAGTGTCGGCGGGAAAGGGAGGGGATACGAGGGCGGACACCCGCGGACTCCTCCGTTTCGGAGTGGAGGACGGCGGGGACGGCGGCGACTGGAGGCGGGAGGCTGATAGGGTGGGCGACGTAGGCATCCTTTAAGAGCCGTCCTGTGAGGCGGGGAAGGAGGTCGGCATGACAGCGCGCACCGTGCTGCAACAGGCTGACATCGCCCGGGCGTTGACTCGGATCTCTCACGAGATCCTGGAGTCCAACCGGGGAACGGACGACCTGGTGATCCTCGGGATCCCGACCCGCGGCGTCGTGCTCGCGCGGCGGATCGCCGAGAACATCCAGCGCATCGAACCGGCGGCCATCGCGTCGCCGGCGGACATCGTGGGCGCGCTCGACGTGACCATGTACCGCGACGACCTCTCACGGCATCCCACCCGCACGCCGCAGCCCACTTCGCTGCCGGGGCCGATCGACGGGAAGACCGTCGTGCTGGTCGACGACGTGCTGTTCTCGGGCCGGACCATCCGCGCAGCCCTGGATGCGGTGAGCGACCTCGGCCGACCCCGCGCTGTACGCCTCGCGGTGCTGGTCGACCGCGGCCATCGCGAGCTGCCGATCCGCGCCGACTTCGTGGGCAAGAACCTGCCGTCGGCCGCGTCGGAGCGCATCTACGTGCGGCTCGCCGACGTGGACGGCGACGAGTCGGTCACCATCGAGGACCCGAACGCCGAACCGAACGCGACGCAGGAGGCCGACGCATGAGGCACCTGCTCTCCACCCGCGACCTCCCGCGCGAGGACGCCATCCGGCTGCTCGACATCGCCGAGGACATGGCGGATGTGCAGGACCGCGAGGTCAAGAAGCTCCCGACCCTGCGCGGCAAGACCGTCGTCAACCTGTTCTTCGAGGACTCCACGCGAACGCGCATCTCGTTCGAGGCCGCCGCGAAGCGCCTCTCGGCCGATGTGATCAACTTCTCGGCGAAGGGCTCCAGCGTCTCGAAGGGCGAGAGCCTCAAGGACACCGCCCAGACGCTGCAGGCGATGGGCGCGGACGCCGTGGTGATCCGTCACGGGTCGTCCGGCGCTCCGCAGACGCTCGCGGCGAGCGGCTGGATCGACGCGGGCATCGTCAACGCCGGCGACGGCACGCACGAGCACCCCACGCAGGCGCTGCTCGACGCGTTCACGATGCGCCGCCGCCTCCACGGCACCGCATCGCGCGGCAAGGACCTCGACGGCGTGAGCGTTGCGATCGTCGGCGACATCCTCCACTCGCGCGTCGCGCGCTCGAACGTGTGGCTGCTGCGCACGCTCGGCGCCCACGTCACGCTGGTCGCACCGCCGACCCTGCTGCCGGTGGATGTGTCCGGCTGGCCGGCCACGGTCGGCTACGACCTCGACGCGGCGATTGCGGAGGGACCCGACGTCGTGATGATGCTCCGCATCCAGGCCGAGCGGATGAACGCCGCGTTCTTCCCGACCACACGCGAATACACGCGACGCTGGGGACTGGATGAGGAACGGTTGGGCCGGCTGCGGGCCGATAGCATTGTGATGCACCCGGGACCGATGAACCGCGGGCTGGAGATCTCGGCCGCGGCCGCGGACTCCCCGCGCTCGACGGTCCGGGAGCAGGTCGCGAACGGCGTCTCCGTGCGGATGGCAGCCCTGTACCTGCTGCTGTCGGGTGCAGGTCCCGAACAGGTACGGCCCGGCGGTGTGAGGTGAGTGTGGACGAGAGATTCCTGATCGGCGGCGCGACGCTGGCCGACGGCACCCGGACCGACCTTCTGGTCGAGGGCGGCCGGATCGTGGAGACCGGTACCGGGCTGAGCGCTGCGGGCGCGACGGCGATCGACGCGGACGGGCTGCTCGCGCTGCCCGGACTGGTCGACCTGCACACGCACCTGCGCGAGCCCGGCTACGAGCAGAGCGAGACCGTCCTGACCGGTACGCGCGCCGCCGCCGCGGGCGGTTTCACGGCGGTGTTCGCCATGGCGAACACGTCGCCGGTGGCCGACACCGCTGGCGTGGTGGAGCAGGTGCTGAGCCTGGGCGAGGCCGCCGGCTACGCGACCGTCCGCCCGATCGGCGCCGTGACGGTGGGCCTGGAGGGCGAGCGCCTCGCCGAGCTGGGCGCGATGGCGCAGTCCCGTGCCCGCGTCCGGGTGTTCTCCGACGACGGCAAGTGCGTCTCCGACCCGCTGCTGATGCGCCGGGCGCTGGAGTACGTGAAGGCGTTCGACGGCGTCATCGCTCAGCACGCCCAGGAGCCGCGCCTGACCGAGGGCGCCCAGATGAACGAGGGCGCACTCTCGGGCGAGCTGGGTCTTGCGGGCTGGCCGGCGGTGGCCGAGGAGTCGATCATCGCCCGGGATGTGCTCCTCGCCGAGCACGTCGGCTCGCGCCTGCACGTGTGCCACGTCTCGACGGCCGGCAGCGTCGACGTGATCCGCTGGGCGAAGGCCCGCGGCATCGACGTGACCGCCGAGGTCACGCCGCACCACCTCGCTCTCACCGAGGAGCTGGCGACGGGTTATGACGCGCGCTACAAGGTGAACCCGCCGCTGCGCAGCCGGGAGGACGTCGAGGCGCTCCGCGCGGGCCTCGCCGACGGCACGATCGACATCGTCGCCACCGATCACGCTCCGCATCCCGTCGAGTCGAAGGACTGCGAGTGGGATGCCGCCGCGTTCGGCATGGTCGGCCTCGAGTCGGCGCTCTCGGTGGTGCAGGCATCGGTCGTGGACAACGGGATGCTCGGCTGGGCCGACATCGCGCGCGTCCTGTCCGCCACCCCGGCCAAGATCGGGCGGCTGGACGGCTACGGCGCGCCGCTGGCCGCCGGCGCTGCGGCGAACCTCTTCCTCTACGACCCGACCGCGTCGCGCACGTTCTCGACCGGCGACCTCGCGGGCAAGGGCGTCAACTCGCCCTACCTCGGGCTGACGCTGCCCGGACGTGTCGTGGCGACCTTCCACCAGGGCCGGGCGACCGTGCTCGACGGCACCGTGGTCGACGCCGAGCGGCTGGCCGCCGGAGCGGGGGTGACGGCGCATGGATAAGGTGCTTCCCACCCTCGGGATCCTCGCGGTCGTCGTCATCGTGCTCGCACTGGCGGTCGTCGGCTGGCGCCGGCGCGTGCGGCGCGACACGGCATCCGGCGGCGGCTACTCGACCCCGGGAACGCTGAGCGCGCCGACAGCCTCCACCGAGGTGCTGTACGTCGCGACGACCCGCGCCGGTCAGCCCCTGGAGCGGCTCACCCTGCCGGGGCTGGCGTTCCGCGGGACGGCGACGGTGACCGTCCGGCCGGAGGGCGTCGAGCTCGCGGTGACGGGGGAGCAGCCGGTGTTCATCCCGGCCGCCGTCGTCACCGGCATCGGCGCCGCGAGCGTCGCCATCGACCGCGTCGTCGAGAAGGACGGCCTGCTCCGCCTCGGCTGGACCACCAGCGGCGGCACCGCCGCCGACAGCTACGTCCGGGTCGTCGACCCGGCCGGCCGCGCGCAGCTCGCCGCGGCCATCGAAGATCTCGTGCCGCGGTCGGACACCGCTGGCACGGCCGGTGCGGAGACCACCGGCGACGACACGACGGGCGTCGACCGCCCGAACGACAAGGAGGTGTGACGTGCTCGCTGCAGAACCCGCAGTGCTCGTCCTCGAAGACGGAAAACGGTACGTCGGCCGGGCCTACGGCGCCCGCGGGCGCACGCTCGGCGAGGCCGTGTTCGCCACCGGGATGACCGGGTACCAGGAGACGCTGACCGACCCGTCGTACGCGGGCCAGATCGTCCTCATGACGGCGCCGCACATCGGCAACACCGGCACGAACGACGAGGACATGGAGTCGCGCCAGATCTGGGTCGCCGGCTACGTCGTGCGCGAGCCCAGCCGCGTCGTCTCCAACTTCCGCGCCCAGCGGAGCCTCGACGACGACCTCGTCGCCCAGGGCGTAGTGGGGATCAGCGGCATCGACACGCGTGCCGTGACCCGTCACATCCGCTCGGCCGGTGCCATGCGCGCCGGCGTCTTCTCGGGCGATGACTTCGCGCTGAGCGACAGCGAGCAGCTGGACCTGGTGCTCGCCGGAGCGCCCATGAAGGGCCGCAACCTGTCGGCCGAGGTGTCGACGATCGAGCCGTACACCGTCCCGGCCGTCGGCGAGAAGGTCGGCTCGGTGGCCGTCCTCGACCTCGGCGTGAAGAAGTCCACGCTGGAGAACCTCGCCGCCCGCGGCCTCGACGTCCACGTCCTCCCGCAGCAGGTGTCCGCGCAGGATGTGCTCGACCTCGGCGTCTCGGCGCTGTTCTTCTCGAACGGCCCCGGCGACCCCCAGGCCTCCGACAAGCATGTCGCGCTCCTGCAGGAGACCCTGCGCGCCGGGCTGCCGTACTTCGGCATCTGCTTCGGCAACCAGCTGCTCGGCCGCGCGCTCGGCCTCGACACCTACAAGCTGCCGTTCGGTCACCGTGGGATCAACCAGCCGGTGCTCGACAAGCGCACCGGCCGTGTGGAGATCACCGCGCAGAACCACGGCTTCGCGGTGAAGGCGCCGATCGACGCGTCCTTCGACTCGCCTGCCGGCTTCGGCCGCGTCGAGGTGAGCCACTTCTCCCTCAACGACAACGTCGTCGAGGGCCTGAACTGCCTCGACCTGAACGCCTTCAGCGTGCAGTACCACCCCGAGGCGGCCGCGGGCCCGCACGACGCCAACTACCTCTTCGACCGCTTCCTGGACATGGTGCGCGCTCAGCACGCCGACCAGTCCGCCGGCACTGAGAACCAGGAGAACGCCTGATGCCCAAACGCGAAGACATCCAGTCGGTCCTGGTCATCGGCTCCGGGCCGATCGTCATCGGCCAGGCGGTCGAGTTCGACTACTCCGGCACCCAGGCCTGCCGCGTGCTGAAGGCGGAGGGTGTCCGCGTCATCCTCGTCAACTCCAACCCGGCGACGATCATGACCGACCCCGACTTCGCCGACGCTACCTACGTCGAGCCGATCACCTGGCCGGTCATCGAGACGATCATCGCCAAGGAGCGCCCGGACGCGATCCTCCCGACCCTGGGCGGACAGACGGCGCTCAACGCGGCCATGCAGCTGCACGAGCACGGCATCCTCGAGAAGTACGGCGTCGAGCTGATCGGCGCGAAGTTCGAGGCGATCCAGAAGGGCGAGGACCGCCAGATCTTCAAGGAGCTCGTCGTGGAGGCGGGCGCCGAGGTCGCGCGCTCTCACATCGCCCACACGGTGGATGAGGCCCTCGAGTTCGCCGAGGACCTCGGCTACCCGCTCGTGGTCCGGCCCTCGTTCACGATGGGCGGACTCGGCTCGGGCTTCGCGCACACCCCGGAGGAGCTCCGCCGCATCGCCGGCGACGGCATCCACCAGAGCCCGACCAGCGAGGTGCTCCTGGAGGAGTCGATCCTCGGGTGGAAGGAGTACGAGCTCGAGCTCATGCGCGACACGGCCGACAACACGGTCGTCGTCTGCTCCATCGAGAACGTCGACCCGGTCGGCGTGCACACCGGCGACTCGATCACGGTCGCCCCGGCGCTCACGCTGACCGACCGCGAGTACCAGCGGATGCGCGACATCGGCATCGACATCATCCGCGCGGTGGGCGTCGACACCGGCGGCTGCAACATCCAGTTCGCGGTGAACCCGGAGAACGGCCGCATCATCGTCATCGAGATGAACCCGCGCGTCTCCCGCTCCTCGGCGCTCGCGTCGAAGGCGACCGGCTTCCCGATCGCGAAGATCGCGGCGAAGCTCGCCATCGGCTACCGGCTGGACGAGATCCCGAACGACATCACCAAGGTGACCCCGGCGAGCTTCGAGCCGACGCTCGACTACATCGTCGTCAAGGTCCCGCGATTCGCGTTCGAGAAGTTCCCCGCCGCCGACCCGACGCTGACGACGACCATGAAGTCGGTCGGCGAGGCGATGGCCATCGGCCGCAGCTTCAGCTCGGCGCTGCAGAAGGCGCTCCGGTCGCTCGAGAAGCGCGGCTCGTCGTTCCACTGGGGGCCGCAGACGCGCACCGTGGACGAGCTGCTCGACTCGATCGCGACGCCGACCGACGGCCGCATCGTCGACGTCCAGCAGGCGTTGCGCCTCGGCGCGACGCCGGAGCAGGTGTTCGAGGCCACGAAGATCGACCCCTGGTTCATCGACCAGATCGTCCTGATCAACGAGGTCGCCGACCAGATCCGCGACGCCCCGACGCTCGACACCGACACGCTGCGCTACGCCAAGGACCACGGGTTCTCGGACGCGCAGATCGGCGAGCTGCGCGGCTTCGGCGAGGCCGACGTGCGCGAGGTGCGCCACATCCTCGGTGTCCGGCCGGTGTACAAGACGGTGGACACCTGCGCGGGCGAGTTCCCGGCGCTCACGCCGTACCACTACTCCAGCTACGACCTGGAGACCGAGGTGGAGCCGAGCGACAAGCGCAAGGTCGTCATCCTGGGCTCCGGTCCGAACCGCATCGGGCAGGGCGTCGAGTTCGACTACTCGTGCGTGCACGCGTCGTTCGCGCTGCACGACGCCGGGTTCGAGACGATCATGATCAACTGCAACCCGGAGACGGTGTCGACCGACTACGACACCAGCGACCGGCTCTACTTCGAGTCGCTGACGCTGGAGGACGTGCTGGAGATCATCCACGCAGAGTCGCAGTCCGGCGAGCTCGTCGGCGTGGTCGTGCAGCTCGGCGGCCAGACGGCGCTGGGGCTCGCGAAGGGCCTCGAGGCCGCGGGCGTCCCGATCCTCGGCACCACGCCGGAGGCCATCGACCTGGCGGAGGAGCGCGGACTGTTCTCCGGCATCCTCGACGACGCCGGTCTCGTCGCGCCGCGCAACGGCACCGCCGTCGACTTCCCGAGCGCCTCGCACGTCGCCGAGCAGATCGGCTACCCGGTGCTGGTGCGTCCGAGCTTCGTTCTCGGCGGTCGCGGCATGGAGATCGTGTACGACAGCGCATCGCTCGCCGACTACTTCGAGCGGGTCGCGGGCCAGGGCATCGTCGGCCCGTCGCATCCACTGCTGGTCGACCGCTTCCTCGACGACGCGATCGAGATCGACGTCGACGCCCTGTTCGACGGCGAGCGGCTGTACATCGGCGGCGTGATGGAGCACATCGAGGAGGCCGGCGTCCACTCCGGCGACTCGTCGTGCACCCTCCCGCCGATCACGCTCGGCCGCCGCGAGATCGACCGTGTGCGCGAGGCCACACGGAAGATCGCCGAGGGCATCGGCGTGCGCGGCCTGCTGAACGTGCAGTTCGCGATCGGCGCGGGCGTGCTCTACGTGCTCGAGGCCAACCCGCGCGCGTCGCGGACGGTGCCGTTCGTCTCGAAGGCGCTCGGCATCCCGCTCGCCAAGGCGGCCTCCCGCATCATGGTGGGCGAGACGATCGCCGACCTGGTCGCAGAGGGTCTGCTGCCCGATCAGGACGGCTCGCGCATCCCGATGGACTCGCCGGTCGCCGTGAAGGAGGCCGTGCTGCCGTTCAAGCGGTTCCGGACGAAGGAGGGCACGGTCGTCGACTCGGTGCTCGGCCCGGAGATGCGCTCGACCGGTGAGGTCATGGGCATCGATAAGGACTTCCCGACGGCGTTCGCGAAGAGCCAGTCGGCCGCATACGGCGGCATGCCGCTCGGCGGGACGGCGTTCGTGTCCGTCTCCGACCGCGACAAGCGCGCGGTCGTGCTCCCGGTGCTCCGGCTGCACCAGCTCGGCTTCGAGATCGTCGCGACCGAGGGAACGGCCGAGGTGCTGAACCGCAACGGCATCGCGGCCCGCATCGTGCGCAAGCACAGCGAGGCCCAGGAGAGCGGCGGCGACTCGATCGTCGACATCATCAACCGCGCCGAGGTGGATGTGGTGATCAACACCCCGAGCGGGCGGTCCGCTCGCGCCGACGGGTACGAGATCCGTGCCGCGGCGGTCGCGGCGGACAAGCCGCTCTTTACGACCATCGCCGAGCTGAGCGCCGCTGTCGCGTCGCTGGACGCCATCCGCGAGGGCTTCGACGTGAAGTCCCTCCAGGAGTACGCCGTCGAGAGGGCCGCCCGAGCATGACGGCCCCTGCTCCCGCAGCCGACAGTTCCGGAGTTTTTCCGTCCGACACGCCGGTGGCGGGCCGAAAAACTCAGGAGCCGTCGGGCGGGCGCGGGGCGCGGTTCGGGGAGCGCCTCGCGGGGGTGTTCGCCGAGGAGGGGCGGCTGTGCGTCGGCATCGACCCGCACGCGCACCTGCTCGAGGCCTGGGGGCTCCCGGCGTCGGCCGACGGCCTCCGCTCCTTCGGGCTGACGGTGGTGGAGGCCGCAGCCGGCCGGGCGGGGATCGTCAAGCCGCAGGTGGCCTTCTTCGAGCGTTTCGGCGCCGCGGGCTACGGCGCGCTGGAGGAGGTGCTGGCCGCCGCTCGGGCCGCCGGTCTCCTGGTGATCGCCGACGTCAAGCGCGGCGACATCGGAACGAGCGTCACTGCCTACGCGGAGGCGTGGCTGACTCCCGGGTCTCCTTTGGAGGCCGACGCGATGACCGTCGCCGCCTACCAGGGGGTCGGGTCGCTCGCCGACGCCATGGCGCTGGGGGAGCGGGCCGGCAAAGGACTCTTCGTCCTGGCCGCGACCTCCAACCCGGAGGCGGCGGATGTGCAGCAGGCCGTCGTCCGCTCCGGGCCTCGGGCGGGACAGTCCGTTGCTCGTGCGATCATCGAAGACGTGCATTCGTTCAATCAGGAGCAGCCGGGCGGCGCGCCCTTCGGATCGGTCGGGCTGGTGCTCGGCGCGACCGTCGAGCTCGCCCACTACGGGATCGATGTGGCGACGGCGGGGGAGCGGACACCTGCACTCCCGGTGCTCGCGCCCGGATTCGGGCACCAGGGCGCCCGGGTCGAGGATGCGCCGCGGCTGTTCGGTTCGCTCGCGACCGGTGTGATCGTCAGCGAGTCGCGCGGGCTCCTCACGGCAGGGCCTACGGGTCTGGCCGACGCGATCGCGCGTCGCGCCGAGGAGGTGCGGTCCGCGCATGTCTGAGGCCGCATCCACCCGGGAGGCCGCCTCCCTGCGCCCTGCACCGCCCGAGGTCGACCGTCAGGCCGCCTCCCAGGCCGCCGTCGCCGCGCGCCGTGCACGTGCCGCGGTGAAGGCCGCGATCGCGTCGCGCGAGGTGTCGCCGCTCGTCGTGCTCGACCGCGCGACCGCCGACCCGGAGGGTGTCGAGGGACGGCTGCGGGTGACCGAGTTCCTGCTCAGCGTGCCCGCCATCGGCACGACGAAGATGCAGGAGGCGCTGGACCGGCTCGCCATCTCGCCCGCGAAGCGCCTCGGCGGCCTGGGGCGCCACCAGCGGCTCCGGCTGCGCCAGTACCTCATCGAGCGCGAGAACCGCAGCGCGCGCCAGCGCAACCGGCTGGTCGTGCTGGCCGGTCCGACCGCGGTCGGCAAGGGCACCGTCTCCACCTACATCCGAGAGCACTATCCCGACGTGCTGCTGTCGGTCTCCGCGACCACTCGTGCGCCGCGCCCGGGCGAGGTCGACGGGATCAACTACTACTTCGTCGATGACGCCGAGTTCGACCGGATGATCGCGGCCGGCGAGCTGCTCGAGCACGCCACCGTGCACAACGCCTACCGCTACGGCACGCCGCGCGCTCCGATCGAGAAAGCCCTCGCCGCGGGACGCAGCGTGCTGTTGGAGATCGACCTCCAGGGCGCCCGCCAGGTGCGCGAGTCGATGCCGGAGGCCCGCCTGATCTTCCTCCTCCCGCCGACCTGGGACGAACTGGTGCGGCGCCTCATCGGGCGTGGCACGGAGGATGCGGCCGAGCAGCAGCGGCGTCTGGAGACGGCGAAGGTCGAGCTGGCCGCCCAGGACGAGTTCGACTACAAGGTCGTCAACCACGACGTCGCCGAGGCGGCCCGCGAGGTCGTAGACTTGATGAAGGTCCGTGCGGCGCCAGCGCGTCCATGACCTTCCTCCGCGCCGTCGCCGGCGCGCCCACCGTCCTCGGCCGCCTCTCGCGGTCGTCCGATCCGGCCCAGCGCCCGATCGCCCAGAGCAAGGAGCATCCGTGGCCACCAGCAACAACGGCATCATCGACCCGCCCATCGACGACCTCCTGTCGCGCGTCGAGTCCAAGTACGCGCTCGTGATCTTCGCGTCCAAGCGGGCCCGCCAGATCAACGACTACTACGCCGACCTCCACGAGGGCAGCCTGTTCGACAACGTCGGCCCGCTGGTCGACTCGTCCGTCGACGACAAGCCGCTGTCGGTCGCGCTCCACGAGATCAACGAGGACAAGCTCGTCCTGAAGCCGATCGCCGCCGAGTAAGACAGAGGCAGAAGACAACACCGCAGGACGACCGCAGCCGGGAGGCCCCGGCCGAGGAGAGGTGCCGCCGTTGAGCCCACGATTGACCATCGTCGTCGGAGTGACCGGCGGCATCGCTGCGTATAAAGCCGTCGGTGTCATTCGCGCCCTGGTCCTCGAGGGTCACTCTGTGCACGTGGTCGCGACGGAGGCCGCTCTGCGGTTCGTCGGCAGGCCGACGCTCGAGGCCATCAGCCGCAACCCGGTCGCAACCGACCTGTACGAGGGCGTCGCGGAGGTCCGTCACGTCGCGATCGGCCAGTCCGCCGACCTGATCGTCATCGCACCGGCCACAGCGAACACCATCGCCAAGCTCGCCGCCGGCCTGGCCGACGACCTGCTCGGCAACACCGTCCTCGCGTCCACCGCGCCCCTGGTCATCGCGCCCGCGATGCACACGGAGATGTGGCGGAACCCGGCCACGGTCGCGAACATCGCAACTCTGCGCGGCCGCGGCGTCACGGTCGTCGGGCCGGCGAGCGGTCAGCTGACCGGCGCCGACTCCGGCCCCGGCCGCATGGAGGAGCCGGAGGTCATCGTCCGGGCCGCCCTGCGTGCCGCCGGGGCGATGCCGCGCGCGGTCGAAGCCCCCGCTCACGCGCCCGCCGCCCTTGCCGCGGGGTCCGCGGCCGAGGCCCCCGCGGTGAACGACGTGGTGGTGCTCTCCGAGCGACGCCGCGCCAACGAGGCCGCCCGGCGCCCGCGCGGCGGTGTCGACCTCGCCGGGAAGCGCGTGGTCATCACCGCCGGGGGGACGCGCGAGCCGCTCGATCCCGTCCGCTTCCTCGGCAACCGGTCCAGCGGTCGACAGGGCGTCGCCATCGCCAGCGCCGCGCAGGCTCGCGGCGCTGACGTCGTACTCATCGCCGCGCACCTCGAGGTGGAACCGCCGGAGGGCGTCGAGCTCATCGAGGTGCAGACCGCGCTCGAACTGCAGGAGGCGGTCGAGGAGGCTGCCCGCGCCGCCGACGTCGTCATCATGACAGCGGCCGTCGCCGACTACCGTCCGGCCGAGACCCGCGAGGCCAAGATCAAGAAGTCGGACCACGGCGACACCCTGACGCTGGAGCTGGTGGCCAACCCGGATATCCTCGCCGGGCTCTCCGCGCACAAGCGCGACGACCAGGTCGTCGTCGGGTTCGCGGCCGAGACCGAGCCGGACCCGCAGGCCCTCATCGAGCTCGGCCGCACCAAGCTCGCCGCCAAGGGCAGCGACTTCCTCGTGCTCAATCAGGTGGGCTGGTCGCAGGGCTTCGCAACGGAGAGCAATGAGGTCGTGGTCCTGCGCAAGGGCGGCGATATAGTGATGGAGGCCTCGGGCAGCAAGCTGTCGGTGGCCGACCGTATCCTCGACGTCATCGCGTAAACACGCTTGCGCCGGAGGAATCCGGTCGTGAGACAAGCGCCCCGTCGACCAGGGAGAACAATGGCAGATCTGCGTCTCTTCACGTCCGAGTCCGTCACCGAAGGGCACCCGGACAAGATCTGCGACCAGATCTCCGACAGCATCCTGGATGCGCTGCTCACCGTCGACCCGCACAGCCGCGCCGCCGTGGAGACCCTCGTCACCACCGGTCTCGTGCATGTCGCCGGCGAGGTGACCTCGAACGGCTACGTCGAGATCCCGGCCCTGGTGCGCAACAAGCTGGTCGAGATCGGGTACGACTCGTCCGACGTCAGCTTCGACGGCACCCAGTGCGGTGTGTCCGTTTCGATCGGCGCGCAGTCGCCCGACATCGCGCAGGGCGTCGACAACGCCCTCGAGACGCGCGCGGAGCAGAGCCACGACGACCTCGACCGTCAGGGCGCGGGCGACCAGGGCATCATGTTCGGTTACGCCACCACCGAGACCCCGCAGTACATGCCGCTGCCGATCTGGCTCGCGCACCGCCTCGCGGAGCGTCTCGCGTCCGTCCGCAAGGACGGGACGCTCGACTACCTCCGACCCGACGGCAAGACGCAGGTGACCATCGGCTACGAGGGCGCCGTGCCGAAGTCGGTGCAGACGGTCGTGCTGTCGACGCAGCACGCTCCCCAGGTCTCCAACGAGCAGCTGCAGGCGGAGGTGATCGAGGAGGTCATCAACCCGGTGATGCACGCCGCGGGCCTCGAGACCTCGCACATCCGGACTCTCATCAACCCGACCGGACGCTTCGAGATCGGCGGCCCCAAGGGCGACGCGGGCCTCACCGGCCGCAAGATCATCGTCGACACCTACGGCGGGGCCTCCCGCCACGGCGGTGGCGCGTTCTCGGGCAAGGACCCGTCGAAGGTCGACCGCTCGGCGGCGTACGCCATGCGCTGGGTGGCGAAGAACGCCGTCGCCGCCGGGCTCGCCGACCGGCTCGAGGTGCAGATCGCGTATGCGATCGGCAAGGCGGCGCCTGTCGGGCTGTACGTAGAGACCTTCGGCACCGCGAAGGTTCCGGAGGAGCGCATCATCGGCGCGATCCGCGACGTCTTCGACCTGCGGCCGGCCGCGATCATCCGCGACCTCGACCTGCTGCGTCCGATCTACGCGCGCACGGCCACCTACGGGCACTTCGGCCGCGAGCTCCCCGAGTTCACCTGGGAGCGGCTCGACCGCGTCGACGACCTGCGCTCGGCCGCGGGGATCTAGCGGTGGCGGCGGCCGGACGGGTCGCCCGGGTGGTCCTCGACTCGCCGCTCCCGCAGCTCGACCACCTCTTCGACTACAGCATCCCCGAGGAGCTCGCCGCCGAGGCGCAACCGGGCGTGCGCGTGCGCGTCCCCTTGCGGTCGGCCGGCCGTGTCGCCGATGGCTACCTGGTCGAGGTCGGCGAGCCGGACGACGGGTACGACGGGACGTTGAGCCCGCTGGAGGCCGTCGTCTCGCCCGCCCAGGTGCTCACGCCGAGCGTGTGGCGGCTGGCGCGGCGGCTCGCGGATCGGAGCGCCGGCACGGCGAGCGACATCCTGCGCCTGGCCGTCCCCGGCCGGATGGTGCGCGTCGAGAAGGCGTGGCTCGCTGCTCGAGCCGCCGCCGCCGACAGTTCCGGAGTTTTTCCGCCCGACACGCCATCTGAAGGCCGAAAAACTCAGGAGCTGTCGGGGGCGGCCGTGGCGGTGCGCGGGTACGGAGAGCGGGTGCTGGAGGATGCGGTCGCGCGCGACGAGCGGATCGCGCTCCGCGCCATCCCGCGCCTCGTGCCGCTGCCCGACGGCACCTGGGTCGGCGAGTGGGCGGTCACCCTGGCGGCGCTGGCCGCCGACTGCTGGCGCGGCGGCCGCACTGCGATCGTCGCCGTTCCCGATCACCGCGACCTGGAGCAGCTGGCCGCAGCACTCGCGGTCACCGCTCCCGCGCACGCGGTCGTGCGCGCCGACGCCGGGCAGGCGAATCCCGACCGGTACCACGGCTTCCTGGAGGCGCTCTCCGGTCCGCGCATCGTCATCGGCAACCGCTCGGTCGTCTACGCCCCCGCCGAGCGGCTCGGCCTGATCGCGGTCTGGGAGGACAGTGACCCTCTGCACGCCGAGCCGCTGAGCCCGTACGTGCACACGCGGGATGCGGCCCTCGTCCGGCAGGAGCTCGAGGGCTGCGCGCTGGTGCTGAGCGGCAACATCCGCAGCGTTGAGGCACAGCGCCTGGTGGAGCTCGGCTGGCTGCGCGACATCGCGCCGGAGCGCATCCAGACCCCGAAGGTGGTGCTCACCGCCAATCAGCAGGCGCCCGAGCCGATGGCCCGCGCCGCGCGCATCCCGTCGACGGCCTGGCGCGCCGCCCGTGAGGCGCTCAACGGCGAGAGCGGACGGCCGCGCGGCCCGGTGCTCGTGCAGGTCGGGCGCCCCGGCTACGCTCCGGTGATCGCCTGCGCGAACTGCGGCCAGGCGGCGCGGTGCATGAACTGCAAGGGCGCACTGCACCAGACGCG
Organism: Leifsonia sp. 115AMFTsu3.1; assembly: GCF_004362795.1. Taxonomy (NCBI): domain Bacteria; kingdom Bacillati; phylum Actinomycetota; class Actinomycetes; order Micrococcales; family Microbacteriaceae; genus Leifsonia; species Leifsonia sp. 115AMFTsu3.1. Next base: position 1,662,715 of record NZ_SNYB01000002.1, read on the forward strand.
CGCGGGCTCGCCGCCGTCGTGCACCGTCTGCGGCCGGCTCGCGACCGACTGGCAGTGCGAGCACTGCGAGCACCGGCGGTTCCGGCTGGTCACCGTCGGCTCGGGCCGCACCGCGGAGGAGCTGGGACGCGCGTTCCCGGGCACGCGCGTCATCCTCGCCGACGGCGACCATCCCGTGCAGCGCGTCGGGTCGGCGCCCGCGCTCGTCGTTGCGACCCGGGGCGCCGAGCCGATCGCCGAGGGCGGGTACCAGGCGGTGCTGCTGCTGGACGGCGAGCGGATGTTGGCGCGCGAGAGCCTGCACGTCGCCGAGGACTGTCTGCGCTGGTGGCAGAGTGCGGCCGGGCTCGCCGCACCCGGCGCCCCGACCGTCCTGGTCGGGGTCGGGGGACCGCTGGCGCGCGACTTCGCGACCGGGCGCCTGGTCGAGTTCGCGCACGAGGAGCTGGTGGACCGCCGCGAGCTGCGCTTCCCGCCCGCGGTGCGTCTCGCCTCGGTGACTGGGTCCGAGGCGACCGTGACCGAAGTGCTGGATGCGGTGGACCGCTCCCTCCTCATCGACGTCCTGGGGCCCGCGCCGGTGGAGGCGGAGGGTCCGTCGGCGCGCGCCGCCCGCTCCGGGCCCGACCTCGTCCGCGCCGTGCTGCGGTTCGAGTACGCGCACGGCGCTGACGTCGCGGCGTCCGTCCGTGCCGCCGTCGTGAAGAACGCGACCCGCCGTCGTCGCGCGCCGGCGGGACGGCCGGGCTACCGTCCGGCCCCGACGCTCCGGGTGCGCTTCGACGATCCTGAGATCCTCTAGGAGCCGACCCCGGGCTGCCGCCGCTCGCGGCCGGTCGTGAGCTTCGCAGAGTAGGCTGGGTCGCCGTCCCGAACCGAAAGAACCTTCTCCATGCGCATCGTCTTCGCCGGAACGCCGGCCGTCGCCCTCCCGTCCCTGGAGGCCGTCGCGGCCCGGCACGAGGTGGTCGCCGTCGTCACCCGTGAGGATGCGCCGCTCGGCCGCAAGCGCGTGCTGACCCCGTCGCCCGTCGCGGAGGCTGCGGAGCGTCTCGGACTGCCGGTGATCAAGGCGAACCGCCTCGGCGACGACGTGACCGAGCGCATCGCCGCCCTGCAGCCCGATCTCGGCGTGGTGGTGGCGTACGGCGGCCTGGTGCGCGAGCCGCTGCTGTCGCTTCCGCGCCTCGGCTGGGTCAACCTCCACTTCTCCCTGCTCCCGCGCTGGCGGGGCGCCGCGCCCGTGCAGCGCGCCGTGATCGCCGGGGACACCGAAACCGGCGCGGCGGTCTTCCATCTCGTGCCGGAGCTCGACGCGGGGGATGTGTACGCCGAGCTGCGACGTCCCATCGGCCCGGATGAGACGGCCGGCGAGCTGCTCTCCGCCCTGGCCGAGGAGGGCGCGGCCCTGCTGGCCGACACCGCCGACGCGCTGGCCGCGGGCACGGCCGTCGCAACGCCACAGGAGGGTGAAGTCACGCTGGCGCCGAAGCTGACGCTCGAGGATGCGCGGCTCGACCTGACCGAACCGGCCGAGCGGGTCTCCGCGCGGCTGCGCGGCGTGACGCCGGAGCCGGGCGCGTTCGTGCTGCTGGACGGCGAGCGGTTCAAGGTGCACGAAGCGCGGACGACCGACGGCGAGGAGCCCGTGGCTCCCGGCGCGGTCGAGCTGCGCGGCAAGCGGGTGCTCGTCGGGACGGGGACCGCTCCGCTGGAGCTCGTCACCGTCCAGCCGGCCGGCAAGCGCGCGATGCCCGCCGCCGACTGGCTGCGCGGAGTCGCCTCCGCGTCCGCCTCCGCTGCCGGATCGACCGGGGTGGTGTTCGCATGAACGCGCCGCGCGACGACCGCAACCGCGCCCGCCGGCCCCGTCCGCGTTCTGGTCCGCCGCAGACCCGCGTCCAGCCGGCCCGCCAGGTCGCCCTCGACGTGCTGCAGGCGGTCAGCGATTCCGACGCCTACGCCAACCTCCTCCTTCCGACACGCATCGCTCGCGCCGGGCTCTCGCCGGCGGATGCAGGCCTCGCCACCGAGCTGACCTACGGCACGCTGCGGATGCAGGGCTACTACGACCGGGTCATCGCCATCGCGGCGGGCCGTGACGTCGAGCGGATCGACCCGCCTCTCCTCGACGTGCTGCGGCTGGGCGCGCACCAGCTGCTGTCGATGCGCGTCCCGTCGCACGCGGCGGTCAACGAGTCGGTCGGGCTGGCGCGCAGCGTCGGCAGCCGCTCGGGCACCGGCTTCGTGAACGGCGTGCTGCGCGAGATCGGCCGCCACACTCCCGACGAGTGGCGGGATGAGGTGGCGTCGCGGGCGAAGAACGACGACGACCGCCTGTCGGCGCTGTACTCGCATCCCGTCTGGGTGGTCCGCGCGTTGCGCCGATCGCTCGACGCCGAGGGCCGGGTGGGGGAGTTGGAGCAGCTCCTGGAGGCCGACAACACCGCGCCGCGGGTCAACCTCATCGCACTGCCCGGTCTCGTCGACAAGCCGGACGACGCCCGCGACGACCGCTTCTCGCCCCCCGGCTTCACCGTCGGCGGCGGCGACCCGTTCGGGATCGTCGAGAAGACCGAGGGACGCATCCGCGTGCAGGACGAGGGCTCGCAGCTGGCCGCCCTGGCCCTGACCCGCTCAGAGCCGGTACGGCCGGGGGAGCGCTGGCTCGACCTGTGCGCCGGCCCCGGCGGGAAGGCGGCTCTGCTCGCCGCCGAGGCGCTGACCGGCGGCGCGACCCTGGTCGCGAACGAGCTGGTCCCCGCCCGCGCCGAGCTGGTGCGGCGCGCGCTCGCTCCGGTGCCGCTGGAGGTGCCGGTCTGGGAGCTGGACGGTACGGTCGTCGGCGCCGAGCATCCCGAAGCGTTCGACCGCATCCTGCTCGACGCCCCGTGCACCGGGCTCGGCGCGCTCCGCCGCCGGCCGGAGGCGCGCTGGCGGAAGAGCCCACGGGATGTCGCCGAGCTGACCGCGCTGCAGTCGGCGCTGCTCGACTCGGCCATCGCCGCTCTGAAGCCCGGCGGCCTGCTCGCCTACGTGACCTGCTCACCGCACCTCGCCGAGACCCGCGGGGTCGTCGCCGACGCGCGTGAGCGCCACGGCGACCTGCTCGAACCGCAGGCGACCGCCGACACCCTGCAGTCCATCGCCGTCGAACGGCTCGATCTCGCGGGCGACGGCGACACCGTCCAGCTGTGGCCGCACCGGCACCTCACCGACGGGATGTTCATCGCGCTGCTCCGCAAGCGCTCCGCCTAGGCTGGAGTCATGGCTTCGACCCCTTCCGCCGACCGGATCGACCCGCGCGTCCGTATCAACCCCAGCATCCTGGCCGCCGACTTCGTCAACATGCAGAGCGAGGTGGAGCGCATCGCGACCGCCGACCTGGTGCACGTCGACGTGATGGACAACCACTTCGTCCCGAACCTGACGTTCGGGCCGCAGATGGTGGGCCGCATCCAGGAGGTGAGCCCCGTCCCGCTGGATGTGCACCTGATGATCGACGACCCGGACCGCTGGGCGCCGGGGTACGCGGAGCTCGGGGCGTACTCGGTGACCTTCCACGCCGAGGCCGCGCACGATCCCGTCGCACTGGCGCGCCGCCTGCGCTCGATCGGCGCGCGGGCGGGCATCGCGGTCAAGCCGGGCACCGGCGTCGAGCCGTACCTCGACCTGCTCGAGGAGTTCGACCAGGTGCTCGTCATGACGGTGGAGCCGGGATTCGGCGGCCAGTCGTTCATGCCCGAGACCATGCCGAAGCTGAACGCGCTCCGGCAGGCCGTCGAGGCGCGGGGTCTCGACGTGTGGCTGCAGGTGGACGGCGGCATCACCGAGGAGACGATCGTCACGGCGGCCGCGGCCGGGGCGGACACGTTCGTGGCGGGCTCCAGCGTCTTCCGCGGAGAGCCGGCGGACCGCATCGCGGCCCTCCGTGCCGCCGCGCTGCCGCACCTCCACTGACCCGTACGCTGACCCGCGGCGCGCACATTCGTGCCGAATGTGCGGAATCAGCGCGGCATACCGCACATTCGGCACGAATGTCCGACCGGCTCGGGCGGACCGGTACGCTGGAGAGGTGAAAACCTTCGACGACCTCTTCGCCGAACTCGCGCAGAAGGCGCAGGACCGCCCGGAGGGCTCCGGCACCGTCCGCGAGCTCGACGCCGGCGTGCACGCCATCGGCAAGAAGATCGTCGAGGAGGCCGCCGAGGTCTGGATGGCCGCCGAGTACGAGTCCGACGAGGCCACCGCCGAGGAGATCTCGCAGCTGCTCTACCACCTGCAGGTCCTGCTCCTCGCCAAGGGACTGACGCCGGCCGACGTGTACCGACATCTGTGATGGACCAACCTTTTCGCCGTACCTAGGCCCATCCACTCGTCCGATCACGTCACGAAAGACCTGCGAATGCTGAAGATCGCCGTCCCCAACAAGGGCTCCCTCTCCGAGACCGCGGCGCAGATGCTGCACGAGGCCGGCTATGTCGGCCGCCGCGACCCGAAGGAGCTCATCGTCACCGACGCCCGCAACGGCGTCGAGTTCTTCTATCTGCGCCCGCGTGACATCGCCACCTACGTCGGCTCCGGCGCGCTCGACGTCGGGATCACCGGCCGCGACCTGCTGCTCGACTCGGGCTCACCCGCCGCCGAGATCAGCGCCCTCGACTTCGCCGCGTCGACGTTCCGGTTCGCCGGCCCAGACGGCGTGTTCGCCGAGCTGGCCGACCTGGAGGGCAAGCGCGTCGCGACGAGCTACCCGGGCCTCGTCGGCGCGTTCCTCGGCGAGCACGGTGTCAGCACCTCCCTGATCAAGCTGGACGGAGCGGTCGAGTCGGCCGTGCGGCTCGGCGTCGCCGATGCGGTCGCCGACGTCGTCGAGACGGGTTCCACCCTCCGCAAGCAGGGGCTGGAGATCTTCGGACCGGTCATCCTGGAGTCGGAGGCCGTGCTCATCTCGTCCCCGTCGCCGGCCGCCGGGGTGGACACGCTGGTGCGCCGACTGCAGGGCGTCATGGTCGCCCGCCAGTACGTGCTGATCGACTACAACCTCCCCGTCGCACTGCTCGAGAAGGCGGTCGCGCTGACGCCGGGCGTCGAGTCGCCGACCGTCTCTCCGCTGGGGGAGCCGGAGTGGGTGGCCGTCCGCGTGATGATCAAGCGCGAGCAGACCAACCACATCATGGACGACCTGTACGAGCTGGGCGCCCGCGCCATCCTGGTCACCTCCATCCACGCTGCGCGGATCTGATGAGCGTCGCGGTCCGGGTGATCCCCTGTCTCGACGTGGCCGCCGGCCGCGTCGTCAAGGGCGTCAACTTCCAGAACCTGCGCGACCAGGGCGACCCGGTCGAGCTCGCCCGGCGGTACTTCGAGCAGGGCGCCGACGAGCTGACCTTCCTGGATGTGACGGCGACGGTCGACGACCGCGCCACCACATACGACGTGGTGCGGGCGACGGCCGAGCAGGTCTTCATCCCGCTCACCGTCGGCGGCGGCGTGCGCAGCCCAGAGGATGTGGCGAAGCTCCTCGGCCACGGCGCCGACAAGGTGGGCGTCAACTCGGCCGCGATCGCGCGTCCGGAGCTGATCTCGGAGATCGCCGCCCGGTTCGGCGCGCAGGTGCTGGTGTTGTCGCTGGATGTGAAGCGCTCGGCCGCGACGCCGTCGGGGTTCGTCGTGACGACGCACGGCGGCCGAACGGAGACCGACCTCGACGCCCTGGAGTGGGCTGCGCGCGCGATCGAGCTGGGCGCGGGGGAGCTGCTGGTCAACTCCATCGACGCCGATGGCACCAAGGAGGGCTTCGACCTGGAGCTCATCCGCGAGATGCGCGCCCTGAGCAGCGTTCCCGTGATCGCCTCGGGCGGCGCGGGGGCGCTGGAGCATTTCGTTCCGGCCATCCAGGCGGGAGCCGACGCCGTGCTCGCGGCGAGCGTGTTCCACCAGGGTGAGCTGACGATCGAGCAGGTGAAGGACGAACTGGCCGCGGCCGGGATGGAGGTCCGCCGATGAACGCGACGACGACCGATGCGGTGCTGGAGCGCATCCGCTTCACCGACACCGGGCTGGTGCCGGCGATCATCCAGCAGTGGGACACCCGCGAGGTGCTGATGATGGGGTGGATGGACGCGGAGGCGTTCCGCCGCACCATGAGCGAGGGCCGGGTGACGTTCTGGTCGCGCTCCCGCAAGGAGTACTGGCGGAAGGGCGACACGTCCGGGCACGTGCAGTACGTGAAGGGCGCCGCGCTCGACTGCGACGGCGACACCCTGCTGGTCACGGTCGAGCAGGTCGGCGCGGCCTGCCACACCGGCACGCGCACCTGCTTCGACGCGGATGTGCTGGAGCCGGTCGTGGGCGCGAGCCCCGAGATCGAGGCGGCCGACCTGTGATCGACACCGTGGGCGGCACGACGACCCGGAGCGCCTTCGACGGACTCGTCGGCGACCACCGCGTCGTCCCGGTGATCCGGGAGCTCTTCGCCGACGGGGAGACCCCGGTCGGTATTTATCGGAAGCTCGCGGCCGGCCGGCCGGGCACCTTCCTGCTGGAGTCGGCCGAGCAGGGCGGCATCTGGTCGCGCTTCTCGTTCGTCGGCGCGTCGTCGTTCGGCGTGCTCACGCAGGACGGCGACGCCGTGAACTGGCTCGACTACGGCCTGCCCGCCGAGCGCGCCCTCGGCACGGCGGCCTCCCTCCGGCCGCTGGAGGCTCTCGCGGCGCTGCATGCGCGCTGGCAGACCGCCCGCATCCCGGGCCTCCCTCCGCTCACCGGCGGTCTCGTCGGCTTCATCGGCTGGGAGGCGATCCGGCAGATCGAGCGTCTGCCCGACGCCCCGCCCGCCGATGTCGACGTGCCCGGCCAGGCGCTTGCGTTCGTGGCCGACCTCGTCGTCGTGGATCACCGCACCGGCACCGTGAAGCTGGTCGCCAACGCGCTGGCCGACGGCGTCGCCGAGGCGGACGAGCTGTGGGCGGATGCGCAGGCGCGTCTCGACCGCATGCAGCGCGAGCTCGCGCAGCCCTCCGAGGCGTGGCTGGAGGACGTCGACCTCGGCATCCCGGCCGAGCCGATCTCCCGCACGCGCCGGGAGGACTTCCTCTCGTCGGTCGTCACGGCCAAGGAGCGCATCGTCGACGGCGACATCTTCCAGGTCGTCATCTCGCAGCGCTTCGAGCTGGAGTGCACGGCCCCCGCGCTCGATGTCTACCGCGTGCTCCGCGCGCTCAACCCGAGCCCGTACATGTACCTGCTGTCGCTGGAGAAGCCGAGCGGCGAGCCGTACCAGATCGTGGGCTCGTCGCCCGAGGCGCTGGTGAAGGTGCAGGAGGGACGCGCATTCACGCATCCCATCGCCGGATCGCGTCCGCGCGGCGCGACGCCGGAGCAGGACCTCGACCTGGAGGCGTCGCTGCTCGCCGACGACAAGGAGCGCGCGGAGCACCTGATGCTCGTCGACCTCGCCCGCAACGACCTGCTCAAGGTGTGCGAGGCGGGCACGGTCGAGGTGACGGAGTTCATGCGCATCGAGCGGTTCAGCCACATCATGCACATCGTGTCGTCCGTCGAGGGCGACCTGCTGCCGGACGCCACTGCGATCGACGTGTTCCGCGCGACGTTCCCGGCCGGAACGCTCTCGGGCGCGCCGAAGCCGATGGCGCTGCGGATCATCGACGAGCTGGAGCCCATCCAGCGCGGCGTCTACGGCGGCGTGATCGGGTACTTCGACTTCGCCGGGGATGCGGACCTCGCCATCGCGATCCGCACCGCGACGATCATGGACGGCGTCGCACGGGTGCAGGCCGGCGGGGGACTGGTGGCCGACTCAGTGCCCGAGAACGAGTTCCAGGAGTCGCAGAACAAGGCGGCGGCTCCGCTGCGCGCCGTCGCCGTGGCGAACGCCATGAAGCGCGTGCTGTGAGGACGGAGAGCGTGAACGGCCGCCGCGTCAAGTACTCCACGATGCTCCTGCTCCTCGTGGGGAGCGGTCTCGCGCTGCTGGCGGCGACCCAGCCGTGGTTCACGATCACGCTGACCGACACGGCCGAGCACTCGACCACGATCAGCGTGGCGGGATCGGTGGCCGCGCCCGCGCTGACCGCCCTGTCGCTCGCGGGGCTGGCGCTGACCGCTGCGCTGGCGATCGCCGGTCCGGTCTTCCGGATCGTGCTCGCGCTGCTCGGCCTGCTGCTCGGCGTCTCCGTGCTCATCTCGGCGATCAGCGCGGTGTCCGATGCGGTGGGCGCGTCGTCCTCCGCGATCACGACGGCGACCGGCGTGGCCGGGGACTCCTCGATCCGCCGCCTGGTGCACTCGTCCGCGATCGAGCTGTGGCCGTGGGTGGCCCTCGTGGCGGGCATCCTGGTCATCCTGGCGAGCGCGGCGGTCGTCGTCTTCTCGCGGCTCTGGCCCGGTCCGTCGCGCAAGTACCAGACCCGCTTCGCGGGGGAGGACGGGCGCCCCGCCGACGAGCTCTTCGCCGACGGGGAGCCCACCGACGACGCCGAGGCCCGCGCCGCCGCCGAGGAGCCGGCCGCTGACGCACCGGACGCCGACGCGCCCAACTCCGCGACCCCCACCACCCTCGACCGCGACACGGCCATCGACAGCTGGGACGACCTCACCCGCGGCGACGACCCCACCCGCTGACCTCCCGTCCGTCCCCTCCCGTCCCGTCTCCTCCCGTCGCGTCCCCTCCCCTCCCGCACCCCCTCCCACCCCCGTCGAGTCCGCAAACTTTGCACGCCCGCGCCCGCGAAACCGTGCAAAGTTTGCGGACTCGACGGTGGGGCTGGCGCGTGGAGGGCGGCGGGGAAGAGCGACTACTAGACTGGAGGCGTTCCAAATTCCCGTGCGCGCCGGGCGGCGCGCACCCGACGTGCAGGAGTCCCATGAGCAGCGAGTCAGTCGAGCCAGGCCACGGTCACTCGCCGGCGGCGTGGACGGCCGTGATCATCATGCTGGTCGCGTTCACCATCGGCGCCATCGCCTTCTTCTTCGACGCCCCCATCATCGTCTGGGCGGCGGCGGGTCTCGCGGTGATCGGCCTCATCGTCGGCTGGGTCATGAAGCGCGCCGGGTACGGCGTCGGCGGCGACAAGTACACCCCGAAGGGGCACTGATCCGTGCTCGCCGACCTCGTCGCCGGCGCGCTCGAGGACGCTGAGCGGAGACGCGACGAGCGTCCGCTCGCCGAGGTGGAGGCCGCGGCCCTCGCCCGGCCGGCCGCACTCGATGTGCTGACCGCGCTCGCCCCGGCGGAGCGCGTGAAGATCATCGCCGAGGTGAAGCGCGCCAGCCCGTCCCGCGGGTCGCTCGCCGCCATCCCGGATCCCGCCGCCCTGGCGGTCTCGTACGAGACCGGCGGTGCCAGCGCGATCAGCGTCCTCACCGAGGAGCGCCGCTTCCACGGTTCGCTCGCCGACCTGGAGGCGGTCCGTGATGCCGTCTCGATCCCGGTGCTGCGCAAGGAGTTCGTCGCCGATCCGTACCAGGTGTTCGAAGCCCGCGCCGCGGGCGCCGACCTGGTGCTGCTGATCGTCGCCGCGCTCGAACAGAAGCGGCTCGTCGAGCTGCACGAGCTGATCACCGAGCTGGGCATGACCTCGCTGGTGGAGGCGCACTCGGCCGACGAGCTGAGCCGCGCCCTCGACACCGGCGCGGGCCTCGTGGGCGTCAACGCCCGCGACCTGACGACGTTCGAGCTGGATCGGGACCTGTTCGGCCGCCTGGCCGGCAGCATCCCCTCCGGTGTCATCCGCGTGGCGGAGTCGGCCGTGAAGACGGCCGACGATGTCGCGCATTACCGAGCGGCGGGCGCCGATGTGGTGCTCGTCGGCGAGGCGCTCGTCACGAGCGACCCCGTCGCGACGCTCGAAGAGTTCTTGGGAGTCTGATGTCCCTCCGCACTGAGCAGGGTCCGTATTTCGGCGACTTCGGCGGGCGGTTCGTCCCCGAGTCGCTGGTCGCAGCGCTCGACGAGCTGTCGGCGGCGTGGGAGGAGGCGAAGGCCGACCCCGCGTTCCATGCCGAGCTGGATGAGCTCCACCGCAGCTACACCGGCCGCCCGTCGATCATCACCGAGGTGCCCCGGTTCGCCGAGCACGCAGGCGGCGCCCGCATCATCCTCAAGCGCGAGGACCTCAACCACACCGGCTCGCACAAGATCAACAACGTGCTGGGCCAGGCCATCCTGACGAAGCGCATCGGCAAGACCCGCGTGATCGCCGAGACCGGCGCGGGCCAGCACGGCGTCGCCACCGCGACGGCCGCGGCCCTGTTCGGGCTCGAGTGCACGATCTACATGGGCGAGGTCGACACCGAGCGCCAGGCGCTGAACGTCGCCCGGATGCGTCTGCTCGGTGCCGAGGTCGTCGCCGTCAAGACCGGCTCGCGCACGCTCAAGGACGCCATCAACGACGCCATGCGCGACTGGGTGACGAACGTCGAGCACACCAACTACATCTTCGGAACGGTCGCGGGCCCGCACCCGTTCCCGGCGATGGTGCGCGACCTCCAGAAGATCATCGGCGAGGAGGCGCGCGAGCAGGTGCAGGAGCTCACCGGCCGCCTGCCGAACGCCGTCGTCGCGTGCGTCGGCGGCGGCTCGAACGCGATGGGAATCTTCCACGCGTTCCTGGACGACGAGGATGTGCGCCTGGTCGGCTTCGAGGCGGGCGGCGAGGGTGCGGACACCCCGCGCCACGCCGCGACGATCACCAAGGGCCGCCCCGGCGTGCTGCACGGCGCGCGCTCCATGCTGCTGCAGGACGAGGACGGCCAGACCATCGAATCCCACTCGATCTCCGCCGGCCTCGACTACCCGGGCGTCGGCCCGGAGCACGCCTGGCTCGCGAAGATCGGCCGTGCCGAGTACCGGCCGGTGTCGGACGCGGACGCCATGGAGGCCCTGCGCCTGCTCAGCCGCACCGAGGGCATCATCCCCGCCATCGAGTCGTCCCACGCACTGGCCGGCGCCATCGCGCTCGGGCGCGAGCTCGGGCCGGAGGGCATCATCCTGGTGAACCTCAGCGGTCGCGGCGACAAGGACATGGAGACCGCCGGGCGGTACTTCGACCTGATCGACGCGGACGCGGTGCAGTCGTGAGCGGCGTGGTCACGAGCCGCGTCGCCGACGCGATCGCCCGCCGCAACACCGAGGCATCGGGCGCGCTGATCGGCTACCTCCCGGCCGGCTTCCCCGACCTCGCGACCAGTGTGGATGCGGCCGTCGCGCTCGCGAACAACGGCGTCGACGTCATCGAGCTCGGCCTTCCGTACTCCGACCCCGTGATGGACGGCACGGTCATCCAGGCGGCGACGCAGCAGGCGCTCAGCGCCGGCTTCCGCCTGCGTGACGGCTTCACCGCCGTCCGTGAGATCACCGCGCAGGTCGACATCCCCGTGCTCGTCATGACCTACTGGAACCCGGTGCTGCAGTACGGCGTCGACCGCTTCGCGGACGACCTCGCCGCCGCCGGGGGAGCAGGCCTCATCACGCCCGACCTCATCCCGGACGAGGGCGCCGACTGGCTCGCCGCATCCGACCGCGTCGGTCTCGACCGCGTGTTCCTCGCCGCACCCAGCTCGACCGACGCCCGCCTGAAGCAGGCGGTGGAGGCGAGCCGCGGGTTCGTCTACGCCGTCTCGACCATGGGCATCACGGGCGCGCGCACCGATGTGGATGCGGCGGCGCGCACGCTCGTCGGCCGCCTTCGCGAGGCGGGAGCGACGAGCACGTGCGTCGGACTCGGCATCTCATCGGCCGCGCAGGTGGCCGAGGTGCTCGAGTACGCGGACGGCGCGATCGTCGGCTCGGCGCTCGTGAAGGCGCTGGGCGACGGCGGCGTGGCGGAGGCCGGTCGCGTCGCGGCCGAGCTGGCCCGCGGCACAGCGGCCTAGCCGGGCGTTCTAGACTATGGTGGCCGCGCGCCTCTCCGCGCCGCGGCATGATCGACACGAAAGGTGAGTCATCGGGTGTTTGCGACGATGAGCGGCTGGATGGCCAGCATCCCGAGTCCTGGGCCCGAGTGGGCGCAGATCCCGCTGCCTTTCTGGCCGTACCGCATCCAGATGTACGCGCTGATCATCCTGGTCGGCATCGTCGTCGCCGCCATGTGGACCTCGCGCCGCCTCACCAAGCAGGGCGCCGAGCCGGGTGTCGTTCTCGACATCCTGCTGTGCGCCGTGCCCCTCGGGATCGTCGGCGCCCGGTTCTACCACGTCGCGACCCACCCGAAGGACTTCTTCTACCCGGGCGCCAACCTCTTCAACCCGTTCGAGCCTGGCAGCATCTGGGCGATCTGGGAGGGCGGCGGCGCCATCTTCGGCGCGCTGATCGGTGGCGCCATCGGTGTGCTCATCGGCTGCCGCTGGACCGGTCTCCGGTTCTGGACGTTCGCGGACGCCCTCGCACCGGCGCTCCTGCTCGCGCAGGCCATCGGCCGCCTCGGCAACTACTTCAACCAGGAGCTCTTCGGTCTTCCGACCGACCTGCCCTGGGGTCTGCAGATCGACGCGGGCAACAAGGCGATCCCGGTCGGCCTTCCGGACGGCACGCTGTTCCAGCCCCTCTTCCTGTACGAGATGATCTGGAACATCATCGGCGTCTTCGTGATCGTCTGGCTGCAGCGCCGCTTCCGCCTCCAGTGGGGCAAGGTGTTCGCCGTCTACCTGATCTGGTACGGCGCCGGCCGCTCCTACCTGGAGTCGATCCGCATCGACCCGAGCGAGTTCACGTTCCTCGGCATCCCGAGCAATGTCTGGGCCGCGTTCGGCGCGGTCGTTCTGGGCCTCGTCATCTTCTTCGTCCAGTCGCGCAGGCACCCGGGTCTCGAGCCCAGCCCGTACCGACCGGGTCGTGAATGGGTGAACCCGGATGCTGAGGTAGACTCGGACGACACGGACCTGGAGGACGAGGACGCCGCCGACGCAGACGGTGTGCCTGCCGGGTCCGCTTCGGCCAAGGCCACAAGCCCCACGAACGGATAAACCCGACGGCTCGAAGTACGAAACCGTCGAGGCGATCCCACGCACCTGACCGCTCCACGAGTCCGAGCCGCACACGGCCCGGAGGATGCGGCGGAACTCATAAGCACCGGGCCGATGGCGTCCCTGCACCCAACATCCCCACATCCACGACACTGTGAGGACGGTCGACAGATGGCGCTCACGCCTCCCCATTCCCGCTTCGGGACCGTGCCTGGCCCGCAGGGCCTGTACGACCCTGCCCATGAGAAGGACGCCTGCGGTCTCGCCATGGTCGCGACCCTCCGGGGCACGGCCGGGCACGACATCATCGACGCCGCGCTGGAGGCGCTGCGTCACCTCGAGCACCGCGGCGCGGTCGGCTCCGACGCCGGTACCGGTGACGGCGCCGGCATCATCACCCAGGTGCCGGACGCCTTCCTGCGCGCCGTCGCGGGCTTCGACCTGCCCGCCGCCGGCCGGTACGCGGTGGGCAACGCGTTCCTGCCGAGCGCGGAGGACGAGCGTGCCGAGGTCAAGGCGGCTCTCGAGTCCATCGCGGCCGAGCACGAGCTGACCGTCCTCGGCTGGCGGTCCGTCCCGGTTCGTCCGGACGAGCTCGGCACGCTGGCCCGCCAGGCCATGCCGGTGATCGAGCAGCTCTACGTCGCGTCCACCCGCGTCGACGAGAACGGCGAGGCCGTCTCCGGCATCGCGCTCGACCGTCAGACCTTCTTCCTGCGGAAGCGGGCCGAGCGCGAGCTCGACCTGTACTTCTCGTCGCTGTCGAGCCGCACGCTCGTCTACAAGGGCATGGTCACCACGCTCCAGCTGGAGCCGTTCTACCCGGACCTCTCCGACGAGCGCTTCGCGTCGAAGCTCGCCCTCGTGCACTCGCGCTACTCGACGAACACGTTCCCGTCGTGGCCGCTCGCGCAGCCGTTCCGGATGATCGCGCACAACGGCGAGATCAACACCGTGCAGGGCAACCGCAACTGGATGCGCGCCCGCCAGTCGCAGCTCGAGAACGAGCTGCTCGGCGACCTGAAGCCGGTGTTCCCGATCGTCACGCCCGGCGCATCCGATTCGGCCTCCTTCGACGAGGTCGTGGAGCTGCTGTCGCTGAGCGGCCGGTCGCTCCCGCACGCCGTCATGATGATGGTGCCGGAGGCCTGGGAGAACCAGACCGAGATCGACCCGGTCCGCCGCGCGTTCTACGAGTACCACTCGATGCTCATGGAGCCGTGGGACGGCCCCGCCGCGATCGTGTTCACCGACGGCTCCGTCGTCGGCGCGACGCTCGACCGCAACGGCCTGCGCCCCGGCCGGTACGTCGTCACCAACGACGGACTCGTCGTGCTCGCCTCCGAGATCGGCGTGCTCGACTTCGAGCCCAGCCGCGTCGTCCGGAAGGGCCGGCTGCGTCCCGGCCGGATGTTCCTGGTCGACACGGTCAGCGGCCGCCTCATCGAGGATGAGGAGATCAAGTCCGAGCTCGCCGCCGGCGCTCCCTACGAGGAGTGGCTGGACGAGGGCCGGATCAACCTGAAGGACCTCCCGGAGCGCGAGCACATCGTCCACACCCCGGCGTCGATCACGCGCCGCCAGCGGACGTTCGGCTACACCGAGGAGGAGGTCCGCATCCTCCTCCGCCCGATGGCGACCACCGGCGCGGAGCCGCTCGGCGCCATGGGGTCGGACACGCCCGTCGCCGTGCTCTCGGAGCGCCCGCGCCTGCTGTTCGACTACTTCACGCAGCAGTTCGCACAGGTCACCAACCCGCCGCTCGACTCGATCCGCGAGGAGGTCGTCACCTCCCTGAAGCTCGGTCTCGGCCCGGAGCGCAACCTGCTGTCGGCCGGCCCCGAGCACGCCAAGCAGGTCGTGCTCGACTTCCCGGTGATCGACAACGACGAGCTGGCGAAGATCCAGCACATCGACCCGCGGCCGGGCAGCACGCTGACCACGACCGTGCGCGGCCTGTACCGCTCCGACGCCGGCCCCGACGCCCTGGAGCGCCGCCTGGCCGAGATGTGCGACGAGGTCGACGAGGCCATCGCGGCCGGAGCGCAGTTCATCGTGCTCAGCGACCGCGACTCGACGAAGGACCTCGCGCCCATCCCGTCGCTGCTGATGCTCGCCGCCGTGCACCACCACCTCATCCGCTCGGAGACCCGCATGAAGGTGGGCCTGATCGTGGAGGCGGGGGATGTGCGCGAGGTGCACCACGTCGCCCTGCTCATCGGGTACGGCGCCTCGGCGATCAACCCCTACCTGGCGATGGAGACCTGCGAGGAGCTCGTCCGCAGCGGGATGATCACCGGCGTCAGCCCCGAGAAGGCGGTCAAGAACGTCATCAAGGCGCTCGGCAAGGGCGTGCTGAAGATCATGTCGAAGATGGGCATCTCGACGGTGTCCTCCTACGCGGGCGCTCAGGCGTTCGAGGCCGTCGGGCTCAGCCAGGAGTTCGTCGACCAGTACTTCACCGGGACGACGAGCAAGCTGGGCGGCGTCGGGATCGACGTCATCGCGGCCGAGAACCTCGCCCGCCACGAGAGCGCGTACCCCGCCGAGGGCGCCGCGCTCGCTCACGAGCGCCTCGCGACCGGCGGCGAGTACCAGTGGCGCCGCGACGGATCTCCGCACCTCTTCAACCCGGAGACGGTCTTCCGCCTGCAGCACTCCACGCGCACGCGGCGGTACGACGTGTTCCGCGAGTACACGAGGCTCGTCGACGACCAGTCCGAGTCGCTGATGACCCTGCGCGGGATGTTCTCGCTCAAGGAGGGCGAGCGTCCGCCGGTGCCGCTGGAGGAGGTCGAGCCCGTCTCGTCCATCGTCAAGCGGTTCTCCACGGGCGCGATGAGCTACGGCTCCATCTCCAAGGAGGCGCACGAGACGCTCGCGATCGCCATGAACCGGCTCGGCGCCAAGTCGAACACCGGTGAGGGCGGCGAAGACCTCGACCGCCTGCTCGACCCGGAGCGTCGCAGCGCCATCAAGCAGGTCGCCTCCGGCCGCTTCGGTGTGACGTCGATGTACCTGACCCACGCCGACGACATCCAGATCAAACTGGCGCAGGGTGCGAAGCCCGGCGAAGGCGGGCAGCTGCCGCCGACCAAGGTGTACCCGTGGGTCGCGCGCACCCGTCACGCGACCGCCGGTGTCGGCCTCATCTCGCCGCCGCCGCACCACGACATCTACTCGATCGAAGACCTCAAGCAGCTGATCTTCGACCTGAAGCGCGCCAACCCGGGCGCCCGCGTCCACGTCAAGCTCGTCTCCGAGTCGGGCATCGGCGCGGTCGCGGCCGGCACCGCCAAGGCGCTGGCCGACGTCATCCTGGTCTCCGGCCACGACGGCGGCACGGGCGCATCCCCGGTCAACTCGCTGAAACACGCGGGGACGCCGTGGGAGCTGGGGCTCGCCGAGACGCAGCAGACCCTGATGCTGAACGGGATGCGCGAGCGCGTCGTCGTTCAGGTCGACGGCCAGCTGAAGACCGGCCGCGACGTCATCGTCGGCGCGCTGCTCGGAGCCGAGGAGTTCGGCTTCGCGACCGCGCCGCTGGTGGTCTCCGGCTGCGTCATGATGCGCGTCTGCCACCTGGACACCTGCCCGGTCGGCGTCGCGACGCAGAACCCGGAGCTGCGCGCACGGTTCTCTGGCAAGCCCGAGTTCGTCGTCAACTTCTTCGAGTTCATCGCGGAAGAGGTGCGCGAGTACCTCGCGGCCCTCGGCTTCCGCACCCTCGAGGAGGCGATCGGCCACGCAGAGCTGCTCGACGTCGACCGCGCCATCGACCACTGGAAGGCGTCCGGTCTCGACCTCGCGCCCATCCTGCACGGTCCGGCCTTCGGCCCGGAGGCTCCTCGGCGCAACGGCCGGGCGCAGGACCACGAGCTGGAGCACCACTTCGACGTGCAGCTGATCGACGCGGCGCGCGACGTGCTGGAGAACGGGGGCCGCATCGAGCTGAGTCTTCCGATCCGCAACACGGAGCGGGCCGTCGGCACGATGCTCGGCCACGAGGTGACCGTCCGCCACGGCGAGAACGGCCTCCCCGCCGGCTCCATCGACATCACGCTCACCGGTTCGGCCGGCCAGTCGCTCGGCGCGTTCCTCCCCGCAGGCATCACCCTGCGGCTGGAGGGCGACTCCAACGACTACGTCGGCAAGGGGCTCTCCGGCGGCCAGATCGTCGTGAAGCCCCCGCGCGACAGCGTGTTCGCCGCCGAGCGGAACGTGATCGCCGGCAACGTGATCGGCTACGGCGCGACGCAGGGGAGCATGTTCATCCGCGGGATCGTGGGCGAGCGCTTCCTGGTGCGCAACTCCGGTGCGACGGCTGTCGTCGAAGGCGTGGGCGATCACGCGCTCGAGTACATGACCGGTGGCCTCGCCGTGATCCTCGGCGGCACCGGGCGCAACCTCGGCGCCGGCATGTCCGGCGGCACCGCGTACGTGTACGACCTGAAGCCGGAGCGGGTCAACCGCGACTCGCTCGCGACCGGCGAGCTCGAGCTCCTGCCTCTCGGGAGCGCGGACATCGAGATCGTGCGCGACCTGCTCGAACAGCACGCCGCCGAGACGGGCTCCGAGCTCGCCGCCCGGATGCTGGAGGACTTCGACGAGACCGTCGCGAAGTTCGTCAAGGTGCTGCCGCGGGACTACGCCGCGGTGATGCAGATGCGCCAGGAAGCCGTCGACGAGGGTCTCGACCCCGACGGCGACATCGTGTGGAACAGAATTCTGGAGGTGACCGGCGGATGATGCTGCCTGATCCTAAGGGCTCCGTCGAAATGGAGGTGACCGGTGGCTGATCCTAAAGGCTTTTTGAAGGTGACCGAGCGGGAGCTGCCCAAGCGCCGCCCCGTCTCGGTCCGGCTCATGGACTGGAAAGAGGTCTACGAGGCCCAGGACCCGGCGCAGCTGCGCCGCCAGGCCGGCCGCTGCATGGACTGCGGCGTGCCGTTCTGCCACTCGGGCTGCCCGCTCGGCAACCTCATCCCCGAGTGGAACGACCTCATGTGGCGCGGTGAGGGCCGCCAGGCGATCGAGCGCCTCCACGCGACGAACAACTTCCCGGAGTTCACCGGGCGGCTGTGCCCGGCGCCGTGCGAGTCGTCCTGCGTGCTCGGCATCAACCAGCCGGCCGTCACGATCAAGCAGGTCGAGGTCTCGATCATCGACCAGGCGTGGCAGCACGGCTGGGTGCAGCCGCAGCCGCCGGAGCGCCTCACCGGCAAGACGGTCGCCGTCGTCGGCTCCGGCCCTGCCGGCCTCGCCGCCGCCCAACAGCTGACGCGCGCCGGCCACACGGTCGCCGTGTACGAGCGGGACGACCGTATCGGCGGCCTGCTGCGCTACGGCATCCCGGACTTCAAGATGGAGAAGAAGCACCTGGAGGCGCGTCTCAACCAGATGATGGCCGAGGGCACGCGTTTCCGCGCCGGTGTCGACATCGGCACGGACATCAGCTGGGACGACCTGCGCGCCCGGTACGACGCGGTCGTCGTCGCGACCGGCGCCATGGTGCCGCGCGACCTGCCCATCCCGGGCCGTGAGCTCTCCGGCGTTCACTTCGCCATGGAGTACCTCGTGCAGCAGAACAAGGCGGGCGCGGGCGACCAGATCGCCGACCAGATCACGGCGGACGGCAAGCACGTCATCGTCCTCGGCGGCGGCGACACCGGTGCGGACTGCATCGGTACCGCCCACCGTCAGGGCGCCGCGAGCGTCACCAACCTCGCCATCGGCAAGCAGCCGCCGTCGGAGCGCCCGGACCACCAGCCGTGGCCGACCACGCCGACGCTGTTCGAGGTCCAGTCCGCCCACGAAGAGGGCGGGAAGCGCGAGTACCTCGCGTCGACCGTCGAGTTCCTCTCCAACGAGTTCGGCGAGGTGCGCGCCCTGCGCGTGGCCGAGACCGAGTTCCTCGACGGACGCCGGGTGCCGAAGGCCGGAACCGAGCGCGAGATCCCGGCCGACCTGGTGCTGCTGGCCCTCGGATTCACCGGCCCGGAGCAGCAGGACCTGTCCTCGCAGCTGGGTCTGCCGTTCGACGGCCGCGGCAACGTCGCGCGTGATTCCGACTACCAGACGGAGCAGGAGGGCGTGTTCGTCGCCGGCGACGCCGGCCGCGGTCAGTCCCTGATCGTGTGGGCTATCGCAGAGGGCCGGGCAGCGGCGGCTGCTGTTGACCGGTATCTTGAAGGGGAGACGCAGTTGCCGTCTCCGATCCGTCCCACCGACCGCGGCATCCTCGTCTGAGCGAGGCGATGCCCGCACGACCGGGCGCCACCAAGAAATCACGCGCCGTCGGCGCAGAATCACGGAGCGAACAGAAAAGCATGAGAAGGGCCAAAATCGTCGCGACCCTCGGGCCGGCGACCTCCAGCTACGACAACATCCGCGCGATCATCGACGCGGGTGTGGACGTGGCCCGCATGAACCTGAGCCACGGCAGCTACGAGGTGCACGAGGGGGTCTACGCCAACGTGCGCAAGGCCGCCGACGACGCCGGGAAGCCGGTCGCCGTCCTCGTCGACCTCCAGGGCCCCAAGATCCGCCTCGGCAAGTTCGAGGCAGGCCCCTACGAGCTCGCCGAGGGCGACATCTTCAAGATCACCACCGAAGACATCATCGGCACGAAGGAGATCTCCTCGACGACGTTCAAGGGCCTGCCCAACGACGTCAAGCCGGGTGACTACCTGCTCATCGACGACGGCAAGGTGCGCGTGCGCGTCGTCGCGGTCGACGGCCCGGTCGTCACGACCGAGGTGATCGTCGCCGGTCCCGTCTCCAACAACAAGGGCATCAACCTGCCGGGCGTCGCCGTGAACGTCCCGGCGCTGTCCGACAAGGACGAGGCCGACCTGCGCTGGGGCCTCAAGCTCGGCGCCGACCTGATCGCCCTCTCGTTCGTGCGGAACGCCAAGGACATCGAGCGCGTGCACGAGATCATGGCGGAGGAGGGCCGCAAGGTCCCCGTCGTCGCGAAGATCGAGAAGCCGCAGGCCGTGGATGCGCTCGAAGAGATCATCGAGGCGTTCGACGCCATCATGGTCGCCCGTGGCGACCTGGGCGTCGAGCTGCCGCTCGAGGCCGTGCCGATCGTGCAGAAGCGCGCCGTCGAGCTGGCCCGCCGTGCGGCGAAGCCGGTCATCGTCGCGACGCAGATGCTGGAGTCGATGATCTCGAGCCCGGTGCCGACCCGCGCCGAGACGTCGGACGTCGCCAACGCCGTCCTCGACGGCGCGGACGCGGTCATGCTCTCGGGCGAGA
The DNA here is from genome assembly GCF_004362795.1 of Leifsonia sp. 115AMFTsu3.1. Taxonomy (NCBI): domain Bacteria; kingdom Bacillati; phylum Actinomycetota; class Actinomycetes; order Micrococcales; family Microbacteriaceae; genus Leifsonia; species Leifsonia sp. 115AMFTsu3.1. Next base: position 1,682,965 of record NZ_SNYB01000002.1, read on the forward strand.
CCAGCGTCGGCGAGTACCCGACGGTCACCGTGCAGACCATGTCGCGCATCGTCACCTCGACCGAGGAGCACGGTCTGGACCGCATCCAGCCGCTCGGCACCCGGCCCCGCACCCAGTCGGGCGCGATCACGCTTGCCGCGGTCGAGGTCGCCGACTTCGTCGAGGCGAAGTTCCTCTGCGTCTTCACCGAGTCGGGCGAGTCCGCCCGCCGCATGGCGCGTCTGCGCAACAAGATCCCGATCCTGGCGTTCACGCCGGAGGAGTCGGTGCGCCGCCGCATGTCGCTGTTCTGGGGCGTCGAGTCGTTCGTCGTCGGCCGCGTCACCCACACCGACCAGATGGTCGCGCAGGTGGATGAGGCCCTCAAGTCGACCGGCCGCGCCGTCGACGGCGACAAGGTGATCATCATCTCCGGTTCCCCTCCCGGGATCCCCGGAACCACCAACGACATCCGCGTGCACCGGGTCGGCGACGTCCTGTAGCACCGGTCGGAAGGGCCCCGCTTCGGCGGGGCCCTTCTGCGTTCCCGGGGTGCGCTCCGGGCGCCCGCCCTCGTCGCGGCGCGGGTTCGGAGGACTTCCGAGCCGTCGCGCCCGCATCCACCTCCCTTTCTCGCATTCTGCGGCGCGTCGGGTCGGCTTCTCCTCCCCTTCCACCGCCGTGCGAGGCGATGGGACGCGTCCATTCGGCGTCTCGGAGGCGGCCGGAAAGGGAGGCGATCCGGCGCGACACGCCGAGGATAGAACGGGAACGGAGGGGATCGGAAGGCCGGCCCTGACCGCGTCCTCCGTTTCCGTCGACAGGCGGTTCTGAGCGGGACGACCGGGCCGGGCATCCAGGCGTCGTCCTCAGGGATGACGCGGTGTACGACCGGGGGATGAAGTCCGGCTTTGCCAGCCAATCCGGAGGGTCGGGGGCGCTCCGGCGCGCGTATCCTCGGGCTATGGAACACCGTTGGATGCGCTGGGCGCCCGCCGTCGTCGCCCCCGTGGCGATCGCCGCCGCCGTCATCGTCTCGCCCCTCGCCGCCGGAGCGTCGGACCTCCCCGTGAAGTCGCCCTCCGACGTGCTGCGGCTGGTCGCCGCGAGCGACACGCGGTCGTTCTCCGGCACGGTCGAGCAGAGCTCCGAGCTCGGACTTCCCGAGCTCCCCGCGACCACGTCGAAGGGCATGGACGACGGCGATGCCGCGAGCCTGCTCGAACTGGCTCTCGCCGACCACACCGCGAAGGTGTGGGTCGACGGCCCGACGCACGTGCGCGTCCAGGTGCTCGACAAGCTGGCCGAGCGGGATGCGATCCGCAACGGCGACGACCTCTGGCTGTACGAGTCCAACGGCAAGAAGGTCGCCCACGCGACCCTCCCGGACTCCGACGCGAAGTCAACGCCTACTCCGGACGCCACGGCCCTGACGCCGTCGCAGCTGGCGCAGCGTTTCCTCGCGGCGGTCGACCCATCCACGAAGGTGACCCTCGGCGACGAGACGAAGGTGGCCGGTCGCGACGCGTACGACCTCGTGCTGACCCCGCGCACCGAGGCCACCCTGATCGGCACCGTCTCCATCGCGGTCGACGGCAAGACCGGCATCCCGCTGAAGGTCGCCGTCACCGCCCGCGGCGCGAGCGCGCCCGCCTTCGAGGCCGGCTTCACCGCGTTCAGCGACCAGCGGCCGGATGCCGGTGTCTTCTCGTTCACGCCGCCGAAGGGCGCGAGCGTGTCCGAGCAGAAGCTGCCGACCGGTCACCAGGTCAAGGATGCCGCGGGCTCGCACCCGAAGCCCGCTGTCTCGGGCGAGGGTTGGGCGACCGTCGTCTCCCTGCCCGCCGGCTCGGCTCCGGCCGGGGTGGCCGACGACCCGCTGTTCCAGCAACTGACCCAGCCGGTCGACGGAGGCCGGGCGCTGAGCTCCTCGCTGGTGTCGGTGCTCATCACCGCGGACGGCCGTGTCCTGGCCGGCTCCGTCCCGGTCTCGGCTCTGCAGACCGCGGCGGCGCAGGCGACCGCGCAGTGACCGACGCGGCGATCGCGACCAGCGGGCTCACGAAGCGCTTCCGGTCGCGGGCGGTCGTCGACGGCCTCGACCTGAACGTTCCGCGCGGTTCCGTGTTCGGCTTCCTCGGCCCGAACGGTTCGGGTAAGACCACGACCATCCGGATGCTGCTCGGCCTCGTCTCCCCGTCCGCCGGTTCGATCCGGGTGCTGGGGGAGGCGATGCCCGACCGCGGCGCACGCGTGCTTCCGAGGGTCGGTGCGCTGGTCGAGGGGCCGGCGTTCGCGCCATACCTCTCGGGCACGGCGAACCTCATGCGGCGCGACACCGCCGACCGCTACGCTCCAGGCGCCACCCGCCGCGCGCGGGTGGAGGCTGCGCTCGAACGCGTCGGCCTCTCGCACGCGGCCGGCAAGCACGTCCGCGCCTACTCGCTCGGGATGAAGCAGCGCCTCGGGATCGCGGGCGCACTCCTGACCGACCGCGACCTCCTGGTGCTCGACGAGCCGACGAACGGGCTGGACCCGCAGGGCACCCGCGAGGTGCGCGCGCTGGTGCGGTCGCTCGCCGACGAGGGGACGACCGTGTTCGTCTCCAGTCACCTGCTGGCCGAGATCGAGCAGGTCTGCACGCACGCGGCGATCATGCGCACCGGCCGGCTGGTCGCGCAGGGGTCGCTCGACGAGCTCCGGAGCGCGTCCGGCCCGCGCGTGGCGGTCGAGACGCCGGATGCGGCACAGGCAGTCGGCGTGCTGAGCCGGCTCGGTCTGGATCCCGTCGTGACGGGCAACGGCGTCGAGGCGTCCCTGGGCGACGATGCTCCGGCGGCCGAAGAGCTGTCGGCGGCGCTGGTCGGCCACGGAGTGCGGCTGCGTGGATTCGCCGTGCGCTCCTCCAGCCTGGAGGAGCGTTTCGTGGAGCTCACGGGGGAGGGCTTCGATGTCGAGCAATGAACTGCCGAGCAGTGAGCTTCCGAGTGCGGCGCCCCGCACCGACCAGGTCGGCACCGAGCAGGCGATCCAGCCGTCCGTCACGCGCCCGGCGGGCGGCGTCGCGGAACGTCGTGAGCGTCCGAGCGGGGGATGGGCGCTGCTGGGATCGGAGATCTCGGTCATGTTCCGGCGCTGGCGCACCTGGGCGATGCTAGGTGCTCTCGCGGCCATCCCGCTGTTGATCGCCATCGCGGTGCGGGTCACCGGCGGCAGTTCGCGCGGTCCGGCCTTCCTGAGTGAGATCACCTCCAATGGGCTGTTCGTCGCGTTCACCGCCCTCGTGGTGTGCGTCCCCCTGTTCCTTCCGTTGACGATCGGCGTCGTCGCCGGTGACACCATCGCGGGTGAGGCGAGCCACGGCACCCTCCGCTACCTCGTCATCGCGCCGGCCGGCCGGCTCCGGCTGCTCGCTGTCAAATACGCCGGGAGCGCCGTGTTCTGCATCGCGGCCGCGCTGGTCGTCGGGCTGGCCGGAGCACTGATCGGCATGCTGCTCTTCCCGATCGGCCCGGTCACTCTGCTGTCCGGGATCCAGGTGAGCATGGGGGAGGCGTACTTCCGCCTACTGCTGATCGCCCTCTACATCGTGGTGTCGCTGCTCGGGCTCTGCGCGATCGGGCTGTTCCTGTCGACGCTCACCGACGTCCCGGTCGGCGCCATGGCCGCGACTGCCGTCCTGGCGGTCGTCTCGCAGGTGCTCGACCAGCTGCCGCAGCTGGAGGGACTCCACCCCTGGCTGTTCAGCCACTACTGGCTGGGGTTCGGCGACTTCCTCCGCGACCCGATCTCGTGGGACTCGTTCGGCGACAACGCGCTGCTGCAGCTCGGCTACATCGTCGTCTTCGGGGCGCTGGCGGTCGGCCGCTTCACCACGAAGGACATTCTCAGCTGATCCGTGGGGCGCAACCCGCCGTTATGCGCGGCGGATAACGGCGTGTCGCGTCCCACAGCGGTCGCGGGTCAGGGCACGGACTCGGCCGTCTGCTCCAGCTCGGTGCGGGGATGGTCGCGCTGCGTCGCGATGGTGATCCCGGCCGCGAGGCACACCACCACGATGCCGACCAGCTGGATGAGCGTGAAGTGCTCGCCCAGCACGATCACCCCGAAGACGGTGGCGACCACCGGCCCGAAACTCGTGATGACGGCGTACAGCCGCGGGGTGATCCGGCGCAGGATGAAGGTGTCCAGGCTGTACGGGACGGCCGACGACAGCACGCCGAGCGCCAGCAGGAGGAGCAGCACCCGCGCATCCACTCGGCTGTAGTCGATGACGACGAGCGCGATGGGCACGGTCAATACTGTGGAGACGATGCTCGCCACGCTGAGGCCTTCGAGGCCCGGCAGCCGCATCGCGACCTGACGGGTGAGCAGGATGTATGCCGCCCAGGCGGCCGCGGCGGTCAGAGCGAGAGCGACCCCGAGAGGGTCGACCGTCCCCTCGGTCGCCGTGAGGAGCAGGACGCCCGCGGCGGCGGCCACCGCGCATCCCGCATCCAGCAGGCGACGGGATCCGGCCAGCGCGAGGGCGAACGGGCCCAGGAACTCGATGGTGGCGGCGATGCCGAGCCCGAGTCGCCCGACGGCCTCGTAGAAGCTGAGGTTCATGGCGGCCAGCACGACGCCCAGCGCGAGGGCGGGCCACAGTCTCCGCCAGGTCAGTTCCGCGCGGCGCGGACGGTAGAACGGCAGCACGGCCGCTGCCGTCACGACCTGCCGTGCGGCGACGACGACGACGGATCCGACGATCGGGATGAGGAGGCCGGCCAGCGCCGAGCCGTAGTTGATGCTCACTTCCGTCGCCACCTGGGTGCCCGCGCCGACGAGGCGGTCGCGACGGGTGGAGCTCACCCGGTCGAGCTTACCGGCCGGCGGGGCTCAGACCGCCCGGCGCATGATGGCGCGCGTCGCGCTCGGACGGCGCACCACCTCGAACCCGCCGTCGAGGAACAGCGAGACGGTGCCGTGATAGCGCTCCGCCGCCGACAGCGACGGACGCACCTCCGTGTCGACCGGGTACCCCTCGACCGACTCGGCGCCCTGGGCTCGGGCATGCTCCACCGCGCCGTCCAGCAGCATCCGGGCGACGCCCTGACGGCGGAACTCCGAGCGGACCACGAAGCAGGTGACCGCCCAGGGGTCGGCCGGATCGCCCTCCCGCCGCTTGGTGATGGGGGAGCGCGCGAGTGTCGGATACGCGGAGTACGGCTCGATGGCCGCCCAGCCCGCGGGCTGGCCGTCGATCCAGGCGATCACCCCGGGGGAGCCCTCCCGCACCTGGTCGTGCAGCAGCTCCCGCCGCTCGTCGACCGAGAGCCGGTCGTTCTGCGACCGCGGCACCTTGAACCACTGGCACCAGCATCCCGATGGGTCTCCCGGTGTACTGAACACGGTCTCCAGATCGCCCCAGACGGCGTCGTCGACGGGACGGACCACGGTGTCGCTCATGCTTCGACGCTAGCGCGCACGGGTGACACAGGCCAGGGGCGGTTCGTCGCCGCCTGCCTCACCGGCCACGCCCAGGCAGAGCGTCGCGAGGAGCGAGGGATGCTCCACATGCGCGAAATGCCCGGTGGCGGGGAGGATGCGCGTGCGCAGCCCCGGGACGATGGCCGCGAGCCCGGCGTCGTCCAGCGCCGTGACGAAGACGTCCCGGTCGCCGTGCAGGGAGAGCACCGGGCACCGGATGCGTGCCCAGCGCTCGGCCGCCGGGTACCGCCGCGCGCACGCGACCGAGCGCACGAACGCGGCAGGCCGTAGATCCCGCGCGAGCTCGTGCGCAGAGCCGGGGACCGGCGCCGAGAACAGCGGGGCGATGAGCAGCGGCAGCAACCGCATCCGCTCCAGCGCCCGCACCAGTCGGAGCCCGGCCGGTCCGAGCGCGGCCAGCATGCGCATCCCGCCGAGCAGCAGCATGAGCGGTGCGTGACGGTACAGCAGGGATGCGGTGCTCCGCCGATCGGCCTGCGCGCCGAACGTCGTGGCCGACACCAGGACCACCGACTCCGTGGCGACCGGCTCACGCACCGCGAGCTCGAGCGCGACGAACCCGCCGAGCGAGTGCCCGACCACGCGCCACCGCTCGTACCCGAGCGCGCGGGCGACGGTCGCGACGCTCGACGCGAGCACGGCGGCATCGAGCGACGCCACCTCGGCGGGGGAGTCGCCCCATCCCGGAAGATCGGGGACGATCAGATCCGGGATGACCGAGCCGCGGGCAGCCGCGGCCGCGGCGACCATCGGCTCCCACGTCGTCCACGATCCCGCCGCTCCGTGCAGCAGGATGGTCGCCACCGCGGATTCACGCGCCGTTCTGTGCACCGTCACCGGCCCGGCATCCGTCTCCACCATCGTCTGTTCCACTCCTGTTCTTCGGAGCGGACCGGCCGTAGGATTCGCGAGGAGCCCACCCTGCGCCGGGCCCCCTCCGCGCGCGGGACACCTCACCGAGCAGGGAGCACCCGTTGACCGAGACCACCACTGCGTCCGACCGGCCCACCGACCAGCGCGTCCACGACCTCAGCGAGGAGACGCTCGACCGCATCGACGCCTGGTGGCGCGCGGCGAACTACCTCTCGGTCGGGCAGATCTACCTGCTCGACAACCCGCTGCTGCGGCGCCCGCTCTCGCGGGACGACATCAAGCCGCGGCTGCTCGGTCACTGGGGCACGACCCCCGGTCTCAACTTCATCTACGCGCACCTCAACCGGGTGATCCGGGAGCGCGACCTGAACACCCTCTTCGTCGCCGGCCCCGGCCACGGCGGTCCGGGGGTCGTCGCCGGCGCCTACCTCGACGGCACCTACAGCGAGCTGTACAGCGCCATCGACCAGAGCGAGGACGGCCTGCGGCGACTGTTCCGCCAGTTCTCGTTCCCGGGCGGCATCCCGAGCCATGCGGCGCCGCAGACGCCCGGCTCCATCCACGAGGGCGGCGAGCTCGGCTACGCGCTGTCGCACGCGTACGGCGCCGCGTTCGACAACCCCGACCTGCTGGTCGCGGCGGTCGTCGGCGACGGTGAGGCCGAAACCGGGCCGCTGGCCACCGCGTGGCACTCGAACAAGTTCCTCAACCCGAAGCAGGACGGCGTCGTGCTGCCGATCCTGCACCTCAACGGCTACAAGATCGCCAACCCGACGGTGCTCGCCCGCATCCCCGAGTCCGAGCTGCTCGACCTCATGCGCGGCTACGGCTACACGCCGTACATCGTCTCGGGCGGGTTCGACGGCGAAGACCCGCGCGAGGTGCACAAGCGGATGGCGGCGACGCTGGACGAGATCCTCGACCGCATCGCGCAGATCAAGGCGGATGCCGATGCCGACGAGCTGGACGGGCGCCCCGCCTGGCCGATGCTGATCCTCCGAACCCCGAAGGGATGGACCTGCCCCGCCGAGATCGACGGGCACCCTGCCGAGAACAACTGGCGCTCGCATCAGGTCCCGCTCGCCAACGCACGCGACACCGAGGCGCACACGCGCCTGCTGGAGAGCTGGATGGCCTCCTACCGTCCGCAGGAGCTGTTCGATGAGCAGGGACGCCCGGTCGAGCTGATCACCGGCCTCGCGCCGGAGGGCGAGCGGCGGATGAGCGCCAACCCGGTCGCGAACGGCGGCCTGCTACGCCGCGACCTGCGGCTGCCCGACTTCCGCGACTACGCCGTCGACGTGCCGCAGCCCGGCGAGACCGTGGCCGAGGCGACGCGCGTGCTCGGCGAGTGGCTGCGGGATGTGATGATCGCCAACCCGCACGACTTCCGGCTGTTCGGTCCGGACGAGATCGCCTCCAATCGCCTCCAGGCGGTCTTCGACACCACCAGCAAGCAGTGGAACGCCGGCTACCTGCCGATCGACGACGACAACCATCTTGCGCCGACCGGCCGGGCGATGGAGGTGCTGAGCGAGCACCAGTGCCAGGGCTGGCTGGAGGGCTACCTCCTGACCGGCCGCCATGGCGTCTTCACGTCGTACGAGGCGTTCATCCACATCGTCGACTCGATGTTCAACCAGCACGCCAAGTGGCTGAAGTCGGCGGGCGAGGTGTCGTGGCGGCGGCCGGTCGCCTCCCTCAACTACCTGCTCAGCTCGCACGTCTGGCGGCAGGATCACAACGGCGCCTCCCACCAGGACCCGGGGTTCATCGACCACGTCGTCAACAAGAAGGCCGACGTCGTGCGCGTGTACCTGCCGTTCGACGCGAACACGCTGCTGTCGACGTACGACCACTGCCTGCGCTCGGTCGACTACGTCAACGTCGTGGTCGCGGGCAAGCAGCCCGCGCCGAACTGGCTGACGATGGAGGAGGCCATCGCGCACTGCACGCGCGGCATCGGCATCTTCCCGTGGGCCGGCACCGAGGTGGAGGGCGAGGAGCCGGATGTGGTGCTCGGCTGCGCGGGCGACATCCCGACCCTGGAGACGCTCGCCGCGGCCGACATCCTGCGCCGCCGCCTGCCGGACCTCAAGGTGCGCGTGGTCAACGTCGTCGATCTGATGCGGCTGCAGAGCGAGGGGGAGCACCCGCACGGCCTCAACGACCGCGAGTACGACGCGCTGTTCACGGCCGACAAGCCGGTGATCTTCGCGTACCACGGCTATCCGTGGCTCATCCACCGCCTCACCTACCGTCGCAACGGCCACGACAACCTCCACGTGCGCGGCTACAAGGAGGAGGGCACTACGACGACGCCGTTCGACATGGTGATGCTCAACGACCTCGACCGCTACCACCTGGTGATCGACGTGATCGACCGCGTCCCCGGGCTGGCGACGCGCGAGGCCGAGCTGCGGCAGGAGATGCAGGACGCCCGCCTGCGCGCCCGGCAGTACACGCGCGAGCACGGGGAGGACATCCCGGAGGTCGCCGAGTGGACGTGGGCGGGCGGCGAGCGCACCACCCGTTTCGACACGACCGGCGGCGACAACGACTGACCCCTGTCTCCCGCGCACTCTGGTTGACGCGACACGCCGTCCGCGCCGAGTGCGGGACGGCGTGTCGCGTCAACTCAACGGCGGCGGGGCGGCGTTGAGGCGGGTCACAGGGGGTGGGCGGATGTCGGGTCGACCGGGGTGAGGGTTGCGATTTTCGCGGCGCGGCCGTCGCCGGAGGACCGCCCGGTGAGCCGGCGGCCGATCCACGGCAGCACGAAGCGGCGGTAGTACTCCGCCGTGCGGCGCGTGCTCTCGCCGGCAGGCGCGGCGGCGACCTCCTCCACACCCCATTCGCTCGGGACCGGGATGCCGAGGGCGGTCAGCACGTTGCTCGCGACCCGCGCATGGCCGAGCGGACCCAGGTGCAGGCGGTCCTCCGACCAGTAGCGGATGTCCTCCAGCCCTTCGTCGGCCCAGTTGTCGACGAACGTGATCCCCTCGCGCGGCAGCATCGCCCGCACGGCGGCGGCCAGCTCCTCGCCGCGGCGCCGGATGAGACCGCCGAGGGGCAGGTGCGCGCTGGGGTTCGCGCCGCTCAGCAGGAGCATGTGGCTGCCGGATGCGACCACCCGGTCCGCCGCATCCATCAGCGTCCGCGCGACGCCGTCGATGGACACGCGCGGTCGCATGATGTCGTTTCCGCCGCCGTTGAGGCTGACGAGGTCGGGATGCTGGGCGATCGCCGGCTCGACCTGCTCTGCCACGATCGGCCCGAGCTTGCGGCCGCGCACCGCGAGGTTCGCATACCGGAAGGGACCGTCGGCCGCTGCGGCCATCCCGAGCGCGACGAAGTCGGCCCAGCCGCGCACCCGGCCGTCCGGCAGTTCGTCGCCGACCCCTTCCGTGAAGCTGTCCCCGATGGCGATGTAGCTGGCGAATGCAGTGCTGGACACGGGTGCAACGCTACTCCGCACGGCTACCATGGGCCGCATCGGCAGCGACGCCAGAAGGGGGACACCCATGCAGAAGGTCAGTTCGTTCCTATGGTTCGAGAGCGGGGTGGAGGAGGCGGCCCGGCTGTACACGTCCCTCATCCCCGACTCCGAGATCCTGGAGGTCCAGCGTTTCGGCGAAGGGATGCCGGACGGCCTCGTCGTGCTGCGCTTCACGCTCGCCGGCGTCGAGTACCAGGCGATGAACACCGGCCCCGCCGGTGGCTTCACCGAGGCGTTCTCGCTGTCGGTGCTGTGCGACGACCAGGCCGAGGTGGACCGGCTGTGGGAGGCGCTCACGGCGGACGGCGGCGAGGAGAGCATGTGCGGCTGGCTGAAGGACCCCTGGGGCGTCAGCTGGCAGATCGTTCCGCGACGCCTGATCGAGCTGCAGTCCGACCCGGATCGGGCGCGTGCAGCCCGGGTGAATCAGGCCATGCTCGGGATGCGCAAGCTCGACATCGCCGCGCTGGAGGCCGCCGCCGACGGCCGCTGACGTGGGTCCACATCCCGCGAGGTGCACGTTGTTGCGCACGCGCACGGCGTGTCGGCCGCAACAACGTGCACCTCGCGGAGAAGCAGAAGGGGCCGGAGCTCAGCCGATGAGGGTCTGCCAGGACAGCAGGTGCTCGACCGTGACGCCGCCGTAGCCGCGCAGGCCGCCGAGGGCCGTGCGCACCTTCGCCGTCTCCGATTCGAGGAGGGCGGCGCTGTCATCGCCGAACGTCGCGGCCGGGCCGCCGGCGACCTCCGGTGTGTCCGTCTCCACGCCGATGGTGAACGGGATGCGCTTGTTGGCAGCCGCCGTCGCCGCGGGCTTCGCGAGCGCCACGATCCCGTCGGTGCCCGCCGCGTGGTCGCTGAACGCCACGATGGCGACCGACTTCAGGTGGGGAAGCAGCGCGTCGAACGCGGTTCCGCCTCCCGGCTGCGGCTTGGCCGCGAGCCACCACGGCAGGTCGGCGCCGATCGGCACCGTCCCGGCGGCCACGCGCGCCGCGTCGTACATCGCCTGGAGCTGCGCGACGACGGCGGGGAGCTGGTCGTCGGAGGACACCACCCACGGCTCGACGTCGAACTGCACCGCGTCGAACGGGGCGGCGCGCAGCGCGGCGGACGTCCAGGTGGCCGCGAGCGACGGGTCGTCCGCCCACGCCGGATCGCCACCGAGCGCGGCGACCTTGGTCACGCCCGCAGCGTGCAGAGCGTTGACCGCATCCGTGAGCCAGACGCCGAACGCTCCCTCGTCGGCCGCCCACGGCACGGACAGGAAGACGGTGCGCAACTGGTGGGCCGCCGCGAAGTCGGCGAGCGCCTGCGGTTCGAACTGCGGCAGCCCTTCGCCGCGCGCATCCGTCGCCGGGTCGATGGGGTTGCCCCACGCCCACATGCTGGTGATCGCCGAGGACGGCGTCGTGGCGTCCACGCGCTGGGTCACCGCGGTCGCCGGGGCCGCGGCGACGAGGGAACCGCCGATGACGACCGCGAGCGCGGCCGACGTGATCGCTGAGCGGAGAGTCGGAGCTCGCATGGCACACCCTTTGATCGCGGAACGGTACGGTCACCGCAGATTCGGGTGTGCGGTACGACCATCATCGCAGTATCCCGGAATACGTCTATGCCGCATTCGGGGTACATCGTCCGCGCCGTGTGCCTCGCTCCGTCAGTCGCGCCAGCCCAGCGCCGGCGCGATCTGGGTGACGATGGTCTCCAGCAGGTGGGCGTTGTACTCGACGCCCAGCTGGTTCGGCACGGTCACCAGCAGCGTGTCCGCGTCGGCGACCGCCGCATCCTCGTGCAGCTCCTCCACGATCCGCTCCGGGTCGCCCACGTAGCTCTTGCCGAAGCGCGCCAGCCCGCCGTCGAGGTGGCCGACCTGGTCGTGCCGGTCGGCGAGGGCGGAGGCGCCGAAGTAGCGGCGGTCGAGGTCCGTCGTGATCGGCAGGATGCTGCGGCTGACCGACACGCGCGGCTCGCGCTCCCAGCCCGCGGCCTTCCACGCGTCGCGGTACTGCTGCAGCTGCTCCGCCTGCAGGTCGGAGAACGGCACACCGGTGTCCTCCGTCAGCAGTGTCGAGCTCATCAGGTTCATGCCCTGCTCGGCGGCCCACACGGCTGTCGCGCGCGTGCCGGCGCCCCACCAGATCCGGTCGGGAAGTCCCGGCGACTGCGGCTCGATCGCCAGTGCGCCGCGCTGCCCGCCCGTCATCGCCGGGTTCGCCTCAGCCACACCCGCGCCGGCGATCGCCGCGCGGAACAGCTCGGTGTGGCGGCGTGCCATGTCCGCATCCGACTCGCCCTCCGCGGGCACGTAGCCGAAGGACTCGGAACCGCGCAGCGCCGTCTCGGGTGACCCCCGGCTGACGCCGAGCTGCAGCCGGCCGCCGGAGATCAGGTCGGCCGCCGCCGCATCCTCGGCCATGTAGAGGGGGTTCTCGTACCGCATGTCGATCACAGCGGTGCCGATGTCGATGCGCGACGTGCGCGCACCGATGGCGGCGAGCAGCGGGAACGGCGAGGCCAGCTGCGGCGCGAAGTGGTGCACGCGGAAGAAGGCGCCGTCGGCCCCCAGCTCCTCCGCGGCGACGGCGAGGTCGATCGCCTGATGGAGGGCGTCCGCGGCGGTGCGCGACACGGAGCCGGGGATGGGCTGGTAGTGCCCGAAGCTGAGGAACCCGATGCGTTTCACATCCACTCCAATCGGTCCTGGTCGCAGCCTATTCCGTCGGGCTAGAGTCCCGGATGTGGCGGAGTGGCTGTGTGCGACCTGTGCCGTGGAGACGGCGCCTGTGATGACGGCGTCGGGGGAGGAGCCCCCGGAGCGCTGCCCGATCTGCGAGGACGAGCGGCAGTACGTGCCGCCGACCGGGCAGGAGTGGACGACGCTGCAGCGGTTGCAGCGCGAGGGCGAGCGCGTGGTGGTCGTCGAACTGGAGCCCGACCTGTACGGGCTGCGCAGCGAGCCGAAAGTCGGGATCGGCCAGCAGGGCATCCTGCTGCGCACCCCCGACGGCAACCTGCTCTGGGACCCGCCGGGCTACGTCGACGAGGCGGCCGCGGCCGCGGTGCAGGACCTCGGCGGGGTCGCCGTCATCGCGACCAGTCACCCGCACATGTTCGGCGCGCAGGTGACCTGGTCGAGGATGCTCGGCGACCCGCCGGTGCTGGTCAACGCGGCCGACCGGCACTGGGTGCAGCGGGAGGACCCGGCCATCCAGTCGTGGACCGGTGAGGAGGAGGTGCTCCCCGGCGTCCATTTGCGGACGATCGGCGGCCACTTCCCGGGGAGCGCGGTCGTGCACTGGGACCGCGGGGTCGTGCTCAGCGGCGACACGGTGTTCCCCGGGCCGTCGCAGCGGTGGGTGACCTTCCAGCGCAGCTTCCCCAACGACATCCCCCTGTCGGCCGCCGTCGTGCGCCGGATCGCCGACACGGTCTGCGACCGGCCGTTCGAGCGGATGTACGGCAACCTCGGCAACGTCATCCCGCGGGATGCGCGCGACGCGGTGCTGCGATCGGCCGACCGCTACATCGGGTGGGTGAGCGGGGCGTTCGACCACCTCACCTGACGCTCCCGCACGCGGCGGGTCGGCGTCCGGTCACAGGAACGGGGCGAGCTCCATCTCCATCGCGGGCTTCGGCTTCGCCCCGATGATCGTCTTCACCACCTCGCCGTCGCGGAACACCTTCATCACCGGCAGGGCGAGCGCCTTGTAGGCGACGGTGCTCTCCATGTTCTCGTCCGCGTTGATCTTGACGATGCGGATGCGGTCGGCGTGCTCCTCCTGCAGCTGCTGCAGGATCGGGCTCAGCGCCCGGCACGGACCGCACCATTCCGCCCAGAACTCGACGACGGTGGTGCCCGGGGCGGCGAGCACGTCCTCCTGGAATGTGGCGTCGGTGACGCTCTCGATCGTGGTCATGCGAGCACGCTAAGCCCTGACCACGGGGGCAGGGTCAAGCGGTGCTTCCCCGATCCTGTGCGAGCATGGGAGGAGGAGGTGCGCATGGAGATCCTGAGCCCGCAGCAGATCCGCGAGTCGTTCGTCAACTGCTCCCGCAGCGAAGCAGAAGAGCTTCCGCTTCCCCCGGGGTTGCACGAGGTGGATTGGGCCAGACGCGAGTACCTCGGCTGGCGCGACCCGCGGCTCCCGCAGCGCGGCTACGTCGTCATCCCGACGGCGGACGGCCCGGTGGGAATCGTCCTCCGCGCTTCTGAGGCCTCCATGCGGTCACATGTGCCGTCGATGTGCGGCTGGTGCCAGGATGTGCACCTCACCAACGACGTCTGGTTCTGGTCGGCGCGCCGCGCCGGTCAGCCGGGCCGCAACGGCGACACGGTCGGGACGCACGTGTGCGGCGCCTTCGAGTGCAGCGCCAACGTGCGTCGTACTCCACCGCCGTCGTACGTGGGCTTCGACGCGGATCAGGTGGTCGAGGACCGCATCGCCGGCCTCGCCGAGCGCGCCCGGCGCTTCGCCGCGACCGTGGTCGGCGCCCGCATCTGAAGTCGTGCCGCTGGTGGGACTCGAACCCACACGCCCTTTCGGACAAAGCATTTTGAGTGCTCCGCGTCTGCCATTCCGCCACAGCGGCGCACAACAACCCCTGAAGAATACCGTAGGCTTTCGGACGTGACTGACCAGGAATCCACCACCACCGCACCCCGCCGCGTCGTCGTGGCGGAGGACGAATCGCTCATCCGCCTCGACATCGTCGAGATCCTGCGCGACAACGGTTTCGAGGTCGTCGGAGAGGCCGGAGACGGCGAGACGGCGGTCGCCCTCGCGACCGAGCTGCGGCCCGACCTGGTCATCATGGACGTCAAGATGCCGCAGCTCGACGGCATCTCCGCGGCCGAGCGCCTGTCGAAGGACCACATCGCGCCCGTCGTGCTGCTGACCGCGTTCAGCCAGAAGGAGCTCGTCGAGCGGGCGACCGAGGCCGGTGCTCTCGCCTACGTGGTGAAGCCGTTCACGCCGAGCGACCTGCTGCCCGCCATCGAGATCGCGCTCGCGCGCTACCAGCAGATCATCGCGCTGGAGGCCGAGGTCTCGGACATGGTGCAGCGCTTCGAGACCCGCAAGCTGGTCGACCGGGCGAAGGGCCTCCTCAACGAGAAGATGGGCCTCAGCGAGCCCGAGGCGTTCCGCTGGATCCAGAAGGCGTCGATGGACCGCCGCCTCACCATGCACGATGTCGCGCAGGCGATCATCGAGCAGCTCGCCCCCAAGAAGTAGTCCACCGTCGAGTACACAAACTTTGCACGCTCGCGCCCAGTTTCGCGTGCAGTTTGTGCGTACTCGATGGCGGGGCGCTAGAGGTCTTTGATCAGGTTCGTGATGCGGATCGTCGAGCAGCGGCGGCCGCGATCGTCGGTGACCGCGATCTCGTGCGTCGTCAGCGTCCGGCCCAGGTGGATGGGCGTGCACACGCCGGTCACGTAGCCGCTCGTCGCCGAGCGCGTGTGCGATGCGTTGATCTCGATCCCGACCGCCAGGCGTCCCTCGCCGGCGTAGAGGTTGGCCGACATCGAGCCGAGCGACTCGCCGAGGACGACGTACGCGCCGCCGTGCAGGAGGTCCGCGGGCTGGGTGTTCCCCTCGACCGGCATGCGCGCGACGGAGCGCTCCACGCTGAACTCGATGATCTCGATCCCCATCTTCTCGGCCAGCCGGCCGAGCCCCCTCTGCTGCACGTACGCGAGCGCGTCTTCGGTCATCCTCGGCCTCTCTCGACGGGTCGTCTGGACTGTCACCGGCCCCTTGTAGGCTGTCCTGGTGTCAGACTCCGAAAAGCCTACCCTCCTCGTCGTCGACGGCCATTCGCTCGCTTTCCGGGCCTTCTACGCACTCCCGGTGGACAGCTTCGTCAACCGTGAGGGTCAGCACACGAACGCGATCCACGGCTTCATCGCGATGTTCATCAACCTGCTCCAGCAGCAGAAGCCGACCCACATCGCGGTAGCGTTCGACATCTCCCGCTACTCGTTCCGCACGCGTGAATATCCGGAGTACAAGGGCACCCGCGGCGAGACCCCGTCGGAGTTCGCCGGCCAGGTGCCTCTGCTCGAAGAAGCACTCCACGCGATGAACGTCACGACCATCGCGAAGGAGGACTACGAGGCGGACGACATCCTCGCCACGCTCGCCCGTCGCGGCGTGGAGGAGGGCTACAAAGTGCTTCTCGTCTCCGGTGACCGCGACACCATCCAGCTGGTCAACGAGGACGTGACCCTGCTGTACCCGAACGTGCGCGGAGTTTCCGAGCTGAAGGTCTACGACCCGGCCGCCGTCCGCGAGAAGTACGGCATCGAGCCGCACCAGTACCCGGAGATCGCCGCCCTGGTCGGGGAGACGAGCGACAACCTGATCGGCATCGACAAGGTCGGCGAGAAGACCGCCGTCAAGTGGGTGCAGCAGTACGGCACCGTCGAGAACATCGTCGCGCACGCCGACGAGATCAAGGGCGTGGTCGGGCAGAACCTGCGCGACCAGAAGGAGAACGCACTCCGCAACCGGAGGCTGAACCAGCTGCTCGACGACGTCGAACTGCCGATCGCGCTCGACGACCTGGAGCGCAAGCCCCTCAACGAGAACGCCGTGCGCGACATCTTCGCGCGCCTCCAGTTCAAGACCCTCCTCGACCGCCTGATGAAGACCGCGGCGGAGGACGGGATGCTCGACGGCGCCATGTCCGTCGCCGAGGTGGGCGACGCCGGCGCGGTCAGCGCCCCGGCCGTGCGCACGCTGGTCGACGAGGAGCTCGCGAACTGGCTGTCCAAGGCTTCGGCGGACGAGACCGCGGTCGCCGTCCAGCTCGAGGTCGGCCCTGCCGGCATCACGGGCTTCGGCCTCGCCGCAGCGGACGACACCGTGTACGTGCCCTGGGTGGCCGGCCGGAAGGACTACGAAGCCCTCGAGCAGTGGCTGGCGAGCAGCGCGCCCAAGTACTTCTTCCACGCGAAGCCGCAGTTCAAGGCGCTCAGCCGTGCCGGGTTCGTGGTCGACGGTCTGGCGTTCGACACGCGGATCGCGTCCTGGCTCGTGAAGCCGGGCGCCGCGCCGCAGTCGCTGGCGGAGCAGGTGTACGAGGTGCTCGGTGAGACGCTCCCGGTCTCCGACCCGAACCAACTCGTCCCGATCAACGACGCCGTGAGCCCGGCGACCGAGGCGTGGTACATCCGCCGGGTCGCCGAGGGGCAGATGATCGCGCTCGACGAGGGCACCCGCGCGGTGCTCGACGACATCGAGCTGCCGCTCGTCGCCGTGCTCGCCGAGATGGAGCTCAACGGCGTTTCCATGGACTCCGAGGTGCTCGCACGTCTCCGCGGACAGCTGACCGACAAGGCCAACGACTACGCCGCGCAGGCGTACGCGCAGATCGGCCACGAGATCAACCTCGGCTCGCCGAAGCAGCTCCAGCAGGTGCTCTTCGAGGAGCTCGGGATGCCGAAGACGCGCGCAACGAAGACCGGCTACTCGACAGACGCCGGCTCGCTCGCCGACCTGCAGGAGAAGAACCCGCATCCGTTCCTCGGGCTCCTGCTGCAGCACCGCGACGCCACGAAGCTCAAGCAGATCGTGGAGACGCTGGAGCGCTCGGTCGAGGTGGACGGCCGCATCCACACCACCTACGACCAGACCGGTACGAGCACCGGCCGCATCTCGTCGAACGACCCCAACCTGCAGAACATCCCGATCCGAACGGAGGAGGGGCGCGAGATCCGCTCGGCGTTCCGCCACGGCGAGGGCTTTGAGACGCTGCTCACCGCCGACTACTCGCAGATCGAGATGCGGATCATGGCGCACCTGTCGGAGGACCCGGGCCTGATCGAGGCCTTCAACGCGGGGGAGGACCTGCACCGCTTCGTCGGCGCGCGCGTCTTCGGCGTCGACCCGTCCGAGGTGACGTCCGCGATGCGCACGAAGGTCAAGGCGATGTCGTACGGCCTCGCATACGGCCTCAGCGCGTTCGGCCTCTCCAAGCAGCTGCGCATCGAGACCTCCGAGGCGCGCCAGCTGATGACCGACTACTTCGAGCGCTTCGGCGCGGTGCGCGACTACCTGCGCAACGTCGTCGAGCAGGCGCGCGTCGACGGCTTCACCGAGACGATCTTCGGCCGCCGCCGTCCGTTCGCCGACCTCACCTCCACCAACCGGGTGCTTCGCGAGAACGCGGAAAGGCAGGCGCTCAACGCGCCCATCCAGGGCTCCGCGGCCGACATCATGAAGGTCGCGATGCTCGGGATCGCCGGCGACATCATCGACCAGAGCCTCGAGTCGCGCATGCTGCTGCAGGTGCACGACGAACTCATCTTCGAGGTGGCCCCCGGCGAATGGGATGCGCTGGAGGCGATCGTGCGCGCCCGCATGGCCGGCGCGGCCGATCTCCGCGTGCCGCTCGACGTGCAGGTGGGCCGCGGCTCCAACTGGGACGCCGCCGCGCACTGATCCGGGGGCGCACTGATCGCCGCAGGCGTAGTCTCCCCGATGTGAGCGAGCTGGAGCCGCGGAAGCGGCGGAAGAAGGCGGTCGTTCCGCGACGCATCCCCAGCGAGGTCGTGCCTGTTCCTCCGGAGCAGGCGCGGGACTTTGTGCGCGACGCGCTGAGGGGCACGAGCCTGCGCGATCCATTCGCACAGGTCCTCTCGCTCGAGTTCGTCTTCGAACAGCGTGTCCGTTATGTGCCCATGGACGAGACGCACACGCGGATCGAGTTCGACGCGGTGGGCCAGCTTCCCGGGGCCGACGTACTGATGTACACGCGTCGTCTGGGCGAGATCGACCGCTTCTTCGTCGCCCTGCACGATGAGCTCGACCGTCGGGCGCGTCATCGTCGCCCGGACGGCGGCGACAGGGCCATCGACGAAGGCCGCTGAGCGCGACGGCGATATGTGCCCACAGCTCCCGCCGACGGGGAGTTGTCCACATTCCCGACGACACCGTGCCCCGGCAGCCGCCTCCTCGATAGGGTCGGATCATGACCAACGATCAGAAGCGCGAACCCACTCCGGTCGACACGATCGCCGAGGAGTGGGTCGACACCCAGCTCGAGTTGTACCCGGAGTTCCACGTCTGGCTCGGCCGCCCCGGCCGCGAGGGCGAGTACGCCGATTACTCGCCGGCCGGCGCCGAGCACGCCATCGGCAAAGTCAGAGAGACCCTCGCCCGCATCGAAGCGGCCGTGCCGGTCGACGACATCGACCGGGTCACGAAGATGGATCTCACGCGTGAGCTGCAGCTCACGGTCGAGAAGCACGAGGCGGGCTTCGCCCAGCGCGACCTCAACGTCATCGCATCGCCGCCGCAGGAGCTGCGCGACATCTTCGACCTGGTGCCGACGGACACGGAGGACGACTGGGCCAACGTCGCCAAGCGCCTCCACAATCTGCCCGCCGCGATGGACGGCTACATCGAGACCCTGCGCAGCGGCATCGCAGCGGGCAACGTCCCGGCCATCCGCCAGGTGCGCGAGGTGCTCGCGCAGGCGCGGAAGCAGGTGGCCGACACGGGCTTCTTCTATGAGTTCACCGCCGACGCGAAGCCCCTGAACGGCACGCTTCCCGAGTCGCTGAAGGGCGATCTGGCGGATGGCGCGAAGGAGGCCGCACAGGCGTACGCCACGCTGGCCGACTTCTTCGAGAACGAGCTGGCCCAGCACGCCCCCGAGAAGGACGCCGTGGGCCGAGAGCTCTACGCGCTCGCCTCGCGGAGCTTCCTCGGCGCCACCGTCGACCTCGACGAGACGTACGAGTGGGGCATCGAAGAGCTTGCGCGCATGCGCGCCGAGCAGGAGTCGATCGCGCGCGAGATCAAGCCGGGAGCGACCGTCCTCGAGGCGATCGAGTTCCTCGACGGCGACGCGAGCCGCAAGCTGCACGGCACCGACGCGCTGCAGCGTTGGATGCAGGAGACGAGCGACCGGGCCATCGAAGAGCTCGGCAAGTCGCACTTCGACATCCCCGCCGAGATCCGCCGTCTCGAGTGCATGATCGCGCCGACGCAGGAAGGCGGCATCTACTACACCGGCCCGAGCGACGACTTCTCGCGCGCGGGGCGGATGTGGTGGAGCGTGCCCGAGGGCGTGACCGAGTTCGACACCTGGCGCGAGCTGACGACCGTCTATCACGAGGGCGTTCCCGGCCACCACCTGCAGATCGCGCAGGCGACCTACAACAAGGCGCAGCTCAACTCGTGGCGTCGCATCGCCGGTACCTCGGGGCACGCGGAGGGCTGGGCGCTCTACGCCGAGCGGCTGATGGAGCAGCTGGGCTACCTCGACGACCCGGCCGACCGGCTCGGGATGCTCGACGGGCAGCGCATGCGCGCGGCGCGCGTCGTGCTCGACATCGGTGTGCACCTCGAGAAGCCGCTGCCGGACGGCTCGCGTCCGTGGACCGGAGAGGACGCCTTCCCGTTCCTTCGCGAGAACGTCAACATGAACGACGGGTTCGTCCGCTTCGAGGTCAACCGCTACCTGGGCTGGCCGGGGCAGGCTCCGTCGTACAAGATCGGTCAGCGCATCTGGGAGCAGCTGCGCGACGAGTACGCCCGCCGCGAGGGCGCGTCGTTCGACATCAAGGCGTTCCACAAGAAGGCCCTCGACATCGGTGGCGTCGGCCTCGACACGCTGAAGGCTGCGCTGCTCGACTGAGCGGCGCGTCCTTCCACCGGTGACCTCCCCGTACCGCGCCGTGCTGGGCGCGGCGTTCGACGAGCTGCATCCGCGACTGCGGGCGTACTTCGACGCCATCCCGGCCGGCGCGGTCGGGCGGGGGAGCGGCGTGTTCGAGACGGTGGGCACGCCGCGCCGGTGGCTGTGGCCGGTGCTGGCGGTGTTCGCCCGGTCGCACGTCATGTTCCCGGTGTGGGAGCGCGAGGCGCCCTTCACCGTCGAGAACCGCGCGGTCACCTCGCCCGACGGTTCGCCCGCCGTCGCGGCCACGCGATGGTTCGCACTCCGGTCCGGTGCGGCGACCATGGTGGACGAGATCGGAGTCCGTCGGGGAACGGTGATCGATCGTCTCGGCGATCCGGTGCGGGCGGAGGCGCGGTTCGCCGCAACCGTCCGGGATGGCGGACTCCGGCTGCGCTCCACCGCCGTCTGGCTGGTGGTCGGTGGGCGGCGGGTGCGTGTCCCGAGTCCACTCGCTCCGGTCGTCGTCCTGACCGAACGCTGGGACGACCAGCACGAGCACCAGCGGGTGTCCATCACCGTGCACGTGCCGCTGATCGGGCGGATCTACCAGTACCGCGGCCGGTTCCGCTATGCGATCGAGCCGGGCGGTCCGGCGGCGCAGACGCGGGCATCGCGGAACACAGATACACCAGAGAAGAGAGAAACGGGGGAGCGGTCGGAGTGAACGAGCGCATCGTCATCGCCGGAGCGTCCGGATTCGTCGGGCAGTACCTGGAGGAGCACTACCGCGCCGCGGGTTCGGAGGTCATCCTGGTGGGCCGCAGCGGGCCCGACGTGCGCTGGGACGACGCCGACGGCCTGCGCAGAGCGGTCACCGGTGCCGTCGCGGTGATCAACCTGGCGGGCAAGAGCGTGAACTGCCGCTATGGCGATGCCAACCGGGCCGAGATCTTCCGCTCCCGGCTCGCCACCACGCGGGCGGTTCGGGAGGCCATCGCCGCGAGCGACGCGCCGCCGCCGGTCTGGTTCAACGCCTCGACGGCGACCATCTACCGCCACGCCGAGGACCGCCCCATGACCGAGTCCACCGGCGAGCTGGGCTCCGGCTTCTCGGTCGAGGTCGCGAAGGCCTGGGAGCACGAACTGTTCGAGGGCGACCTCCCGGGCACCCGTCGCGTCGCCCTGCGCATGGCCATCGTCCTCGGCGACGGCAGCGCTCTCACACCGCTCGTCAACCTCACGCGGTTCGGGCTGGGCGGCCCCCAGGTGGACGGCCGCTGGTTCTCCACGACCGCACGCCGGAACGCCGGAACGTTCCACGAGTTCCGGGCGCGCGGCGGACGGCAGCGCTTCAGCTGGGTGCACATCGCCGACGTGCTCGGCGCGATCGAGTTCCTGCGCGGCCGGCCCGACCTCGACGGGACGGTCAACATCGCGGCGCCGCACCCCACGGACAACCGCACGCTGATGGCGGAGCTGCGCCGTCTGCTCGGCCGCCCGATCGGTCTCCCGGCCCACCGGTGGATGCTCGAGCTCGGCTCGATCGCGATCCGCACGGAGACCGAACTGGTGCTGAAGAGCCGCTGGGTCGTGCCCGAACGGCTGCTCGACGCCGGCTACGACTTCGCCTACCTCGACCTCGGGCCGGCGCTGCGTGACATCCTCTCCGACCGCGGCTTGCTGCACGCCTCCGCGGCCGGGTAGACTAGAACGTCACTTGTGTGACATCCCTATCCGCCTGCCGTTCGCGGAAACACATCAGAAGAACAACGCGACCGGCCTGATTCCTGTCCATTACGGAGCACCCACTACATGACAACCGCAACGACCGACAAGGCACCCAAGCAGGTCGCCGTCAACGACATCGGATCTGCTGAGGACTTTCTTGCCGCGGTCGAAAAGACGCTGAAGTTCTTCAACGACGGAGACCTCATCGAAGGCACCGTCGTCAAGATCGACCGCGACGAGGTCCTCCTCGACGTCGGTTACAAGACGGAGGGTGTCATCCCCTCCCGTGAGCTTTCCATCAAGCACGACGTCGACCCCAGCGAGGTCGTCGAGGTCGGCGACACCGTCGAGGCCCTCGTTCTCCAGAAGGAGGACAAGGAGGGTCGCCTCATCCTGTCCAAGAAGCGTGCGCAGTACGAGCGCGCCTGGGGCGATGTGGAGAAGATCAAGGAGGCCGACGGTGTCGTCACCGGTACGGTCATCGAGGTCGTCAAGGGCGGCCTGATCGTCGACATCGGCCTGCGCGGCTTCCTGCCCGCGTCGCTCATCGAGCTGCGCCGTGTCCGCGACCTCACCCCGTACCTGGGTCAGGAGATCGAGGCCAAGATCCTCGAGCTCGACAAGAACCGCAACAACGTGGTGCTCTCGCGCCGCGCGCTGCTGGAGCAGACCCAGTCGGAGTCCCGCACCACGTTCCTCAACAACCTGCACAAGGGCCAGGTCCGCAAGGGCGTCGTCTCGTCGATCGTCAACTTCGGTGCGTTCGTCGACCTCGGCGGCGTCGACGGTCTCGTCCACGTGTCGGAGCTCTCCTGGAAGCACATCGAGCACGCCTCCGAGGTCGTCGAGGTTGGCCAGGAGGTCACCGTCGAGATCCTCGAGGTCGACCTCGACCGCGAGCGCGTCTCGCTGTCGCTCAAGGCGACGCAGGAGGACCCGTGGCAGGTCTTCGCCCGCACCCACGCGATCGGCCAGGTCGCACCGGGCAAGGTCACCAAGCTGGTTCCGTTCGGTGCGTTCGTCCGCGTCGCCGATGGCATCGAGGGCCTCGTGCACATCTCGGAGCTGTCCGGCAAGCACGTCGAGCTGGCCGAGCAGGTCGTCTCGGTGGGCGACGAGGTGTTCGTCAAGGTCATCGACATCGACCTGGAGCGCCGCCGCATCTCGCTGTCGCTCAAGCAGGCGAACGAGGGCGTCGACCCCGAGGGCACCGAGTTCGACCCGGCGCTCTACGGCATGGTCACCGAGTACGACGACCAGGGCAACTACAAGTACCCGGAGGGCTTCGACCCGGAGACCAACGAGTGGAAGGAAGGCTTCGAGTCGCAGCGCGACGAGTGGGAGCAGCAGTACGCTGCCGCCCAGGCTCGTTGGGAGGCGCACAAGCGCCAGGTTGCGAAGGGCCTCGAGGAGGCTGCCGCCGACAGCGGTACGTCGACCTACTCCTCCGACTCCGGCGCCGGCGGAACGCTCGCCGACGACGAGTCGCTCGCGGCACTCCGCGAGAAGCTCAGCTCCAACTCCTGAGTATCTGAGTACGAGCGGCCGGTCCTTCGGGGTCGGCCGCTTCGTCGTTCCCGGCGGCCCACTGTGCCGTCGCTCCGCGTCGGCCTGGCTAGGCTGGGCAGGTGCAGCTGATCGGACTCACGGGCGGGATCGCGTCCGGAAAATCGACCATCGCCTCCCGGCTCGCGTCGCACGGCGCCGTCGTGGTGGACGCCGACCGCATCGCCCGCGAGGTGGTGGAGCCGGGCACCCCGGCGCTGGCGGAGATCGCCCGCCGCTTCGGCGACGGCGTCATCGCACCCGACGGCAGCCTCGACCGCCCTGCCCTCGGTGCGATCGTCTTCGGCGACCCGGAGGCGCTGCACGCTTTGAACGGGATCACCCACCCCGCAGTGCTCCGGGAGTCGACGGCACGGTTCCGGGCGGCCGCCGAGCGCGACCCCGACGCCATCGTCGTCTACGACGTCCCGCTGCTGGTCGAGTCCGCCAACGAGTATCCGTTCGACCGCGTGGTCGTCGCCCACGCCGACGAGCAGACCCGCGTCTCCCGGCTGGTGGAGCTGCGCGGGATGGAGCGGGCCGAGGCCGAGCGCCGCATCCGCTCCCAGGCGTCCGACGCCGAGCGGCTGGCCGTCGCCGACGTCGTGATCGAGACCGGCGGCACCCTGGAGCACACCCTTGAGCAGGTCGACGCCCTCTGGGAGGAGCTGCGCGCGCGGCCGTGACCAGCGCCGTTCCGCTGTGAGCGAGAGCCGACCGCACTGTCGGTGGTCCTTCCTAGACTGGAGACATGCTTCCCACGCGCTCCGTCCGTCCCTTCGAGGTCGTCAGCGAATACAGTCCGAGCGGCGACCAGCCGCAGGCGATCGCCGAACTGTCCGCCCGCATCAACGCGGGTGAGACCGACGTGGTGCTGCTGGGTGCGACCGGAACGGGAAAGTCGGCGACGACCGCGTGGCTGATCGAGCAGGTGCAGCGCCCGACGCTGGTGCTCGCCCACAACAAGACTCTCGCCGCTCAGCTGGCGAACGAGTTCCGCGAACTCCTGCCCAACAACGCGGTCGAGTACTTCGTGTCGTACTACGACTACTACCAGCCGGAGGCATACGTTCCGCAGACGGACACCTTCATCGAGAAGGACTCGTCGATCAACGCCGAGGTCGAGCGGCTGCGCCACTCCACCACCAATTCGCTGCTCAGCCGGCGCGACGTCGTCGTCGTCTCGACCGTCTCGTGCATCTACGGCCTCGGTGCCGCGGAGGAGTACCTGGAGGCCATGGTCGCCCTCCAGGTCGGCCAGAACGTCGGCCGCGACGCGCTGATCCGCCGCTTCGTCAACATGCAGTACGAGCGCAACGACGTCGACTTCTCGCGCGGCAAGTTCCGGGTGCGCGGCGACACGATCGAGATCATCCCCGTCTACGAAGAGAACGCGATCCGCATCGAGCTGTTCGGCGACGAGATCGAGGCGCTGTACTCACTGCACCCGCTGACCGGCAACGTGATCAAGAAGATGGATGCGGTGTCCGTGTTCCCGGCGACGCACTACGCAGCGAGCCCCGCGACGATGCAGCGTGCGATCGGCACCATCCAGGAGGAGCTGCAGGAGCGCCTGCAGGAGCTGGAGCGCGAGGGCAAGCTGCTCGAGGCCCAGCGGCTGCGGATGCGCACCCAGTTCGACCTCGAGATGATGGAGCAGATCGGTTTCTGCTCGGGCATCGAGAACTACTCCCGCCACATCGACGGTCGAGCGCCGG
Organism: Leifsonia sp. 115AMFTsu3.1; assembly: GCF_004362795.1. Lineage (NCBI taxonomy): Bacteria > Bacillati > Actinomycetota > Actinomycetes > Micrococcales > Microbacteriaceae > Leifsonia > Leifsonia sp. 115AMFTsu3.1. The sequence continues at coordinate 1,708,435 of NZ_SNYB01000002.1, forward strand.
GGGAGGCCCCGAACTGCCTGCTCGACTACTTCCCCGACGACTTCCTGGTGGTGATCGACGAGTCGCACGTGACCGTGCCGCAGATCGGCGCCATGTACGAGGGCGACGCGTCGCGGAAGCGCACGCTGGTCGAGCACGGGTTCCGGTTGCCGAGCGCGCTGGACAACCGTCCGCTCAAGTGGAACGAGTTCAAGGACCGGGTCGGCCAGACCGTGTACCTCTCCGCCACACCGGGCAAGTACGAGATGGGCATCGCGGACGGCGTGGTCGAGCAGATCATCCGACCGACCGGCCTGATCGACCCCGAGATTGTGGTCAAGCCCACCAAGGGGCAGATCGACGACCTGCTGGAGGAGATCCGCCTGCGGGTGGAGCGCGACGAGCGTGTGCTCGTCACCACGCTCACCAAGAAGATGGCGGAAGAGCTCACCGACTTCCTCGCGGAGGCCGGGGTGAAGGTGCGGTACCTCCACTCGGACGTCGACACGCTGCGCCGGGTGGAGCTGCTCAGCGAGCTCCGCGCGGGCGTCTACGACGTGCTGGTCGGCATCAACCTGCTCCGTGAGGGACTCGACCTTCCGGAGGTGTCGCTGGTCGCCATCCTCGACGCCGACAAGGAGGGCTTCCTGCGTTCGTCGACCTCACTGGTGCAGACGATCGGACGAGCGGCTCGAAACGTGTCCGGACAGGTCCACATGTACGCGGACGTGCTCACGGACTCCATGAAGAGCGCGATCGAGGAGACCGACCGGCGTCGCGAGAAGCAGATCGAGTACAACCGCGTCAACGGCATCGATCCGACGCCGCTCCGCAAGCGCATCGCCGACATCACCGACGTGCTGGCGCGTGAGGAGGCGGACACCGCACGGATGCTCGCCGGGCGCGAGCAGAAGCGCAAGAGCCCGACGCCCAACCTGCGCAACGGCGGCATCGCGGCGCAGGGCGCGGCGGAACTCGAAGGACTCATCGCCGACCTCAACCAGCAGATGCTGGCGGCGGCGGGCGAGTTGAAGTTCGAGCTGGCGGCCCGCCTGCGCGACGAGCTCTCCGACCTGAAGCGCGATCTGCGGCAGATGGAGAAGGCCGGGCACCTGGGCTGACCGGTCGGCTCCGCTGGGCGCTCGCGCGGGCTACGGTGGCAGGGTGACCACGAAGGCGGGCGGACGGCGGCGATGGACCCTCGCCGTGTGCGTCGTGCTCGCGGCGGTCGCCCTCGTCGCCGTGGCGTTCCAGGGAGCGCCGCAGTTCAGCGGGCCGCGGATGTTCCTGCCGCCCGGCCCCGTCCGGACGCAGGCGCCGGCTCCGCGGGAGTCGGGCACCCCGGCGCCCCGCGGGACCGCGCACGAGGTCCGCATCGACCTGTCGTGGCTGCTTGTCGCCCTCGTCGTCCTCGCCGTCATCATCGGACTGGCGCTGCTCTGGCGCCTCCGTCGCCGTCCGTCGCGGCCTCTCGAACTGCCTCCGCTCGACACTGTCGGTGTGGCGGAGACCTCCGAGGTCCACGCCGACCAGGGGTCCGAACCCGAGCCGGAGCAGGTGCGCCGCGGCCTCGACCGCGCCGCTGAGGTTCTCGCCGAACCGCGCGAGCCGCGCGACGCGATCGAGGCCGCCTGGGTGGGCCTGGAGGAGGGCGCCGCCGATTCCGGCGTCCGTCGCCTCCCCGCCGAGACGCCCGCCGAGTTCGCAGCGCGCGTTGTCGCCCGCGTGGCGGCCGACCGCGACGCCGCAGCCCGCCTCCTCGCCCTCTACCTGCGCGCGCGGTTCAGCAGCGCACCCGTGACCCCCGCCGACGTCGCAGCCGCCCGGGATGCGGTCGAGGCGCTGCGGGCATCCTGGAGCGTCGCGTCCGGCGGCCGGTCGAGCACCCGGGAAGGCGGCCGCCGATGAGCACGCGAGACACCCGCCGAACGCCCCGCTCCGAGCGCCCAGCCCGGCGCGACGACGGCCGGCAGCGTGTCGCGCCGCGCCCGAAGCGTCTCCCGCCGCGCCTGCTGCGCCGTCTCATCCTGAGCGTCCTGCTGGGGCTCGCGGTCGGTCTGGCGGCCTGGTCGCTCGGGATGGACGAAGCCCACGCAACCGGCCTCGGTGCTGCGGCCCTGGCGTTCACGGCCTGTCTCTCGGCCCTCGGCGAAGCGGCCGATCTGAACTGGCCGCCGGCCGCGCCGCCACTCCGCCCCGGGTCGCGACGGGATGTCGTCGCCCTCGGCTGGTCGCTCAGCTCGCGCGGCGGACGCGCGACGCCGGAGGGGCTGCGCGCCCTCCGTTCGGTCGCGGAGCGCGCTCTCCGCCTGCGCGGACTCGACCTGGAGGACCGCGCGGCGGATGCGCAGCTGGAAGAACTCCTCGGCCCCGACATCCTGGCGCTCCTCCGTCGCGGGTCCGTCGTCACGTCGCCGCGGACCTCGCAGATCGCCGCCGTGCTCGACCGCCTCGAAAAGCTCGTCCCTCAACACACTCTGTCCGTCACTCGCATGCCCGCCACCCACTCGCCCGAGGAGCCGACCCGTGCCCGCTGACCCCCGCACCGCATCCATCACCGCATCCACGCTGCTGCCGGTCGACGAGGTCGCCCGTCTCGGCGCGGCCGTGCTCGACCGGGTCGGGAGCGTCGTGGTCGGGATGCGCGAACCACTGCGGATCGCCTTCGCCACGATCCTGGCGGGCGGCCACGTGCTGTTCGAAGACGTCCCCGGCCTCGGCAAGACCCTCGCCGCCCGGAGCATCGCGGCCGCCGTCGGGCTGGACTTCCGTCGCCTCCAGTGCACGCCCGACCTGCTGCCGTCCGACATCACCGGGTCGTTCGTGTATGTGCCGAGCAGCGGCGACTTCGAGTTCCGTCCCGGTCCGGTGTTCACCGGGTTGTTCCTCGCCGACGAGATCAACCGCACCTCACCCAAGACGCAGTCCGCGCTGCTGGAGGCCATGGCCGAGGGGCAGGTGTCGGTCGAGGGCCGCAGCTTCCCGCTCCCGTCGCCCTTCCACGTCGTCGCGACGGCCAACCCGATCGAGTCGGAGGGCACGTACGCGCTTCCCGAGGCGCAGCTCGACCGGTTCATGGTGCGGCTCGGCGTCGGCTACCCTGACGAGGCGGGGGAGTCGCGCGTCCTGCTCTCCCGTGTGGCACGACGGCATGAGGTCGCCACGGTCGAGGCGGTCATCGACGCGGCGACGCTCGCGGCCATGCAGGCGGGGGTCGAGGCGGTGGATGTGGATGCGGACATCGCCGCGTACTGCGTCCGCCTCGCCGCGGCCACCCGCCGGCACCGCTCCGTCGAGGTCGGGGCGTCCCCGCGCGGGTCGCAGGGCCTCCTGCTCGTCGCCCGCGCCCTTGCTGTGCTCGACGGGCGCGACTTCGTCATCCCGGACGATGTGAAGGCCGTGGCCGTCCCGGTGCTCGCCCACAGGCTCACGCTCACGGTGCAGGCGTGGACGGGCGGCGTTCGTGCGGAGCAGGTTGTCTTGGAGGTGGTCAACACCGTGCCCGGACCGCCGGCCGTCGGGAGCGCCCGGCGCGCGGGAGCGGAGGCGTCCGCGTGACGGGCCGCACCCGGAGCGCGAGGTTCCGATGACCGAGCGAGCCGTCACCGTCACACGGACCGGGTGGATGCCCAGCCCGGCGCTGGCGGGCGCGATCGTGGTCGGAGTGATCGGCGTGGTCGCCGCCTTCGTCATGTCGCGTCTGGAACCGGCGCTGATCGGCATGCCGCTGCTGCTCTCCGCCGCGTGGGGCTGGGACCGCCGGCCGGCCGCGTCCGTCGACCCGGTCGAGATCAGCACGGCTGTGACCGTTGAGGAGGCCGCCCGCAGCGGCGACGGCGACGCGGCCCTCGGCATCCACGTCGCGGCGGCTGCCACCCAGGGGCGCGGAACCCAGCGCCCGGACGCCCTGCACCTTCGCCTGGGCTTGGGCGGCGCCGCGCCCGTCGAGGCCGTCGTCACCCCGCGAACGGCCGCGGACCTCCGCAGCGAGGTGCCCATCGTGCACTCCGGTCCGCAGCGCGTCGCCGCGGTCGAGGTCCGCGCTCTGGGCGCGGACGCGGCCTGGGCGAGCACGCCCGCCGACGAGGCCGCGGTCGAACGGGTCGTCCGGCCGCGGCGCGCGCCCCTCCGCAGCCTTCCGCTGCCCGCGCGGCTGCTCGGGCTGACCGGGCAGCACATCTCCACGCGGCCGGGAGACGGCGGCGAGTTCCGCGACATCGACCTGTTCCATCCCGGCGACCGGCTGCGGCGCATCGACTGGAAGGCCACGGCGCGCGCCGGTCGCGGAATCGACCTGTACGTCCGGCGCACGACGGCGACCTCCGACGCGGCCGTGCACCTCGTGCTCGACGCGCGAGACGACGTCAGCGCGGTCGTCGCCGACTGGCCGCGCGCCTACCCGCGTCCCGCGGTGTCGTCCCTCGACCTCGCGCGGGAGGCCGCCTCCTCGCTCGCGGCCGCCTACGCCGGCGCGGCCGACCGGGTCGGGTTCGACGACCTGGGGGAGTCGCGCCGCGTGCTTCCTCCGCGGGCCGGCGCGCGGCACCGGGAGCGGGTGCTGCGGGCGATCGAGGCGACCGCCGCGAACGGGGCGCCGTTCACGCGGGTCCGTTCTCCGCGGCTCGCTCCGGGGTCGATCGTGTTCGTGCTGTCGACCTTCCTCGACGATCAGCCCGTCACGCTCGCTCTCACCTGGCGCGCCGCAGGCCACAGGGTGGTCGCCGTCGACGTGCTGCCTGCTCGGGATGCGCGGGAGCTGCCCGCCCGTGATCGCCTAGCCCTGCGCACCATCGAGCTCGAGCGCTCCCTCCGCCTCGAGCAGCTGCAGTCGGGCGGTGTCGAGCTGCTCGTCTGGCAGGATGCTGCGCTGCGCGAGGCGGCGCTGCGTGTGCTGGCGTCCGGACGGGCCCGACGGTGAGCCGCAACGACGCGCGGCCGGCGAACGGGTCCGCACCCGGCACCGCGACGCCGGTCGGGACACCATCCGGGTCGTCGACGCCGGCACCGGTGCTCGGCGTACGGACCGTTCCTGCCTGGACTGTCCGCGTGCTCTTCGCCGCGATCGCGCTGCTGCTCGTGCTGGTCGGCGTGCCCGAGGGTCCGTGGACCGGCATCGCGGCCCTCCTGATCGGCGTCTCGGTGTGGCGGCCGCGCTGGCTGACCGCGTGGGTGCTCATCGGGGTGCTGCTGCTGTCCTCCCTGGTCGAGCCCGGCACGCTCACTCCGCGCCTGCTCGGCCTGATCGCCGGTGCGCACGCCCTCCACCTGCTGGCCGGATGGATGCTGGCGCTGCCCGCCGCCGCACGCCTGCAGCCCGCGGTGCTGCTCCCTTCTCTGCGTCGGTTCGCGATCATCCAGGTGCCGGTGCAGCTCGCCGCCGTCGCCCTGCTGCTGCTCCGGGGCGGCGGAGGCATCGGGCCGAGCGTCCCCGTGCTCGCCGCCGTCTCCGGACTCGCCCTCGCCGCGCTGGTCGGCCTGCTGCTCCCCGCCCTGCTCCGTCGCGCGCCGCGCTGAGCGCTCGGCCCGGCGTCCGCATCCACTCCTGCCTCGGCATCCACTCGCCGAGGGTTGGAATGTCGGTGGTCGCGCCTAGACTCGCGGCTGCACGGGATCACCGTGCCGTCCAGGGTAGAATCGAACACACGTTCGACCTGGCGAACGGGTGCGCGGTGGGCGAACAGCCCCGATTTCCCAGTACGGATGGCGGAGAATAGAGCGAGTGAGCAGCGGGCGAGTGAACAGCGATCGGGTCGGGGAATCCGGCAACATCAGCAGGGTGACGGGGTCGCACCTCAGTGTGCGCGGTGCACGCGTTCACAACCTGCACAACGTCGACCTCGAGATCCCACGCGACTCGATGGTGGTCTTCACGGGCCTGTCCGGATCCGGCAAGTCGTCGCTCGCGTTCGACACGATCTTCGCGGAGGGGCAGCGCCGCTACGTCGAGTCGCTGTCCGCGTACGCGCGGCAGTTCCTGGGCCAGGTGGACCGGCCGGACGTCGACTTCATCGAGGGCCTCAGCCCCGCGGTGTCGATCGACCAGAAGTCGACCAACCGCAACCCGCGGTCCACGGTGGGCACCATCACCGAGATCTACGACTACATGCGTCTGCTGTGGGCGCGTATCGGCGTTCCGCACTGTCCGATCTGCGGTGAGCGCATCCAGCGTCAGACCGTCCAGCAGATCGCCGACCAGCTCATGGAGCTCGAGCCCGGCACCCGCTACATGGTCGTCAGCCCGGTGGTCTCGCAGAAGAAGGGCGAGTTCGTCGACCTCTTCAAGGAGCTCGCGGCGAGCGGTTACTCGCGCGCGCTCGTCGACGGCGAGCAGATCCAGCTCTCCGAGCCGCCGACGCTGAAGAAGCAGTACAAGCACGACATCTCGGTCGTCGTCGACCGCCTTGTCGCCGGCCCGGACATCCTCGGCCGGCTGACCGACTCCCTGGAGACGGCGCTGCGCCTCACCGACGGTCTCGTCCAGGTCAACTACGTCGACCGCGAAGGGCCCGCCGCCTGGCAGAACTTCAGCGAGAAGCTGTCGTGCCCCAACGGCCACCCGATCCAGCTGACCGAGATCGAGCCGCGCACCTTCTCGTTCAACGCCCCGTTCGGCGCCTGCCCCGAGTGCTCCGGCCTCGGCACGCGCATGTCGGTGGATGACGAGCTCCTGCTCGGCGACGACGAGCTCAGCATCGCCGAGGGCGTCATCGTGCCGTGGACCACGCAGGGCAAGGGACTCTTCAACTACTACGAGAAGCTGCTCGACGGCCTCGCCCGCGACCTCAAGTTCTCGCTCAAGACGCCGTGGAAGAAGCTGCCGGAGAACGTGCGCGACGCGGTGCTGCACGGCGACAACTTCGAGGTCAAGGTGCGGTGGAAGAACCGCTACGGCCGCGAGATGTCGTACACCTCCGGCTTCGAGGGCGTGGTGCCCTACATCGAGCGGCAGTATCTGCAGGCCGAGACCGACACGCAGCGCGCCCGCTGGGCCGAGTACCTGCGCGAGGTCCCGTGCCCGGTCTGCGGCGGCAAGCGGCTGAAGCCCGAGGTGCTCGCGGTGCTCGTGCACGGCAAGAGCATCGCCGACGCCTCGCTGCTCAGCCTGAGCGACGCCCGCAACTTCATGGAGAAGCTGCACCTGACGGAGCGCGAGCAGAAGATCGGTGCGCAGGTGCTGCGCGAGATCAAGGTCCGGCTCGACTTCCTCATCCAGGTCGGCCTCAGCTACCTCGACCTGGCCCGCGCGGCCGGCACGCTGTCCGGCGGCGAGGCACAGCGCATCCGCCTGGCGACCCAGATCGGCTCCGGCCTGACCGGCGTGCTCTACGTGCTCGACGAGCCGAGCATCGGTCTGCACCAGCGCGACAACCGCCGGCTCATCGACACGCTCGTCGCCCTGCGTGACCTCGGCAACACGCTGATCGTGGTCGAGCACGACGAGGACACCATCCGCACCGCCGACTGGATCGTCGACATCGGCCCCGGCGCGGGAGTCAACGGTGGGCACGTCGTCCACTCCGGTTCGTACGACGACCTGCTCGCCAACACCGAGTCGCTGACCGGCGACTACCTGGCGGGGCGGCGTGAGATCGCCATCCCGTCCAAGCGCCGCAAGGTCGACAAGAAGCGGATGATCCGCGTCGTGGATGCGGAGGCCAACAACCTGAAGAAGGTCACGGTCGACTTCCCGCTCGGCACGTTCGTGGCGGTGACCGGTGTCTCCGGTTCGGGTAAGTCGTCGCTGGTCAACGACATCCTGTACCGGGTCATGGCCAACAAGCTCAACGGCGCCCGCAAGGTGCCGGGAAAGCACCGGACCGTCACCGGTCTCGAGAACCTCGACAAGGTCGTCCACGTCGACCAGGCGCCGATCGGCCGCACCCCGCGGTCGAACCCGGCGACCTACACGGGCGTCTTCGACCGCATCCGCAACCTGTTCGCCGAGACGCCGGAGGCGAAGACCCGCGGTTACCTGCCCGGCCGGTTCAGCTTCAACGTCAAGGGAGGACGCTGCGAGGCGTGCTCGGGTGACGGCACGATCAAGATCGAGATGAACTTCCTGCCCGACGTCTACGTCGCGTGCGAGGTGTGCGGGGGAGCGCGGTACAACCGCGACACCCTGTCCGTGCACTACAAGGGCAAGAACATCGCCGAAGTGCTCGACATGCCGATCAGCGAGGCGGCGGAGTTCTTCCGGCCGATCTCGGCCATCCACCGCTACCTGCAGACACTCGTCGACGTCGGCCTCGGCTACGTCCGGCTCGGGCAGAGCGCGACGACCCTCTCCGGCGGCGAGGCGCAGCGCGTGAAGCTCGCGACCGAGCTGCAGCGCCGATCCAACGGCCGCAGCGTGTACGTGCTCGACGAGCCGACCACGGGTCTGCACTTCGAGGATGTCCGCAAGCTGCTGCTGGTGCTGAACGGCCTGCTCGACAAGGGCAACACGGTGATCGTCATCGAGCACAACCTCGATGTCATCAAGTCGGCCGACTGGATCATCGACATGGGTCCGGAGGGCGGCGCCGGCGGCGGAGAGGTCATCGCGACGGGCACACCCGAGAAGGTCGCCGAGACCCCGGGCAGCCACACCGGCTTCTTCCTCAAGGAGATCCTGCAGGGCGAGTCCGCCCGGGGCGCCGCGTAAGAGGCGCGATGGCAGACACCGTCAGCTACCGGCCCAAGGCCGGCGAGATCCCGACGCAGCCCGGAGTGTACCGGTTCCGTGACAAGAACCGGCGTGTGCTCTACGTCGGCAAGGCGAAGAACCTGCGCGCGCGGCTGAGCAACTACTTCCAGCCGCTGCGCAGCCTCCACGAGCGCACCCGCCGCATGGTCACCACCGCGGCGAGCGTCGAGTGGACGGTCGTCGGCACGGAGTACGAGGCGCTGCAGCTGGAGTACACCTGGATCAAGGAGTTCAACCCGCCCTTCAACGTCAAGTTCCGCGACGACAAGACGTACCCGTACCTGGCAGTGACGCTCGGCGACCGCATCCCGCGCGTCATGATCACGCGTAATCGCAACATCAAGGACGCGCGCTACTTCGGCCCGTACACGAAGGTCTGGGCGATCCGCGAGACGGTCGATCTGATGCTGAAAGCGTTCCCGATGCGGAGCTGCTCCGACGGCGTGTACCGCCGCGCCGAGCTCACCGGGCGGCCCTGCCTCCTGGGCGACATCGGCAAGTGCGCAGCGCCCTGCGTCGGGCGCATCTCGCCCGGCGACCACAAGTCGCTCGCCATCGACTTCGCTTCGTTCATGGCGGGGAACGACAGCGGCTACCTGCGCGATCTGAACGAGAAGATGAAGCAGGCGGCCAGCACGATGGACTACGAGTCCGCCGCGCGCCACCGCGATGCCATCCAGGCGCTTGAGGGAGTGCTCGGCAAGAGCGCGGTCGTGCTTCCGGAGAACATCGACGCCGACGTCTTCGGCATCGCCCACGACGAGCTGGCCGCGGCCGTGCAGCAGTTCATCGTCCGCGGCGGCCGCGTCCGCGGTGTGCGCAGCTGGGTGGTCGACAAGGAGCTCGACATGGAGCTCGCCGAACTCGTCGAGACGGTCGTCCAGAACGCCTACGACGGACCGGACGCCCCACCGCGCGAGATCATCGTGCCCGAGCTGCCGGAAGACACCGCGGAGCTCGAGCAGTGGCTGACCCAGCGCCGCCGCGAGACGCCGGACCCGTCCGCCGCCCGCGGTCGCCTCACCGGCCGCGTCGAGCTGCGCACGGCGCAGCGCGGCGACAAGGCCGCGATCGCGCAGACGGTCGAGATGAACGCGAAGAACGCGCTCGTCCTGTACAAGACCCGGCGGAGCTCGGACTTCGTGGCGCGGTCGAAGGCGCTGAACGACATCCAGGACGCCCTCGGCATGGACGAGGCGCCGCTCCGGATGGAGTGCTACGACGTCTCGCACCTCAGCGGCACGAACATCGTGGCGTCGATGGTGGTCTTCGAGGACGGCCTGCCGCGCAAGGACCAGTACCGCCGGTTCAGCATCCCCGAGTCGACCGACGACACGGAGTCGATCTACCAGGTCATCTCCCGCCGCCTGGCGTACCTGAAGGACGCGCCGGCAGCGGCAGCCGACGCCGCCCCCACCGTCGATGAGGAGACGGCGCTCGACGCCGAGGGTGCTGCCGGTGCCGACGAGATCGTGGATGCCGCCGAGGGCCGTCGCCGCAAGTTCTCCTACCCGCCGAACCTGCTGATCGTCGACGGAGGCCAGCCTCAGGTCGCCGCCGCGAAGCGCGCGCTCGACGAGTCCGGGGTCACCGGCATCCAGCTCGCGGGAATCGCCAAGCGCCTGGAGGAGATCTGGCTGCCGGACTCCGACTTCCCGGTGATCCTGCCGCGGAACAGCGACGCCCTGTTCCTCATCCAGCGCCTCCGCGATGAGGCCCACCGCTTCGCGATCACCTACCAGCGCGCGCGCCGCAAGCGCGACATCGGGACGGTGCTGGGCGAGATCCCGGGCCTCGGTCCGTCGCGTGTGAAGGAGCTGCTGAAGCACTTCGGCTCGGTGGCCCAGCTGCGCAAGGCGACGCCTGAGCAGATCTCCGAGGTGCGCGGGGTCGGTCCGACGCTCGCGACCGCGATCTTCGAGCGGCTCGCAGAGGGCGGCAGTCGGTAGGCTGGGGGAACACCACAACGGAGGAGACCGGACGATGGCCACCGACGGCGACACAGTCGCGCAGAACGCCGAGCAGCAGGAAGTCCTCATCGTCACCGGGATGTCGGGCGCCGGCCGCTCGACGGTCGCCAATGCGCTGGAGGACCTCGACTGGTACGTCGTGGACAACCTCCCGCCGCAGATGCTGCGTCCGCTGATCGAGCTCGCCAACCGCGCCGAGTCGGGTCTGCCGCGCATCGCCGCGGTCGTCGACGTCCGCGGGCGCAACTTCTTCGTCGATCTGCGCGACATGATCCAGAGCCTCCGTGAGGGCACGAAGGTGCGCGTGCTGTTCCTGGAGGCGTCCGACGCGGTGCTCGTCCGCCGCTTCGAGCAGGTGCGGAGGCCGCACCCGTTGCAGGGCGACGGCACCATCCTCGACGGCATCTCGGCGGAGCGGACGCGGTTGCGCGAGATCCGCGAAGCGAGCGACATCATCGTCGACACCACCGACCTCAACATCCACCAGCTGGCGACCAACATCACCGACACCTTCGCGGCGGAGGACGCCGCCGACGTGCAGGTGACGGTGATGAGCTTCGGCTTCAAGTACGGGCTGCCCGCCGACGCCGACATGGTCGCCGACGCGCGCTTCCTGCCGAACCCGTTCTGGAACCCCGAGCTGCGGCCGCACACGGGTCTGGAGGAGATCGTCAGCGACTACGTCCTGGCGCAGGACGGCGCCGACGAGTTCATCCAGGGATACGTCTCGGCGCTCCGCCCGATCATGTCCGGCTACCAGCGTGAGAACAAACGGCACGCTCTGATCGCGATAGGCTGCACTGGCGGAAAGCACCGGTCCGTCGCGATTGCGGAAGAGCTCGCGGCGCGGTTGCGGAGTTTCCCCGGTCTGTCGGTCAACACCAAGCACCGCGACCTCGGCCGTGAATGATCACGGCTTTTCCCTCCACGGCACCACCCCCGCCTTGAGACAGTAAGGAATCCGATTGGCTCTCACCGCCGACGTCAAGGACGAGCTCACGAAGGTCGAGGTCAGCAAGACCACGGTCCGAGCAGCAGAACTGGCCACCATCCTCCGGTTCTCGGGCGGTCTGCACCTCATCGGCGGCCGGATCGCGGTCGAGAGCGAACTCGACACCCCGGAACTCGCACGGCGGGTGCGGAAAGACCTCGCGGAGCTGTACGGCGTCCGCAGCGAGGTGTCCGTCATCTCCGCGTCCGGGCTGCGCCGCAGCAGCCAGTACCTCGTCCGCGTGCTCGAGGGCGGCGAGACGCTCGCCCGGCAGACCGGACTCCTGGATGCGCGTCGCCGGCCGATCCGCGGCCTCCCGAACCGCCTGACCACCGGATCCCGCGACGAGCTCGCCGCCGTCTGGCGCGGAGCCTTCCTCGCCCACGGCTCGCTCACCGACCCGGGCCGCTCCGCCGCCCTCGAGGTGACCTGCCCTGGTAACGAGGCCGCCATGGCGCTCGTCGGCGCAGCAGGCCGTCTCGGCATCGCGGCCAAGGCCCGTGAGGTGCGCGGCGTGCATCGCGTCGTCATCCGCGACGGCGAGGCGATCAGCGCCATGCTCGTCGCGATGGGTGCCCTCCAGACCGTCACCAACTGGGAGGAGCTTCGGCAGCGCCGCGAGGTGCGTGCCAACGCCAACCGCCTGGTCAACTTCGACGACGCCAACCTGCGACGCTCGGCCCAAGCCGCCGTCGCCGCGTGCGCGCGCGTGGAGCGCGCGCTCGAGATCCTCGGCCCCGACGTCCCGCAGCACCTGCGCTACGCGGGTGAGCTACGTCTCGCGCACCGCGACTCCAGCCTGGACGAGCTGGGTCACCACGCCGACCCGCCCATGACGAAGGACGCGGTCGCGGGCCGCATCCGCCGCCTGCTCGCGATGGCGGACAAGCGCGCGAGCGACCTCGGCATCCCCGGCACGGAGGCGAGCCTCCCCGCCGATCTGGACGAGGTGTAAGTTTCGACGGGGAACGTGCGGCCGGAAGGAAGCATCCGACGGCCGCCCGGGTTGCCCTTACTAGACTCGACGAGTCGCTCGAATCACAACAACAGTGGAGATGAGTAATGGCTGACTACACGCTGCCGGACCTTCCGTACGACTACTCGGCTCTTGAGCCGAACATCAGCGGCCGGATCATGGAGCTGCACCACGACAAGCACCACAAGACGTACGTCGACGGCGCGAACACCGCCATCGCCAAGCTGGCCGAGGCGCGCGACGCCGACGAGCTGACCTACGTCAACAAGCTCGAGAAGGACCTCGCGTTCAACCTCGCCGGCCACGTCAACCACACCGTGTTCTGGAACAACCTCTCGCCGGACGGCGGCGACAAGCCGGTCGGCGAGCTGGCCGCCGCGATCGACGAGTTCTTCGGCTCGTTCGACAAGTTCCGCGCCCACTTCACGGCGTCGGCGCTCGGCATCCAGGGCTCCGGCTGGTCGATCCTGGCCTGGGACTCCCTCGGGCAGAAGCTCATCATCGAGCAGCTGTACGACCACCAGGGCAACCTCGCCGCGGCGACCGTCCCGCTCCTCATGCTCGACATGTGGGAGCACGCCTTCTACCTCGACTACGTCAACGTGAAGGCCGACTACGTGAAGGCGTTCTGGAACATCACCAACTGGGGCGATGTCAATGACCGCTTCGTCCGTGCGCGCGAGAAGACCGCGGGTCTGCTGCTACTGTCGTAGGCGGGTGGGCGTCCCGGGAGGGACCCTCCCGGGACGCCGCCGTCCGCAATCAACACCTGACAAAGCGCGCCGTCCGGCGCCCATCGAGTAACTGGAGACATCTGTGTCCGTAAAGATCGGAATCAACGGGTTCGGTCGCATTGGTCGTAACTACCTGCGCGCCGCCCTGGCGAAGGGCAGCGACCTCGAGGTCGTCGCGGTGAACGACCTCACCGACAACAAGACGCTCGCACACCTGCTCAAGTACGACTCCATCACGGGCCGTCTCGACGCGACGGTGGAGCTCGACGGCGACAACATCGTCGTCAACGGCAACCCGATCAAGGTCCTCGCGGAGCGCGACCCCGCCAACCTCGGCTGGGGCGACCTGGGCGTCGACATCGTCATCGAGTCGACCGGCCGCTTCACCAAGGCCGACGACGCGCGCAAGCACATCGAGGCGGGCGCCAAGAAGGTCATCATCTCGGCTCCGGCGACCGGCGAGGACGCCACGTTCGTCATGGGCGTGAACGAGCACCTCTACGACCCGGCGTCGCACAACATCATCTCCAACGCGTCCTGCACCACGAACTGCCTCGCGCCGCTCGCCAAGGTGTTCAACGACGAGTTCGGCATCGAGCGCGGTCTGATGACCACGGTCCACGCCTACACCGCCGACCAGAACCTCCAGGACGGCCCGCACTCCGACCTGCGTCGCGCCCGCGCCGCCGCGATCAACATCGTCCCGACCTCCACCGGTGCGGCGAAGGCCATCGGCCTCGTCCTCCCGGAGCTCAAGGGCAAGCTCGACGGCTTCGCGCTGCGCGTCCCGGTCCCCACCGGCTCCATCACCGACCTCACGGTCACCGCCTCGCGCCCGGTCACGGTCGACGAGGTCAAGGCGGCCTACAAGAAGGCGGCGGAGGGCCCGCTGAAGGGCATCCTCAAGTACACGGAGGACGAGATCGTCTCCTCCGACATCGTCTCCGACCCGCACTCCTCGATCTTCGACTCGGGTCTGCTGCGTGTCCTCGGCGACCAGGTGAAGCTCTCGAGCTGGTACGACAACGAGTGGGGCTACTCCAACCGTCTCGTCGACCTGACCGAGTACGTCGCCGAGCGCCTCTAAGCGCAGGGAACCGACGTGACGCTCCGCACTCTCGACTCACTCGGTTCGCTCGCCGGCAAGCGGGTCGTCGTCCGCTGTGATCTCAACGTGCCCCTGGACGGCGCGAAGATCACGGACGACGGTCGCGTGCGAGCGTCGATTCCCACGCTGAACGCCCTGATCAACCAGGGCGCGAAGGTGGTCGTGATCTCGCACCTGGGACGCCCCGAGGGCGCCCCGGATGCGAAGTACAGCCTGGCGCCGGTCGCCCAGCGGCTCTCCGAGCTGCTGGGCGCGCCGGTGACCTTCGCCAAGGACACCGTCGGCGGCGGCGCCGAGGAGGCCGTCAACGGCCTCAACGACGGCGACGTCGCCCTGCTGGAGAACCTCCGGTTCAACCCGGGGGAGACCTCGAAGGACGAAGGCGAGCGTCGTGCCTTCGCCGAGAAGCTGGCCGCCTTCGGCGACGCCTTCGTCTCGGACGGCTTCGGCGTCGTGCATCGGAAGCAGGCGAGCGTCTACGAGCTCGCCCAGCTGCTGCCGAGCGCGGCCGGCACGCTGATCCAGGCCGAGCTCGACGTGCTCGACCGTCTGACCGAGAACCCGGAGCGGCCGTACGCGGTCGTCCTCGGCGGCTCGAAGGTCTCGGACAAGCTCGGCGTCATCGGTCACCTGCTGCCGAAGGTCAACTCGCTGCTCATCGGCGGCGGGATGCTGTTCACCTTCCTCGCGGCCAAGGGCATGAAGGTCGGGTCGAGCCTGCTCGAAGCCGACCAGATCGACACCGTCAAGGGCTACCTGGCGAAGGCCGAGGAGCTCGGCGTCGAGCTGGTGCTCCCGCGCGACGTCGTGGTGGCCTCGAAGTTCGGCGCCGACGCGGAGCACGTGGTGCGCCCGGTCGACGCGATCGAGGACACCGACTGGGGTGACAAGGGCCTGGGGCTCGACATCGGCCCGGAGACCGCCGAGCTGTTCTCGGAGTACGTCCGCGGAGCGCGCACGGTGTTCTGGAACGGCCCGATGGGCGTGTTCGAGCTGGCGCCGTTCGCGGCGGGCACGAAGGCGGTCGCGCAGGCGCTCACCGAGGTCGACGGCCTCAGCGTCGTCGGAGGTGGCGACTCCGCCGCGGCCGTGCGTGCGCTCGGGTTCCGTGACGACCAGTTCGGTCACATCTCGACGGGCGGAGGCGCGAGCCTCGAGTTCCTCGAAGGCAAGCGACTCCCCGGACTGGAGGTCCTCGGATGGCAGCAGTGAGCCCCACGGTGCGGCGTGTCCCGCTCATCGCAGGCAACTGGAAGATGAACCTGGACCACCTCCAGGCGATCGCGTTCGTACAGAAGCTCGCGTGGACGCTGAAGGACGCCAACCACGACTTCTCGGCGGTGGAGGTGGCGGTCTTCCCGCCCTTCACCGACCTGCGGAGCGTGCAGACGCTGGTCGCGGCCGACAAGCTGCCGCTCGCCTTCGGCGGACAGGACGTCTCGGAGCACGAGTCGGGTGCGTACACCGGCGAGATCTCGGCCGCGTTCCTCGCGGCCCTGGAGTCGCGGTACGTCATCATCGGTCACTCGGAGCGGCGCACGCTGCACGCCGAGACAGACGAGCAGGTCGCCGGAAAGGTGGCCGCCGCGCTGAAGCACAACATCGCCCCGATCATCTGCGTCGGCGAGACGGCGGAGGACCTCGAGACGCACGGCGCGAGCGCCGTGCCGGTCGCGCAGCTGCGCGCCGCGTTGTCCCGCGTCGACTCGGCAGCCGACTTCGTCGTCGCGTACGAGCCGGTCTGGGCCATCGGCTCCGGCCAGGCGGCGACGCCCGAGCAGGCGGAGCAGGTGGCGGCGGCACTGCGTGCGGTCATCGCCGAGGTGCTGGGCGACGACGTCGCGGCCAAGACGCGCATCCTTTACGGCGGTTCGGTGAAGTCGGGCAACATCGCCGGCTTCATGCGCGAGCCCAATGTGGACGGTGCGCTGGTCGGCGGTGCGAGCCTCGACGTGAACGAGTTCGCCGCGATCGTCCGGTATCAGAAGCACGTCGGTCTCTGACGGCTCCCGCCGGTTATACTGGTCGTTGGTCTTCCCGGGCACGGCCCGGACGCTTCCCGAAAGGTTCCACGTGCTGATTCTCCAGGTCGTCCTGCAGGTGCTGCTCGGCATCACCAGCCTCCTGCTGACGCTGCTCATCCTGCTGCACAAGGGTCGCGGCGGCGGTCTGTCCGACATGTTCGGCGGCGGCGTCACGTCCAACCTGGGTGCGTCGGGTGTCGCCGAGCGCAACCTGAACCGCATCACCGTGATCCTGGGCCTGATCTGGATCACCTGCATCGTCGTGCTCGGTCTGATCACGAAGTTCAGCGCGTAAGCGCACACTGAAGAAGGAGAGACTGCATGGCATCCGGAGGCAGTGCAATCCGCGGCTCGCGCGTCGGCGCGGGCCCCATGGGCGAGCAGGACCGCGGTTTCCACGCGGACCGCGTCGCGATCTCGTACTGGGACGCTCTCGGCAACGAGACCGTCCGCTACTTCGCGGCGAACCTCCCCGAGGAGGAGATCCCCGACATCATCGACTCGCCGTCGACCGGTCTCCCGGCCGGCCGCGACAAGGAGAACCCACCGTCGGTCGCGAAGACGGAGCCCTACAAGACGCACCTCGCGTACGTGAAGGAGCGCCGCAGCGAAGAGGAGGCGGAGCAGCTGCTCGAGGACGCCCTCAACCAGCTGCGCGCGCGTCGGGGTCGTCCGACCACCAACTGAGCGTTCGCGTCACGAAGGCCGCCCCCCTCTCGGTGGGCGGCCTTCGTGCGTTTGCGCCCGCCCCATCCCATCCCCACGATTTGCGCCAAATCTCGGTTATCGCTCTCCCATAACCACGATTTGGCGCAAATCTCGGTCATCGCGGCTCTATAGCGACGATGTGGCGCACGTCTCGGGGCTACACTGCGGGCATGCGGGGAGCACGGGATGATCGGGCGGAAACTCCGCGTGCGCTCGGCGACGAGGTCAGCCGGCTCAGTCTGCTCGCCCTGCTGGAGGAGGCGGTCGACGCGGCCGAGAAGGCCGACATCCTGCTCGCGCGCTGCGATGATATCGACGTGACGACAGCGGCGGATGCGCGGCAAGCGCTGCGATTGCGGGTCACCTTCGCCGAACTGCACCGCTGGGTGGACGAACTCGACCTCGACGGCCGGGAGGCGGAGGTGCGCGACGAGGCGGCTCGCCTGCTCGCGTTCTACCTGCACCTGCTGACGCACGCGTTCGACCGCCGCATCGCCGCCGCAGGGCACGACCGGCGTGCGATCCGACAACGCGGACCGCTGACCGGTGCGCCCTGCGCGCGGTTGACGACGCTGCGGGAGCGGGTCAGTAGCTGGGTGCGATGAGGTTCTCGGGCACGTCGACGGCGGCATCCTTGTCCACGAAGAACACGGTCCGCTTGCGGCCCTTGGCGCCCGCGACCGGGACCTCGGTGTAGCTGGCGCCGGCGAGGGCGAGACCGAGGGCACTGGCCTTGTCGGTGCCGGACAGCACGAGCCAGATGCGGTCGGAGGAGTTGATCACCGGGCGGGTGAGGCTCAGCCGCTGCGGCGGCGGCTTCGGCGAGTCGCGCTCGGCGATCACCGACGCCTTCTCCTCGCGGATCCCCGGACGGTCCGGGAACAGCGACGCGATGTGGCCGTCCGGCCCGACGCCGAGGAAGGTGATGTCGAACTTTGGCACCGGCCAGCCCTCGTGGGCGAACGCCTCGAGCTCGGCCGCGTAGAGGCGGGCCGCCTCGTCGATGTCCGGGACCTCATCCGACGACGGGAAGGGGTGCACGTTCTCCGGCGGGACCGCGATGTGGTCGAGCAGGGCCTCGCGGGCCTGGCGCTCGTTGCGGTCGGGGCTGTCACGCGGCACGAACCGCTCGTCTCCCCACCAGAAGTGCACCTTCGACCAGTCGATGGTGTCGCGGGCGGGGGAGGCGTTGACCGCCTCCAGTACCGCGATGCCCATCGTGCCGCCGGTGAGCGCGATGTTCGCCACCCCCAGATCGTCGAGGATGTCGATCGTCTTGGTGAGGAAGCGCGCGGCCACAGACGCGGTCAGAGCCTCCTTGTCGGGGTGAACGAGCACCCGCCGTTCGTTCGTCATACCCTGGCGCCTGCTCCTTCGTCGGAGGTCTCCAGCAGTGCGAGACCCTTGGTGATGACCTCGCCGTAGAGGTCGTCCGGGTCCAGCCTACGCAGTTCTTCCGCCAGGCAGTCCCGCAGGCTGCGGCGTGGCAGGGAGAGGTCGTGCGTGGGCTGGCCGGGCTGCGACAGGCGGGCGACGTTGGGGACCTCGCGCCGCAGCTCGATCACGCCGGACGCGCGCTCCATCTTCACGCCGTGGATGCCGCCCGAGCCGATCGCGCGCGAGGCGAGGTCGTACTGCACGGGCACCTGCAGCTGGAGCCGCAGCCAGGCGGCGAGGAGCAAGGTGGACGGCGAGTCGGCCGCACCGGCCACGTCGACGCCGGTGATCGGCTCGTACGGCGGCTGGTCCAGCACCGCGGCGAGCTGGGCGCGCCACAGTGTCAGGCGCGTCCACGCGAAGTCCGTGTCACCGGGGGCGTAGGTCTTGCCCAGGTGGAACAGGAATTCCTGCGGGTTCGGCTGCGCGGAGGCGTCCGTGATCCGACGGGTCGCGATGCGGCCCAGGGGAGAGGTGGACGCCTTCTCGGGCGCGATACCCGGCCACCAGACCACTACGGGGGCGTCGGGGAGGAGCAGGCCGGTGACCAGTCCCTCCTCGTCGCTCGCCGTGTCGCCGTAAGCGCGGAGCACGATGACCTCGCTGGCCCCGGCGTCGCCGCCGACGCGGATCTGCGCGTCGAGGCGGCCGTCGCCGTTGTGGGTGCGCTCCTCCTCGGTCGACACCACGATCACACGCATCGGGTGCTCGCGGGAGGCGTCGTTGGCGGCCTCGATGGCCTCCTCCTCCTGCCCCAGGTGCGTCGCGATGATGAGCGTCAGGACGCGGCCGAGGGCGACGGCGCCGCCCTCCTCGCGGATCTTGACGAGCGCCTTCGAGATGTTGCTGACGGTCGTCGCGGGAAGGTCGACGATCATGGACGCCTCCAAACGCGGCCGTCGCGGGCGAGGAGCTCGTCGGCCGACTTCGGGCCCCAGGTTCCGGGGCGGTACTGCTCGGGCTGGCCCTGCGTGGCCCAGAAGTCCTCGATCGGGTCGAGGATCTTCCAGGAGAGCTCGACCTCCTCGTGGCGGGGGAACAGCGGCGGGTCGCCGAGCAGCACATCCAGGATGAGCCGCTCGTACGCCTCGGGGCTGGCCTCCGTGAAGGCGTGGCCGTAGCCGAAGTCCATGCTGACGTCGCGCACCTGCATGCCGGCGCCGGGGACCTTCGAGCCGAAGCGGATGGTCACACCCTCGTCGGGCTGCACGCGGATGACGAGCGCGTTCTGGCCGAGCGCGCTGGTCTGCGACTCCGCGAAGAGCTGCTGCGGAGCGCGCTTGAAGACGACCGCGATCTCGGTGACGCGGCGGCCGAGGCGCTTGCCGGCGCGCAGGTAGAACGGGACGCCCGCCCAGCGGCGGGTGCCGATCTCCAGCTTGATGGCCGCGTAGGTCTCCGTGGTGGACTGGGGGTTCATCCCGTCCTCCTCCAGGAATCCGACGACCTTCTCGCCGCCCTGCCAGCCGGGGCCGTACTGTCCGCGGGCCGTCGACTTCGCGAGGTCCTTGGGCAGCCGGACGGCGGCGAGCACCTTCTCCTTCTCGGCGCGCAGGTCTGCGGCGTTGAACGAGATGGGCTCCTCCATCGCCGTGAGGGCGAGGAGCTGCAGCAGGTGGTTCTGGATGACGTCGCGCGCCGCGCCGATGCCGTCGTAGTAGCCGGCCCGGCCGCCCACGCCGATGTCCTCGGCCATGGTGATCTGCACGTGGTCGACGTAGTTGGCGTTCCAGATCGGCTCGTACAGCTCGTTGGCGAAGCGCAGCGCCAGGATGTTCTGGACCGTCTCCTTGCCGAGGTAGTGGTCGATGCGGAACACCGAGTCCGGCGGGAACACCGTCTCCACGACCGCGTTCAGCTCGCGAGCCGACTGCAGGTCGTGGCCGAACGGCTTCTCGATGACGACGCGCCGCCAGCCGTCGCCGGACTGGTCGGCGAGACCGGACCGCTTCAGCTGCTCGGTGACGATCGGGAACGCCTTCGGCGGGATGGACAGGTAGAACGCATGGTTGCCCATGGTCCCGCGCTCCTTGTCCAGGTCTTCGACGGTCTGCTTGAGGCGCTGGAACGCCTCGTCGTCGTCGAACTCTCCCGGGACGAAGCGGATGCCCTGTGCGAGCTGCTGCCACACGTCGTCGTCGAACGGCGTGCGGGCGTACTGCTTGACCGCGTCGTAGACGACCTTCTCGAAGTCCTGGTCCTCCCAGTCACGCCGGGCGAAGCCGACGAGAGAGAACCCGGGCGGCAGGAGGCCGCGGTTCGCGAGGTCGTACACCGCGGGCATCAGCTTCTTGCGCGACAGGTCGCCTGTCACACCGAAGATGATGAGGCTGCTGGGCCCCGCGATGCGATTCAGACGGCGGTCGGAGGGCAACCGCAACGGGTTGAACTCCGGGGTGATTTCCACCGGTGACACGTGGGTGATCTCCTTTATCGACGGCTCAGTTGACGGCCTCGAACAGCGAGACGACATCCGCCTCGGGGTTCGTGAGGGTCAACGTCAGCACCGGGCGGCCGTGCTCGCCGAGGACGCTGGCGTCGCCGGCGGCCTGGGCCTGGATGAGCTGCCCGAAGGTGAAGGGACGGCCGGGGATCTCGAGATCCTCGGAGGGCGTCGCCGTGATCTGCAGGAACACGCCGACCGCCGGACCGCCCTTGTGGAACTGACCCGTCGAGTGCAGGAAGCGCGGTCCCCAGCCGAAGGTGACCGGGCGGTTCGCCTTCGCCGCCAGCAGGTCGCGGATGCCCGCGAGCTGGGGGAGCGCGAGGCGGTCCACGTACGCCTGGACCGCGACGTAGCCGTCGGGTCCGAGCTGGGCGAGCAGGGCGTCCACTGCGGCGTCGAGGGTGCTGGCGTCGCCGAGGAAGGACCCGGTGGTGCGCACCTCGATGCCGCCCGCGGTGAACGCGGGGGTGACGGGCTCCGGCCGGTTGTCGAGCAGCGAGCGTGCGGCGACCTTGGCGGCCTCCACATCCGGCTGGTCGAACGGGTTGATCCCGAGCAGGCGTCCGGCGACCGCGACCGCATACTCCCAGACGATGAGCTGGGCGCCGAGGCTGCCGGAGACGAGGATCTCGCCCTCGTGACGGTCGGCCGGGAACAGGTGGTGCGCCTCGGCGTTCGCGACGAGCCGGACGACCTGGAGGTCGGCCGGCTTCGACTCGAGCTCGGGGGCGAGCTTGTCGAGCACGACCGGAAGCAGGCCGGTGCCCTCCTTGCCGGTGGACTCGGCGATCAGCTGCTCGGCCCAGTCCGCGAAGCCCACGATGTGGGTCCCGTCGGAGACGATGCCCAGCTTGTCCTTCAGCGGGCTGGTTCCGGCGATCGCGGCGCCGAGCACGAGGCCCGGGTTCTGCTCGTTGTCGACCGCGAGCTCGATGGACGTGGCATCCGCCTCGTCGAGGAGCTCGGAGATGTCGACGCCGGCGAGGCCGGAGGGGACGAGCCCGAACGCGGTGAGGGCCGAGTAGCGGCCGCCGACGTTGGGGTCGGCGTTGAACACGCGGTAGCCGGCCTCACGGGCGGACTGGTCGAGCGGCGAGCCCGGGTCGGTGACGACGACGATCCGCTCGCGCGGGTCGATGCCGGCGTCCTGGAACCACTTCTCGTAGACGCGCTTCTGGCTGTCCGTCTCGAGCGTCGAGCCCGACTTGGACGAGATGACCACCGCGGTGGCCTCCAGGCGGTCGCGGAGAGCCGAGAGCACCTGCCCAGGGTCGGTGGAGTCGAGCACGGTGAGCTCGGCCTCCGCCGTCCGGGTGATGACCTCCGGCGCGAGCGACGAGCCGCCCATGCCGCCGAGGACGATGTGGTTCACGCCCTTGGCGTGCAGCTCGTCGCGCAGCGCGACGATCTCGGGCACGAGCGGGCGCGAGATGGCGACCGCTTCGGTCCAGCCGAGGCGCTTGCTCGCCTCGGCCTCGGCGGCCGGGCCCCAGAGGGCCGGGTCCTGGGCGGTGATGCCGGACGCCACCTTGTCGGCGACGAGCTGCGGCACCACGGTGCGGACGGCGTCGGCAGCCGCACCGGTGACGTGGATGCGGAACGTCACTTGGCGGCTCCCTCGAGGGCGTTCTTCACGGTCTCGACGAGCTCGCCCCACGAGACGTTGAACTTCTCGACGCCTTCGCGCTCGAGGGTCTCGGTCACGTCGTCGTAGCTGATGCCGAGGTCGGCCAGCTTGTTGAGCACGTCGTTCGACTCGGCGTAGGTGCCGGTGACGGTGTCACCGGTGATGTGGCCGTGGTCGAAGGTCGCGTCGAGCGTCTTCTCGGGCATCGTGTTGACGACGTTCGGGGCGACGAGCGCCTCGACGTACAGCGTATCGGGCAGGCTCGGGTCCTTCACACCGGTGGAGGCCCACAGCGGGCGCTGCTCGTTGGCGCCGGCCTCGACGAGGAGCTTCGCGCGCTCGGTGGCGAACTGCTGCTCGTACACCTCGTAGGCGAGGCGAGCGTTGGCGATGCCGGCCTTGCTCTTGAGGCCCTCGGCCTCGTCCGTGCCGATCGCGCTGAGGCGCTTGTCCACCTCGGTGTCGACGCGCGAGACGAAGAACGAGGCGACCGAGTGGATGCCGGAGAGGTCGATGCCCGCCGCCTTGGCCTTCTCGAGGCCGGTGAGGTAGGCGTTGATGACCTCGCGGTAGCGCTCGAGGCTGAAGATCAGCGTCACGTTCACGCTGATGCCGGCCGCGATGGTCTCCGTGATGGCCTCGAGGCCCTCGACCGTCGCCGGGATCTTGATCATGACGTTCGGCTTCTGGATCTTGTCCGCGAGCTTCTTCGCGGCCTCGATGGTGGCCTTCGTGTCGCGGGCGAGCCCCGGGGCGACCTCGATGGACACGCGGCCGTCGACGCCGTTCGAGCGCTCGTAGACGCTGTGGAAGATGTCGCTCGCCTTGGCGACGTCGTCGGTGGTGATCTCGAAGATCGCGTCGTCGACGTCCACACCGGCGGCGGCGAGCTGGCGGACCTGCTCGTCGTAGGCCTCGCCCTTGGCGAGGGCGGCGGCGAAGATCGTCGGGTTCGTGGTCACGCCGACCACGTTCTTCTCGGCGATCAGCTTCTCGAGGTTGCCCGTGTTGATGCGCTCACGCGACAGGTCGTCCAGCCAGATGCTGACGCCCGCTGCGGACAGTGCGGCCGTGGGGGTCGCGGCGGTGGCGGTTGTGTCGGTCATTTTCTCTTATCTCCTCTTGTGCCCGCGCTCAGAGCGACGCGAGCGATTCCTTCGCTGCGGACACGGCGTGCTCGGTGGTCATACCGAACTCGCGGAACAGCGTCTTGTAGTCGGCCGAGGCACCGAAGTGCTCGATCGAGACGCTCCGGCCGTGGTCGCCGACGATCTTGTCCCAGGCGAGCGCCGCGCCGGCCTCGATCGAGACGCGGGCCTTGACGGCCGCGGGGAGCACCTTCTCGCGGTACTCGGCGGGCTGCTCGGCGAACCACTCGAGGCTCGGGGCGGAGACGACGCGGGCGTTGATGCCCTCGCCGCGCAGCTCCTCGCGGGCCTCCAGCGCGATCTGCACCTCGGAGCCGGTCGCGATGAAGATCACGTCCGGCGTGCCGCCCGGCGCCTCGGCCAGGATGTATGCGCCCTTCGCGACGTTCTTGGCCGACGCGAGGGTGTCGCCCTCGGCGTCGCCGTCTCCGCGCTCGAACACCGGGATGTTCTGGCGGGTCAGCGCGATGCCGGCCGGGCCGTTGCGGCGCTCCAGCATGGTCTTCCAGGCCCAGGCGACCTCGTTGGCGTCGCCGGGGCGGACGACCGTGAAGTTGGGGATGGCGCGCAGTGTCGAGAGCTGCTCGATCGGCTGGTGGGTGGGGCCGTCCTCGCCCAGCGCGACGGAGTCGTGCGTCCAGACGAAGATCGACGGGATGTTCATGAGGGCGGACAGGCGGAGGGACGGCCGCTGGTAGTCGCTGAAGATCAGGAACGTGCCGCCGAACGGACGGGTCGGTCCGTGCAGCACGATGCCGTTCAGGATGGCCGCCATGGCGTGCTCGCGGATGCCGAAGTGCAGCACGCGTCCGTACGGGTTGCCGGTCCACTCGTGCGTCGAGCGCTCGGTGGGCACGAACGATGCTGCGCTCTCGATGGTCGTGTTGTTCGACTCCGCGAGGTCGGCCGAGCCGCCCCACAGCTCCGGCATGACCGGCGCGATGGCGTTGAGCACCTTGCCGCTCGCGGCGCGGGTGGAGACGTCCTTGCCCGGCTCGAACACGGGAAGCGCGCTCTCCAGCTCCTCCGGCGCGGCGCCGCTCAGCAGGCGGTCGAGCAGCTGCTTGCGCTCGGGGTTCGCCTCGGCCCAGGCGTCGAAGCCCTTCTGCCACTCGGCGCGCTCCTCGGCACCGCGCTCGACGGCCTTGCGCGTGTGCTCGATGACCTCGTCGGCGACCTCGAAGGTCTGCTCGGGGTCGAAGCCGAGCACCTCCTTGACGGCGCGGAGCTCGTCGGCGCCCAGTGCGGAGCCGTGGATCTTGCCGGTGTTCTGCTTCTTCGGGGCCGGCCAGCCGATGATGGTCTTGAGGATGATCAGCGACGGCTTGTCGGTGACGGCCTTCGCGTTCTCGATCGCCTGGTAGAGCTCCTCGACGTCCTCCTGGTAGACGCCGGTCCTCTTCCAGTCGACGACCTGCACGTCCCAGTGGTACGCCTCGTAGCGCGCCTTCACGTCCTCGGTGAAGGCGATGTCGGTGTCGTCCTCGATCGAGATCTGGTTGCTGTCGTAGATCGCGATCAGGTTGCCGAGCTCCTGGTGGCCGGCGAGCGACGAGGCCTCGGAGCTGACGCCCTCCTCGAGGTCGCCGTCGGAGGCGATCACGTAGATGTGGTGGTCGAACGGGCTGGTGCCGGGGGCGGCGTCCGGATCGAACAGGCCGCGCTCGAAACGCTGCGCATAAGCGAAACCGACGGCGGAGGAGATGCCCTGACCCAGGGGGCCGGTGGTGATCTCCACGCCGTCGGTGTGTCCGTACTCGGGGTGGCCGGGGGTGAGGGAGCCCCACGTGCGCAGCTTCTTGAGGTCGTCGAGCTCGAGACCGTAGCCGCCCAGATAGAGCTGGACGTACTGGGTCAGGGACGAGTGGCCCGCCGAGAGGATGAAGCGGTCGCGACCGAGCCAGTGCTGGTCGCGCGGGTCGCGGCGCATCACCTTCTGGAACAGCAGGTAGGCCGCGGGGGCGAGGCTCATGGCGGTGCCGGGATGCCCGTTGCCCACCTTCTCCACCGCGTCGGCCGCGAGAACGCGAGCCGTGTCTACTGCCTTGTTGTCAATGGGATCCCACTGCAGTGCTGCCACGTGAAAACTGACCCTTCGTAGATGTGGTGAGGGTCGTCGTGGAACCCGCACCGGTTGAGGTAGTGCGCGCCGTGGACGTCATCGGCGCCGAGCCATTCCTCCGTCACCGTCCTACAAAGAGTGCGGCCGGAACAGGGCTTCGGCTGGCGAGCATCTCCAAGTATAGGTAACGCGCAAGAAACATGGGGTGTTCCCTCAGACGGTTGTGTCACAGGCGGACACGGGGTAGTCGGGTGGCCCGGTCCTCGACGTGACGTAGGATCGGATACCGTCTGAGTACATCGCCGACACATCACGAGGAGCAATGGACGTCGCTGTAGAGAGCCGTGTCGAACCGGGCCGCATCGGCGTCGCTCGCAAGGTGAAGGCGTACGTCGCCCTCACCAAACCGCGAGTGGTCGAGCTCCTGCTGGTCACCACGGTGCCGACGATGATCCTCGCGGCGAACGGCATCCCGAACCTGTGGCTGGTGCTCGCCACGGTCGTCGGCGGCTACATGAGCGCGGGCTCCGCCGGCGCGTTCAACTGCTACATCGACCGCGACATCGACCGCGTGATGCGGCGGACGAAGAACCGCCCTCTCGTCACCGGCGAGCTGTCCGACCGCGAGGCGCTGGTCTTCGCCTGGGCTCTGGGCATCGCCTCCGTGGTGGTGCTGGGCTTCTTCACCAACTGGCTCGCCGCCGCGCTGTCGGTCGCGGCCATCCTGCTCTACGTCGTCTTCTACACGCTGATCCTGAAGCGCCGCACCCCGCAGAACATCGTCTGGGGCGGCGTCGCCGGCTGCATGCCCGTGCTGATCGGCTGGGCGGCCGTGACCGGCTCCCTCGACTGGGCGCCGTTCATCCTGTTCGGCATCATCTTCCTGTGGACGCCGCCGCACTACTGGCCGCTGTCGATGAAGTACCGCTCGGACTACCAGGAGGCCGGTGTCCCGATGCTCGCGGTGGTCCGAGGTCGCGCCGTCGTGGGCCTGCAGGTCATCCTGTACGCCTGGGCGATGGTCGCGTGCTCGCTGCTGCTGATCCCGGTCGCGCACATGGGGCTGCTGTACACGGCCGTCTCCCTGGTGGCCGGCGGCTGGTTCATCTACGAGTCGCACCGCCTGTACAACCTGGCGATCCGTCACGAGACGGTGTCGCCGATGCGCGTGTTCCACGGATCGATCGCGTACCTGACGCTGATCTTCCTCGCCGTCGCGATCGACCCGCTGCTGCCGTTCTGATCGTCGGCCGGACACGCGTTCGGCCCGAAAAGTCGTGCCACGAGCCCCTCTCCGGCTCTACCATGTGCGCATGACGGCACCGGTGCTGACCCTGCGTCTGACGACGCCCCGCCTCGTGCTGGACGTGCCGACGGACGACGACATCCCGGACGTGCTGGAAGCCTGCCAGGACGTCGAGACGCAGCGGTGGGTGCCCCTCCCGTCGCCGTACACGCGTGAGAGCGCGGAGTTCTTCGTGCGCAGCTACTGCCCGCACGGCCTGGCGAGCCGCCGGTACACGGTCTGGGCGCTGCACGCGCGCGGCGGCGGCCGCCTCCTCGGAGCGCTGGAGGTCCGCAAGGACGAGCGCGCCGGGTCGGCCTCCCTCGGCTGCTGGTCCGGCCCCTGGGCGCGCGGGCAGGGCTACATGCGGGAGGCGCTCGGAGCCGTCGCCCGCTACGCGCTCGACCCCGATGGGCTGCGATTCGACCGGCTGAACTGGGAATACGTGCCCGGCAACGAGTCCAGCAGGCGTCTGGCGGAGGCTGCGGGCTTCGGGTTCGGCGACGGGATGCGCACGGTCGTCAGCCTGCACGGAGAGACGCGCGAGGCGCGCGTCGGCCGGCTAGGCCGCGACGACGTCCGCGGCTGAATCCTCTCGCGCGTCCAGCGCAGCCGCAGGGGCCTTGAGCGAGAGGATGACCGCGGTCATCGCGGAGGCCAGGAGCGCCGCGAGGGTCATGTGGATGCCCACGAGGATGCCCGGGAGGCCGGTGTTCGCCTGGATCAGACCGACGACGATCTGCAGCAGCTCGACCGCCAGCAGGTACTGCGTGAAACGGCGCACCGCCGTCGTGCGGTAGCGCAGGGATCCGACGACGAGGACGAGGGTCAGCGCGAACGTGACGTACGCGGGGATCGCGTGGACGTGCTGCAGGATCTCGGGATTCAGGCCGTTGCGCGGGGCGTTCGCGTCACCCGCGTGCGGTCCGCTGCCCGTGGTGAGGATGCCGACCAGGATCGTGATGGCGACGACGGCGCTGGTGACATGGGCGACACCCGCGAACCAGCCGGGGACGGCGCGGACGCGCGGGCCGGGGACGGCGTAGACGCGGAAGACGAACGCCGTGCAGGTGGCGACGAGGGCGATCGACACGACGAAGTGCAGACCGACCACGTACGGGTTGAGGCCGCTCAGGACGCTGAGGCCGCCGATCACGGCCTGCGCCGGGATGGCGAGGCCGGCGATCAGGGTCAGCCAGAACAGATCCGGGCGCTGCTTGCGCATCCGGAGGATGGCGAGGAACGCCACGATGGCCACGACCGCGAGAAGGGCGCTGAGCACGCGGTTGCCGAACTCGATGAAGCCGTGGACGCCCATCTCGGGCGTGTTGACCAGCGAGTCGGCCGTGCACTTCGGCCAGGTCGGGCAGCCGAGGCCGCTGGCCGTGAGCCGCACCAGGCCACCCGTCCCGACCAGGACGACCTGCCCCACCAGGTAGACCCACGCGATCACCTTCAGCCGAGTGTCCACGCGGTCCGGCAGCCAGGCGATGATGCGCTTCATGGTTCGGGGGCTTTCTCGGTCGGATCGGCGGGGCCGGATGCGGATACTCGGGCAATGCGCAGGCGCGCCTCTACTAATACCGCGCCGCACCTGTAGAATTGGTGGGTTCGAGGAACGCGCTATCCAGCGCGTGCGCGCGGCCGGTTTCTCCGTCCGTGGCCGGGGCATCGTGGCCCGTCTCCACGAACAGTCTAGGTACGCACGTGTTGGTACGCAGTCACCGCCACCCGCACAATCAGGACGCTCAGCAGCGACCGGCGAAAGCCGTGCTTGCCGAGGGGAATGAGCCGGACTGATATCCGGTTACGAGTGGAAGGAAACGAGGTAGATATGTCAGACATCCTGATCGATCGGCCTGAGCTCGCCTCTTTGGGGCAGTACGAGTTCGGCTGGGCGGATTCCGACGCCGCGGGTTCCATCGCCCGTCGCGGTCTCTCACCCGAGGTGGTGAAAGACATCTCGGCCCTGAAGAAGGAGCCCGAGTGGATGCTGCAGCGCCGCCTCAAGGCCCTTCAGCTCTTCGAGCGCAAGCCCATGCCGACCTGGGGCGCCGACCTGTCGGAGATCGACTTCGACAACATCAAGTACTTCGTCCGCTCCACCGAGAAGCAGGCGCAGAGCTGGGAAGACCTGCCGGAGGACATCCGGAACACGTACGAGAAGCTCGGCATCCCGGAGGCGGAGCGTCAGCGTCTCGTCGCCGGCGTCGCCGCGCAGTACGAGTCCGAGGTCGTCTACCACCAGATCCGTGAAGACCTGGAGCAGCAGGGCGTCATCTTCCTCGACACCGACACCGCGCTCCGCGAGCACCCCGAGATCTTCGAGGAGTACTTCGGAACGGTGATCCCGGCCGGCGACAACAAGTTCGCCGCGCTGAACACCGCCGTGTGGTCGGGCGGATCGTTCGTCTACGTCCCCAAGGGCGTCCACGTCGAGATCCCGCTGCAGGCCTACTTCCGCATCAACACCGAGAACATGGGCCAGTTCGAGCGGACGCTGATCATCGCCGACGAGGGCAGCTACGTCCACTACATCGAGGGCTGCACCGCTCCGATCTACAAGTCGGACTCGCTGCACTCCGCGGTCGTCGAGATCATCGTCAAGAAGAACGCCCGCGTGCGCTACACGACCATCCAGAACTGGTCCAACAACGTCTACAACCTCGTCACCAAGCGCGCCACCGCGGCCGAGGGCGCGACGATGGAGTGGATCGACGGCAACATCGGCTCCAAGGTGACGATGAAGTACCCGTCGATCTACCTGATGGGGGAGCACGCCAAGGGCGAGACCCTGTCCGTCGCCTTCGCCGGCCCCGGCCAGCACCAGGACGCCGGCGCCAAGATGATCCACATGGCGCCGTACACGCAGTCGTCGATCGTCTCCAAGTCGATCGCGCGCGGCGGCGGCCGTGCCGGCTATCGCGGCGAGGTGCGGATGGATGCGAACGCGCACCACTCCGCCAACACCGTCCGCTGTGACGCGCTGCTCGTCGACACGATCTCGCGGTCCGACACGTATCCGGCGATCGACATCCGTGTCGACGACGTGCAGCTCGGCCATGAGGCGACCGTGTCGCGCGTGAGCGAGGAGCAGCTGTTCTACCTCATGTCGCGCGGGCTCCCGGAGGACGAGGCCATGGCGATGATCGTCCGCGGCTTCATCGAGCCGATCGCCCGCGAGCTCCCCATGGAGTACGCACTGGAACTCAACAAGCTCATCGAGATGGGCATGGAAGGCTCTGTCGGATGACGCAGATCGAGACGACGCAGACCACCGCGCCCGCCCCGACCCACATGCGAGCACCTGTCCCGGTGCAGAGCCGCGCCGAGCGGTTCACCTCGACCGAGGTGTCGGACTTCCCTGCGGTCACCGGCCGCGAGGCGATGTGGAAGTACACGCCGGTGGCGCGCATCCAGGAGCTCATCACGGGCGACCTGGACGGCTCGCCCTACGTGTACGACGCCACGACCGCCCCCGCTGTGACCACCGCGTGGATCGGCCGTGACGACGCCCGCATCGGTGCTGCAGGAAAGCCCGAGGACCGCGCCTCCGCCAATGCCTGGACGGCCTTCGAGCAGGCGCTGCTCGTGACCATCGGCGCCGACCTCAGCGGAGACCGTCGCGAGGTCACGCTGACCCGCTCCGCCCTCGGCGGACCGGCGCGCGCCGCGCACACGGTCGTCGAGGTCGCCTCGGGAGCCGTGGCGACCCTCATCCTGCAGAACACCGGATCGGCGCACCTGACCGAGAACGTCGAGTTCCTCCTGGGTAAGGACGCCGACCTCACGGTCGTGTCGCTCCAGGAGTGGGACGACGAGGCGCTCCACGTCGCCGCCCACTTCGCCGAGCTCGGCGAGGGCGCGCGCATCAAGCACGTCGCCGTCACGCTCGGCGGCGGAGTCGTCCGGCTCAACCCGTCGGCCCACCTGGCCGGCGCGCGAGCGGACGCCGAACTGCTCGGCGCCTACTTCGCCGACGCCAGCCAGCACCTCGAGCAGCAGGTGTACGTCCACCACGACGGCCCCGAGACCCGCAGCCGCGTGACCTACAAGGGCGCGCTGCAGGGCCAGGGCGCGCGCACGGTGTGGATCGGCGACGTGCTCATCGGCCCGAAGGCCGTCGGCACCGACACCTACGAGCAGAACCGCAACCTCGTCCTCACCGACGGCGCCCGCGCCGACTCCGTGCCGAACCTCGAGATCGAGACCGGCGACATCGTCGGCGCCGGTCACGCGAGCGCCACCGGCCGTTTCGACGACGAGCAGCTCTTCTACCTCCAGTCCCGCGGGATCCCGGAGGAGGAGGCGCGCCGCCTGGTCGTGCGCGGCTTCCTCGCCGAGATCGTCCAGCAGATCGGCTCCCCGGCGCTCCAGGAGCGCCTGCAGGCCAAGATCGAGGACGAGCTGGAATCGGCGTCGGTCACAGCGTCGGCGCCCTCCGCGCCGGCCGCCGGGGCCGAGAACTGATGGCGGGCCAGCGCGTCGCAGCCGTCGCGGAGCTGGTCGAGAACCAGGCCACCCGCGTCGTGCTCGACGGCGTCCCCATCGCCGTCGTCAAGGACTCGTCCGGTGCGGTGCACGCCATCGGCGACACCTGCACCCACGGCGAGATCTCGCTGTCCGAGGGTTTCGTCGAGGACGAGACCCTGGAGTGCTGGGCGCACGGCTCCCAGTTCTCCCTCGTGACCGGCAAGCCCCTCAACCTCCCGGCCTACGAGCCGGTCCCCGTGTTTCCCGTCGAGATCATCGACGGAGACGTCTTCATCGACCCCAGCGCCCCGAAAGTGAACAACTAACCATGTCAGTCCTCGAGATCCGCGACCTCCACGTCACCGTCGAGACGGACCAGGGCACCAAGCCCATCCTGAACGGCGTCGACCTCACCATCAACGAGGGTGAGATCCACGCGATCATGGGCCCGAACGGCTCCGGCAAGTCCACCCTCGCCTACACGATCGCCGGTCACCCCAAGTACACCGTGACCCAGGGCTCGATCACGCTCGACGGCGAGGACGTCCTCGCGATGACCGTCGACGAGCGTGCGCGTGCCGGCCTCTTCCTCGCGATGCAGTACCCGGTCGAGATCCCCGGTGTCACCAACACCAACTTCCTCCGCACCGCCAAGACGGCGATCGACGGCCAGGCGCCGTCCATCCGCACCTGGGTGAAGGACGTCCGCGAGTCGATGGGCGCCCTGCGCATGGACTCGTCGTTCGCCGAGCGCAACGTCAACGAGGGCTTCTCGGGCGGCGAGAAGAAGCGCAACGAGATCCTCCAGCTGGAGCTGCTCAAGCCGAAGTTCGCCGTGCTCGACGAGACCGACTCCGGCCTCGACGTGGACGCGCTCAAGATCGTCTCCGAGGGCGTCAACCGGGCGAAGGCCAACACCGGCCTCGGCATCCTGCTGATCACGCACTACACGCGCATCCTCCGCTACATCAAGCCGGACTTCGTGCACGTGTTCGTCGCCGGCCGCGTGGCCGAGCAGGGCGGACCGGAGCTCGCGGACCGCCTGGAGGAGGAGGGCTACGACCGCTACGTCGACGCCCCCGAGCCCGCAGCCGCCTCGGCGGCCGAAGTCGCCGGATCCTGAGAGAGGTAGAATCCTCACATGCCCGCCACTTTGAGCCCAGCGCTCTTCGACCAGGTCGAGGAGGCGCTGAAGGACGTCATGGATCCCGAACTCGGGATCAACGTCGTCGACCTGGGCCTCATCTACGACCTGGCCTGGGATGACGAGAACAACGCGCTCATCATCTCGATGACGCTCACCAGTGCCGGCTGCCCGCTGACCGACGTGCTCGAAGAGCAGACCGCCGAGGCGCTCGACGGCATCGTCGAAGCATTCCGCATCAACTGGGTGTGGATGCCGCCGTGGGGTCCCGAGCGGATCACCGATGACGGCCGCGACATGATGCGCGCCCTCGGCTTCGCAATCTAAGACATCCCCTCCAACAGTTCCGGACTTTTTCGACCGCGCCGTGGCGTGTCGGGCCGAAAAAGTCCGGAACTGTTTGCTGAGAACCGAGTAGAGAAGAGATCGACGTGCTTGCCGTGCAGGGGCTGGAGCTGCGCGTTGGCGCACGCCTTCTGATGGAGGACGTGAGCTTCCGCGTCGCCGACGGGGACAAGATCGGACTCGTCGGCCGTAACGGCGCCGGCAAGACGACACTCACCAAGGTCCTCGCCGGCGACCTGCTCCCGACGGCCGGCAAGGTCGACCGCTCCGGCGACCTCGGTTACCTTCCGCAGGACCCGCGCTCCGGCAACCTGGACGACCTGGCGCGCACGCGCATCCTCGACGCCCGGGGCCTCGGCTCGATCGTCCTCGGGATGCAGCAGGCCACCGTCGACATGGCGAGCACCGACTCCGCCGTGTCCGAGGCCGCGATGAAGAAGTACGGCCGGCTGGAGGAGCGCTTCCACCTGCTCGGCGGGTACGCGGCCGAGGCCGAGGCCGCATCCATCGCGTCCAACCTGAACCTGCCGGATCGCATCCTCGACCAGCCGCTGAAGACCCTCTCGGGCGGTCAGCGCCGCCGGATCGAGCTGGCGCGCATCCTCTTCTCCGACGCCCGCACGATGATCCTCGACGAGCCGACGAACCACCTGGATGCGGACTCGGTCATCTGGCTGCGCGAGTTCCTGAAGAACTACACCGGCGGCTTCATCGTCATCTCGCACGACGTGGAACTGGTCGGCGAGACGGTCAACCGCGTCTTCTACCTGGATGCGAACCGCCAGGTCATCGACATCTACAACATGGGCTGGAAGAACTACCAGCGCCAGCGCGCCGCCGACGAGGAGCGCCGCAAGAAGGAGCGCGCCAACGCCGAGAAGAAGGCGGGCGCCCTGCAGCTGCAGGCGGCGAAGTTCGGCGCGAAGGCGACGAAGGCGGCCGCGGCGCACCAGATGGTCGCGCGCGCCGAGAAGCTGCTCGCGGGCCTCGAAGAGGTGCGCCAGGTCGACCGGGTCGCGAAACTGCGGTTCCCGACCCCGGCGCCGTGCGGTCGCACGCCGCTGCAGGCGAGCGATCTCTCCAAGAGCTACGGCTCGCTCGAGATCTTCACCGCCGTCAACCTCGCGATCGACCGCGGCTCGAAGGTCGTCGTGCTCGGGCTGAACGGTGCGGGCAAGACCACGTTGCTGCGGATGCTCGCGGGCGTCGACAAGCCGGACACCGGCCAGGTCGAGCCCGGCCACGGCTTGCGCATCGGGTACTACGCGCAGGAGCACGAGACCATCGACGTCGAGCGCAGCGTGCTCCAGAACATGGTCTCGTCCTCGCCGTCACTGACCGAGACCGAGGCCCGCAGGGTGCTCGGCTCGTTCCTGTTCACGGGCGACGACGCGCACAAGCCGGCCGGCGTGCTCTCCGGCGGCGAGAAGACCCGGCTCGCGCTGGCGATGATCGTCGTGTCGGGGGCGAACGTCCTGCTTCTCGACGAGCCCACCAACAACCTCGACCCGGCGAGCCGCGAGGAGATCCTGGATGCGCTGGCGCACTACGAAGGTGCCGTCGTGCTGGTCAGCCACGACGAGGGCGCGGTCGAGGCGCTGAACCCGGAGCGCGTCCTCATCCTCCCCGACGGCGTCGAGGACCACTGGTCCCGCGACTACCTCGACCTCATCTCCCTCGCCTAGCCCCTCCGCGCCCGAGTCGAGTACGCACAAATTGCACACCCGGAGCCCCCGGGGCGTGCAATTTGTGCGTACTCGACGGTGGGGGTGGGGTCAGCGGGCGGCGTCGAGGAGTTCGTCCTCGACGTCGGCGTCTGTGCGCTTGGCGCGGCGGCGACGCTCGCGCGCGGCGGCGCGCTCACGCTCCGCGGGGTCGTCCGAGTTGCGCTTGCGGTATTCCGTCACGAGCGCGTAGCCGAGGCCGAAGAAGCCGATCAGGGCGAAGATGATCCACTGGATCATGTACGACCAATGCAGCCCCTCATCCTGCGTCGGCGGGCTGGTCACGGTCGGCGTCGGCGCGGTCGCTGGCGCCGGGTCCTCGCTGGCGAGCAGCCCGTACGCGCCCGTGTAGACGTCGGCGCCGCCGAGCTTCTCTTTGACCACGGACAGCTGGATGGTGCCCACCTGATCACCCGTCGCCGTGCGTCCGGCGATGGCCGGCTCACTCGCCTTCAGCCGCGCGACGACCGTCACCGTTCCGGCGGGCGCGGCCGGCACGTGGTCGGGGGAGTCGGTGGTGTTGCCGGTCGGGACCCAGCCGCGATCCACGATGAACAGCGAGCCGTCGGCCGTCCGCAGCGGGGTGAGCACCTCGAACCCGGGGCTGCCGTTGAACGGGCGGTTGCGGACGAGCAGCTGCTTGTCGCGCTCGTACGTCCCGGTCACGGTGACGCGCTTCCACTCCTGCTTCGGCGAGTACGCGCCGAGAGTCGGCAGCTCATCGGCGAGCGGGACGGGGGACTGGTCGAAGTTCGCCGTCACCAGGGCGTTCGCGGCCGCGGCCTCCTTGCTGCGGGCGAGCTGCCAGTTGGAGAGGAAGCCGCAGGCGATCGCGAACACGATCGCGAAGGCGAGATACCCCAGCCAGCGGCGGGAGAACGCGAAACGCCACCCGTCGGTCGTCGATCCGGTCACGCGATCGGCCCCCCGGCGGCGACCTCGGCCGCCGGCACGACGCGCAGCGGGAAGTCGCGGGCGGCCAGGAACTCGCGCAGGAAGTCGACGTGCTCGTCGCACGCCAGCCAGACCTTCACCCGGTCGGCCGAGTGGATGCGCGGGTTGCGCCACTCGATGCGCCAGGATGCGCTGTCCCGGCAGCCGGCGCGCGAACACGTCAGCGGCTCCGGCTCGCCCATCCCGATCACTGGCCCTCCCGAGGCTCGTCCTTCGGCGCCTGCGGAGGCGGCGCAATTGGAACGATACTGCCTGGACGCTGAACATCCACTCGACCCTGCTCCACCGAGACGTTGGCGATGACGACCGCGAAGTAGGGGAGGAAGATCGCTCCGACGAGCGGGATGGCGGCCCACCAGCCGGGGACGATCACCGCGGCGATGAGGCAGAGCACACGTACGCCCATGGCGACCGAATACTTGATCATCCGGTGCCGTCGCTCCTCATCGGGGGAGAGGGGGAGACTCGTGATCGACGGTGCTGAGGGCTTCTTCATGTGCGTTGAGTCCAGCGTACGTCCATAAACTTGGGTTCGGCCCTGCTGGGGTCGAATCTGCAGAAAGCCGTCTTCCTGAAGGGAATCGCATGACCACGCCACGCACCGTCCTCGTCACCGGAGGCAACCGGGGGATCGGCTTCGCCATCGCCGAGGAGTTCGTCGCCCAGGGCCACCGGGTCGCGGTCACCGCGCGGTCGGGAGAGGGCCCGGAGGGCGCGCTGACGGTGCGGGCGGATGTCACGGACTCCGCCTCGGTCGACGCCGCGTTCACCGAGGTCGAGGAGAAGCTCGGGCCGGTGGAGGTCGTCGTCGCGAATGCGGGCATCACCAAGGACACCCTCCTGATGCGCATGACCGACGAGGAGTTCGACTCGGTCATCGAGACGAACCTGGGCGGCGCCTTCCGTGTCGTGAAGCGCGCCAACAAGGGGATGCTCAAGGCGCGGTTCGGCCGTATCGTCCTGATCTCGAGCGTGGTCGGTCTGTTCGGCGGCGCCGGGCAGGTCAACTACGCGTCGTCGAAGGCCGGACTCGTCGGCATGGCGAGATCCATCACGCGCGAGCTGGGCGCGCGCGGCATCACCGCGAACGTCGTCGCTCCCGGCTTCATCGAGACCGACATGACGGCGGCGCTGCCGGAGGCGCAGCAGGCCGAGTACAAGAAGAGCATCCCGGCCGGGCGGTTCGCGTCGGCGTCCGAGGTCGCGAAGGTCGTGACGTGGATCGCCGGGGACGACGCCGGCTACATCTCCGGTGCGGTCATCCCGGTCGACGGCGGCCTCGGGATGGGGCACTGACCCACGCACACAGCTCCTGAGTTTTTCGGCCCCACACCGGCGTGTCCGGCCGAAAAACTCAGGAGCTGTCGGCCGGGGCTTCAGCCGCGGAGGCCGAGGAGCGGGAGCACCTGCGAGAGGTCCGGCCGGTCGATGACGAGGTCGGCCTCGGCGCGCACGCGCGGCTTCGCGTTGAACGCGACGGACAGGCCGGCCTCCGCCATCATCCGCAGGTCGTTCGCTCCGTCGCCGATGGCCACCGTCTGGCGCAGGTGGACTCCCGCGTCGGCGGCCCAGAACAGCAGCGCCTGAGCCTTGGCGGCCGCATCCACGACCGGTCCGTCGACCTCGCCGGTCAGCCGGCCGCCGTCGACGACCAGCCGGTTGGCGCGCCAGTGATCGAGGCCGAGGCGTTCGCCGATCGGGTCGAGCAGCTCGTGGAAGCCGCCGGAGACCACACCGACGACCCCACCGGCCGCCTGGACTCCGGCGATGAGCTCGGGGACGCCTTCGGTCACCCGGATGCGCTCGCCCACGTGCTGGAACACGGAGGCGGGGAGCCCGGCGAGGGTTCGGACGCGTTCGCGGAGGCTCTCCTCGAAGTCGAGCTCGCCGCGCATGGCCCGCTCGGTGATCTCGGCGACCTCCGGACGCGACCCCGCCTCATCGGCGAGGAGTTCGATGACCTCGTCCTGGAGCAGCGTGGAGTCGGCGTCGAGGACGACGAGGACGGAGGCGGGCCCGGTGTGCTGTGCGGTGGTCGTCATGGAACGACGTGCACACCCTTGCCGACCACGGTGATGCCCGAGTCGGTCACGGTGAAGCCCCGTGCACGGTCCCGGTCCGGGTCGACGCCGATCTGCGCGCCCTCGGCGACCACGACATCCTTGTCCAGGATGGCGCGGCCGACGAACGCGTTCGGCTCGATGATCGCGCGCTCGAAGACGACCGAGTCGACGACCTTCGCACCGGAGTCGACCTTGGCCCACGGCCCGAGGACGCTGCGCTCGAGGTGGGCGCCCGAGATCACGGAGCCGAGGGAGACGATGGAGTCGATGGTCGTGCCGAGCGCGCCGCGGCCGTCGCGCACGATCTTCGCGGGCGGCGAGTTGAGCACCTGGCTGAAGATCGGCCACGAGCGGTTGTAGAGGTTGAACACCGGCAGCGTGGAGATGAGGTCCTGGTGCGCCTCGAAGAACGAGTCGATGGTTCCGACATCGCGCCAGTAGTAGCGGTCGCGGTCGGTCGAGCCGGGGACGTCGTTGTTGTTGAAGTCGTACACGGCCGCCTCGCCGCGGGCCACGAAGTCCGGGATGATGTCGCCGCCCATGTCGTGGTTGGAGTCGGGACGGTCGCCGTCCCGCACCACGGCGTCGATGAGCGCGTCGGCGTCGAAGACGTAGTTGCCCATGGAGGCGAGGACCTCGTTCGGGGAGTCGGGCAGACCGATCGGGTCGCGCGGCTTCTCACGGAACGCGCCGATGCGGTCCGGGCGCTCCGGCTCGACCTCGATGACGCCGAACTGGTCCGCGAGCCCGATCGGCTGGCGGATTGCGGCCACCGTGGCGGGAGCCCCCGAGGCGATGTGCGCCTCGATCATCTGGCCGAAGTCCATCCGGTACACGTGGTCGGCGCCCACGACGACGACGATGTCCGGCTTCTCATCCCGGAGCAGGTTGAGGCTCTGCAGGATGGCGTCCGCCGACCCGGAGAACCAGCGCTTGCCGAGGCGCTGCTGGGCGGGGACGGAGGCGACGTAGGAGCTCGTGATGCCGTCGAGCCGCCAGGTCTGGGACACGTGACGGTCGAGGCTGTGCGACTTGTACTGGGTGAGGACGACGATCTGGCGCAGTTGCGAGTTGATCAGGTTCGACAGGGCGAAGTCGATGAGACGGTACTGACCGCCGAACGGGACGGCGGGCTTCGCCCGGTCCGCCGTCAACGGCATCAGCCGCTTTCCCTCTCCGCCCGCGAGGACGATGCCGAAGATCTTCTTGCCTGATGCCATGACCACAACAGTAGAGGCGAACTGATCGCTGTACTAGCGTTTCGGTCATGCGCGTCGATCTGCTCACCCGGGAGTATCCGCCGGACATCTACGGCGGGGCCGGGGTCCATGTGACCGAGCTCGTGAAGGCTCTGCGGACCGACACCGAGGTGATCGTCCGAGCCTTCGGCGAGCCCCGGGACGAGCCGGATACCGCGTCGTACCGCGTTCCCGCGGAGCTCGCGGACGCGAACGGGGCGATCGCCACGCTGGGCGTCGACCTGCAGATGGCGCAGGACTGCGGGGGAGCGAATGTCGTCCACTCGCACACCTGGTATGCGAACGGCGCCGGTCACTTGGCGAAGCTGCTGCACGGCGTCCCGCACGTCGTCACGGCGCACAGCCTGGAGCCGCTCCGCCCCTGGAAGGCCGAGCAGCTGGGCGGCGGCTACCGCGTGTCCAGCTGGATCGAGAAGACCGCGTTCGAGGCCGCCGACACCGTGATCGCGGTCAGCGACGGGATGCGTCGCGACATCCTCGCGTCGTACCCGGAGCTCGACCCGACGAAGGTTGTCACGATCTACAACGGCATCGACCTGGAGCGCTGGCAGCCTCTGCGCGACGACGATCGCGCCCGCGCCCTGGGGATCGACCCCGGGCGTCCGGCGGTCATCTTCGTCGGTCGCATCACCCGCCAGAAGGGGCTTCCGTACCTACTTCGCGCGGCCAGGATGCTGCCGCCCGAGGTGCAGGTCATCCTCTGTGCCGGGGCGCCGGACACGCCGGAGATCCTGGCCGAGGTGAGCGGACTCGTCGAGGAGCTGCAGGCCGAGCGGGACGGCGTGGTCTGGATCGACCGCCTGCTCCCGAACGACGAGCTGCGCATCGCGCTGACCGCATCCACCGTCTTCGTCTGCCCCTCGATCTACGAGCCGCTCGGGATCGTCAACCTCGAGGCGATGGCGTGCGGGCTGCCCGTGGTCGGGACGGCGACCGGCGGCATCCCCGAGGTGATCGTGGACGGGGTCACCGGACGGCTCGTCCCCATCCAGCAGCTGCAGGACGGCACGGGCACGCCGATCGATCCGGAGAAGTTCGTCGCAGACCTCGCCGCGGCCCTCACCGAGGTGGCCGGCGACCCCGAGCGGGCGGCCGAGATGGGCCGCGCCGGACGGGAGCGCGCGGAGACCTCGTTCAGCTGGACGGCCATCGCGGAGCAGACGCGGGACGTGTACCGGTCGCTCGCCGGTCGTCACTGACCTGTGTCCGGCGACGGTAGGCTGGAACGCATGGCCGACAGCGTTCTCCGACTTTCCGACGTGTCCGTTGTGCGGGACGGCAACCCCGTCCTGAAGGGTATCGACTGGGCGGTCGAACCGGACGAGCGGTGGGTCATCCTGGGCCGGAACGGCGCCGGGAAGACGACCCTGCTGCAGATCGCCGCGGCGGCCCTGCACCCGAGTTCCGGCGAGGCCGTCGTGCTGGGCGAGTCGGTCGGCCACACCGACCTCGCCGAGCTGCGTCCGCTGCTCGGCTTCGCGTCGAGCGCGCTCGCCCGCCGCATCCCGCGCAATGAGCGCGTGCTGGATGTGGTGATGACGGCCGCCTACGCCGTGACGGGTCGCTGGAACGAGCTCTACGAGGACATCGACGAGCGTCGCGCGCACCGCGTGCTCTCCGAGTGGCACCTCGACCACCTCGCCGACCGCACCTTCGGCAGCCTGTCCGACGGCGAGCAGAAGCGCGTTCAGATCGCCCGCTCGGTGATGACCGATCCCGAGATCCTGCTTCTCGACGAACCGGCGGCCAGCCTCGACCTCGGCGGCCGCGAGGAGCTGCTGCAGCTGCTCGGCGGGTACGCCAGCGACCCGAAGTCGCCCGCGATCGTCATGGTCACGCATCACGTCGAGGAGATCCCGCAGGCGTTCAACCGTGCGCTGCTGCTGAAGGACGGCGAGATCACCGCCCAGGGCCCCATCGAAGAGGTCTTGACGAGCGAGAACCTCAGTGCGACCTTCGATATCGACGTCGAGATCACCGAGTCCGACGGCCGGTACACCGCCCGGGCGCGCCAGGGCGTCGAGGGCTGATCGGCCGCTGTCGATCTGCTAGACTCGATAGCTGGCCCCCGAACCGATCCTGCCTTTCCGGCTACGATCCACGGCTCTCGGGTCTGAAGCTTCCCGTCCACGCGGTCTGCGCGGACACGACCGAACCGACTACTAGCTGCAACAAGGAAGTCCTGATGAAGACTGGCATCCACCCCGACTACGCCCCGGTGGTTTTCCGCGACCTGGCCTCGGGTGCGACGTTCCTCACCCGCTCCACCGTCTCGAGCGATAAGACCATCGAGTGGGAGGACGGCAACACCTACCCGGTGATCGACGTCGAGATCTCGTCCGAGTCGCACCCGTTCTACACGGGCAAGCAGCGCATCATGGACTCGGCCGGCCGCGTCGAGAAGTTCAACTCGCGCTACAAGAGCTTCGGCAAGTAAGCCGCTCCGCGAAGGCCCCCGTCGATTCGACGGGGGCCTTCGTCATGCCGGCCGAAACACGAAGGCCCCCGTCCGGTGGACGGGGGCCTTCGGCGTTCGTGGGCGGACTCAGTTGTAGTTGTAGTTGCTCATCGCTGCGCCGAGCGACGCGAAGAAGATGATGGAGAAGATGATGCTGAAGG
The DNA here is from genome assembly GCF_004362795.1 of Leifsonia sp. 115AMFTsu3.1. Classification (NCBI taxonomy): domain Bacteria; kingdom Bacillati; phylum Actinomycetota; class Actinomycetes; order Micrococcales; family Microbacteriaceae; genus Leifsonia; species Leifsonia sp. 115AMFTsu3.1. The sequence continues at coordinate 1,750,197 of NZ_SNYB01000002.1, forward strand.
CGACCGACACGAAGCCGATGATGATGGCCGCGATCGCGAGGCCGCGGCCTTGTTCGCCGGTGCGCTTGATCTGGTTGAGGGCGATGAAGCCGAGGATGATGCCCACGATGTTGACGATGAAGGACAGGATGAAGGCCACGATCGACATGGTGTTCCAGCCGGGCTGCGCGCCCTGATACTGCTGCTGGTAGCCGGCGGGCTGCTGCTGCGGCGGGAGGGGCTGCGGGTTCAGGTTGGAGTCGCTCATGCGCCACAATCTAGCGGGCCAGCGCCCGGAGCAGTAGCCCCCGCATGCGGGGGCGGGGTGCGAGACCCGGTCAGCGAATGGGCCAGGCGCCCGATGTCGTGAACTCCGGGTCGCGCTCGCGCCGCATGTACTCCTGGAAGTCGGCGGCCTGCTCGCGGCACCAGTCGACCTGGCGGCGGTGCAGTTCGGCGGCCTCCAGCGCCAGAGCTTCTGCGTGGATGCGCGCGAGCGCCTGCGCGACCCGGCCGGCTGCGATGGCGTCGGCTCCCGCGTCATGTGCGGCGAGGAGGTCGACGCCGTAGTGGGTGGCGGTGACCGTGAGCGTGCGCTTGCCACGGCGGTACTTGTCCACCGCCTTGTCGATCACGAGCGGGTCGATGATCGGGCCGGGGGAGACGAGCGGCGCGACGCCGTGGCGGCGGGCCTCGCGGTCGAGGAGCGTGAAGTCGTACGGTGCGTTGTAGGCCACGACGGGGATGCCGCGATCGAACAGGCTGCGCAGCTGGGCGACGATCGCGGCGACCGCTCTGGCCGCATCCATCCCGTGCTCGCGGGCGCGCTCGGTGGTGATGCCGTGCACCGCGGTCGCCTCGGAGGGGATCTCGACCTGCGGGTCGATCAGCCAGTCACGGCGGTGCAGCACCTCACCGGTCTCGTCGAGGAGGCCGACGTGGGCGGTGACGATCCGGGCCGATTCGACGTCGATTCCGGTGGTCTCGAGGTCGAACACCCCGAGTCGCTGGTGCCACGTGCTCATGTCCTCACGCTAAGCCGACCCACCGTCATCCCCCGGGAACGGCACGCCGAGGTGCACGTAGTTGCGCGTGACACGCCGGGGGAGGGCACCGCAATGTGCACCTCGGCGAACCGGGGAACCGCGGCTCAGTCGCGGCGCGGCTCCATGTGCAGCCAGTAGAAGTTCTGCGTGCCCAGGGTGAGCGTGAAGCGGCCGTCGTCGGCGACGGTCGGGAACTCGGCGCCGCCGAACAGGTCGTACAGCGTGCGGCCGGCGAACTCCGGCGCCTCCAGCGTGACCGACACGGGATTGTGCGCGAACGAGAACACGCACAGCACGTCCTCCGGCTGGTCGCCGAAATGCGTGCCGCTGCCCGCATACGAGCGCACGAACGCCAGGACGGACTCGTGGTCGGTCGGCAGCACGCGGATGTCGCCCAGCCCGAACACGGGATGGGCCTTCCGCACGTGGATGACGTTGCGGATCCAGTGCAGCAGCGACCGCGACTGCGCGAGCTGCGCCTCCACGTTCACCTGGTTGTAGTGGAACACCAGAGACTGCACGACGGGCAGGTAGAGCTTGCCGGGGTCGGCGCTGGAGAAGCCGGCGTTGCGGTCCGGCGTCCACTGCATCGGGGTGCGGGAGCTGTCGCGGTCGGGCAGCCAGATGTTGTCGCCCATCCCGATCTCGTCGCCGTAGTACAGGAACGGGCTGCCGGGAAGTGAGAAGAGCAGGGCGTGGGCGAGCTCCAGCTCGGCACGGGAGTTGTCGAGCAGCGGGGCGAGGCGGCGCCGGATGCCGATGTTGGCGCGCATGCGCGGGTCGTAGGCGTACCAGCCGTACATCGCCTGCCGGTACTCCTCGCTCACCATCTCGAGCGTCAGCTCGTCGTGGTTGCGGAGGAACACGCCCCAGGCGGCGCCGTCCGGTACGTCCGTGGTCTCGGAGAGCACCCGCACGAGCTCGCTCGCCTGCTGCGACCGGAGCGCGTAGAAGATGCGCGGCATCACCGGGAAGTCGAAGGCCATGTGGCACTCCGGCTCCTCCTCGCTGCCGAAGAACGCCGCGACCTCGCGCGGCCACTGGTTGGCCTCGGCGATCATGATGCGGCCGGGGTACTCGCGGTCCACCCACTCGCGCAGCTTGATGATGAACTCGTGGGTCTTCGGCTCGCCCTCGCCGTTGCCCTCGTCGGACTCGTAGAGGTACGGGATGGCGTCGAGCCGGAAGCCGTCGACGCCCAGGTCGAGCCAGAACCGGACGACGTCGTACATGGCCTCGTGCACGGCCGGGTTCTCGAAGTTGAGGTCCGGCTGGTGCGAGAAGAAGCGGTGGAAGTAGAACTGGCGCCGTGCCTCGTCGAAGGCCCAGTTGGAGTCCTCGGTGTCGACGAAGATGATGCGGATGTCCGGCCACTTGTCGTCCGTGTCGTTCCACACGTAGAAGTCGCCGTACGGCCCCTCCGGGTCGGAACGCGACTGCTGGAACCACTCGTGCTGATCGGAGGTGTGGTTGATCGGCAGGTCGATGATGATGCGCATGTTGCGCTCGTGCGCCTTCGTGACGAGCTCGCGGAACTCGTCGATCGTCCCGAACTCCGGGAGGATCGACGTGAAGTCGGAGACGTCGTAGCCGCCATCGCGCAGGGGCGACCGGAAGAACGGCGGGAGCCAGAGCGCGTCGATGCCGAGCCACTGCAGGTAGTCGAGCTTGGAGGTGAGGCCGGCGATGTCGCCGGAACCGTCGCCGTTGCTGTCGACGAACGAGCGGACCATGACCTCGTAGAAGACCGACCGGCGGTACCACTGGGGATCGAGGGCGAGCCCGGGCAGCGTGATGGGCGCGGTGAAACTCACGGTTCTCCTTCAGCGGGGTGGATCGGGGGTGGTGCCGGGAGCGGGATGAAGCGGGGTGGTGCGCGGCGGCCGCCGGGGGAGCGGCATCCGGTGCAAGCGATTACATCCAGAGAAGTCTAGGGTGTGCGGGCGGTGCCCTGTCCAGTCCTGCCTAGACTGGGGAGCGATGACTGTCTCCTCACCCTACGCCGCCGCCCTGGGGCGGGTGCCCGTGCGCGAAGAGGCGGTCGCTGTCCTCGGCTCGACCACCCGGTACTGGGACTACGGCGAGCGGGATGCGACGACCACCCTGGTGCTCGTGCACGGCTTCCGCGGCGACCACCACGGCCTAGAGCCGGTGGTCGCCCAGCTCGACGGCATCCGCATGATCTCGCCGGACCTCCCGGGTTTCGGCGCATCGACGCCGATGACCGAGGCGGCGCACGACATCGTCGGCTACGGCCGCTGGCTGCGCGCGTTCGTCGATGGGCTCGGGCTGGCCGGCCGGGTGGTGCTGCTCGGGCACTCGTTCGGGTCGATCGTGGTGGCCGGCGCGCTGGCGGAGGCGGACGGCGGGGGCGGCGCGCACAGCGCGGCCGAGCGGCCGGCCGGCGTCGTTCTCGTCAACCCGATCGGCCAGCCCGCGCTGGAGGGTCCGCGTGGCGTGTTCACCCGGCTCGCGATCTTCTACTACTGGCTCGCAGCGGTGCTCCCGGAGCGGCTCGGCTTCGCACTGCTGCGCAACCGGGTGATCGTGCGCGTGATGAGCATGGCCATGGCGAAGACGAAGGAGCCGGCGCTGCGCCGCTGGATCCACGACCAGCATGACCGCTACTTCTCGGCGTTCAGCGATCGGCAGGTCGTGCTGGAGGCGTTCCGTGCCTCGGTGTCGCACGACGTCAGCGAGTACGCGGGACGCATCCCGGAGCGCACGCTGCTCGTCGCCGCCGAGAAGGACGACATCACGCCCATCGCGGCCGAGTACCGCCTGCAGACGCTGTTCCCGGATGCGGAGCTCGTCGTCATCCCGGATGTCGGCCACCTCATCCACTACGAGACGCCGGCGGCGGCGGCCCGTGCCATCCAGCGCTTCGTCGCGGAGCTGCCGGGGGAGCGCGCGTGAGGATCCTGTTCGACTGCCGCTATACGCGGATCGGCCGGCACGACGGCATCAGCCGCTACACGGCCGGCCTCGTCACCGCCCTCGCGAAGCGGCACCCGGTGACGATGCTGATCAGCGACCACCGCCAGCTCGACTTACTGCCCGACCTGCCGTGGGAGCTCATTCCGTCGCCCACGTCGATGGGCGAGCCGTGGGTGGCGCGGACGGTCAACCGCCTCAAGCCCGACGTCGTGTTCACGCCCATGCAGACGATGGGCGGCTTCGGGCGGAAGTACCGGCTCGTGCTGACCGTCCACGACCTCATCTACTACCGCCACCCGACGCCGCCGCGCGACCTGCCGGCGTTCGTGCGGGGGCTGTGGCGGCTGTACCACCTGGCGTGGTGGCCGCAGCGCCTGCTGCTCAACCGCTCCGACGCGGTCGTGACCGTGTCGGAGACGACGAAGGGGCTCATCGCCGAGCACCGCCTGACCAAGCGGCCGGTGCACGTCGTGCCCAATGCGGCCGACATGCCCGAGCTCGCACCCGGACGGGCCGAGCGCACCGCGGCGGAGAGCAAGAGCCTCGTCTACATGGGCTCGTTCATGCCGTACAAGAACGTGGACACACTGGTGCGTGCGGCCGCGCTGCTGCCGGAGTACACGCTCCACCTGATGAGCCGGGTATCGGATGCCGAGCGCCAGCGTCTGACGGAACTCGCGCCGGGTGCGCGCATCGTCTTCCACGACGGCGCCAGCGACGAGGAGTACGCGGAGACGCTTGCCGCGGCGACCGCCCTGGTGACGGCGTCGCACGACGAAGGGTTCGGCATCCCCCTGGTGGAGTCGATGACACTCGGCACGCCGGTGGTCGTCAGCGACATCCCGATCTTCCGGGAGATCGGCGGGGAGGCTGCACTGTATTTCAACGCGGATGCGCCGGAGCAGGTGGCGGCGAAGGTCAGGCACCTGGAGGAGGACGGCGTGTGGGCTGCCCGGTCGGCGGCCGCGCGCGCTCAGGCCGCGCGGTACACCTGGGACGGCTCGGCGGAGCGGCTGCTCACCGTGCTCGAGGGCGTCGCGTCGGGCTGACGACCATCTGTGGGTCGCGACTCGCCGTTATCGGCGGGCCGTAACGGCGTGTTGCGACCCCTGGATGCGGCGGAGTGGCGTTCCGTCACATCACGGAGGCGGTGAACAGGTCGCGGTCCTCCGGGCCGAGGTTGAATCGGTCCAGCGTGAGGTCGCCGTCGTCGTAGCGGAAGCGGTGGACGGACCCGTTCGGGATCAGCTCGCCCGGCCCCGGCAGCGCGTGGTCGGTGACGTGGCGTACCAGCGACGAGATGACGCCGCCGTGGCTGACGACGATGACGTTCTCACCGGGATGCCGCTCGCCGAGGTCACGCAGCGCGGGAAGGGCGCGCGCGACGACCTCGTCGCGGGTCTCGCGACCGGGCACGGGCATCCCGTCGGGCCAGCGGGCCAGGATCTGCTCGCCGGTCAGCCCCTCGGCCTCGCCGTACTGCCGCTCGGCGACCGCCGGAAGGCGCTCCGGCTCGCCCAGCCCGACATGACCGGCGATGATCCGCGCGGTGTCGAGAGCGCGTGACAGCGGGCTGGCGTAGATCGCGTCGAACCGTCCGCCCGCGAGCGCGCGTCCAGTCGCCTCCGCCTGGTCGCGGCCGGTCGCATTGAGCGGGATGTCGCTGGAGCCTTGGATGCGTTTCGCGAGGTTCCAGTCGGTCTGGCCGTGCCGCACCAGCGAGATGAAGGTCACACGCGTCCTTTCGTCACCGGGACGCGTGGGCGGTCGGGTCAGGCCAACCGCTCGGCCAACTCGACCAGTGTCTCCGTCGTCCCACCGTCCAGCTTAATGGTCGCGCGACCGTCGCCCTTGGTCGCGCCCCGGTTGACGATGACGATGGGGAGCCGGCGCCGCCGGGCCTCCTCGAGGAGGCGGATGCCGGAGTTGACCACCAGCGACGAACCGGCGATCACGAGGGCGTCGGCCGAACGGACCAGCGCGCTGGCCTCGCGGTACTTCTCGGCGGGCACGAACTCGCCGAAGAAGACCACATCCGGCTTCAGATGGCCGCCGCAGACGGTGCAGTCCGGGACGACGAAGGCGTCGATGTCGGTGACGATGGCGTCGCCGTCCGGGGCGATCTCGACGGCGCCCTCGGTGTCGAGCCACGGGTTCGCGGCGTCGATGCGAGCGGTGATCGCCTCGCGGGCGAAGATCTGGCCGCAGACGAGGCAGAGGACGCGGTCCATGGCGCCGTGGAGGTCGACGACCTTGCGCGACCCGGCCTGCTTGTGCAGCCCGTCCACGTTCTGGGTGATGACGCCGTTGGCGGCGCCCGCGGCCTCCAGCGCCGCCAGAGCACGGTGGCCGTCGTTGGGATGCGCTGCCGCGAACCGGCGGTAGCCCAGGTGGCTGCCGGCCCAGTAGCGCTTGCGGAAGCGGTCGTCGGAGAGGAACTGCTGGAACGTCATCGGGGTGCGCTTCGGAGCGCCCTCGCCGCGGTAGTCCGGGATGCCGGAGTCGGTGGACACGCCAGCGCCGGTCAGAACGGCGAAGCGGCGGCCGGAGAGCAACTCGACGGTCTGGTCGATCCCGCGGGCGAGTTCCGGCGGGAGCTCGGTCGTCAGCGTGGTCACAGGCACCTCCAGATCCTCTCTGAGTCTAAACACCCCAGTTTTCCGATTTGTTTCGTGCGGCTGGCAGTGTTGACGTCATGCTCCTGCACCGCATCGACGACCTGGAGGCCGAAGGCCTCGCCGACTACTCGCGCCTGACCGACGTGGCGCTGCGGCGGGTGACCGAACCGGCGGGCGGGCTGTACATCGCCGAGTCGACGAAGGTGATCACGCGCGCCCTGGCCGCCGGGCACCGACCGCGTTCCGTGCTGCTGCAGGAGCAGTGGCTCCCGGACATCGAGCCGCTCCTGGAGCCGTATCCCGACGTCCCGGTGTTCGTCGGCGACGCGGCCGTGCTCGAGCGGCTCACCGGGTACCACCTGCACCGGGGCGCGCTGGCGGCTATGCACCGCCCCGAGTTGCCCGATCCGGCCGAGCTGCTGCGGGATGCGCGGCGCGTGGTCGTGCTGGAGGACATCGTCGACCACACCAACGTCGGGGCGATCTTCCGCGCGGTCGCGGGCCTCGGCGCGGACGCCGTGCTCGTCACGCCGCGGTGCGCCGACCCGCTCTACCGGCGCAGCGTCCGCGTCTCCATGGGCACCGTGCTCCAGGTGCCGTGGACTCGACTGCCGGAGTGGGATGAGGCGGTGCCGTTGCTCCACGACGCAGGGTTCGACATCGCCGCGCTCGCGCTCTCCGACGAGGCCGTGACGCTCGACGCGTACGCGGCCGACCCGCCGGAGCGCGTGGCCATGGTGTTCGGAGCGGAGGGCGACGGGCTCAGCAGGCGGGCGCTGATTGCGGCGGACACGGTGGTCACCATCCCGATGCTGCATGGCGTCGACTCGCTCAACGTGGCCTCCGCGTCCGCTGTCGCGTTGTGGGCGCTCCGCGCGCGTTCTCAGCCGTCGCAGGGATAGCCGCCGCTAAAATCCGAGGGTGCCCCAGCAAGTTCTCGTCGATCCGCCGCGCCGTGTCTCCCGGAAGGTGTACCGCCGGCGCCGCATCGTGGTCTTCGGGACGCTGATCGCCATCCTCGTCGCTTTCGTCTATGTGGTGGGGTCGCTGGTTGCGCCGGTCCCGGCGACCGCAGCGGTCACGGCGCACGGCAAGCAGCTCGTGCAGCCGGCCGTGCAGCTGGCCTGGCCGGGATATGGCTCGGCCGCGATCGTCGCGCCCGACTATCCAGGAGCGTCGGCGTCGCACGGGAGCGACGCCAGTGTGCCGATCGCGAGCATCACGAAGACGATCACAGCGCTCGTCGTGCTGGAGAAGAAGCCGCTGAACGGCAACGATCAGGGGCCGGACATCTCGTTCACGCAGCGGGATGTGGACATCTGGAACGACGTCGTCGCGGCGGGCGGATCGTGGGCGCCGGTGGTCGCGGGCACGTCCATGACCGAGAAGCAGGCGCTGGAGGCGATGCTCCTGCCGTCGGCGAACAACTACGCGATCTCGCTGGCGAACTGGGCGTACGGGTCGACGAGCGCCTACGTGTCGGCCGCCAACGACTGGCTGGCGAAGAACGGCTTCACCGGCACGAAGGTCACAACGCCGGACGGCCTCGACCCGGGGAACGTGAGCACGACGAAGGACCTGATCGGCATCGGGAAGCTGGTACTCGCGTCGCCCGCGCTGTCGTCGATCGTTTCGCAGAAGAACGCCACCCTCCCCGGCGCCGGGTCGCAGGACAACACCAACACGCTGCTCGGGTTCGAGGGCATGGACGGCATCAAGACCGGGAACACCGACGAGGCGGGCAACTGCCTGCTGTTCTCGGCGGAGCTGCCGGTCGGGTCGACGAAGGTGCGGGTGCTCGGCGTGGTGCTGGGTGCGCCGACCCACGACGATCTGTGGGCGGGGGTTCAGGCGCTGATGACCAGCATGAAGAGCGGGTTCCACCAGGTGACGCCGGTCGAGAAGGGTCAGGTGTTCGGCACCTACACGACCGCGTGGGGGGCGTCGTCGAAGCTCATCGCGACCGAGACGAAGTCGTTCCTGGTGTGGTCGGATACGCCGATCACCGTGGATCTGCAGACGCGACCGCTGTCGTCCGGGTTCAAGGGCGACATCCTCGGTCAGGGGACGTTCACGCTCAACGGGACGACCGCGACGGTGCCGTTGGCACTCGCGCGGGACGTGCCCGACCCGGGATTCGGGTGGCGGCTGGCGCATCCGGGCGGACTCGGGACGTAGCGTCGCGCGTCTGTGGGACGCGACTCGCCGTTATGGGGTGGCCGTAACGGCGTGTTGCGACCCACCGAGGTGGTCTTTGCTGGCGCTGGTGGTCGCGCTAGTCGCGGCTGAGGAGGAACGGGCCGGCCTGCGGTCGCTTCGGGGTGACGTGGTCTCCGGAGGACTGGTGGCGGATGCGGCGGATCACCCACGGCACGAGGTATTCGCGAGCCCAGGAGAGGTCCTCGGCGCGGGCGCGACGCCAGGTGCGCGGAGGGAGCGGCTCGGGCTGAAGCGGCTGCAGGTCGTTCTCGACGTTGAGCGCCGCGAGGACCATCCGTGCGACGGTGTGGTGGCCGAGGGGTGCGAGGTGCAACCGGTCGGGAGCCCACATCCGCTGGTCCTGGATCTCGGTCAGCGACCACTGGTCCGCGACGATGCAGTCGTAGCGGGCGGCGATCGCGCGCACGTTCTCGTTGTAGATCGCGACCTTGCCGCGAATGCCGCGGAAGACCGGCGAGAAGCCGACGTCGACGCCGGTGAACACGACGATCGTCGCGCCGTCGACGCTGAGCCGCGAGACGGCCTCGTCGAACAGCAGCGCGATCTGATCGGGATCTGTGCCGGGGCGGATCACGTCGTTGCCGCCCGCCGAGATGGTGATGAGGTCGGGGCGGAGGGCGACCGCCGCATCCACCTGCTCGTCCAGGATCTGGCGGATCAGCTTGCCGCGCACAGCGAGGTTCGCGTACGCGAAGTCGTCTGTCTGCTGGCTGAGGACCTCGGCGACACGGTCGGCCCAGCCGCGGTGGCCTCCCGGGCTGCCGGGCTCCGGATCGCCGATGCCTTCGGTGAACGAGTCTCCGAGGGCGACGTAGCGGGACCAGGGATGCCGTGCTTCTGCCATTGCTCCATTCTGCATCGGACTCCGCTGTCGGCGGGCTCCGGTAGATTTGATCCAAGTGGAGACGTCAGCAACACCCGAGCCGGAAGAGGCCCCCGGTGACCCCGAACTCAGTGGTCTCGAGCGTCCCGGCGTGCACGCGGGAAGCTTCGCGGCCGAGCATCTCTCGCCGTCCTTCCCGGAGCGCGCGGCCTGGGGGACCGCGGGCAAGCTGCGTGCCTGGCAGGCGGAGGCGCTCGACGCGTACTTCGTCCACGAACCCCGCGACTTCCTCGCGGCGGCGACGCCGGGCGCCGGTAAGACGACGTTCGCGCTGAGGCTCGCGACCGAGCTGCTGTCTCGGCGTGTCGTCGAGCGTGTGACCGTCGTCGCGCCGACCGAGCACCTCAAGCGCCAGTGGGCCGAGGCCGCCGCTCGCGTCGGCTTGCACCTCGATCCGGATTTCAAGAACTCCGACGGGCGCTACGCGCGGCACTATCGCGGTGCGGCGGTAACTTACGCGCAGGTGGCCATGCGTCCGAGCCTGCACAAGGACATCACCGAGGCGTACAAGACGTTGGTGATCCTGGACGAGGTGCATCACGGCGGCGACGCGCTCAGTTGGGGTGACGGCATCCGGGACGCCTTCGAGCGCGCGACCCGACGGCTGTCGTTGACGGGTACGCCGTTCCGCTCCGACACGGCGCCGATCCCGTTCGTGACGTACCTGCCGGACAGGCAGGGCATCCGCACCTCGGTCACGGACTACAACTACGGCTACGGCCGTGCGCTCGAGGACGGCGTCGTCCGTCCCGTGATCTTCATGGTCTACGCCGGCCACATGCGGTGGCGGACCAAGACCGGCGACGAGATGGAGGCACGTCTCGGCGAGGGCAACACGAAGGACATCACGTCGCAGGCGTGGCGGACGGCCCTCGATCCTCGCGGCGAGTGGATTCCCGCTGTGCTGGCCGCCGCCGACCGCCGCCTCACCGAGGTGCGCAACTCGATCCCCGACGCCGGCGGCCTGGTGATCGCGACGGATCACTACGCCGCCCGCGCCTACGCGGATCTGCTGCACCAGATCAGTGGAGAGCCGGCCACGGTCGTGCTGTCGGACGAGAAGGAGGCGAGCGACCGGATCGCGGAGTTCTCGCAGGGCGACTCGCGGTGGATGGTCGCGGTGCGGATGGTGTCGGAGGGCGTGGACGTGCCGCGGCTGTCCGTCGGCGTGTACGCGACCAGCGCATCCACACCGCTGTTCTTCGCCCAGGCGATCGGCCGTTTCGTCCGTGCGCGTCGCCGCGGCGAGACGGCGTCGGTGTTCCTGCCGAACGTGCCGACGCTGATGGCGCTGGCGAACGCGATGGAGCTGGAGCGCGATCACGCGCTCGACCGCGTCGAGGAGAACGCCGAGGGCGACCTGTGGAACCCCGAGGACGCGATGATGGCCGAGGCGAACCGCGAGGAGCGCGCGTCGGAGGCGCTGACGGAGGAGTTCGCGTTCGAGGCGCTGGGGTCGGAGGCGAACTTCGACCGTGTGCTGTACGACGGGAAGGAGTTCGGCAGCTTCGCGGTCCCCGGAACGGACGAGGAGCTGGACTTCATCGGCCTGCCGGGGATCTTGGAGCCGGAGCAGGTGCACGAGCTGCTGCTGCAGCGGCAGCAGCGGCAGGCGCGCCGGCACTCCTCCCGGCCGGCGACGGCGGAAGGGCACCCCCCTGCTCCGCTGCACCGCACGCTGAAGGAGCAGCGCCAGTTGCTGAACAGTCTGGTGGGGTTGTATTCGAAGAACTCGGGGGAGCCGCACGGCCTCATCCACGCCGAGCTTCGCCGGGTGTGCGGGGGCCCGGCGGTGGCGCAGGCCAGCGTGACGCAGCTGCAGGCGCGCATCGACTTCCTGCGCAAGCGGCTCGGCAGTCATTAGGGTCGCCGAACCTTGCTGGCGGGCGATCGGCGTGATTCTTAGGCTGGGCGCATGGGCGACACTGGATCGGATGACCTGACAGCGAGTGGGGCGGCGGATCGCGCTGCGGCGGATCGCGCAGCGGCGGATCGCGCGGCGGCGGATCGCGCGGCCGCGGACCGCGCGCCGGCTGACGAGGCGGCGGGCGGGCCGCACCCGGACGAACCGCACCGCGGTGGCTTGGCGCAGCGCCTGAACTGGCTGCGCGCCGGCGTGCTCGGGGCGAACGACGGCATCGTCTCGGTTGCCGCCGTCGTGGTCGGCGTCGCGGGGGCGACGGCCTCTGTTGCGGCGATCGTGACGGCTGGGCTGGCGGCACTCGTGGGTGGGGCGATCTCGATGGCTCTGGGCGAATACGTCTCGGTGAGCAGCCAGCGTGACAGCGAACGATCGCTGATCGCGAAGGAGCGCCGCGAACTTGCGGAGATGCCGGAGGAGGAACTGGACGAGCTGACGGGTCTGTACGAGCAGCGGGGCCTGACGCCGGCCACGGCCCGGAAGGTCGCCGTGGAGCTCACCGCGCATGACGCCCTCGCCGCGCACCTGTCGGCGGAGCTCGGAATCGACCAGGACGACGTCGTCAGCCCGTGGCATGCCGCGCTCGCATCGGCCGTCGCGTTCACGTGCGGCGCCGTGCTCCCGATGCTGACCATCCTGCTTCCCGCTGCGTTCCGCATCCCGGTCACGTTCGTCGCGGTGCTCGTCGCCCTCGCCGTCACCGGCTACGTCGCGGCGTGGATCGGGGGCAGCTCGCGGGGTCGTGCCATGGTACGAGTGGTGGTGGGCGGCGCGTTGGCGCTGGCTGCGACGTTCATCGTCGGGTCTCTGCTCGGCACCACCGTCGCCGGCTGACCGGCGGCGGACGAGAAAGGGAGACTCAGGATGGTGGATGCGCAGGACCGCGAGGCCGCGGTGAATGTGATGCCCAGCGAGGGCGGCATGAAGGACAAGGAGGCCATCGTCCGCGACTGGCTCCCGCGCTACACCGGCACTCCGTTGGAGGAGTTCGGCGAGTACATCCTGCTGACCAACTTCGGCGACTACGTGCAGCGCTTCGCCGATTGGTACGGCGCCGAGGTGCGCGGGCTGGATCGCTCGATGCCGAACGCTACGGCGGACGGGATCACGATGGTCGACTTCGGTATGGGCAGCCCGAACGCGGCGACGATCATGGACCTGCTGACCGCTGTGTGTCCGAAAGCCGCCCTGTTTCTGGGCAAGTGCGGCGGGGTGAAGCGCAAGAACAAGCTCGGCGATCTCGTGCTTCCGATCGCGGCGATCCGCGGCGAGGGCACGTCGAACGACTACCTGCCTCCCGAGGTGCCAGCGCTCCCGGCGTTCCAGCTGCAGCGCGCCGTGTCGTCCACCATCCGCGACTTCCAGCAGGACTACTGGACAGGCACCGTCTTCACGACGAACCGCCGAGTCTGGGAGCACGACGACACCTTCAAGGAGTACCTGAAGCGGACGCGGTGCATGGCCGTCGACATGGAGACGGCGACGGTGTTCGCGGCGGGTTTCGCCAACCGCATCCCGAGCGGGGCGCTGCTGCTCATCTCGGATCAGCCGATGACGCCGGAGGGCGTGAAGACGGTGGAGAGCGATCTCGGAGTGACGCGCGATTTCGTCGAGCGTCACATCCGGATCGGTGTGGAGGCGCTCCGTCTGGTGCGCAGGAACGGTCGCAGTGTGCGGCACCTGCGGTTCGAGGAGTGACGGGACGCGCTGCGGCCTGAGGCGGCTCATCGGAAGTCCCTCGAGACGGTTCGGATGCCGGTGTCGAGTGCTTCGAGCCGGTCGGCGAGCACATTGACGACGCCTTCCTCGCTGCGCTCCAGGATGCCGCGGACGATCATCGCCGGTGCCTGGCGGGCGACCCGGCGATAGCGGTTCCAGACCCCGACCGGGCAGATGACGTTCACCATCCCGGTCTCGTCCTCGATGTTGAGGAACGTGACTCCCGCCGCCGTCGCCGGACGCTGCCGATGCGTCACCACGCCGCCCACCTCGATGCGCCGGCCGGATTCGCCCGCGGCGAGCGTGTCGGCCGGGCGGACGCCGCGGGCGGCGAGCGCCGGGCGCAGGAAGCGGATGGGATGGTCGTCGGTCGAGATACCGGTCGCCCACAGGTCGCTGGCGAGCTGTTCGGCGGGGGAGAGCATCGGCAGCAGGGGCGGCTGCACGGTGATCGCCGTGCCGGCGAGGTACTCCGGTCGCTCCTGAGCGGCGTTGCCGGCCTCCCAGATCGCCTGCCGCCTGCTCAGGTCGAAACCGTCGAACGCGCCGGCGGCGGCGAGCGCCTCCAGCTGACCGGTGTTGAGTCCGGTGCGCCGGGCGAGGTCGCCGAGGTCGCGGTAGGGGCCGTACGCTTCGCGCTCGGCGACGATGCGCTCCGCGACCTTCTCGCCGATCGAGGTGACCGCCGCGAGGCCGAGGCGTACCGCGTGACCGGCGTCGCGGCGGTGCGCGGCGAAGTCGAGCGGGACCGCCGGATCGAAGGGGTCGATCGGCGGCTGATCGGTCTGCAGGCACGGATCGGATCCGGTCGGCCCGCGCTGGGCGTCCGGATCGTCGAGCGGCTCGAGGAGCGGGAAGACGCCGGAGCGCTGGATGTCGGGGCGGTGCACGATCACGCCGTGCCGGCGTGCGTCGGCGGTGAGGGTGCGCGGTGAGTAGAAGCCCATGGGCTGGGCGCGCAGCAGTCCGGCGAGGAACGCGCCCGGGTAGTGCAGCTTCATCCACGAACTGACGTAGACGAGCAGCGCGAAGCTGATCGCGTGGCTCTCCGCGAAGCCGAAGTTGGCGAACGCCTCGATCTTCTCGTAGATGGCGTCGGCGTCGGCTCCGGTGATGCCGTTGTTCGCCATCCCGTCGTACAGCTTCGCTTTGAGCGCTTCGATCTTCTCCACCCCGCGCTTGGAGCCCATGGCCCGGCGCAGCAGGTCGGCGTCCTCCGCCGTGCAGTCGCCGACCGCGACCGCCATCTGCATCAGCTGCTCCTGGAACAGTGGGACACCCATCGTGCGCTCCAGCACCGGCACGAGCGAGGGGTGCAGGTAGGTGACCGGCTCCTTGCCGAGCTTCCGGCGGATGTACGGATGCACCGCCCCGCCTTGGATGGGACCGGGGCGGATGAGCGCGATCTCGATCACGAGGTCGTAGAAGCTGCGGGGCTGAAGTCGCGGCAGGGTGCCGATCTGGGCGCGGCTCTCCACCTGGAAGACGCCGATCGAGTCGGCACGGCAGAGCATGTCGTAGACGCCCTGCTCCTCCTTCGGGATGCTGTCGAGCGTCCACTTCTCGCCGAGCGACGCCTCGATGGTGCGCATCGAGTAGTCGAGCGCCGACAGCATCCCGAGGCCGAGGAGGTCGAACTTGACCAGCCCCATCCATGCGCAGTCGTCTTTGTCCCACTGCAGCACGGTGCGGCCCTCCATGCGGGCGTGCTCGATCGGGCACACCTCGCCGACGGGCCGGTCGGTGAGGACCATCCCGCCCGAATGGATGCCGAGGTGCCGCGGGAACTTGAGCACCTGTTGCGCGAGACCCACCACGTCGTCCGGGATGTCGTGGTCGTCGCTGGTCTGGACGGTGCCCCACGAGTCGATCTGCTTGCTCCAGGCGTCCTGCTGGCCGGTGGAGTAGCCGAGTGCCTTCGCCATGTCGCGCACGGCGTTCTTGGGGCGGTAGGTGATCACGTTGGCGACCTGCGCCGCGTTGTGCCTGCCGTACTTGGCGTAGACGTACTGGATGACCTCCTCCCGGCGATCGGAGTCGAAGTCGACGTCGATGTCGGGCTCCTCCTCGCGCATGCTGGAGAGGAACCGCTCGAACGGCAGGTCGTACTTGATCGAGTCGACGGCGGTGATCCCGAGCAGGTAGACGACCGCCGAGTTCGCCGCGGATCCGCGACCCTGGCAGAGGATGCCGCGGCTGCGGGCGAACCGGACGATGTCGTGGACGATGAGGAAGTAGCCGGGGAAGTCCTTCGCCTCGATCACATCCAGCTCGCGTTCGATGCGCTCGCGTTTCGCCGGGTTGCTGTCGAGGTCGGGATACCGTTCGGCGGCGCCCTGCCAGGTGAGCTCGCGCAGCCAGCTCATCGGCGTGTGGCCCTCAGGGACGTCCTGTTTCGGCAGCCGGGGGCGTGCGCTGCGGAGACGGAAGGAGAGGTCGTCGGCGATCTCGACGGTCCGTTCGACGGCGCCGGGGTAGCGCGCGAACCGGCGGGCCATCTCGGCGCCGCTGCGCAGGTGGGCCGCTCCAGCGGCGGGCAGCCAGCCGTCGAGTTCGTCGAGGCTGCGGCGGGCGCGCACGGCGGCGACGGCGGTCGCCAGGGGGTATTGCGCCGGGCTCGCATAGTGGACGTTGTTGGTCGCAACGGTCGGCAGCCCGAGCCGGCCGGCGATACGGGTGAGGATGTCGTTGTCGGTCGAGTCGCGCGGGGCGCCCTGATCGATCAGCTCGACGAGCACGTTGTCGTGCCCGAACAGGTCGGCGAGCCGCGCGACCTCCCGCTCCGCTGCACGTTCGCCGTGCTCGGCGAGGGCCAGCCGGACGTCGCCCTTCCGGCATCCGGTCAGCACCATCCATTCGCCGCCCGACTGCTCGGCGAGCTCGTCGAGCCGGTACACCGGCCGCCCCTTCTCTTCTCCGGCGAGCTGCCCCGCGGTGATCGCGGCGGCGAGCCGATGGTAGCCGCCCTGCCGGCGGCCGAGCACGACCAGGTGGCTGCCCTCTGGATCGGGTTCGCCGTTCTGCGGCTTGGTGAGCGACAGCGACAGCTCGGCGCCGAAGACGGTCTTCACCCGGTCGTACGCCTCTGCCGCTTCGGCCAGGTGCACGACCCCGTACATGCCGTCATGGTCGGTGAGGGCGAGCGCGTGCAGGTTCAGCCGGGTGGCCTCTTCGAGCAGTTCCTCCGGGGAGGACGCGCCGTCGAGGAAGCTGAAGTTGCTGTGCGCGTGGAGCTCGGCGTACGGGACCGCGTCCTCGGGCGTCTCCGGGATCGCCTGCGGCACGTATTTCTGCCGCTTGCGCGACGACGGACGTTCGTCTGCCTGCTGTCCGGTGCGTCGTCCGGAGAGCCGCCGCTCGAACTCGGCCCACGGGATCGGCGGATTGTTCCACCCCATCAGACATCGCCTCGTTCAGTCATAGCGCGCCTCCGCGAACCAGCCGGAGCCGGCCAGTGCGAGCAGCCAGGCGGTGCCGTCGGCATCGACCAGCTGGAAGCGGTGCATCGCCCGGGAGAGGGTGGCGTCCCACCACCGCTCCCGCACGGGCCAGGGCCCGGCCCAGGAGTCGACCGGCCGGGCGTCCCGCGCCTGGCCGGTGGCGGAGAAGCGGGCGATCGGCGCGGTCACGTCTCCGCGATCGGTCACCTCGACCGGCGCGCCCTCTTCGGTGAGCACCGCGACGGGACGCGGGACCTCGAACACGGTCGACGGCGCAGGTGCCGGCAGCGATCCGGGCCACGGCTGGTCGGCGCGGGCCACCCCCACAGGCCGGTCGCCCCACGGCACCAGCACCTGCCGTTCACCGGGCGCGCGGCCACCGCCGATCGTGGCCGTGACCACCGCTTCGTGCCCGAGCATGCTCTGCACCCGGGTGAGGCCGTGGTGGATGCGCTCGTCGGCGCCGCCGCCCCACAGTCCGTCTTCGTGGTGGCCGATGTCGTCGACCGCCTCCGGCTCGAGCACCACCCGGGAGATCGGGGACGCCAGCCCGGAGTCGATCGCGCCGGAGCCCTGCAGCTGCCAGCGGACGCGGTCGACCACGTCGGGCGGAGAGAACAACCGGGGGTGGAGCCAGGTGCGCTCGCTGACCCGCCCGGACTCGTCGGTGACCTCCACCCGCAGTGATGTGCACACGAGCCCGGCCTTGGTGAGCCCGCCGATGAACTGCTCGGCCGTGCCGCGCACGGCGAAGGTCACCTGGTCGACACGGTCGAGGGGAGGTTCGAACTCGATGGAGCGGTCGAGCTGCTTCGGCGGAGTCCGCGGCACCACCGCCGTGGCGTCGAGTCCGCTGGCGAGGGTGTGCGCGAGCTCTCCCCGCTCGCCGAACCGCTCCCGCATGTCCACGCGCGAGAGCGCGGCGATGTCGCCGAGGGTATGCAGCCCCAACCGGCGCAGCAGCGGCGTGAGCTCGGCGAAGCCCAGGTGGGCGACCGGGAGCGGGGCCAGGAACCGCGGGGAGCCGCCGGACGGGATGATGCGCACACGACTGCGGCCCCAGAAGTGCGGGGCGGGGGGATCAGCAGCGCGACCGGCAGCGGCATCGGTCGACGCGCCGGCATCGGTCGACGTCGTCCCGGTGGGGGTGGCGCTGCTGAGAGGCCGGGCGGCTCCCGTCGAGCGCGCGGCCTGCTCGGCGGCGAAGGGACCGTCGGCGATCCCGACCCGGGCATCCGGCAGGCCCAGCCCTTCCAGGCAGCGCAGCAGCTCGGCGGCCGCTTGCTCCTCGCCGCCGTAGTAGCGCGCGGGTCCGCGCGCCCGGAGCACGCAGGTGCCGGGGCGGACCGGCTGTACGCCGGGGGTGATCTCCTCGATCGCGGCGAGCACCGGCTCGAACGCACGCGCATCGAGCACCGGATCGTACGGCAGCACGTTCAGCTGGGGGCAGCGCGCCTGCGCCTCGCGCATCCGCAGCCCGCGCTTCACCCCGTCGGCTCGTGCGGCTGGGGAGCAGGCGAACACGACGCCCTTCTCGACCAGGGCGAGCGGCTCGTCGGGTGGCAGGTCGAGCGCCTGCTGCGCAGCGATGACCGGCCAGTCGGGGCACCAGAGCACGATCGCCCGGGTGACGACGGCTTCGCGTGTTCCGTCCGTCATCTAGCTCACCGCCTCGAGCCGCGTGGGCCCGGAAGCGCGGAAGCTCTCGTCGACGGCCGGCAGCCACAGCTCGGCGGTGCGGCGTGGCCCCGTCCCGCCGCGGGGCGCCGACTCCACGGTGACGCGCCGGGACGACAGGTAGCCGTTCCCGGTGCCGAGGCCGTCCCACCCGCTGCGCGCGACGGTGAGCGTCGCTTCCACCTGTGGCCAGTCGCCGGCGACGATGAGAGTCGCTTCGCGCTGCCGCAGCCGGGCGGTGAGCCGGGCGACGTCGCCGTCTTTCGCGCGCGCGGGCGGCGCGACGACCACCACGCTGAGCACATCGACGACCGCCGCGGTCACGGTGAGCCAGTGGTCGCCGGGGTGGGGCACCAGCACGAGCCGTTCGAGGTCGATGCCGAACCGCCCGGCGGCTTCTGCCCCGAAGTCGGGCATCCCGATCACACCGCACCATGCCCCGGCCGCGCTCGGACCGGCCAGCATGGCCATCAGCAGTGTCGTGGAACCGCGGACCGAGTACGCCGCCCCTGCCTTGAGCGAACCTCCTGGCAGGAGGGGCGAGAGCGCTGGATGCGTCTGCAGGCTCCGGCTCTCGAGCTTGGTTGCCTGCATCTGCCGAATGCGGGTCTGCAGCTCGTGCACCTGCGCCCGGTCGGCGACCGGTTCATCGAGGTGTGGAGCTGCGAGGGACATGAGTCCATTTTCGAACGTATGTTCGAACAACGCAAATGGAATTTCGACGCTGTGGACAACCGCTCCGTGTGGAGAAGAACAGTACGCCACCCGACCGACAGTCGTCGGCGCACAATGGACGCGTGCGCCCGACCTATCCCGCCGCCGTGTACCTGTGCCTGTTCGACGGCGACCGCATCCTGCTGCAACGCCGCGCGGGGACGGGGTATCGGGACGGCGAGCTGTCGCTCCCCGCCGGACACATCGAGCCGGGGGAGTCGGCCACGGCCGCGCTGCTCCGTGAGGCGCGGGAGGAGATCGGCCTCGCGCTCGGTCCCGATCAGGTGCGGCTCGCCCTGGTCCAGCATGGTCGCGCGGACGGTGACGCCTACATCGACTTCTTCTTCGCTGCTGCACTCCCCGCGGGTGCGGTTCCCGTGATCGGGGAGCCGGAGAAGGCTTCCGAGCTGGTCTGGGCGCCGCTGCGCGCGCTCCCGGGCGATGTCATCCCGGTGATCCGGCATGGCATCGAGGCGCTCGAACGGGGCGAGTCGTACACCGAATACGGCTGGTGAGCGTCGCCAGCCAGGCCGCGTCTACCGCGTTTGGGGTTCGGTGACGAAGTCGATCAGCTGCTCGACCCGGCCGAGCAGCTCGGGCTCGAGATCGGTGTAGGAGCGGACCTGGCCGAGGATGCGCTTCCAGGCGCGTGCGATGTCGGCCTGCGTCTCATGGGGGAGGCCGAGGGCGGCGCAGATGCCGTGCTTCCAGGAGATCGAGCGGGGGATGCTCGGCCAGGCGTCGAGGCCGACCCGCTGCGGCTTCACCGCCTGCCAGATGTCGATGTAGGGGTGGCCGACGACGAGGACGTGCGCGCCGTACGGCCCGCGTGCCACCTGCTCGGCGATCCGGCTCTCTTTGGACCCGGGGACGAGGTGGTCGACGAGGACGCCGATGCGCCGTCCGCGGTCCGGCTGGAACTCGCGGACGATCGCGTCGAGGTCGTCGACGCCTTCGAGGTATTCGACGACGACGCCTTCGACGCGCAGGTCGTCGCCCCAGACCCGCTCGACCAGTTCGGCGTCGTGGCGACCCTCCACGAAGATGCGGCTGGCGCGGGCGACGCGTGCCTTCTGGTCGCCGACGGCGAACGATCCGGATGCGGTCCGCGTGGGGCCGGCCGGGGTGCGGGATGGGACGACCAGGCGTACCGGCTCTCCGTCGATGAGGAACGAGCCTGTCAGTGGGAAGACGCGCTTCTTGCCGAAGTAGTCCTCGAGTTCGACCGTCTGCGCCTCGAGTCGCGTGATCGCGCCGCAGAAGCCGGATGCTGCGTCCTCGAGGACGAGGTCTCGTACGGCTTCGACGGTGGGGACGGACTTCTTGCCGGCGCTTCTCCAGTCGCCGGCGAGCACATCGGTTCCGTAGCGGTCGTCCATCACCCGATGGAGGCTATGCGACGGGATGCGCGGCGCGGGTAAGCCACGCTGCGGTCAGTCGAAAACGCGGACCAGCCGCCACGATCGGGCGCTCGCGTCGTGCCGGACGTCGAAGACGTGGGCCTCGCCGTCTTCGCTGGTCCCCTGGAATCGCCAACCGCCGATCGACCGGGGGACGCTGCCGATGGGGTAGCGATGCTCGCCGAAGGGGCGCCACCAGGCGCAGACCTCCGCCCAGACGGTCGGGGTGTCGGACACCCGATATCGAGTGGATCTCCACACGAGCCGGATGGGGACGCCCTCGTCGGTCGTCCAGACGGCGACGGTCTCGTCGATCTCGGTCATGCTGCTCACCTCGTCTGTCGAACGTATGTTCGAACGAGAGTGTACCTCTACCTCGCGACATCGCACCTCCTGTCACCGTTCGTCGCCGACTCCGCATGCTCATCCGGACACCGCGGGGAGTGACTGTCGCGAGAGTGGAGTGTCGACCGAAGCGGGCGGAGTGGTGGTCCTCTCACCGGACGGAGGAGTACCCACCGCGACGGCGGTGTTCTGGACATGGCCCGCAGCGAGGTCGGCGTTCGTGAGTCGATATTCGGCCGTCGCCGTCACCGATTGCCCCGGTTCCAGCCGCCCGGCAACGCCGGGCCACGCGTATGTCAGCGACGACAGCCCGGCGAGAGGATCTGCGACCGACACTCCGTCGATCGTCACGTTGCCCGTATTGCTCACGACGAAGCGATACGTGACGGTGTCGCCGACCATCGCGGGGGACTGCACCCGGCCGGCATCGGCCGTCTTGATCAGCGTGAGCCGAGGATCGGCCGCCAGCGGCACTTCTGCCGACGCTTCGTCCGTGACGGCGACGCCCGAGGGCGGCGTTCCCACGGTCGACGCCGTGTTCGCGATGTGGCCGGAATCGATGTCCGCCTGGGTGAGCGGGTAGGTCGCGGTCGCGGTGACGCTCTCGTCGGGGGCGAGGACTCCCGGCGCTCCTGGCCACGAGTACGCGAGCTCGGACAGCCCGGCGAGCGGATCCGTGATGGTCACTCCGGTCAGGGTGACGTTTCCGTCGTTCTTCGATCGGAACGTGTAGGTGACCACATCACCGGGACGAGCAGGCGACTGCACGGCCGCCGCGTCGGCGGTCTTGACCAGCTCGATCGAGGGGAAGGGAGCCAGTGGCGTGTCGGTGCTCGCGGGCGGCGGCGTGACGACGATTCCGGACGGCGGCGTTCCCGTTGCCCGTGCCGTATTCGCCACGTGCCCCGCGTCGATGTCGGCCTGGGTCAACACGTAGGTGGCCGTGGCGATCACGGTCTCCCGTGGCGCCAGCGTTCCCGGCGCGCCGGGCCAGGCGTAGGTGAGCGGTGAGAGGCCGACCATCGGGTCGGCGACGCTCACTCCGGTCATCGTCACGTTCCCCGTGTTGGTCACCGTGAACGTGTACGTGATCGTGGTGCCGGCGCCGGTCGGAGTCTGTATCCCCATGGTGCCCGCGGACTTCACGACGGTCAGGGCGGGATCGGCGGGGAGAGGGATCGTGACGGTGGCCACGTCTGTCACGTCGTCTCCGGACGGCGGGGTCCCGGTCGTGGTCGCGGTGTTGACCAGCTCTTCGGCGTCGAGGTCCGCCTGCGTCAGACGATAGGTCGCCGTGGCCGTGACGGTCTCACCCGGCGCGAGCACTCCCGGTGAACCCGGCCACGTGTACGTGAGTGATGACAAGCCCGGCAGGGGGTCCTGGATGACCACGTTCGTCAGGGTGACGTTCCCGATGTTCTGAGACGCGAACGTGAAGGTGACCGTGTCGCCGCTCTCGGCCGGTGATTGGACGAGTGCGGTATCCGCCTTCTTCACGAGCCGGATGCCTGGCTCCGTGGTGAGCGGGATGTCGACGGAGGCTTGGTCGGTGACCTTGGTGCCGGTGGGCGGGGTTCCCTCGGTGCCTGCGGTGTTGGCCACATGCCCGGCGTCGATGTCCGCCTGCGTCAGCTGGTACGTCGCCGTGGCGGTGACCTTCTCCTTCGGAGCCAGCGTGCCCGGGGTACCCGGCCAGGTGTAGGTCAGGGCGGACAGGCCCGGCTTCGGGTCGGTGATCGCGACACCGGTGAGGGTGACGTTGCCGGTGTTCTCCGCCACGAAGGTGTACGTGACGGTGTCACCCGACCGGGGCGGCGACTGGACCGCGGCGACGTCGGCCGCCTTGACCAGGTCAATGCTCGGGACCGTCACCAGCGGCAGGTCCGCCGATGCCCCGTCGGTGACCTTCGTGCCGGTGGGCGGGGTGCCCTCGGTGCCTGCGGTGTTGGCCACATGCCCGGCGTCGATGTCCGCCTGCGTCAGCTGGTACGTGGCCGTGGCGGTGACCTTCTGCTTCGGGGCCAGGGTGCCCGGGGTACCCGGCCAGGTGTAGGTCAGAGCGGACAGGCCCGGCTTCGGGTCGGTGATGCTGACGCCGGTCAGTGTCACGTTGCCGGTGTTCTCCGACACGAAGGTGTACGTGACGGTGTCGCCTGACTGTGGCGGGGTCTGTACCGTCGACGGATCGGCGAGCTTCGTGAGATCGATGCTCGGCGCCGGCGGAAGGTCCACTGTGGCTGTTCCCTCATCGGTCACCGGGGTGCCCACGGGCGGCTTTCCGATCGTGGTGGCCGTGTTGACGACCGTCCCGGCGTCGATGTCGGCCTGGGTGAGCTGGTAGGTCGCTGTCGCGGTGACCTTCTGTCCCGGGGTCAGCGTGCCCGGGCTGCCCGGCCAGGAGTAGGTCAGTGCCGACAGACCTGGGAGGGGGTCGTCGATGGCGACATCGGTCAGCGTGACGTTCCCGGTGTTCTGGGACGCGAATGTGAACGTCACGGTGTCGCCGGCATGCGCCGGAGTGCTGACGGCGCTGGTGTCCGCCTTCTTCACGAGTTCGATCGCGGGGGCGACTCCGAGCGGGGTGTCGGTCGACGCGGGTGGGGTGGTCACTCTGGTTCCGGTCGGCGGGATGCCCGCGGAGGTCGCCGTGTTCGCCACATGCCCGGCGTCGATGTCCGCCTGAACGAGCTGGTACGTCGCGGTTGCAGTGACGAACTCCTTCGGCTGGAGGGTGCCGGGGGTTCCCGGCCAGTCGTAGACGAGCGCGGACAAGCCGATCAGGGGATCGGTGATCGTGACACCCGTCATCGTCACGTTCCCGGTGTTCCGGGCGACGAAGGAGAAGGTGACGGTATCGCCCACCTGAGCCTGGGACTGGATCGCGGTTGCGTCGGCGTCCTTCGTGAGCTCGAGCTTCGGCTCCGGCGGAAGTGTCACCGTCGCGGTCCCGTCGTCGGTCACCGGCGTTCCCGACGGCGGTGTGCCCGTGGTCCTCGCGGTATTGACCACTGTGCCTGCGTCCAGGTCCGCCTGAGTGAGGCGGTAGGTCGCCGTCGCGGTGACGTACTCGCGCGGAGCGAGTGTCCCCGGATTTCCCGGCCACGTGTACGTGAGCCCGGACAGGCCAGGAAGCGGGTCGACGATCGAGACGTCCGTCAAGGTCGTGGTGCCGTTGTTCGTCGCGACGAACGTGTAGCTGACGATGTCGCCGGCCGTAGTTGGGGAGGAGACCGCGCTCGTGTCTGCCGTCTTGACCAGCTCGATCGCGGAGGTGGAGACCAGCGGAGTGTCCGTCGACGCCGGTGGGGTGGTCACCGGCGTTCCTGTCGGAGGGGTGCCGGTCGCCGTGGCGGTGTTTCCCAGGTGCCCGGCGTCGATGTCGGCCTGAGCGAGTTGGTACGTCGCTGTCGCGGTGACGAACTCCTTCGGCTGCAGCGTGCCCGGCACTCCCGGCCAATCGTAGGTCAGCGAGGTCAGACCGGCCATCGGATCGGTGATCGAGACATCGGTCAAGGTGGTGTTGCCGCTGTTCCGGGCGACGAAGGCGAAGGTGACGGTGTCGCCGACCTGAGCCGGGGACTGGATCGCGGTCGCGTCGGCGTCCTTGGTGAGTTCGAGCTTCGGTTCCGGCGGAAGTGTCACCGTCGCGGTCCCGTCGTCGGTCACCGGGGTTCCGGTGGGCGGCGTTCCTGAGGTGGTGGCGGTGTTCACGACGGCGCCCGCGTTGAGGTCCGATTGGGTGAGGCGGTAGGTCGCCGTCGCGGTCACGACGTCCGATGGCGCCAGAATCCCGGGGACCCCAGGCCACGTGTAGGTGAGTGCGGACAGTCCGGGAAGCGGGTCGGCGATCCAGACGTTGGTCAGGGTGGTGGTGCCCGTGTTCTTGGCCACGAAGGTGTAGGTGACGACATCGCCGGCCGCCGCGGGCGAGCTGATCGCGGTGGTGTCGGCCTTCTTGTCCACTGAGATCGAGGGCGTGACCACCAGCGGCGAATCGGTGCCGGAGGGCGGCGGCGTGATCGGCGGTCCGGACGGAGGCGTGCCACGTGTCGTCGCGGTATTCGCCAGGTGTCCGCCGTCGAGGTCCGCCTGGGTCAGGCGGTACGTCGCGGTTCCATGGACTTCCTCCTTCGGGTGCAGGGTCCCCGGAGTCCCTCCGGACGGCCATGCATGTGTGATCGGAGACAGCCCCGGCAGTGGATCGGTGATGGCGACATCGGTGAGCGTCACGTTGCCGTCGTTCTTGGCTACGAAGTGGAAGGTGACGTTGTCTCCGACCTGAGCCGGGGTGGCGACGGTCGTGAGGTCGGCCGCTTTGACGATGCTCAACGCGGGAGCCGGCGGGAAGGTGATGTCGACGTCCGCAGGCGGAGAGGTCGTGTCCGGCCCGGTGGGCGGCGTACCGGTCGCGGTCGCCTCGTTGGACAGCCGACCGGAGTCGACGTCTGCCTGGGTCAGGACGTAACTGGCCGTGCACGTCATGACGTCATCCGGGTCCAGGCGTGGGGTCGGCGGGCAACTGACCGGTGACAGGGCGCCGGAGCCGGTGAATCGCGTCTCGTCCACCCGCGGGTTCGAGAGAGTGACGTTGCCGGTGTTGGTGACCACGAACGTGTAGGTGATGGTCGACCCGACCGAGAGGCGCGAACCGTCGGAGGGAGTCGCGGACTTCGCGACGCTGATCGACGGCGCGGAGCCCAAGGGGGTGTCGGTGTTCGCCGGCGGCGGCGTCACAGCCGGACCTGACGGGGGCGTTCCGACCGCCGTCGCCGTGTTGGCGAGGTGCCCGGCGTTGAGGTCGGCCAGGGTGAGGCGATAGGTCGCGGTCGCGACGACGGTCTCCTTCGGCTGCAGCGTTCCCGCAGTTCCCGGCCACGTGTACGTGAGGGCGGATAGACCGGGCATGGGGTCGGCGATGCTGACGTCGGTCAGGGTCACGTTGCCGATGTTCTGCGCAGCGAAGCGGAAGGTGACGAGGTCGCCGACCTTGGCGGGACGGGACAGGCCGTCGGTGAGAGTGACCTTCGTGAGGTCGAGTCCCGGGCCGGTTGTGAGCGGGACGTCGTTGAGCGCAGGTGGCGGAACCACCGCTGGACCTGTGGGCGGCGTTCCGGTGGTTGTCGCAGCATTGGCGACGTGACCGGTGTTGAGGTCTGCCTGGGTGAGCGTGTAGACGGCGGTGGCCGTGACCTTCTGGTCCGGGAGGAGCGTGCCGGGAGCTCCGGGCCAGGAATAGGTCAGTGGCGAAAGCCCGGGCAGCGGGTCGACGATGTCGACGTTCGTGAGCGTCACGTTGCCGGAGTTGTGCGCCGTGAAGTGGTACGTGATCTGGTCGCCGACACGGGAAGGGCTGTTGAGCCGATCACGATCGGCCGTCTTGACCAGGGTCATGTCGGGGTTGGCGACGAGTGGTGTGTCGGTCACGGAGGGAGGCGGCGTCACATCGGGCCCGGCCGGGGGAGTGCCGCGCGTGGTGGCCGTGTTGACGACGTGGCCGGTATCGATGTCGGCTTGCGTCAGCGTGTAGGTCGCCGTTGCCGTGACCGTTTCTCCGGGCAGCAGCGTGCCCGGAGTTCCCGGCCAGGTGTACGTCAGCGCGGACAGTCCCGGGAGCGTGTCGGTGATCGTCACACCGGTGAGGGTGACGTTGCCCTCGTTCTTCGCCGAGAACCGGTAGGTGACGGTGTCTCCCACCGTGGAGGCGGTGCCGGCCTGCAGGGGATCGGTCGTCTTGGTGGAGGTGAGTTTCGGGCCGGCGGTGAGTGGGACGGGGACGCTGGCGGGTGGTGTGGTGACGTTCTGGCCGGTGGGTGGTGTCCCGGTGGCGGTGGCCTGGTTGATGACCTGGCCGGTGTTGATGTCGGCCTGGGTGAGCTGGTAGGTCGCGGTCGCCGTCACGGTCTGGCCGGGGGTGAGGGTGCCGGGGGTGCCGGGCCAGGTGTAGCTGATCGCGGACAGGCCCGGGAGCTGGTCGGTGATGCTCACCCCGGTGAGGGTGACGTTGCCGGTATTGGTGGAGGTGAAGGTGTAGGTGATCGTGTCCCCGACCGTCGCCGGGTTCTTCACCGCGGACGCGTTCGCGGCCTTGATCAGGTTCAGGGTCGGGTTCGCCACCAGCGGGGTGTCGGTCG